>JAPOVK010000058.1 GCA_026708185.1 Gammaproteobacteria bacterium | reverse complement strand
CATCGCCGGCGTCCGGGTCGGCGAAGCCGAAGTCCGAGGCCGCGAAGGCGTAGGCCGTGTCCTCGTCGGTCGTCACCGTGCCGTCCGCGGCCGTCGGGGGGTTGTTGGCTGCCGCATTCACGGTGATGTCGAAGGCGTCGCTCGCCGAGGCGCCGTCGTCGTCGCTCGCCGTCACCTTCACCGTGACCGTGCCCACGTCCGTTGATGCAGGCGTGCCCGAGAAGGTGCGCGTGCCGGCGTCGAAGCCCAGCCACGACGGCAATGCGCCTTCCCCGTCCTCGACCGCCGCATAGGCCAGCGTGGCGTCGTCCACGTCGTCGAACGTGTTCGCCGGAAACTGGTAGGTGAAGGCGGCGCCCGCCGTCGCGGTCTGGTCCGGGATCGCGTTCGCGACCGTCGGGGGATCGTTCACCGCCTTCACGTCGACGGTCATCGCGTAGGACGACGCGCTGTCGTCGGCGCCGTCGCTCACCGTGAACCGGAACGTCGCGTAGGCGGTCCCGTTCGCGTTCGCCGCGGGCGTGAACGTCAGCTTGCCCGCGTCGATGTCCGCCTTCGCGACCGCCTGGTTCGCGACAACGTCCGTGCCGTCGAGATCAAGGTCCCCTGCGCTCTCCAGGGCCGTGATCGTCACGCTGGCCAGCGCGTTGCCGGTGTCCGCGTCGGCGAAGTTGAAGTCCGAGGCCGCGAAGGCGTAGGCCGTGTCCTCGGCGGTTGACACCCTGCCATCCGCGGCCGTCGGGGGGTTGTTGGCGGTGTTGTTCGTGACCGCCTGGTCCGTGAAACGCGCGACCCGGTTACCCGCGGCGTCCTCAAGCGCGTTGTCCATGCCCGAGGTCGGCTTCTCGTAGCTCACCGTCACCGCGTCGGAGGAAACCACCGCCGCGGTGAGCGTGAGCGTGACCGTGGCGCCGCTGATCGAGGGGGAGCCAGCCAGGGTGACCGTCGTCTCCTCGCCTCTAGCAGAGGTCTTCCTCACCGTGAAGGCGCTGTTGGCCAGATTCGCCGCGGCGGCGAGGTCCTCGTCGAAGGTGATCACCAAGGACGCGCCGTCCACGGTCGCGTCGGAAACCCTAGGCGCAGTAGTGTCCGCTGCCTTTGTCACCGTCAGTTGCATCGCATCCCCTCTCGGAACGCCATGCCTGTCGACGACACCGAGGTTCACTTGAGTCCCTACAGGCGTGTCCAATGCGACAACCAGGGTCATCTCATACGGCGACCCGGACCCGAGCACGTGTCCGGAGAAGTTGACGTTGTTCACGGCAAATTCTTGATGAATCGACACGTTCCTCATGGAGTAGCAGAAGTAGTGCCCGCCGGAGCAAGTGTCTACGCCGGGCTTGAACCTGTTCAGGCCGAGCGTGCTGCTGGTGAGTCCGAAATGCTCGTTTTGCGGCTCGGTACCGTCGGTGAGCGTCAGCGTGTAGGTGTATGTCTGGCCGGTCGTCAGCGAGGTTTCCCCGACAAGCGACCAGGTGGCGCCGCCGCCGCTCTGGGTCACCGTCGTCTGTGCCAGCGCGGCGTTGGACACCGCGAGCGACAGGGCCAGGGCGGCGAGCAGCGCGGGGCCGGGGCGCGCGGCGCCGAGACCAAACGTCCTGAGTGCCGCTGCGACCCGGCATGCCCGCGGCTGGCCGCTTGCCCGCCGCACGAACTGTCGGGGTTGTTTCGCGAGCGGCGGCTCGTGCTCCTTTCCCGGCTCCTCGTAGCGGTCCAACGCGGGGTCGAAATGCATATGCGCGCCTCCGGTCCATCCAATCACGAGCCTGTGGATTGCGCGCGAAGGCGGCGGCCATCGGGTGCAACCCGGGTCCGGACCAATCGGCTCGTCGTGCGGCGCCGGCCGCTTCGGGCCGGTCGGGTGGCTCAAGGCACGCCACTACCTTCCCGCTATCGGGGGCACATCGTTAGCCACGGAAGCGAAAGGGTGTCGGGTTGCGGCAGTTGTGCTCTAGCAGTTCTACCGTGGTGTTGGTTCCGCCGTTGCGGCGGCCGTCCCGGAGGCCCCGACGTGACAAAACCGGGCGCGGCGCGCGGCGTTGCTGGGCCGGTGGGCACAGCCCGATACAGAGATGTGAGCGAACGGCAGTGCAGGGTTCGCATGGACGCCTGCTTCGCTTTTGAGACAACCAGGCCGGGGAGATGACCGTGTCATGGGCGTTCCGCCTTCGGATCGGCGGCCACTCCCTTTCGCTTGCCAGACTAACGGTGTGTCCCCAATATTGGGGAGGATGGCGCATCCGGACGGGCGCATCGATCGAAGGTTGCTCGATGAACGATGATTCGGTACCAGGGAAGCCTGCGACGACTTCCGAAAGCGGCGCCGCAGCGCCGGGGACAGGGCTACAGTCGTCCAGCCAGGACGACTGCCCGGGAAACGAAACTGCCTTCTTCTGTTCGAACATGGAATTCGACGACTTCGACGCCCAGTCGGAGCTTTTGAACGGCCATCGCCAGGAATACGTCAAGCTCTCGACCGGTCCGTTTCGCGGCCGTCTAGTGTCGGCCGTCCTCGGCAGGGGCGTCTCGGTCCACTACGAGACCGTGAACTGTGCGATGTTCCAGCGGGTCCGATGCCCAGAGGGCCAGATCGAAATCGGCGTTTCCCTCGGCCGGGCTCCCGTCGCCGTCAACGGCATCGAACTACGCTGCAACGACGTGGTCGTCGCGCGACCCGGTTCGCAAATGGAACTGGACGTCCCGCTGGAGGGGGCCGAGTTCCTGGTGCTTGCCGTTGAGCTACCGATTCTTGAATCCTTGGATTGCATGGACTCCAGCCTGGAGCTTCTCGACCCCCATGGACGCAAGACGTCCGTGGCCCGCGCCGCATGCTTGGCCAGTGCGATCGAAACCGGCGGCAAGGCAATGTTGCACACCTGCGCTCAAGAGCCCGCCACGTGGCGACCGCACGATGCGGGGCGCGCTCTAGCCGCCGAGACGGTCGCGGCACTGGAACTGGACGCAAGCCTCGGAATCGCCCACGAAAAAAAACGCGTCAAAAGGAGCGCCACCGTGCTCGCCGCCGCGCGGGACGCTCTTTCGGTCATGGACGAGTTCGACTACGCGACGCTGAGTGCTGCGACTGGCGGTTCCCCGAGATCGATCCAGTTGGCCTTTGCCGAGCGCATCCAGACAACGCCCCTGCGCTATTTCCGCGCCATGAGGCTCCAACGCGCTCGCAAGGCGCTCTTGGCCGGCGCGGGCGACCGGTCGTCGACCATCGGTGACATCGCTGCGGCGCATGGCTTCTGGAACTGGAGCCGATTCACGCAGCTATACCGCCGGCAGTTCGGCGAGGCGCCCTCCGAGACCCGGGCTCGCGCCAAATGGCGGCGACGTCCTGCGGGCGCTGCACTGATGGGAAACCTGCGGTTCTCGGGCGACTCCGGCCGTTCGGGCGCCGCCCCTTTTCCTCCTGACGGGGCATGACAAGAGCCTGCCCAATACCCGCTCGCCGAGGCAGTCGGCCCGTCCCCGACGCTATAATGGGCCCGATCATGGAAGCAGCCCCCAACATCGCGACGCGGACGCTGCCGCCGCTGCTCGTCGAGCACCGGGCGGCCCTGCTCGCGCTGGCCGAGCGGCGGGGGCTCCGCAACGTCAGGGTGTTCGGCTCGATGGCCCGGGGCGACCACCACGCCCGAAGCGACGTCGATCTGCTCGTCGACGCGCCGCCGGGAACGTCCGCCCTGGCACTGTGCGGCCTGTCCATCGACGCCGAAAAGCTCCTCGAAAGGCCCGTCGACGTCGTCACCGAGCGATGCCTGTACGCCCCCATGCGCGAACGGGCCGCCCGAGAAGCCGTGCCCCTGTGACCTCGCCCGACGGCGACGACGTCCTGCTGCAGCACGTGGCCGAGTGCATCGCCCGGGTCAGTCGCCATACTGGTGGCTCCAGAGAGCGCTTTATGGCCTCCGAACTGGTCCAGGACGCGGTTCTGCGGAATCTGCAAGTGCTTGCGCAATCCACTTCGCGGCTGAGCGACACGACAAAGGCCACCGAGCCCGCAGTGCCATGGGCGGAGATCACGGCATTCCGGAATCGGCTGACCCACGGATACCTGACCGTCAACCTGGACATCGTCTGGGAGGTTGTCCGCCAGAACCTTCCCAGCTCGACGCCGCCGTCCGCCGCATGCGCTCGCTCGACCGACCCGGGTGAGGAGCGATCCCATCGGGGTTGCCGACATGGTCGCCTCCGTCCCCGAAGTCGGCTTGGCAGACCTTGGTGCCTGGGGAGAGACTCGAACTCTCACATGGTTGCCCATACCAGATTTTGAGTCTGGCGCGTCTACCGATTTCGCCACCCAGGCACTAGGGAGGGGGATTCTGCGGCAACGGCTCGGCGAGTCAAGCGTCGGTCACCCCGCCGGTTCACGCTCCCGTGCCAGCTGTACCTCCCGCGCCGCGATGGTCTGCGAGATCACGTACTGGTGGATGAGGTCCGTCTCCTCCGCGGTCACCGCGTCGGCGAAAGACTCCATGCCGCTGTCGCGCAGCAGGCCGCCGCGAACGATCGCCTGGAACCGTTGGTGAGTCTCGGCCGTCATCAGGCGCAGATCGGCGTTCACCGTGCCGACCGCGCCCATGCCGTGGCACCAGACGCAGACGCGGTTGTAGTGGCGCCTCCCCTGCTCTAGCTGTTCGGCGCTTGCCGTCAGCGCCGGCGGCTCCGGGATGTCGATGTCCGGCGCCGTGGCCACGGGGATCGTTAAGTCGCCGTCGAGTTTGAAGACCAGGAGGCGACCGTCGTTGTAGCGGTTGCGTACGCCGCCGGCAGCTAGTGTTGCGACGTACTGCACGCCGTCAACCTCGTAGGTGATCGGCGCGCTGTCCGCGGCGCCCAGCGTATCGAACTCCCAGAGCAGTGACCCGTCGTCCGCGTCGAATGCCGCGAATTGGCCCCCGCCGTCGCCTTGGAAGACGACACCACCAGCGGTCGCGAGTACGCCACCGTTGTACGGTGTGGCACGCTGAACCACCCAAGCCTCCTCGCCCGTCAAGGGGTCGAAGGCTTTCAGGTAGCCCTTGGATTCCGGCTGCGGCGGCACCCCGTCCCTGCCCGGCCGACCGAACTCCACGCCAAGGCTCATGAAGCCGTCGTTGAGCTTCCACTGGCCGGTCTCCACGAATTCCTTCGGCAGCATGTAGTACGCAGACATGTCCTGGACTGCGAAGTAGGCGATGCCCCGATCCGGATCCACCGACATCGGTTGCCAGCTATGGCCACCCGCGTTGCTCGGCGCCACCCACTGCGGCGCCTCGTCCCACTTCATGTCGTCGTTCTCCACCGGCCGGCCCGTCGCCATGTCGATGTGCGTTGCCCAGTTCTGCCGGACGTACTGGTTGGCGCGCAGAAGCTCGCCATCCTCCCTGTCGAGGACGTAGAAGAAGGCGTTCTTTGGTGCCTGCAGGGCCACGGAGCGCATCTCGCCGTCGATTTCCATGTCGAGAAGCGCGATGTCCTGCGCGGCGTTGAAGTCCCAGTTGTCGGCCGGCGTCATCTGGTAGAACCAGTTCATGCGCCCGGTGTGGGGATCGAGGGCGATCACACCGCCGAGGTAGAGGTTGTCGCCGCCGCCGGGGGAGCGGATCTTGCGCGGCCAGGGCGCGCCATTGCCCGTGCCCACCAGGAGTTGATCGTACTTGGCGTCGTAGACGATGGCATTCCACGGCGTACCGCCCCCGCCGAATTCCCACCAGTTGCCGCCCCAAGTCTCGGCGGCCGCTTCCAGTTCCGGATGTTCGAAGCCGAGTTCCGGGTTGCCGGGGACCATGAAGAAGCGCCAGGCCAGTTCGCCGGTGTCGGCGTCGTAGGCGGACAGGTAGCCGCGCAGCCCCCACTCCGAACTGCTCTGGCCGATGAAAACCTTGCCCGCCACGGCCCGCACGGCACCCGTGATGGTGTAGGGGCTGTGCGACGGGTAGTGGCTGGTGTCGACGTCCCAGACTTTCTCGCCCGTGGCCTGGTCGATGGCGACGAGGCGGGCGTCGAAGGTCGCGAAATAGAGGCGGCCCCTGTAGGCCGCAAGGCCCCGGTTGACCGCACCGCCACAACAGGAATAGCGCATCGAACGGCGATCGGTCTCCGGGTCGAAGCGCCAGATCTCCTCGCCGGTGGCGGCGTCGAGGGCGTAGGCGACACTCCACGGGTCCGTGAAATACAGGACGCCGTCGATCACTAGGGGCGTCGACTGCATCCGGTGGCGGTTGTTCAGGTCCTTGTACCAAGCGAGGCCCAAGCGGCCGACGGTTTGGCGGTTGACGTCGTTAAGCCTCGAGAACCGCAACTCCTCGTAGGTCTGACCGTGGGCCAACCAACTGCCCGGTTCCGCTGCCGCGGCGAGTACGCGCTCTTCGTCGACCCACCCGGGGCTGCCCGGTCCGATGGTGGGTGCCGCCACGGGGGTTTCCGCCTCGGGTGCTTCACCCGCCGTTGGCACCGCGTCGACCGCCGGCTCGGTCCCGCAACCCACTAGCGCCACCAGGACGCTGGCCAAACCGACGGCGAGCGAACGGCGAGCGAGCCGAGCATTTGCACTTGATTCCACTTGTCGTCCCCTCTCTCGACCCCGCTTCAATCCTACTCCCATCCGGGCCGGACGCGGCAGGTGGTATGGTCACGCGCTTCATGCACCCACGACGCCACGGGAGCTTAAGGGTATGGACCTCGCCGACAAGCACACCATCATCACCGGCGGCGCGAGCGGGATCGGAGCCGCGACAGCGCGCGAATTCGCCCGCCTCGGCGCGCGCGTCGTGGTCGCGGACATCAACGCCGACGGTGCCCGGGCGGTCGCCGACGAGATCGGCGGCACCGCGGTGCGCTGCGACGTGGCCAGCGAAGGCGACGTCAACGCGTTGGTGGCCGAAGCGGAACGCGTCTACGGACCGGTGGACCTGTTCTTCTCCAACGCCGGCGTCGCCACCGGCGGCGACCCGCTGGAGACGCCCATCGACGTCTGGGACACGCAGTGGCAGATCAACGTCATGGCGCACGTCTTCGCGGTACGCGCCGTGCTCCCGTCCATGCTCGAACGCGAGTCTGGGTACCTACTCCACACGGCCTCGATGGCCGGAATCCTGACCACGCACGGCAACTCGACCTACGCGGTCACCAAGCACGCGGTGGTCGGCCTCGCCGAGTGGCTGTCCATCACGTACCACGACAAGGGGATACGGACATCCTTGCTCGCACCCCTAGGGGTCAACACGCCCATGCTCGGCAGTTCCGTGCGCGGCTTCGTCCCGAACGCCGCAGGGCCCGTCAAGGAGCCCGAGGACGTGGCCCGCATGGTCGCAGAGGCGGTGTACGAGGAACGGTTCCTGATCCTCACCGACGAGATCGCCGAGACCTGGATGAGCCGCAAGGCGAGTGACCTCGAGCGTTGGCTGAACGGCATGCGCCGGCTGCAATTGCGCATCGAGGAGGCCGCCGAGCGCGGCGACGCATAGCATCCGGTGGTGACCCTTGCCTAACGCTGCAATGCGGACGTAGACGTCCGCGCACCGTCAACCGCTACGATGTGGTCGCAGCCGCCCGCAGGTGCCCCGGCGTTAGCAGCCGTTCGATGGCCTCGAAGGTCAACTCCGTCAAAATCGCGAGCAGCGCCGCCGGTACGGCGCCTTCCAGGATGAGCGCCGTGTCGTTGAGCGAGAGGCCCTTGACGATGGGATCGCCCAAGCCGCCCGCGCCGATGAATGCGGCGAGCGTCGCCGTGCCAATGCAGATGACGGCCGCCGTGCGCACGCCGGCGACGATGCTCGGCATGGCCAGCGGCACGAACACGTAACGCAGTTCCTGCGCCGTCTTCAGGCCCATGGCGAGCGCCACGCGGCGCAGCGTCGGATCGATGCCGGTGAGCGCGGTGACGGTGTTGCGCAGGATCGGCAGCAAGGCGTAGAGGAAGAGCGCCACCACCGCGGGCAGTACGCCAATGCCCGTCAGCGGGATCAGGAGCGCCAGCAACGCGATGGACGGGATGGTCTGCAGGAGCCCCGCGAGATATACCGCTGCGCGCGCGAGCCAGGCCACCTTGAAGATCGCGACACCGAGCAGCACGGCCACCAGGGTCGCCGGGACCAGCGCATAGGCCACCAACTGCAGGTGGCGGGCCGTGTTGCCGGCTAGACGGGTCCAGAAGCCATTTGCCTCGACACGCCTCGGCCCGGCGCCGTCGGCAAGGCCCTTGCGGGCCACGTAGTCGGCGGCGACGGCCGCGGTGTCGGCGCCACCGAGAGCGGCGGCGTTCATGTCGCGCATCTCGGCGTCGGCCAGCGTCCCGCCGGTCAAGGCGACCACCGCCTTCGCGCGCGGATCGAGCGCGGCCCGCACCAGCGGCACGGCCAGGTATGTCGGAAAGAAGCCGCGGTCGTCGGCCAGCACGACCAGTCCATCGCGGCTGAGCTCGCCATCGGTCGAGTAGGCGTCGGTGCCGTCGATCGCGCCGTCCGCGATCGCCTGGTAGGCGAGTGCGTGCTCGATGCCCGTCGGCGTCCAGTCGAAGCCGTAGACTGCGGTCAGTCCGGGCCAGCCGTCGTTGCGTTCCAGGAACTCGTGCGACACCGCCACGCGCAGATCGCCGTGCGGCACGAGGTCCGAGATGGTCCTCAAGTTCCGGGAAGCCGCGACCGCCGGCGCCAAGGCGATCGCGTAGGTGTTGTTGAACCCGAGGGGCGGCAGCATCTCGATGCCGTCCGGTGCGAGTGCGTCGGCCAGCCGGGGCAGCGTTGGCTCGCCGTCCAGATTCTTGATCGCCTCGGCGATGGTCCCGGTGTACTCGACATAGACGTCGACGTCCCCGACGACCAGGGCGTCGTAGCAGATCTTGGTGCCGCCGAGGCCCAGCTTTCGATCGACCGAGAAGCCCTCGCGTTCCAGCAACTGTGCGACGACCTCGCCCAGGATGTACGACTCGGTGAAGTTCTTGCTGGCCACCACGATGGGTTGCGTCGCCGTGAAGGCTGGCACGCTCACCGTCAACAAGACCGGCAGAATCAGCCGTTTCACAGCGCCGACGCCAACAGGTCTCGGACGAACGCGTTGCGTGGCGCGGCGATCACCTCGTCAGTCGGTCCTGCCTGCACGACACCGCCGCCGCCCATGACCACCAGGTGGTCGGCGAGGCGCCGGGCCTCCGCGACGTCGTGCGTAACCAGCAAGGTTGTCACCTCTTCATGGTCGCGAAGCTGCTCGAACTCAGGGTAGAGGTCGGCCCGGGTGATGGGGTCGACGCCGGCGAACGGTTCGTCGAGGAGCAGCATGCGCGGCTTGAGCATGAGCGCCCTGCACAGCCCGACGCGCTGCTGTTGGCCGCCCGAGAGCTGGTGCGGATAGCGCCCGTCCAGCGCTTCGGACAAGCCGACGATGTCCAGCAGTTCTCGCCGACGCGCGCGGATGGCGTCGGCCGCCCAACCCTCGAGTCTGGCAACGAGCCCGACGTTGTCCGCGATGGTCATGTGCGGAAAAAGACCCGCGCCCTGGACCGCGTAGCCGAAGCGGCGTCGGAAGGGCACGAGGTCGGCTTCCGGCACAGGCTCGCCGAAGACTTCGACGACGCCGTGGTCGGGACGCTGCACGGCGTTGACCAGTTGCAGCAGCGTCGTCTTGCCGCAGCCGCTCGGTCCGACAAGCGCGGTCGTCCGCTCGTTCGGCAGGGCGAGGTCGACATCGCGGAACACCCACTCGTCGAACCGCTTGCCGACGCCGTGGAACTCGACAGCGTTCATGTCGACGGCTCGTAGGCAGCGAGTTGGCGCACGATCGTGCTGTCGTCCAACGCCGCGACTTCCTTGCGGAACGCCGCGAGCGACGGTCTGCGGCCGAAGCCGTCCTCGAGACACCCGCGAACATGGTCCTGCCAGGCCGCCGCCTCGTGCACATCGAGTTCCGCGGGACGCAAGCGTGCCTTCAACCGCAGCGCCAAGGTCGCGAGGCGCTCATCAACCGAGCGGAATCCGGGCCATGGTCTGCCCGCTACCAACGCACTCTGCAGTTTCTCCAGCGCCGCCCTGTCCGCATCGTCGATGAAGCCGTCGTACAGCGCGAACTCGGCGTCGTCGGTCTCGGCCGAAACCTCACGTCGGTACGCGCTGCCGATCTTGGTGGCGAGGTCCGGCACGCCGGCCAGCGCGCGTCGACGGCGCTCGACGGCATCGAGGTCGAACCCGAGCCGTTCGGCGTCACCGGGGCGGACGACCTTGATCGGGGCCACGAACGGACAGCGATTGAGTACCACCTCCTTGAGCGGTGCGCGCTCTTCTTCGTCGGTCAAGTCGGTCCCGAAGAGCCGGCGCTTGATCTCCTCGGCGCCGCAGTCGAGGAGCATGTCGATGTCGCGCGAGAGGTCCGCCACGACAACCCGATTGCGAATCTCCGGATGCACGGCGACGGAAACCACGGGGGCGGCGCACAGCCGCTCGTTTGAAAAGCGCCGGGATACGTGAATGCACAGGTTGCGACCGGGCGGCAGCAGCAAGGCGGCCACGCGACTTCGAGCCCGTTGGTCGAGCGCATACTCCCAAAGCCTCGGCTGGGCCGCCTTCAAGAGACGCGCCAAGCCGATCGTCGCCTCGACATCCCAGAGGGCATCGTGGGGCGAATCCTGACGGATGCCGTTTTCCGCACAAAGGCGCTCGAGGCGAAAAGTCACCACCCCGTCTTCGCGCGGCCACTGGATGCCGTCGGGCCGCAGCGCGCACGCGGCGCGGGCCAGGTCGATCAGGTCCCAGCGCGAGTTGCCCTCCTGCCACTCGCGGGCGTAGGGGTCCATGAGGTTGCGGTATAAGCCGAAGCGCAGGAAGTCGTCGTCGAAGCGCAGGTTGTTGTAGCCGACGACGCAGGTGCCCGGTTCGCGCATGCGCCGGTCCACCTCGGACAGCGCCTCCCACTCGTCGACACCCTCGGCGTTCGCGCGCTGCGGGGCGATCCCGGTCACGACGCAGGCTTCCGGGTGCGGCAGCACGTCCGGTGCCAACCGGACGAAGGTGGTGTACGGCTCGTCGATCGGATCGAGCGCCGCGTCCGTACGCCGACCGGCGAACTGCATGATCCGGTCGCTCGCGGCGTGCGTGCCCGAGGTCTCAAGGTCGTACCAGTAGAAACTCCGCGGCGCCGGCGTCGTGGGCTGGCGGCTCTGCATCACCTCATGGTAACGGTTTTCTCGGCGCTCGCCACCGATGCCACGTTACACGCCGTCGCAGGTAACGCCAGCGGGGTCGGCATCCTGGTGCAGCGACACCCGTGCAAGGGCCTCGCGCCGCTCGCTCTTCGACAGGGACGCGAGGCCCCTGACCTCGGCATAGAAGGCCGACCAGTCCCCGACGCTGATGTACAGGCCCTCGAAGGCCGGTTTCAGATCGTCGTACGTCGCGGCCAGTGCAAGGCGGGCATTGTTGTACGGCGTCGCCATGGCGGTGTCGTAGCGGCCGTTGCCGAGAAGGCCGCGATGGCGGCGGTAGCAGGCGTCCATGGACGCGAACGCCGCCCCCTTCAACTGTCTCTTGGCGTGGTCCGCGATCGGCCGCCCGTAGAGGGTCGCGAGGCGTTCGCGCCAAAGGCCGAGGTAATCGCGGAACGCGTTCCTCGCGGCAATCCCCGCCACGTAGGGTCCCTTGTCGACACCGTTGTGTGCAAGCCAAGCCATCGCGCCCTTGGTGCCCACGAAGCTGGCGAAGGACTCGTTGAACGCCGAATCGCCCCGCACGTACACGACGCTGTGGGCCAACTCGTGGAAGATCAGCTCGGCCAGGCTCGCCTCGTCGTAGTGCAGGAACGAGCCGAGGATCGGATCGTCGAACCAACCGAGCGTCGAGTACGCTGCCACCGGGGCGATATGCACATCGTGGTCGACGCCCAGGCGGGCGGCTTCGCGCTCCGCCGCCTCCCGGGAAAAGTAGCCTCGGTAGACCGCGCAGCCCACGATCGGGTAGCACCGGGGTACCGCCCGGAGGTCGAACTCGGGGGCGGCGACCACGTTCCACAGCAGCACACCGTCCGTATCGACGAAGCTTCCGTAGCGGCCGTCCACGGGCAGTTCAAGCTCGGCCTCGGCGAAGCGCAGGAGCCGGGCGACCAAGCGCAGTTTGGAGGCCACGTGCGGTGCGGTTGTTGGATCCGCCAACACCGCGCCCGTGTCCCGGCGCGCGAGCATGAGCGTCGCCTGTCCGGCGACTGCTTGCGCGTAGAAGCGCACGGACGCGCAGCCGCTCAAGCCTGTCAGCAGAACGACCGCCGCCAAGGCGACGCAAAGCCAACGAGTACGACGCGACATTCAACCTCCAGGCGGTTGTGCGAACATACCGGAATCGTCGCCCATGGGCTTAAGGGCGTGGTCGAGACGATTCGCGGCACGGCCGCCATGGCCTTCCTCGCGGTAAACACCCTCCTGTGGTGCATACCGATCTACGTCTTGGGTGTACTCAGGTTGGTCGTGCCGCGTACGGGCAAGGCCGTTCTCGGCAATGGCATGTTCCGCGCCCTGGACGCCTGGGTCCGGTGCACGCGATGGATGGTCCCGACGTTGGGTGTGACCCGCATCGACAGCGCGCTCGGCACGACCGACGACTCCCCCCTGCGCCGCGACGGCTGGTTCATCGTGGTCTCGAACCACCAAAGTTGGGCCGACATCCTGGTCCTCGTGATCGCGCTCTACCACCGGCTGCCACCGTTCAAGTTCTTCACCAAGCGCGAACTGCTCTGGGTGCCCCTGCTCGGCTTCGCGCTGTGGTTCCTCGACTACCCGCTGGTGCGCCGCTACGGTCGCGCGCGCCTCGAGCAGGACCCCGCGCTCGGCGAGCGCGAGCGGCGGGCGACGCAGAGGGCCTGCGGGCGTTTCGCCGACCGCCCGACGAGCGTCCTGATCTTCCTCGAAGGCACGCGATTCACGCTCGCCAAGCGCGATGCCCAGCAGTCCCCCTACGAAAACCTGCTACGCCCGAAGGCGGGTGGCGTGCGCATGGTCCTGGAGGCCCTCGACCGGCAGCTCGACGCCATAGTCGACGTCACCATCACCTACGCCGGATCGCCGCCAGACTTCTGGGATTTCCTGTGCGGGCGCTGCCCGGCGGTGCGGCTGCGGGCACGGACCGTGGCGGCCCCGGACGCCGAGGCGGACGCCGTGCGCCTCTGGGCCGACGCGCTGTGGCAGGAAAAGGATCGGCGACTGGCCGGGCCGACGACCTAGCATGTGCGGTGTGGACCCGTGATCAGGGTCCCACCGACCTCGCGTTAACGGCACGTCGGAGTTCCACGATGTCGTTGTTGACCCGCGTGCGATGTGCATCGATCGCCGCGATGGCCTCCTCGTTGTCGCGCACGCGCACCTCCAACGCCGCCCTCAGGCTCGCCGAGGCCTGCACCGCCTGGTTGGATCTGTCCACCAAGTCCTGCTGGGTCCGCAGCAAGCGTTGCATCTGCATGTCAAGGGCGGTCACCCGATCGCCGATCTCCTGCTGGCCTTGGACCGTTGAGTCCAAACGCGTCACGGTGCCCTTGATCGTGTTCAGTTCGGTCTGCGCCGCGCCGATGGACGAGGTGAGCTTGGTGATGTTCGCGCGATTGGTCTCGATCCAACCCCGGTTGCGCTTGTTGGAGACGTCCCAGAGCTTGCGGATCTCCGAATCCCAGAACGCGATCTGCTTGCTGGTGTCCGCATCGGACTCCGAAAGCGTCTCATCGGTCATCCGCAGCCGGTCCTCCAAGGCCTGAATGCGCGTCGTTGCCTCGTCGAGGGTCCGCTGGCTTGCGTCCAGCCGTTCCTGCTGCGTCAGGATGAACCACGCCGCCGCGACGAGTCCGACGATCAGCACGACGAGAACGGTGTTGACGACCACCGGCGCGCCACCGCCACGGGAACGCCCCCGTGATCGGCGTGGTGCGCGTCTGGCGTCGTCGGGATTGGCGGCGATCGTTCCGGTAGGCGTTTCCTGTGCCACTTCGGCCCCCGTGCCTTCGTCCGTGCGGTAAGGAGAACGCTGAGATTAGCTCGCGCGAATGGGCGGCTCAAGCCGCAGCGAGCGTCCGCCGCTGTGAAGCCAGCGTGAAGGAGGCGCGGCATCTCCCTCACGCGCCATTCACATGGGCGAGTTCACAGTGCGACTCAAGCGTACGACCGGAGTGCACGCGTGGAGACGATCATCAGGTGGTTCGACCGGGGCCACGACATGAAGCGCCGGGACGACAGCAAGGACTGGTGGGGCATCGCGCCCTTCATCGGCCTGCACCTCGCTTGCGCGGCCGTGTTCTGGGTCGGCTTCAGCACGCTTGCCCTCTGGGTTGCCATCGCGTCCTATGTCTTAAGGGCTTTCGCGGTCAGTGCCTTCTTCCACCGCGGGCTCGCGCACCGGGCGTTCCGCAGCGGCCGCGTCACCCAGTTCGTGTTCGCGTTCGTGGCTACCACCGCCACGCAACGCGGCCCGCTTTGGTGGGTCGCCCACCACCGGCGCCACCATGCCTACGCTGATACCAGCCGCGATCCGCACGCCGCCGCCCGCGGCCTGTGGTGGTCGCATATGGGCTGGTTCTTGTGCCGATCGGCGTTCGACACCCGCCTGGAGCGTGTTTCCGACTTGGCGCGGTATCCGGAGCTGCGGTGGCTGAACCGATTCGACCTGCTGCCGCCGGTGCTGTACGGGCTTGGCCTGTTCGGCCTCGGCGAGTCGCTCGCCGCCGCCGATGTCGACACCACTGGTTGGCAGCTGCTGGTCTGGGGCTATGTGCTGTCGACGGTCGCCCTGCTCCACGCCACGTGCCTCGTCAATTCCATCGGCCACCGCTCGGGAGCGCGGTCGTTCGCGACCCGCGACAGGAGCCGCAACAACCTACTGCTCGCGCTGTTGACCTTGGGCGAAGGCTGGCACAACAACCACCATCGCTACGCCGGCTCGGCACGCCTTGGGCTCTACTGGTGGCAGTTCGATCCCACCTACCTGGTGCTCCTCGCCATGCGCTGCCTCGGCTTGGTCCACGACCTCAAGACGGCGCGACCGGCCGCGACCGACCCCGGCCGGGCGCCATGCGCGTAGCCGTGGTCGGCGGGGGCATCTCGGGCCTTTCGGCCGCTTGCGCCCTGCAGCAATTTGCGGACACGACCCTGTTCGAGGCGAAGCCGCGGCTGGGCGGGCACACGGATACGCACAACGTGTTTACCGGCGAGCACAGTTGCGCCGTCGACACCGGGTTCATCGTCTTCAACGGCCCGAACTATCCGCTGTTTTCGGCTTGGCTGGACGGCCTCGGCATCGCGACGCAACCGTCGGACATGTCCTTCGCCGTCCGCCGCCCGGACACCGGCCTGGAGTACGGCACCGACAGCCTAGGGGCCCTTTTCTGCCAGCAGCGGAACGCGTGCAGCGTGCGCTTCCTTTCTATGCTCAACGGCCTACGGCGTTTCTACCGACGCGCGCGACTGGTTGCCGACGACGATGGGCGCACCCTCGGCGAATACATCGACGACGAATGCTATCCGGCGCCGTTCGTGGACGATCACCTGCTGCCGCTGTGCTCGGCGCTGTGGTCGGCGCCGGTCGGCAGCATCCGCTCGTTGCCCGTCGCGCACGTGGTCAAGTTCATGGCCAACCATTGCCTGCTCGATTTGCGCAATCGCCCCGTGTGGCGGGTGGTTTCCGGCGGTTCGCACAGCTACGTCGATGCCTTCAGGCGCCGTTTCCGCGGCCGGCTGCATCTGGGCCAAGCCGCCCGTCACATCGACCGGTGGCCAAACCGCGTGCGCGTGGTCACCGACCGCGGCAGCGCATCTTTCGACAGGGTCGTCCTCGCCTGCCACGCAGACGACGCGCTGGCCCTGATCGAGCCCTCGCAGGCCGAACGGGACGTGCTCGGCGCTTTCGCCTACCAAGACAACGTCGCGGTCCTGCACTCGGACGAGTCGGCCATGCCCCGGCACCGGCGCGCCTGGTCGAGCTGGAATGTCACGGTCGACCATGGCGACGGAACAACCGCCTGCAACGTCACCTACTGGATGAATCGCCTGCAGCGGCTACCGGGCTCGCGCCAGTTCTTCGTCACCCTCAACCCGCGCTCGACGCCCCAGCAAGCATGGATCGAGCGGGACTACCGCCACCCGGTGTTCACGACCGCGAGCCACGTGGCACGATCGCGGCGTGGCGAGATCGACGGCCGCGACCGAGTCCATTACTGCGGCGCGTACTGGGGTTGGGGATTCCACGAGGATGGCTTTCGCAGCGGCGTCGAAGCGGCGAGGGCCATCCGGGACAGTGCCCGTGTCTGAAGGCACCCGCGGACCGGAGTTGAACGGCGAGCTTTGCTGCCACGGCTGGGTAATGCACAGCCGCACGCACCCCGTGAACCATCGGTTCACCTACCAGGTCTGGATGCTGCTCGTCGATGTCGACGCAAGCGCACAGCCCTGGCCCCGCTGGCTCGTCTCCTGGGACCGCGGTCACCTGCTTTCCCGCAGCCAGGTCGACCGCGCCATTGAGGACGCTGGCATGGACGTGCAGCCCACGCGCATCTTCGCTCTCACGCAACCCCGTTCGGCCGGATTCTCCTTCAACCCGGTGAACTTCTACTTCTGCTACGGCGAAGACGCGACCGCTTCGCGGTCGCCCCGAGATCTCGCTTCGCGAAATCTCCCGGCGGTGCCAATGGCGCCGGCCGCCAAGCAACAGGCCAGCAGTTGTACCCTGCAGGCCATATTGTGCGACGTGCGCAACACGCCCTGGAACGAGAAGCACTGCTACGTACTGGACGCTCGCGGGCAACATGGGGAGTACGCCTTCGAGCCGCGCAAGGAACTGCACGTTTCGCCGTTCCTGTCCATGCAGGGCGGCTATCGCTGGCGCATTCGCCTGACCGGGGAACGGATCGAGGTGGCCATGCACTTCGCTCCCCAAGGCCGATCGGCCTTCGTCGCTACCCTGTCCCTGCGCGCGGAGCCACTCACCAAGCGGGCGGTGATGCGTGCCCTGATGCGCGCGCCCGCGCAGAGCCTCGCCACGCTGGTGCGAATCTATCGTCAGGCGCTGCGGTTATACTTGAAGGGGGCACCGTTTCATCCTCATCCGGGCAACGGGTGAGCTAGGACAACCCATGGCAACGCCTCGACGCCTGCTGCATCGTGCGCTCGACGGCCTCGACGACGGCCAAGTCACGCTGGCCGAAGGCGCCAATGCAACCGTTCACGGTGACGGACAGCCCTGCGTCCGCATTGAGGTCCATCGTCCCGCCTTCTACCGTCGCGTGATCCTCGGCGGCGTCCTGGGCGCGGCGGAGAGCTATATCGACGGCGACTGGGACTGCGACGACCTCGTCGCTCTGGTGCGACTCGTGGCGCACAGTCGACGCACCCAGCAGGCCGTGGACCGCAAGCGCCGCTTCGCATCCTGCATCGATCGCTGGCAACACCATCGGCGGCGCAATACGCGCCGTGGCAGCGCCAGCAACATCGCCGCGCACTACGACCTCGGCAACGAGTTCTTCCGCCTCTTCCTCGACGAGCGCATGATGTACTCGTGCGCGCTCTACGAGCAGGCGTCGGCATCGCTCGATGTCGCCGCCACCGCCAAGCTCGAGCTCCTGTGCCGGAAGTTGCGCCTGCGGCCCGAGGATCATCTGCTGGAGATCGGCGGAGGCTGGGGCGGCCTCGCCGTCTACGCGGCCAAGCGCCACGGCTGTCGGGTCACCACCGCGACCCTGTCGCCCGCGCAATACGCCCACACGGTGTCCCTGGTCCGGCAGCACCGACTCGAGGACCGCGTCGAGGTCCAGCTCCGCGACTACCGCGATCTCGTCGGGCAGTTCGACAAGCTCGTCTCCGTGGAGATGATCGAAGCCGTCGGACATCGATTCCTGCCCGACTACTTCCGTGCCTGTGCACGGCTCTTGAAGCCGGATGGCCTGATGGCGCTGCAGGCCATCACGATACGCGACCAACGCTATCGACAAGCCCTGCATAGCGTCGACTTCATCAAGAAGCACATCTTTCCCGGCGGATTCATCCCGTGCGTATCCGTCCTGGTCGAGAACGCCGCCCGGCAGTGCGACGCGGTGCTGGTCCACCTCGACGATCTCGGCGCCGACTATGCACGCACGCTGCGCGCCTGGCGCACTCGCTTCGATGCCCAGGCGGACGCCATCAAGTCGCTCGGCTTCGACGAGCGCTTCCGGCGCATGTGGCGGTTCTACTTCTGCTACTGCGAGGGCGGTTTCCTCGAACGCGCCATCAGCGACGTGCAGATGTTGTTCGCGATGCCCGCATACCGCGGCCCCGTCCGCTTGCCCGCGCAGGAAGCTGCCGCATGACCGCGGGGGGCTTGGCCATCCGCCTAGCGGAATCCGGTCGGATTCCGGACATCGCGGTACGATTGGGCATTCGACGCCTGATCCGCCAACGTCTGCGCGAGGAGGCGCGCCACCCCCTAAGGCGCCAGGAGTTGCTGGCGGAACTCAGGGAGGGGCCGATTTCACGGGAGTCGGCGCGCGCCAACGAACAACACTACGAGCTCCCCGCGGCCTTCTTCGAGGCCGTGCTGGGCCCGCGCATGAAATACAGCGCCTGCTATTGGTCCGAGGACGTCGACGACCTGGGGGCGGCGGAGCTGGCCATGCTCGAACTGGTTGGCGAGCGGGCGCGTCTGACCGAGGGCTTGCGCATTCTCGATCTCGGCTGCGGCTGGGGTTCACTCTCCCTCTGGGCCGCCCAGCGCTATCCGTCGAGCCACGTCACCGCGGTCTCGAACTCCGCAAGCCAGAAGACCTATATCGATCGCCGCGCCGCCGAACTTGGAGTCGAGAACTTGACCACCCACACGGCCGACGTCAACGACTTCAAGCCCGCGGGGGTGTTCGACCGCGTCATATCCGTGGAACTCTTCGAGCACCTGCGCAACTACGAGTCGCTGCTGGAACGCATCAACAGTTGGCTCACCCCGGACGGCCGCCTTTTCGTGCACGTCTTCTGCCATCGCAAGCTCATGTACCGCTTCGAGGATCACGGACCGGGCAACTGGATGGGCCGCGAGTTCTTCACTGGCGGCATCATGCCGGCGAGCGACACCCTTCCCGAGTTCCAGGGCGACTTGCGCCTCGAGCGACAGTGGCACTTGAACGGGCGCCATTACCGGGACACGGCTCGCGCATGGCTCGGCAACCTGGACCGGAACCGCGGCGTTGCGGGCGAGGCTCTCGCGACGCGGTCGGCCGACCTTCGCCGCCGCGAAATCGACCGTCAGATTCAGCGCTGGCGGATGTTCCTCATGGCCTGCGAGGAACTGTTCGGGTTCAGCAACTCCACGGAGTGGGAGGTCTGCCACTACCTGTTCACGCCGCGAGTGGAACCGCCCGGCGACGGCGAACACGTGTGACCGCGCCCGGGCTACGCGCGCGGCTCGGACGTCTGTTCATCGCGCAGCTCGCGATCATCGGGATCGCCACGGTCGTCGGCATCTACCTCACCGAACTGGTGGTCGAGGACATGCTCACCCGGCGCGCGCTGACCCTCGAGGCTGAACATTTCTGGCGTCTCGCCGAGGACAATCCCGACCTGGCGCTGCCGCACACCGCGAACATGCGCGGCTACCTCGCCGGCGCCGCCGAGCCGCTACCGCCCGGATTTGAGGACCTCGGCCCCGGATTCGGCCGCATCGCCATCGACGGCAGCGACCGGCTGGTGCACGTCTCCGACCGCGGTGGCGAACGCCTTTACCTCGTCTTCGACGAAGCGGGCGTCTCCGACCTCGCGTTCTACTTCGGCCTGCTGCCGCTGTCGATCGTGTTGTTGCTGATGTACCTGCTGCTGTTCGTGGCATATCGCTGGTCGCAACGGGCGCTTTCGCCCATCGTGCGCCTCGCCCGCCAATTGCAGACCGTCGACTTCGAGGCCAGCGGCCACGTCGCACTCGAACTCGGTGCCTTGCGCCGCTCCACCAACGCCGAGGTCGCAACCATGGTGGATGCGCTCGACCAACTCGCGGCTCGCATCAACGCAGCCATCGACCGCGAACGGGTGTTCACTCGCGACGCTGGCCACGAACTGCGCACCCCGGTGGCCGTATTCAAGGGGTCGCTGGATTTGCTCGAGGCGGCACCCGAGTCCCGCTGGCGCGAGCGCGAGCGCCAAGCGCTGAAGCGGATGCGGCGCACCGTGGACGACATGGAGACCTTGCTCGAAACCCTGCTCTTGCTGGCTCGCGGCGAGGCGGCCGCGTCCGTCGCGGACGAGACGCTGGTCAACGAGGTCGTCGCGGTGCAGATCGACGAACTGCGCCAATTGGCCGACGAGAAAGCCAACACGGTGGCATTGCACGAGGCGGCCGAGTTGCGTGTCCGCGCGCCCGTCAAGGTTGTCCAGATCGTTATCGGGAACCTGCTCCGCAATGCCTTGACCTACACCGCCAACGGCACGGTCGACGTCACCGTCGCGGCTCACGGCGTCAAGGTGGCGGACACCGGGCCGGGCATGTCCCGTCCGGACCTCGCCAACGCCTTCGAACCGTTCTACCGGGCCGATACGAGCCGCGGCAGCAGCCGCGGACACGGCCTCGGCCTGTCGATCGTGCGCCGGCTGAGCCAACAGTTCGGCTGGCAGTTGGCCGCGAACAGTCGGCTTGGCGAGGGCACGACCATGGAAGTCCGCTTCGGTTGATCGGTGGCCATGCCGGACGCAACCCGGCCCGCTAGCAACTCCCGTCGCGGTCGCCCGGGCGTTCGCGAATGCAGTAGCCGGCACCGCTCACCGTGTGGATCATGGCGTAGGGAAACGGCCGGTCGACAGCGCGTCGCAGGTTGTAGAGGTGGCTGCGCAAGGCATCGCTGTCCGGTGGACTGTCGCGCCAAAGCTCGTGTTCGAGCTCCCGTCGCGAGACGACCTTCGGGTGCTCGCGGGCGAGGACGCTGAGAATGGTGAACGCCGTGCGCGACAGCGCGACGGCCTGGCCGGCACGCCGAACCTGGCGCGCGTCAACGTCCACGACGAGGTCGCCGATCTCGAATCGCGATGCGAGGCCACGGTCGCGCCGGGCCAGGGCTTCGACTCGTGCGACGAGTTCGGGCATGTCGAAGGGCTTGACGAGGTAGTCGTCGGCACCCGTCTCGAACCCGGCGAGCTTGTCCTCCAAACGATCACGCGCCGTCAGCATGATGATCGGCGTGCCGAGCTTGGCGTCACGCCGCAGACGATCGCAGACCTCGAGGCCGTCCGGGCCGGGAAGCATGATGTCGAGCACGATGACGTCGTAGTCGTTCGTCAGCGCCAGGTGTAACGCCACGAGTCCGTCCGGGGCATAGTCCACGAGATGGCCGCGGGACTCCAGGAACGCCCCCGTCGTCTCCGCAAGCTCCCGGTGGTCCTCGACCAACAGGACGTGCAGCGCCTCCTTGTCCGGCATCAAACCGGCTGTTGCCGGCCGCTCGTGTGCGGACCAGCCATAGCGCCCCCAACCTGGCAACGAGTCCGAGAGTACCGAGGATCTCGGTGAGGGTGTAGGCTCCGCTCGGCACGGCCATGGACGTGGCATCGAATGCGAAGGATCGTCCCATGAACAACGCCTCCGCCACGCTGGGCATCCTCGGCGCCATCGTCGGCGGCGCCGTCATTGCCGTGGCCGGCAGCGTCGAGAGCGTCACGCTCGCGGGCATCCCGGTCTTCGGTCTGTGCGTGGCCGGTGCGTTCGTGGCGCAGTGGATCGCGTTCGCCCCCGCCGTCCTGCTGAAGACCGAGCGCCACTTCGACCTCGTCGGCAGTGCCACGTTCGTCGCGGCGATAGGCTTTGCCTATGCAAGCCGCGGGACGTTCGATGCCCGCTCGCTGCTGGTCACCACCATGGTGGTGTTCTGGGCCGCAAGGCTCGGCACGTTCCTGTTCCGGCGCATCCGGCGCGACGGCTACGACCGTCGCTTCGACCGCCTGAAGACGGAGGCCATCCCGTTCCTGATGACCTGGACGCTGCAGGGCCTGTGGATCTCGGTGACGCTGTCTTGCGCGCTGGCGGCGCTCACGGCGCCACGCCCGGCGGCGCTCGACTGGACGGCCGCCGTCGGCACCGCGATCTGGGGCTTGGGCCTCGCCATCGAAGTCGCGGCCGACCGGCAGAAGCAGCGCTTCCGCGCGGCGCCGCAGAATGCGGACGCGTTCATCGACACGGGGCTCTGGGCCTGTTGCCGCCACCCCAACTACCTGGGTGAAATCCTCCTGTGGACCGGCATCGCCATCGTCGCGCTGCCTGCGCTTCACGGCTTGAGCTACCTGACGCTGGTCTCGCCCGTGTTCGTCTGGGCACTGCTAGCGCGCATCAGCGGGGTCCCCATGCTGGAGGCCCGGGCGGATCGCAAATGGGGTGGTGAACCCGCGTACGAGGCGTACAAGGCGCAGACTCCCGTCCTCATTCCGAGCGTGGTGCGTCTGTTCCGCCGAGGGGAGGCGCCTTGACCTGGCTGCAGCACGCCCGGGCCGCGCTCTGCGCGACCGTGATCGGCTTGAGCCTGACCCTCTTCTCGCTGCCGCTTGTCCTGCTCGCGTGTGCCAAGCTGGGGAGGCCGCGGGCGCGCATCCTGACGACGGCGATGAACGGCATCTACCGACGCGCGGTGGCATTCGACGACTGGTGCCTCGAGCGCATCGCGCGGGTGCGCTGGGAACTGCCCGAACTTCAACTGGACGCCGAGCAGACCTGTCTCGTGCTCTGCAACCACCGTTCGTGGTGCGACGTACTCGTCGTACAGAGCCTGATCGCCAAGAAGGGGCCCGTGATCACCTTCCTCACCAAGCGCGAACTGGCCTTCGTCCCGGTGTTCGGGATCATCGTCTGGGCATTTCGCTTCCCGTTGCTGAAACGCCGTGCGCGCGGTTCGCAGTCCGAAGCCGCACGGCGGGAATCCGACCGCCAGAGAATCCTTGCCGCGTGTGCCACAGTTCGCCAGGCACCGGCCGCCATCCTCACATTTGCCGAAGGCACACGGTTCAGTCCCGAAAAGCACCGCCTGGCGCACAGCCCGTATCGGCATCTGCTGCCACCGCGACCGGGCGGCTTCAGCGCCATCTACGACAGCCTTGCCAACACGGGTGCGCTGGTCGTGGATCTGACGCTGGACTACGACGGCGAGGTGACGTTCTGGCGATTCCTGGCCGGTGCCGCGAGCGTCTCGGCAACTGCGACGGTTTGGGACTGGGACGAGTTGGCCGAACGCGACCGCAGCGCCTGGCTAAGGCAGCGTTGGCAAATCAAGGACCGCCAGCTGGCCCGGGAGGCGGCGGAACCCGCGTAACGCGAGTCCGCCGCGAGCCGCCTAGAGCGCGGCGGCCACCACGGCCATGATGACGGTCAGCACCAGGCTCGAGACGATGACGCCCCGAACGGTGGTCAGCACCATCGTCTTGCCCCAGAGCGCATTGGCCTCGATGGCAGCGATGATGACAAGGCCGACGATCATACCGGTCGTCGACAGGGGCGTGCCCTGCAGCCCCTCGCCGTGCATATGCGCCACCATGAAGTAGACCATCGGAGCCGAGAAGAAGGTGTTCGTGCGCGATGCCAAGAGCGCCTTGGCCGCCGCGCCCGCGGCATTCGGGTCGGCCTCGCCACCCCCTTGGATGGACTCGTTGGAGGCGATCACCACCTTCTGGTTGGGCCAGATCACGAACCAGACGTTGGCGGCCATGATCGTGCCCATGACAACGCCGAGCACGATGCCCGTCGAGAGCGCCGTCATGATGTAGTAGAGCAGGATGACCCCGGTCAGGAACGTCAACGCCGCTGCCCAGCGAAACCACCACAGAGCGGACGGCACCAGTTTGGTGAACGCGTCGACCTTCGCTTCGTCCGAGGCGGCATTCATGTAGCCGCCCTGCACGAAATTGAAGTAGTAGAGCAGGCCTATCCAAGCGATCCCAAACAGGATATGGCCCCAACGTGCCAGAAAGTCGATGTACTCCATGCTTCTCCCCTACGATCTTTTTTTCGAGCAACGATCCGACTATAGCAAACAACCGACGGCGAACGACGAAGGCTCAAGTCCGCGTCAACAACGCCAGCCTAGGCCGGACCCGCGGCAAAGCGCTCGGTCTTTCCGGACAAAAAGAAACCCCGCCGAACGGCGGGGTTTCCTTGTCTGCACTATGCAACGAAATGCGCACCCCTTGGGGTTGCGCAACGGACATGCTTACATCATGCCGCCCATGTCGCCCATGCCGCCACCCGGCATCCCACCGCCAGCCGGCGGGTTGTCTTCCGGCAGCTCGCTGACCATCGCCTCGGTGGTGATCATCAACCCGCCCACGGAGGCAGCCGCCTGCAGAGCCGTGCGCGTGACCTTGGCGGGATCCGGAATGCCGAGTTCGATCATGTCGCCGTACTCGCCGGTGGCCCCGTCGTAGCCGTGGTTGCCGTCGAGACTGCGCACCTTGTCGTAGACCACGGCCGGCTCGTCGCCAGCGTTCTCCGCGATCTGCCGCAGCGGTGTCGCCATGGCCCGAAGGGCGATCTGGATGCCGACGTTCTGGTCCTCGTTGTCGCCAGTCAGTCCTTCGATATTCTGCAATGCACGGACCAGCGCAACGCCGCCGCCTGCAACGATGCCTTCTTCCACGGCCGCGCGCGTGGAGTGCAGCGCATCCTCGGTGCGCGCCTGCTTCTCCTTCATCTCCACCTCGGTGGCCGCGCCGACCTTGATGACGGCCACGCCGCCGGCGAGCTTCGCCAAGCGTTCCTGCAGCTTCTCGCGGTCGTAGTCGGAGGTGGTCTCTTCGATCTCCGCGCGAATCTGCTTGATGCGGCCCTCGATCTCGTCCTTGGCGCCCGCGCCGTCGACGATCGTGGTGTTCTCCTTGGTCGACGAGACACGCTTCGAGGTCCCCAGGTCGTCGAGCGATGCACCTTCCAGCGTCAGCCCGACTTCCTCGGAGATCACCGTGCCGCCGGTGAGGATCGCGATGTCCTGCAGCATGGCCTTGCGCCGGTCGCCGAAACCGGGGGCCTTGGCCGCGGCGATCTTGACGATGCCGCGCATGTTGTTGACGACGAGCGTCGCCAGGGCTTCGCCCTCGATGTCCTCGGCAACCACCATGAGCGGACGGCCCGCCTTGGCCACGTTTTCCAGGACCGGCAGCATGTCGCGGATGTTGGAGATCTTCTTGTCGCAGAGCAGGATGTAGGGATCCTCCAGATCGGCCGACATGGAGTCCTGGTTGTTGATGAAGTAGGGCGACAGGTAGCCGCGATCGAACTGCATGCCCTCGACGACCTCAAGCTCGTTCTCGAGGCCCGAGCCCTGCTCGACCGTGATGACGCCTTCCTTGCCAACCTTGTCCATGGCGTCGGCGATGATGTCGCCGATCTCGACATCGCTGTTCGCCGACACGGTCCCCACCTGCGCGATGGACTTGGAGTCCTCGCAAGGGGTGGCCATGCCGCCGAGTTCCCGAACGGCCGCGGCGACGGCCTTGTCGATGCCGCGCTTGAGGTCCATCGGGTTCATGCCCGCTGCCACCGACTTCAGGCCCTCGGCGAGAATCGACTGGGCCAGAACGGTCGCCGTCGTGGTGCCGTCGCCGGCCTCGTCGGACGTCTGGCTTGCGACTTCCTTCACCATCTGTGCGCCCATGTTCTCGAACTTGTCCTTGAGTTCGATTTCCTTCGCAACGGAAACGCCGTCCTTGGTGACGGTCGGGGCGCCGAAGGATTTGTCCAGGACGACGTTGCGGCCCTTGGGGCCCAACGTGACCTTGACCGCGTCCGCCAAGATGTTCACACCGGCCAGCAGCCGCGTACGCGCGTCGTCGCCGAACTGTACGTCTTTTGCGCTCATTGAGTTGTCCTCCTGTTAGAGCCGCGATTAGCCTTCGAGCACGCCGAAGATCTCGCTCTCGCCGAGGATCAAGAGTTCCTCGCCGTCGACCTTCACCGTGCTGCCGGCGTATTGCCCAAAGATGATCTTGTCGCCGACGGCAACGTCCAGCGCGCGCCGGTCGCCGTCGTCGTCAACCTTGCCCGGCCCCACGGCGAGCACTTCGCCCTGCGAGGGCTTCTCCGACGCGGTGTCGGGCAAAACGATGCCGCCGGCGGACATGGCGTCCTCCTCGATGCGGCGCACGACCACGCGGTCGTG
>JAPOVK010000051.1 GCA_026708185.1 Gammaproteobacteria bacterium | reverse complement strand
GGAAACGGTTGGACGGAGGTGTCTACGACGTTGTGCTATCTGATATTAGGCGAGGGGAGATTGACGATGCGGGCATCAGATTTCTGCCGGTGTTGAAAAACGCCGCGTTGGGGCCTCCGGTTATCTACTATGTGCTCGAGTCCAAGGGAACGCCTGACGGGGCATTCGGAATCACGACTAGGCCGGACGAGCTGATGCACTTGATCGTGGACGCGCTTGAGCGACGGGGTCGTTGAGATGTATCTGCAGTGCTGCGTGAAAGGAATCGCGGGGGCGACGGAACCTGGGGGGGTGGGCCTCACCAAGGACGAGGCGAAAGCCTTGATATTGGACGATGTCGGGATCCTGTCGAACTGGTGGCGGAACAAAGTACGGATCTCGCCGCAGGAAGTCGCTGAGGTGTTGACGGAGGCCAATCTGGATCGTCACCTGCACGACTACGCGCGGTTCGGGGACGAGACGCCGTTCATTTCGCTGGCTTGCGGGGCGGTGGAGCGGGACGCGGTAGTCCGTTACAACTGGGTGCGTTCTGCAATCGACACAGCGCTGATGTTTGCGACGGACAGTTGGACGCGGCCCGGGGCGCTCTTCTATGTGTGGGTGGCGACCAGTCATCGCCCCGCCGTCGCCTTACAAGCGGTGGCGGAGCCGGTGCGGGACCTGAACATCTACTGGCGTTGGTCACCTCATCAGCCCGAAGGCGAGGTGACGGCCAAGGTTCATATTCCGGCAAACCAGATCGAGAAGCTGGAGTGGTGGATGCCGACATCTAGCGGGGGGAGAGTGGAAGAGACGATTCCGAACCCGTGCTACGTGTCAGCGGAACAGCTGAGTGACGTGAGGGCGCTGTTTTGATCGAACTATCAGATGTCACTGAGGAGTGGTGGGGGCAGCGTGTGCGATTTCTGGTGTCGCGTGCTGAGGCGCATCTGGATGCGCGGTCGGAAACCCTGATGCACAGGGCGTGCGCGGCGACTCTGTTGCGTGACGCAGGATGCCTGTTGCTTTTGCGTGAGGAGTATGGGGCGGGGCGAGAGCGTTTGGCCCAAGCCGGGGAACAGCTTCTCGAGATAGGTTTGGCCGCCGGGTTGGTCCTAGTGGCGCTGCACGACGAGGGCCGGGGGCGAGAAGCGTTGGGTTCCTACAGGGCGAGGGTCGAAGAAACCCCTATTGGGCGATTGGACGCGAAGCCCGACTTGCCGGAGGACCGGCGCGAATCCGTGGAGGCGGAGGCGCGAAGTTCGTTTGGATCGATGTTGTCGGTAGTGCAGGCGGGGCTGCTGCAGGGAGAGCGTGACGTCGATGGGGGGTTGGGAGGCGAACGTCGCGGAGCCGAACGTGGAGAGCTACTGGACCGGCACGGCATTCGTGAGGTCGGCGAAACAGGGATGTCGGTGTTTCGTTACGTTGGTGTGGCCGCTTCGATGGAGCAGAGGCGGTCGGCTCTGGTAGATGCCGAGCCCCCGCTCGAAATGGTGCGTGCAGTGGAGTTGCTCGGAAGGCATCGAGAGGAACGGCTCGGGGTGGCGAGACGCGACGAATACCGTTGGCGCCTGGTGGCCCGACCGGCAGAGTTGCTAGACCTTGATAGCGTCGTGTTGATGCAGGTTGCTTTGGCGGCAGGATTCGGCGAGGCGGCGTTGAGAGAGTGGACCGGTTGGGCTGGCGGTGATGTCGAGGGAGCACCGCTGGACGTAGCGGTGCAACTGAGGTGATCGGCTGCGTCGGGCCAGCCTCCGACTGGGCGGTGCGCAGTGACTGAGCAGGATCGGAGAAAAGAGTAGCTCGTCGGACGAGTGGGATCATGAATCTGGGGGCGTCCTGATGCGGGCGCCGACGTCCGCCCAGGTCGAGCCTGTCGGAAATTCGGTGTTCGGGGGCCGTAACATTTGAGTCCACCAAGGAGGGCGAAAATGGCGGACCGAAAACGGAGGACGAGGAATCAGCGACGAGGTTCTTGACGAACTGCTGGCCGGCTAGGACGCGGCGGAGGTGTTCCGCAGCGGCACGCTGATCGAGGATCTGAAGAAGGCGGTTGCGGAGCGCGCGCTGGACGCGGAGATGGAGGCGCACCTCGAGCGCGAGGGCGAGGAGGACGCCGGCAACCACCGCAATGGCCACAACCGCAAGCGGGTGCTGACGGACTCCGGCGCGCTGGACCTGGAGGTGCCGCGGGACCGGCTGGGCAGTTCGAGCCGCAGCTCGTGGCGAAATACGCGCGTCGGCTGCCGGGCTTCGACGACAGGTGGTCTCGTATGCCCGCGGCATGACGACGCGGGAGATCCAGGGGCACGTGAGAGAGCTCTACGGGCTCGACGGCTCGCCGGAGCTGGTCTCGAAGGTGACCGACGCGGTGCACGACGAGATCCGCGAGTGGCAGGCGCGGCCCTTGGACGACGTGTACGCGATCGTCTACTTCGACGCCGTGCGCGCCAAGGTCCGCGACCAGGGTCCGGTGCGGAACAAGGCGGTGTACCTGGGGATCGGCGTGACGTGCACGGGCCGCAAGGAGGTTCTCGGCCTGCGGATCGAGCAGACGGAAGGCGCGCGGTTCTGGTTCGCGGTGATGAACGAGCTGAAGGCGCGCGGTCTGCAGGACGTGCTGATCGCCGTCGTGGACGGCCTGAAGGGCTTCCCGGAGGCGATCGAGTCGGTGTATCCGGAGGCGACGGTGCAGACCTGCATCGTGCATCTGATCCGGCACTCGCTGGCGTACGCAGGGTGGAAGGAGCGCAAGGCCCTGGCGTCGGCGCTGAAGGCGGTCTGCCAGGCGCCGACGGAGACCGCGGCGGCGAGCGCGCTGGATGCGTTCGAGCACGGTGCGCCGTGCGCCGTGCGGTCCGGACGCGGGGGCACTTCCCGAACGACCGTGCGGCGACGAAGCTGATCCATCTGGCGCTCCGCGGAGTGGAGAGCAAGTGGCGCCGGCCGCCGCCGTTCTGGCAGGCGGCCCGCAGCGAGTTCTCGGTTCTCTTCGGGGACCGCTTCGCTGTGGAGGTGTCGTGAGCGGCCGGGGCGTTCCGGCCGGGTCCGGCCACGGGCGCCGCCGCCGTCAGGCGGCGATGGCGGCAGTGGCGCACGGCTCCATCAACCCATGCCGCGGTACAATGGCATGGATCGGCTGGCCGGCAACGGCTCAGCCAATGGTGGCCTACACGCGTAATTCCTGACACTTCCGTTCGACACTATGTGTGGTGCCGATCACGGCACGGCAAGTCCTTCCTCGGCACCAATCGCGCCCGTTGGTTATAGTTGGCGGCTTCAACCACACCCCTCGGGACAATCCCATGAGCCACGACCTCGTCATCCGCGGCGGCACCGTCGTCGACGGCACCGGCACTGAACCTTTCAGCGCGGATATCGCCATAGACGGCGATCAGATCGCCGCAATCGGCCAGGTGGCCGGCAAGGGCAAGCAGGAGATCGACGCCGACGGCCTCAAGGTGTCGCCCGGCTTCATCGACCTGCATACCCACCTCGACGCCCAGATCGGCTGGGACCGCAAGGTCACCTCCGTCAGTTGGCACGGCGTGACGACGGCACTGTTCGGCAACTGCGGCGTCACCTTCGCGCCCTGCAAGGCGTCGGATCGGGAGTTCCTCGCCGGCATGATGGAGACCGTGGAGGACATCCCGAAGAAGGCGATCCTGCACGGCTTGCCGTGGAACTGGGAGTCCTACGGCGGCTACCTCGACGCCTTGGCAGCGCTGGGTCCCGCGATCAACATCTGCGGCCTGGTGGGCCACTGCGCGACGCGCTTCTACGTGATGGGCGAACGCGCCGTCGAGGAGCCGGCCACGGACGACGAGGTACGACAGATCGCGGAACTCGCGGGCCAGTCGGTGAAGGAGGGTGCCGTCGGCTTCTCGACGAACCGGTTCCCGCCGCATCGGCTGCCCGACGGCCGGTCGATCCCGGGCACGTTCGCCGATCGCGACGAACTGCGCGCCGTGGCGAAGGAGGTCGGCAAGCAAGGCGGCATCATGCAGACGGTGTCCGACTTCTCGGACTTCGACGCCGAGATGGATCTCATCGCCGACGAGGCGCGCATGGCGCGGGGCGCCCTGTTCAGTTCGGCCGCGGAGGTCGGTACTGAACGGATGAACGAGCGTGTCATGGCCATGCGCAACGAAGGCCTGAACGTGACCTCCGTCACCGTCCCACGTAGCGGTGGTGGTGTGGGCGGTCTGTCGACGGACAATTTCTTCCGTACCGAGGCTTGGAACGAACTGCGCAAGCTGGACCTTGGTGGCCGCGTGCGTGCGATCCGCGACCCGGCCACGCGCGAGCGGCTAGTGGCGGAAGTGAAAGCGCAAGGTGCCGCCCCGGTGGAAGGCATGAAGCGCTGGTTCTACATGGGGAGCGACCCACGTCCGTGCTATACGCAGGACCTGTCGCAAAACCTGGCCGCCTTGGCTGAAGCCGCCGGCGAGCACCCCGTCGAGACGTGGTTGCGGATTTCCGATGAGACCGACGGGAAAGCGCTTTTCCACATGCGCGGCTTCAACGTCAACTTGGATGCGCTCGCGGAACTCATCACCACCGACTGGGCCATGCCCGGCCTCGGTGATGCCGGTGCGCACGTCAGCCAGATGATCGACTCGGGATGGTCGACGTTCATCCTCTCGCATTGGCACCGGGACAGTGGCCTGTATTCGCTGTCCGAAGCCGTGCGTCGCGTCAGCGCGGTTCCGGCCGGCGTGCTGGGGTTGGACGATCGGGGCACCCTGGCGATTGGCAAGCGCGCGGACGTCAACGTCTTCGACATCGACCGCTTGGAAGAGCGCATGCCGGAGATCGTCCACGACTTCCCGTTCGGCGCGCCGCGGTTCATCCAGCGTGCCGCCGGTTACCACGCCACGGTCTGCAACGGCACCGTGGTGCTGCGCGACGACGAGTTGACCGGCGAGTACGGCGGTCGGGTGCTGCGCAACGGAGCTGCCTAGGGGCGTCGTCTAGCGGGGCTACGCCACAGCTTCTTGCGCAAGGTGTAGCCCCGTTAGCGACAGTATCGCAACGCGCAAATCCAGCGCACCGGACGTTGCGGCCGGTGGACGTGGCGATTCAACTTGAGGTAGACGCGTCGAGGGGACGTTGGTTGCCCTCACGTGCACAGTCGCTCGAGCGCGGCGCGCTGGGCAGCATGTTTCGCGGGATTGGTGTCCCTGAGCTTGGCCAGGTTGACTACCTTCCAGCGAACGGCGGGAAGAGCCACCGCCCCGGGGAGGCCGAGCAGGCGGAAGTCGGGCTCCGCGTCGTGCAGGGAGAGCAGGAAGTCCGCGACATCGCCGTGCAGGCGTGACCTGATGTCGGCGTGCAAGGTCTGGGCAGTGTCGGCGAGCGCATCCAAGGAAACTGCTTCGCGGGTCATTCCGACGAACTCTTCGTCGTAGAGGTCTCCCCTGAGAGCGCCCCACAGCCGTGTCCGGTACCTCGCGTTCGCTCGGCACCGGCTTCGCCTCCGGCCCAAGGCCACTCCGACCCCGCATGGGACAACCGCCGCCGCTCGCTGCGCTCACTCTGGCATTTGTTCCATGCGAGGAGTCGTTGGGGCCAAGAGCTCGTGCATGGGTCGGCCCGAGCTTGCCACGTAGACCATGAACACGCGGAACAGATCGTCGGTTAGGCCCTCGTTCTCGTAGAGCAGCTTCACGTCGAAGAGGTCGCGCGGGTGCCGCCGATCGAGCGCCGCGTGGAGCTTTCCGCCATAAAGGTCCTCGAAGGCGAGCACGTTGGCTTCGAAGAACCCGAAGCGCTCCGTCACCGCCTCGGACGTCGAGATCGACCGCGCCGGATACACGGCACCGCGCGCGACGGGGGATGTCTCGATCTTCACCTGCGCCCGGCCGTCCCGGACAATGACGCGCGTGTCGACCGCCCCGCCGCCGGCGGCGCGGCGTGCCTCGATCCGCGGGTACCGCGCCGAGATGGCGGCCGCGATGCGGTCGAGCGCGTCGTCGATGCCCCGGAGCGACGAGTGTCGGTCCGTGACGGGCAGCCAGGTCAGGTCGAGGTCGACGGACAGCCTCGGCAAGTCCCGGTAGAACAGATTGATGGCGGTGCCCCCCTTGAGCGCGAACGCGGCCTCGCGCGTGATCGCGGGCAGGACGCCGAGCAGCAGGCGGACCTGTGCAAGGTAGCGGTTAAGCATCGCTGTCCGTGGCTCTGGGCTGCTCTGGTATCAGAGCTTCGGGCACGGAGATGTGGTAGTCCGGGTGGAACCGCCCACCGTCGACAAGGGCGCGCGGCCCGGACCCGAAGTCGACGGCCGAGGCGTCGAGTTGTTCGCGCCATCCGTGGCCGTGGCGGTCCGCGAAGACGAAGAACAGCCTGCGGACCTTGATGCTACGGCATGCTCCCAGCAGTGCCATGAGCCGGCGGGGTCGCAGCGACACCAAACCCTCGAAGACCTTGTCGAGGTGGTCGAAGCTCACGTGCCGCGGCAGTTCGTCGAGTGCTTCGAGGATGGCGCGTTCGGGAGACGACGCCCCGACGGGCCAGCGCCAGATGTCGACCACCGCCCCGGCACCGGCATCGAAGTCCTCGATGCCGATGAGGTCGTCGCCGAAGAGGCGTCGGTGGCGGACGACGATGTCTGTCGGCGTGGGCAGGCGCTTCAGCCAGGTCGGCACGTCGCCGTAGAAGTACACCCGCGGCGTTCCTCCGAGGCTCAGATAATGCGCGTGTCCGGCCAGGTCGAGGGCGCTCGCGCCGCCAAGATGGACGGGGTACTTCATGAGCCGCTGCAGGGAAAGGAGCAGGACGGCCCAGAACTCACCGCCGCCGCTCGGCGTGCTATGGGGCGCAGGACGGCGGTACACCCCGCGGACGAGGCGCTCCAGCCAGCCACGGGCGACGTAGTCGTGGATGGATTTCGGGTCGATGCCGCGGGCCGTCAGCCAGGGCGTGTCCACCACGAAGCCGGGCGGAACCGTATCGAGGAGCGGCTTTAGACGTTGCGTTCTTGGATGGTTCATAACCAAGAAATTAGCACGATTCCAAAATGAACTCCAAAAGTGCTTTTGCGGGACGGGTTGGAAAGCATGGCTCATTACCATGCAACAGAATGAGGTCCGAACCAGCGAGCCACGTCGACGCGTGGGCTTGGTGCGACCTAGCTACGCCACAGCGTCTTGCTTACGGCGCAGCCCCGTTAGCAGCAGGATCGCAACACCCGGCAACCACGGGACCACCCGCTCGAACGGGTCGCCGGGCAAGTGCGCGGCGACCGAGAGCATCGAATCGGTGGGCGGCATCGCGCCGAAGGTGTAGAACACCACGGTGGTCGCGAAGCCGGCGGCCATCACGGCAAGCGCCGCATTCGCGCCGACCCGGTGCCCGGCCACCCGGAACAGGACGACGGGTCCGAAGGCGGCGCCGAGTGCCGACCAGGCGAACAGGACGCGGTTGAAGATGGTGTCGGGGAGACTGAGCGCCAGCAGCACGGCGAACACCGCGACACCGAGTACCGACGCCCGCGACGCCATGGCCTCGCGCCCCGGAAACCGCCGGTTGACGCCCATGTCGTGAGCGACTGCGGCGGAAGCGGCCAGCAGCAACGAATCCACGGTCGACATGACCGCGGACAGCACGGCGGCCGTAGCGACCCCCGCGACGATGGCCGGCAAGTAGTCGCTCGTCGCCCGATAGAACAGCGTCTCCGGCAACGCCAGTTCCGGCATCAGAGCGCGCCCAGAGAGGCCAAGCGTCACCATGCCCGTAAACACGACGATGCCCCAGGCGAACGTGATCAGGTAGCCCTGTCGGCGTTCGGCCTCGCCGCGGACGGCCATGAGCCGGCTGAGCAGATGCGGCTGACCCAAGGCGCCCAGCGACATTCCCACGAGACCTACAACGAAGCCGAGGAAAACGAGGCTCGCGTGGCCACCGTCGAGACGCAGATAGCCGGAAGGCATCGAGGCGCTGAGCGTCGTCCAGACCTCCGCGGGTCCGCCGGCGGCAACGAGCGCCGCAACCGGCACGCCCACGGACACCACCATCATGATGGCCGCCTGCACCATGTCGGTAATGGACACGGCCCAGAAGCCGCCGAGCAAGGAGTAGAAGACCACGATCACGGCACCGAGGATGATCGCCGACGGCACGGACATGCCGAAGTTCTCGGCGAGCGCATTGCCGGCCGCGTCCAGTTGCGCGGCCACGTAGAAGATGAAGCAGAACACCACCAGCGCGGCAGCCAGAACGGTCGCGAGCCCCCTGGTCCGCGTCTTGGCGGGCGCGTCCTGCAGCATGAAGTCGGTCAGCGTGACTTGCTGGTGTGCGCGCGACTCCTCGCGCAGCCGCCGGCCGAAATAGAGCCACACGACGGCGTACCCGGCCCAGATGCCCGGCACCATCCACACCGCGCTGACCCCGATCGTGAACACGAACCCCGAGAACCCGAGGATCACCCACGCCGACGACGTGCTGGCGGCGTAGGACAGTCCCGCCACGAAAGGACCGAGGCCGCGGCCACCGAGGAAGAAGTCCGCCTCGCTGCGGTTGCGGGACGTCGCCCACAAGCCAACCGCGATCATCGCCACCTTGTAGGCGATGAGCGTGATCAGGATGACGGTGGCTTCGCTCAGTGGGCCTCCGAGCCTGATCTAGGGTCGCGTGGAACGGCGCGCCGCGGAGGCGTCACGACACGCCGCCCGGTTTTCTGGCTTAGTCGATCGGCTGGAAGAAGTTGTAGCAGAGCCCGTCCGGCGCGACGACGAAGAACACCTGCTGTCTCTTCCCATCGCGCTCGTCGACGCGTCCTGGGCCCGGTGCGACGCCGTTGGCCTCGAGTTCCTCGCGCGCACGCCCGATGTCCGTCACCAGGATGGCCGCGCCGTCGCTGCTGGCGTCGCCGCCGTTGACCGCGAATCCGATGCGCGTGTCGTCCCGCTCCATGATGACCGTTGGCACCGGCTCGTCCCGGCGTTCCAGTTCCATAAGCCCGAAGGCCTTGGCGTAGTAGCCCGCGGCGACGTCGATGTCCTCGACCGGGAGGGCGAGGACATCGTCCTGGTACGGGTACGCCGCTTCGAAGAGCTTCACCGCGGATCGCTCAGGTGGTCAGCCAGCCGAACTGCTGCGGCTTGCGCCCGGCGCGCGGATTCAGCGGCACGTTGATCAGCGTCGGCCCGTTGAATGCCATGGCCTCGTTCAAGGCCGCAGGCAGATCCTTCGGATCCTCCACGTAGAAGCCCTTGCCGCCGAGGGCTTCGAGCATGCCCTCGTAGTGCGCGCCGTAGGTCAGGTTGCCGGGCGGTAGGGTCTGGCCTTCCTTGAGCGGATGCACGCCGCCGCCGATGCCGCCGTTGTTCAGCACGATCAGTTTCACCGGCAGGTTGTAGCGCACCATGGTCTCGAGCTCCATGCCCGTGAAACCAAAGGCGGAGTCGCCCTGCACGGACACGATGGCCTTGTCGGGATTGGTCACGGCGGCCGCGACGGCGAAGCCCAGGCCCACGCCCATGGTCCCGTACGTTCCGGCGTCGAGACGGTGGCGTGCCAGCCGGTTCGGCATCTGCGTGCGACCGATGTCCATCGTGTTGGCACCCTCGCCGATGATGATCGCGTCATGGGGCAGCCAGTCGACGATGTCCTTGAAGGCCCGGTAGTAGTTGGTCGGCACCGAGTCGTCGTCGATCATCGGCTGCACCGCTTCGAGGTTGGCCTGCGCCTTCTCCTGCAAGGTGGCGCGCCAAGGCGTCTCGGACGGATAGAACCACTGCCGATTGTCGAGTGCCCGGTTGAGCTGGTTAACGACGGCCCTGCCGTCGCCGACCAGTGCGACTTCGGTGGGTACGTTGGCGCCGATTTCCTCGGGCTCGATGTCGAGCTGGATGATGCGCACGTCCTTGTTGAATCGCGGCGGCAGCCCGTAGTGCATGATCCAGTTGAGACGCGCGCCCATCAGGAAGACGAGATCGGCTTCGCGTAGCGCGGTGCTGCGTGCGGCGCCGACGGACAGGCTGTCGTCGTCCGGCATCGTGCCCTTGCCCATGGGCGAGTTCAGGAACGGCAGTTGCGTGCGCTCGATGAACTCGCGGATCTCGTCCTCGGCGCGCGACCAGGCCATGCCCTTGCCAACGACCACCAGCGGGCGTTCGGCGGACTCCAACGCCGTCAGGGCCGCTTCCACCGAATCCGGATCGGCGAGGGTGCGCGGCGGCTCCGGCACTGCCGCCGCTTCGATGATCTCTTCCTCCTCGACCTCACCGCGGATGATGTCGTCCGGAAAGTCCAGGTAGACCGGACCGGGGCGACCGTACAGGGCGTGACGGACCGCCTGGTTGACGTAGTAGGGGATGCGATGCGCATGCTCGATGGCGTGCGCGTACTTGCAGTACGGTGCCGCGAGTTCGACCTGGCGCTCCTCCTGGAAGCCGCCCATGCCGTTCTGATAGACCGGCGAAGCCCCACCGATCAGGATCATCGGCCAGCAGTTCTGCTTGGCGTTGGCGAGGCCCGCGAAGGCGTGGATGACGCCCGGCCCGGATACGGTGAGGCAGGCTTGGGGGCGGCCCGTGAGGTAGCCGGCGGCGTGGGCGGCGTAGCTGGCCGCCTGTTCGTTGCGCATGCCGATGTAGGTGATGCCGGCCTTCTGTGCTTCGGCGGCCACGCCCTGGACGGGGAAGCCCACGATCCCGAACATGTAGTCGACGCCCTGTTGCTTGAGACTGCGCGCCATGAGCTGGGCGCCGTTGATCGTTGCCATGAATCCTCCCCCTGGAGAAACGAGCTTGGGTTGCGAAACCGCCTAACCTATCGCGCCGGGACACTAAGACTCAAGTGCTATATTCGCTTGCCGGGCGTGGCTGGGCTCAGCCCGAGGACGTGGTGGAGGCGGCGACATACCTTTACTTCGCCTACGGCTCGAACATGTCGACGGCCCGTTTGACCGCGCGGACACCTTCGGCGCGAGTCGTCGGACCGGGCCGGCTACTGGGCCATGCATTGCGTTGGCACAAGCGGGGTCGAGACGGATCGGGCAAGTGCGACGTGGCCGTTGTGGGCGCGGGATCGACCGCGGTGGTGTGGGGTGTCCTGTACCGGATCGACTGCGTGGAGAAAGCCGATCTCGACCGGATCGAGGGCTTGGGCGTTGGCTACGACGAACACGAAGTGGTGGTGTCCACGGTAGCTGGTCAAATGGCGGCCCGAACGTACCGCGCACGGCCTGGCGCGGTGAATCCGGCGCTGCGCCCCCGACGGTGGTACAAGGCGCACGTCCTCGCCGGCGCGCGCGAGCACGGCTTGCCCCCTTCCTACATCGAGATGATCGAAGGGGTAGAGGCAGTGCCGTGAGACCTCTTGTCGTGGTTTTCCTCGTGTTGGCCGCTGTCGGCGTCCCGGCGGGCGAGCGCTACGACGAGGAAATGACGGTGACGGCGGAACGCCTGCAGCCGGACGAGATACCCACCCCGCGCTACATCGTCGACACCTACAATGCCGTGCGGGAAGGGGCGCGGCTGTACTCGGAGGGACGCTACAAGGAGGCGCTGCCGCACCTGTTGGTCGCTGCTCGGCGAGGCTTCAAGTGGGCGCAGGCCCGGGCTGGCGACATCTATCTGCACGGTCGGGGCGGCGCACCGAAGAGCATCGACCGGGGCGTCGCTTGGCTTGGCGTTGCCGCGACACCGCAATCCACCAATGCGATCCGGAGCTACTTCAAGACGGTCTGGGCCGAGGTTCCGCCGGAACACGCACCGCGACTGGCGGAGTTGGTTGAGACCTTTGAAGCGAGGTACGGCCAGGGCAGCCATGTGGACTGCGATCTGGCCGGTGGCGAGAGCAATGCCCGCAGCCTGCGAATCAAGCGACTACGCTGTCGGTTCCGCCACGAGGCGACCGTGTGTCGGTCCATGGGCCCGGGTCTGTCCACGGGCGAGATCGACCTCGCCGCGGGTTCCAGCGGCGAGACCTACACGTTCCAATGGAACTGCCCGCCGATCCGTGGGGGAGGTTCGACGCGAACCCGGCCGTAAGCCGCTCGCGCACTGAACACCCGTCAAAGGCGGATGCCGACGCTGACGGCGGCGGAGGTGGTCTCGAAGGTGTCGAAGTCGATGCCCGTGTCGTCCTGCGGGCCGTCGCCCCGGAACCAGGACACCTTGCCGCCCACGTAGAACATCGGCGTCAAGTCGAACCGGAAGCCGGCGTGCAGCAGCAGGCCCGTCTCGTACTGCTTGGCGTTCTCGACGAGGAGCACCCCGTAGCCCGCTCCGACGTAGGGCGTGAAGCCGGACAGGTCGAGATCGACGAATGCGTTGCCCGAGAGGATCGCCGTACGATGGCTGAAGTTCAGGCCGAGATCAGCCAACGCGTCGCTGCCGAGCGGCGAGCCGTCGGGGGTCTCGGGTACGTCGACGCCGTTGATGGCGAGGCTGGCCGCTAACACCGCGTTCTTGACATCGGGTTCGAACACGTCGAGCGCGCCGCTGATCCGCAGCGATGTTCCGAATACGCCCTCGACGCCGACTTCCGCACCGAGCAGGAAGGTGTTGTCGTAGCTCACATTCCCGTTCGCCGTCCCGGTGAGGCGCGCGAAGCCGATCGCCGAGTCGATGTCGCCTTGGCCGGCAAGGTCTTGGAGCTTCAGGATGCCGCCTCGACCTTCGATGTAGGTGCCGCCGGCGTAGGTCGACAGGCTCGACAGCAGAAGCAGTGACGATATCGCTCGCATAAGTACGAGGCGAGCGCGGTCGGAAACGTGCGAAAGGGAAGCCATCCATGCGTCCTCGATTGCGCCGTCCATGGGCGATCGGGTGGGTATTCTATTCGAAGCGCCAAGGGCTTTGCCGCCGATAGGAGGTCTTTGCTCGTGTAGAATCCTCAGCGCCCTTCCCGGACACGATCTTGATGGCGCTGGACATCGACATCACCTATCAAACCCGAATCTACCGCGACCTTGCGAGCGCAACGCTGGCGGAGCTCGCGGTCCTTCGCGGTGAAGGTCGATTCGCATCGAACGGGGCTCTGGTGGTGGAAACGGGCAGCCGCACCGGACGTTCGCCGAAGGATCGGTTCATCGTACGCGAGCCGGGGACCGAGACGCAGATCGACTGGGGCCCGGTGAATCAACCCGTGGAGAAGCGGGTCTTCGAGGCGCTTTGGTGCCGCGTCGAGGCGTACATGGCTGAACGCGACGCTTTTGCGGCGACACTCCATGTCGGCGAGCACCCCGAGCACTACCTGCCGATCAACGTGACGACCGAGTACGCCTGGCATGCGCTGTTCGCCAAGGCGCTTTTCATCACGCCCGACGACTTCAACCCGGCCGGCAAGCCGCATTGGGAAGTGCTGAACGCGCCGGGGTTCGTCTGCAACCCCGCGCGTGACGGCACCGCCTCCGACGCGACCGTGATGATCGACTTCGCGGGTCGCCGCGTGCTGCTCGCCGGTCTGCGCTACGCGGGCGAGATGAAAAAGGCGATGTTCGGCGTTCAGAACTACCTGCTCCCGGACGGCGATGTGCTGCCGATGCACTGCTCGGCGAACGCGGGCGCCAGCGGCGACGTCACCTTGTTCTTCGGCCTGTCGGGCACGGGTAAGACCACGCTCTCGGCCGATCCGGATCGACTGCTGATCGGCGACGACGAACACGGCTGGGGAAAAGGCACGGTCTTCAACCTCGAGGGCGGCTGCTACGCCAAGTGCATTGACTTGAGCCGCGACAACGAGCCGGTCATCTTCGACGCGATTCGCTTCGGCGCGATCGTCGAGAACGTGGTGATCGACCCCGATACGCGCGAACCGGATTATCGGGACGGGACGCTGACCGAGAACACGCGGGCCTGCTATCCGCGGACGAACATCCAGGCCAAGGTGCCCGAGAACCGGGCCGGCGAGCCGAACGCCGTGGTTTTCCTGACCTGCGATGTCAGCGGCGTGCTGCCGCCCGTGTCGCTGCTGTCGAAGGAAGCGGCGGCATACCACTTCCTTTCCGGCTACACGGCCGCCGTGGGATCGACGGTGGTCGGGTCCACCGAGGCCTACTCGGCGACCTTCTCGGCCTGTTTCGGGGCTGCCTTCTTCCCGCGGCCTGCCGGCGTCTACGCCGACTTGCTGATGGAACGCATCGAGGCCTTCGGTTCGCGCGTCTACTTGGTCAACACCGGTTGGACCGGCGGCGGCTATGGCGTCGGTGAGCGATTCGACATCGCAACGACGCGGGCGATCATCCATGCCGTGCAGTCGGGCCGGCTCGCCGACGTCGCGACGACGCACGTCGAAGGCCTCAACCTCGACATCCCGGTTCACGCGCCGGGCGTCGATGATCACCTGCTCAATCCGCGCAACACCTGGGCGGACCCGGCGGCCTACGATCAAGCGCGCGACGCCTTGGCGGCCAAGTTCATCGCCAATTTCGAGCGCTTCGAGGTGGCGCAAGCCATTGTCGACGCCGGTCCGCGACGTCCCAGCGCCGGCAGGTAGCCACGCCATGACGGGTCGCCCTGAATCGCTCGCGGGCGCCTTGGCGCTCGTTCGTGGTCGCCCGGAACTCGGCGCGCTGCGGCGCGGCATCGAGAAGGAGAGCCTGCGCGTCACGCCGAGTGGTGCGCTGGCAGCAACGCCGCACGCGCCGGGCTTGGGTTCGCCGCTCACCCACCCTCACATCACGACCGACTTCAGCGAGGCGCAACTCGAACTGATCACGGGGGTGCACGCCAGTGCCGAGGACGTGCTCGGGGAACTCGCGGACATCCATCGTTTCGTCCACGCCAACATCGGCGACGAGTTGCTCTGGGCGGCGAGCATGCCGTGCATCCTCGGCCCGGAGGCCGAGATCCCTGTCGCCCGTTTCGGCTCGTCCAATGCCGGCCGCTCCAAGACGGTCTATCGCTTAGGCTTGAGCTACCGCTATGGCCGGCTGATGCAGACCATCAGCGGCATCCACTACAACTTCTCGGTTCCCGAAACCCTCATGTCCGCGCTCGCCCGAGGCCGCAGGCCCGATGCCGATTTTGCGACCGAGAGGTATTTCGCGCTGATTCGAAACTTCCGCCGCTACTCATGGCTCTTGATCTACCTCTTCGGGGCGTCGCCCGCGGTGTGCAAGTCCTTCCTCCGCGGAGCCGATGCGGACCGTGCGCCAGCGACACGCCTTGAGGTTTGGGACGAGGGCACGCTGCATCTCCCCCACGCGACGTCGCTGCGCATGGGACGTTTGGGTTATCAGAGCGACGCCCAGTCGTCGTTGCACATCTCCTACAACGGCTTGGCGCAATACGCGGCAACGATGCGCGACGCCCTGACCAAGCCCTATCCGCCGTTCGAGGCAATCGGCGTGAAAGTAGACGGCGAGTATCGGCAGCTCTCCACCGCCCTCCTGCAGATCGAAAACGAGTTCTACGGCACGATCCGGCCGAAGCGACGCGTACGTTCCGGCGAGCGACCGCTCGATGCCCTGCACGACCGGGGTGTGGAATACGTCGAGGTGCGTTGCATGGATCTCGACCCGTTCCTGCCCCTCGGCATCGATGCCGTGACCTGCCGTTTCCTGGACGTGTTCCTCTTGTACTGCCTACTCGCCGAGAGCCCGCCGGACAGCCGCCGGGAGTCGGAGGCGATGCTTGCCAACCAGACCGCGATCGTGGAAAGGGGTCGGGAGCCCGGCCTGACGCTGGCCAACGGCAACGGGCGGGTGCCGGCGGTGCGCTGGGCGTCGGAACTCCTCGATCACTGCGCCCAGGTGGCGGTCGAAATCGACGCCGTGACCGGCCACGGGAACCACGGGGCCGCCGTCGCCGAGCAGCGGCGCAAGGTTCTGGAGCCGTCGGCAACGCCGTCGGCCCGTGTCCTTTCGAGCTTGCGCGAGCTCAAGCTGCCGTTCGCACGTTTTGCCATGCAGCGGTCGAATGCGCATCGGCACGGGTTCGCGGAGCCGCCTTTGACGGTAGACCGGCTCGCGGAGCTGACCGCGATGAGCGAGGCCTCGCTGGCGGAGCAGGCGCGGATCGAGGCGGCGGACAGCGTGCCCTTCGACGAGTACCTGGCCCGCTATTTGAAGCTTGGCCACGATGCCTAGGCGCTTCGCCCGGCGACGCCCCGGCAAGCCTTGCCGGTGAACTTCCTCGCCCACTGCACGCTGGCCCAGCCGGGCGACGGGTTCATCGCTGGCGGCGTGCTCGGCGACTTCGTCAAGGGCTCGATCCCGGCATCACTGCCGGCCGACCTGCGCGCCGGGATTCGCCTGCACCGCCGGATCGACTCGTACTCCAATCACCTGCCGGAGATGAAGGTCAGCGTGGCGCGGTTCGACCCGGCCTTGCGCCGTGCGGCCCCGGTGCTGCTCGACATCCTGGCCGATCACTGCCTGACCCTGACGTGGGGCTGCTATGCGGAACAGGACTTGGCCGCCTTCACCGCCCGCGTCTACGCCGCGATCGAGACCTACCGGGACCGGATACCAGCGCGGGGCCGGGACTTCGTCTCGCGCATGGTGGAAACCGATCTGTTGGCGCGTTACGGGGACCGTGAAGTGATTGAGCGGGCCATGGCGCATGTGCTCGCGCGGCTGCGGCTCGACCATCTCGGCGACCGCCTGCAGCCGACGCTCGAGTCGGACCTGCCGGCGTTCATCGACGACTTTCGCGTCTACTTCCCGTTGCTGAGAGCTTTCGCGGCCGCTGAGCGTGCCGACGGTCCCCGCTAGCGGACCACTTTGACGTAGTCGCCGGCGGTCGGCTCGCCGTTCGGGTAGTCCGCGTTCAGGAGCCTGAGTGTTTCAACCGGGTACTGCTTGATCGAGGTTCGGGCCGCGAGGTCGGCGTAGCTCTGGTCGGGTTCCGCGACGATGACCTCGATGCGGCGGTTGTTGGCGACTTTGAGATCCTCGGGCGTCATCGGGCGCAGGCCCTCGACGGTCGCCATGAACTGTTCGCGGAAGCGCTCGGGATCGCCTTTGGGCCCGCACTCGCCGCGGAACACGTAGACGTCGCGGTTGCGGTACAGCACCGCGATCAAGCCGACCTGGGTGTCGGATTCACCGACGTCGATCTCGCCGAGGAAGGCCTCGTCGCCGTCGATGTCGGTCTCCTCGCCGCTGACGTCGTCGCGCATGAGAACGTCCGTGACGTACTCCTCCGGGGACTTGCGGCGAACAGGCTCCTGCTTGGTGAACGTGATCGACGCCTCGGCCTTGCCGCCCGGTGCCTGTCCGATGACCTGCGAGCCGGGCGTCGCGACGCTCCAACCCTCGGGGAACGGCAGCACGATGCGCAGTCCGCCGTGCAGGAACGTCTCGTCCTTGACCAGCCCGCCGGCCGCTTCGTCGCCGAATGTCAGCCCGTTGATGGCCTCCCAGAAGTCGCCTACCGGCTCGGCGAGTTCGGCGGACGAGACGCTGTAGGCGTGGTTCACGGCTTCGTGCAGACGCTTGTCGTTGCGCGGATGGGACCGGAACAGACCGTGGTAGCTCGTCGGGGTCTTGCTGACCTGCTTGGAAAACGTCTGCTGGTCCTTGAGCACCCAAACCGAGGCGATGATCGCCTGCGGATCGTAGCCCGCGCGGGCCATGTACTCGCCGCCCAAGCGGTCCGCCTCGAGCTCCATTTCCCGACCGTAGCCGGAAACCAGGATCGTGGTGAACGGATCCGCCACGTCGCGCATCAACTCGCCGCGGCCGGTGGCGATGGCGCTGATCAGGCCGATGGACTTGCCGGTCAGCTCGGTGATCCTGCGCTTGCGCATGTGCCGGGCGACGACATGGCCGATCTCGTGGCCGACCACCGCGGCCAACTCGTCCTCGGACTGCAGGAACGCGAGCAAACCCCGGCTGACGAAGATGTAGGCATCACCGGTCGCGAAGGCGTTGACCTGGTCGCTGTCGAGGACGTTGAAGTGGTACTCCTTGCCCGCGTCCGGGGTGTGCGCGAGCAGTCGTTCGCCGATGTTGCGCACGTATTCCTGCAGGCGCTCGTCCGGATAGAGCTGGTTGTTCTCGGTGAGTTCCTTGAGCATCTTCGAGCCGGGTCCCGCGTGGCCGAGCGACGCCAGGAGGACGGCTATGAGGATGACCGGTGCGGGCCGCATATGACAACCCTCGAAGGCTTTTCAACCCAAGGCTAACACCGATTTAGACGGTGCCGACGTGATTTCGTTCGCTTGACCGAAACCACGGAATCCGTGGCTGTTCAGACGTTCCTGGACACGTTGCCGAAGCGCCGTCGGAAGCGTTCCACGCGGCCGCCGGTGTCCATGATCTTCTGCGTACCCGTATAGAAGGGGTGGCATGCGGAGCACACTTCGAGGTGAATGTCGCGGCCGAGCGTGGACCGGGTCTCGATCACGTTGCCGCAACTGCATCGCGCAGTGATCTTCGTGTATTCGGGATGAATGTCTGGCTTCACGGACGTGCGCCTTGAGGGGCGATTTCGGGCGCGCGAGTGTAGAGCGGCGAGGGGCGATTGCGCAAGAGGCGGGTAAGCGGACAGACTAATCGGCGACGTCTCGCCCAAGCGCGCCCGAAGTGAATGCCAACGCCGTTGTCGAAGTCGCCGTCCCGCGGCCGCTCCGGACGACCTTCGATTACATCGTCCCGACCACCATGGCCGTGCCACCGGTGGGCGCTCGCGTTCGGGTGCCTTTCGGTGCGGTAACCGTTGTCGGCGTCGTGGCTGGCCACTCGCGCGTCTCCGACCGGGCGGAGAAGGCAGTCGAGGACGTGCTCGACGAGACGCCCCTCCTGCCGACCGATCTGACGGACTTGGCGCGATGGCTCGCCCGCTACTACCACCATCCCATCGGCGACGTGTTCGCGACGCTGCTACCGGCGAAGGCGCGACGCGGTGTGCCCGCCACCTTGTTGAAAGAAGTGGTCTGGCACTGGACCGGACAGGAGGAGGCCGGAAAGCTGGCCCGCGCGCCTCGTCAGCGAGAGGCTTTCGAGCGCTTGCGGAACTTGGGGAGCATCTTCGAGTCCGAACTCGCCGCTCTAGCCCTCACGCGACCCCACCTCGCCGCGCTCGTAGACAAGGGCCTCGCCCGCAGCGCGGTGCTGGCGCCGCGGTATGGTGTTCCGGAGACGTGGACCCACCATCTGACCGCCGAGCAGGCTGCGGCGGTCAGCACGATCACGGCGACGCTCGGCACGCCGACCACGCATCTCCTCGATGGCGTGACAGGTAGCGGCAAGACCGAGGTCTACCTGCGGGTCATCGCCGAGGTCTTGCGCGCTGGGGGACAGGCGCTGGTGTTGGTGCCGGAGATCGCCTTGACCCCGCAAACGACCGCGCGGTTCAAAGCCTGCTTTGGCGCTGCGGCGACGCTGCATTCGGGAAACACCGACACCCAGCGGTTCGACGTCTGGCTCAAGTGCGCGCGAGGTATCCACAAGGTGTTGATCGGGACACGCTCGGCCGTGCTGGCGCCGTTCGAGAACCTTGCGCTCATCGTCGTCGACGAGGAACACGACGGGTCGTTCAAGCAAGGCGACGGCCTGCGCTACTCCGCCAGGGACCTCGCGGTCAAGCGCGGCCAGATGCTTGAGATTCCCGTCGTGCTCGGCAGCGCGACGCCGTCGCTGGAGTCGCTGGAAAACGCTCGCCGTGGCCGCTACGCACGCTCGGTGCTGCCGTCTCGCGCCGGGGGTGCATCGATGCCAGCCATGCGGATCGTCGACGTCCGCGGACTGCGCCTCGACCGTGGCTTCAGCGAGGCTTTGCACGGCGCGATCGACCGCCACCTCGACGCGGGCGGCCAAGTGCTGGTGTTCATCAACCGGCGCGGCTTCGCACCGGTCTTGCTGTGTTCGACCTGCGCTTGGTATGCCGCCTGCGAACACTGCGATGCCAAGCTCACCCTGCATCGTCGGCCGGACCGTCTGCGCTGCCACCACTGCGGGCATAGTCGGGCGCCGCCGCGGACCTGCCCGGCGTGCGGAGCGAGCGCGTTCGTCCACGTCGGTACCGGCACGCAGCGTGCGGAAGAGGCACTTGCCGAGCGCTATCCGGATGTCCCGCGCTACCGGATCGATCGCGACACCACGCGCAGCGTGCGCCGTCTCGAGGCGGACCTCGCGGCGATCCGGGAGGGTCGTCCCGCGATCCTGGTCGGCACCCAGATGCTCGCCAAGGGCCACCACCTGCCCAATGTGACCTTGGTGGCGGTGCTCGACTCGGATGCCGGCTTCCTGGCGGCAGACTTCCGTGCGCCGGAGCGGACCGCGCAACTCATCGTGCAGGTGGCGGGCCGTGCCGGACGTGCCGAACGCCCCGGCGAGGTCTGGATCCAGACGTTCAACCCGGACAATGCCAATCTCATGGCGCTCACGAACACCGGCTACGCCGGATTCGCAGCCAACGAACGCCGCGTCAGGGCCGACGCCCGCATGCCGCCGTTCTCGGCGGTCGCGATGATCCGCGCGGAAAGCAGGGTCGAGTCGAAGGCCTGGGGCCTGCTCGGGGAGATTCTCGGCACGCTGCCGGCGGGCGCGGTGGAAGTGCTGGGTCCGGCCCCGGCCCCGGTCGCCCGTCGCGCGGACCACCACCGTTGCCAAGCCCTGGTCTTGGCCTCCCGCCGTGCCGATCTGCATTTCGCGTTGGATCAGCTCGAGGCCGCCGAGCCCAAGGCGGCGGGCGTGCGCTGGTCGATCGATCTCGATCCGATCGACACTTTTTGAACGGCAGAAGCCGACGAGTATGATCGATGGTCTTTAGCGAGATCGAGGTAACGGCATGCCCAGGACACGGGCCAAGGCGCCGCGCAGGAAGCCGGCCGGCGGGCAACGTGCCGACGCGGGCGGTCGACCGTTCTTGTCGGGGTTCGTCTACGGCGCGTTGGCTGGCGCGGTCGTCACGTTGGCCATCGTCTACTACCCCCGCGAGCTGCCTTCGGTCGAGATGCCGCTTGCGGATTCCAGCGCCGATGACGCCACGGTGCCGACGGTCAATTTCGAGTTCATGTACCGGCTTCCGAGAGAACGGGTACTGACCAATGTGGAGCCTTTGCAGCGCCCTTCGGACTCGGTGGCGCCGGTGGTCGGCGAAGCCGACCCCGGAATGGAGTACCTGCTGCAGGCAGCTGCCTTTCGCGGCCGGAACGAGGCCGATGCGATGCGTGCTCGACTGATCCTGGCAACCAACATGACGGCCGAGATCGAGTCGGCGCGTGACCCGGCCGGGGGCACGTGGCATCGTGTCCTGGTCGGACCCTTCGCGAGTCGGGCCGAGATGCGGCGGACTCTGGCAACGCTCCAGGAAATGGATGTCTCGCCTGTCGCCTTGGAGCGACCGAAAGGCTGAGCGCGCCCCAGGCGGCTATAGCTTCACGCCGAGGGACACCGCGTAGGCCAGGTCGGTCCGGCCGCGCCCCGCCGCGGGCGTCGTCTCGTGCTGCAGATCCAGGCGGACGCCGGCTTGCCAGCGACCGTTGACGTGCAGCCGCAGACCCGTGTCCGAGTCCCATACCGTACCCCGGTCGGATGCCAGGATGTGCAGCACTTGGTTGTTGTGGAACAGTTCGAGGCGCTCGGGTGCCAGCCAATGCTGATAGCTCAAGCTCCAGCGCAAAGCAGGGTTGCTTTCCGATGTGGATGCCTCGGCAACGGATGCGAGCTTCTCGAACACTTGGCTCACCCCTCCGTCGGTACTCAGCGTGCCGCGCGTTGAGGTCCAGAACGTGTGTCCGAAACCCGCGCCGCCGGTGTAGCGGCGGTCGATGTCTTTGATCGGATCGCGGAAGTACTCGAAGCTCGCCACCGCATACCACGACTCCTTGTACTTCCAGCGCAGGTCGTAGTTCAGGTCGAGCTGGTCCTTGGCCAAGAGCTGCTCGGACGTCGCGACGTCCGCTACTTCGCCGCGGTGCCAGGCGGCGCCGAGAACATGGTCGAGGTGCTCGCCGGTGCGGGTCGCGCTCGCCACGAAGTTGAGATCGGACGTCTCGGTGTTGCCGGTGGCCGTGGTCGCGGCAAGGTCCGCAATCACGTCCCAGGCGTCGATCAGCCCGCTGATTCCCGAAGTGGCCGCGGGGGTTGGTTCAGGAGGTTGCCCCGCCTCCGCCGTGGTCTGAACGCGCGCGATCCGTGCCTCGGGAATCTCCAAGACGCCAAGGTCCTGGACATTGATCGCGACGAAACCCGGCCCGGCCGCCACGCGGTCACCGGTCAGCCGATCGCCGTTCTTGAAGTGGACCACGTCGGCAGCCGCGTTGATCGAGATCAGGATCGCAAGAGTGGCAAAGGTGGCGCGAGACATCGATCGGGAGCCCTTGGCTGTTGAGGCGGCGCAACTCTAGCCGATGGCCGCAACACGGTCATCGCCTGCGGCCCGGTCAAAAGCCGCCAGTGTGCTCGAGGATCCGGTCGACGATTTCTGTCACGGTCAACGCGTCCGTGTCGACTTGCTCGTGGAATGTCGACCCGGCGAGCGCCGCGCAGCAACGCTCAATGCGGTCGAGGGCCCAGAGCGTGGAACGGGGATCCATCAGTCGCGTGACCTGGCGCTTCAGTAGGCGGCGCCGGATCGTCGCCGGGCTGGCCGTGAGCGAGAAATGGTGGACGTGGACGCCCGACGCGCGCAAGACGCCGACCGTGTCCGCGAAATAGCGTTCGTCGATCAGCGTCATGGGGACGATCACGACGCCGCTGCCGGCCGCAAGCCCGCCGACCGCCTCCACGGTCAGATGCCGCCACAGCGCGGAGTCCTGGTAGTCGCTCGGGCGCCTTGACGGGGGCATGGCATCGCGGATGAGCCGCGCCAGGGGTTCGGGATCGAACACCGCGGCATCGGGCAGGGCCGCGGCGAGCCGCTGGGCTACGGTGGATTTGCCCGCGCCGAAGGCGCCGTTGATCCAGACAACGCTGCCGAGCGGTTGGGGTCGATCCGTGCCGCCGCTCAAGTCTCCGTCTCGAACAGCGCTGCGAGCTGTTCCGTCATGGCGCCGCCGAGTTGCTCGGCATCGGTGATGGTGACGGCGCGCCGGTAGTGGTGCGTGACGTCATGGCCGATGCCGATGGCGATCAATTCGACCGGCGAGTGGTCCTCGATCGTCTCTATGGCGTACTTCAGATGCTGTTCGAGGTAGCTGCTGGGGTTGACGAGCAGCGTGGAGTTGTCCACGGGCAGACCGTCGGAGATGACCATGAGCACCTTGCGTGCTTCGTGGCGGACCACCAGGCGGTTGTGCGCCCAGATCAACGCTTCGCCGTCGATATTCTCCTTCAGGAGTTCCTCGCGCATCATGAGACCGAGGTTGCGACGGGTCGCCCGCCACGGGTCGTCCGCCGACTTGTAGATGATGTGGCGCAGGTCGTTCAGCCTACCCGGGCTCGGCGGCTTGCCGGCGTTGATCCACTCCTCGCGCGACTGCCCGCCACGCCAGGCGCGGGTCGTGAAGCCGAGGATCTCCACGCGCACCGAACAGCGCTCCAGGGTGCGGCCGAGGATGTCGCCGCACACGGCGGCGATGGTGATCGAACGGCCCCGCATCGACCCGGAGCTGTCGATGAGCATGGACACCACCGTGTCGCGGAACTCCGTGTCCTTCTCCTGCTTGAACGCGAGCGGGTTCATCGGGTCGATGACCACCTGCGGCAGTCGCGAGGTGTCGAGGATGCCCTCGTCGAGATCGAACTCCCAGGATCGGTTCTGCTTGGCCAGCAGGCGGCGCTGCAGGCGGTTGGCGAGCTTCGACGTGGCGTGCTGCAGCGACACCAGTTGCTGATCGAGCATTTGGCGCAAGCGCACCAGTTCGTCGGCGTCGCACAGGTCTTCGGCCTTCACGACCTCGTCGAATTCGTGGGTGAAGGCGCCGTAGTGATGGTCCACGCGGATGCGCCCGCTGTCGTCCGGCATGAAGTTGGGCGCTTCCTCCGGCTCGCTCTCCGCGCCGAGTTCGGAGAGGTCGAAGTCGGCGTCCATCTCGACCACGGTGGCCTCGCCGTCGCCCTCCTCGTCGCCGAGGGAGTCCTCGTCGAGCGCGACATCCTCCGGCGCGAACTCCGCATCCGGTTCCGCGCCGTCCTCGACGGACTCGATCTCCTGGTCGCTGTCCTGCATGTCCGGGTCGTCGAGGTCGGCGGCGAACCCGAGATCGGCGAGGATTTCCCGGCAGCGCCCCGCGAATTCGCCCTGGTCGTGCACGTAGTTGGCCAGGGACTCGATGTGCTCGCCGGCGCGTTCCTCGACGTAGTCGCGCCAGAAGCGCACGACGTTCTCCGCGGAAGGCGGCAATTCACGACCCGTCAGGCGCTGGCGGACAATCAGACCGACGGCCACCGACAGCGGTGCTTCGGTCTCGGCGGTCACGGTGTCGAAGGCGGCCTGCTTGCACACCGCCTCGAGCGAGGCGTCGAGGTTCCTCGCGACGCCTTCCATGCGCAGCGAGCCGATGGATGCGACCCGGGCGTCCTCCACCCAATCGAACATCTCCTGCGCCGGGCCGGCCCGGGGCGTGGTCTGACGATGCACGGTGTCGTCGTGGTAGCGCATCTTGAGCGCGAATTCGTCGCCGATGCCGCGCACGGCGTTCAGTTCGTTCTCGCTGCAGCCGGCATTGGGCAGGGGCACGTGGATGCTCTGCCCCCGCAGGCCGGCGGCGCCCTTGCCGTAGGTGACCTCGAGTTCCTCGTTTTCCGCCAAGGCGCGCAAGGTCGCGGTGGTGGCGCGCTTGTAGGTCTCCAGCGACTCCTCGAGCGCTTGCCGCTGGGCCTCCTGGCCTCGCTTGGCGTCGATCTCAGTCACACCGACGGCCTTAAGTCTTCAGCGTGATTCCACGCGTGGCGTCGCCGAGATCGTCGCCCATGCAACGCTGGTAGTACTCGGCCACGATCGGGCGCTCGAGTTCGTCGCACTTGTTCAGGAACGAGACCCGGAAGCCGAAGCCGACATCGTGGAAGATGTCGGCGTTCTCCGCCCAGGTCAGCACGGTCCGTGGCGACATGACCACGGAGATGTCCCCGTTGACGAAGCCCTTGCGGGTCAAATCGGCGACGGCGACCATGTTGGAGATGGTGCGCCGGCCGTCGTCGGTGTCCTGCCAGGCCTTGGCTTTGCCGAAGACGATGTCGACCTCCATGTCGTGGGGCAGGTAGTTTAACGTCGTGACGATGTTCCAGCGGTCCATCTGGCCTTGGTTGATCTGCTGGGTGCCGTGGTAGAGGCCGGTGGTGTCGCCCAAGCCCACGGTATTGGTGGTGGAGAACAGCCGGAACGCCGGGTGCGGACGCACGATGCGGTTCTGGTCCAAGAGGGTGAGCTTGCCCTCGACTTCGAGCACCCGCTGGATCACGAACATCACGTCCGGCCGTCCGGCGTCGTATTCGTCGAAGACGAGCGCGGTCGGGTGCTGCAACGCCCAAGGCAGGATCCCCTCCTTGAACGTGGTGATCTGCTGGCCGTCCTCGATCACGATGGCGTCCTTGCCGACGAGGTCTATGCGACTGATGTGGCTGTCGAGGTTGACCCGGATGCACGGCCAGTTGAGGCGCGCGGCGACCTGTTCGATGTGCGTGGACTTGCCGGTGCCGTGGTAGCCCTGGATCATCACCCGGCGGTTGTGCGCGAAGCCCGCGAGGATGGCCAGCGTGGTGTCCGGGTCGAACCGGTAGTCGTCGTCGATGTCCGGCACGTGATCGTTGTGGTGGCTGAACGCGGGGACGGTCAGGTCCTGATCGATGCCGAATTGCTCCCGGACGCTGACGGTGGTGTCAGGCACCATGTCGGGCGAGAGCGACGAATCGTGGACATTCATGGGGGTCAAGCACCTTGAGTCGGCTCGCTTCGGCCGGATACGCCTTGCGAGCTTTGTGTACGTCGGAAGGGGCGGTATTTAACTAGGAAATCGCGCCCCTGCCAATGACTTACTGCCGCCGAACGCGTGTCGGCGGCGGGGTTTGACCAGGACTGTTCTTAAGCGCCGGGCAATCGGTACGGCACGGCCTTCGCGACGGCCTCGTCCACCGTCTCGGGGCTGACGAGGACCGTCATCGAGACATCGAGGGCACCGGCGGCGCCGATGTTCAAGGACACCGCGGCGGCGGTCGCCTCGTCGGGCAGATCCGCGATCAGGTAGAGGTCGCAGTCCCCGAAAGCGTAGTAGAACGCTTCGAGCGAGCCACCCATCCCTTCGATCGTCTCCCCGAGCGCCCGCCGCCGGCCGGTGCCGCCTTCCTTGAGAAGGCCCGTCAGGCCGGAGCGCGTATAGTTCGCGCGGATCAGGTACTTGGCCATGATGCTGTTCCTCCCGTAAGGGAGCCCGATCATCAGTTGCGGCGAGTCGCGCGGTCAAGGCGAATCGCCTAGCGGCGATTCGATTGAGGCGAACCGCAGGCGGTTCGATGCTTCGCGTTCTCGCGCCTAAGTGCCGGGGGACGCAAAATCGTTCACATCGCTATTGGAGATCGCACATATGCCCACGATCTACATGGTTCGCCACGGCCGCGCGGCGGCGGGTTTCGGTGAGCATGCCGATCCCGGGCTGGACGAGGTCGGTCGCCAGCAGGCCGAGCGCGCGGCGGACACTCTCGTCGGTGCGATCGGCGCGCCGGTGCCGGTCTATTCGAGTCCGCTGGCCCGTGCGCTTGAGACCGCGGCGCCGCTGGCGGCGCGATGGGGCGCGGACGTGACGATCGAGTCGCGGGTGGCGGAGATCCCGTCGCCGACGGACGATCTTCGCCAGCGGGCGCAGTGGCTTGCCGGCGCGATGGCGGGGCGTTGGATGGACTTGCCAGATGAGGTCCTCGGCTGGCGACGGGACATCATCGAGTGCGTCCACGGCTTTGAGACCGACGTCGTGGTGTTCTGCCACTTCATCGTCCTCAATGTCGTGGTCGGTGCGGCAAACGGCGCCGAGGCCTTGATCACGTTCCGGCCGGCGAACGGTTCGGTCACCCGGATAGGAACCGACGACAGCCGGCTGTCCGTGATTGAACTGGGTGTCGACGCCGACAGCCGGGTGAACTGACTGAGGTCGCCGCCTCTACACCGGGATGAGCGTGCCTGCCGCGTTCCGCGCCACGGGGTTCTGGGGCACGCCGGGGAAGATCTCCCGGAAGAGGGCGAGCATGCCCATCGTCGAACGGCGGTCAGTCGCCTCGTGCAGCCGCCCCGGCGGCCCGAGCGTCGGCGGCAAGGCGAAGCCATGCGGCGTCTTGGCATGGTGGTGGAAGACCCAACTGACGCCGGCGGCGTCCATTTCGTCGAAGAACCGCTGCTTGCTGGAATCGGGCACGAGGGCGTCGTCGGCGCCGTTCTCGATCAGGATCACGGCGTCGGTGTTGTAGCGAGCGGGATGCGGCTTGAGCGGCGGACGCTCGACGCCGTAGCGCGCCGGATTGGGGTCCTCGCCGGTCTGCAGCAGCCCGTGGAAGGACACCACGCCGCCCACGTTCAAGCCGCCGCGCACGCACTCGATCACCGCCATGCCGCCGAAGCAGTAGCCGATGGCGCCGGCCGGCGTTGACTCGTCCACCGCGGGATGCGCGAACCCGGCTTCAAGCCACTCGCCGAGCAGCGCTCGGAACAGTTCGTGGTCGTGATCCATGGCAACCAGGCCTTCGAAGCATTTCTTCTGGAAGTCGTGCACGCGGTTTGGATCGTCCGGGAAGACGCGCTCAGCCGGCGGCACGGTGTCGCCGTAGACGTCGATGGCAAGACCGACGTAGCCGACCCGGGCCAGGTACTCGGCAACGTCGACATCGAAGAACTTGAGCCCTTGGTAGTTGTGGATGACGAGCACAAGCGGGCGTGGCCCGACCTCCTCGGGTGGCGCGACCAGGTGGCCGAGGTAAGCCTTGCCGCGGAAGTCCACGGCAATGTCGTCACGCCGTAGGTTGGGCGCCGACGGCCAGAAATCCGGTGAGGGCATGCGTTTACTCCGCGTTGCTGTGGAAGATCGGTTCGTCTCAGTCGGCCATGCTGGCCCAGACCTTGGCGCTGAAGTCGAGGTCGTAGGCATCGAGCGGCGCTTGCCGCACGGCCTCGTCGAGCGCGACCGCGTCCTTGCCGACCAGGATGCGCCAATCCTCGCGCCGAACGCCGTCGAGGATGATCTCGGCCGCCTGGGCAGGTGACACCGGCGCCTCCCGGTACCGCTCGCGCCGCCGCTGCATCTCGGCGCGGAAGGCGTCGTCGTCCAGGGAATCCAGGGTCTCGTCCGGTACGCCCATGGTTGCGCGTTGCTTACGGGCGCGGGCGATGTCCTCGGTCGTCCAGTCCTTCGGTTCGCGGTAGCCGAGGATGCGACCGGTGTTGATGCCGATTTCGGTGCCGACGTGGCCGGGCATGACCACGGACACCTTGAGGTGGGGCGCGTTGAATCGGAAGTCGTTGATGAGCGCCTCCGAGAATCCCTTGACCGCGAACTTCGCCGCGCTGTAGGCGGTGTGCGGAATGTTGCCGCCGAGCGAGGCGCGAAAGCCGTTGACGCTGCTGGTGTTGATCATGTGGCCCTCATCGCTCGCGACGAGCATCTCGCGGAAGGCGCGGGCCGTGTAGTAGACGCCGAACCAGCAGATGTTGAACGTTCGCTCCCATTCGTCGCGGCTGTCCTCGATGAAGCTGCCGCCACCGCCGATGCCGGCGTTGTTGAAGAGCAAGTTGATGTGCTCGGTCTCGAACGCGTCGCGGACGTGGTCCCGGAAGGCGATGACCTCGTCCTCGATCGCGACGTCGCACAGCGCGCTGGTCACCCGCGCACCTTGCGCCGCTTCGGCGCTCGCCAACTCGACCGTCTCGGCGAGGTTCTCCGCGATGATGTCGCAGGTCGCAACAGAGCATCCCTCGGCGATGAGTTGTCGCACGAGCGCTCGGCCCATGCCCGTGCCACCGCCCGTGACGACCGCGATCTTGCCGCCGAAATCCTTCATCGTGAGTTCCCTCAAGCCTGTCGGATTCATTGTAGCCGCCCGAACTCGGGCGACGGTGGCTACAATCGCTCACTTGGGTCCGAGTCAGGCAAGGGGGAAGGACGGTGGACATCCACGGCTTCTGCGACGAACGCTTCGCCCAGGTGCGCGAAGCTTTCGAGCGCAATTTCACGGACTACGGCGATGTGGGGGCAACGTTCGCGGCCACGGTCGAGGGCGAGTTCGTCGTCGACCTCTGGGCGGGCCATGCGGACAAGGCACGCACCCGGCCTTGGCAGGAAGACACCATCGTCAACGTCTACTCCACCACCAAGACGATGTCCTTCCTGTGCGCCTTCGTGCTTGCCGACCGCGGCCAACTCGACTTCAACGCCAAGGTCACCGACTACTGGCCCGAGTACGGCAGGAACGGCAAGCAGAAGACCGAGGTTCGTCACTTCATGAGCCACTCGGCCGGGGTGCCGGGATTCGACCCGGCGCTCGCCGGTGCCGAGGGCCTGTACGACTGGGATGGCTGCGTTGCCAATCTCGAACGCCAGGCGCCGTGGTGGGAGCCGGGCACGCAAAGCGGCTACCACGCCGTAACCCAGGGCTACTTGATCGGCGAGTTGGTGCGGCGGATCTCCGGGCGCTCGATCGGCCAGTTCTTTCGCGAGGAAGTTGCCGAGCCCTTGGGCGCGGACTTCCACATCGGCATGGACGACGCCGTGTTCTCCCGCGTTGCGGAGATGATTCCCGACGACGCGCCGCCGGCCGGTGGATTCGCTGACATGGATCCGGATTCCATTCCGGCGCGCGTCTTTGCGTCGGCGGGGGCGGGCACCGATGCCGTGAACACCGACGCCTGGCGGCGCGCGGAGATTCCTGCGGCTGGCGGACACGGCAATGCACGCGCCGTGGTGCGTGCGCAGACGCCGCTGGCGAACAACGGCAAGGCTTTCGGTGTGGAAATCCTGTCGCCAGCGGGCTGCCGCTTCATGCGCGAAGAACAGACCAACGGCCCGGACGCGGTGCTGATGTTGCCCATCCGCTTCGGTCTCGGCTACGCCTTCCCAAGCGAGGTGATGCCTATGTCACCGAACGACGACGCCATGTTCTGGGGTGGTGCGGGCGGCTCGACGATCGTGGTGGACGAGCCCGCCCGGGTGTGCCTGTCCTACGTGATGAACCAGATGAAGGCAGCCATCGTCGGCGACCGGCGCGGCGGCGGCTTGGGCAAGACCTTCTACGCTTGTATGACGTAAGCGACCCCCAGGGGCTCTCGCGATGATTGACGACTCGCTGCTTTCCATCGGGCTCCTCATGCTCGTGGCGAAGCTCCTGGAAGGCCTCTTCCGCCGCGGGCGCATCAACTCCATCGTCGCCTACACGGTCGCCGGCATCCTTCTCGGCCCGCTCACCGGGCTCGTGCAGCCGACCGTCGAACTGCAGTTCGTGCTCAGCATCGGCGTGTTCATCTTCTTCTTCCTCATCGGCCTCGACGAGATCGACATCACCAGCTTCGTGGCGGTGATCCGCGGCCGGTTCTTCGTCGCCGCAACGATCTCGGTGCTGATCTCGTTGGCCGTCGGGCTGACGGTGACGTCCGACATCCTGATCGACTTCGGCTTGGGCCTCGACTTCCCGCAAGCGGTGGCGCTCGCGGGCATCCTGGCCCTGTCGAGCCTCGGCGTCGTCGCGAAGGTGCTCGCCGATGACGGGCGCTTGCGCGAACCCCTCGGCTTGCAGATCTTCACGACGGTGATCATCGCCGAACTGATCGCATTGCTCGTTGTCGGGTTCACGTTCGAGACCTCGGGCCACGGCGCGTTCGCGTTCGGTTCGCACGACGGATTCAGCGCGGTCGGTGTCTTGATGCTGCTCGGCGGCATCGTCGGCTTCACCGTCGCCTCGTGGTTGCTCTCGACGCGCGTTCTGCCGCACGTGATCGTGTTCCTCAAACGCGTGCTCAATGTCCCGCAACTCTCGTTTGGACTGCTGCTAGGCGGACTGTTCCTGATGGTGGTCGGCGCGGAGAAGATCGGATTGCACGGGACGCTCGGCGCGTTGCTGTTCGGCGCCTCCCTGTCGCGGCTCCCGAGGCAGGTGCGCCAGGACGTGCTGCCCGGCATTCGCAGCACGGCCGAGGGGCTGTTCGTGCCCTTGTTCTTCGCATCGGCCGGCCTGCATCTGAGCCTGTCGTTCACCGCCTTGCCGCTGTGGACCATCGTGGCGCTGGTGACGGTGCCGATGTTGGGCAAGGTCCTCGGCGCAGTCGTTGGCGCCCAACTCACGCGCCTAAACATCTCGCTGCCGCTGGCGACCGGCTTGATGGCCAAGGGCGCCGCGGAGATCGCCCTGCTCCTGTTGTTCTTCAACGCCGGCATCATCGAGCAGGATCTGTTCTCCCTGCTGGTCCTGATCATGTTCGGCTACATCATCCTCATGCCGCCGGCGATTTCCTACACGGTTCGGCGCGCGTCGAGCACTGCCACGGAACCGTCCGCGGAAACACCGATGCCGAACTTTCTGCCGCCGAACCTGCTTCGGTTCGCACTCGATGCCGTCACGGTCCGGGACGTGATGAGTTCGATCAACCACTACGCGCGCCCGATGATGAGCGTGCGCGACTTCGCCGACCGCTGGGTCGTCCCCCAACAACAGGACTACGTGGTCGTGGACGGCGATGAGTTGATCGGCGTGGTCTCCCTAGGAAAGCTCCGCTACCTGCCGAAGAGCGAGTGGGCGAGCACGCCGCTGCGCAACGTGGTCAGCCGAGAACCGCCGACCGCTTCCCTTGACGAGTTGATCGAGGACGTGCTGCAGCGGATGACGGAGCACGGGCTGACGGTGCTTCCCATTGTCGACGAGGACACGGGGGCGTTCCGCGGCTCGGTCACCAGCCGGGAGATCCTCAACCTGATCATCCAGTCGCCTACCAGCGCCACGGACATGGGTTGAGCCAGCCCGCGGCCGGCCGACGTCAGAATGTCGCGATCGAGTTGATCGGCGAACCGGTTCCCGCCTCGGCCCGTAGCGGCGCGGCGGTCAACAGGAACGTCCAGCGTTTGCGTTCCGCAGCCGCCGCGGCGACGTCGGTCAGGTCCATGACGTCCAGGACGGGCATGCCGAGTGCCGTCAGCACTAGCGCATGCACCGGCGCGCCGACGCCGTCGATCCCGGACGGATAGACGTCTAGGCCGCCGTCCGTGCCGACGACCGCCACGTCGCGTTCCTTGAACCAGGGCACGACCGAGGCGTGGAAGCCCGGGTAGCCACCCTCGTGCGGACCATGCGCGGCCCGTCTGATCCATCTCCCGGTATGCAATAGGACGGCATCGCCCGAGCCGACTTGCACGCCGGCCTGCTTCTCCCAGGCTTCGAGGTCGGCAACTACTACGGCTTCGGCGGGCTCTAGCCACTGCTTGCCCTTGAGCATCGGGATGTCCATCAGGACACCGCGTGTGAAGATGCCGTCGCCGATGTTGGCGATCGACAGGTTCCTACAGCCGGCCGCCGTCGTCTCGGCCATGGCGAAGCCGTTGTAGTACTTGCCGTCGTAGGCGAGGTGGCAGAGGGCATCGATGTGCGAGTGAGCGAAGCCGTGGAACATGATGGCCCAGGTGTCCGTGGCCCAACCGCCCGCTTGCTCGGGGGTGGCCTGCATGCGGTGTTCGAACGGCGTCGCGTTGTCGGCCGCGCGCTCCGTAATGAGCGGATGCGCCATCGAGACGGAATGGCCCTCGATGACCAGCTTGGCGGCGGCCACGCGGACCGCTGGTGTGATGAGGTTCAGCGTGCCTAACTGGTCGTCGTCGCCCCAGCGGCCGGCGTTCGAGAGCTCCGTTGCCCAGGTGGCGACCGTGGTGGCGGTCACGTTGGAAGCCTCTTCAGCCAACGACGGCGCAGCCGCCAACGATCCCAGGGTGATTGCGGCGGTCAGCGTCTTAGCGTTCATAGAGCACCCCACGATCAATGAATGAGCATTGTGGAGGATCAACCCGACACGTGCCAGCGCGCGGCATCATGTAAGCTGACGCACGGACGTGTTCTCCGCCGATGGACAAGGCGCCACCTGTGCCCCGCTTCGCCCCGCACCACATTCATCTGATGAGCCATGACGCCATGGCTGCGGGGGCGTTCTACGAGCGTATGTTCGGTGCCGAGATCGAAGCCTCCAAGGGCGCCAACGGCCTGCCGCGCGCCAACCTGAAACTCGGCGACCAGGTGATCTTGATCTCCACCGTGCTCGAGAACGTGACGCAGGAGGGGTCCGGGCCGCACAGTTGCCTGGGCCTCGACCACATCGGGCTCGAGGTCGACGACATGACGGCGGCCGTCGCCGAGCTCAAGAGCAAGGGCGCGGAGTTCCTGGTCGAACCTAGGGGCGGGGGCCGCGTGCAGATCGCCTTCGTGCGCGCGCCTGACGGCGTGAGCGTCGAGTTGGTGTCCTACTACGACTGAGTCGTTGTCCTCGGGACGCGCGGATGCCGGCTCGGGCGGGTTGGTCGCTCCGCCGCCCATCTCGTTTATCGAGGTGGCAAAGCTGCTCGGGCGGACCTGGCCTTACATCAGGCCGGTGGCTTGGCACGTCGCCGCTTGGTTCTCCCTCGCCATGGGCATCGGCTTGGTGTCCGGCTACATCGCCATCAGCGGCGCCGATCTCTTCAACAACGCCGTGCTGGATGCGCAGCCCATCGCCCCGGCGCAGCGAGCGCTCTTGTTCGTGGACGCAAGCTACGTCGAGGCCGAGGCGCTGACGGACGAACAGCGCGGAGTGATCCTGACGCGCATCATCCTGTACGCGGTGCTGTTCACGATCGTGTTCCGCATGCTGCTCGACAGCCTGGGCGTGGTCTATTGGGAGACCTGGATCGGCCAGGCGATCAACCAGAACCTGCGCGTGCGGATGATCGCCAACGCCGAGCACCTGTCCCTGAAGACCCAGAGCCATGCCCGTACCGGCGATGCGATCTACCGGGTGTTCCAGGACAGTCGCATGATCAGCAACGTCATCGCGACGATCATCCTCGACCCGCTGGAACAAGGCATCGCGCTCGTCGGCGCGTTCATCATCGTGTGGTTCTTCAGCCCGACGTTGGGGATGTTGTTCACCGCGGCCTGCGTGCCAATCTTCTTGCTTGCCGTATGGTGGACGCCGCGCATCCAACGGTTGTCGTGGCTCGCCCGGCAGAGCAACAGCAACGTGACCTCGCGCATCCAGGAAGTGGCGCAGGGGGTGCGCGTCCTGAAGGCCAACCAGGCGGAGGGCATCGCGGTGGCCCGCTTCGACCGCGACTCGCACATCGCGCTCGACTACGCCTTCTTCCTGCGCCGCGAGATCATGTGGTTCCTGATCGCCATGGCCCTAATTGCCGGCGTGGTGCTGATCGTCGCCGACTACCTCATGGCTGACTGGACGGTCGCCGAAGATCCGACGTTCCTGGGCGGCCTGTTCGCCTTCATCCTGACTTTCACGGTCTGGAACCTCGGTGCCTTCCAGACGGCCCGCGGCAACAACGGCGACCTGATCGGAAAGTACAACTTCCTGTTCATCACGTGGTGCCGTGCGCTGGACATGGCCATGGGCTTGAGGCGGGCCTACTACCTGCTCGACTTGGAGTCCGGCGTGACAGACCGGGCGGACGCGGTCCACATGCCGGTCCCGATCCGCGAGGTGCGCTACACGGATGTCGCGTTCGCCTACGAAATGGATCAACCGGTTCTCCGCGGTGTCGACCTGGCGGCGCAAGCCGGGACGATCACGGCCATCGTCGGGGCGACGGGTTCGGGGAAGACCACCCTCATGTCGCTGCTGCTGAGGCTCTACGACCCGGATTCGGGGGCCATCACCGTCAACGGTGTCGACCTCAAGCACATCGCGATCGACAGCATCCGCGAGAACGTCGCCATCGCGCTGCAGCAGAACGTCCTCTTCGCCGCCACGGTGTCGGACAACATCGGTTATGCCACCCGTGGTGCGACACCGGCGCGTATCGAGGACGCGGCGAGGGTCGCGTGCGCGGACGACTTCATCGCCGCCATGGCCCAAGGCTACGCCACCGAACTGGGCGAGCGTGGCGGCAAGCTGTCCACCGGCCAGCGCCAGCGCCTGTCCATCGCGCGGGCCGTCGTTCGCGATACGCCGATCCTAATCCTCGACGAACCGACCGCCTCGCTCGATGCCGAGACGGAGCAGCGAGTGCTCCGCAGCCTGTCGGAGTGGGGCCGACAGCGCGTTCTCTTCGTCATCACCCACCGCCTGTCCACGATCCGGCAGGCGGACCAGATCGCTTTTCTACATGATGGAAGGATTACCGAAAGCGGGAGTCACGAAGAGCTGATGGCAATCCCGAACGGGGCCTACCGCGCGTTCGTTGCGGCGGAAACCGTGGGGGCCAGGAGTGCGGTCGATGAGTGATGCCGTGGCCGTGCGACCGATGGCATTCGACGACCGGGTCGATGTCAATCCGGTGGTATCCAACCGAGATGCGGCGCGGCTGGTCTGGCGCTGTCTGCGCTACCTGGCGACGGTCAAGGGGTTGTTCGCCGCGAAGATAGGCCTTGCGTTCGTCGCGCTCATTCCGGGGTTGATCGCCCCGTGGACGGGCAAGATCCTGATCGACCAGGTGATCCTGCAGAAGCCCTTCGACACGACGGAGGTCCCGTTTCCGCCGTACTTCGAGCCCTTCGTGGACCTGGTTCGCGACATGGCGCCCATGGAGATCATGCTGACCATGTCCGCGATGTTCATCGGACTCCTGCTCGTCTTCGGCCGCGGGGGCTTGGGCATCCCGCTCGAGCAAGGCCGTGACAGTGCGACGGTCTCCGAGGGCAAGCTGAGCGCCGGGGCAAGCGGCATGTCCGGGTTGTTCGGCGCTGTCGAACTCTTGGTGGACATCCGCTTGAACCAGCGGCTGGCCAACGGGTTCCGGACGCAATTGTTCGCGCGCCTGGCGCGGCTGCCGATGGCGACGATCGACGACCATCGCATCGGCGACTCCGTCTACCGGGTGATGTACGACGCACCCGATCTGCCGGGTGTGTGCTCGGCCTTCACGCTGTGGCCGCTGTTCACGGTGGTCGGCGTCCTGATCGCCCTCTACCTCATGGGCACGAGCTACAGCGGCGTGGCCCCGGAGATCATCTGGGTGTCGCTGGCGGTACTTCCCATCTCCTTCTTCGTCACGGTGCCCCTGTCGGGGTTCGTTCGCCGTATTCAGCAGGCGAGTCGCGCGTCGGGTACCGCGACCACGAATGCCATCGAAGAGAGCATGAGCAATCTACACGCCGTACAGAGCCTGGGCGGCATGGACCGGGAGACGAAGCGCGTCGAGAGCCGCAGCCGGGAGTCGTTCCGGCGGTTCCGGCACGTCGTCCTGACCGGCATCGGCATCGGCTTCATCTACCAGATCATCGCGGGTCTCCTCGCGATCTTCGTCACCGTCTTCGTCGTCAACCGGATCTTTGCGGGTGTCATGACGCCGGGCGATTATTTCGTCCTGATCGAGCTTGCCCTCACGATTGGCGGCTCGGGTTTGGCTCTCGGGATGATCTGGATCGACGTGCAGTCCGAGATCGCCGCGGTGCGCCGGGTGTTCTTCTTCCTCGACATGAAAGTGGAGGAACCGCGCGCCAAGGGGCTCCCGTTGCCCCCGATACGCGAAGGCGTCCGGTTCGACCGCGTGAGCTTGCGCTACGCCAACGGCCACGAGGCGTTGCGCGACGTGAGCCTCGACCTCAACGTCGGCGAGTTGGTCGCCGTGGTCGGGCCGACGGGCGCGGGCAAGACGAGCCTCGCCTACTTGGTGCCGGCCTACTATCGCGCGACGCGGGGCCGCGTATTGATCGACGGCATTGACATCGGTGGCGTCGACACGGAGTCACTCCGCAGCCAAGTCAGCTACGTCTTCCAGGAGCACCTGCTTCAGAACGAGTCGATTCGCAGCAACCTGCTGCTGGCCAACCCGGATGCCACCGACGCCGACCTAGTCCGTGCCTGTGAGACCGCAGGGGCGATGGACTTCATCGCCGATCTGCCCACCGGTCTCGACCACGAACTCGGTCGCTCCGGAGACACCTTGAGCGTCGGCCAGAAACAGCGCCTCTGCATCGCGCGCGGCCTGGTCCGCGACACCCGGATCCTTATCCTTGACGAACCGACAGCCGCCCTCGACCCGCAAGCGGAGAACGCCCTCGTGAGATCGCTGCGCGCAGCCGCCGCGGGTCGGCTGGTAGTGGTTATCGCCCACCGGCTGTCGACGATCCGGCGTGCGGATCGCATCGTCTTCTTGGAAGACGGCGAGGTCCGGGATATCGGCACCCACGAGGCGCTGATGGGGAAGGCGGACGGGCCGTATCGACGGTTCGTGGACCTGCAGGGCGGCTGAGCGCATCATGCGGGGTTGTCGGGCTGACGCCAGTCTTGTGCGAGTGAACAGCCGACAAGGGAGGCCAAGACGGTGGTGATTGCCGATGCATGGTCTAGGCGGCCGGCGGCAGCGATGCGGTTCTGCTCACTGTTGGCCGCCTTGTTCGCCGTGCAGGTCTCGTACGGGGACGATTCGGTTGCTGCGTCAGAGGTAGTCGAGGCCGACCGTTACGTCGAGGAGGTAATTGTCACGGCGGAACGGCTGAAGAAGGGCGCTATGCCCACGCAGACGGTCATCCTCCAAACCTACAATGCGCTCAGGCGGGGCAAGCGCCTGTACAACGCCCGGAGGTACAAGGAGGCGCTGCCGTACCTTTTGGTGGGCGCCCGGCGAGGTTTCAAATGGGCACAAGCGATGGCGGGGGACATCTACCTGCATGGCCGCGGTGGTGCGCCGAAGGATATCGACAAGGGAATCGGGTGGCTTGGCGTTGCTGCACGTCCTCAAACGGCACCCGCGATACAGAGCTATTTCCGGCAGGTGATGGCTGAGTTCCCAACCAGTGCACGGAAACACGTTGAGGACGTGGTCGCGCATTATCGGGAGCAGTGGAGTAGCCGCGACTGGCGAGTGTCATGCCGCCGCACGCAAACGGGTTCGCGGGTGGGGATGGGTGTCATGAGTCTGCGCCTGAACAAGCGTATGTCCTGCGTTTTCACGGACGAGGTGCCGGTGTGTCGCGAACCCCTTTACGATGTCGGAGACGTACTTAGCCCGGACAGGCCGCCACCGTTCCAATGGGTGTGCCCACCCGTCACCGGGTAGCAGGCATTTGGCGCTCGGCACGCGCGACAGTTCGCGCAACTCTGGCCGCGCGTTCGGACTCGGCCACGGTTAGCCCGGGTTCATTCACGAACCACGTTCCCTGCCACGTACACCGGCCGGAACAACGTCTGCCGTAGCGTGGGCATCTCGGCGAGGAGCCGTGGGTGCGGCTCCCAGTTGTGCCAGCGGCTGCCGATGGTGTTGTAGCTGTTGAAGATCGCGACCCGCGGCGTGTCCTGGCGCCAGATGTCGGAGCTGTGCGTCACGCCCTCGGTGAAGAACAGCACGGAGCCGGCGGGGCACTCGTAGGTGTCCCAGAAGGGCGAGTCCAAGGCCCCCAACGAGCCCGGGGCGGTGTAAGCGGACTTATGGCTTCCGCTGACGAACAAGGTCCCGCCCTGCCGCTTGCTGACGGGGTTCAGTTCCCACAGCGCCCGCGTCAGGCAGGTGTGGGCCTGGCCGGGGAAGGCGTGGTAGGTGTGGTGGTCGCCGGGCACGCGCATCATGCCGTTGCCGTTGTGCGGCACGAACTTGCCGTCGCCGGCTTGGCGGAACTGCGAGAAGCTGTACTCCATGCGGAACCCGTAGCAGACCTGGTTGCCGAGGGGCGGGGTCTTGATGCCGTCGGTGAACGGGTGATAGACGAACTCGTTCATGAACGCGACGACCATCGGATGGTCGATCAAGCTCTGGCATGGTCCGGCGAGCGACGAACGTTCGTGTTCGGGCAGCGAGTCCTTGTCGGTGTGCAGGCGGAGGATGTGCTCCTTCGACGCCTCGATCTCGTCCTCGCTGAGTACGCCGGGGACCAGCAGCCAGCCGCGCAGGTCGAAAGCGTAGCGTTGCTCGTCGGTGAGCGATGGGATCGGGCGCCCGTCCGCGTTCTGCCGCGCGAATGCGTCGTCGCCGGCCAGTTGCGGCCGGCCGAGGTCCTTGTCGAAGACGAAGTACTTGTCGGCGAAACGCGACTGTGGCTTGGCGCCCATGGCCGTACGCTTAAGGCACGTCGACGCCGCAGAGCCTTAGGAAAGTGCGTTTCTGCTCGGTCGTCATCTTGGAGAAGATGGGTACGCCCAAGGCGGTCGTCGGCACGTCCTCGAACTCAGGTGACGGCATCTGCAGGCTGGCGGCGATGTTGTGCAAGCCGCCGCCTTCCTCGGAGCCCTTGCCGAGGGCGGTGCCAACGGCGGGGGGCCAGACGGCGTTTCGGGGCTTGAAACCCAAGGGGTTGGGGCGGTCGAGGTACTCCTCGATCGCCTTGTACATCACCTGCTCTTCCCGCGAACGCTGCCGTTGGCCTTCGCGCCCGTACAGTGACCGGGATTGGTTGCAGATCAGCCCCCACTGCAACTCCACGTGGAAACCCGGGAGTGCCCGGCATTCCTCCGGCGCGCCGTCGCCGCCGCTGATCTCGCCGTCCTTGACCATGATGTAGTAGGCCGCGAGCTCGCGACCACCGGTCAGCAACCGTGCGGGCGGATGGGTGTAGATCTCGGAGAATCCCCACGCCGTGTCGCTGGGCAGGTCGCCCTCTTCAAGCAGCTTCACGCCAGCGGCGGCGCAAGCCTCGCACCAGGCGAGCGAGCCGAACTCCCCGACGGGTTCGATTTTGGCCATGAGCGTTCCTCTTTTCACTGTTGGCTACCAGTGTACCCGCGATTCCATGTCCATGGCCCTCGCGTACACATACGCGCCGTGTGGATGTACGCTTTGCGGCGGCCTAGGGAGGAGCAACGAAAACCATGCCCGAGTTCGACTACATCGTGGTCGGCGCCGGTTCGGCCGGCTGTGTCGTCGCGAACCGCTTGAGCCGCGATTCCGGGAACTCCGTCCTTCTGCTCGAAGCCGGCGGCCGCGACTGGAGCCCGTTGATCCACATTCCGGTGGGGTTCTGGAAGATGATCGACCGGCCGAGCGTCAACTGGTGCTTCGAGACCGTGCCCGAGCCGAACACCAACGACCGCAAGATCCCGATTCCGCGCGGCAAGGTGCTGGGCGGTTCGAGTTCCATCAACGGCATGCTCTACGTGCGCGGCCAGGCGCTGGACTACGACACCTGGGCGCAACTCGGCAACCGGGGATGGTCGTACGACGAGGTGCTGCCCCACTTCATGCGCTCGGAGAACTTCGAGCGTGGCGGCGACGAGTTGCGCGGTGTCGGCGGCGAGTTGAACGTGGCGGACATGGTCGAGCGGCATCCGCTCCTCGACGCCTGGGTGGATGCGGGCGTGGAAGCAGGCTACCCGCGCAATCCGGACTACAACGGCACATCGCAGGAAGGCTTCGGCATCTACCAGGTGACCCAGCGCGACGGTCGCCGGTTCAGCACCGCGCGCGCGTTCCTGGACCCCATCCGCTCCCGGGCCAACCTCACCATCGCGACCCGTGCATTGGCACAGCGGGTGCGCGTGGAGGACGGTCGCGCTGTCGGCGTCGACTACACGGTTGGCGGCAAGCGCGTCCAGGCCACGGCGAACAGGGAGGTGATCCTGTCCGCCGGGGCGGTGCAGTCGCCGCAGCTGCTGGAACTCTCGGGAATCGGCCAACCCGAACTCTTGCGCCAACATGGCATCGAAGTCGTCTGCGACCTGCCGGGCGTGGGCGAGAACTACCGCGACCACTACTCCAGTTCCGTCGCGTGGCGGGTGAAGGGCACGACGACGTTGAACCAGGCCACCCGTGGCCCGCGCTTCGTTTGGGAAGCCCTCAAGTACGGTATCGCACGGCGCGGTGTGCTGACCTACACCGCGGGCATCGCGCACGGCTTCGTGCGCACCCGCGAAGAGTTGGAAACGCCGGATGTGCAGTTCCACTTCGCCCACGCAAGCTACGCCCGCAGCGCCAAGCGCGGCGTGCTCGAGAAAGAGCCTGGCATGACCTGCTCGGTGTGCCAATTGCGCCCCGAGAGCACGGGCTCCATTCACATCCAGAGTGCCGCGGCGGACGCATCGCCCGCCATCAAGCCGAATTTCCTGTCCGAGGAGGTGGATCGTGCAGCGCTGATCGAAGGCATGCGCATTGCCCGACGCGTCGGCGAGGCACCGGCCCTCGCGGCCTACGCGGACCACGAACTCTATCCGGGCGGCGACATCGAGACGGACGACGAGATCCTGGACTTCTGCCGACGCACGGGGTCCACGGTGTTCCACCCCATCGGCACCTGCAAGATGGGCAGTGATGCCAACGCCGTGGTCGACGACCGTCTGCGCGTGCGCGGCGTGCAGGGCTTGCGGGTCGCGGACGCATCGATCATGCCGACCTTGGTCTCCGGCAACACCAACGCCCCTTCGATCATGATCGGCGAAAAAGGCGCGGCCATGATTCTCGAGGACGCCCGGGCCGAATGACGTAACGAGACTTTCAAAGGGGACATCACGATGGAAGTACCGCTTCTCGTCGACGACTTTCTGCGCCGCTCGGTGCAGTTGTATCCGACGAAGACCGCCGTTGTGGACAACGACCTGCGCTTCACCTACGCGGAACTGCAGGCGCGCGTGAATCGGTTTTCGCACGCGCTCCTGGCGCTGGGGGTCGCGCCGGACGACCGGGTCTGCATATTGAGCCCGAATTCGCACTTCTTCCTGGAGAGCTTCTTCGCGACCAGCCAGATCGGCGCGGTCCTGGTGCCGCTCAATTACCGGCTGGTGGCGGCGGACCACGAGTACATCCTGAACCATGCGGGCGTCTCGGTCGTGCTCGTGGACCACGAATACACCGACGTCGTCGACGGCATTCGTGACAACCTGACGACGGTCGAACACTTCATCGTGGCTCGGGACGGCAGCGACACGCTGCTCGGTCTTACCCCGGACGGATGGCAGGACTGGGAGACGCTGATCGCAAGCGAACCCACCTCCGCGCCTCCCGCCGTTGCACGCGACGAGAACGACCTGGTGTCGATCAACTACACGTCGGGCACGACGGCGCGTCCGAAAGGCGTGATGCTCACCCACCGCAACTGCACCATCAATGCCTACAGTTTGATCGCGCATCTGCGCGTCAGTCACGACGACGTGGAGCTATGGACGTTGCCGATGTTCCACTGCAACGGCTGGGGCGGCGTCTACGCCATCACCGGGATGGGCGGGACACACGTGGTGCTCCGGGCGGTGGACGGCGCGGACATCTTCCGCCTGATCGAGCACGAGAAGGTGACCTTCGCGTGCATGGCGCCCACCGTGCTGCGCACGATCCTCGACTACCCCGACCGGGCGGCGCACACTTTTCGATCCAAACCGCGCTTCATCGTCGCGGGCGCGCCGCCGCCGGCGGCCTTCATCGACCGGTTGGAGAACGAACTCGGCTGGGAATTCATCGAGATCTACGGCTTGACGGAGACGGCGCCGCTTCTGACCGTCAACCACACGGACTTCAACACCGAGAAGCAGGACTACGCGCGCCGGTCGCGGGCGGGCGTACCCGCCATCGGCGTCGACCTGGTCGTGCTGGACGACGACGACCAGCCGGTGCCCCAGGACAACACCACCGTCGGCGAGGTCTGCGCCCGGTCGAACGTCGTTTTCAAGGGCTACTGGGAGCAGCCCGAGGAGACGGCGAAGGCCATTCGCGACGGCTACTTTCATACCGGCGACCTCGCCGTCTGGGACGAGGTCGGCAGCATTCACATCGTGGACCGCAAGAAGGACGTCATCATCTCCGGCGGGGAGAACATCAGCTCGCCAGACATCGAAGACGTGCTCTATCGGCATCCGGCCGTGCTCGAGTGCGCGGTGATAGGCGTGCCGCACGAGAAGTGGGGCGAGACGCCCAAGGCGCTGGTCGTTCAGCGCGACGGGGTGAACGCGGATGAAGCCGCAATCATCGCCTTCTGCCGGGACAACCTCGCGCACTTCAAGTGCCCGACATCGGTGGAGTTCCGCGACGAGCTACCGCGAACGGCCACTGGCAAGCTGCAGAAGTTCAAGCTGCGCGAGCCGTACTGGTCGTCGGAGCGGCGCGTGGGATGAGCTCGCGTCAGGCGGTCTCCTGCTTCAGGACCAACTCGATCCGGAGCTTGTCGCACGCCTTCTCGTAGGCGCGTCGGGAGATCCTGCCGTCGTCGGCCATCGCCTCGAGTTGATCGAGCTGACGCTCCACGCGGGCTTTCCGCGTACGGCTTAGTGCGCGCATGTCGTCCGGACCGCGGCTGAAGAGGCTTCTGTCGCGCAGGCCGTAGCTGGCCTCCTGGAACGCGGTGCGTCGGTTGACGCGCCGGATGGCCACGTAGAGCGCCTCGACGAAGGCGAGCGTGACGCCCACCACCAGGGCCACGCGTACGCCTCCTAGGTACTGTGCTTGGAGGATCATGGCCGCGCTGGGCGTGAGCACAAGGAATCCGAGGAGCCAGAGCAATCGGGTTTGGTCGCGCCTGGTTGCGGCGCTGCCCTCGACCTTCGACTCCCCGTCATCGGCCATCGCCCAGCCGAGTCGGTCGATGTCGTTGGCGATGTAGCGGAAGCACTGGCCCAGGAGGACGAGAAACACGGCGAGCAGCGCGGCCTTCCAGCCAAACAGGATGAGGGCCCCGGCGAGCAAGGCGATGTAGGCTCCGCCCACGCCGACGTACAACGTGCCTTTCCAAAGCCGCTGCAGGCGTAGGCGGATTTCCGAGTCGGGGGTGGTGGTGGACACGATCTTCTCTCAACGCGCCATGAGGATCGTCATCCGCCCGGGTTCGGTGGCGGACGGATGCTGGATGAGGACATCCTGCTTGGCATCCCGATCGAGGTCGACGAGTCGGGCGTTGCGCTCGTCCGCCGGGATAGCGACGGGCACGTGGAACGCTTGGCTTGCATAGGGATCCGCGCCGGGTCGTCCGAGGAACACCGACAGTTGGTCCCAACGGTCGCCGATCAGGAGGTCTAGTCTCCGGTCGCCGTTGACGTCGCCGACGAGCACGGTCGGGAACAGCGGTCCCCTGCGGTCAAGTGGGGCAAACGGGCTGCCGAGGCGGCGCGTGGCATCTGGCTGGTCTGGGTAGCGCCCATCGCGCAACCGGTAAAGGTAGAGCTCCATGGAGATGGAGTTGCCGACCATGGCGCGAAACATGCCGCCCAAGCTCGTGTTGACCGCAGCCATGGCCGTGTCCATGGCGCCGTCGCCGTCGAAGTCGAGGAAGTACTGCGCTGCGTAGCCCCACGGCTGCAGTCCGCCGGACTTGCCCGGGGCATCCACCACGGTGTCCGCTTGGACTCCGAACGCGGTGCCGTCCGCTGTTGGTCGACCGAAATGCACCTCGTACCGGCCGCGCAACCGCATGGGGCTGCGCCCGGAAAGGGTGAGGATCACGAGATCGGCGACGCCGTCCGCGTTGAGGTCGCGCACGCCATGCAGAATCCGGTGTTCCACCCGCCCCGTGAGGCCGAGCAGCAAGGCGGGCACGCTCGCATCGCCGAACTGGAAAGCCAAGGCATAGACGCCATCGAAATCGAAAGTCACGTCCGTCGTGAACGTCTCTGGCGATGTGAGGAAGGTCCCGGATGGATCCTGCCGATAGACAAGGAAGTGATCCGTGTTCCAGAAAACGAGGTCGTCGCGGCCGTCCCGGTCGTAGTCCAACTGGTGGACTCGGTTCAAGTACCAGGGCATGTTCTGCGCCGTGACGCCGACTTCGCGGTAGGTCCGCTCATCGCCATAGGCGTTGGCGTCGAGAAACGGCTCCGCCGGTCCAAGCTTCAGCGGATCCGCGAACGAATCGTTGCCCGTCTGCAGAACGACCCAGAAGCCGTCGAGGTCGGGCACGAGGAAGTCGTCACGACCATCGCCGTTCAAGTCGCGGACCACGCCGAGCTCCGGCACGCCGGCGTCCTCGGGCGCGCTGAAACTGGTCGTGAACTCGGCGATCGGATGCTCTGTGGCAGTGGTCGGGTCGAACCAGTAAAGGCCTCCGTCGCGAAAAGCGACCAAACGGTCCCGGCCAGCAATCCCGGCTACGGCGACATAGCGGACGTCCGTCGGCAAAGATGTCTCCTGCGTTTGTGTCCAGTCGGTTCCATCGAACCCGTAGAGGGTCAGATTCCGTTCGCGGGAGGACTCGACGCCAATCGCCGCCAGTTGGGGGCTGTCGCCGAACGAGCCGACCAGGACGGTCTGGTGCGTCGCCGGTTCGGTGGCGATCTGGTAGGTGTCGAATAGGTCGTTGTCATCGCGGGAGGGCGTGGCCGTCGCGCAACCGGAGATCAGGCCGACGAGTGCGGGTAGGGCGAATGGGGCGAAGTGCTGCATGACCAGTCCAGGCTCAGAAGGACGAGGCCTGAGACTCGCCGCTCGACTCGTAATTTGCAACTTCCAGTGGAGAAGTGTCAAATTCCGGGTTACTTGGTACTTCTGAGTGATACCCATGGTGCAATCCAAGCGCATCGTGAACGCCCTCAAGCAAGTCCTGAAGGTACGCGGCATCGCCTACGACCAGGTCGCCCGACACCTCGGGCTGTCCTTGAGCAGCGTCAAGCGGATGTTCTCCACGGGCGCGTTTTCCCTCGAGCGCCTGGAGATGGTCTGCGACTTGGCGGGCATCGACCTGTTGGAACTTGCCCGGTTGGCGGACGCCCAACGGCTGCAGGTGTCGTCCTTGACCGTGGATCAGGAACGGGAAATCGTCAGCGATCCGGCGCTACTCCTGGTTGCGGTCTGCGCTTTCAATCGATGGCCGTTCGAGAAGATCCTCGATCACTATCGGTTTTCGAGCCCCGAGTTGACCAGGCTGCTGATTCGCCTGGACCGCATGGGCCTGATCGAACTGCTTCCGGGCAACCGAATCCGGCTGCGGATCGCGCGCAGTTTCGCGTGGCTGCCCGACGGCCCCATACACCGTTTCTTCGTCGAACGCGTGCAAAGCGAGTTCCTGACGGGCGCCTTCGCGCCGGACCGGGATCTGCACCGTTTCGCGTGGGGCATGCTCTCGGCCGAATCGGCCGCGGTTCTGCGCACCAAGATGGCGGAACTGGTGGAGTCGTTCGACGACCTGACCCGGGGCGACGAGGTGCGCCCCGACGACGCCGCCCGCGGCACCTGTCTTCTAGTCGCGCTACGTCAGTGGCATCCGGCCGGATTCGATGCGATGCGGCGCGTGCCCTGACGACCGTGCGCGTGTGCGGGGTTGGGCGTCAGGCCGGGAACAGTTGCGCGCCCCCGTCGATGCGCAGGATCTGCCCGCTGATGTAGGACGAGTCTGGGGTCACGAGGAACTCCACGGCCTTCGCCACCTCCTCGGGCCACCCGTAGCGCGTCAAGGCGCCCTCGTGCACTTTGCGCTCGTCCCGGGTCGGCCGGCTGGCCTCGAATCGGGCGGTGATGATCTCGCCGGGTGCGATGACGTTGGCGTAGACGCCGTACGGTCGAAGTTGCGAGGCAAGGCAGCGCGTGTATTCGTGCACGGCGGCCTTCGCGGTTCCGTACACTACCTCGGAGCGATGGCCGCCGAGGCCCGCGATGCTGCCGATGGTGACCACCCAGCCGCTCCCGCGTTCCATCATCTCCGGCACGACTTCGCGGCAGACCAGGATGCAGGTCATCAGGTTGCGATCGAGCACGGTGCGGACGTCCTCCAGGGATACGTTCACGGCGTCGTTCTCGACAGGTTTGCCGGCTTTCGCGCCCGACGTGCCTTGCGAGCCGATGTCGCCCCCGGCGTTGTTGACGAGGATGTCGATGCGCCCGAAACGCTCGCGGATCTCCCCGACTAGGCCCTTGACCGTGGCGTCGTCGGTCAAATCGCCGTGAACAGCGAGCACTTCCGCGTCGTTGCTCTCGGCGATTGTCGACGCGACCGCCTCGAGCGAGTCGGCCTCGTTAAAAGCCCGGGTCGAGGTGGGCGTTGTGCCATGGACGGCGACCTTTGCGCCGAGGCTGGCGAGATGGTCGGCGACGACGCGGCCGATTCCGCGCGAGGAGCCGGTCACCCACGCGACCTTGCCGGCGAGTCTCTTGTTCATGGGCTGATCCTAGTTCGTGGTGATTTGGTGGGTGTTGGTCGAGCTCTCAGTCGAACGCCGAGAGCACGTCCTCGGCGACGAGCTGGTATTGCTCCACGTCGTCCGTCGGGATACCGCCGATCATGATCTCGTCGGCACCCGCGTCCACGATCTCGCCGATCCGGTCGATGACGTAGTTCTTCGGCCCGGCGGCCGTCCCCTCGCCTAGTCGTCGACCCGCCATGAACGCGGCGGCCGCCTGCTTGTCGTCGGTGACCATCGTCGGCATCAGCACCGTGTGCTTGATCTCGCCGGGATCGCGCCCGGCGTCTTCGCAGTGGCGGTTGAGCACGCCGACCTTGTGCGCGAAGTACGCCTTCGTCATCGGCCCGCCGGCCCAGCCGTCGAGGTTCATGATGTCGCCGAAGCGGGCGAGCGTGCGCAATGTCCGACGCTCGCCGGTGCCCCCGACCAGGATCGGGATGGGCTGCTCGTAGCTCCCGGGCGACAGCGGTGCATCGTCGAGCGCGTAGTAGCTGCCCTCGAAGGTGACGCGCTCGCCGTGGAAGAGTCGCCGCAGCAGCTGCGCCGCCTCCTCGAATCGGTCCTGGCGTTCCTTCATGGACGGGAAGTCCCAGCCGTAGGCCTCGTGCTCGCGCTTGAACCACGCCGCCCCGATGCCCAGAACGAAACGACCGTGAGCGATGTGGTCCACGGTACCCGCCATCTTCGCGGTCAGGCCTGGATTCCGGTAAGTGTTGCCGAGCACCAGATGACCGATCGTCAGCGTCTCGGTAAACCCAGCCACGGCGGCGGCGACAGTGAACGCCTCGTGGGCGGTCAAGTGCTCCTCCTCCTTGCGGCCGGGCGGGGGAAGGTAGTGATCAGCGAACCAGATGCTGTTCCACGGCCCGGCATCGAGCACCTCGGCGACCTCGCGAATGCTGTCCCAGGTGTTTCGATAGCAGGTGACTTGGGCACCGAATCTCATTTGTTCTCCGTCCTCCCCGACAGGCGCGTCGCCTACGGCGACGCGAAAGCGGGCGAGTATAGCCCTAGCGGCACTGAGCCCGACGTGCAGCTTGCGTACGACAGGAATCGAGCTACTATGGCCGTCCACTATGGCTATCCAATGGGGTTGATGTGAACGGCAAGGCAGACAAGACGGGCAACGTGGATATCGGCATGGATTGGCGGTTGACGGAAGCGAAGAACCGGCTCAGCGAGGTCGTGACCAAGGCGCTTAACGATCGGCCGCAACGCATCGTCCGTCGCGGCGAGGCCGTGGTGGTGGTGGCAGAGAAGACCTACGGGTGGCTGACCGGTGGTCGATCGGGTTTCATAGGCTACCTGCTGAACGGGCCGTCGCTTGAGGGTGTGACAACCGAACGTGACCGTCGCTCGATGTGCGACGTCGAGCTGTGAGAGTGCTACTCGATACTTGCGTGGTCTCGGAGATCCGCTATCCGCAGGGCGCGCCCGAGGTCAAGGGAGCCGTCGAGTCGCTGGACGACGAAGACACCTTCCTGAGCGTGGTTACTCTTGGCGAGCTCGCGGGCGGCGTGGCCCGGCTGGAACAGGGGCGCCGGCGCCGTGAACTCATGGCATGGCTCGATGGACTCGAGACGCATTTCGCGGCTCGCATTCTGCCGATCGACTCGGGCACCGCCCGCATTTGGGGCGAACTCGACGCGCTCGCCCAGAATAGGGGGCGGCGCGCCAGCGCGACCGACGGCATGATCGCGGCCACCGCCCGTGTGCATGGCCTGCACGTGATGACGCGTAACGTGAGCGACTTCGAACCGCTCGGGGCTCTCACAGTCAACCCATGGGACGACGTCGGAGCGTGACAAGGGCTCGCGTCCTTGCACGCCGATAGCCAATTGGCTATAACGACGCCATGGCCTTGTGGCGAATGGTCCGCGAAGCGCGCAAGCGTGCTGGATTGACGCAGTGGGCGTTGTCCCAGCGAGCCGGCGTCGCGCAGTCGACAGTCGCGCGCATCGAGTCTGGCACGAGGTGCCCTTCGACGGACATGGTGGAGCGCCTAGTGCGCGCGGCCGGTTTCGAGATTCGCGTCGCCTTGGGCGAGCCGGATCCGCAAACGACGTCAATCCTCGAGCGCAATCTGCAGCTGACGCCACCTGAGCGGCTTGCGAGCGCTGTCCGGGCCGCGCGGTTCGTGCGCAAGGCCCGAGCGGCGCTCCAGGCATCGGACGATGGCTGACGCGGGTTTCGATCCGGAGAACATCTTCGAGACGCTTGCCGACTCGGACGTCCGCTTTGTCCTCATCGGCGGCATGGCGGCGATTTTGCACGGGGACGCCGGCGTCACGATGGACATCGACATTACGCCCGCGTACGACCCCGAGAATCTGGACCGGCTCGCCACGGCGCTCCGTGGCATTCGGGCGCGGATTCGTGCGGAAGGTGCGCCGAACGGCCTGCCGTTCGACTGCTCGGGCGAGTTCTTGCGCAACCTGGGGCCGGACGGGATGCTCAACTTGACCACGCGATACGGCGACGTCGACTTGGCGTTCATGCCAAGCGGCACCGAGGGCTTCGAAGACCTGAAGAACAACGCTGTGACCGTCAAAGCAACGGGCGTCTCCTTGCTCGTCGCGTCATTGGCAGACGTGATACGGTCCAAGAGCGCGGCGGATCGGGACAAGGATCGGCGTGCATTGCCCCGGCTGCGCGAACTACTGGACATGACCGGCCAAGGTTGACGCCACTTGGCGTCCCGGTGGGGCGCTGCGCGACCGGGCCCTTTCCATCTAAACTCCCGCGCTTCACGACTGGCCCCATCGGCCGCCTTCAAGGGAGCGCAACATGATTCTGCCCAACACCTTCCGCGACAAGTTCGACCGCGGGGAGCCGACCGTCGGCACCCACTTCCTGTTCGCGGACACCGACGTGCCGGAGTTGATCGGCGATACGGGCCTATTCGACTACGCGGAATACGTCGCCGAGTACTCGGCGTTCGACATGCGCCACCTCTACGAACTCGCGCGCTCCGCCCAGTGCGGCAACCTGCCGCTCATGATCAAGCTCGACCAGGAGGCGCAGAGCTTCTGGGCGCAGGTGGCCCTGGGTGCCGGGTTCAAGTCGGTGCTGTTCACGGACGTGCGCACCCCGGAAGACGTCGACGAGTGCCACCGTGCTATCGCCCCGGATTCCCCGAACACCGGCGGCCACATGGGCGTCAAGCTGCGTCGCCCGGCGCTCGGCAGCTACAGCATGGATGGCTACCTGGAGGATCTGGAGTCGATCGTGTTCGCGATCATGATCGAGAAGAACGTCACGGTCGAAGGCATCGACGGCGTGCTCGAGCGCGCCAAGGAACGCGGCGTGGACATGACCCAGTGGGGCCCGGCCGACTTCAGCTTCTCGCGCGGTCAACTGAACCTGATGGGGTCGCCCGAGATCCGCGGCTTCGAGGAAAAGGTGATCGCGAAGTCGCTGGAATACGGCATCCGGCCCAGGATCGAGATCGGCGCGGTCGAGCAGGCCAAACGCTACATCGACCTGGGCGTTCGCGACTTCTGCATCGGCTGGGATCGCATGATCCTGCGCGCCGCCCTGATGAACCTCGGCGAAGGGCTTAAGAAACTCGTCGAGTCGCTATAGCCCGGACGGTCCTCAACGGGCTTCCAGGAGAGGCCTGCCCAGTCCGCGCCTGTGGGCGTTGTGGTAGTGCAGCAGCGCCGGTTCGTTGCGGCCGAATAGCACGTGGCTCTGGATGCCGGTCTCCGCGCAGCGCTGGGTGGATTCGGCCATCTTGTAGTCCTCGTTGACGACGACGTTGTTGAAGCCCTCGAAACGGTCTTCGTAGCGGCGCTCGGGGAACTCGGGATCCTCGAAGTAAGCCCTCACTTGCGGTCGGACATAGAAACTGTGGGCCGTCTTCGACTTACGCGTGCTGTTCCCGTCCGGGAAGATGCGAACCACGTCGACGGCCGCACCGTCGACGAGGAAGATGGTGTTCGGGTAGATGAAGTAGACCGACAGCGTGAGGCGGCGGAACGGCCAGTTCTCGATGTTGGGTTCCTTGGCGTTGGCCTCGGCGAACCCGGGGATGGATGCAAACACCATGCGGTAGTTCGAGCCGAACGTGTCATGGGTCTGCAGGTTGCCGCGGATGTCGTTCGCCAGGGTCTCGCGGTGCAGGACGTCGAAGTGGTAGTTCTCGCCGAAGGTGTCGACGGCCAGTTTCCAGTTCACGTTGGCCGGGATGATCTGCGAGGCGCCGTAGCTGTGCTCGGGCAGTTCCCAGTGGGCCATGTCGTCCTCGAGACCGGCTAGGGCCGCGTCGACGTCGATTTCGTCGCCGGGCGTCGGCCGGACCCAGAGCATGCCGTATTTCTCTGCGCAGGGCAGTTCGATCAATCCGCGACCCGCTTTGTCGAAGTCGCCGAACCGTTCGGCGCGGTTGACGGCGATCAGGTCGCCGCGGTTCGAGTAGGTCCAGGCGTGGAATGGACAACTGAACCGGGGGCCGTTGCCGCGGCCTTCGGGCACGACCTGGGCGCCGCGATGCCGGCAGGTGTTGGCGAACGCTCGGAACTCACCCGCGTCGTCGCGCGTCATCAGGATCGGCAGCCCCGTCTCGCTGTCCGCCCAGTAGCTCCCGTTCTCCGGCAAGTCGGCGGACAGCCCCATGAACAGGGGCGTTTCGCGGAAAAAGACGCGCTGCTCCTCCGCCAGCAGGTCCGGACAGGTGAAGTCGGACAGCGGGCTCTCGACGACCCCTTCGCCGTGTACGGCGCCGCCGTTGGCCATCCCATCTCTCAGGATGCCGAGCAGCCGGAGGCGTTCTTGTCTGCGCATGGTTCGTCCTTTGCCTTGGGGCCGGGGGGCGGCGAGTGTAGCCGATTATGGCTAGCCAAAGAACGCGGCGGGATAGCGCACCACGCCGCCCACTGTCAGGGCACCGGGCGCGAGTTCGAGGGCCATGAAGGCGGGCCCGGAGAAGGGTGCCCGCAATGGCGCAGCTAGGCGGGCCGAGAAGCCGAAACGCGGGTAGTAGTTGGGGTGGCCGAGCACCACCACGGCTTCCAGACCAGCTTCGCGACAGCGGTCGAGACCGGCCCGCACCAACGCGCTGCCGACGCCGCGGCGCTGCCATCGGGGAAGCACAGACATCGGGGCGAGCGCCACTGCCGCCACGTCGCGCGAGGAGGTGCGGATCGGCAGGTGCGAAAACAGGATGTGTCCGACCACGCCGGAGTCGTTTTCAGCGACGAGCGACAGCGCGGCATCGCCGTTGGCACGCAGTGCATCCACCAAGTCGGCTTCCGCAATGGTCCCGAAGGCTTCGCGATTGACCGTGCGAATTGCGCCGAGGTCGGCGTCGCCTTCTGGGCGCACCTGAAAGCCCATCTAGGCCGGCGGCTTGTCAACCACGACGCCGGCGCCTTCCAACGCTTCGATGCGATCATCGTCGTAGTCGAGCCAGTCCCGCAGGACCTCGCGGTTGTCGGCACCGAGGCGCGGGCATGGCGTCCAGTCGTCGCTGGTGATGCCGGCCATCTTGATCGGATTGCCCGGAATCGGCGTCGGGCCAGGTTCGAGAGGAACGAAGAAACCACGCGCCTTGACCTGGGGATCCGCCGTCATGTCCGGTGTGATGTTGACGGGTCCGGCCGGCACGCGTGCCCGCTGCAGGATTTCGGCGGCATCGAACTTGGTCTGCGACGCGGTCCATGCGCCGATGGCGGCGTCGATGCGGTCGTGGTCCTGCCGGCGCTCGGCCACGCCGGCGTCGGGATCCAGTGCGACGATCACGTTGCACAACGCGCGCCAATCGCCATCGTTGCGGCAGGCGATGGCTACCCAGGCGTCGTCGCCGGCGCATCGGTAGACGCCGTGCGGCGCCATATGGGGATGCCGGTTGCCGAGCGGCGCGATGTCGCCCGCGTAGTCTGGGAGCTGGACTTCGATCAGCCATGGGCCCGAGAACGCGACGCCCCCTTCGTGCAAGGACATCTCGACATGCGCACCCTTCCCGGTCCGTTCGCGGCGCCTTAGTGCGTTCACGACGGCGGCCGTCGCGCTGACGCCGGTGATGGGATCCATGAGCGCCATGGCCGTGTTGCGGGGCTCGCCCGGGCCGTAACCCATCACGGTGGTCAAGCCGGACATCGGCTCCACCGAGGGGCCGAAGGCGACGCGGTCGCGGTACGGCCCGCTGTGGCCGAACCCGGGCATGGAGACGTAGATGATCCGCGGATTGGCCTCGGCGAGCCGTGCATAGTCCAGGCCGAGCGCCGGCATGGCCCGGGCGCTGAAGTTTTCCATCACCACGTCCGCCACGGCGACGAGTTCGAGAAAGGTGTCGCGCCCGGCGTCGGTTTTCAGGTCGATGGCCAGACTCTGCTTGTTGCGCTGCAGTTTCACGAACACCGCATTGACGTTCCAAGGTTCTTTCATGCGAGGGGCTATGCCCCTGCCCGCCGCTTTGCGGCGGGGGCGCTCCCCGGCTGAGGGCTCTGGGGGCTTGCCCGCGAGCCAACCCCCAATCGGCAGTCCGCCCCGGTATTCGCGCGGCCCGCGCCCCATCGGGCCCTCGACCTTGACGACCGTCGCACCGAGGTCGGCGAGCACGCGGGTGGCCAGCGGGCCAGCCCAGACGTGCGTCAGGTCGAGAATGCGAATGCCCCGCAACGGTCCGTCAGCCATGTTCCGGCTCGGACAGTCTGAGCGCAGGGCGTGCTTCGCCGTGGATGCGCCAGCCCGGCGGCGGCGAACGCACGATGGTGTCGGCGTGAACGAGGTTCTGCCAAAGGCCGCGTTCGGCCAAGTGGGGATCAGCCAGGACATCCTCGAACGTCTGCACGATGCCAAGCGGAATCCGGCACTCGTTGGCGCGTTCGTCGATCTCGGCCTTCGAACGCGACGCTAGGACACAGTCGATCGCGTCGTGCAGGGCGGTGCGGTTCAGCATGCGCTTCTCGTTGTTCGCGAAGCGCTCGTCCACAGCCAGTTCGGGCCGGTCTAGGAACACCGTGAACGGATCCCAGAACGAAGGCACGATGTTGGTGTAGACCCAGCCGTCGGCGCAGCGGAACAGGTTGCTCGGCACGACGGACCAGAAGTCGCTGCCGTGCCGGGAGCGCACGACGCCGCCGCAGTGCCACATCACCGTGGTGAACTGGCTGAGGGCCATGACCACTTCCAACATGCCGATGTCGATGGTGTTGCGCTCTTCGGCGAGACGGCTGGCGTTGGCCGCGGTGAACGCGAACGTCCCGCTCTGAAACTCGACATAGTGACCGGGGAGCGAAAGCGGGGCGCGGTCGGAGTCGCCCATGAGGTTGGTATAGCCGCCCATGGCCAGCACGACATGCGGGGTTGCGCGCCAGTTGCGCTTCGGCCCGGTCAGTCCGAACGGCGTGATTGCCACCTTGACGGGCGTCGCCCAGGCGTCGAAGTCGAGCGTCGCAACGGCATCGGCGGTCTCGCCTTCGGCGACGACGATGTCGGCACGGCTGGCGAGTTCGGCGATCAGGCCGGCGTCGTCGGTCCTGACCCGGCGCTTCCCGGCGTGCAGGTACAGGTCCATGGCCGTTTGGCTGGCCCAGGCGGGGACCGTTGCTTTGGACTCGACGCGAACCACGTCGTAACCGGATTGTGCGAACAACCGGCCGCAGAAACCTGCAGCGTGGCCGCCCAGTTCAAGCACGCGATCCATGGCGGGCGATGTTAGCTCACGGTCTTCCTACCGCGCATGTGATAGCGTGCGGTGCATGTCCAGACGAGCCAAGTTTCTTTCGGGGAGCGGCCGGATCATCGGCGGCGTCGCTTTGGCGGCGACGATGACGATGCTGCCCGCGTGCGACGTGGAAACGGCCGCGCGTGACGTGATCATCACGCTGTTCTACGACACCGATCCGCTCGCTTTGCCGGCGGATGCCGTCCCGGTTCTGCCATTCGCGGAGACCGTGCCGGTCATCGACGGCTCCGATGCCGCCGACGATCCGGCGATCTGGATCAACCAACGCAATCCCGCCGCGAGTTGGGTGGTGGGCACGAACAAGCGCCGTGGCTTGGAGGTGTACGACTTGGCCGGTGCCCGGCACGGCCGCGTGGACGCGGGCCGGGTCAACAATGTCGATTTGCGAACGGTCGAGGTCTCGGGCGTGCAGGTGGTTGTCGTGGGCGGCACGAACCGCACCACGAACACGATCGATGTCTGGGCATTGGATCAAGAGACCGGTGCGTTGACCGATCTCCTGGCCGCGCCGATTCCGGCGGACTTGGACGATCCCTACGGCTTCTGCCTGTACCGCAGCCTTAAAGGTGGGGCCTTGTATGCGATCGCCACCGACAAGGCGGGCGGTGCAGCGCAGTGGCACCTGGCCGACGCCGGTACGGGCAAGCTGCGCGGCGAGCGTGTGCGGACGATCCACACGGAAACGCAACCGGAAGGGTGCGTCGCCGACGATTCGAACGGCGTGCTCTACATCGGCGAGGAAGGCGTAGGCGTCTGGCGGCTCGGCGCCGAGCCGGACGATGCGGCGGAAGCGAAGCAACTCATCGCGACCGTGCGACCGGAGGAGGAGGCCGAGGCACCCGACCCCGACAGTCCGCATCGCCTGACCGCCGATGTCGAGGGCCTCGCGATCTATGCGCCGCCCGACGCCGCCCCGGAGGCCGGCTACCTGGTCGCCTCGAGCCAAGGTAACTGGACGTACGTGGTCTTCGACCGGTCACCGCCGCACGCCTACCGCGGGACGTTCCGGGTCGCCGACGGTGAAGCGATTGACGGCGCCGGCGAGACCGATGGCATCGACGTCGTCGCCATGCCCGTCGGTGCGGACTACCCACAGGGCCTGCTCGTCGTCCAGGACGGCTACAACGTGGATTCTGCAGGCGAGAAGCAGAACCAGAACTTCAAGTACGTGTCCTGGGCCGACGTGGCCGCCGCGCTGGAGCTCGACTGACGTTAGGCGTTGCGCATCGGTAGGTCGCGGGCTTTCCACCAGTAGAACACGGCGGGGAAGACCAGTAGGACCACTAGGCCGGCCGTCAGCACGCCGCCCACCAGGGGCGCCGCGATGCGCTTCATCACGTCCGCACCCGCACCGGCGCTCCACATGATCGGCAACAGGCCCACGACGTCGGTAGCGATGGTCATCAGCACGGGCCTGACCCGTTTCGCAGTGCCGGCGATGATGGCCTCCGCGAGTGCGCTGCGGTCGCGCAGTTCGCCGCGCTTGGCGGCATCGCCGACGGCGACGTTGAGATACAGCAGCAGGACGGTGACGGTTTCGGCGTAGAGCCCGGCGAGGGCGATGATGCCCACCCAGACGGCGACGCTAAGGTTGTAGTCCAACCAGTAGAGCAGCCAGACGGCGCCGATCAGGGCGAACGGCGTGCCGAGCAGGACCAGCAGCGTCTCGGTGAGCGAGCGGCGGCTGACGTAGATGATCGCGGCGATCAGGAGGAGGGTCGCCGGTATGACAACGGCCAGTCGGGCCTGCGCGCGCTCGAGGTACTCGTACTGTCCGCTCCACGTGATCGTGTAGCCGGGCGGCACGTCGACCGCGTCGGCAACCGCTGCTCGGGCCGTGTCGACGTAGTACCCCAGGTCGTCGGAGTCCGTATCGACGTAAACCCAGGCGTTGGGCTTCGCGTTCTCGCTCTTGATACTTGGCGGACCGACGGTGTACTCGATGCTCGCCAGGCGGCCGAGCGGAATCTGCGCCCCCGACGCGGTGGGGACGAGCGCCGCGCGCAACGCCGGCAGGTCGTCTCTGAGCTCGCGCCCGTAGCGCAGGTTGACGGGATAGCGCTCCAGGCCTTCGACGGTGGTCGTCACGTTCACGCCGCCGATCGCCGTCTGCACGACCTCCTGGACGTCGCGCACGGTCAAGCCGTATCGGGCGATAGCCGTGCGGTCCACTTTGACGTCGAGATAGTTGCCGCCCATGACGCGTTCCGCGTAGGCGCCGCGGGTGCCGGGGAGATCCCTGACGACAGCTTCGATCCTCCTCCCGAGGCGTTCGAGTTCGCCAAGATCGGGACCGGCGATCTTGACCCCCACGGGGGTCTTGATGCCGGTCGAGAGCATGTCGATGCGGGTCCTGATCGGCATGGTCCAGGCGTTGGTGAGGCCGGGCACGCGGATGGCGGCGTCGAGTTCGTCGATCAGCGCCTCAGGCGTCATGCCTTGGCGCCACTCGGCCTCCGGCTTCAGGACGATGGTGGTTTCGATCATGGACAGCGGCGCGGGATCGGTGGCGGTGTCGGCGCGTCCGACCTTGCCGAAGACGTTTTCGACCTCGGGAAACGTGCGGATGATGCGGTCGGTCTGTTGCAGCACTTCGCTGGCCTTGGTGATGGAGATCCCCGGTAGCGTGGTTGGCATGTACAGCAGGTCGCCCTCCCAGAGCGATGGCATGAACTCCGTGCCGAGGCGCGTGAACGGGATGACGGTCACGGCGAGCCCGGCCACGGCGAGACCGACGACCGCGAATCGGAACCGCAAGGCGGCGCTCAGCACCGGTCGCACGACCCGGGCCAACGCGAAGAGCGCCAAGCCGAACTGCAGCATGTGGGGTCCGCCGCGTTCGCCGCCCGCGAGGCGGTGCCCCTTGACCCAGTAGCCGACGAGCACGGGGGTGAGCGTCACGGCGAGCAAGGCCGCCGCTGCCATCGCGTAGGTCTTCGCGAAAGCGAGCGGCTTGAACAGCCGACCTTCCTGCGCCTCGAGGGCGAAGACAGGCAGGAACGACACGGTGATCACCAACAGGGCGAAGAACAGCGTGGGCCCGACCTCCTTGGTCGCCGCGGCGATCACTTCCCAGTGCGGCCGTCTTCCACGCGCTTCCACAAGGTGCCGATGGGCGTTCTCCACCATCACGATGCCGGCGTCGACCATCGTGCCGATCGCCACCGCGATGCCGCCCAGCGACATGATGTTGACGTTCACGCCTTGCGCGGTCATGACGATGAAGGCGATCAGGATGCCGAGCGGCAAGGTGATGATGGCGACCATGCCGCTCCTGACGTGGAACAGGAACGCGATGCACACCAGGCTCACGATCAACAGTTGCTGGCCGAGGCTGATGCCGAGGCTGGTCACCGCGCGCTCGATCAACGCGGTCCGGTCGTAGGCGACCTCGATCGTCACGCCGTCCGGGAGGCCAGCCTTGGCGGCCTCGAGCTTGGCCTTGACGTCGCGGATGACCGCGAGCGTGCCTTCGCCGTGGCGTACCACGACGATGCCGCCGACGGTCTCGCCCTCGCCGTTCCACTCGGCGACACCACGGCGCATCTCCGGACCGACGCCGACCTCGGCTAGGTCCTCGAGCAGGATCGGCGTACCCGCGGCATTGACGCCCAAGGCGATCGCGCGTATGTCGTCCAGGGACTCGATCAACCCCTGTCCGCGGATCATGAATTCCTTTTCGGAGACCTCGAGCAGGCGCCCGCCGACGTCGCTGTTGCTATCTTCGATCGCGGTGCGGATGCGCGAGAGCGGAATGCCGTAGGCGCGCAGGCGGTTCGGATCCACGGTGACCTGGTACTGCCTGACGAATCCGCCGATGCTGGCGACTTCCGAGACGCCGGGGACGCTGGTCAGTTCGTACTTGAGGTAGTAGTCCTGGATGGACCGCAACTCCGCCAGGTCGTGGCGGTCCGACTTGAGCGCGTACATGAAGGCCCAGCCGACGCCTGTCGCGTCCGGACCGAGGGTGGGGGTGACGCCTGGAGGCAACTGTCGGGCCACGTGGCTCAGGGTCTCGAGGACGCGCCCACGGGCCCAGTAGAGGTCGGTGCCGTCTTCAAAGATGACGTAGACGAAGGAGAAGCCGAAGAAGGAGTACCCGCGCACGACCTTCGCGAACGGCGCGGCGAGCAGTTGCGTGGTCAGCGGGTAGGTCACCTGGTCCTCGACGATCCGCGGTGCCTGGCCGGGGTACTCGGTGTAGACGATGACTTGGACGTCCGACAGGTCGGGGATGGCGTCAAGCGGCGTCCGTGACAGCGAGTAGATGCCAACCAGGGCGGTCAGCAGAGCCGCGAGGATGATGAGGACGCGGTTCTCGATGGACCAGTCGATGACTCGTTCCAGCACGGCTTTCCCCTACGCGCTCAATGGTGGTGGTGCGGCATGGCGGCATCCGGGGCCTGTTCGCCGTCGCCGCGCAGGAGTTGACCGATCGCCGCACGGAGATTGCTCTCCGAGTCGATGAGGAACTGCGAAGACACCACCACGCGCTCCCCCACGCCCAAGCCTGCGGTCACCTGCTGCAACTCGCCGGATCGGATGCCGAGTTCGACCTCCCGGGGTTCGAAGGCGCCGTCGGCTCGGGCGACGATCGCAACGGTGCGCTCGCCACTGTGCAGGACGGACTCCGCCGGGATCGTCGTGGCATCCGGCAAGTCGTCCACGTGCAGCACGACGTCGACGTACATGCGCGGTCTCAGAACGAGGTCGTCGTTGGCCACTTCGATGAACGCGGTCAGGGTGCGCGTCTCGGCGTTGACGGCGGAGCGGAAGAACAGCACGCTGCCTTCCCAGCGGCGCTCCGGGAACGCAGCCGCGGTGATCGTCGCCTGGCTGCCCACGTGTACGTGGCGCAGATCCTCCTCGTAGAAATCCGCTTCCGCCCACAGCGTGGTGTGGTCGGCGATCTTGAGAACCGTCATGCCGGGCCCGAGCTTCATGCCGTCGAGGGAGTCGCCCATCTTGTCCACGACCACGCCCGACGCGGGCGAGTGGAAGGTGATCGTGCGCGGTGCCGACTTGGCCGCCGCGAGGGCGTCGATCTGCGCGGGCGACATGTCCCAATAGGCCAGGCGTTCGCGCGCGGCGTCGAGCAGCGACTTCGCCCGTTGCACGGCTTCCGGGTAGGCGCGGTCACGTTCCAGGCGAGCCACGTAGTCCATGGCGGCGAGGAATTCGCGCGCGGTGGTGACGAGTTGCGGACTGTAGATTTCGAACAGCGGATCGCCCGCGGTGACGAACTCGCCGACGTTGTTCACCCGGGCGCTCTCGATCCAGCCTTCGAACTTCGTGTTAACCGAGAAGACCTTCTCCTCGTTGTGCGCCAACTCGCCGACCGTACGGATCGTGATGGGCAGGTCGCGACGCTCCACCGGCGCGGTGCGCACGGCGAAGTTCTGCAGGAACTGCTGGCTGACCCGCACGCCGCCGGTGTCGGCTTCGGTCTGGGTTTTGCGGACCAGTCTCATGCCGCAGATCGGGCATGTTCCCGGTTCGTGCCGGATGACGTCCGGGTGCATGCCGCAGGTGTAGAGTGATGCGTCCACTTCGGCCTCGGCGACCGTCGTCGCGCGCGGCGCGGGGGGGTCGCGGAACCACTCGGATGGCGGATTGAGGACGAGGACTGCAGCCGCCACGCCTAATCCGGCGCCCACGCCGAGGATCAGCTTCGTACGTAGTTTCATGGTCTTGCTCCCGTCGTTCGCGGCAACGCCGTGCCGATCGCCCGTTCGAGGTCGGCCAACGCCTGCATGTAGTCGGCCTGCAGGCGGGCGAGCCCGAGCCGGACGTCGAGTAGCACTTCCTCGCTGTCCAGCAACTCGAGCACGCCGACCGTGCCCGCCGTGTACGCCTCTTCGGTGGTGCTGAGTGCTTGCTCGGCCTGCGGCAGCAGCGCGCGCTCGAGGAGGCCGATCTGGTCGTCGATCGCGACGAGGTCGGAGGTGGCCGTGCGGACTTCCTGGTCGACACGCCTGAGGGCTTCCCGGTGCGCCCGTTCGGCGGCGCGAACGCGGGCGGCGGCAGCTGCGGTCCCGGCCTTCAGGGCCGACTGGTAGATAGGGATGTTGACACCCAGCGAGACGCTGAAGACGTCTTGGCCGTTGTCCACCGGTGGCTGGGCGCGGCCCGCCGCGTCGCGGCGACCCTCGATCTCTCCCCAGGAAGCACCGACGACGACATCCGGCCAGTGGGCGCGCCGCGACAGTCGCACGGCGCTCTCGGCGCCTTGGATTCGCGCCTTGGCGGCGCGGACCTCGGCGCGGTGCTCGCGTCCGAGACTGGCGAGTCGGTCATGTTCGATCTCGAACGGCGGGCGAGCTTCGAGCCCTACCTTCGGCAGGGCTAGGTCCACCGGCCGGTCTCTGAGAGCGTTCAGGACGCTTTCGGCCTCGACGCGCTGGCGGCGGAACTCATGCCGGCGGGTGAGCACGCGGGTGATCTCCGCCTGTAGCTTGACGACGGCCTGCTGGAAGCCGACGCCTTGCGAATAGCGTGCGCGCGCCAAGGTTTCGTAGTGGCGTAGCAGTTGCGACTCCTCGTCGGCGATGTCGACCGCGCGGTCGAGGTAGCCGAGTTCGAAGTAGGCGTGCTTGACCTGCCGAACCGTCTCCGCGGTTACCGCGTCGATGTCGTGCTTGGTGGCGCTGGCCTCCCATTCGGCGACTTGGCCGCGTTCGGTGCGCTTGCCGAACCAAGGCAGGTCTTGGCGAAGGGCGACGCCGTTGATCTGCGGTCCGAGGCGCGTCTCGACAGGCGCGACATGCCGCGTGAACGTGAGCATGGGATCCGGGAGCGCCGTCGCCTGGCGCACGCCGTGTCGGGCGGCGACGTGCCGCGCCCCGACTTGCTGGATTCGCGGATTGCGCGCCAGCGTCTCGGTGATCAGCGCGCCGAGCGCCGGGTCGCCATGACTCGTATACGCCGGCGTGGTCGAGCCGTGGCCCGCGACTGCTGGCGTCGTCAAGGCCAGCCAAGCGCAGGCATGCGCTACGGTAGTCCAGGTTCTCATCGCCTTCTCCGACAAGGTGGGTTGTCAAGGCCGGTGCCAGCCAGGTACGGCTCGCGTGGACTTGAGCGGAGAGATGCCGCGGGTGGCGCGGCCCGAGGCGAGGGGTCTAGTTCAGCAGGATGTCGAAACGGTGCACGGCGGTATCGGCGGCTCGCAGGGGCAGCCGAGGCGGTGGGTCATGGGTCAGGCGGTCGTATCGGCGTGGTGCCACCTGCACCGGTGCGTCGATTTCCAGCGCGTCGTCCGGTGCCGCTGCCGACGCCGGTGTCAATCCGATCTGACGGTCCGCGGCCGGACCGGTGAGTCCGCACTCGGCGCAGTCGTCGGCTTGGATGCAGTGGCCGGCATCGCTTGACGGCGCATGGTGGGCGTGCGGCGCGTCGGTGCCCTCGAGCGCGGACACCTCGCAGGCGCAGACGGCGCCGGCGAAGGCGGTCGAAGCCCCCAGGAGCCATGCCAGAACGACGCGCGTCTTTCCCATGCGGCCCTCTTACGCCTCGCGGCGGAGCAAGTCAACCGGCGTGGTATGCCGCCAGGAGCTTTGCGTAGGCCGCCACCAGGGCTTCGAGGTCGAGGCCGACGGCGAGTTCGGGCGGCCAATACTGCTTCGCCTCGGCGAAGGCCAGTTGCTGGAACAGCGTGGCGGCCCGATGCCAGTCGGCGACCACGCCCACGCAATGCGTGCCGGCGCCGCCGGGCTGGGCGATCCGCTCTGACGTCGTCTCGTGCAGTTGATCCGGAACCCCTGCGCCTTCCGGCACGCGATCGGTGAGCCGGAACTCCGTGATCGGGCCCGCGTAGTTCGGAACGTCTCGCCGGGCGCGCGCGCTACCGCTCGCGTCCTGCATCTCGAATCGTGTCACGCCGCCGCTCGGCGAGGACAACGCGACCAGCCGGCCGGGTTCGAGTTCAGTGATGCGGCCTTCCCGGGCCATGCCTTCACTGGCCTGGGGTAGCTCGAACTTTCCGTCCGGACGAAGCTCCCAATCCACGCCGAAGAGCCAAAGCGCGGCGTTTGCGGGGTCCGCGAACAGCGACGACCAGGTGCCGTCGGGCGTACCCGGTGCCCGGCGGATGAACTGCACGGTGTCTCGGCCCTGCACGGCGGCAGCACCACCGCAAAAGGCGCGCATGCCGGCATCGTCCGGCAGACGGAACCGCCGCGCGATCTGATCCGGTGTCTCGTAGTGCTTGCGCTGCCTGTCGAACCAGTTGAGGTTCGCGATCGTGCCCTTGAGCGGCAGGATGTCTTCGGCCATCGGCGCTCCGCGGAGGTTTCGTTGCTCCTGAGCGTTATTCTAGCGACCCTTGGCGGGAGTCGCCGTTGCGGCCCGCTAGGCGTGGGCGAAAAACGACTCGCGAGGACCGCGGAGACTTTAACGAGTTTTCTTGTATTAACAAGATTTCTGTTAATCCCGTTAATCCCGTTAAAGCTCTGTGCTAGAGTCGCCTCATGGATCGGTTTTCGAATCCGTACGTGCCGGGTGCCGGCCTCCAGCCGCACGAACTTGCCGGGCGCGAGACGTTGCTCGGCAACGCATCGCTGGACATGGGCCGCGTGCTCGCCGGGCGCCCGGCGAAGGGGTTGATACTCCTCGGTCTGCGGGGCGTCGGCAAGACCGTTCTGCTGAATCGGCTGCGGGTCTTGGCTGACGACAAGGGTTTCTGCACGATCCGGATGGAGGCGCCTGAAGGGGGCAATCTACCCGAGCTGCTCGCGCCCGAGTTGCGCCGCACGCTCTACTCCCTCGATCTGCGCCGTGCCGCAAGCCACCACCTGCACCGTGCGGCAGGCGTGCTGGGGAATTTCGCGAAGGCGTTCAAGGTGACCGTGGGCGATTTCGGATTCGGCGTCGATGTGACTCCGGGCGAAGGCGACACCGGCAATCTCGAGCAGGATCTGCCCCCGCTTCTCGTGGCCATGGCAAGGGCGGCTGCGGAACGCGAGACGGCCGTCGGTCTGTTCGTCGACGAGATCCAGTATCTGTCGTCGGAGGAACTCGCCGCCGTGATCGTGGCATGCCATGAGATCGCGCAGGAGAACCTTCCGTTTCTCTTCATGGGGGCAGGCCTTCCGCAAGTCGCCGCATTGGCGGGCAAGGCGAAGTCGTATTCCGAGCGCCTCTTTGACTATCCGGAGATCGGGTCGCTGGAGGCAGAAGACGCCCGAGCAGCGTTGGTGAAGCCCGCCGAGGCCGAAGGCGTGACGTTCGAGGGCGGGGCCGTCGACGAGATCTTGAGCGCCGCGCAGAACTTCCCCTACTTCATCCAGGAGTGGGGCTACCAGGTCTGGAACGCCGCCCCGTCAAGTCCCGTCACGACGGACATGGTGCGCGCGGCAACGCCTGAGGTGGTTGAGCATCTGGACAGCAACTTTTTTCGCGTCCGATTCGACCGGCTGACCCCGCTGGAGCAGAAATACCTCCGCGCGATGGCGGAGCTGGGTCCGGGGCCCCATGCCACTGGCAGAATCTCGGATACGTTGGGCGTGCGGACGGCCTCGGTCGCGACGGTGCGCCAAAGACTCATCGCCAAAGGCATGGTCTGGAGCCAACGCCACGGCGAGACGGCGTTCACCGTGCCGATGTTTGACGCTTTCATGAAGCGCCAGATGCCTACCCTCCTCAAGCACGTGCCGCAGCCACGGGGCCGGTGAGGCAGCGCGTCCCGACGAGAGCACTCGCGGCCGAACGACCGACGGGGCGGCGAGCGGCGCTCCGTGTGCGACACTGCGCCGTTGGTGCCAAGCGGGGTAGACGATGAAGCGCTGCCTAGCGATCGCCGCAGCCGCCCTGCTCGCTAGCTGTTCTGGAGACGACGACGAGCGGGGCCAGGAGTTGGCGCAACAGTTACTGATTGTGGACACACACATCGATGCGCCATACCGACTGTTCCGCGAGACTGCCGATCTCGGGATCGGCGTTCCCGAAAGGGAGTTCGACTATCCGCGAGCCCGTCTGGGGGGCCTCGATGTGGCGTTCATGTCGATATACACGCCAGCGCGTTCGGCCGAGGTCGGCGAGTCGCGCCAGGTCGCGGATCGGCTGATCGACCTGGTCGAGGCTTTGGCCTCGGAACACGCCGGCAAGTTCGGGGTCGTCACCTGCACCCGGGACGTCGAACGGTTGCGGGGTTCGGGGCGGGTGGCGCTGGCGCTCGGCATGGAGAACGCGAGTCCGCTCGAGGGAACCGAGGAGAACCTAGAGCATTTCGTCGGCCGCGGCATCCGCTACGTCTCGCTCGCGCATTCGAAGTCGAACCGGTACGCGGACTCGAGCTACGACCTGGACGAGCGCTGGGATGGGCTTTCGGACCTCGGCAAGCAGACCGTCCCGCTTTTGAACCGGCGCGGCGTGATGATCGACATCTCCCACCTCTCGGATAAGGCGTCCTGGCAGGTCCTGGATCTTTCCGAGGTGCCCGTCATCGCCTCCCACTCGTCGCTGCGCCACTTCATCCCGGGGTTCCACCGCAACATGAGCGACGACATGGTGAAGGCTGTCGCCGACGGCGGGGGCGTGGTGCAGATCAACTTCGGCAGCGGCTTCGTGTCTAAGGAGGCCCGCGAGTGGTCCATGCGCCGCGACGCGGCGATGCTCGCACACTTCACCAGCGAGCAGCCCGACGCCGGGGCCCGACGGGAGTACATGGCGGACTACGCGGCCGAGAATCCGTACCCGTACGCCACCGTTGACACGGTTCTCGACCACATCGACCGCGCGGTGGCGCTGGCCGGCATCGACCACGTCGGCTTGGGCTCCGACTTCGACGGCGTCGGCGATACGTTGCCGACCGGCTTGAAGGACGTCGGCGACTTCCCCAACCTGGTCGCGGGCCTACTCGGACGCGGCTACGACGAGGCCGCGATCGCGAAGGTCCTCGGGTTGAACCTGATGCGCGTCTGGCGGGCCGTGGAACAATACGCTGAGGAGCTCGGACATCGTCCGCATTGCGCGGCTTAGCGGGATAGGGTCAGGGTTCAGGAAGGCTGGCTGATCGCTGGGCGAAAGTGACCCTTCGCTAGCCAAAGGGCCGCCGTCGGCACGGCGAATACCGTGGCGGCGATCAACCCCGGAATCCAACCGCCCCCGCGCGGATCGACGAGATTCCACACCAGCATCGCGACCATGACCTGGGCGGCGTAAACGCCCGCCCACGGCCACATCCAGCGGCTCATCTTCCAGAACCCGTAGGCGCCGGCACCGTAGATCAGCCAATGCAGGGGCTCCGTAGCCTTGGCAGCCCAGCCGGTGAGCACGAACCCGAACCACACTTCCTCGTCCTCGGCGACGGGTTTGAAGAACAGGTCGAACGGCATGTAGATGAAGGTCATATAGAGGCAGAACGCCCACAGGACGTTCATCCACCAGGGCCGCCGGCGCAACTCGGCGAGGAGCTTCGGCCGGATCGTTGCGATCGTTCCACTTTGAGCCACGACGTTCATTCCTGTCCCAACGCTGCGTTGCCTAGGATTATGGCGTGGTAACCGTGCTATTGGGCTAGCCTGCGGTGACCACGGTGGGTTCGGTGCGGCCAATACTGTACGCTTCGGCTAGGGCGACGCCCACACGGTAAGCGCGGGAGACTACAGTGCGTATCGCGGTACTTGGCGGCGACGGGTTCATCGGCTGGCCGACGACGTTGCATCTATCCGGGCGCGGTCACGAGGTGACCATCGTCGACAATCTGAGCCGGCGCTGGATCGACACCGAACTCGGCGTCCAGTCGTTGACACCCATGGATTCGATTCAAGAGCGCCAGCGTATCTGGCGCGAAGTGAGTGGTCACTCGCTCGGCTTCGAGCACATCGACGTGGCGACGGAGTATGAGAGCTTCAAGGCTTGGATCGGAGACGCCCGCCCCGACGCTGTCGTGCACTTCGCCGAGCAGCGGGCGGCGCCGTACTCGATGAAGAGCGACCGACACAAGACCTATACCGTCAACAACAACGTCAACGCCACGCACAATCTGCTCAACGCGCTGGTCGCCACCGAGGTGGATGCCCACGTCGTGCATCTGGGCACGATGGGCGTGTACGGCTATTCGACCGCGGGCGCGTCGATTCCGGAGGGCTACCTGAACGTCGACGTCACCCTCGACGACGGCAGCAAAACGGCGCGCGAAATCCTCTACCCGACGGACGCCGGCAGCGTCTACCACATGACCAAGTGCCTCGATCAACTGCTGTTCCAGTTCTACGCGAAGAACGACGGCGTGCGCATCACCGATCTGCACCAGGGCATCGTCTGGGGCACGCACACGGACCAGACCCGCCGCCACGACCAACTCATCAACCGGTTCGACTACGACGGCGACTATGGGACGGTCCTGAACCGGTTCCTGATCCAGGCCGCCCTCGACCACCCGCTGACGGTCCACGGCACGGGTGGGCAAAGCCGCGCCTTCATCCACATCCAGGACTCGGTGCGCTGCATCGAGATTGCGCTGGCCAATCCGCCGGCTAGCGGCGAGCGCACGAAGATCTTCAACCAGATGACGGAAGTGCACCGCGTACGGGACCTGGCCAACTTGGTCCACCAACTCACCGGGGCCGAAATCGCCTACCTGCCGAATCCCCGTAAGGAAGCGGCCGAGAACGAACTGTCGGTCAGGAACGACCAGTTCCTCGCGCTCGGCCTCGACCCCATCAAGTTGCGCGACGGCCTGTTGACCGAACTCGTCGACGTAGCGCGCAAGTTCATCCATCGCGTAGACCGGTCGCGCATCCCCAGCACGTCGGCGTGGACGCGGGACATCGCCAACAGGATCGCGGACGCCTCGGTGGAGGAGCGTGCGGACAGCCCGGCCGGACGTCGAACCAACGGCGCTCCTTAGCCGCTTCGTGTACGCCTATGTGACGCTGGTCACCAACGCGGACTATGCGCTTGGGGCACTGGCCTTGGTGCGCTCCCTGAAGGCGGTGGGCAGTCGTTGGCCCTTGGTCGTGCTCGCAACGGAGAACGCGCCGTGCGAGACACTCGAGGCCGAGGGCTGCACGATACTGCCAGTCGCGCAGCCGCGGTTCTCGGGCGGGTTCCGGGCGCGCCACGCGCGCGATGCGCTGCACGCCCGCGAGCCTTATACGAAAGGCGCCAAGCCGTCGTTCCACGATCCGCTCGACAACTTCTGCAAGTTGGCGCTATGGCGGTTGACCGAATTCGAGCGCGTGGTCTTCCTCGACGCGGACACCCTGGTCGTCCAGAACATCGACAAGCTGTTCTGCTATCCCGAGTTCAGCGCAGCGCCGAACCTCTACGACAACCTGACGGACATGCACCGGCTGAATTCCGGCGTCTTCGTCGCCGAGCCGGATGAGGCGACCTACGCGGACATGCTCGCTCGCCTGGACGTGCCGGAGGTCTTCTGGCGGCGAACGGACCAGACCTTCCTCGAGAGCTATTTCCCGGACTGGCACGGACTGCCGTACACGTACAACGCGCTGCAGTACCTCTACTTCAAGTTCCCGGAACTGTGGCGGTGGTCGAGCATCAAGGTCGTGCACTACCAGTTCGAGAAACCGTGGCAGGCCGATCACGGCCGCGCCGACCGGCTCAAGCCATTGATCGACCTCTGGCAGACGGTGTTCGACGGCGAGCCGATTCCATCGAACCTAGCCGATCCATGAGAATCGCGGTCACTGGCGCAACCGGGATCGTCGGCCGCTTCGTGGTCGCACGGCTGCACGCCGAGGGCGCGGCGATCCGCGCCTTGGTCCGGCCGACGAGCGAGCGGATCGGGTTGCCGTCCGAGGCCCGCTATGTCGTTGGCGACATCAACGATGGCGCGGCGCTAGGCGAATTGGTCGAGGACATGGACGCCGTGGTGCATTGCGCCTACGCCCACGCGCCGGGCCGCTACCGGGGTGGCGAGGCGGAGGATCGTTTCGCGTTCTGGCGCACGAACCTGCTCGCCGGGGTGGGCTTGATGGAAAGAGCGCGGATGGCAGGCGTCAGGCGCTTGGTGCTGCTGTCGAGCCGAGCGGTTTTCGGGGGCGACACGGGGGCAGTTGACTGGGTCGACGATGACACTCGTCCCGTGCCGGACACCCACTACGGGGCGCTAAAACTGGCCTTGGAGGCCCACGTCAGCGCGTTCTCGTCCGCGGACGACGTTTGCTACACGAGCTTGCGTCCGACCGGCGTCTACGGCGTCACGCAACCTGTCGAGAACAGCAAGTGGTTCGACTTGGCGCGGGCCATCGCGTCCGGCGCGGCACTGCCGCCGGCGCGGCTCGGTACCGAGGTGCACGGCGCCGATGTCGCGAACGCGGTATGGCTTCTATTGACCTCCCCGGAAGAGGCTGTGGCGGGGCAGGCGTTCAACTGCGCAGACCTGATGCTCGACAGTCGCGAAGTCATGGCGCGCCTCGCGCAGCAGTTGGGCCGGCCGGTCCACTTGCCCGACCCGGCGCCGAACCGCGTGCGGCATCCGATGCGGACGACGGGGCTTCAAGCACTCGGCTGGAAACCCGGGGGCAAGGAGCGGCTGGCATGGACGATCTCGGAGTTGGCCGAGAGCGTCCTCGGGACTTGAGAGCGGCCATGGCAGGACAGAACATGACGGGGTGGCTGGACGAGCGTTTCCGGATCGCAGAGAACGGCTCCACGGTGGGTCGCGAGGTCACCGCCGGATTGACGACGTTCCTGGCCATGGTCTACGTCGTCGTCGTCAATCCCACGATCCTGTCCGAGACCGGGATGGATTTCGGCGCCGTCTTCGTCGCCACCTGCCTCGCTGCGGCATTCGGCACGCTTGTCATGGGGCTCGTCGCGAACTATCCCGTGGCACTCGCGCCGGGGATGGGCCAGAACGCCTTCTTCGCCTACACGGTGGTGTTGGCCGGGGGCACAAGCTGGCAGGCGGCGCTGGCGATGGTGTTCCTATCGGGGGTGGTGTTCGTGGTGCTGAGCGTACTGCCGGTGCGGGCGTGGCTGGTGAACTCGGTTCCACGCGGCTTGAAGACCGGCATGGCCGCCGGGATCGGGTTCTTCCTGGCGCTGGTCGCGTTGCGCAACGCCGGGTTCGTGGTGGACGATCCTGCGACGCTCGTCGCACTCGGTGACCTTAGGTCGTTCGGCCCGGCGGCCACCCTCGTCGGCTTCTGCGTGATCGCGGCCCTGTTCGCGCGCGGAATCCGCGGCGAACTGATCATCGGCATCTTGATCCTGGCGGCGGTGGGCTGGTTGAGTGGCCAGACCGCTTTCCACGGAGTCGCCTCTCTGCCGCCGTCGCCGGCTCCGGTGTTCCTCGCCATGGACCTGGCGGCCGCCATGAACTTCGGCGCGCTCACGGTGGTCCTTGCGCTGCTCCTGGTCGACATGTTCGACACGGCGGGCACGCTCGTCGCGGTCGCATCCCGCGGCGGCTTGCTTTCCGAGGACGGCCGTCTGCCGCGCCTCGGCCGCGCCCTGCTCGCAGACTCGACTGCGACGGTGTTCGGCGGCTTGGCGGGAACGTCGTCGACGACGAGCTACATCGAGAGTGCGGCCGGCGTGCAGAGCGGCGGACGCACGGGACTCACGGCCGTCGTCGTGGCGATGCTGTTCCTCGCATGTCTTTGGTTCGCGCCTCTCGCGGAGAGCATCCCGCCCTACGCGACCAGCGCCGCGCTGCTCTTCGTGGCCTGCCTGATGGTGCGCGGCTTCGTGGAACTCGATTGGAACGACGCCTGCGAAGCGGTACCCGGCGTCGCGACCGCACTTTGCATACCGTTGAGCTTCTCGATTGCCGACGGCATCGGCGTGGGGTTCATCACCTGCGCGGTGATCCACCTCTTGAGCGGCCGGGCACGGGCGTGTCCACCGGCCGTCTACGTCGTGGCGGCGATCTTCGTGGCGAAGTTCCTGTTTCTCGACTGAATGGGCACGCCGGTGCCTTGGCTCACCGCCAGAGCCGTGGCCGCATCGGCATTGTTCCCAGTCGACGTTCAAGCTCTTGAAACCGCTGCCGGTGGCCGCCTTGCCAGCGCAGGTCGTCGAGCGATTCGGGAAGAGGCACATCGGTCGCGAGCGTTGCCAGGTGCTTGTACAAGGCCGCGTCTTCGCGGCGCTCGTTGAGCGTGGCGGCGAGGCGCATGCCGCCCCGGACATCGACGTCCCAGTGCACGGAATGCGGCGGGATCGCTTCCACGGTGCCGTACCGGGACAGTAGGGCGGCGGCGGTCTTGGCGCCGAACCCCGGTATGCCGGGGATGCCGTCGGCGGTGTCCCCGACCAGGGCCAGCCAATCGGGAATGCTCGCCGGCGGCACGCCGTTCTTGGCGACGACGCCGTCCTCATCGATGACGCGTCGGCGCATGCGGTCGACCTGCACCACGCGATTGCCGGTGACGCACTGCCCGAGATCCTTGTCCGGGGTCATGATGCGCACCTGGGCGACCTGGTCGCGCCAACGCAAGGCCGCCGTGGCCATGGCGTCGTCGGCCTCGTAACGGTCCATCGACCACACCGTGACGCCGAGCGCGGTCACCGCCTCCTCGACCAGGTCGAACTGCGCCACGATGGCCGGCTCCATGCCCTCCCCCGACTTGTAGCCGTCGAAATCCTCGTTGCGGAACGACTCGATCGGGTTGTCGAAGGCCACCGCGATGTGCGTCACCCGCTCGTCGGGATCGTCGAGCAGGCCGATCAACGAGGACACCACGCCGACCGTTCCCTTCACGTCCATTCCGTCCGGCGCGAAGCGGCCGGGGCGTTTCGAATAGTGCGCCCGAAACAGCTCGAACGTGCCGTCGATGACGTGGAGTCGCATGGCGCGGATTGTCGAACGCGGGGCGAGTGGTGGCAATGCCGGGAATGAGCGTAGTATCGGTGGTCCGGTGGTCGTCGCTTAAGGAGGGGAGATGCAATTCGGCGAGTTCGAGAACACCAAGGAGTTCAACGCCACGTTCAAGCGGATTGGCGAGTTGGGCTTGGAGCGCAACATTTTCGAGCTGGACTCGTACGGCTTCACCGTCGTGCCGCCGGACAAGGTGGCCGAGCGCGAGTTCTTCGAGAGGATTCGAGCAACGGTATTGCGAATCTGCAAGGACCGCACCGGCGTCGACTTCGCGCTTGAGCGCAACGGCGATTTCGGCCACTACAAGGCACAGCCGCAGGGCGGCGGCCAGTTCCTGCTGTTCTACCTGTTGATGGCGGACCGGGTTTTCGAGGAGTGGATCGTGAATCCGACGCTGTACACGCTGATCAACTACCTGATGCGCGGCCAGCAGCAATTGTCGAGCCTGACGTCCTTCGTCAAGTGGAAGGGCGAGCGCGACACACTCGGCCTGCACAGCGACTCGCCGCCGGACCGGGACGGCCGCATGCCGCCTTGCTCGGACGTGGCCAACGCCGCCTACTGCCTCACGGACTACACCCTGGACAACGGTGCAATCGCCATGGTGCCGGGAAGCCACACCTACTGCCGGCAGCCGAAGCCTGGGGAGGGCGAAGACATGGCCGTGCCGGTGGAGGCCGAGGCGGGATCGTTGATCGTCTGGCACGGCAACACCTGGCACGGTGCTTTCGAGAAGAAGACCGACGGTTTGCGCCTGAACGTCACCAGCTACCACTGCCACCGCCGTCTGAAAACCCAGGAGCGCTACCAGTGGCATGTGACGCAGGAGATGATCGACCGCAACCCGCCCGAGTTCGCGCGCCTGGTCGGCGCGGACGACAACATGGGCTGGGACGAGGCCGGGCCCGACTACGGGCGCACCTTCAAGTACGCGACCCCGGAACAGAAGGAGCGCTTCGCGAGGCTCGCGCGGCGGAGCAAGGAGAAGGCGGCGGCCTGACGGTACGCGGGCCTCCCGGCCCGCAATCCACGTTTGCCCATCGCGCACTACCGATCATTTGTAATTCGGGCCAAGGTCGCCGCTCCGACCTTGGCCTGTCGCTTGTCGTCCACGAGTCCGGTGTCGAGTAGGATCACGGCGAATAACACGGCCCAGCCCTTTGCACGCGCCAACGTGGCCTCGTCGATGTTGCCGTAGGCTGCGAGTGCCTCTTGCCGGCGGGGCCGGTCGAAGAGCATCCAGAGGGCCGCGAGGTCCGTCGCGATATCGCCGCCGCACAGGTCGCCCCAGTCAATCACGCCGACGATGCGGCCTTCGTGGGCGAGGATGTTCGCCGGGTGTAGGTCCCCGTGGAGCCACTGGCGTTCGGTGCCCAGCGGTGCCTCGAGAGCCTCGCGCCAGACGGCCACGACGCGCGCCGAGACCGATTCGGTCGTCTGCTCGAGCCGCGCCATGCGCTCGGTCACGACCGCGGCCCGCGAGGGCAGTGGCACGCCACGCACGGGGTTGGCCGGTGCCTCTTCGGGAGCGGGCCGATGCAGCGCCTTGAGGAAAACTGCCAACCGCGGCGCTTGGTCCGCGTGCAGGCCCGAGACATCGGCGCTCTCGCCCGGGATCCAACGCGTGACGCTCCACGGCCACGGAAATCGGGGGCAAGGCCGACCGGCATGGATGGGTTCCGGCACGGGCATGGGCAAACGCCGCGCCAGCACCGGCAGCCAGCGTTGCTCGTGCTCGATGAGCGAGACGGCGACCTTCCGCCTCGGTAGCCGAACCAGCAAGTCCGCGCCCAGCCTCACGATGACGTTGTCCCAGCCGCTGGCGAAGTGTTGCAGCGACCGTCCGGCGTATTGCGGAAACTGTTCGCGGATGAGTGCGGCGACAAGCGCAAGGTCGATGCGCACTTCCGCGGCGGGGATGCCGGACACTAGATCTTCGAGTATTGCGACTCGAAATCGCGTGTCAGCACGTCTTGGCGTTGGCGTAGCAACTCGTCGCGCGACCACGCGGCGAGCGCCTTCATCGGGAATCGGCGCCCGGGGCACGTTGTCGGCGTTTCGCCGCGGACCTGTCGATGCGCACCGAGCTGGACATCCGGGTAGCGCAGTTTGAGGGTTAGCAGGAGCCTCTTGAGCGCATCGATCTGCGCATCGGCAGGCGGCTCGACATCGAAGTCGCCATCGACCACGACGCCGATGCTCCGCGCGTGTTGGCCGCGCTCGGCCTCGTCGAGTTCGGGGCGAACCTTGCCGTCGGCGCCGATCCGGAAGTGGAAGCCGCCGCCGGAACACGCCCCGTGGTGCAGGAGTACGAACTTGACGCCGCCGCGCCGTGGGTGCGATGCCATGTCTCAAACCCCCGCCGCCGCGATCTCGCGCTTGACGACGACGCGGTTCCAGTACCAAGCCAGGATTCCCAATAGTACGTTGCTGAATGCCGTGGCGAGGAAGATGCCGACATAGCCCCACAGGTAGTCGCCAAGGATGGCGAGCGGCACGTAGAACGCGATCGACCGGGCGAAGGAGATGGTGAGCGGCGGCAGCGGCTGTCCGAGGGCGTTGAAGCACGAGGTCGCCACCTGCATCACGCCCATGAAGCCGATCGACAGCGGGATGATGAGGAAGAACATGGCCGCCACTGCGCGCACCGTCTCGTTGGGGTCGATCAGCCGCACCACAGCGTCCCCGGCGATGGCCAGCACCACGAACGTCACCACGCCCCACGCCAGGCAGAACCAGTTGGCGAGGCGCATGGCGCGCCGGACCCGGGCGTAGTTTCGCGCGCCCCAGTTCTGGCCCACGAACGGCGAGATCGACGACGACGCGGACCACAGGACCATGTGCACCATCGTCTCGACGCGGGAGGCGACGGTGTAGCCGGCGACGACCTCGTGGCCGTGGCCGGCGAGCAGCCGGGTGATGACCAGCATGGACACCGGCATGATCAGGCCACTGGCCGTCGCCGGTCCGCCGACGTGCAGGATCGCCCACCACGACTTGCCGAGATCCTCGAGCGACCAACTCACCATGCGCACGCGCACGAGGATGACGATGTAGAGGGCTACACTGAAAACGCGCGATGCAACATACGCCCAGGCCGCGCCGGCGATGCCGAGTTCGGGGAATCCCAACCAACCGAAGATCAGCAGCGGGCCCATGGCGATCTGGATCACCGAGCCCGTCGTCATCACCACTCCGGGGCTCGCGGCGCTGCCCGTGGCCCGCAAGAGCGTCGAACCGACCATGGAGAGCATGAACAGCGGGAACCCGAGCATGTAGACGCTCAAGTACTCCGCGGCCATCGTGCGCACCTCGCCTTGGGCACCGAGCAGGGCGACGACGTCCTCTGCGAAAACGAGGCCGAACGCGCCAGCCACCACCCCGACGATGAGCACCAGCAGTTCCGCGTGCGTGACCAGGCGGGCGGCCTGTGCCCGGTCGCCGGCACCGTACGCGCGCGCGATCACCGACGATGCGCCGGTGCCGATGCCGCCCGCGAAGGCGAACAGGAAGATCGTGATGGGGAACGCGAATCCCATCGCGGCGAGGGCTTCGGTGCCCACGAATCCCAGGTAGATCGCTTCCGCGAACCGCGCGAAGTTCATGGACAGCGAGCCCATGGCCATGAACGAGCCCAGGCGGACGAGGTGCCTGCCGACGCTGCCCTCGGTGAACCCGGCGTACCTCATCCCGGGTCGCTTGGGTGGTCGTTCGGTTTCGGCGGCGCTTACGTTTGGCTGGGACGGCGGCTTGGCGCTACGCGCCATGGCGACTAGCGGCTCTGCGGTCGGGCGACGGCCGGGTGTTGAGGCGTGGCATGGCGCGCAAGTATCGCACGCCGCCGCGCCGGGGGGCGGCTTAGGGCCCGCGCCTACCGGCGCGCGAACGCGCCTACCGGCGCGCGAACGCGCCTACCGGCGCGCGGGCACCAGTTCGGTGAGAATGCCGCCAGCGCTCTTCGGGTGGAAGAACGCCGCGGTCACCACGTCCCCGTCCGGGCGCCCGCCCAAGTCGATCTGCCTCAAGCCATTCGCACGCAGCCTTGCGGCTTCCTCGGCCACGTCGTCGCAGCCGTAGCCCCAATGGTGTAGACCCGGGCCGAACCGTTGCAGGTACTTAAACGTGCCGGCCTCCGGGACCACGGGGATCAACACCTCGATCCGCGTCTCGCCCATGCCGACCTGGAACATGTAGTTGTGGGTGCCTTCGGGCGCGAAATACGCACCATCCGGGAGCGGTGTGCTCGCCGCCAGCGAGAAGCCCAGCTTGTTTTCCAGGGTCGCCCGCGCTTCGTCGATGCTGTGCGCAACGACGCCAATATGGTCGAGTCCGACGATCATGGTGAGTGCCTCCAAGGGGCGTTACGCCGTATTCTAGACCGCAAGACGGTTGGGTCGCCTCCCTCAGCGAGGCGAACTCGCCGCCGAGTCAGAAGCCGGGGCCGAAACGTTTGCTGGCGGGTTGGCCGTTGTATGCGTGCGCCCCAAGTGCGGCGCGACGGCGTTGAACAGCCCCAGCGCGGCGATCAAAGCGAGAACGAGGAAGACGTGGCGCCCTTGGGTCTCGAACTTGCCGCTGAGCGCCCGCAGTTCCGCTCGCAGTTCGGCCGTTTCACCGCGCAGTTCCGCTCGCAGTTCGCCCAGTTTGCCGCGCAGTTCGCCCACTTCGCTGCCCAGTTCGCCCATCTCGCCGCGCAGTGCGTCCACCGCCTGATCGAGGTCGGCCCTGAGGCCGTTTGCGGCGTGGTCTATGTCGGCCTTGGTCGCCAGCCCGGAGACGAGCTCGTCGTTGAGGGCAAGCGCCATGGCCTCGGCCTGTAGGGCTTCAACACCGGCGTCTTTCAAGCGGTTGGCGTAACGGAGTGTGTCGATCACTGTGGCCTGCATCGCGTATTCCCGCCAAGAGGAAAATACCACCATGGACCGCGGGTCGGGCTATGTATGTAGGAAATCAGCCCGACGTGAGCATCCCCACTGCCGTCGTACAAGGCACAGCCGCGTTCGCACGGCGAGGGGGCGCCCGCGTCATGGGATGTCGATGCGCACGAGCCCGCCGGTTACGGCGAAGTGGACATAGCAGCCAGCCACGTTCCGGCCGGCGCTGAGCAAGGCGTCCCGGTAAGCAGCCAGTTGACCCGCGTAGCGTAACGCCTCGTCCGGCCAGGCCGACCTAGGCGACGGCGAGGACTTGTGGTCGATCACCAGCCAGCCTCGTTCCGTCTCCGCGAGCACGTCCACGAAACCCCTGATCACGCGCCCGTCTTCGCGCCTGAGGCTGACGGGCACCTCGACGTCGACCCGGGTGGCGCCGAAACCATCCTTGAGGTGGCGTGCAAAACGGCGGGTGATCGCCACGGCGTCTGCACCGTCAACGTCGTCGCCGACGCCGAAGCGTTCGAGAAGCGTGGCCGCCCGTCGGAGCGCCTTGGTACGCGGCAACGGATTGAGGAGTTCCGCAGCAATCACGGCGTGCAGACCGTTGCCGAGATCGGCGATGTCGTCAGCGCGGACCTTGACACGCTCGCCGATTTCGACGACTTCACCGACCACGGCGGTTACGGGCTCGATCGAAGACGGCGCAAGCACCTCGCGCGGATACGTGTGCCGTTCGCGGCGCTCGAACCAGCGCGGCCGGTAGGACCGGAGCGAACCGGTGGTCCCGGCGTGTTCGATGGCCTCGACGCGGGTCGGAACCGAGAACCCGTTCGGCATTTCCAGCGCATCACCTGTGGGAACGGCGAAGTCAGGCATGAAGCTGTGGTACCAGGCATCGCGTTTGGGTGCTTGTGCAGACAGGGCGAGGACGAGGCGGTCCCGTGCGCGCGTCATGCCCACGTAGGCCAGCCGTTGCTGCTCGGCCCGGGTCTTTGCGCGACAGCGTTCACCCTCGACCGACCGCTCGATGGCCGCCCGCGCCGGCACGCCGTTCCTGCGTCGCCCGAACAGGTTCGGCCAGTAGCGCAGCTCACGACCGGCCAGCGGGTCGGCGACGTCGAAGGCGGCGCTCGACTCGACGCGGACATCCCACGTGCGCAACCGTTCCTCGTAGTCGAAGTCGGTGCACACCACCACCGGCCATTCGAGCCCCTTGGCGCGGTGGTAGGTCAGGACGTGCACTGCGTCGCCTGACGTAACCACGGGCTGCAGGTCCAGGTCGGGCGAGCTGGGGTGTTCGAGCCAGAACAGCAGCCCCGTCAGCGTGCCGGGTTCATGGTGGGCCGCCGCATGCTTTTCGTATTCGACGGCGAGAGCGAGAAAGGCGTCTAGGTTCTTCTGACGTTGCGCCGCACGCACGTCGTCGGGGCCCCAGGCGGCGACGATGCGGCGGATGTCGACCTCGTTCAGGACGCGCGCCACGGTTTCCACGGGCGAGCGCAGGGCGCTCTCGTCCCGCAGGCCTTTCAGACGGCGGATCAGGGGGTGGTCGTCTTCAAGCCACGCCATGGGATGGCCGTCACCGTCGAGGTAGTCGAGCCGGTCGGCCAGCCACCCTTCGGGATCCCGGCCGTCGGCGAGCATGAGGATCTCCGCGGTCGCGAGCGTGTCGGCGCGGTCGGCGAGGCGGCGCAGGCAACTCCGCGCCAAGGTGACCTCGGGCGTCGCCAGGAGGCCCTGCAAGGTCATCTTCATCGGCGTCTTTGCAGCTCGAAGCGCCTGGGCAATGGATTCGACGTGGTTGTTCGTGCGCGCCAGCACGGCGATATCACCGAACGAGACCGGTCGCGTCACCCCGGTTTCGGTGTCGACCACGGGCCCGCGGCTTGCGACCAACCGCGCGACGCCGTCGGCGACAGCCTGCGTCCGCTCCTCGAGTGGGCCGGCGAGGGACCAGGCCGTGACCGCTGGCGCGTCGAACTCGGTACGCTCGGACCTCTGCACGACGGCCTCGCGCGGTAGACCGTCGAACGTGGCGTCGAACAGTTCATTGACGTAGTGCACGAGGGCGGGCCGCGCGCGCCAACTGGTGTCGAGACGGTCCGTGGTCGCGTCACCCGCGGTGAGGCCTTCGAGCGTGTCGAACACGAGGGCCGGATCACAGCCGCGGAACTCGTAGATGGCCTGCTTGACGTCGCCGACGAAAACCGCGCGGTCCGCCAAAGCGGCAAGCTTCAGGAACAAGGCCAACTGCATGGGGTTGGTGTCCTGGAACTCGTCCACCAGCAGCAGTTCCACTTCGTCGCGCAGACGTTCGCGCACGGGTTCCTCGTCGAGCGCGTGCAGCGTGAGCTGTTCCATGTCGGCGAAGTCGATCAGTCCGTGCTCGCGTTTCACCGCCTCGAAGCGCGCGAGGGAGTCCGCCGCGATGTCGAAGATGCCGGCGAGAAAGCAGGCGACGTCGTCATGGAAGCGGCCGTGGCGTTCGTAAAGGCCGGCGACTTTCTGGATGGCCGTGACATGCCCGCGGATCGCTGCTGGTCCGGATGTGCCGGCGAGGCGCATCCAGGTGTACCAGGGGCAGTCGGGCCGTGCCAGTAACGGCTCCGCGTCGGCGAGGACCTGGCGGTATCGCCGTGACCCGACCAGGCCGTTGTCGGGGATCTCTTTGATCGCGGTCTGCATGCGGTCGAGCAAGGTCGCCGTCGGGTCGATGTCCATGGCATTCGGGAAGAACGCGAGGAATGAACTCGCGTTGCGCTCGCCCATCGCGCGCAAGGCCCCTGGACCGATGTCGTTCTCGCGCGCCTTGTCGGCCACCTCTTTGACCACCGCTTGCCAAGTCGGCAGACCGCGGTAAGTCACGCCGAGGCGGTGCGCGAAGGCGTTCATCTCACGGACGCGGTCGAGCGCGAGGACGTGGTCCAGGGCTTGATTGAAGTATCGCGTGCCGTCGTCGATGCTCATCACGTTCATCTGCGGCGACAGGCCGAGTTCGAAGGCGAACCTCTTGAGCAGACGTTCGCAGACGCTGTGAACGGTCCCGACCAGAGACTCCGCGGTGCGTTCGGCCAGTTCGATCCGACCGGCGGCGATCAAGCGGTCGTGGACCCGCTCGCGCAACTCGGAAGCGGCCTTCACGGTGAACGTCGTGCCCACGATGCCGGCCGGGGAGACGTTTCCGTCGAGAAGCGCTCGTTCGAGTTCCCGTGTCAGCCGATAGGTCTTGCCACTGCCGGCCCCGGCGCTGATGAACGTGACATGGGACCAGTCGGTGGCACGAGGTGCGCCTCGGGTCACTGAAAAGCCTCCACCCCGGTCAGCCACCGGAACGTGTCGAACCGGTCGGGCGGCACGCGTGTTTCCAGGGCGCCGTCCGGGGGCTCGGAGCGCTCGTCCGGTGCGGCGCCGGCGTTGACTTCGACCTCGCCGCCGGCGAACTGGCCGCGCCGCCAGTCGTAGGTGACGAGGCCCTGCTCCCAGATCGCCTCGGTCGTCAAGTCGGCGGCACCCAACGCCGCGGGAAAGAACCGCGCGTCGGGACCCAGGACGTTGCCGGTGGTGACGATGTAGTAGCCCGCCCAGGGCCAGTGGGGTCGGGCCAGCATGAAGCCGTAGACCGCGAGTTGCAGGTGTTGATTGTTCTCGATCTCCTCCAGGCGATAGGGCTCGCTGCCCCACTTGGCGTCCAGTACGGCGCGATCCCCGTGATCGTTGACCGTCAAGAGGTCGACGTCGCCACGCAAAGCTCCGCCAGCGAACGGCCGTTCGATGTGCAACTCCGAGGTCGCCTCGACGACGCCTGCGTCGGCGAGGTGGTGGAGCAGGAGCGCAAGGGCACGCTCGAGCGTGGTGACGACCTCTTGGCGGTCCACCCCACGACCGTTCTCGAGCAGCACCGCGCCTTCCTGCTCGATGAGATCCGCGATCGCGGCCCTTTGCCAATGTGCGATGTCGTCCTCGCGGAGCGACCGCCAGTTCGCGTTTTCCGTGAAGAAGCGCTCGAACAGCCTGTGCGCGAGGGCGCCTTTCAGCAATGGGCCGTCGGCGACGCCGGTGATGCGGCTGCTGCGGAGCTTGGCGTGGTACTCCAGGATCCACTCGTGTGGATGGAAGTACGCCTTGGCCAGGCTGGTGTAGGACTCCGTGGGGCGGGGCGCGATCTCGCGTCCTATGTGCCACCAGCGTCTCTTGCCAGGCAGCGGCGTCACCGTCATCGGCGTTGCCGAAATGTCGAGGACCGCAAGTTGGTCGCGGCTACCGCGCAAAAGGCCATCGTCGAGGCGGACGTCGAGCCAGCCGTCGAGTTGCTCCTGGATTCGGCCCCAGAGCGGGTGCCGTCCGGCCCCGTCTTCGTCGTGCACCACCAGGACCAGGCGCCGTCGGCAGTTCAGCGCCGGGCGCAGCCAGGCACGTTGCTCGCCTAGCAGGCGCTTCTCGGCGGTGGGCAGTTCCACGCCCACAGCGGCTAGGGCCATCTGTTCCGCTTGGGTCCACGCGGGGGTGAGATCCAGGCGTGTTGGCCTCAAGTCCCACCAGTAGACGTCGTCGACCGCTTCGGCGATGTTGCCGGGATGCCTCGTTGCCCGGACGTGACCGGCTTCGGCGAACGTCGACGGGTCGGGCAAGGCCCGGGTCACCTCGTCGACCAGCCGGTCGACTTCGATCTTGGCAACGTGTTTGGAGCCGCCGCTGGCGAGGCGCTCCAGCGTCGCGGCTAGTGCCTGGGCTTGGGCGTACGCCGCGCCGAATACGGCCTTGGCTTCGTCGTCGTCGGTGGCGGTGGTCGCGCGCAGCCATTCTGCGCATCGTTGGGCGCGGGCGTGCAACACGCCCACGGGCGCCCCGGCGCCGACGGGGAAGCGTTCGGGTGCGACCCAGAACGCGACGTCGTCGGCATCGTCGATGGCCGCCATCGCGGCGCGCCAGGCCGGGCCGCCGATTCCTGGTTGGGCAGCGACTGCCTCCGCAAGCCGGCTGCGCGTCGACCACGGCAACGGGCTTACTGGGTGGATGAGGAACTGCAGCAACCGATGCGGATCCAGGGGCTGCCACAGCAAGGCCAGGACAAGCTTCAGCACTTGGCTAGCGGCGCGGAACGGCGAGTAGTGCTGGAAACCGGCGCGCGGCATGCCGACGCGCTCGAAGGCGTTGTCCAGGATGATGCCGTCGTGGGTTGCGACGGCCACCGCAGCGCTGCGATCCGGGAGACCGCGTATGATTTCGGCCGTCGCCTGCGCGGTCACATCGCGAGACACGGCGCGCAGGACGACCAACGAGCCGTCGCCGGAAAGTTGTCCTGTCGGCCCGCCGCGAAGCGTGGCCTGCAACTTGCCGAGATCCGTCCCCGGTTCGGCGGCACCCGTCGTCTCGTCGATGGTCTGGCAGTTGAACCGCGACAGAAGACGTCGCCACATCATCGGCAGATCGTGCGCATCGTCGAGTAGGGTGACCGTCTCCACCTGCGTGCGACGTTCCTGGACCAGGCCGAGGATCTTCCGCAGCCGCTCGCCCATGCACGGCGGCATCCGGTCCTGGGCCAATGCCTCGACGGCGGCGAGGTCGGCGAGCCGCGACGGCACGTCGGACGGAAACGTGCCGTCCCAGCCGTGGAGATACCAGCGAGATCGCCAATCGAGCAGCGTGCGTGCGACGCCCACCGGGTCGACGCTGAAAGAGCCGTGGTAGAACCGTGCCAGATCGTCGAGGTCGGCGAGGCAGCCGCGATAGAGCGCAACCTCCTCGGCGGGGTGGACCGCCGCCGGGGCGATGCCCAGATCACCTTCAAGCATGCGCAAGAAACCGATAGGGCCGACGGTGATCTCGCCGACGCAGTCGGTCGCCAGGTCGGGATGCAGGCCGTCGCGATGCAGGCCGAAGCGGACCTTCATCGGCGTGGCGGGTCGGCGGTGGTGGTGGCCCTACGGGGCGTCGACGACAACGGTCTTGAAGTCCGCCGGGGAGACGATTTCGAGCACCTCGAAGTCCTCGGAATAGGCGACCTCGCGGTGCTTGATCATGGGGCGCTGGTTGATGCAGTCGCCCTTCTTGATCGTCCGCACGCCCTCGCCTTCGTACTCGAACTGCGCCCAGCCGTTCAACACGTAGACCATCTGGAAGCTGCACTCGTGGATGTGCCACAGCGCGACCGCATCCTCCTCGCGCTTGCCGTTGGCCCTGATGACGTGGGCGACGAAGTCGCCGTTGGTGGCGGCCTTCACGCCCAGGTCGCGATAGTCGAAGATCCGGCGCAGGCCTTCCGCCCATTGGGCCTCCGTCGCCTGTGCGATGTTGAAGCGCCATTCGCTGCTGGCTTCCATTTTCGCCTCCTTAACTCCACGGGTTTCCACCTCACGTTGCGCGCATCGTAGGCCGCCGTCAACCGCCGCGAGCATTCCCCGTACAATCCGTGAGGAAACGCAAAGGGGAGCGCCATGGAACACCGCACTTTCGGCAACACCGACCTCGAATGTTCTGCCGTTGGCTTCGGCACCTGGGAGATGGGTACGACCCAATACGGGGAGATCGACATCCAGGAGGCGGTCCGGGCCGTCGAGATGGCCATCGACCACGGCATCACGCTCTTCGACACGGCGGAGATCTACGGGCCCTATACCTCCGAAGAGCTTCTGGCGCGGGGTTTGGGAGCGCGACGCCGGGACGTCGTGGTCGTCACCAAGGTCGGTTTCGCCTACAAGGACGATCCGAATGCGCGCGGGCCGGCCGCGGTCGCCGGTCGCGATGCGTCCGCCGTGCACATCACTGCCCACACCGAGGGCTGCCTGCGCCGCCTCGACACCGATTTCATCGACCTCCTGCTGATCCACTGGCCCGATCACAAGACTCCTCACGAAGAGACCATCGGCGCGCTCGAAGCCATGAAGGAGGCGGGGAAGATCCGCCACTACGGCGTATCGAACTACGACGTGCCCATGATGGCGGCGTGCGAGGAGCATGGCCATCTGACGGCCAACCAGGTGGGCTACCACATGTTCGACCGGCGCATGGAGTCCGCTGTTCTGCCGTATTGCCACGACAACGGCATCGGCTACATGGCCTACGGCAGTCTCGGCTTCGGCTTGCTCACGGGTGCCTTCACGCCGGAGACCACGTTCGTGGACTGGGACTGGCGCAGCGGCGGCAAGGCGTTCGGACTGCCACTTTTCGAAGGCGAGCACTTCCAGGCGGAACTACGCGTGGTCGAGAAGCTCAAGGCGTTCGCCGGCGACCACGGTCGGTCCGTGGCCCAGCTTGCCATCGCCTGGCTGCTCGGCAATCCGGCGGTCACCGTGGGGCTGGTCGGCATGCGCAACGAGCACGAACTCACCGAGAACGTTGCCGCCGCCGACTGGCGCTTGAGCGATGGTGACCGGCGCGCGATCGACGAGATCTTCGCCGCGGAAGGCGTGCCGACCTACGTGGACGCGAAACAGGCCGCCTGAGGAGAGGCCGCCAAGTGTCCGGCCTCTACCTGCGCACGCTCCAGCAGGCGGGGCTTGCCGTATGCGTACTGCTCGCCCTGGCATCCACGGCGATCTGGTGGGCGTTGACGACCGAGCGCGCGCCGTGGCACAGCGATGACAACGAGGTTTTGACATCGTTGATCTGGTGGTCGACTGGCGCCGTCTACAGCGCCCTGGTTCTGTTCCGCTACGTGACCGGACCGCGCCGACTGGCAATCGTTGCTGCCGCCGGTGTCTTCAGCTACTGGCTGGGGATGCAGATCGCGATTACGCCCGTACCCTGGGTCTGGATCAACACTGCCCTAGCGGGCGTGATCACCGCAACGTTCCTGGGTTACGTCGTCGCGCTGCTGGGCCGGCTACGACGATCGGTGCGGCTGTTCTCGATGTTGGCGGGTGCCGGAGCGGTCGGGGGTGCGGTGATTGGCTGGTCGTCCGGCGCGGAAGAAGTGATCCTCAGCCGCGAACACCCGCACTACGCTTGGCAGGTGGTTGGGCACGGTCTGTGGCAGGTGCTGACCTGCGTGGCGTTCTATCTCGCGCCGCAGGATGCCGGCGAAGAGGATGGCAGCGAGTCGAACTAGCGAAGGAGATAGCCGAGTTCCCGGGCGGCGTTCTTGAGGAGCGTCATCATTGCGGGATCGTTCAGCGTCCTGTGGAAGCCCGGGGATGTCGGCAGCACCTGTGCGGGATCCGCCCGGTCGTTCAGGACGACCGCAACAGCGTTGCCGTGCATTGAGGACGGGTAGGCAAGCCCCTGCGCGTCCGGATAGGCGGAGTAGAGCTGCCTAGCCCAACTGCGGGCCACCGACCTCGGACCAGTCATTAGCCCCATCGACGCGCCGATGCGTGTCGCGAACGGTCCGGTCAGGTCGAGGAGCTTCAGCCGGCGTGCCGTAGCGAACCCGACTAGCGCTGGCGAGCGGTGCGTGCGGTGGATGGTGCGCGTCTTCTGGAAGACCTCTGCCAGGCAGGTGACCGGGCTTGCAGCCAGGTACATGACCGAACGGCCGGACGACGGGTCGTCGTCGAGATGGTGGTCGAAGCGTGCGTCAATGGGGCCGAACGTGCGGAACTGGTTCCATCGCGAAGGGTGTTTGCCGCCGCGGAAGTAGACCCGCCACAGTTGGTCGCCGGTCCCGACGATGTGCCAGGCGGGCTGCGCGGAACGGATTCTGTCAAGGTCGGGGCGACGGGGAACCTTGGGCACTACCGTTCCGGGACGACGCGCAGCACGGCGTTGACGTCGCGCCCGCCTTTCAGCCAGTCGAGCGGCGACGTATCGCCGAGGTCGGAATCGGCCCCGGTGATCCAACGCTGCACGGACACGGGGTCGAGGCCGGCGAGCGCTTGGTTTACTCGCCCGATGTTGGGAATGAGCGCCCGCCCGTCGACCTGGTACGCCGGGATGTGGAGACGCCCCTCGAGCCGGATCGCGTAGAGGCTTCCGTTCCGGATCATCTGCCGTATCCGCACCGGCGTGACCCCGAGCGTCCGGGCAAGCGTCGTGGGTGTCAGGCTCGTTGCCCGGATCGCAGCGAACGCCGTGGCGTAGTCGAGCATGGGATCCGCCCCGTCTGGACGCTCGTCGAGGTTGACGCCTGCCTGTTCCAGCATGGCGACCTCGCCGTCGGTGAGCTCGGTGCGGCTCGAACCGTACAGGGCTCGCTCGAGTTCGTCGATCGCCGACTTGAGTGCGGCGTTGAGCTTCTCCGGCGCCACGGCCTTGAGCCCGTGGAGGTGGAAGTATCGCTGGTCGGCAAGGGGTTCGGCGTCGCTCATCGCGGTTGTCTCTATCGTTTAGTACCGGCGATACTAAAGGGAAGTAGCGCTATGCGCAAACCGGAGTTCCCGAGGGTCGCGATTGGGGCGTAGTGCCCTAGGTTCGACCGGCGCTTCGCGCTCTCGACAGCAACTTCGGGAGGTTTCGCTTGTAGTCGTCGTGTCCGCTAACGAGATCGGAGCAGTCGAAATTCACGATGTTCGGTCCAGCGCGGCGAATCGGCGTCGTACCGATGGGCTTGGTGAACCCGGCATTGGCAATCCGCAGCGCCGTGCCGAGCACCGCGTCGTTGTCCGAGTGGAAGTTGTAGATCATGCCGCCGACGGCCTTCGCCGCCCTCCGCCAATCCCGGCTACTGTCCGCAGCGCCACCGAATAGATAGACATCGCGAATGACAGGCCTGCCACCTCGACCCGATAGGTTCAATAAGGTGTAGAGAATCGTCCGAGCGCCGAGCGAGTGGCCCATGAGTGTCACGGGCGGACCGGGGTGGCGCGCGAGCATCTCGGCATTGAGGACGCCGACTTGGCTCGACTTGTGGAAGGCAACGTGCCACGGGTTGGCGATGATCCTGCACGGGGCCTCGGCGGCGGCAACTGAGCCGACCATTCGCGCGAAGGCTTTTGCTGCCGCGGCGACCGCAACGCGCGAAGGTGCCTTCGCGAACTTCTGGACCGGCCGACCGCTCTCCCAGATCACACCGTAGTTGCTCGCATTCCCGAACTGCCCCTTGGTGCCGCGTAGCCAATCCGCGAACTCCGTGTCGTGCTCTTGTAGCCAGCCATTCACGAAAACAACCGTCTTCCTGCGGCCCCAGGTTCCAGGACCCGCGGCGGTGCGAAGCTTCTTGACCTCGTAGTGGTCCACTTCTTTGAAGTAAGCGTGCGCGACCGCACCCCCCACGCGCCCGGCGAGAGCGGCTGCCGTGGCCGCGATGACCCCTTTGCCCAGCACCATGCCACCACCACCGCCGATATACGCCAGTGAGGCGTTCTTCAACGCAGCCCCGGCCAAGGACCGTATCGCCGTCCCTTTAGCCGTGGCTCCCAACAGTCCCAGAGCGCCAATGCGGGCGGCGAGCGCGGGTGCCGCCAGCATGCCAATGGGTACGACCACGCCAGCGATAGAAACGGCGACCAGTGCGGTCTTCGCGACTGCCCGGACGTCCATGCTGTCCCGCTTGAAGAACTCGTTCCAATCGACAAGGTCGGCGAGCTTGACATCTAGGTTTGCGTAACTAGCGATGTCCCCATTGTGCTCTGCACATAACAGCCGCAGCCTGGCTCGCTGCCTGCCCTGTGGGCTTGCGGCCATGTGGGTGCATCTAGGAACAGCGCACGAGACCGTGGTCGCCCCGCAACCCTCACACCGGTACGCAGATCGACGACCGCGGGCGTAACGCATGAGGCAGTGGTCCGTTTCTTCGAGGCAGCACGAGCAGTAGCCGGTACGGACCTCGGTCTCGCTCGAGTCCTTCAACGCCGCGCTCCGCCAATGGCGGGATAGGGGATCAGCATGGATCGACCCTTGGTCTTCTGGTCGGCGAGCCCCCTCGCCGGCCCTTTCGTGGGCCGCTGTTTACCAACACCGACAATGCGCTGTAACTCGGCGACATCGTCGACGCGCATTTCCTCCCACGCGCCGCGTGGCAGCCAGGCGGGAAGGATCACCGGGCCGTAGCGGACGCGTTTCAGCCGGGTGACCTTGAGCCCCTGGCTCGCGAACAACTCGCGCACCTCGCGGTTGCGCCCTTCCATGAGCACGACGTGGTACCAGTGGTTCGTGCCGCGGCCGTTGTAGTAGCGGATGTCGCTGAACGACTCGGTTCGGTCGCCGACCGTCACGCCGTCCTTGAGCGCCCCTTCGGCCTCCGGGTCAAGCGTGCCGTTGACGCGCACTGCGTACTCGCGGTCGATGCCCGTCGACGGGTGCATCAGTCGATTGGCGAGCGCGCCGTTGTTGGTGAGCAGCAGCAGGCCTGTGGTCTGTATGTCCAGACGACCCACCGAGATCCAGCGCCCGGTGCGGAGGTTGGGCAGTTCGTCGAACACGGACGACCTGCGCTCGGGATCATGGCGCGAGACGATGATGCCGGCACGCTTGTTGAGCACGAGCACGCGCGTCCTGGTGGCCGGAGGGCGGCCGAGTTTTCGCCCATCGACGCTGACCTCGTCTTCGGGCTCGACCCGGTCGCCGAGCTTGGCGCCGCGACCGTTTATGCCGACGCGGCCTGCGGCGATCCACTTCTCCATCGCCCGCCGCGACCCCAGCCCGCGGTCGGCCAGGACCTTCTGAAGCTTCTCGCTCATGGCGAGCGGTTCGGTTACTGCTCCCCGACGGGGAGTTGGACGACTTCGGCGAGAGGTCGCGTCTCGTCGGGGGTCGGTTCCGCCTGGGCGTCCTCGCCGTGCGTCGCCACGAACGACTGAAGATCCTCGAACGGGGGCAGTTGGTCGAGGCTCTGCAAGTTGAAGTCGTCGAGGAACCTGCGCGTTGTGCCGAAGAGCGTCGGCCGGCCCGGCGTCTCGCGCTGACCGACGGCTTGGATCCAGCCCCGCTCGGACAACGTGCGCATGATCGAGGAACTGACCGCGACGCCGCGCACCTGTTCGATGTCGCCCCGGGTGACCGGTTGCCGATAGACGATCAGCGCTAGGGTCTCCAGGAGCGCCCGCGAGTAGCGGGGCGCTCGCTCGTCGAACAGCCGGCTCACCCACGGGCTGAACTCCTGGCGGACCTGGAAGCGGAAGCCGCTTGCCACTCGGACAAGCTCGTAACCCCGTCCCGCGGTGCGACGACCGAGGGCGTCCAGGGCCTCCCGGACCAAGGTTTGCGCACTTCGCTCGCCGAGATCCTCGGCGGTGAAAAGGTTGGCAAGGCGGAGGATGCTGACCGGGCCGTCGGCGGCAAGGAGCGCCGCTTCGACGATCCGTTCGGCTTGGTGCGCGTCGATCACGAGGTCTCGCGGGCTTGGGGCGGGCGCACGTAGATCGGCGAGAACGGCGCGTTCTGAACGAGGTCCACGAGTGCCTCGCGGGCAAGCTCCAGGAGCGCGAGGAAGGTCACCACGACTCCGCGGCGGCCTTCGCGCGGATCGAACAGGGCGTCGAAGGCGACGAACCCGGATGCGGCGTTGACGCGAGCAAGGATGTCGGACATGCGCTCGCGGACCGATAGGCCCTCGAGTTGCACGGCGTGGGTCTGATGGAGGTCGGCCCGGCGCAGTACCTCGGCCAGCGCCACCATGAGTTCCTTGAGATCGACGGTCGGTTGCACGCGAGCCTTGACCCATTCCGGCTTGCCGGCGTGTGCCCCGAAGAGGTCGCGATCTTGACGAGGCAGTTCGTCCAGGTTCTCGGCCGCACGTTTGAGTCGCTCGTATTCCTGCAGACGGCGCACAAGCTCGGCGCGCGGATCCTCCTCCTCGTCCTCGGCGGCCGGTTGCGGCAGCAGCAGGCGCGACTTGATCTCGGCGAGCATGGCCGCCATCAGCAGGTATTCGCCGGCCAGGTCGAGTTTGAGCGCCTTCATCAGGTCGATGTAGCGCAGGTACTGCTCTGTGACTTCGGCGACCTCGATGTCGAGGATGTCGAGGTTCTGGCGGCGGATCAGGTAGAGCAGCAGGTCCAACGGCCCTTCGAAGGCCTCGAGGCACACTTCGAGGGCGTCGGGCGGAATGTAGAGGTCGGCGGGGAGTTCGTCGAAGACCTTGCCGTCGATGAGCGCGACCACGTTGTCGCGCCGCTCGCGGGCGGCGTCGAGGCGGGTGGGCGCGTCGCTCATCGCTGACCCATGCCCACGGCGGCCTTCACATCATCGATGGTTTCGCGCGCCTCGGCGCGCGCCTTCTCCGACCCTTCGAGCAGAATGGTGCGGACGACGTCGGGGTCTTGGAACTGCTTTGCGCGTTCGATGATCGGCACCTGTTCGCGGTTGATCGCGTCGATCAACGGCCCCTTGCAGTCTATGCAGCCGATGCTGGCGCGCCGACAGCCGTCGGCCGCCCAGGTCTTCACGTCGTCGTTCGAGTACACGGCATGGAGGGCGTAGACCGGGCACTTGTCCGGGTCTCCCGGGTCGCTGCGCCGCACCCGGGCCGGATCCGTCACCATCGTGCGCACCTTCTGCTCGACGACGTCGGGCTCTTCGCGCAGGCGGATGGCGTTGTTGTAGGACTTCGACATCTTGCGTCCGTCGAGGCCCGGCAGGACAGGGGCGCTGGTCAGGAGCGCCTGCGGTTCGGGCAGGATGGTGCGCCCGCCGCCCGACAGGTAGCCGTGCAACCGCTCGCGGTCGCCGATGGACAGGTTCTGCTGTTCGCCGAGGAGCGCTTGTGCGCGTTGCAGCGCTTCGCTGTCGCCCTGCTCCAAGTACTGCGTGCGGTCTCGGCGGTACAGCCTTGCCGCCTTCTTGCCCATCTTGGTGATGGCGAGTTCCGCGTGGGCTTCGAACTGGGGCTCGCGGCCGAAGATGTGGTTGAACCGGCGGGCGATCTCGCGGGCGAGTTCGAGGTGGGCCACCTGGTCGCCGCCCACGGGCACGTTTCCGGCCCGGTAGACCAGCACATCGGCGGCCTGCAGCACCGGGTAACCGAGGAAGCCGTAGGTCGACAGATCCTTGTCGGCGATGTTCGCCTGCTGGTCCTTGTAGGTCGGCATCCTCTCCAGCCAGCCGACGGGCGTCACCATGGACAGCAGCACGTGCAGTTCGGCGTGCTCGGGCACCCGGCTCTGCACGAAGATCGTCGAGGTGGTGGGGCTCAATCCGACAGCGAGCCAGTCCACCACCATGTCGTAGGTGAACTCCTCGATGTCCACACCATCTTGATAGTGGGTCGTCAGCGCATGGTAGTCCGCGACGAAGAAGTAGCAGTCGTACTGATGCTGCAACCGCACCCAGTTCTTGAGCGCACCGTGGTAGTGCCCGAGGTGCATCCGCCCGGTCGGTCGCATACCCGACAAGACCCGCTGATCGGAGTCGATACTCAAGGCTTAGGTCGAAGTTAGGCGATACGTGAGTATACCCCGCAAGGAGGCTTGCCGGGCTTCACAACTCCCCGGCGCCTTGCCGTAGAACGTCCGCTTCGCCCGCGGTCAGGTCCACCACCGTCGTTTGCCGCGGCCCGCCGGCGCCACCGTCCACGATCACGTCCACGGCGTGTTCGAGTTGGGGTCGGCGGTCTTCGACATCCATGACCGGCAGGTCGTCGTCCGGCAGGAGCAGCGTGGTGGACATCATCGGTTCGCCCAAGGCGCCTAGCAGGGCTTGCGCGATGGGGTGGCCGGGGACGCGCAGACCGATCGTCCTGCGTCGCTTGTGGACCAGGCGTCGCGGCACTTCGCGGGTGGCGGGGAGCACGAACGTGAAAGGCCCCGGTAGGTAGCGGCGCACGACGCGGTAGCTGGCGTTGTCGACCCGTGCGTAGGTCGCGAGTTCCGAGAGGTCTCGGCACATCAGGGTGAAGTGGTGGTCCGGCGGCAGTCGGCGGATAGCGCGAATCCGATCGACCGCTTCCTTGTCGCCGAGATGGCAGCCAATCGCGTAGGTGGAATCGGTGGGATACACGATGACGCCGCCTTCGCGGACGATTTCCGCCGCTCGGTTGACCAGGCGCCCCTGCGGGTGCGTCGGGTGGACTCTCAAGTACTGACTCACGGGAGCATGCCGGCGATCTCCTCGCCGACCCAGATCTGCGGCTCGGACGGGGTGAGGTTTTCGCCGGCCTCCCTGTTGCGGACGATCTCGAGGGCGCGGGCGAAGGCGGCCTCGAAGTCCGGGGAGCGCGAGGGGCTTGGCCCTCGCATGTCAAGGCCGGACAGGCTGTCCCGGTAGAAGGCCTCGCCGAAGTACGTGTACTCCCGCCCGTGCTCGCAGCCGAAGGACTGCCGGTCCTCGCTGGAGGCCGTGATGACCAGTGTCCGCGGGGATTTCAGTGCCTCGATGAACCCGCCGGAGTAGCAGGCGGACACCACTACCACGCGCCACGGGGGATCGGCGCTTGTGACGATTTCACCGAGTTCGTCGGCGGAAATGTCGTTCAAGCCGAGGTTTTCGAAGTGCACGCTCAGTTCGTGGTCGCTCGAGCCATGGGATGTCAGGTGCAGGAACAGGAGGTCCTCGGGGCCCATCTTCTTCGCAATGCCGCCGAGCACGACTCCCAGGTTGTGGCCATTGGCCATGGGCAACTCGTCGACCGTGTCGCGACTGTTGATCAGGAGCGCCGTCCGCCCCGCTGCGCCGAGCTTGCGGCGGAACAATTGCTCGATGTGCTTCACCTCGTTCTCGAAGACGTTCTGCGCCGAGTACGGCGCGAAACCGACGAAGTAGGTGTCCCGCGTGTCCGGCAACGAAGGCAGCACCGCGTTGATTGTCTCGGTGACGAGGCGTTCCTGCTTCACATAGGTCTCCTCGATGTTCAATCGCTCGGGGCGATCATCGGTGACCGGGTTGAACAGCGGAAACGGTCGGACGAGTTGCGTCGTCCCCCAAAGCGCGCCGCCCGTGATCACGGTGACCAGGATGCGCCGTGCCACCGGTCCGTAGAGTTCGCGCACCAAGGCGCGCAGGAGTGCCGCCAGGCAGACGAAGTAGAGTGCATGCGCGGGCCATGACCAACCGGTCAGGGAGACCACGGGGAGAAGCGCGATCCGGATCGTCTCTATCACTGGCAGCGCGGTTAGCAGGGCGGGCAGCGATGCGCGGTTGCTCGACAAGGCGGCGAGAAACAGGACGGCCGCTTGGACGAACAGCGTCGTCAACAACGTGTACAGGCCCCAGCGATAGAACTCTACCCCGTCGGCCCTTGCGGCGACGGCGATGTAGCCCGCAGCCAGAGCGACCGCGAGGAGCGTGGCCGTGGCGAGCGCGACGACGCGCGCATCTCCGCTGAACCGGGCGCCCAAGCGCACGGGGACGAACAGCCGGAGCGCGACGAGGGCGTCGTGGCCGAAGCCAGGGATCCGCTGCGGACGCCGGGGAGCAGCTGCGTGGCCGACGAAGGCGGTCATCGGCGGTACGCTACTGCGGCGTCCCGCCCCTCACCACGATGCGGTGCATGATGCGCTGTTCGCTGTAGTCGCCTAGCGCGTAGTGCATCACCGAGCGGTTGTCCCACAGCACGAGGTCGTGCAAGCGCCAGCGGTGACGGTAGACGAACTCCGGTCGCGTGGCATGGGCAAACAGCCGAAACAGCAGGCCCTCACTCTCCGCTTCGGGCAGATCGCAGATGTACTTCGTGAAGTTGCCGTTCACGTAGAGCGCCCGCTCGCCCGTCTCGTCGTGCGTGCGGACCACCGGATGGACCGAGTCCTCGACATCGGGGCCGAACACCTTGCCCGTGTGAAATGCCTGCAACTGTGCGATCCGCGCCTTGGTCTCGTCGTCGAGCGTCGAATAGGCCAGATGTTGATTGGCGAATGCCGTGTCGCCCCCGGTCGTCGGCAGCCGCTGGGCGTGCAAGGCGGTGATGATCGGCGGCGTATGGTGCCAGGTCATGTCCGAGTGCCAGCCGCCGCCGAACGGGTGGACGCCCGGAGCGAACTTGAACATCCGGTCCCGCCCACCGATGAATTGCACGAAGTCGGTGTCGCGGTGTCTTGTCGCGGGATGGGTGAGCAGGTCGCCCCAGCGACGCCCGAAGGCTTCGAGTTCAAGGGCCGTGAGGCGCTGTTCCGGCAGCACCAGCAGGTGGTGCGTGAGGAGCAGTTCGCGCAACTCGGCGATGGTGTCCCGGTCATCTTCGCGGGCGAGGTCGATGCCCTCGACGCGGGCGCCCAGCGCGACGCTCGCGCGTTCCACGGTCAGTTGCAGGTTCTCGGCGACTTCCGCCATGGCTTTGCCCCGCAGGTTGGAGAGCATGGAATCGTCGTTTGTGCGGGTAACGGCGTCAAGCGCCCTCGATCCCGTGCCGTCGGTTGATCTCAGCTTGCACGTCGTGGAGCTTTTTCTCGGTAAGGGGATAGATCCAGAGCAGCGGCATGCTCACGAACTTGAACAGCGCCGGAATCACGGAATACGTGCAGGCCAGCATCAAGAGCGAGAACTGTGTATTTGTCGTCGCGCGCGGGTCGGCGAGGGAATCGAAACCCCAATACACCACCAGCCACAGGCCGATGGCGGTGCCGAGGGCATAGGCGCCCTTGCGCACCATGGACCAGATTGCCATGTAGGCGCCCGCCCGGCGTTTGCCTGTTTCCACCGTGTCGACATCGATGACGTCGGCGCACATCGCGAACGGGAGCGCCGACAAGGCGCCTATGGCGGAACCCTTGAGGCACATCACGATGAGGTAGATCGGCAACTTTCCGGCTTCTACGCCTTCCAGATAGGGACCACCGCCGACGGCTTCCTCGGCGGCCGCCGGAATCCAGATCCCCGTGACGTCGAATAGCGAGAACCACTCGGAAGGCGCCACCATGACGAGCGGAATGAAGGACGACCAGAGCGCGTACCAGCCGATGGCCCACATCGTGGCCTTGTGCTTGCCGATGCGCCGCGACAGTTTGAACCACAACGGGATGGCCGCCAGCTGGCAGACGAAGTACGGCGCCAGGTAGACCGGGTAGATCTCGCCTACCAGCATGACGTGCTTGACAAAGAACAGCGACAGGCTGTTGGTCATGGCCGAGCCGATCGCGCCGAATCCGAACACCAACACGAGCAACACGTACGGGTAGTTCTTCGACACGATCCGCAACCCCTCGATCACGCCGATGCGTTTCTCGACTTCGACGGTGCGCCACTCCGGCACGCCCACCAGGCAGTTCAGGTTGATGATCGGCATGGCGATGCACATGGTCAGCGCAAGCCAGAACACCGCGTCGGTGGCCTTGACCTCGCCGAAGAACAGGGCGATCAACGGGATGGCTACCGATATGAGGGATCCGACGGTGCCCAGCCCTTCGCGCCAGCTCATGATGAGCGTGCGTTCGTTGTAGTTGCTTGACAGTTCGGCGCCCCAGGCCGAAAACGGCAGATCCTTGATGGTCGAGCCGAGGTAGAAGACGGTCAGCATCAGGAACATCCAGATGTACCCGTTGGAGAAGGTCTGACCGAAGACCGTCACGTCGCTGAACTCGAACGGTGGCGCGAACAAGAACCACATCCCGAGCGCGAAAATCGGCGTGCCCACCAATACCCATGGCTTCCGTCTTCCCCAGCGCGTCTTCCACTTGTCAGACAGGTAGCCGATCAACGGGTCCGTGACCACGTCGGATATGCGCGACAGCGCTAGCAGCGTGCCGACCACGGCAAGCGACAGGCCGAAGCCTTCGGAGTCCGCGTAGATGACAGGCAGGTAGACGGCCAAGGGTAGACCGGCCAGCGCCAACGGCACGGCCGGGGCACCGTAGGAAACGTAGTGGTACTTGGTCAGGGGTCGACGGTCCGACCCTTGCGCCTCAGCCATGCGGACTCCCCTCCCGACAGCGCCACGATGGTATCGTTCGGCCGGTACGCGCGTCACGGACCAATCTGAAACGCTGGTGACCGACGTAGCAGCCAGGCTCGCCACGGCCGTCGAGGCCGGCGACGCGGACGATGTGCTCGCCGTTGTCGAGTCGGCGGACTGGCGTGGCATGGACCCCGCCGAGGCCAACGTGCTCCTCCGACAGGTTGCCCTGTACGGCTATTCCGGACGGACGCAGCGCTACGCGGACGCGGTGCGGGCGATGCGCGCGGGCGGCTGCGAGCCAGACCTCGCGAGCTGCGCCCTATTGGAGGACAACGAACGGGCCGTGCAGATCCTTAGTGCCGACCCGGGAGCGCTCGACCAAGCAGACGCAAGCGGCGCGACCGCACTGCACTACGCGGCGGAGCGGGGCAACGCCGCGTTGGTGGCGGAGCTGTGCGAGCGCGGTGCGAACGTCGACGCGGTCGATCACCGCGGCCGGAGGGCGCTCGAACATGCGCTGCATGCTGGCCCGTGGAAGACAGAACCGGCAACTGAAGTCGTCGCCTTGCTCCGCCGACACGGCGCGACGGTGGACTTCTGGACGCTGGCCGCACTTGGCGATGCCGCCGGATTGGTCGCGTTGCTCGAGGACGGCCGGAACGGGGTCGACGACCACAGCGCGGATGGCCGCACGGCCCTCTATCACGCAGCGCACAACAATCACCTGCCGGCCGTGACCGCGTTGCTCGACGCCGGCGCCGATCCGAACTGTGCATGCGCCGACGGTCAGACGGCGCTCTACACCGCCTGCCTGCATATGCTGTCGCAGGAATGCGATATCGAAATCGTGCGCGCGCTCGTCGCTCACGGCGCGGAGATGACGTTGCCGGCGGCGATCGTGCTCGAAGACCTGGACCTCGTGGGCACACTCGCCGCCCGGGATCCGGCGGTCCTCGCCGGACAGGACCACGACACCCCTCTCGGCTACGCGATCCACGCGTGGCGGCCGCGGGCCCTGGCGTGTCTGATCGATGTCGGCGCGAGGCCCAATGCGTCGAATTGGGGACACATCGAACGGATCGCGCGGGATGACGCGCTTGTGCAGGACTTGAGGCGCCGCGCCGCGGCGGGAGGTGTGCAGTGATCAGGGGTGCGCGGAGGTCCACGTCCGCATTCTGGCTAGGGCAGGTGGCCGCGAATGATCGGCGGTTCCGGCGAGTGGGCCAGGCTTTGGCAGTCGCCGTGGCGTTCACGAGCATGGCGCAGGCACCGATCAACGATCCCTTGCCGGACGAGGTCGTCAAAGGCGACACCGTCGTGGCGGCCATACCCTTTGTCCGCGCGCCGCAGACCTTCGACGCGGCGACCCCGCAAGGAACGAACAATCCGCGAACCCGCATCCAGTACCTTGAAGCTGTGCCGGGCATTCCCGACCGTTTGGCCTTCAACGACATCCGCGGCGTGCTCTACCTGACCGACACCCAGGCGCGAACGCCGACCGTCTACCTCGATCTACGCGACCAAGGGCTGAGCCTCTACGCCGGCGCCCTGCCCAACGAGTCCGGCTTCATGGGATTCGCGTTCCATCCCGAATTCGCCGAAACCGGCAAACCCGGCTACGGCAAGTTCTACACGGCCTTCACGGCGACGCGGGATAGCGGAGAACCCGACTACGCCGACGAGTCCAATCTCACGCAAGTCAGCGTGGTCCGCGAGTGGACGGCGACCGCGCCGACGGCCAGGACCTTTGACGGCACATCGCGGGAAGTGATCCGGGTGGGCGAATTCGCGGCGAATCACAATATCGGCACCATCGCCTTCAATCCCACGGCGACCGAGGACGATGCCGACTACGGCCTGCTCTACATCTGCTTCGGTGATGGTGGCAGCGCCCACGACCCCAGGAACTACGGCCAGGGCCGCTCTGAACCACTTGGCACGATCGCGCGAATCGACCCGTTGGAAACCGAGGACGGGGCCAGCTACGGGATCCCCGAAGACAACCCCTTCGTCGACCAAGAGGGCGTAGCGCCGGAGATCTGGGCGTACGGCCTGCGCCACCCGCAACAGTTCTCCTGGGACGTCGACGGCCGGATGTTCATCTCCGACATCGGCCAGGACCAGATCGAGGAGGTGAACCTCGGCGCGGCCGGCGCGAACTACGGCTGGCGCTTGCGCGAAGGTACGTTCGCGACTGGGCACGCGGTCAACCGGGGCCTGGGACCGGCCTATCCGAGGCCCGAGAACGACCCGACGCCCTTCGTCTACCCGATCGCCCAGTACGACCACGACGAGGGCTTTGCCATCGGCGGCGGATTCGTCTATCGCGGCGCGGCGATCCCCGAACTGGTTGGCAAGTACGTGTTCACGGACTTCCCGCGCGGCCGGCTGTTCGCGATCGATGCCGACAACTTGCCCGAGGACGGCCAGGCACCCATCGAGGAGTTGCGCATCGCCTTCGACGGGACGGAGCGCGACCTGGTCGACGAGGCGGGATTCCCCAACACCTATCGGCCGGGGTCGGAGCGCGTCGACGCCCGGGTCAGCGTCGACGCGAGCGGCGAACTGTACGTCCTGACGAAGGGCGATGGCTGGATACGTCGCCTGCTTCCGAACACTTTCGATGATCTGACGCCGTTCGCGGGGCGCAATACCGGCGACTTCAACGGGGATGGTTCCGACGACCTCCTGCTACGCCACCGGGACGGCCGCTGGACGTACTACCCGATGAACGGTCGCGCCAACATCGCGGCCCAGCGCGGCTCGGCGACCTTGCCGGCGGATCGCGCCTGGCGTTTTTCCGGGGTTGGCGACTTCGATGGCGACGACCGTGACGATGTCCTGCTGCGCCACGCCGACGGGCGTTGGCGGTACTACCCGATGGATGGCCGACGGGCGCAAGGCGCTGATCGTGGGGCACCGACGCTGACCCGGTTCCCGGAGTGGAAGATCGCCGGTCCTGGCGACTTCAACGGCGATGGCCAAGACGACGTTCTCGTGCGCCACTCTGGCGGCGCTTGGCATTACTACGCGCTGGACGGTGCAGAGATCCTCGCGGACGCGTCCGGCCGGGCGCAAATCACCGATCGGCTCGACTGGCAGCTTGTCGGCGTTGGCGACTTCAACGGCAATGGCCGACACGACGTCCTGCTTCGCCACGTCCGCAACGGCAACTGGACGTACTACCCGATGGACGGTCGCCGCCCGGTTGCCAGCGGTCGTGGCTTCGCGAACCTGACCAAGGCATTGGCGTGGCAACCCGTGGCCGTCGGCGACTTCAACGGCGACGGCCGGGATGACGTCTTGGTGCGGCATACGAACGGCACCTGGCAGTACTACCCGATGCGGGGACGGAGGACGATGGCGGGTCGTGGCCGGGCGAACCTGCCAACCAACCTCGACTGGCAGGTCGCAGCCGTGGGCGACTTCAACGGAGACGGGTCGGACGACCTGATGCTCCGGCATGTCAACGGATCCTGGGCCTACTATCCGATGAACGGTCGGGAGGTCATCGCCGCGGAACAGGGAACGGCGAGCGTTACGCGCAGTCTCGACTGGTCGATGCCCTAGCGAAAGTTGATATGGTTCGCGACCCGTTGAGGGATTCGTGGAGCCCGCATGGCCAATGAGATGACGCTCGCCCGCGTCGAAGCACAGACCATCGCCGTGGTCAAAGCGCGCATCAAGATGACAGACATCCCCGCCGCCATGTTTCCGATGATGGACAGGGTCTGGGCGTTCATTCGCAACCGGGAGTTGACGGGCCACGGTCACAACGTGTGGCTGTACCGCGGTTTTCCGCCCGGGGACATGGACGTCGAGATCGGCGTGCAACTCAAGCCGCCGTTCGACGCCGAAGGCGACGTGGTTCAGTCGCAGACGCCGAGCGGGTTGGCGGCACATACATACCACTACGGTGAGTACGACCAGTTGCCACAAGTGCACGGCGCTCTCGTGTCCTGGTGCGCCGATCAAGGCCATACGCTCGCCGGCGTCAGTTGGGAGATCTACGGGGACTGGGACGATGATCCGGCGGAGCGGCGTACCGACATCTACCATCTGTGTGCCGAAGCGGAGCAAGCGAGATGATCGTCAAGCCGCGCATCCGCGGGTTCATCTGCACCACGGCGCATCCGACAGGCTGCCGCGCCCACGTCGATGCACAGATCGCGTCGGTCCAGGGGCGCGGGTCTTTCCCGGGCACTAGGGGTGCCCTCGTACTCGGCTGTTCGGGCGGCTTCGGCCTGGCTTCGCGGATCGTCGCCGGCTTCGGCTGCGGGGCCGACACCATCGGCGTGTCCTTCGAAAAGCCGCCGGGACTGAAGCGCACGGCCACGGCGGGCTGGTACAACAACCGGGCCTTCGAAGACGCCGCCAAGGGGCAGGGCCGGCAGGCGCTGACCTTCGATGGCGACGCGTTCGCCGACGAGACCCGGGAACGCGTGATCGCTGCGATCGCAAAGCACATGGGCCAAATCGACCTGTTGGTGTACAGCTTGGCCGCTCCGGTACGCACCAACCCGCGCACGGGGGAGCAGTTCCGCTCGGCGATCAAGCCCCTAGGCGAACCGCTGGCGGTCAAGAGCCTAGACGTCAACAAAGGCGAAGTGCGGGAAATCGTGCTCCCGCCGGCGGACGAGGACGAGACCGCTGCCACCGTCCAGGTGATGGGCGGCGAGGACTGGGAGTGGTGGATCGACGCGCTGCTAAGCGCCGACGTCCTTGCCCCGGGCTTCAAGACGGTCGCGTACTCGTACCTCGGCAGCGACCTGACCGCCCGCATCTACCGCGAGGGCACTTTGGGCCGGGCCAAGGCCGATGTCGACCGCGCGGCCGCCGCCATTCAGTCTCGCCTCGGCGACATCGGTGGCGAGGCGCGGGTCGCCGTGCTCAAGGCCATCGTCAGCCAGGCCAGCACGGCCATCCCGGTGGTGCCGCTCTACATGTCCATCCTGTTCCGGGTCATGCGTGAGCAGGGCAGTCACGAGACGAGCATCGAGCACATCGACCGGTTGTTCCGGGACGGCCTCTACGGCGACGCCATCGGCGGCGACAAGGATGGCCGCCTACGCGCCGATGCCCGCGAGCTTGCGGACTCGGTGCAGATCGAAGTCCGCCGCCGCTGGGACCTGGTCGACAGCGACAATATCGGCGCATTGAGCGACCTCGATCAGTTCCGCGACGAGTTCCTGGCGTTGTTCGGCTTCGGATTCGACGGCATCGACTACGACGCCGACGTCGATCCGATGGACGGTACTTGATCGCCCGGGCTCGGAGCGTGTTCGTCAAGGCGGCGTTCTGGATTCCGCTTGCCATCTGCAGTGCGGTTGCCTGCACACCGAGCCCCATGGTTGCCGACCTCAGCGGTGTCGTCGCCCATGCGGCCGCATTCTTCTACCTGACGCTGGCGCTCTGCTTCGCGCACTTCCGCCGCGGCCCCTTGCTCGACCCCGCAATCTGGCTCCTCGCCTTCGGCGTGCTCCTCGAACTCGCCCAACTGCTGTTCGTCGCGGGCCGGAGCGGCGAGTTGCTGGACCTGGTCATCGACGGTGCCGGCATCGGCCTCGGTTGCGCGGTCTACGCTTGGCTCGTGGACTTCAAGGTCGCGTTCGCGTAACGGCTTGGGAGCTTGCGCATGCCAGCTCCCACTCCAGCCAACATCTGATCGAGCAGTCGTCCCCCGGTGTCGATCTTCGACGGAGCCTCCTCCCCTCAAGTGCCGCGCTTGCCGAACCACAGCTGGCGACGCCAGTCGAACCCGCCGTCCTTCGAATACCAGTATGCCGAACGGCAACCCATGACCGCGGCGGCACCCAAGGCCCCCAGCGCCACGTCCCCATCAAAGTCTCCGCCAGACCCCGTGAAGACGACAGCGAGGATGAAACAAGCTAACTCTTTCTGCGCTTGCCAGCGCGCCGGACACTTCGCCGCAGACGGCCGCGGCGCTCCAGTACGCGACCTTGGAAAACTCCGTGCAACTGTCACATGATGCGACTCCCCAAAAGGCGCCAGGGAAGCCGCATGGCCGGTCGGATCGAGGCAATGGTTCCAGTGTTCGGAATCGATTCATACGCGGACGCCAAGGCCCACTACGTGGACTGGCTCGGCTTCGCCATCGACTGGGAGTGGCGTGAAGCCGAGGGCCAGCCGGTCATCATGGCCATCTCGCGGGGTCGTGCGGCGTTCATGCTCAACGAATACGACGCGCCCGCTCCGTGCACGGTGACGCTCAAGGTCGACGACCTCGAGTCGCTCGCTGCAGAGTGGAACGGCCGGAGACCGGGCTCGGTCGAGGTCGCAATCGAGCCGCCGTACGAGTTCCCCGCGGTCCTCATCCGCGATCCGTGCGGCAACGCCCTGCACTTCCAGCAATCCTTGACCGCCTCGGAGGAGGCGGCGCGTGCAGAGAACCGGGTACGCATGCGGGAGCATGTCCGCGCCCTTCGAGCCGCGGGCAAGCCCTTCCCGACCCCCGCGGCGTTGCGCGAGGCGATCGGCCCGGCGCTGGGCACGGCGGTCGAGGTGCTCAACGAGTACCCCGACTACGCGGCCGCGTACAGTGCCCGTGGGTCTCCCGATGCCTGACACCGCGGCACGGTTCGACAGGGCCTACTACGATCGCTTCTACCGCAATCCCGATACACGCGCGGCGAGTGAGTACGATGCGGAGATCGAAGCGCAGTTCGTCGCGGCCTATCTGCGCCACCTCGACGTGGAGGTGGAACGAATCGTCGACATCGGGTGTGGCCTTGGACGCATGTTGAAGGCGTTGGCCGGCCTGTTCCCCTGCACCGTTGTGCACGGCGTTGACGCCAGCGACTACGTGTGCCGGACATACGGTTGGGAGCAGGCCGCCTTGCCGGACTTCGCGCCTGCGAGACCGTTCGACCTCGTGGTCTGCCAGGATGTGCTGGCCTACCTCGATGACTCGGAAGCCGCTGCGGCCATCGTTGCGCTCGGCCGGATCGCGCGCAAGGCGTTGTACTTCGGCGCCTTGGCGGAGGAGGACTTGGCTTTGTGCAATCCGGCTCGCACGGACACCGACGTGTACCTGCGCCCGGCGTCCTGGTACCGGCGCCGCCTAGGGCGCCGTTTCGAGCCGGTCGGCGGCGGGCTGTGGCTCAAGAAGCCGGTCGATGCGGTGATCTGGACGCTGGACCGGCGCACTTGAGACAGCGTCGAGGACCACGGACCGAGAAGGCCGAAACCGCCCTACGGCGCGATCGGTTGCTGAACCGCGATTTCGTGCTCCTTTGGCAGGGGCAGGCGGTCAGCGGGGTCGGCACGTCTCTCTCTCAGATCGCGACTATCTACTGGCTCTTGCAGGCGACCGGGTCGGCGACGACCATGGGCCTGGTGTCCATGGCTGGTGCGATCCCGGGCGTTCTGCTCGGGCCGATCGGCGGGGCCATCGCGGATCGGTTTTCGCGCCGTCGGCTGATCGTGATCGGCGATGCGCTGCTCGGCTTGGCGATGCTGCTGCTCGGGATCGCTTTCTTCGTGATCGAGGACGCGGTGGCATTCAAGGTCGGCTGCCTTGTCGCTGCTGGCGTCCTGAGCGGCGTCGTGAACGCATTCTTCCGGCCCGCGGTGATGGCGTCGATCCCCAACCTCGTGCCCATCCAACGACTGAACACGGCGAACGCGCTCAACAGCTTTTCGATGATGACCAGCATGACCATCGGTCAGGCAATTGGCGGCGTGCTGTTCAGGATTCTGGGCGCTCCGGTGATGTTCCTGGTCAATGGCGTCACCTACCTCCTCTCGTCCCTGTCTGAGGCCTTCATCCGCATGCCGCAGAAGCTGCCCGAAGCGTCGCCGACGCTACGTTCGCTCGTTCGCGCCTTCGGTGGCGACATCGTGGTCGGGCTGCGTTACGTCTGGCAGCGGGCGGGCCTGCGCAACATGGTCATCGCATTCGCGGTGCTGAACTTCGTGACCGCGCCGCTTGCCGTGCTGCTCCCCATTCTGCTCGATGTCCACCGCGGGCTGGCATCGGACTGGTACGGCTACCTCATGGCCGCGATGGCGGCCGGGAATCTCGTGGGCATGGGTCTGGCGGGGGCGATGCGCATCGACGGGCCGTCGCGGTTCGTGTTTGGCATCGCCACCCTGTTGGGCATCGGCGCATCAACGCTGGTGCTCGGACTGGCCACCAATCCGGTCTTCTTCCTCGCGGCCAATGCCGTCAGCGGCATTTTCAACGGCGTGATGATGATCACGTTCCCGACGCTGATGCAGGCCACGACGCCCGACGCGCTGCGCGGCCGGGTGTCGAGCGTCATGATGACCGTCATGGGTGGCACGATGCCGCTGGCCATGGGTCTGGCTGGCATCGCGGCGGATGCGGTGGATCAGAACGTCCCGGTGCTCTTCATCGTCGCAGCGGTGGCCGTCGCGGGGGTGGCAACCACCATGGCCTTCAACCGCAGCTTTCGGGAGTTCCTGAGCACGCGCATCGGCGTGTCGGTCGGCGGTTGAACCGGCCAGGGCATCGTGAATCTGTAAGTTGCCGCGATCACGCTGAACATATACAGTGTCGTAGACGTATATCCAGCGGAGTCGGCGCATGCAGGTTGCCAAATGGGGAAACAGCCTTGCCGTTCGCATTCCTGTGGTGGTCGTGGAGGCGCTGGGGCTTGTAGAGGGTGCCGAGGTCGAGGTCCGGGTCGCCAGTGATGGGGCGTTTGAGATCACTCGAGCGCCCGACGCTGACGAGGTGCTCGACCGGATACGCAAGTATCGGGGCCGGCTACCGCGGGACTTCCGCTTCGACCGGCAAGCTGCGCATGAACGCTAAGGGTGGCGCGGCCGCCCGTTTCTTGGACACCAACGTCCTGCTTTACACGCTCTCCGAGGATGATGCCAAAGCGCAAGTGGCGGAGAGCTTGTTGGCGGCGGGTGGCATCGTCAGCGTCCAAGTGCTCAACGAGTTCGCCCATGTGGGGCTTCGCAAACTGGGATTGGGGCTGTCGGAAGTCCAGGAACTGCTCGCTGGGATTCGACACTTCTGTCGTGTGGAGCCCTTGACGACCGACACCCATGAGCTGGGATTAGCGTACTGCGATCGTTTCGGGTACTCGCTATACGACTGCATGGTCCTGGCGGCAGCGACTCTCGCGGAATGCAGTGTGGTCTTGACCGAGGACATGCAGGCCGATCAGCAGGTCTCGGACACGTTGACCATCCGAAACCCGTTCGCGTCCAGCTAGGCGAACATCAGACACACCGGCGTGGGTGCCGCGGTTTCGCAGACGATGTCCGTGGGTCGTCCGGTGGTGAGTCGGTAGACCACGACGTTGTCGGAATCCTGGTTCAGCACGATGAGCCAGTCCTCATTGTTCGATGGATCGAGGCAGAAGTAGCGGGGATGCTCGCCCCGCGTCGGCACCCACTCCGGGCTGTGCAGGCGGCCTGCGGAGTCGATGGCGAACGACACGATGCTGTCGTGGCCCCGGTTTGACGCATACAGCCACCGGCCGTCCCGAGCGATCTGAAGTTCTGCGGTCGTGCTGGCGGCGGAGAAATCACCTGGCAGGGCGTTGACCCGTTGGCGCGCGCCGAGGTCTGGCCACGACAGGGCATCGACGGTGTTGCCCAGTTCGTTCAGCACGTACAGAAGCGGTAGCGACGGGTGCATCTCGACGTGACGCGGACCGGAGCCCGGCGCCAGGTTCGCTTGACCGTCCTCACGGAGCCGATTGCTCTCGACGGCGTAGCGATGGATCGTGTCCGTCCCCAAGTCGGGGACGACCAGCGTTGACCCCAGCGCGTGGACTTCGTGCGCATGGGCGGTTTCCTGCCGACTGGAATTCGGGCCCTTGCCACGATGCTGACGGGAGTCCGCCATCAGCAGCAGCCCGCCGTCGTCTGCCGTCGGAAACAGCGCCACGGTGCCGGAACCGTAGTTAGCCACCGCGACCCAGTCGGATCCGGCGCTCAAGTGGCAAGGCAGCGAGCCGCCGCTTGGCTGGGCGTTGACGAAATCGAGTTCGACGTGGTCGCGGCGAAAGGCCGAGACGCCGCCTTCCCGCTGTTCGTTCACGGCGTAGAGCATGTCGCCACGTGCCGCGAGGAATGCCGGGCTGTCAGCAGCGATGGCGAGCTCGAGCGTCTCGAATGCACCGGTTTCGTCGTCGAAGCGTCCGCGGTAGATGCCCTCCGCGTCCCCCCACGTATACGTGCCGATCAAGACGTCCCGCCACATCTTGGAGCCTCAAGGGTGGGCGAGGCCGAGCCGTTCGTACTGCTCGGGTGGTGCCAGGTGCTCGGCGAGTGCCGTCTCGAGGCGGGCGACCATCGACGCTTCCGCCGTCGCGTCGTCGATTGGGTTGAGCTGCCCGGGGTCGGTCGCCAAGTCGAACAACTGGGTTTGGAACGCTTCCGCGAACCGTCCCATGCCGGTAGAAGGGATGCGCATTACCGGGCAGCCCTTGGTGAAGGCCAGCGGCTCGTTCCACTGCATCTGCGCCAACTCGCGCGTGGAGAACGGGCTGCGCATATGCGTCGGCATGAGCGTGTAGTGGTTGAGCGGCGCGTTGTCGCCGACGGGACCGCGCATGTAGACGTAGCGGCCGTCGGTGATGTTCACGTGGGCGCCGAACATGCCGTAGATCGCCGCGTCACGGATCTTTGCATCGTTCTCGATGGTCGCGCGCAGCGGGTGGCCGTCCATGTCGGGCGGCCGATCCATGCCGAAGTAGTCGAGGATCGTGGGGCCGATGTCGATGGTCGTGGTCAGGCTGCGGCGGCGCTGGTCGGCGACGCCCGTGCGCGGATCCCAGGCGAAGAACGGGATGTGCGCGGTCTCGTTGTACCAGGGCATCCGCGCCTTGCCCCACCAGTCGTGCTCGCCGAGCAGGAAGCCGTGGTCAGTGCAGACAATCAGCATGGTGTCCTGCCACATGTCGTAGCGGTCCATGAAGTCGATCACCGTGCCGAGATAGTGGTCGCACTGCGTCAGGAGAGCGGCGTATTGGTAGCGCAGGTATTCGACGGCGTCCGGATCTTCCGTGACGCGTTCGTACATCGGCCAGTCGAAGTGCGGCCCGTCCCAGTCGTAGTTGTACCGATCCTTCCACTGCTTCAACGTGAAGAACGGCTCGTGCGGATCGAAGGTCTCGATCTGCAGGTACCAGTTGTCCTGGTCGCGGTTGGTCTCCAGGAACTCGAGTCCGGCGGCGAAGGTCTGCGCCTGTGGGGTCAGGCGTTCCTCCTGCATGTACTTGCGGTTCACCCAGTCCTGACGCGCTATGCGACCGAGGTGCTCGGGGATCTCCGGGTCGGCGACTTCGCCTTTCCAGGCGTCGCCCTCCTGGCCGCGCACGTTGACCCAGCTCGAATAGCGATGGTGGTAGGTTGCGCCACCGTCCTCCCAGTAGTGGTAGTGGTCGGACGCGAGGTGCGTGTAGACGCCGTTCTCCTTCAGGATCGTGAACGTCGAGTCGTCGAACGGTTCGAACGGGCCCCAGGACCGATGCAGGAAGTTGTGCCGGCCCGTGTGCAGTTCGCGCCGGGCGGGCATGCACGGCATGGACCCGACGTAGTGGTTGTCGAAGGTGACCGCCCGTTCGCCTAGGCGCCGGAAGTTCGGCGCGAGCGTCCAGTCGCAGCCGTAGTTCGGCAGCATGTGCCGGTTCAGCGAGTCGTACATGACCATGATGGCCTTCATGCTGCGCTCCGTTGGCTGGTGTCGGTAATCGCCGTGATGCTAGCAAGTATGCCGATACGCGTACCTCTTCACGGCGCCGGACGTTTGCTGGTACGCGGACGTCCTCGTCCGCATTCCGGTCTTGCGCAAGGTGCATTGCGGGCCCGAACGGCAAGCCGTTCGCGGACGCCCGCGTAACCTACTCCTCCCGAAACAGCCACCCGAACAACCCGGTGGCGAGCACCGCGCCGACGAACTGCGCGGCGATGAACGCCGGCATGTGCGCGGGAGCGATCCCCGAGAACGTGTCGGTGAAGGCGCGGGCGACGGTGACGGCGGGATTGGCGAACGACGTCGAGGCGGTGAACCAGTAGCCTGCGCTGATGTAGAGGCCGACCATGGCGGCGACGGCACTTGGCCGGGCCTTGAGCGTGGCGAGTATGGTTGCCACGAGTCCAAAGGTGGCGACGCCCTCGGCAAGCCATTGCCCGGTGCCGGTTCGCGCCTTGGTGGACGCTTGCAGGACGTCGAGGTCGAACATGAGGTGCGCCAACGCGACGCCGGCGAGCCCGGCGATGACCTGGATGACGACGTAGGCGCTGGCGGCGCCGGGAGCGATCTCGCGCCGCAGCAGGAAGGCGAGCGTGACCGCGGGGTTGAAGTGGGCCCCGGAGATCGGCCCGAACATGGTGATTAGCACGGCGAGGATGGCCCCGGTCGCCAGTGTGTTGCCGATCAGCGCCACGGCGTCGTTTCCGGCGGCGAGATTCTCGGCCATGATCCCGGAACCGACCACGGTGGCCAGCAGGAACAGGGTGCCGAGCGCCTCGGCAGCGAGTTTCCTCAGCAAGATCAGGCTACGTCGGATACAGCAACCCGACGAGTGTACGCGGGAATGTGACCGTTCTGCTGCGGCCCCTGCGTGCGCGAAATCGCGCTTGAAACGCGCCTCGGCTTTATCGGACAATCCGCGCCGTCTTTCCCGATCCCTTCTGGTTAACGGGAGTAGGCAGGGGGACGGATTCCCACCACGGTGCCAATAGACCACGTCGATCATCAATCGACGGGTTGTTCTTGTGCGGCACCCTTGGCAGCCGAGTACAGGTTTAAAGAGACGGTAAACGCATGGCGGTAGCGATCTTCCTTCTGGTCCTCGTGGTCGGATCGGTGGTGTTCACGTTCGTGAGCCCGTGGTGGTTCACGGACATCGCCTCCAACTGGGGCACCATCGACACGACGGTGCTGATCACGTTCTGGGTCTGCGGCGTGGTCTTCGTGGCCGTCGGCCTCTTCATGGCGTATTCGACGTGGAAGTTCCGGCATCAGGAGGACTCCCGGGCTGAGTACGAGCCCGAGAACTCGCGTCTCGAGTGGATCCTGACCATCGTGACCACCGTCGGCGTGGCGCTGATGCTGGCACCCGGCCTCATCGTCTGGGAGGACTACGTGAACGTCCCGGACGATGCGCAGGAGTTCGAGGTGCTCGCCAAGCAGTGGACCTGGGCCTTCCGCTTCCCCGGCGAAGACGGCAAGTTCGGCACGGTCCATGTACGCAACATCAACGTCGACAACCCGTTCGGCATGAACCCGGACGACCCCAACGGCGCCGACGACGTCCTGATCAACCGCAACGAAGTGCACCTGCCAATCAACCAGCCGTTCAAGGCGCTCTTGCGCTCGAACGACGTGCTGCACGACTTCTGGGTGCCGGAGATCCGCGCCAAGATGGACGCGGTGCCGGGGATGATCACCTACTTCTGGTTCGAGCCGACCAAGGTCGGCAAGTACGACATTCTGTGCGCCGAACTCTGTGGCCGCGGCCACTATACGATGCGAGGCGAGTTCTTCATCGACACCCAGGAGGACTTCGATGCCTGGCTCGCCGCGCAGCCGACCTGGGAACAGATGCAGGCGGGCATCAGCCCCAAGGTCTACAGCGCATTGGCGCGTCGCGGCCGCGAGGTCGCCGACACCCAGGGCTGTTTCGCCTGCCACTCGCTGGACGGCAGCCAGGTGGTCGGGCCGACTTGGCAGGGCCTTTGGGGCAGCGAGCGGCAACTGACCGACGGTTCCAGCGTGACGGTCGACGAGCCCTACATCATCGAGTCGATCCGCGAGCCCGCGGTGCAGTTGGTCGAGGGCTTCGCGCCGGTGATGATCCCTTACGGCGCCGACCTGATTTCCGACGACGACGTCGAGGCGCTGGTCGCCTATCTGAGAGAGGAAACGTCTCCCCAAGAGGAAGCCGCCGAGGAGTGATGGGACGCCAGCGGGCGTACCTATTCGCTTACACTACGGACCCGGACGCGAGGGAATTCTTTCATGGCACAGGCTGAAATCCCGTATCAGGAGTCGATGGAGCTTCATCACCCGCATAGCTGGGTGACGAAGTACTGGTACAGCCAGGACCACAAAGTCATCGCCATTCAGTACGGCATCACGGCGATGGCGGTCGGTCTCGTGGCGCTCGTCCTGTCGTGGATCATGCGCATGCAGATCGGGTTCCCGGAAACCGGTGCGGCCTGGGGCATCACGCCGGACATCTACTACCAGTCCATCACCATGCACGGCATGATCATGGTGATCTACCTGCTGACGGCGTTCCTGCTCGGCAGCTTCGGCAACTACCTGATTCCCTTGATGCTGGGCGCGCGGGACATGGTGTTCCCGTTCGTCAACATGATCAGCTACCACGTCTACCTCCTGTCGGTGATCGTGCTGCTCCTGGGGTACGTCCTGCCTGGCGGTCCAACCGGCGCCGGATGGACCCTGTACCCGCCCCAGGCGATCCTCTCCGGCACGCCGGGCGTCGACTGGGGGATCATCACGATGCTCGGGTCGCTCGCGATCTTCATCGTCGCGTTCACCATGGGCGGCCTGAACTATGTCACCACGATCCTGCAGGCGCGCACCCGGGGCATGACCCTGATGCGCATGCCGCTGTCGGTGTGGGGCATCTTCGCCGCCACCGTCCTCGGCCTCCTGGCGTTCCCGGCGCTCTTCGTCAGCGCGGTCATGATGCTGCTCGACAAGCTCATCCACACGAGCTTCTTCATGCCGGCCATCGCCTCGGCTTTCGACGCCGCGGCAACTCAGTATGACGGCGGTAGCCCGCTCCTGTTCCAGCACCTGTTCTGGTTCTTCGGCCACCCCGAGGTGTACATCGTCGCGCTGCCCGCGTTCGGCGTCGTCTCCGACCTTCTCTCGGTGCACGCGCGCAAGAACATCTTCGGCTACCGGATGATGGTCTGGGCCATCGTCGCCATCGGGGTGCTGTCGTTCATCGTCTGGGCGCATCACATGTACGTGGCGGGGATGCACCCGTACTTCGGCTTCTTCTTCGCCACCACGACGCTGATCATCGCGGTGCCGACCGCGATCAAGGTCTACAACTGGACCATCACCCTGTGGCGGGCGAACATCAAGTTCACGGTCCCGATGCTGTTCGCGATCTCCTTCGTCATCACCTTCGTGGTGGGTGGTCTGACGGGACTCTTCCTCGGCAACGTGATCGTCGACGTCCCGCTGTCGGATACGTATTTCGTCGTCGCGCACTTCCACATGGTGATGGGCGTCTCGCCGATCCTGGTCATCTTCGGCGGCATCTACCACTGGTATCCGAAGATCACCGGTCGCATGCTGAACGACACGATTGGCAAGTGGCATTTCTGGGTCACGGCGATCGGCACGTACCTGATCTACTTCCCGATGCACTACTTGGGCTTCGTGGGCACGCCGCGTCGCTATTACGACAACGTCCTCGCCTCCGGTGGCGAGTCGGCCTTCTACCCGGAAAGCGCGGCGCTCCTGAACGCGGGCATCTCGATTACCGCCTTCGTCGTCGGCGCGTTCCAGTTCCTGTTCATCTACAACCTCGTCGTCAGCTATTTCCGCGGCCGGGAAGCGGGACCGAACCCGTGGGGCGCGACGTCGCTGGAGTGGCGGACGCCGCAGACGCCGCCGATCCACGGCAACTGGGGGGACCAGCTTCCGACGGTGCACCGCTGGGCCTACGACTTCAGCGTGCCGGGCGAAAAAGAGGACTTCATTCCGCAGGACGTGCCGCGCCAGGCATGACCTAGGCATAAGCGATTAAGGAAACCACCTGATGGCGGAAGCATCGGCGGGCCACGCCACGATCATCCAGGACTGGGCCTCGGACGTCACCACGTTCAAGGGCGTGCCGTGGGGGAAGGCCATGATGTGGATCTTCCTGCTCTCGGACACGTTCATCTTCTCGATCTTCCTGACGAGCTACATGACCGTGCGGGCGACCACCGCCGAGCCGTGGCCGAACGCCTCCGAGGTGTTCTCGCTGATGGCGTTCGGACACTCCGTGCCGCTGCTCCTGATCGCCATCATGACCTTCGACCTGATCACGTCGAGCGGCACCATGGCGCTCGCGGTGAACTACGGCTATCGGCGCGACAAGCGCAAGGCGATCCTCTTCATCTGCGCAACGGCGTTCTTCGGTGCCGTCTTCGTCGGGATGCAGATGTTCGAGTGGTACAAGCTCATATCGGAGGGCGTCCGACCTTGGGGCAACCCGTGGGGCGCCGCGCAGTTCGGATCTTGCTTCTTCATGATCACGGGCTTCCACGGTCTGCACGTTTCCGCAGGCGTCGTGTACCTGCTGATCATTGCGTGGCGCTTGCACAAGGGCGTCTACGACAGGACGAACTTCGAGATCGTCGAGATCGTCGGCCTCTACTGGCACTTCGTGGACCTCGTGTGGGTCTTCATCTTCGCTTTCTTCTACCTGTGGTGATTGGGGGACGACCGCCGTGGCATCCGACGAAGTAGGCCAGCAACATCCGCTGACCCTGTATTTCTGGATTTGGGGGCTCCTGTTCGTCGTTAGCGCGGCGTCCTACGCCACGGACTACATGGAAGCCGGGTACCTGCGCTGGTTCCTGATCCTCGCCTTCATGCTGATCAAGGCGGGCTACATCGTCGCCATCTTCATGCACCTCAAGTACGAACGCTGGGCCCTCATCTACGCGCTGCTGCTGCCGCCGCTGGTGATCCTGATCCTGGTGTACCTGATGGCGACGGAAGCGGACTACACGTGGCTGACGCGCGTCGTGTACTTCGGCGATGATCCCTATCCGGCCCGCGGGCCCATGCCAGGCGCCCACTGACGCGATCCCGGTCACCGAGTCGGTCCTTGAGGACGCGGCTCGATTCCTGACGCTCGCCTGGGTGGCGTTCCGCCGCCTTTGCGCGTCTCGGCTGTGTCAGATCCTTGTGGCCGCGGGCCTCGTCAACCTCGCTGCCGGCCTCGTCTTCGGGCTTGGCGAGAGTAATCCGACGACCAGCGTTGTGGTGGATCGCATCTACGCCAATTTCGCGATGGCGGCTTGGGCGTTGGCGGTCGCCGCGAGCGGCGAAATCCCGGGTCGCCACGGATGGCACCTAGCGGCCAAGGCCACGGCCGTCGTGGCGACGACGCTGATCGCGTTTCTGCTTGCCGGCTTGGTCGGCGCGGGCTACCAATGGCTGCGCGGTCACGGGATCGAATGGGACGTCTACGCGCACGGCCTGCTCTTCAACTTGGGTTGGAATGCCGCCCACCTGGCGGTCCTTGCCGTCGTCGTCCACGCCGTGATTGACCGCCGCTGGCTGGCTACGACGGTGACCGCCGCGGCATACGCCACGGCCAACCTCGCGTTCGATACGGAGCTCGTGCGTTTCGCCGCGCCGATCGATCCGTTCTCCGACATCGGCGGCTACGGCGTTCGCTTCGCACCCCACCTGGCGCTCGGCATCTATTGGACCGGGCTATGCGCTGCGCTGTTGGTCGGCGTGCATCTCGTGTACGCGCCCTCGGGCCGTCGGCTGACCCCGACCTCCGTGGCATGGGGCTGGGGCGGCTTGGTTGTCGGGATTGCTAGCGGTTGTTGGGTTGCGTTCAGGCCGGTAGCGGCGGCGGCCTTACCTCCGTCACTCCCCGAAGTCCCGCGGCCGGTCTACTCCCGCATCGACTTGCAGGTCGAGCTGGACCCTGCGGAAGGCTGGCTGCGCTCCCGTGGCTCGGCCGTTGTCGTCAACAAACACGATGCTGCGATTCCGGACATCCACTTCGATGTGCCGCCGGGCCTCGCCGTGAAATCCCTCTCGCTGACCGGTGAACGGCTTGCAGCTACCGTCGAAACCTCTGTCGTGAGCTTTCGCTTGAACCGCCCGCTGGAACCGCGGGAGACACTGAAGGTGGCATTCGACTTCCAGAGTCGAGCAGGAGCGAGCGCTGATCGAGTAGTCGCCAACGGCACCGTCCTGCGGATCTTCGACGTCCTCCCCGCCCTTGGTGGCATGGATCGGGAGACGTTCTTCGCGCGTGCGCCGCCGACGACGTTCGGTGTCCGGTTGGCGACATCGCTGGATCAGATCGCCGTTGCGCCCGGCGCCCTCGAGCGAGAGTGGAAAGAGAACGGTGCCCGCTTCTTCGAGTATCGGACGAACGTGCCCATCCGGCCTGTAGCGACGTTCCACTCCGGGCGCTTCGCCGTCGCGCACCGCGACATGGATGGCACTCCGGTCGAGATCTACTACCACCCTTCCCACGGCTCCGCCGTGGCTGCCATGGCGGCGCTGGCGCGGACTCGACTTGGCGGGATTGGGGGTGACCTGCCGGGGCCGGTACGCGTCGTCGAAGTACCCGACTGGCGACACGCCGTCCGACCGCCGGGAATCCTCGGTTTCAACTGGCGTCGAGCGGCCAACAAGGGCGATTGGCCTAGCGACGCGAGCGTCCTGTCGTATTCCGAGCTGGCAGTGCCCGTAGAGGGTTGACGGTCGCAGCTTAGACTGACCACCCGATCTTCTTGATAGCAACGCAATCACAGCGTAACGTGGCGTGACGAGACGCAGGAGAGGAAAGTGGCGAGCATCACGATCCGCAATCGGGATTGAACTCGTGGATCCGTGGACAACCACTTTTTGAGCGACGAGAAGGAACCTTAGGTCGGGCAGGACAGAACGGGGCGCTCCACTGCAATACACCCGCGTCGCGTTCGCTGGTTTTGAGCGAATGCCTACTTGGCCGCCGAGCCAGGAGGCTTGGCTGTCTCGTACACTTACGATCCATGAGCAGTAGAAAACGCGCCGGTGGCAAGCTGCGCATCGGCGACCACTGGTCTGCGATCAGCATCATCGCGCTGTCGCAGGACAACCCGCTGAAGGCCGTGGCGGAGTTCGTTGAGAACAGCATCGATGCCGGGGCCAAGAACGTCCACATCGTCCGCGGACGCCAGCGGAACGAGCCGTTCCTCAAGGTCATCGATGATGGCGAGGGCGTGCGCCGCGACGACGCGGGCGTGCCGGATTTTCGATACGTTGCGACACATATCTGCGACTCGATCAAGAAGCGGCTGAAGAAGGAAGGCGCGCAGGGCATCCAGGGAGAGTTCGGCATCGGCCTGTTGAGTTTCTGGACCCTTGGCGAGAGCCTCAAACTCACCTCGACGGCTTCGGACGGCACGCTGCACGAGATGTCGATGCGCCGAGGAGACGAAGGCTACGCGGTCAAGGCGCGACGGACCCTGGTCGCGGAACCGGGCACCACGCTCGACATCCGGCCCTTGCTGCCCGGCGTGCGCCAGTTCAGCGGCGAGAAGCTCAATTGGTACTTGGCATCAGAGCTACGCGACCGCATCCGGCATACGGGCGTTCAGGTGCGGATCAGCGACCGCACGGCCCGCAAGTCCTACACCGTCGCGCCGCGAGAGTTCGACGGACGCCTGATTCACGAGCTCAGCAATCCCGTGACAAGCTTCGGCGAGATCAAGCTCGAGCTCTACTTGGACGACCCGTCGTCGGAGCGCGGCGTGGGGCTCTACCGGAACGGTACCCGGGTTGACGAGTTGACCGCCTTCGACGGTTTCCAGGAAGGGCCGTGGAGTAGCGGCTACATCGATGGTGTCGTCGACGCGCCGTTCATCAACCTGACGCCGGGGACGCGAACGGGGGTGATCCACGACGAAGCTTTCGCGGCGCTGCGCGACGGAATCGAGTCGGTTCGCCAACCGCTCGAGGCACTGATCGGCGATTTGAGGCGTGCAGAAGAGGAACGGGCCAGCGAGCGGACCTTGAAGTCGATCCGGCGCGCGTTCCGCGAGGCCCTGCTTGCGTTGCCAGCCGAGGAATACGACTGGTTCGAGGTCCATCGGGACGTACCCGGACGGCGGTCAGGAGCGGCCACGGGACCCGCCCTGGCGCCGCCAGCGCCGTCCGCAGACGTTGCATCGCGGGAGCGAACCGAAGAGCCAAGTGAGGAGCAGGCCCCGCCCCAGGCGTTCTTCGAGATCGCCGGTCCTTTGCACAGCGCCCGCGTCTCGCCAGCGTCGTCGGTCGTCAAGGTGGGTACAAGCCGCTCGTTCCGAGCGATTTGCCGGGACCGTTCCGGCAGGCAGGTGGACGACGGCGTGATTTTCGCGTGGACCCTGGTCGAAGGGGGCGGCTCGCTCGCCGATCCGCACGCCGAGATCGTCGCCTTCGAGGCGCCCGCCGAGCCCGGTCTGGTCACGCTCAAGCTCGTCGCCACCCAGCGCGACGTCGTCTGCGAAGCGAAGGCGCTCGTCACCGTCACGGACTCGCTGGTCGTGGATCGCGAGGGCGCACCAGCGCGGCAGGGCTTGCCCGGGTACACCTACGAGAACGAGCCGGGCCAGTTGTGGCGTTCGCGCTACGACGTCGACCGGGAGTTGATCGTCATCAACAGCGGTCACCGCGACTTCGTCTACGCCTCGCAATCGCGGGCGTCGCAACTGCGTTACATCGCGCGGCTTTTCGTCAAGGAACTTGTGCTCGAGAATTTCCCCGGCGCCTCACCCCAGGAGCTACTCGACCGGGTGCTGGAACTGATGCTCTACATGGAGGGCTACCTGAAGTAGACGGAACCTCAGGGTTGAGGGTCGGTGTAACCTGAAAGTGGCCGATCTGGACGTGGAGGATTTCATGGACCTACTCGGCCAGACCGGCGTGACCGCGGCGGGCTACGAACCGTCGGAACTCGATGATGAACGCCGCGCGGCCTCGTGAACGCGGCGAACCTGGTCAGACCATCCCGTCGGTGCTGGAGGATGGTCGCCTAGACTAGCGGATCTCCTCCGTATCGTGGACGACGGCGAAGCCGAAGCGATGGCGTTGAGCCTCCAACAGCCGACGCGGTTCCTACTGATCGACGACGAGAAGGGCAGGAAGGTAGCCGGACGTGTGGGCATACCCATAGGGGTTGCCGGAGCTTTTGCTCGCGGCGAAATCGGGAGGCCTGCTGCCTACCGTGAGTCGCGTGCTCGAAGACTTGACCGGCGTTGGCTATCGTCTGTCTCGGCGGCTCATTGACGGTGTGCGGCGTCGTGCGAACGATAGGCTCACCCCTAGCGAATCTCCAGCCGACCAACCTCTCCGCTATCGATGCGATCCGTGTCGTAGGTCACCCCCAGCCCCGGACCAGTGGGCACGGGCACGCAGCCGTCCGGCCCCACGTTGCCGACCTCGTCGCCGTAGTCGTCGGCGTAGATCGGTGGCTGCAGGCTGTTGGTGGGGATGTCGGGGCGGACTAGGCCGAGTTCATAGAAGTGCGTATTGGGAATCGCGGCCATGCAATGGCGGTGCATAGGTCCCGCCGTGTGAAGCTGGACCTCCATGCCGATCGCGTCGCAGAAGTGCGCGAGCTTCATGGTGCCGGTGATGCCCCCGTCCAGTTCGGGATCGATGTGCATGATGTCCGTGCCGCCGGCGAGCACGAAATCCGCTTTCTGCTCGAACCCGCGTATGTGTTCCGCGATGAGCATCGGTGTGCGAATGAAATCGCGAAGCCGCTTGTGGGCGACCGCACTCGATGAAGCATCGCGGTACGGGTCCTCGTACCAGAAGAACCCGAGGTCGTCGCAGGCTCGGCCCACTTCCACGGCATCCATGAACGACTTGAGCGAGGACGCGGGATCGTTCATGAGTTTCATGTCCGGGCCGACCCGCTCGCGGATCGCGGACATGATGGCGATCTCGGTCTTGGGATTGCCGTCGAAGAAGCTGTGGATCTTGAACGCTGGAATGCCGGCCGCCTGACAGGACTCGGCGAAATCGGCGTAACTCTCGACGCTGCCCAGCCCGTTCCCTCCGCGCTGTCCCGACGCCGTGCTGGCATAGACGGGTAGCCGTTCACGGAATCCACCCAAGAGTTGCGCGATCGGGACACCGTATTTCTTGCCCGCGAGATCCCATAGCGCGGTGTCGATCACAGCGATCCCGGACTTGTCGTAGTGGCGGTGACTGAGCTTCAAGCGTTCGAAGGCAAGTTCGCGTTGTTCCGGGTCTAGTCCAATGAGCCCCCGTGCCATCTCCTGAACCTGTGCCTGGGCGTGGGGTGTGCCCCCGAAGTGCGGCGCATAGCTGCCCGACAGCCCATCGTCCGTGTCGATGGTGACAATGAACCGCGTGAGTTGCCGGTTGCTGCCCGGCTGGTTGTCGAGCGCGTACTGGTAGGTCCGAATGGTGATCCGGTCGATTTTGCTCATGGTGGTCGCGGTTGGGTGGCCAAGGGTGCGGCACAGCATAGCTGGGATCGCGGCGCCTCGAAGCATCGAAGCCATTTCGTGTTTACGCCGCCGCCCCTGTTCTGGAAGAATCCTCTCTCGATCAGGGCACTGGAGGATCCGATGCGGATTCGCACAACGAGCATTGCCGCTGCTTTCCTAGTCGTCTGCGGGACCACCGGGGCGGCACCGCAGGAAGGCGAGCAGGCTCCCGAGTTCGAGCTGCCGGCATCGGACGGCGCGACCTACACGCTGGAGCAATTCCGCGGCAAACAGTCCGTGGTGATCGCCTTCTTCCCCAAGGCCTTCACCGGCGGGTGAACGATGGAGTGCAAGGCGCTGCGTGACAGTGACCAGGAAATCAGGAACTACGACGTGGCCTACTTCATGGCCAGCACGGACACGTTGGAGGACAACACCGCATTCGCGGAGGAGAACGCGGCGACGTTCCCCATCCTTGCGGATCCCGAGAAGACCGTCAGCGAGGCGTACGGCGTCTTGTCGGAACGGGGATTCGCCCGACGGTGGACCTTCTACATCGATCCGCAAGGCACCATCAGCAAGATCGACAAGGAAGTGGATCCCGGCGAAGCCGGGCGGCAGTTGGTTGCGAATCTCGAAGCACTAGGAGTGCCGCGGGCGCCTTAGGTGGACTACGTTGAGCCAGCCGTGGCGCGGAAGATGGACGGCCTGCGCCTCGCCCTGAGCGCCCACGTACCGGCACCTTACGGCATGTCGGCCCGCGCGATCTTCGATCACCACGGCGTGGCCTACGTCCCGGTGCGGCAGGTCGTGGCCGGCGAGAACGAGGACCTCGTGGCGTGGACCGGACATCGCAACGCTCCCGTGGCGGTCTACAACGACGAGGTGCCGCGCGTGGGCTGGCTCGAGATCCTGAATCTCGCGGAACGCCTCGGGTCCGGACCGAGCCTCTTTCCGTCGGACATCGACGAGCGCATGTTGATGGTGGGTTTCTCGAACGAACTGATCGGCGAGAACACCTTCATCTGGAACCTTCGGCTCGTCATGCTCGGGTTCGGCGGGCCGGAGCGGGCTGCCCGGGAGCGCCTTCGTAACCCGATGTACGACCAATACGGCTACAGCGAAGAGGCTGCGGGCATGGCCGTAGACCGCGCCAAGGTGGTTGCAGATCGGCTGACCGCCCAACTCGTCGCGCAACGCGAGGCGGGCCGTCGTTACATCGTCGGCGAGGCGTTCAGCGCGTTGGACGTCTACTGGGTGTACTTTTCACAAGCCGTGCGGACGTTCCCGGCAGCGGTTTGCGAGACGCCACCCGGGATGCGGCGCGTCTACGAAGCGGCGGCGCGCGCACTTGGGGACGTGGATCCGATCCTCGTCGAGCATCGGGACCGGATCCTCGCCGAGCGCGACCTTCCGCTGGATTTCTGATGCGCCGGATTGTCCCGACGTCGCCCGTTCACGGGACGGCGGTGGCGCGTCTCTCGCCAGGCTCTTCCCGGAGGTCGAACTGCAGGCTCGGGAATCCGGGAAACGTGACCTCCTTGAAATCGGTCCCTCGCGTCACGTGAAGTCGACACTGGTCCGGTGGAAGGCCCAGCGTTTGCGCGGCGTGAGCGAAGTGGTACTCCCAGGAGGCTGTCTCTCGCCAGCCGTCTCCCAACGACCCGCAGAGCGTTGCGGGGAGTAGCGACGCGCCATCGCATTGCCCCGGGACGGGGGCGTCGAGCCAGTCGAGCAGCGTCGGCATGAGATCGATGCTCTCGGTGAATGCGTCGACCCGAGCGCCTCGGGCGGCGGCTTCGTCGGGGTTGCGGATGATCAACGGCACGGCGTAGGACTCGTCGAAGAAGCCGAGCTTGCCGATGAGCCAGTGATCGCCCATCTGTTCGCCGTGGTCGGAGGTGAAGACGATCAGCGTGTCCTGCCAGGCACCGGCGGCTTTCATGGCGTCGAACAAGCGACCGAGGTTGTGGTCGACCTCGGTGATCAAGCCAAAGTAGCTGGCTTGCCAGCGGCGTACAACCGCCTCGTCGTTGGGTGCTGGCCCGAACTTCTGCTCGAGCGCATGGGCCAGCCATGGATGTAGCCTGCCCTCCGCCTCGGCGCTGGGGGAGCGATTGAACGGCGGCAGTTCGCCGGGCGGGTAGAGCGCGTGGTACGGGGCCGGCGCAACCCACGGGGGATGGGGTCGGAAGATCGACAGGTGCACGCACCACTCCGAGTGCTCCTCGATGTACTCGATCGCTTGGTCGATCAGAAACCGGGTGTCGTGCAACTCGGCCGGGACGCGAAGCGGGGCTGGGCGCTCGTCGGTCTTGCCCTTCGTTGCGGTGAAAAGCTCCATCGTCTTGTCAGGAACTGGATAGCCTTGCTCGCTTAGCCATGCTGCCCACGCCGTCGGTCGCCAGATCGACTTGCCGTGGTGAACGATGGTGTCGAGACCCGGCAGGACGCCGTCCGAGATGTTCCTCGCGGCATCAGCCGGGTCAGCACCTTCGGGCGTGGTGTCCGTGTAGCCGAAGAGCGCGGGCTCGTAGCCGAGTTTCCGGACCTCGAGGGCCCAGTTCGTATGTCTCGACGCAAGCGGCACGCCGTTGGCGGTCACCCCGTGGCGATGCTGGCGCATGCCGGTGTGGATGCTTGCTCGCGACGGCCCGCACGGTGCCGTGTTGGCGAAATGGTTGGCGAACAGCACGCCGTCGTCCGCGAGCGCGTCGAGGTTCGGGGTCTGGACGAGGTGGCCGAGTGCGGAGAGGCAGTCGGCGCGCCATTGGTCGGCCGTGATGAACAGGATGTTGCGCGCCAACGGTGGCTCGAACCGCGCTAAAGCTGGGTCATGCGTCGGAGTCGCCCGAGTTCGGCCTCCGCGGCGGCTCTTGCGTTCGCCTCTTCGCGTGCCTGTGCTTCCGCCGCCAGCCGGCCAGCTCGTTCCTCGTCAAGGCTCTTCAGATCCTCGCCGGCAACTGGGTCGTGGATGCGGAGATCGCCGCTTTCGGACCGAAACTCGAGGCCGAGTACGTCGGACGGGTAGCTGGCGGTACCGGGCAGCGGGGGGACGGGCTCGTATACGCCGTCGCGCAGCGAGGAGCCCGAGATGTGGCTCGCGATGTGGTCTCCGAAGGGGTCGAACACCCAGAACTCGGCGATGCCCATGGCGGCGTACTTATCGCGCTTCTCGCCGAGGTCGTTGTCCGCCGTGGTTCCTGAGAGCACTTCGAGGACGAACGCCGGCACCGGCTCGCCCTCCCAGAGCTTGTAGGAGTTTCGGGGGTGGTCGCCTGCCCCGAATGCCACGAAAACGTCCGGCGCCACTGAGGCCTGGAGGTCGCCTTGGCGTGGGTACACGAGCATGTCGGAGGCCGCGAACGCGTCCGGGAAACGTCGTCGGAGCCAGCTCTTGAGCGCGGGGAAGGCGTAGAAGAGCTGGTCCGCCTGTGGACTGTTCTGGGCCAACGGCTGATCGTCCGCGAAAGGGTAGCCGTCGTCGTCATAGGCGACGTTGGGGTGTCGAGGGGTGCCGTCCGCGGCCAGGAGCCTTCGCGGCGCACCGTTGTCCCACAGCTCTCGAGTCATCAAAGTACCGTACCACAGCCACGTTCGCACCGAGCTTCTTGCTTTGGCGGGCATGGTGTCTGGCCTCGTAGGCCAGGAGGAAGTGGACATCGACCCGTCGTGCCGTAAGAGATCGTCACTTCCTGCTGTTGGACCGTGGCGCAAGCTTGGCAGCCCGATACTTCGGGCACGGGGGATGCTATGTTGCGTGACGATGCCGCTTCGCCTTTACAGCCACGAGATCGCCTTCCACACGCCGTACCTGGCGATGTTGGCCCGGGAGGCCGCGGACGGATTCGCCGAAGCCCGTGAGCGGTTTTCCCGCATACCCCGCTTTGAGGCGCTTGATCCGGTGCGCGCCACGCTCATCGAAGCCCTCGAAGTGAGCGCTGCGGAGCACGGCTTCGCCGACTGGCGTGAGATGGAACTGCGCTTGCGCACGATCCAATCGGGGCAGGTGGATGAACGCTCCATCGACTTCTTCCACAAGGTCGAGGGGGGCGACCTGGCCGCGGTCGCCGCTCACCTGGATGCCGAACCGGAACTCGTCAACGCCGTGGCGTCAACCCAGAAATCGGCGCTGCACAGCGTCGGCTCGGCGGCGATGGCGGAGTTGCTGCTGGAGCGGGGCGCCGATCCGCGCATCGAGACCATGCTGCCGGGTGGGACGGCGCTCATGCACGCCACCATCTGGGGCTGGCCCGACGTTGCCCGCATCATCGCGGCCCAGGATCGCGCCCCCGGCAACCTGCGCGTGGCGGCGGGGTTGAACGACGTCGATGGGATCGACGATGCGTTCGACGCGACAGGCGCGCTGACCGCAGCCGCCCGGGCGTCCCGCGCCTACTACCGCCCGAACTACGGCTGGTTTCCCTGGGCGTCGAGCGACGACGACCAGGAGGTGCTTGACGAGGCCCTGGTCCTCGCCGCGACCAATGGTCACCTCGAAGCGGCCAAGGCACTGGTCCGTCGCGGTGCCCAAATCGACGGTCGTGCCTACGAAGCCACGCCTCTGCTCCGGGCCACGTTCCGCAATCGCATCGAAATGGTCGACTGGCTGCTGGACCAAGGCGCCGACCCGAACGGCACGGGATGGCTCGGCGGTCACGCCAAGGGCGTCACCGCCTTCCATCTCGCGGCGTCCGATGGCCTCGTGGAGATCATCGAACGGTTGCGGCGGGCGGGCGCCGATCCGCGTGCGACCGATGACCTGTACAACAGTACGCCGGCCGGTTGGGCGCGATTCCACGGGCATCCGGAGCTGGCGGAGGAACTCGCCAAGATGGCGGAATAGGGCTAATCCGCGTTTAGGTTCCGCGCCAGTAGATTCAAGAACAATCCCACGTCGGTGACAATGCCTGTCGACTCGATGCTGCCGCGGTCAGCGAGCTTGGTGGCCACGGCGGGGTTGATGTCCACGCACACCAGTCGGACGCCGGCGGGCGTCATGTTGCCCGTGCCGATGGCGTGCAGCATCGTGGACAGCATGAGGATCAAGTCCGCGCCGTCGGTCAGCCGGGCGTAGGCCGCCTGGGCGGCGACCAGGTCCATGAGGGTGTCCGGGAGCGGGCCGTCGTCGCGGATCGAGCCGGCGAGGGCATAGGGCACGCCGGCCTTCACGCACTCGTACATGATGCCGCCGGTGACGACCCCGTCGGCGACGGCCTGGGCGACGGAACCGGCGGCGCGGATGCGGTTGATGGTCTTGAGGTGGTGGCGGTGACCACCCCGGACGCCGGTACCGCGGTTCAGGTCGACCCCGAGCGAGGTCCCGAAGAGGTTCGTCTCGAGGTCGTGCACGGGGAGCGCGTTTCCTGTCAGGAGCGCTTGCACGTAGCCGGCGCGAATGAGTGCCGCGAGGTGGGGACCGCCGCCGGTGTGGATGACGACGGGCCCGGCGACAACGACGATGTGTCCGCCCCGGGCACGGACTCTCTTCATCTCGAAGGCCAGCTCCTCGATCTGGACCTCGGCGCGCCGTTCGGTGGTCACTTGAGAGGACATGAAGGCGAAGCCGCCTTGGGCGCGGCGCGGGTCGGGCATGTGCACGCGCACGCCCGTCTCGCCGCAGACGACCTTGTCGCCGGGGAGCAAGTCACGCATCAGGGTGCACCGGGCGGTGGGGCCGTCGTCGACCACGATCGCGGCATCCATCCGCTGGTGGGAGACGCGGATCCAGTCCTCGCCGACGCGCACTTCCGTCGGATAGATCGTCGAGCAGCAGAAGTCGTCCGGTGCGACGCCGTGGCGTTCAACGTCGACGAGCGTCGCCGGGGCCTGCTCGCTGGCCGGCACGGCGCCGAAAGGTCGCAGGAGGTCGAGCGTCCGGTCGAGGCGTGGCTGGGTCGGGGCACTGACCGTGAAGCGGACGCGGCTGGTCTGGTCGCCGCGTTCGCCCGCGTGGAACCGCTCCAAACGAAAACTGCCGCCGGTGCGGTTGACGGTCTCGAAGGCGTTGGTCAGCACGCCCTCGTCCAGCAAGTGGCCCTCCATCTCCACCGTCTGCGAGCGGATTGGGGAGGCCACGGCCGGGCGCTTCGCGAAGCCTGCCGGCTCGTCCTGGTCGAGCAGCAGGGTCAGACACTTGGCGGCGCCCCCTGCCTTGATGAACTCGGACAGCGGTGTGGTGACGACCGCGAACCCCCACGCTTCCAGGCCGCGACGCAGTTCGGTGCTTGCGTGGCTCGTGATCAGCGTGCTGTCGAGGCGCACGGCGTTGCAGGCGAACCCGAAGGCGTCTTCGTCATCCACCTCGATGCGGGACCCGGCCGGCACGAGGGATTGGATCAGCCGTTGCGACTCGTGGTCGAAAGCCGGCGGATAGTAGGCCACACGCCCACCCGGCAACGGCACGAAGCAGGTGTCCAAGTGGTAGAACCGGGGATCGACCAACCGCAGCGAGACCACGCGCACGCGAAGACGTTCGGCAAGGGCTGTATGGGACTCCAGGCTGGTGCGTACGCCGTAGCCGGCCCAGAGTAGTGGCTCCGAGCCACCTTGCGGCCACCAGAGCGCATCGCCTTCGCCTTCGAACGCGAGGTCGGGATCGACATCGGCGATCTCGAAGCCCGCCGCAGCGGCCCAACGCGTGTACAGGGGCGGCTCCGGCTCGCGTTGGGCGACGCTGAAGGTGGACGGTACGAACGTACCGTCGAGGACAAGGCCGCCGTTGGCTGCAAAGCACATGTCCGGAAGCGCCGGGCCCGGCTCGATGAGAGTCACGTCCGCGTGCCCATCAAGGATCTCGATCAGCGCGTCCCATTGACGGCCAGCGATGGCCGGCGAGACGGTGCCGACGTTGCCAGCCATCCATGGATTGATGACGTACTCCACGCCGAAGTGGGTTGGTGGACATACGAGTACGCGGCTCATCGTCTCCCTGCGACTGTCTGCGAGTGGGTTCATTGGGGAGGCTATTCTGCTCGAATCGTTGACGGTTTCCGGGGCGTCCATTAGGGTGCCCGTTCGCTTCGGACTCCTGATTCATCGACAGTTTTCGGCCATGACCAGTTCCGCAAAGCAAGGTGTCCGCAACCTGATCAAGTTCGAAATCAGGACAAACTGATGGCGCGATGTCGCCTAGCGAGGGAGGGATGATCGTGGACGACGAATCTGGCAACCAATGGATCGGCAAGCGCACGATCCGACCGGACGGCGAGGACAAGGTCACCGGCCGGGCGGCATTCGGCGCCGACTTCACGCAGGCTGGTATGCTCTGGGGCAAGGTGCTGCGCAGCCCGCATCCGCACGCTCGCATCCGATCGATCAACCTGGACCGGGCAGCGGCCGCGCCGGGTGTGAAAGCCGTGATGTCGGGTGCCGACCTGGTCGACTTTCCGCTCGATACGCCGGTGATGGTCGGCCCTGCCGACATGCGCTTCGTCAGCCGCAATGTCATGGCGCGGGACAAGGCTCTCTACGCGGGCCACGCCGTGGCGGCGGTGGCGGCGACCACGGCGCAAGCGGCCGAAGCGGCCCTGGGCCTAGTCGAGGTCGACTACGAGCCGCTGCCTTGGGTCATCGACGTCGACGAGGCGATGGGTGCCGACGCACCTGTGCTACACGATTTCCTTCGCACCGACGGCGACGACTCCGCGCCGGACGCGCCGACCAACGTGGCGAGCCGCATGGCCTTCACGCTCGGCGACGTGGACGATGGCTTCGCTGCGGCCGATGTCGTCATCGAGCGGCACTTCAAGACGAGGCCCGTCCACCAGGGCTACATCGAGCCGCATGCGTGCCTGGTCAGCGTAGCGGCGGACGGTCGCGCGACGATCTGGAGCTCGAGCCAGGGGCAGTTCATGGTCCGCAACGCCACGGCCAAGATGACCGGCGCGAGGCTGTCTGACATCCGCGCGATTCCCGCGGAGATCGGTGGCGGATTCGGCGGCAAGACCATCGTCTACCTGGAGCCACTGGCCTATAAGCTGTCGCGCAAGTCGGGCGCCCCGGTGAAGATGGTGATGACCCGCGAGGAGGTTTTCCGCGCCACCGGACCGACGGCGGGATCCTCGAACACGATCAAGATCGGCGCCCGGCGCGACGGACGCATCGTCGCCGCGGAGGCCACGTTCCGTTTTCAGGCCGGAGCCTTCCCCGGTTCGCCGGTGCGCGCGGCGTGCAATTGCTCGTTCGCGCCCTACGCCATCGACAACGTCAAGGTGGTCGGCTACGACGTGGTCGCGAACCGGCCCAAGTGCAACGCGTACCGGGCGCCCGGGTCGCCGATCGCGGCGTTCGGGGTGGAATCGGTGATTGACGAACTGGCGCGGGCGCTCGACATCGACCCCATTGAGTTTCGGCTCAAGAACGCAGCGCGGGAGGGGACGCGTGCCGCGTACGGGCCGACGTTCCGGCGGATTGGCTTTGAGGAAACGCTCAGGGCCGCCCAGGCCCATCCGCACTACGCGTCGCGCAAGAACGGTCAGGGCCGCGGCGTGGCCTGCGGCTTCTGGTTCAACGTCGGCGGCGAATCGAGCGCCCATGTCAACGTCAACGAGGACGGCACGGTGGCGGTGACAACCGGCCACCCGGACATCGGCGGCTCTCGGGCGTCCATGGTGAACATCGTGGCGGAGACGCTGGGTATCCACTACCGCAATGTCAGCGCCCAGGTGGGCGACACGAACACCATCGGCTTCAGCGCCACCACCGGTGGCAGCCGGGTGACGTTCTCGGCGGGGACAGCGGTCTCCGAGGCGACGGAGCGCGTGGTCAAACAGCTACGCGAACGGGCCGCGATGCTATGGGACATCGACCCGGAAGCGGTCGACTGGAAGAACGGCCACGCCCATCCCGCCGGCGCGAACGCCGGCGCCTTCGAGCCGTTGTCGCTAGCAGACTTGGCGGCGAAGGCGGCGCAGACTGGTGGCCCGATCGCCGCGCAGGTGTCGGTGAACGCCCAAGGGGCGGCCCCCGCGTTCGCAACCCACGTGTGCGACGTCGAGGTCGACGAGGAGACCGGCCGGGTCGAGGTGGTCCGCTACACCGCTGTACAAGATGCTGGTCGCGCGATCCACCCTGGCTACGTCGAGGGCCAGATGCAGGGCGGTGTCGCCCAAGGCATCGGCTGGGCGCTCAACGAGGAATACATCTTCGACGCGTCGGGCCGGCTCGACAATCCAGGCTTCCTGGACTACCGCATGCCGGTCGCTTCCGATCTACCGATGATCGACACCGTGGTGGTAGAAGTCCCCAACGACGCCCACCCCCACGGCGTCAGAGGGGTCGGCGAGGTGCCGATCGCGCCCCCGATGGCGGCGGTGGCCAACGCCATCCACGATGCGGTCGGTCTACGTCTGCGGGAGTTGCCGATGTCGCCGCCGAAGGTGCTGGCAGCGCTCGAAAAGTAGCGCGGCCTGGGTACGCGGGCCTCCCGGCCCGCATTTTGAACGCTGTTCGAGGCCCAACGCGGTTCAGCGCACCAGCGCTACCAGTTCTCCACCCACGGCCTCAACACGACCTCGAACGCCCAGGTCGATCGATGCTGCCTATGCAACTGCAGGTAGAGGTCTGCGATTCGATCTGGATCCGCCATATTGTCGTCCACTGACGTGCCGGCCATGCGGTGTGCCCGCGTGCCGTCCGGCTGCGTCCAGCCGATGGCCGCGTCGATCGGCACGCTGGCGATGTGGATGCCTTGCGGCATCAACTCCCTCGCCATGCTCTCGGCCAGCCCCGACTTCGCCTGGCAGGCCATGGCGAACGCGCCGCTACGCGCATAGCCCTTCTTCGCGGCGCTGGCGTTGGTGAAGATGATCGTCCCGCGATGGCCGTCTCCCGCGGCATCGGCGGGACCCGCGAGCATCCGCTGCGTGGCTTGCTGCGCCACCAGGAAGGCGCTGTAGGGCGAGTTCATCAGCACCTCGTGAACCAGTTTGGGCTCCGCTTCGGCGACGCCCTTGCGGAAGATGTCGCGCATCCGGCCGTCGATGTTGTGGACGACGAGCGTGGGATTGCCGAGGTCGGCCTCGACCGCGTCGAAAAGCGCACTCACCGCGTCCGGATCAGCGGCGTCGCAGCCGTAGTTGGTGACGTCGTACTCGGCCGCGAGTTGCACGAGCGCGGGTTTGTCGGGCGTCCGCGCGGCGATAGCGACGCGCATGCCGTTGCTGCAGAAGAGCCGCGCGCAGCTTGCGCTGATGCCCGGACCGCCGCCGACGATCAGTGCGATTTGGGGCGTGGGATTTTCGTCTGTTGTCATGTCGAGCTCCGCAATGGTGCCTAGTTGAATTCCGTACCGCCGCGCCGCGTCAGATAGTCGCCGGAGACGCTCTTCAGAACGACGCGGCCGAATTCGTCGGATGCGCGCTCCTCCTGCGGCCTCACCACCACGCCTTCGCGGATGTGGTCTGCCTTGAGGCTTGTTTGGCCGTCGGTCAGTTCGGCGAGCTGTGCGGCGCCGAACGGCCCCTCGTAGACCACCGGTACGAGAGGGAACAGGCTGTCCAACCCGGTGCGGAGTTCGCTGAAGGTCAGGTAGCGGCCCTTGCCCGGTTCGCCGATATAGGCGTCGAACACCGCGAAGGCGGGGTTCGGCTCGCCGTAGTGCAGATCTTGCACGCCCCGTCCGTAGACCTCGCCGAGGATGTAGAAGGCCTGCTCCGGGGCCGCGAGTCTGGCCCGTGCCTCGGCGAACGCCTCCGCGTGTACATGCCACGTCCGCACGTAGAGGTTGTTGGCGTTGGCGTCGTTGAGGAACAGCGCCTTGCCTTGGTCCGCCATGCCCTTCGACGTGACGATCTCACCGTGTTCGGGATGCCAGCCCAAGCAGCACCAGGAGCCGTGGAGCTTCTCGGTGACCACGACCGACTCGCCGTCCTGGAACTCGTCCGGGTACTTCTTGATGTTCTCGATGTCGTAGTGGGGCGTCGCGCCGAACACCGGACGCACTTCGCCCTGCATGGCGATGGGGATGGGCGGCTCGTACTTGACGATCTCGAGAAGGTCGGTCACGTCGTCGCCGATGCCGACCTCCCGACCGCGGATGCAGCCGTCCCGTACCGGATAGACCAGACCTTGGGAGAGAGCGCCGCGCAGCTTCACCGCCTTCACTCGGTTGTGCTTCGACCCGGCGAGTTTGCCTTCGAGGCCGAGTTCCGCGATGAGCCAATCAGGGCAAACCGCGCCCTCCGGGATGTACGCAGCCTGATCGCCGCTCTGAAACTCGCCCTTGGCGACAACACAACGGAAGCCGCCGATCGCCGCCAGCTCCAGCCGGTCGGCATTCGGGTGCGCCTCGACGCCGAGCGCGTACACGCGCGACTCGAAAGTGGCCATGTGTGCTTTGTCCTTGTGGGCTGCGCCGAACGCTAACGCCTCGGCATATCGGCAGCAGAAACGGGGCGCGAATCCTACCCTAAATCGCTCAGTGCGCGGCTACTCACGGTCGTTTTCGCGGGGAGTCACGAGTCGAGCAGCCACGCGAGCACTGCGGCAGGTACGGCAGCGACGTCGGGCTCCGACAGGTCTAACTCGGATCGGGTGGCGATGATCCCATGCCAGCGGGAGGCCTTAAGCGTCAGAGCGTCGCGGCGCCACCCGCCATCGACATACTTGGACTCGAAGGCGATACCGCCGAAGTTCGGACCGACGAAGTCGACCTCTTTGCGGGTGGCCGTGTTGTGGTGCAGCACTTGGTCGTAGCCCACGAGTGAGCCGGGCGCGGCGCGTTCGGTCGCCCGGAGCAGCGCCATGCCGAGTTGCTGCTGCGAAAGCCGTGGGAAGTCCGGGGCTGAGTCCGGCGCCAGTTGAGCATAGATGGGATCCGTGAAATAGAGTTTCGGCTGGGCACCGAGTTTCGGGCGCAGGTTGTCTTGGCGGTAGCAGGGCCAGACGACGAACGCTTCGCGCAGTTCGTCGAGGCGGCGTTTGAGACTCGTTTGGGGAACGCCGGTGTCGTTGGCGAGGGACGCGACATTGAGCGGCGAGCAGAGGTTCGCGGACAGTCGCCGCAGCAAGTCGGTACTCTGGGCTTGCGACCAGTCTGCACGGCGGAAGGCATCGCCGTGGATCACGTCAACCAGACTCCGACGTAATGCCGCGGGCTCTCCACGGGTGGCGACGTGTTCCGCGACGGCCGCCGGGAACCCGCCGCAAACCAAGTAGGCCTCCCAGGCCCGGATCAGCACATCCTGCCAGGGTGCGAGGTCCGTCGACACGCTCCTCAGGCGGCCGTGCGTGAGATCGGAGACTCGATGCGTCTCCAACTCCGGTGCCGGCTCGGCGGATGCCAGACTGACGAAGGAGCGGAAACCGATTGGTAGAAGAACGCGGTCGGGCGCATCTGCGGCACCGCGACGGCCAGCAAGGGCTTTGGTTGCTTCGGTAAGGTCCGCTGCGGATGACCCGGTGAGTACGACCGTGTCGGTGCGGAAACGAGGATCGTTGTCGCGCAGCCACTTGACTCGCTCCGGCCAGCCGTCGGCGATGCCGGTGATCTCGTCGAAAAACCAATGACGGTGACCTGCGGCGGGCATCAAGCCATCGGCGGCGTCTATCAGCAGCCCCAGGTCGCGGCTGCGCAGCCCGTCCACGGCCATGTGGACGATGCGACGAGGCGGCACGCCGCTCGCAATGAGCTCGCGGATCGTGTTTTTGACGACGACGGTCTTGCCGACTCGCCTCGGGCCGCGCAGGATGTAGAGTCCGCCGCGGTCGAGCTCGGACAGCACGTCGGCTCGATAGCGGAACGGTGCTTGCGCCACCTCTCGCAGGTCGGGATCGACCACGCTCCAGCCCGTCGGGTCGCGCCACCAACGGTTGGTCGCCGCCAGTATCTGCTGTGCTTCTCCGCGCTTCATTGCGCTGGCGTATTGGAATGAAGTGTCCATCCTACGCCAAATGTGGTTCAAAATGTATACATAATCCACCAGTGGTGGTGGATTATGTATACATGCGTGGACGTCGACGAGGCGGCGCATCTCGGGCCCTTGCCGCAACGGAATGATCGTCTATGGGCGGCTCGACATTGCTTGCGGTGCCTCCCGACCGATCCGACGTCCAATCCACACCAGGATGCCGAGCGAGGGCGTCACCATCACCGCGGTGATGACGAAGAATGCCGCCCACGCACCACCCAACGCGTCGATCACGACGCCGCTGCTCGCGGCGAGCACCGTGCGCCCGGAATTGCCGAGGGATGCCAGCGCCCCGTATTGGGCGGCCGTGTGCAGGCGGCTGGTGTAGAAGGAGATGAACGCCACGAAGGCAACGGTCGAGAACGCCGACGTCACGCCGTCGGCGACGACGGCGTAGGCCAACGCGCGGGTGTCCGGCCCGGTGATCGCGATCCAGGCAAACAGGAGATTGGTGGCCGCCATGGCGATGCCCGCTAGGAACAACCCGCGGATTACGCCGAAACGGCCGGTCAGCAGCGCGGCAGCCAGCGCGCAGACCATGGTGACCAGCCAGCCAAGGCCTTTCGAGTACGTGCCGATGTCCGCGTTGCTGAATCCGACTTCAATGTAGAACCTGATTACCATGCGACCGAGGAAGGCCTCCCCGATCTTGAACAGGAAGATGAACCCCAGCAGGCCGAGAGCCAGTTGCACGCCGTTGCGGCGGAAGAACTCGGCGACGGCGTCGAAGTACGTGTCCTGCACCCAACTGTCCAGCCTGCGCCAGTCGAACGGCACATCGGTTGGGCGCGGTGGCTCCGGGAACAACCGCCAGACCAGGAGCGTGATGGGTACGACCAGTACTGCTAGGCCGAGGTAAACGTTCGACCAGCCGATCGGATCGGCCAGCCAGAACGCAACGACACCCGGGAGGCTTGAGCCCGTCCACCAGCCGCACGTCGCCATCGCCGCGGCGTGCCCAAGAAGCTCGGGCTCGTCTTCGCCGATGACCGTGATCCTATAGGCGTCGATCGCGAGGTCTTGGGTCGCCGATGCGGCGGCGATGCCGATGGCGATCAGGGCGGTCGTGGTCAGGCTGAACTGGGGGCCGGTGAGCGCCAAAAGCACGGCGAAGACGATCAGCAGCCCCTGGCAGGCGATGATCCACGAACGGCGTTGACCGAGGTGGCCGAGTACCGGCAGGCGGACGTGGTCGACGATGGGCGCCCACAGGAAGTTGATGGTGTAGAGGACTAAAACCGCACCAAAGAAGCCGACGCCGGTGCGCGACAGGCCGACCTCCGTGAGCCAAGCGGTCATGGCCGAGCCGATCAAGAGCCATGGGAAGCCGCTGGCCGTGCCGAGCAGGAAGATTCGCCACAGCCGCCGGTCGCTGAGCGCGCGTGCCAGCGCGACGAACGAAGGTCGGGGTTGAGGTTGCGAGTTAACCGACTTGATAGACGCGCACGGCCGTGTCGTGGAACACCGCCGCCTTTTCGGTTGCCGAGAAACCCGCGGCGATCTTCTTGAACGAGTTGTACAGCACGCGGTAGCTGCAGCTCACCTTGTCGACTGGAAAGTTGCTCTCGAACATGCAGCGGTCGACGCCGAAGCAGTCGATCATGTGCAGGTGGTAGTCGCGCGTGGCGGCGACGAGTTCGTCGGAGGTGGCCGGTCGTTCGCGCTTGTGGAATCCAAAGCCGTTGATCGCCATGACTAGCCCGCCGAGCTTGGCGACGACGTTCGTGCACTTGGCCAGGTCGCTGACGGCGCCTTTCCAGTATTCGAAGATCCCCGACCGCTTGCCCGCGTAAGGTCCGATGCCAAGCGGTCCGCCGAAGTGGTCGAAGATGATCGGCTGATCGGGGAACGCCCGTGCCAAGTCGGTCAGCTCAGGAATCTGCGGGTGGTACAACCAGCCGTCGAAGGTCATGCCGCGCTTGCCGAGTTCCGCGAAACCTGCGCGAAACGTGGAATCCGCCAACATGCCTTGGACGGGCGCGGTGTGGGAATTGCGCACTTCGTCGCTCGCATCCCAGCCCGCCGCGTGCCGGATGCCACGAAACCGGGGACTGGCCGCGGCATGCGCATCGAGCACATCGCCGACCGCCGGTCCGAGGTTCAGGTCCGCGTAGCCGACGATGGCCGCGCACGCCCGGGCGTCGCCGTAGCCGCCGCTGGCGCTCATCGCGGCGATGCCGTTCACGAACTCGGTCTCGCCGACGGGTTTCAGCGCCTCGGGACCGTCGGCCCGGTACATCGACCCGCACTCCATAAACACCGTCGAGGTGACGTTGTGGCCGCTGCCGATGTCGGCCAGCAGTTCATCGAGCAGGTAGCGGCTCCCGGGGTAGTCCCACAGGTGGTGGTGCGGGTCGCAGATCGGCAGATCCGGCTCGAGCACCTCCTCGGTGACTTGGGCGAGCCACGCGTTCCGGTCCATGGGCACGAATCTTGGGGTCTCGGCCACGCCTAGGCGCGCCTCGGGTACGCGGGCCTCCCGGCCCGCAATGGGTCTTGTGCTAGGCCGGAATGGCGAACGCGAACGGGAGTACCCGTTCGTGGACGTCCGCGCACCGTCATGGCTCGCCGCCGTGCGCTCTTGGAACTTCGTTCAACAGTCAATGTGGTTACCTGCTCAGAAACGCTAGTAGACGACCACGGAGCGGATGGACTCGCCCGCGTGCATCAGGTCGAAGGCGTTGTTGATGTCTTCGAGCGGCATGGTGTGCGTGATCAGGTCGTCGATGTTCACCTTGCCGTTCATGTACCAGTCGACGATCCGGGGCACGTCTGTTCGCCCCTTGGCACCCCCGAAGGCCGTTCCACGCCAGACGCGCCCGGTGACCAACTGGAACGGGCGGGTGGCGATCTCCTGTCCCGAGCCTGCAACGCCGATGATGATGCTCTCGCCCCAACCCTTGTGGCAGCACTCGAGCGCCTGGCGCATCACGTTGACGTTGCCGATGCACTCGAACGAGTAGTCCACGCCGCCGTCGGTCATGTCGACGATGGCGCCGACGACGTCGTCCACCTCGCTGGGATCGATGAAGTCGGTCATCCCGAACTTCTCCGCCAAGGGACGCTTGGCGGGATTGGTGTCGATGCCGATGATGCGGTCGGCGCCCACGATGCGCGCACCCTGGATGACGTTCAGACCGATGCCGCCCAGGCCGAAGACGGCCACGTTGGCCCCGGCCTCGACCTTGGCGGTGTTCATCACTGCGCCGAGCCCGGTGGTCACCCCGCAACCGATGTAGCAGACCTTGTCGAACGGGGCATCCTCGCGGATCTTCGCCACCGCGATCTCAGGCAGCACGGTGAAGTTGGAGAACGTGGACGTGCCCATGTAGTGCAGCAGCGTCTCGCTGCCCCGCGAAAACCGCGACGTGCCGTCGGGCATCAGGCCCTGGCCTTGCGTATCGCGGATCGCGCCGCACAGGTTCGTCTTGCCCGAGCGGCAGAACTTGCACTGCCGGCACTCCGGCGTGTACAGCGGAATCACGTGATCGCCGACCGCGAGGCTGGTGACGCCAGGCCCAACATCCACGACGACGCCCGCGCCTTCATGGCCGAGGATTGCCGGGAAGAGCCCTTCGGGATCGGCACCCGACAGCGTATAGGCGTCCGTGTGGCAGATCCCCGTGGCCTTGATCTCCACCATGACCTCGCCGTCTTTCGGCCCGTCGAGTTGCACGGTTTCGATGGCGAGCGGCTCGCCCGCTGCGTAGGCGACGGCGGCTTTGGTGTCCATCACTTAACCCCAATGGCGAGAAGTACGTGGGGATCAGCGTACAAGGCTTCGCCGCAGTGCATCAAGCGTGGTGCAGGATCCGGCTCGTGACCGTTCGCGTGGCATGGGCGGCAGTGGTACGTTCCGTCCGCGGCATCGCACGCGGCGGTGTCGTGGTGCGAACTGGCCACGTTCTAGACGCAGTTGCGGGAGTTTGTTGTGAGTATGCGCATCGGTGCACTGGTCGCCTTGACCGCCGCGGCCTGGTCGGTTGCTGCTGAAAGGACGACCGAGTCGACGCCGCAATACGTCACGGAGCGTCTCGACAATGGCCTCCTGGTGACGATCTATGCGGACCCGCGGATGCCGGTGGTCTCGACGGAGGTCTGGTACCACGTTGGCGCGGCCAACGAAGACCCGGACAGCCGCGGTTTCGCCCACCTGTTCGAGCACCTGATGTTCGCCGGTACCCCGACGTTTCCACGAGGCGCCTATGCCCGGTACGTCACCCGGCACGGCGGCTACCGGAACGCCTACGTCAACTGGGACCAGACCGTCTACGTATCGCAAATCGCGCCGCAGCACCACCGCCGGATCCTCGAGATGGAGGCGGACCGCATGGTCAACCTCGAACTCACGCAAGATGCGCTCGACAACGAGAAGAAGATCGTCACGGAGGAACTCCGCCTGCGGCTGGAGAACAACCCGGAGCGCCGCGCACTGGTGGCCGGCCTGGCGGCGGGCCTGGCGGGACACCCCTATGCGAGTACCCCGGCCGGAACCCGGGAGGACATCGCCCGCGCGACCCTCGACCAATGCCGGCGTTTCTACGCACGCTACTACGGCCCGCGTAACGCGCACCTGATCGTCGCTGGCCCGGTCGCCCCCGAACCCCTGCTGGGCGACGTGAGAGCCCTGTTCGGTGTCTTGCCGGCGAAGGGCGAGAAACCGGACGACGTGCCGGCCTTGTTGGACTGGACCTTCCCGGTGGAGGTCGAGCTGACCGAGGACATCCCGCCCGCCGAGGCGGCCGCATTGGCGTGCGCTCTGCCGCCTGCAGTAGCGGCGGACACTGACGCCGTGGTGCTGATGCTCGACATGCTCCGGGACTTCGGCGACTTCGAGGATCTGCTCGTGCGCGCGCGCCGCCAAGCGCTCTTCGCGCAACACATCGTGATGCCGGGGCGTCGCGGCGGTGGCGTGCTGCTGGCCACCGCGGCCCTGCCGTACCGACGTAAGGAAACAGCGTTCCGCTACATCGACGAAGCCCTCGACGATCTCGCCTCACTGTCTTGGCTCAGCGAAGAGAACTTGGCCGCTGCCAAGCGCAAGCGGCTCTTGGGCGAGTGGGCGCGCCCGTACCGGTCCGGCGAAATGGCCGCAGCCATCGGCGAGGCGCACTGGTGGCGCGGCGATGGACGTCTGGCACTCGACACGAGGCGCCGGCTGGAGGCAGTGACCACCGCCGATGTGGCGAGCGCCTTCCGACGCTACATCGCGGACGCACGGCCCGTTCGCGTTTACGTCTACCCGGAGCGCGTTCCCTGGTACGTCGCGTGGTTCGGCTGGCTCTATCCGCTCGCCAGCCGACTGGGAGTCGCACCTTGAGCGTGTACCGTGGACGTGCCGTTCTCGCCGGCATTCTGGCAGCCGCGGGATTGGCATGGGCACCGGCACTCGCGGTCACAGGCCCCGAGGAGTGGCGTCTCGACGATGGAACCGGGGTCATCCTGGTAGAGGACCGGCGCGCGTCGTGGGCTTACCTTGCCGTCGACTTCCCGATTGGCACGTGGTCGCCGTGGGCGCGTGAGAACCCGGCGCGCGAAGCGTTCGAGATCCAGTTGTTCGATCCGTCGGGCGCGCTCCGGCGACGGGCGGACGCCCTTGGCGTGGCCCTGACCGTCAAGATGTACAACCGCAACGCTCGGATTTTCGGGTCGGGGCTCGCGGAGGACTTCGCGAGCCTTGCCGACCTGATGGGGTCCGTGATGGCCAATCGCGACTTCGACCGGGCCGAACTCCAAAGATGGCGAACCTTGGGCAATCTCGAGTGGGATCGATCCACTCGAGAGCCCGTCTTCATGCGCCGCCAAGCGGGGCTGCGGTCTTTGTTCGCACCGCATGACCCGCGGCGGATCAGCTACGAGCCGCCAAGGCGGGTGGTGACCGATCCTGCAGGCCTGCTTGTTGTGCGCGATGCAATCCTGCGCTTGCCGGGGCGGACCATCGCTATTGCCGGTCGCGTAACCCGCACCGAGGCGGAACGGGCCTTGGCTGGGCTCGTTCCGGCCGCTGAACCGGCGTCCGACGTGCCGCTCGCTCCGGACTACCTGCCGTTGACGACGTCGGCCGGCGGTACGGTGACGGTGGAGATGCCCCGCCTGACCCAGGTGTACCTCGCGATGGTCCGCCACTCGATTCCGTACCACGACGAGGACTACCCCGCCTACCGGGTGACCGCCCACGTGTTGGGAGGTCACCCCTATTCCCGCCTCGCTATGGCGCTGCGGCACGACGAAGGGGATACCTACGACGCTTCGGCGACGGTCCCGGGCTTGCCCGTTCCCGGCATGTTCCGGGTCACGACATTCACACGCACGGCGAACGCCGCGGAGGTCGAGCGGAAGATGGGGGGCGCCATAGCCCGCATGCATCGCGAAGGCATCACGGAGGCCGAGTTCGACGACGCGGTCGGCTATCTGGCCGGGCGGCGACTGTTCGCGCGGCAGACCCCGGCCGACGAATTGGGTTGGCTACTCCAAGAGCGCCGCGATGGCCTGCCGGACGGGTTCTTCGACCGCGTCGCGAACCGCGCGGCGGAACTTGACCTGACGGGGATCAACGCGTTCGTGCGTCGGTTTCTCGACCCAGCGGCGTTCACCACGGTCCGGGTGGTTTCTGTGGGCGAAGCGGATTCGCTGTTGCCGCCTTGAACGCGGACGTTTGCGCTATTCATAAGCCCGTTCGGCTTCGACCAGCACCGGTCGCACGGCGTCGCGCCAGATGTCGTAACCCTTGCTGTTCATCCGCAGCATGGTGTGGGTGCCTTCCTTGTGGGCGTACGCCCGCACGCCGTAAAGTGAGGGATGGGAACAGCGCATCGGAATGGAGCGCACATGACGCATGCGGAGACCTCGGCGCGGCCACGTAGGCCCAAGGAGGAAACGGCCCGCTTGGGTGACGCGATTTACGAGCGGGACATCAAGACACGGGTGGAAGCCAACCATCGCGGCGAGTTCGTCTCCATCGACGTGGACAGCGGGAGATGGGCCATCTCGGACGACCTTCTGACCGCAGCGAAGCGTCTGCGAGAGCAGAGCCCCGATGCGATCGACGTCTGGTCCGTGCGGGTTGGGCATCGGGCGTTGCACCATTTCGGGGGACGGCCATTGCGGAGACCGGAGTGACCGAAGGAACTGTCAACTCAGCCTACGAGGCGGTCGTTCCGTTGTCGGTGCAAGGCGCGGCTGGCAAGACGCGGGAGATAGAAACCGTGGTCGATACCGGCTTCACGGGCTATCTGACCCTGCCTCCGGCTTTGGTGAGAGAGTTGGCTTTGCCCTTCGTGACCAGCGGTCGGGTAACGCTGGCCGATGGTAGCGAAGCGTCCTTCGACACCTACGAGGTTGCGGTGCTGTGGGAAGGTCGGCTGAAGGAGGTCTTCGCCGACGAAGCGGACACCACTCCCCTCGTTGGGATGCTGCTCATGGACGGGTGTGACCTGACCATCCAAGTCCGGAACGGTGGGCGCGTGCTCGTACAGCCAAGCGCTGAGTAGGCGCAGGCCCCTGACCCCAACGGAGCGGGTGTGCTATTCGTAAGCCCGTTCCGCTTCGACCAGCACACCTCGCACGGCATCCCGCCAGATGTCGTAACCCAAGCCGTTCATGTGCAGCATGTCGGCGACGAAGATCTCGGCCAACGGCTTGTCATCCCCGCCGAGCATCGGCGTCGCGATGTCGATGAAGGTGAGTCGCGGGTCGTTGTCGGCCCGGGCCTTGAGCAGGTCATTCGTCGCGACCATGGTGGGCCAGAGCTGCCAACGGGCGATGCTCGGCTTCACGGCGAGGATGTAGATGCGGGTGTCGGGGAGACGCTCGGCTACGCCTGAGTCGATGGCGTCGAACTCGGCAAGGATCTGCTCGGGCGTGAGACCGGCCGCAACGTCGTTGTCGCCTTCATAGAGCAGAACCGCACGTGGTTCGTGGCGCAGCACGAGTTCATCCAGGAAGTGCCGGACATCGTGCATGTTGCTGCCGCCGAAACCGCGCGGGATGATCGTGAGCGGGGCGAGATCGTCCGCGATTCGCCCATGCCAGCCGCGCATGCTGGAACTGCCCGTGGCGACCACGGCGCCGCGCGGTGGCATCGACTCGGCTTCGGCCGCTTGGAACGCGTCGATGGCACCGCGGAATCGTTCGGGGTCGGGATACTCCGCAGCATGGGCGGCATTCGCCGCGAGCAGGGCGATCACGGCGATGGTTTGCGCTTTCATTGGACGACCCCGTGCGTTTGGGAAGTGCGCGGGCAAGGCTACAATGCAGTTTCGCCCCTCGGCAAACTGCTTCGCTTGCAGGAACGCAAACCCGGACTCCTTGACCTAGTCGCCCGGCATGTGGCCATCGTCGGCGTGTTGCGTTCGTACCGTCGCCAGGACCTCCCACACGACCTCGTGGCTGGCCTGGTGCTCGGCATCGTCACGATCCCGCAAGCGATCGCCTACGCGTTCCTGGCCGGGTTGCCGGCACAGGCCGGGTTGTACGCCTGCTTGGCCCCGATGGTGATCTACGCGGCGCTCGGATCGTCTCGGCAATTGGTCGTGGGACCGGTTGCCATCGCTGCCTTGATGGTGGCGGCCGCCGTGGGCGAGCACGCCGCAGCCTACTCTGACCAGTACCTGGCCATCGTCACGGTGCTCAGCCTGCAGGTCGGCATCCTGCTTATGGTGCTGCGTGCGATGCAACTCGGCGGTATCGTCAACCTGCTGAGCCACCCCGTGATCTCGGGTTTCGTGAATGCGGCGGCCGTTCTCATCATCGTGAGCCAGCTTGGCGCGTTCACCGGCATTGACGTCCCCACGGAGACTGGCGCGGCGGCGCAACTCGCCGCGCTGACCGCTTCTCTGGGCGTGCTCGACGGTACCACCCTCGCTTTGGGCCTGGCGAGCCTGGTGGTACTGATCCTCGTGGCCCGCTATGGGCCCGCCGTGGTCCGAGCCAAGTCCACGGATCACCCGATCGCGCGCGCGGGCCCCGTGCTGGTTGCCGCGGGAGCGACGGCGGCGGTGGTCTTGATGGGGTTGGATGTCGAGACCGTTGGCTTCGTACCGGCGGGATTGCCGGTGCTGACCGTCCCTTGGGTCGACCCCGCGCTCTGGTGGGATCTCGCGCCCAACGCACTCCTGATCGGCCTCGTCGCCTACGTCGAGAGCTATACGGTGGGCACGACCTTGGCGTCGCGCAGGAAGGAGCGGCTCGACAGTCATCGCGAACTCGTAGCCCTCGGCGCGGCCAACGTCGGCGCGGCATTCTCGGGCGCCTATCCCGTGGCCGGGAGCTTCACGCGCTCCGGCGTCAACGTCGCGGCGGGCGGTCGGACCCCGGTGAGCGTGCTGTCATGCGCGGTCGTGATCCTCGTGGCCCTGCTTTGGCTGACGCCGGCATTCGAACACCTGCCCCATGCCGCGCTCGCAGCCATCGTGATCGCTTCGGTGTGGGGGTTGATCGACTTTCGCGCGACAGTTAGGCATTGGCGCTTCTACAGGCCCGACGTGGTGACCCACTTCGCGACGTTGGGGGGTGTTCTCTTAGCGGGGGTTGAAGCGGGGCTGGTGCTCGGCGTGTCCGTCTCCGTCGTCCTGTTCATGCGCGGCTCAAGCCGACCTCACATCGCCGTGGTCGGCCGCCTCGGCGACAGCACCCATTTCCGCAACGTAGAGCGCTACGAGGTACGGACATGGCCGCACATCGTAGCCGCGCGAGTGGACGAAAGTCTCTACTTCGCCAACGCGAACCAGGTCGAGGGTCGGTTGTGGGCGTTGTGCGGCGAAGGCCGGGCCGAGACGCAGCACCTCGTGCTGGTGATGACCGCGGTGAACTTCATCGACACGACGGGCCTCGAGATGCTGCATCGCCTCAATGATCGCCTGGACAAGGCGGGTGTTGCCCTGCACCTGTGCGAAGCGAAAGGCCCGGTGCGCGACCAGTTGGCGCACATCGCTCCTGCGGACTGGTTGACCGGCGACGTATTTGGAACGACGGACGAGGCGTTCAACGCCCTGACCTGACGTCGCTCCGGTTTCCAATGGAGAACTCGCGTAGCGAGTTCTCGGGGCGACCGCGCAGCGGTCGCGTCGCGCAGCGGTCGCGTCAGTGGCCGCCGCGGATGTAGCCCTCGAGCTGGTCGATGGTCTCCGACTGCTCGTCGATGATCTCCATGAAGAGGTCGCGCAGGGAAAGCATGCCGGAGACTTCGCCCTGGTCCACCACGACGAGATGGCGGATGTGGTGACTGGTCATCAGATCGACGCAGTCGGACATGCGGTCCTGCGTGCTGACGCTGACGACATCGCGGGTCATGATCTCGGAGACGCGCGTGGTCTTCGACGACTTGTCCTTCAGGATCACCTTGCGGGCGTAGTCGCGCTCGGAGACGATGCCGACGAGCTTGCCTTCGATCATGACCGGAAGCGCGCCGACGTGGTGGTCGGACATCATCTGGATGGCTTCGAAGACGCTCGCGATGGGCGGGATCGAATACACCTCGCCGCCGCTCAAGCCCTCGCTCTCGAGGCGTTCGCGCTGCAGGCGTGCCTTGTGCTGCATGACGTCGCCAACGGTTTTCATCTGAGGTCTCCCTTCGCATCGATTCTCGTGCGCTTTGCGGGCCAAGTTTGTCGCATTTGCACGGGGTTTTCGATAGCGTCAGCGGCCCGACCGACCACCTTGGGAGCGAGGCCTCAAGCATGTATCCAGGACATTGGGCTACGGTATTCCCGGACAAGCCGGCGGTGATCGACGCGGCCACCGGGGCGGTGCGCACCTACGGCGAACTCAACGACCGCTCCAACCGGCTCGCCCAATTGATGTGGACGCGGGGATTGCGCCGTGGCGACCACGTCTCGATCCTGATGGAAAACAACCTTGCCTACTTCGACGTGGTGTGGGCGGCGATGCGCTCCGGCTTGTACCTGACGACCGTCAACCGCTACCTCACCGGGGAAGAGGCGGGCTACATCGTCGACAACTCGGAATCGCAGGTTCTCATCACGTCTCGGGCCCTGGCCGAGGTCGCCTCGGCGATCAAGCCACACGCACCGCAGTGCGCGACCTACCTGATGGTCGACGGTGCCGTCGACGGCTTCGAGGACTTCGAAGAGGCGATCGATGCCCATCCTGCCGAACCGTTGGCCGAGGAACCGGCCGGTTCATTCATGCTCTACAGTTCCGGCACGACGGGCCGGCCCAAGGGCATCCTCCGTCCGATGGTCGAAGCCCAGATGATCGCCGACGACAATCCGGCCATCGCGGGCCTATTGCGGGGGCTGTGGGGGGTCGACGAGAACACCGTCTACCTTTCGCCGGCACCGCTCTACCACTCGGCGCCGGTGGGCTTCTGCCAAGGCATGCAGGCCGTCGGTGGAACGGTCGTGATGATGCGCCGCTTCGACCCCGTGCAAGCGCTCGAGGCGATCGAACAGCACAAGGTGACCCACAGCCAGTGGGTGCCGACCATGTTCACGCGCATGCTGAAGCTCGCGGAGGAGGAACGCTCCGGTTTCGACCTCTCCTCGCACAAAGTCGCCATCCACGCCGCCGCGCCATGCCCGCCCGGGGTCAAGCGGCAGATGCTCGATTGGTGGGGGCCGATCCTTTACGAGTACTACGCCGGCACGGAGTTGAACGGATTCACCCACTGCGGACCGGACGAGTGGCTCGCGCATCCCGGCACCGTCGGCAGGTCGATCCTCGGCGTCATCCACATATGCGACGAGGACGGCAACGAGTTGCCGGCCGGCGAGCCGGGCATCGTCTACTTCGAGCTCCCGATGGTCGCCTTCGAGTATCTCAAGGATCCGGAGAAGACCCGGGACGCCCAGCACCCGGAGCACGCCAACTGGTCGGCCTTGGGCGACGTCGGCTACCTGGACGACGAGGGCTACCTCTACCTCACCGACCGCGCCACGTTCATGATCATCTCCGGCGGCGTCAACATCTACCCGCAGGAGATCGAGGACGCGATGGTGATGCATCCGAAGGTGGCCGACGTGGCGGTGATCGGCGTGCCTAATCCAGAGATGGGGGAAGAGGTGAAGGCCGTCGTGCAACCGATCGACGGGGTGACGCCGGACGAGGCGCTCGAGGCGGAACTTGTGGCCTATGCGCGCGAGCACATCGCCCACTACAAGTGTCCGAAGACCGTGGACTTCCGTGACGAACTGCCCCGGCTGCCGACGGGCAAGCTCTATAAGCGGTTGCTCAAGGACGAGTACTGGGGGAAGACGGGCAGCCGAATCGTTTGATGGGGGCCCAATGCCGGTCGGCTAGTTGGGTTCCGTCCCCGGCGCGCTTGAACTGGCAGCGGCGGAGGGTGGAACGCCCGCATGGCGTCGCGCAGCCTCCGCCAAGACGGCTTCGTCCATCTCCTCTATCGTCTTCGGAGGGCCGTCGTAAGACAGGCACCCGAAGACGTCCTCGGGCTTCGTCTCGGCAAATGGCCGTAAGGGCTTGAGCATCAGGCTGTCTTCCCTGTTCAGAGCGTCCCCGCGGGCCAGCCAGATCGACGCCACACGCGGGGGAGGCGAAAGTAGGCTACGGGCCTTGCTCCGTCAACGACAGACGGCTCGAACGCTTGCGGTTGCTGTCAACACGTCGAGATAACATCTACGGCTTCGACCATTCGAGGGAGATCGGACGAATGACAGACGGGGCGGCAGCGAAGGAACTTGAGGGCAGGGTTGCGCTGGTCACCGGGGCTGGCCGGCTCCGCGGTATCGGCCGGGCCGCCGCCGTAGCGCTGGCGCGCCTCGGCGCCGATGTTGCGGTGAGCGGAACCGGTCGCGATCCGGCGACGTTCCCGGACGACGAGAAGGCCGTGGGCTGGATGGACGTCGACAGCGTCGTGGAGCAGATTCGCGCCGAAGGCCGTCGTGGCCTCGCGCTGCGGTTCGACGTCGCCGACCGGGAGCAGACCGAGGCCGCCGTCGAGCGGATCGTCGGCGAGCTGGGACGCATCGACATCCTCATCAACAACGCCGCCATCGCGCGGGGCGAAGACCGAACGCCCGTCCAGGACCTCGATCCGGACCTTTTTCAGCGCGTGGTGGATGTCAAGGTTCGTGGCACGTTCCTCTGCACGCAGGCGGTCATACGCCACGTCTATGCGCAGGGCGAGGGCGGGAAGATCGTCAACATCGCTTCGGTCGCCGGGAAGCGGGGCAGCCCCAACACGCTGGCGTACAACGCGGCCAACTTCGCGATGGTCGGCATGACGCAGTCCATGGCACGGGAATTCGGACCGCACGGGGTGAACGTCAATTGCGTCTGTCCGGGCGCCGTGGCGACCTCGCGCATGGATGACGTGAGCCCCGACAACCGACCGAGGCGCGAACGCCCGGGTGACCCGGTGAGCCGCTGGGGCAGCGACGACGAGGTGGGCGATTTCGTCGCGTACCTGTGTACCGAGGCGGCGTCGTGGATCCACGGCCAGTCCATCAACCAAGATGGCGGCGCGATCATGGAGCACTAAGGGCCGACCATGCCGGTGCGTGGTATGTTGGGTGGCTAGAGCGAGCTTAAGACGAGGGGTCGTCGCCCATGCCTTTGCGCCCTGAACCCGTCGAGCATCGACAGACCGGCTACGTGCCGTCGCCGATCCTGGATCCGCCGGACGCGCTTCCCCTGCCGCCGCTGACGGGCGACTTCGACGTCGCCAAGCAGCACCTGTCGGAGTACGGAATGTGTTTCGTACCCGACGTGCTGAGCGCCGGGGAGATCGAGCGCCTGCGCACCGCGCTTGACGAGCAGGCTGCAGCGGAGCGCAAGCTCGGGGATTTGGCGCCGCCCGGAGCCCTCGGCAACAAGCAGCACGTCGCGAACATGGTCAACAAGGGCCGCGTCTTCCTCGATCTCATCGAGCGACCCGAGACCGACGAACTCGCGGGCTTCATGCTCGGACGCTCGTTCCTGGTCTCCAGCATGACCGGCGGGATGTTCCACGCGCCGACCACGGAACCGCAGCCGTTGCATCGCGACCAGGGCTACGTCCCGGCGATGGCCACGTTCCCGGCCGCGTGCAACCTTTTCTGGCTGATCGACGACTTCACGCCAGCCAGCGGCAGCACGCACGTCGTCCCCGGCAGTCATCGCTGGCGACCGGAATACCAGATCAAGCCGCCGCCTCGCGAGATGTCGGTGCAGGTCGAAGTGCCCGCGGGCAGCGTCTTCGCGTGGGAAGGGCGCATCTGGCACGGACTCGGCGTCAACACCAACGGTGAGCCCCGGCGCAGCATCACCACCTACTTCTGCCTGCCGTGGATGCGGCAGCAGGAGAACTGGGGGGTGTCGTGCCTGCAGGAGGTGCTCGACGAAGCGAGTCCGAAACTGCGCGCCCGGCTCGGCATGCGGACCTACGGCACGCTAGGCGGCGTATACGGTACGCGGACCAGAGTCGAACCCGGAGGGTTCGGCAACCGCGACGTGGAGTTTCCGGACTACGTCATCGGCGAGGGGGGCAAGCTGCACCCGCTGCGGAGAGTGACGCGACGGGATAGCGCACCGGTATCGTGACGATCGCGCGAACATGTGCGTGGACGACCTCAGAACGCATTCGAACGCGATACACAGGTAGTCTCAGTGAGTAGTTGTAGCGTGTGGTGTCACTCACTCTTTGCGCTTCCGACGGTGTTGGCTGGCATGGGCACCTCGATCCGATGACGCCATCGACGGCTATCTGGCTGCGGGCTGCCAACCTGCGGCCTTGGCCTCTGATTCCGAACAGAACCATCGTTCGCCGCGGGCGACACTGATTCGCGTGTCCGCATAGTCGGGGTCTCCGGGCTTGTGTTAGAGCCGCCTGCCGCTGTTGTAGCTTATGTTGCCCTTGATGTTGCAGCGCCCCCGCTGCTCCGCGGGTGTCGACGTTTGCGGAACACCAGATGCCCGCCTTTGCGGACGATTGTTGGCTGCGACGCTCCGGGCTTCCGCCTGTCGCCAATCCCACGGCGCCACGAAATCTCCGCGCCAGATCCCGCGCTTCGCGGCTTGCGCCACCGACTCTGCGCCTACATAGGCTCGCGCATGCCGGCGATACGCGATCGCCCAGCCGTTCTCAACCAGCCAGGCGTTGACGTCTGCGCCCTCAAGCCGGCAAACGGCGACGACTCGACCGTAGTTGTCTCGATCACGTTCGGCACACGCCAAGACGCGCCCCTCGATCAGTTGACGAAGCGCTCGTGTCGCTTGCCGACCACAGGGCCACCGCACGCCGTCGGTGGCACAGGTCTGCCTCGCCTCCGGCGCATCAACGCCGTAGAGGCGTACCTCGACGCCGCCAACGTAGACCGAGTCGCCGTCGATCACCTGTGCCCGACCGGACAGATCCGTCTTGAGACCTGTCGCGTCGAACGTTGGGGAATCAGGAGGGGCTGAAGGGCGCTGGGATGTCCCTGGATATAGCCACGTCATCACCGCGAACGCTACGGTTGCCGCCAGGATCCAAAAGGCCCACCTCACTTTCCCACCCATGCGCTTTGCGGTCAAGTCTAGCCCTACGGCGCGGCTACGAGCCGGGGATCAGCAGTCGTCTAATCGCGGCGGTTGGGACGCGGACCCAATGCTCTACGGCGTCAATCGCTCGCACAGGTTTCGTGCCCCGAACGTCCGTTCGAGCAAGTCGTCGAGTTGCAGCGCCGCGGTCGGCGAGATACCGGTGCCGGGCGCTCGCACGACGCTGTGCGCGATCAGGCCGCGACGGCGGAAGATCTCCTTTCGGATGGCCACTCCGGGCTGGTTCTCGAACACGATGAGCGGTAGGTGTTTGGCGTAGATTCGCCATGCGTCGTCGACGCTCGCCGCCACCATGGCCTTGAGGATCTCCGGAAAGGCGAAACCGGTCATGAATCCGTCGGCACCGGCGGCGAGCTCGAAGCCGCCATAGAGCGCGCCCAATCCCGTCAGGATCGGTACGTCGCGGGACAGCCCTGCCTTGAGGGCGGCAATCCTCGGTGGCGAAGGGAGCGCCTCCTGCTTGATGCACGCGATCGTCGGAATCTCCTTCACCATGTCCAGCACGAGCTCCACGGACATGTGCACCTCCGTGGAGCCGGGATGGTCCTGGAGCACGATAGGCAGGTCGGTCGCCGCGGCGACGGCTCGGAAGTGGTCGAAGATGCGCCGCTCCGACGGCACGGGTTCCTTGTGCGGCGTGACCATCACCGCGTCCGCGCCTTGCCGCTTGGCGCTCGCCGCTAGTTCGGTTGCGGCCCGTGTTCCGCTGTGACTCGTGCCCACGACAACGGGAATGCGACCGTCGGCGGTCTGAACGGCGGCGTCGACCAGATCTGTGCGTTCCCGATCCGTCAACCGGTTGGCCTCGCCGAGGACGCCGAGGATCGTCACGCCGTCCACACATAAGCCGACCATTCGTTCGATCATGGTCCTGAAACTGCCGATGTCGACGGATTCGTCGGGCAGGAATGGCGTCGGCAGGATCGGAAAGACGCCGCGAAAATCGGTCATGAACTCGGTCCTACTTGTGCGCGCGAAAGTCGATCGTGAACCTGGATTGGCGCCAAAGCAGCCAGGTCAACGTGGGATAGAAGGTGAGGGCGGAGGCGACGTGCCACTCGGTGAGGTTCTCGAGCCACGCATCGTCCGGGATGAAGTAAGTGAACGCTTCGAGGGCCAACCCCTCGACCAGCATGGCGACGCAGAGGATCAGCTTGATCCGGACGAGCGGGGTCATGCCGAGAACCGCGCGGGCGCGATACAGGAGCAGGAGTTGGGCGAGATACGTGAAGCCGAAGTACACGACGGTTCCGTACCGGCGCATCGCGCGTTCGAAATCACCTTCGGAGCCGAGGAACGTCGCGTAGAGGATTAGGGCCACCGCACCGATGGTGCCGATCGCGAGCATCCCGTTGCGCCATTTCCGGGGCCCGTCGCCCAGGGCGACGAGCCACCGTTCGCACAGGAACCAGTACAGCATGAGCAACACGGCGACGGGGATGATCGTCGCCTTGAAGATGAAGAAGCCGGCCCCGTAGCGCCCGCTCGCGCTGACGCTGGTGCAGCCGGTCAGGTGCGGCACGCAGTCCGGCAGGTATCCGCCGGCCGCCGAGGCAACGTAGGCGCCGATGACGCCGGCCCAACTCAAGGGCCAGATGATGAGGGCGACGTGACGGAGATCCACGATTGGGGGAGTTTACCGGTGGCAGCCGCACGGAACCGCAAGAGCGCCTATGTGCGATAGTTCCCAGGAAACCGGACGGTTGACGGACCTTGCAGCACTGGATCTTCGGCTACGGCTCGCTCATCTGGCGCGTCGACTTCCCCTACCACGAGCGCGAGAAGGCCACCATCGAGGGCTGGTCGCGCCGCTTTTGGCAGGGCTCCCACGATCATCGCGGCACGCCGGATGCACCCGGCCGGGTACTGACGCTGATTCCCGAAGGTGGCGCACGATGCATCGGCATGGCCTACCTGGTCGACGAGGATGTTTTCGAGCATCTCGACCACCGCGAGAAGAACGGCTACGAGCGCGTGGACGTCAACATCGCGCTGGCTGACAGGAACGTCCTTGGCGTGTGTTACATCGGTGCCGAAGGCAACTTCGCTTACCTGGGCCCTGCGCCGCTTGCGGACATCGCGGCCCAGATCATCCGCTCACAAGGCCCCAGCGGCGACAACATCGACTACCTCCTGGAACTCGATGCGGCACTGGCGACGCTCGGCGTCAGCGAGCCGCACGTTCGATCACTCGTCGAGCTGGCGCGGACTGACTAGCGACTCCGAGCCGTTGGCGGAATGCCGTACGCCGTCGTGGCCTTGATTTCCGACATCGCGATGTTCGAGTGCACCTCCTGCACGCCGGGAATCTGCGACAGGTGGTCGAAGAAGAACCGTTCGTAGGCCGGCACATCCTCGGCCACGATCTGCACGAGGAAGTCCATTTCCCCCATCAGCGTATGGCAGGCCTGCACCTCGGGATACTCGCGGATGGCGTCGGCGAAGCGGGGCACGGACCGCCGACCATTGGCGTCGAGCTTGACCATGGCGAATACGAGCACGTCGAGCCCTAGCTTGTGCCGGTCGAGGAGCGCGACGCGGCGTTTGATGTAGCCGTCCTCCTGCAGCCGGTTGATGCGTCGCCAGCACGGGGACTGGGAAAGGCCGATCCGCTCGCCGATCTCGGCTGCGGTCAGGGAAGCATCGCTCTGTAGCAGGTCGAGGATCCTGACGTCCATGGCGTCAATGGACATGATTAGCCTCCATTCGAAGCATTTGGAGCATAAGACATTCGTTATCCTGATGCGAGTTCGAGAAAAAGCAATCCAGATTCATTGAATGCGGAATACGATGCCCTCATCGATGTCTGCAAGTCTATGGCGAGGTATTGAACGATGACGGAATCGGATTTCAGCGAATTCCATCGCATCGAGTCGCGCGCCGATCGGCGCACGGGACTGCGTGCGGTCTTTGCCCTGCACGACCTGACGCTCGGCCCGGCAACCGGCGGTGTGCGCCGCTGGCGCTACGCGAGCGAGGACGATGCGGTCGTGGACGCCATGCGCTTGGCGCGCGGCATGACCCGCAAGAACGCCTTGGCGGGACTGCCGTTCGGCGGCGGCAAGGCCGTGATCATGAGTGACGGCGCTCCGGTGACCAAGGCGCAGCTCCGGGTTTTCGGCCGCTGGATCGACGAGCTCGGCGGCGAGTACATCTCGGCCGAGGACGTCGGCATGCGCGTCGAACACATGATCGAGGTGCGCAAGGAAACGCGCTTCGTCACCGGCATCGGCGACCGGGGCTTAGGTGGTCACCCGGGGCCGAAGACCGCGCGCGGCGTCTTCCGGGGCATCGAGGTGGCCCTCGGTGGTTCGGTGCGTGGTGCCCGAGTGGCGGTTCAAGGGCTCGGCGCGGTCGGCATAGCCTTGGTGGAACTGCTGTCCGCCGCCGGCGCGCGGTTGGTCGTCTCGGATCTCGATGCCGACCGGATCGAGGCGGCCGAACGCCTCGGTGCGGAACGTTGTGCCTTGGACGACGTGTTGCTAGGCGATGTTGACGTGGTCGCGCCCTGTGCTCTTGGACAGATCCTGACACCGGAGGTGGCTCGCGGCCTCAAATGCCGGGTCGTGGCTGGTTCGGCAAACAACCAGCTCGCGAGCGACGAGGCGGGACGCATCCTGCACGAACGCGGCATCCGCTACGCCCCTGACTACGTGATCAACGCCGGCGGCATCATCAGCGCTGGCTACGAATATCTCGGCTGGAGCGGCGCTGAGGTCCAGATCGATGCCATCGGCGGGCGCCTCGATACGATCTTCCGCGAATCCGCGGCAACGGGGGAGCCCACCCATGAGATCGCCGAACGCATGGCGCTTGCGGTCATCGACGGAGCCCGCGCCCGGCGCACGGCGGCGTAAGCTCGTAGGGTAAGGCGGGGCGGCGGGCTAGCTTGAGCCGCCGATCACGGTCTGCGCATCTTCCTCGACGACCGTGTGCTCGATGTAGCCGACCTTCTCGATCTCGATCCGCACCTCGTCGCCGACCTTGAGCCACGGGGGCGGCCTCATGGCGGCGGCGACACCGGACGAAGTGCCGGTGAAGATCACGTCGCCCGGCTCCAGCGTGAACGACTTGGTCAGGTGCTCCACCTGCTCGAAACAGTTGAAGATCAGGTGCTCGGTGTTCGAGTTCTGGCGCACCTCGTCGTTGACGACGGTACGAATCCCGAGGTTGTGCGGATCCCCGACCTCGTCGGCCGTCACGATCCAGGGTCCGAACGGGGCGTGGGTGTCGAAGGACTTGCCGATCTGCATGGTCCGGGATGCCGCCTGCCAGTCGCGGACGCTCACGTCGTTGCCGCAGCAGTAGCCGGCGATCACCTCGTGGGCACGTTCCTTGGGTACGTGCTTTGCGCGTTTGCCGATCACGAAGGCCAGTTCGCCCTCGTAGTCGAGCGTGTCCGACACCGCCGGCTTGTTGATCGATCCGTAGGGCCGGTTGGTCGCCGTGGTCTGCTTGTTGAACCACATCTGCACGCTCGGTGCGGTCCCACCCGTTTCCGCAACGTGGTCGGCGTAGTTGAGGCCGATCGCGAGGATCTTCCCGGGTCTCGGCACGGGCGCTTCGAGGACGACGTCTGCGACCGGGAATGAGACGTCGGGCTTGGTCTGCGCTTCCTCGGCGAGGGCCATGGCCTCGTCGCCGGCCTGAAGGAACGAGATCATGTCGGACGGCAGTTCGGGGACCACCGCGGGCAGGTCGATGACCAATTCGCCGACGACGACGCCGATACGCGTGCGTTGTCCATGGGTGAACGTGCAGAGCTTCATGGGTCCCCTCTAGATCGTCGCGAGCCACGCCTCGGCGTAGCCGGCCATTTCCTCGAACACCGTATCGGTCCGTTGGCGCGTGCGTTTCAGGACCTTGTAGCCATGGTCCGCGGTTTCAAGCCAGTTCACCGTCGCGCCCACGCGTGCGGCCACTTCGTTCAAAAGGTCCGCGTTCGCCATGCCGTCGCGGGTGCCGGACAGGAACAGCATGGGCGCGCCGACTTCGTCGAGATGGTCCGCCCGTTTGGTCGCGAGCTTTTTCGGCATGTGCAACGGGAACGAGCAGAAGACAAGCCCGGCGGGATCCAGGCCGTGGTCGACCACGGCATGCGACGCCATGCGTCCGCCGAAGCTGTGCCCGCCGAGCAGATAGGGGCCATCGGCGTTCGCCTTGGCGCACGCGAGCGCGGCCGCCACCGTCGCGGTCGACACCGCTTGCGCATCGACGCGGGACCGGCGTTCCTCCATGAACGGGAAGTTGTAGCGCAACGTTGCGATGCCAACCTCGGCGAAGGCTTCGGCGATCCCCGCCATGCTGCTGTGGAGCATGCCGGCGCCAGCCCCGTGGCCAAGGGTGAGCGTCGCGCGGTGCGCGCCTTCCGCGGGCCGGAGCAGTGCGCTGACCCGTTTCTCGCCGATTTCGATGTGCAGTTGGTCCATCAGTCGGGCAGGTCGGCTGAGGAATCGATCACGGTACCGACCAGTCCGTACTCGACGGATTCCTCGACGCTCATCCAGTAGTCGCGGTCGGTGTCCTTGGCGACGCGGTCGAGCGGTTGCCCCGTCTGCTCGGCGATGATCTGGTTGATGCGCTCGCGGGTCTTCAGGATCTCGCGGGCGGCGATCTCGATGTCCGACGCGTCGCCGCCGAAGCCGCCTGCCGGCTGGTGGATCAGGAAGCGCGTATTCGGTAGTGCGTAGCGGTTCTCGCGCTCGGTGGCGAGGTAGATGTGGGTCGCGATGCTGCCCACCCAGCCGGTGCCCACGATGCGCACCGTCGGCTTGATGAAGCGGATCATGTCGAAGATGGTGTCGCCGGATTCGACGTGGCCGCCGGGCGAGCCGATGTAGAGGGTGACGGGATCGTCGCTTTGGAAGGCCAGCGCGAGGAGTTTCTCCGCGGTGCGTCGCGCCACGTCCTTGTCGATCTCGCCGAAGATCGTGAGCGTGCGGTTCTTGAACAGCGTGCTATCGACGAGAACGGCTTGTTTCGCCGCGTCGGCCGCTTCCTTCTCGGCATCCGGGGCGTCGGAACCGGTGGCGTCGCGCATGGGGAGTCTCGCGATCAAGCAAAGCGCGCCATCTTAGCGGAATTGATAAGCTGACAGGAATCCAAAGAGCCCATCTCACGAGTGACGATGCCAGCCGTTCACGACCGTGGCGGATTGCCCTGCGACGAGCCGATCGACCGCGCGGAACACGAATGGGCGGACTGGGAGCACGTGACCAATGCGCTCGTGGGCGTGTTGCGTCGCCATGGGCTCATCAACGTTGACGAACTCCGGCGCGGCATCGAGGCGATGGCGCCGGCTGAGTACGAGTCGGTGAGCTACTACGAACGCTGGTCGGCGTCCATCGAGACCCTTCTCGTCGAGAAGGGCATCCTGAGCCAAGCTGAAATCGATGCCGTCGCGGCGACGCTGGCTGCGCGATGGGGGTAGCGTTGCAGGCTGGCGACGCGGTCACCGTGCGCGCGGCGGAAGTCGACCACCACCACCGCACGCCGTGGTTCATCAAGGGCAAGGCGGGGACGGTTCGCCGGGTGCACGGCGCGTTCCCGAATCCAGAGTCGCGCGCCCATGGCGGCGACGGCTTGCCGAAACTTAGGCTCTGCCAGGTGGAGTTCCGCCAGGCTGATGTCTGGGGTACCGGCTACCGGGGCGCCGACGCGGACTTGCTCCTTGCGGATATCTTCGAACACTGGCTCGAGCACAGTTGAGCGTGGCGCACGAACACCCGCCACTGCACCACGCCGAACGCGGCAAGCGCGCCACCCGCATCCTGGCCATCCAGCGCTTGTTGATCGACAAGGGCGTGATCACGGCCGACGAGGTCGATGACATCATCGAGCGCGCGCGGGAGCGGACGCCGGCCGACGGCGCCAAGGTCGTTGCGCGGGCGTGGGTGGACGACGCTTACAGGGCACGGCTGTTGTCCGACGCCCGCGGCGCCGTGGGCGAGTTGGGCTACCGGCTGTCGCACGACGCGGAACTCGCGGTTGTTGAGAACACGGCCGACGTCCACCACGTGGTGGTCTGCACCCTGTGTTCGTGCTATCCGACGTCGCTCCTCGGGCCGCCGCCCGACTGGTACAAGAGCTTCGCCTACCGCCAGCGCGCCGTCGTCGAGCCGCGCGCGGTGCTCCGTGAGTTCGGGCTCGAGGTGGCGGACGGTGTCCGCGTAACCGTCGTCGACAGCACCGCGGACGTACGCTATCTCGTGCTACCCCGGCGCCCGTCCGGGACGCAGGGTATGGGCGAGGATGCTCTTGCGGACCTGGTGACGAGAGACAGTATGATCGGCGTCGCGCAGGCCCGGCCTCCGAAACCCTAGCCAATCAAGACACAGGAGTGTGATGTGCCCCTGAACCCCGAATACGCGCGACCTGACGGTCGCGTTGGGAGTTTCGCTGGCGCGAAACTCCGCGCTGCGAACACCCCCGCAACCGAGACGCAAGGAGTTTGATGTGCCCCTGAACCCCGAATACCAGGCCTTGCTCGAGCAGATGGCGCAACTCGAAGGTCCGCCGTTGGTCGACCTCCCGGTCGATGTCGGTCGCCAGATGTACCGCACCATGCAGCCGGAGGCGCCGGAGATCGAGGTGGGCGCGGTGCTCGACACCGATGCCGACGGCGTGCCGGTTCGTGTCTACCAACCGGTAGGGGATGGGCCGTTCCCCGTCGTGATGATGTACCACGGCGGCGGCTGGGTGATCGGCGACCTCACCACCGCGGATGCGCAGAGCCGCGAGGTCTGCCGGCAGGTTGAGGCGCTGGTGATTTCCGTCGACTACCGGCTCGCGCCGGAGCATCGGTTTCCCGCGGCGGCCGACGACTGTTACGCCGCGACCCTGTGGGCTGGTCAGAACGCCCACCGCTTTCGTGGTGACCCAGGTCGCTTGGCACTGGCCGGGGATAGCGCCGGCGGCAACCTGGCCGCGGTCGTCTCCCAGATGATCCGCGACAAGGGAGGGCCGGCGGTGGCGTACCAGCTGCTCGTCTACCCGGTCACCGACGGCGTCAACTTCGACACGCCCTCGTACCACGAGAACGGCCAGGACTACATGCTCACCGCGGATTCCATGCACTGGTTCTGGAACCACTACGCGCCGAACGCAGAGGATCGCCGCAACCCCTATGCATCGCCGCTCCTGGCGGAGGACCTCACGGGCCTCCCGGCGGCACTCGTGATGACCGCCGAGTACGACCCCTTGCGGGACGAGGGCGAGGCCTACGCCGAGGCGCTGGCGAAAGCCGGTGTCGAAGTGGAACTGATCCGGTGCGACGGCCTGATCCATGGCTTCTTCGGTCAATCGAGAACGGTCCAGGCGGCCGTCGAGCCGATGGGCCGGGCGTGCAAGCTGCTCAAGGCGGCGTTGTCGTGAACCGCACGGGCGTTGCCATCGTCCTCGGCGTGGGGCCGGAGGACGGCTTGGGCGGGAGCTTGTGCAAGCGTTTCGCAGCCCGCGGGATGCACGTCTTCGTAGCTGGGCGGACGCCCGCGAAACTCGACGCGCTTGTCGACGTCATTACCGCTGCCGGAGGCGAAGCCACGGCCCACGCGGCGGACGCCACCAGCGAGTTCGACACCAAGGCGCTGTTCGACGCCGCCTGCGCTGCTGGCGACGTGCGACTGGCCGTCTACAACGCCGGCAATAGCTTTCCTGGTCGCGTGGACGCCATGGGCGCGGACTACTTCGAGGCGGCCTGGCGCGTTTGCTGCTTCGGTGGCTTCCTGTTCGGGCGCGAGGCGGTCCAGCGGATGACGGGCGGCAGTGTCCTGTTCACCGGCGCCAGCGCCTCACTGCGCGGTCGCGCCAACTTCGGCGCGTTCAACGCCGCCAAGGGGGCGCTGCGCAATTTCGCGCAGGCGCTGGCCAAGGAGGCGAACGAGGCCGGCATCCACGTCGGCCACGTGGTGGTGGATGGGCCGATCGGCGGCGAGAAGATCAAAAGCGGCGCGCCCGACTACGCCAGGCGACTCGGGGAAGGCGGCATGATCAGCCTCGAAGGCATCGTCGATGCCTTCGAGTTCCTTAGCCTGCAGCCCCCGAACGCGTGGTCCTTCGAGGTCGATGTCAGGACGTCCCGGGAACGCTGGTAGCGCCCTCAGACCACGGTCAGTCGTCGACGCGGGCCTTTGCCGATCCCTTCAAAACCTCATCGCCGTTCTGGTTCACGGTCGAGATGTCGAGATCCACGATCCCGTTGCTGACGCCCACCACGGTGGCTGTCGCATCGAGCGTGTCTCCCGGGAACACTTGGCTGGTGAAGCGCACGCCGTATTCGGTCAGTCGACCGTCGCCGACGTAGTTGGTCACCATCTTGCCCGTCATGCCCATGGTCAGCATGCCGTGCGCGAACACGCTCGGATAGCCGGCTACCTCCTTGGTGAAGACCTCGTCGGTGTGCACCGGGTTGTAGTCTCCCGATGCGCCCGCGTACATGACGATCTGGGTGCGCTTCAAGTCTTCGACGAGCCGTTCCGTGTAGGTGTCGCCGACGTTCAAGTCGCTTGCTTGCAGTGCCATCGCTGATCCCCCTTAGCCTTGGTCGACCGGACGTTCGGTACGCACGCCCACGCCGATGGCGGTGACGACAAGCTCGCCGTTCTGGTCGCGGTACTCGGTGACGGACTCGCTGAAGACCAGCTTGCCCGAACGCCGTCCCTGCTTCTCCCAGGTCTTGCCCGGTTTGGTGGTCGCCGACAGCACGTCGCCCGGCTTCATGTGCCGGTGGTAGATGAAACGCTGCTCGGCATGGAGGCCTCCGCCACCCCCGCCGCCGCCACCGCCGCCGCCTTCTCGGGGTTTCGCGCCGCTCGGCTTGCCGCCGGAGCCGAACCAGCCGTCGCCGTCGATGCTCGGACGCAGCCCGTAGTTGGGATCGAACTGCGCGCTGGCCTGAGCGAACGTGGGCGGCGCGATGATGCTGCCCGGTTCGGTGTCCTTGGCGTAGTCCTCGTCGTAGTAGACCTGGTTGTCGTCGCCGACGGAGCGCGCGAACATCATGATGTGGCTCGCCTCCACCGTGAATTTCTCTACAGCCATGTTCCTCCCTTCGGTATGAGTCTGAGTGACTGATGCGGCAGCCGCGCCGCAGCGGCGTAACTTAGCAAATGTGGCACCGCTCGGGGGGTACGCCTTACGGTACGCGCGGACCGGTAGGTCCGCCACGTCCTCGACCACCGGTTGCCGCCAACTTCCCTATTGGTGGTGCCGCTGCAATCGGATTCCTGGCACGAAACCGGAGTGTCGCGCGTTCGTCGTAGCCAGCGCCTGATCGCGTTCCAGGGCCGTAACGGCCACCAACGCGTCGGCGAGCCGCATGCCGTGCGGCAATGCGTAGGCCTCGACAAGGCCGACGGCGCGTAGACTGATTGCCTCCGTCAACGGGATCACCTGCCACCCGCCCAGCCCTGACGGCGCGCCGCAGAAGTGCGAGTTCCTGCTTGTTCCGCACGCCCTGCGCGAGTTCCATGTACATGACTGCGGATAGTTCGACCGGCCCGGCGTCCGCCACGAAAGCCCTGGCGCTCTCCCGGCCACGGAACGACCAGACCAGGACTTGGGTATCAACCAGCATTCCGCGGTCTGCGCAAGTCCCGAACGTAGCCGTCGACATCGTCCATGTCCGCGCGGTCGCGCCACATCCCGAACCCCGGTGTCTCGCTGGTGCTCGAAGACTGCGGCGTACGGTCGATGGCAACCAATCGCGCCCGCGGTCTGCCTCGATACGTGATGACAACGGATTCGCCACGCTCGACGCACGCAAGCAGTTCGCCGACCCGGCCCCGAAGCCCTTTCGCCGTGACCTCCATTTCTGCTCACCCCTTACCAAGTATGCACTTCGGACGTCGAGGTCAACATCGCCATGGACGTTGGCGGACGAGGGCTGTCACCGTCCCCGGAACTCGGGCTTGCGTTTCTCGAGAAACGCGGCGATGCCTTCCTTCTTATCCTCGGTCTGCACCAGCGCCCCTTGCGCGTACTTCTCGAGCATCAGCGCGCCGGCCAGGCTCGCCTCCATGCCGAAGTGCACCATGGCCTTCATGGTGCGCGGCACGAAGGGCGCGAACGTCGCCAGGTGGTCCGCCATTCGGCGCGCCTCCGCGATTAGTCCGTCCTTGGGTACGATCCGCGTCACGAGACCGATGGCGAGCGCCCGCTCGGCGTCGATGGGTTCGCCCATGAGCATCATCTCCATCGCCCAGCCCCGGCCAACGACTCGCGGCAGCCGGGCCGTTGCACCGCCGCCGGGGATGATGCCGAGCTTTCCCTCGGGCGTGGCGAAACGCGAGGTCGGGGTGGCGATGCGCAGGTCGCAGCCGAGGGCCACTTCGAGGCCGCCGCCCATGCAAATGCCGTCGATGGCAGCGATCGTCGGCTTCGGTGTGCGCTCAAGCTGCTCGGCCAGTCCTTGGACGATCGGCTCGAGCGCCTTCCTGAAGTCCCGTTCGGTCACCTCGGAAAGGTCTGAGCCGGAGGCGAAGGCGCGACCGCCCGCGCCGGTCACCGTGATCGCTTTGACGGTGTCGTCTGCGGCTGCTTCCGCGACGGCCTCCTGCAGCTCCCGCAACGTGCCGAGCGAGATCGCGTTATGCTTCTCCGGCCGGTTGATGGTGATAAGCGCCATGGGTCCTTCGACGCCATAGCGGATTTCACGGTAGCTCAACTTCGTTCCTCCACATTCGGACCCCGTGGCTTGGGTGCCATCGCGGGGCCGCGTAGTTTGACACGGTTGCGGCACCGCGAAGGTGCTGTTTCCTTACTCAAGGGGCTGTCATGTTGAAGAGTACAAGGCGCTTTCTGAAGGCCACCGTCGGCGTCGTCGCGATTGCGACCACGGGTGCGGTTCATGCGCACGGTACGGTCGGCGCGGACGATGACGAGGCGCGCAAGATCGACTTCCCGGACGCCGGGGAGTACGTCACGCTGGTCACGGACTTGCACACCCACTCGGTCTTCTCCGACGGTCACGTTTGGCCGAACGTCCGCGTCGCCGAGGGGCTTCGCGACGGCCTGGACGTGCTGGCGATCACCGAGCACCTCGAGTATCAGCCGCATAGGCTCTTCATCCCGAACCGCGACCGCAACGATGCCGTCGGCGAGGCGGTGCAGGCGGCTGCCGGCACCGGCCTGCTCGTGGTGTCGGGCTCCGAGATCACGCGGGATGCGCCCCACGGGCACATGAATGCCGTGTTCATCACCGACGCCAACGCCCTGTGGCCGGTCGGTGACCGCGACGGACGCGAGCTGGCCGCCTTCCGTTCGGAGTGGACGCCCGAGAAGGCGGTCGCCGAGGCCAATGCGCAAGGCGCGTTCGTGTTCTGGAACCACCCGTGGGCGTTCACGGCGACTCCCGGTTTGCGCACCGAGTTGGCCGACGTGCATCGGGCTTTGATCGATCAAGGCCAATTGCACGGGATCGAGATCGTCAACGGCTGGACCTACAACGAGGAGGCGCATCGCATCGCCGTCGAGCATGACTTGACCTTCATCGGGACTTCCGACGTCCACAACCTCGTCGATTGGGACTACGACATCGCGGGTGGCGGTCACCGGCCGGTCACCCTGGTCCTCGCAACCGAGCGCTCTGCGGATGCGATCAAGGAGGCGCTTTTCGCGCAACGCACCGTCGTCTGGTTCGATGACCTCCTGATTGGCCGCGACGCCCCCTTGGACGCGCTCCTGGAGGCTGGCCTCACCATGGACCGGGCAGTGCGCGAGGGCGTGGGCGTCGTCGACGTGACGTTGCGCAACAACATGGATGCGCCTCTCCGGCTCCGTCATCTCTCGACCGACGCGCAGTCGCTGCACCGTCGAGCCGACCTTGTCGACGTGCCACCCCAAGGCGTCGCGGAGCTCCGCGTGAAACCGGCGACTGCGAGCGACGAGGTTGCGCTGACCTTCGAAGTCCTGAACGCGCTCACTGCCCCCAATACGCGCCCCGAGGTGACGCTGCGCCGCGCCGTGGAGGGCATGTCCCTGCCTAAGTCGTACACCTACGACGGCGACCCGTCGTTCACGATCGAGTTTCCGCCCGGGACGAATATCGACGCGCCGGCCGAACTCGGCGAGGTCTTTGCCGCACAGACGCCGGACGGCGTGACCTTCGGGGTCTTCGTCGACGAGGTCGTCGCGCTGGATGCGGTGGTTGCGCTGTTCATGGAAACGGTGGCGCACTTGGGGTCGGACTTCGACGTCACCGAGAACCGACCGATCACGCTTGCCGACGGTACGGCGGCCTACCGTTCGGAGGTGGCATGGTTCTACACGCCTTCAAGCGTGGAGCTGAAGACGCAGATCGTCTCCGCCGTCAAGGACGGCAAGGTGGTTTGGGTGGCCGCCCATCCGCAACGACAGATGGCGCACATCACCCAACTCGTGGAAAGCCTGCGATTTGATTGACACGAAGCCGAACCACCGCCACCTGGGCCGGCGCGGGGGTGCGCTTGCCGCGCTGTTCTGGTGCATGGCGGTCGATGCGGCCGAGTGGAGCAACACCGAGCTTCACCTTCAGTTCGGGCGCTTGGACGTTCCGGCCTTCGCCGGCGGCGGTACGGCGACCCACGTCATCTATACCTTGCAGCACGCAAGCGGGTGGAAGTACGGCGACGTTTTCGCCTTCGTCGACGTGCTGGATTCGCGGGAAAGCGCCTTCCAGGATTTCGACGCCTACGGTGAAGCGTATGCGAACCTGAGTCTGGAAAAGTTGGGCGGCATGCCGATAGCCTTCGGCCCGGTTTCGGACGTCGGCTTGATCGGGGGCGGCAGCTGGTCCGCGGACGCGAATGTGCGAAAGTACGCTGCCGGCGTGCGCTTGGCGCTCGGCCTTGATGGCTTTGCGTTCGCGAATGTGGACGTCATGGCGCTCATCGACCGCAGTGAGGGAATCGCGTCGGGTGGGGCGCCCTCGGAGGACGACACCGTTCTCGTGGACTTCAACTTCGCGCGACCGTTCGAGATCGGCGGAGCGAGTTTCAGCATCGAGGGGCACGTCGAGTACGTTGGCGAACGGATCAACGAACTCGGCGGCGAGGTCGATGCCTGGATCCTCGCACAGCCCCAGTTGCAGTGGCACGTGAACGAACGGATCGCGGTTGGCGTCGAGTACCAACTCTGGATGAACAAGCTCGGCGACGGTTCGACGGACGAGAGCGCCGTTCAGGCGTTGCTCGTCTGGGAGTTCTAGGCAGCGGAGCGACGTTTCTGCATCGCGTCGCGCCGGCGACGCGCGTAGTATCCTCCGTTCCCTACGGAGGGCGGCAGATGACACTGCGAGCGGCAGTCCGCTACCTCAGCGACGAGTGGAAGACGCGCCCCGACAGGGCCTTCATCTACTCGAAGGAGACGCGGCACCAGAACACGACCAAGCGCGACGTGACGATCACCGACGCGCGGCCGCTCGTGGCCGACGGGGCCATCGACATCGAGCGCAATGGCTTCACGTACTCGGCCTACGAGCCCCACGTCACGGACTACACCGACGGCGAGGCGGTGAAGTCCAGCTACGAGACCGCCATCGCGCCATTGCTGCGCGAACTGACCGGGGCACGCGAGGTCTACGTGCAGAACCACCAGACCCGGACCGAAGACCCGAAGACCTTCCTCGGCGCCTACTCCCGGTACGTGCATTGCGACTACCCCATGACCCCGAACCCGGACCGGGTTTCGAATCTGTTGAAGGCGCACGGTCGCGAAAACGTGGACCTCGAAGGCCTCGACTACCTCTGGTTCAACATCTGGGCGCCGATTGACCGGCCGGCGGAGCAGAACCAGTTGACCGTCATCGATGCCTCGACGCTCACCGACGATGATTTCCAGGAGTACTACTTCACGCCGCGCGCGGAAGGGGGATTCGCGGCCATCCCGACCTGGAATCGGGACCACCGCTTCTACTACGTCGCCAACATGCGCCCGGGCGAAGCGATCGTGTTCAAGCAGTACGACTCCCGGCCGGGCATGCCCAAGGTCTGCCCGCACACCGCGTTCTACGACCCTGCGGTCGGCGAGGACCATCCGGGACGACGGAGCGTCGAGTTCCGGGCGGTCTGCATTCTCTGACGGCCAACGGTCGAAGGCGCGATATGCAAACGACCCGCAAACGAAAACTCGAGGATCTCGATCCCGTCGAGTTCATGGCGGTTCTGGACGAAGGTGGCCGCAAATTCAACGAGGAGTGTGATCGGCTGGGTATCTCCCGGGTGATCGAGATCGACGGGCAGACGGTTCTGTACCACCCGGACGGGACGCACACGCCGTTGCCAAGCGACCGCGCCGCGATGGAAGCGCTCTTCAGGCGGTACAAGGTGGCGTCCGATGAAGCCCGCTGCCCGTAGCCGGCCCCGGTTCACTATCTTCGGGGGGCCGAACGGGTCCGGCAAGTCGACCGCCTACACTCGGTTCGTGAGAGCGGGATTCGATTCCGGCGAGTATCTGAATCCCGACGAGATCGCTAGGTCCATGCGGGGAGCCGGAGCGGGCGGATCAGCCTTCGGGCTGGGAGCTGGTCGGGAGGTGGTTGAGCGGACCCGATCGCTGGTCGATGCGGGTCGGTCGTTGGTGCGCGAGTCGACGCTCACCGGTCGGGAGATCATCCGCAGTGTCGAGCGCACCCGGGCGGCCGGCTACCGTCTGGTGTTGGTGTTCGTTGGCGTGTCGTCGCCCACCACGACCCGCGGACGGATTGCTGTTCGTGTCGCGAAGGGAGGCCACGACATACCCGTCGATGTGCAGGACAGGCGCTTCCCTCGCTCGATCGACAACTTGCGCCGCGTGGTGCGCCTCGTCGATGTGGCCTACTTCCTGGACAACGCCGGGCTCCGCCATAGGCTGGTCGCGACGGTGTGTCGCGGAACGCTCACCTTCCTGGACTCTTACGGGGCGGCGTGGGCCGAGCAAGGAACGGCGGATCTGCCGAGAGCGGGACTGCTCAAGACCCGCCAGGAGGCGCTTCTGGGCCTGCGAGCGGCCGAGGGGATGACGGAGGATCTTGAGGTCCACGAGCCGCGAGGCGGCTACGAAGCGGCCTCGCTGGCGTAACGGGTTGATCGGCCTGGCACGAGGGCCGCCGCACCGGGCAAGTACCTCCTACACGTCGACCTCGCCGCCGCCGCTGTCCGCGGAGCGGTAGAGCGCATCGAGCATCCGCTGCACGGCGAGCCCGTCTTCCCCCGGCGCAAGGCTTGGCGTGTCGTAGAGGCAGTGGTCGACGAAGTTGTGCATCTTGCGGCGGAAGATGTCGCCCTGGCCGAGCCAGCCGGGCGCCTTGTTCACCATGTGGCCGTGTTCGTCGCGGAAGATGCCCGGCGGATCCCAGCTACCGCCGCCTTCGTCGCCCATGAGTTCGAAATTCCATTCGTTCTTCTCGATGTGGGCGGCGAAACAGGCCTCGATGTGGATCACGGCCCCGGTCTCGAAGCGGATGCGGCCGACCGCGAGGTCCTCCACCGTGTAGGTCTCGTGATCCCAGCCCTTCCACATGGACTCGATCTCGTCCGATGGCTTGTCGCCGATGTAGGTGAACATGTCCGCCGATGCGCTCACCGGCCTAGGCGTCCCCATCGCATAGTGCGTCATCTCCAAGACGTGCACGCCGATGTCGATGAGCGGTCCGCCGCCTTGCAGATCCTTGCGGCCGAAGACCCCCCAGTTGGGGATGCCGCGGCGGCGCAGCGCCTTGACCCGGCCGAACAGGATGTTGCCGAACTGACCGCCGTCGAAGGCGCGGCGTAGGAACTGCGTGCGCGGGTGGTAGCGGTACTGGAACCCGATCACGAGCTTTTGGCCCGTGTCGTTGGCCGTCTGCAGCATGCGCTCACCGGCGGCGGCGGAATGCGCCAACGGCTTTTCGCACAGAACGTGACAGCCTGAGTTCAACGCGTCGATGGTGGGCTGCTCGTGCAGCTTGTTGGGCGTACACACCGAGACCGCGTCGAGGTCTTCCCTGGCGAGCATCTCCGTCCAGTCGGCGTACATGCCCTCGATGCCGAAGCGTTCGCGGTGGCGCAGCATGCCTGCCTCGGCGATGTCGGCCATCGCCACGAGTTCCACGTCGTCGCGCTTGACGAGTTCCGTGAGGTGCGCGCCGGCGATCCCGCCCGCGCCGATGAAGCCGTAGCGGAGCTTCTTGTTGCCGCCGGTCATGCCGCCTTGAGTTCCTCCGGCGGTCTCACGAACGGTTGCGGCACCGGATCCTTCGTCATGCCCACGACACCCTTGTAGCCGTGGTGCTCCTCCTCGATGTGCAGTGTGCGTTCCGGAATGATGAAGCGGCTGCCCGGCCCACACTCGTGGAGAGTGCCGTCCGCCGGATCCTGGAATCGGAACACGCCCTCTTCGACGTAGAAGTGGATGCCGACGTCGTGCCAATGGATCGGCGTGCCCCCGCTGGGCGGCGCGTCGACTTCATGGATATGGAGCCCCGCGGCCTCCATCTCGGCGCGGGCCTCGCTCTGCTCGGTGAAATAGTCGTGGTCGACGGAAATGCCCATCGTTCCCCTCCTCGCCTAGTAGCTTGAGTTGCGGCTTCGAGCTTAACGCATCAGCCGGAAGCACTCGCGGAGTTCGTTCACGAAGAGCTCCGGCTGCTCGAATGCGGCGAAGTGGCCGCCCCTGTCGAGTTCGTTCCAGTAGACGATGTTGCCGTAGCGTTGCTCGGCCCAGCTTCGCGGCGTGGGCACGATCTCCTTGGGAAAGATGCTGCAGCCTGTGGGCAGCGTGATCTTGTCCTGGTTCCCGCCGCCGAACGTGCGGTTGAAGCTCTCCCAGTAGAGGCGTGCCGACGAGGCGCCCGCAGCGGTCAGCCAGTAGAACATGACGTTGTCGAGAAGCTCGTCCCGGCTGAGGACGTTCTCGGGGTGCTTGTTGCCGTCGGCGTCCTCGCAGTCCGTCCATTCGAGGAACTTCTCGATGATCCACGTGGCCTGTCCCATGGGCGAGTCGACCAGACCGTAGCCCAGGGTCTGGGGACGCGTGCTCTGCTGCTTCGAATAGCCGGAACCCCACGCGTTGTAGTAGCGCCCGCCCTCGAAGGCCTGCTTGTCGCGCTCGGTCGGGTTGTCACGCGCTTCCTGGGTCGGCCCGGCGCTCGGCATGTTGACGTGGATGCCGGCGCAGCTTCCCTTGTCCTGCATCGCGATCGCGGTCGTGACCGCCGCCCCCCAGTCCCCGCCCTGGGCGAAGTACCGGTCGTAGCCGATGCGCTGCATGAGGGTGTCCCAGACCTCGGCGATCTTGCCGACGCCCCAGCCGGTTGCCTCGGGCTTGCCGGAGAACCCGTAGCCGGGCAGGGAGGGGCAGATGACGTCGAAGGAGTCGGCCGCATCGCCACCGTAGGCCGTCGGGTTGGCGAGCGGCTCGATGGTTTTGTGGAACTCGACGACCGACCCCGGCCAGCCGTGGGTGATGAGAAGCGGTACGGAGTCCGGGTTGTCGCTCTTGCGGTGAATGAAGTGGACGTCGAGGCCGTCGATGGTCGTGGTGTACTGCGGAAAGCTGTTGAAGTGCGCTTCGCGTTCGCGCCAGTCGTAGTCGTTCAACCAGTAGTCGCGTAGTTCGCGGGCGTAGGCGAGGGGCAGTCCCTGGCTCCAGTCGTCCGGGGTTTCGGCGTCAGGCCACCGCGTGTCGGCCAGGCGCGTGTGCAGGTCGGCCAGTTCGTCGTCGCCGACGTCGATGCGGAAGTCGCGGATTTCGCTCATGTGTCAATCCCGTAGCAGTTCGTTGATGGAAGTCTTCGACCGCGTGCTCGCGTCGACGCGCTTGATGATCACGGCGCAGTAGAGGTTGGGGCGCGGCACGCCGTCGCTCGCCGTCCCACCCGGTAGCGAGCCGGGAACCACAACCGAATATGCGGGCACGCGGCCGGTTGTGACTGCGCCGGTGGCCCGGTCGACGATCTTCGTGGACTGACCGATGAAGACGCCCATGGCGAGCACCGCGCCTTCCTCGACGATGACCCCCTCTACGACCTCGGAGCGCGCCCCGATGAAACAGTTGTCCTCGACGATCACCGGCTCCGCCTGCAACGGTTCGAGGACGCCGCCGATGCCGGCCCCGCCGGAGATATGGCAGTTCTTGCCGATCTGCGCACACGAGCCGATGGTCGCCCAGGTGTCGACCATGGTGCCGCTGTCGACGTAGGCGCCGATGTTGACGAAACTGGGCATGAGGACGACCGACGGCGCGATGTAGGCGGAGTGGCGCACCACCGCCGAGGGCACGGCGCGGAACCCCGCTTCCCGAAAGCGAGCAGCGTCCCAGCCAGCGAATTTCGAGGGCACCTTGTCCCACCAATGGCTGTCGCCCGGACCCCCTGGGACGGTTTCCATGTCGTTGAGCACGAAACTCAAAAGAACGGCCTTCTTCAGCCACTGGTTGACGACCCATTCGCCGCCCACCTTCTCGGCGACCCGCGCGGTTCCGCTGTCGAGGGCGTCGAGTGCTTGGGTCACCGCGTCCCGGACAGGCCCCCGGGTCTCGAAGGAGAGTTCGTCGCGGCGTTCCCACGCGTCGTTGATGGTGGTCTCTGGGTCGGTCATGGGTCAGCCGTCGCGAAAGGCGTGGATATTAGAGGCTGTGGTGGGGCGGGGATAGCCCCGTGGGGGCGTTGTAGGGCGTTGTAAATCACGACTTGACACCCCATGGCCAGTGCGCCTAAGGTTGTAGCTAGGTTAGCTAAGTTGAGCCGACAATGCAGGTCAACGTGCACAACGCGAAATCACAGCTCTCCAAGCTGATCGCGGCGGCGGAAGCCGGGGAAGAGGTCGTGATCGCGCGCAAGGGCAAACCGGCCGTGCGGCTCGTGCCCGTGCGCCGCGCAGGATTTCAGTTCGATACGCTCAAGCACTTGGTCTCTACAGTCCCAGACTTCGACGACAAGATGTCTGAGGAGGAACTGGCGCTTTGGGAGCGGGGGCTTTGAGTGCCGTCCTGCTGGACACGCATGCTTGGGTTTGGGGCCATATGGACTCCCGCCGGTTGGGCGAATCGGCCCGAGCCACAGTCGAGCAAAGCGACCTCGTATACGTGAGCCCTATTAGCCTCTACGAAATCACGCAAAAGGTGCGACTGGGCAGATGGCCTGAGATCACGCCGCACATTGAGGCCTTGGTCGCCGACGACCAGGCTGTCTCCGCGCCGTTCAGCCGCCAGATTGCCGCCCGCGCCGGATTGCTCCGCTGGGCGCATCCTGATCCGTTCGACCGGCTGATTGCGGCGACTGCGATCGAGGTCGGGTGCCCGCTGGTGTCCAAGGACGAGGAGTTCGACGAGCTACGGCAGACGCCCGGTTGGTCGGGGCGGATTTGGGAGGGTCTGCCTCGCTTCTAACGCAGCTGGGCTACGAGACCCTCCGGGTCGCGAACGCTGAGCAGTACCGCCGTCCCGTCGACCAGCGGCACGTAGGCGACTTCTCGATCCATGGCCGTCAACGCTGCGAGTGCGCGCGAACCGTTTGCGAGGCGGAACCAGCCGACGTGGTAACCGGGCACGCTCATCCCGTTCGTGCGCAGGCGCGGCTTCAGTTGTGGGCTGCTCCCGAAGGTGATTGTGCGCGAAGCTGCCCGGTCGATCGACGCCCTCGGGATGGACCGGCCGTAGATGGGTATGTTGAGCCGGATGTGATCCTTGCCGACAACCACCGCGGCGCGAGAACCGCCGATGAGGAAGTACGCAAGCAAGCCGGTCAGCGCAAGGAGGCCCACCGCGAGCGCGAGCCGGAGCCACGGCGGCGTGGGCAGAAACAGCGCTGCGATGGCCAGGGCCAGCGTCGCGCAAGCGAAGGCAGCTAGGACCCCCTTGGCGGGTGTTCCGATCGGAGTGATCGGAAAGGAGCCCTGGGCCGATGATAGGGAAGGGTCCGACGCTCTCGCGGGGCTCTTGTTCACGTCCCCCGAACCTTCATCCCGGCGGCCCGATACGCGTTGTCGATCAGGCGCATCTGCTTGACCGCGTCCTCGGCGTCCGTCGCGAGCTTCTCGCCGGTGTTGAGCGCCCGGACGAAAGCGTCTAGCTGGTAGTCGTAGGTCGTCCGCTTGGTCAGCGTCTCGGTGCTGGTCTCGCCGTCCACCTCGAGCCGGATCTCGTGGCCCATGTGCGGCACGAGCGGGCCGTTCACCGTGAGCGTGCCCTTGGTGCCCTCGGCGACGAGGTCGGTCACGAACCGGTCGCCGCGCATCATCGACCCGGAGGCGGAGCCGGTGGCACCGCTTGAAAAACGCAGTTCCGTGACCAGCCGCAGGTCGACGTTGGGCGGGCCTTCGATCGCCTCGGCGGAGACGACCTCGGGTTCTTCGCCGGTGAAGTGGCGCAACCACGACAGCGGGTAGCAGCCCATGTCCATGGTGGCGCCGCCGCCGGTCTCGTAGATCATGCGGATGCTGTCGCTCGGCATGTCGCGGTCCCCAAGCCCGACGTGGAACCGACCGGTGAGGCGAACCAGGTCGCCGATGGAGCCGGCGTGGTAGATCTCAAGCGTGCGCAGGAAGACCGGGTGGTAGCGGTAGTGGAACGCCTCGATGAGCAGTAGTCCGGCCTTGTCGGCGGCCTCCGCCATCTCGATAGCCTCGCGTTCGTTCATCGCGAACGACTTCTCGCAGAGGACGGGCTTGCCGGCGGCCAGCGCCTTCAGTGTCCACTCGTGGTGATGGCTGATCGGTAGCGGGTTGTAGACGACATTGACGTCCGGGTGGTCGATCACCGCCTGGTAGTCGTCGACGACGTGTTCGACGCCCTCCTTCTCCGCCATCGCCACGGCACGGGCGCGGTCGCGGGCGGCGATCGCGACCACCGCTACGTCGGCGTTCCGGCTGGCCGGTTGCGTCAGCGCGTTTGGCGTGATATTCGCGGCTCCCAGGGTTCCAAATCGGATGTCTGCCATGCTCGGTCCTCACGGTTCGGTCCGCGTATGGTAGCGGCTTCAAGCGGGTGGCTTGGCCTACTCGTCGTGCCATGTTGAGCACGCTGCCCTACCTGATCGAGACCGCGAGCCGCATGCCTGTGGATCGCCTGCACCAGCTCGGTCACGACCTCCGCCCGTTGCTGCGCATGGCGTACCGCCGGCGGATCGTGGCCAAGAACCTGGCCTATGCGTTTCCGGACATCGATCCGGGGCCGCTGGTGGATGGCTTCTACACGGCATTCTCGGAAGTCTGCATGGAGGTCCTCCACGGCAAGTCGATGACCGCGCGAGAGTTGCACGAGCGGGTGACGTTCGAGGGGGGTGCGGCGCTCGACGGTGGACCGGCCCTTCTGCTGATGGCGCACCACGGCAATCTCGTCTGGTCGCTCATCGCCTTGGCCGGGGAGGTGTCGCTGCCGGTTTCGGTGGTCTACAAGACGCCGCACCTGCCGGTCATGCGCGATCTCCTCACTGGGATCGCCGAGCGATTCGGCGTCACCCCCGTCCCGGTCAAGGAGCTTCGGCGTCGATTAGTCGCCCAGCGCCAGCAACGTCGGATCTGGACGCTGGTGGCCGATCAGCGCCCCGGTCGCGATCGGCGCATCGTGCGGTTGTGTGGGCGCGAGACGGCTTTTTTCGGTGGCCCGGAGCGCATCGCGCGAACGTTCAACTGGCCGGTCTTCTACCTGTCGTGCGAGCGTCTCGCGCCGGCCCGCTACCACTGTCGCATCGAGAAGATCGCCGAGGCGCCGTTTGGCGCGGATGGTTCGGTAACCGAGCGCTACGCGGCGTGCGTGCAGGCCGACATAGACCGTGCACCGGCCGACTGGCTTTGGTCGCACGACCGCTGGCGCGGTCAGTAGAGGGTGCTAAGTCTATAATCCGTCGTCGTCTCCCCGCCCAAGGCGAACGAGCGATGCCGAACCCCCTGGACGCCTTCCTCGACCCGGTGCTCAACGTGCCCTGGCGGGAACTCGGCGCCGTCCGCAGGGCGGCGCGGCTGGACGGTCGCTGGCACGTGGATGCGATCGTGGGCTATCCGGTCGAAGGGCTCGTCGAACCGTACACCCGCGCCCTCGAGGAGCAGTTGCACGATGCCGTCGTCCTCGACCTGACCTTCATGCCCCCGCAGGGTCAGGGTGCGCCGGGGGTCAGCCACATCATCGCCGTGGCCTCCGGTAAGGGCGGTGTCGGCAAGTCCACCACCGCCGTCAACCTGGCCTTGGCCATGGACCAGGCGGGCGCGAAGACCGGAATCCTGGACGCGGACATCTACGGCCCGAGCCAGGGCATGATGCTCGGCGTACCCGACGGCAAGCGTCCAGACGTCCGGGACGAACGTCAATTCGTGCCATTGCGCGTGCATGGCATCGAGGCGATCTCCATGAGCATGCTGACCAACGAGCGCACGCCCATGGTCTGGCGCGGCCCGATGGCTTCCGGGGCGTTGCAGCAGCTGATCGGGCAGACCGCGTGGGGCGGGTTGGACTACCTGGTCGTGGACATGCCACCCGGCACGGGCGACATCCAGCTCACGCTTTCCCAGCAAGCCAAGGTGAGCGGTGCGGTCATCGTCACGACACCGCAGGACATCGCTCTCTTGGACGCGCGCAAGGGCATCGAGATGTTCCGCAAGGTCGACATCCCCATTCTCGGCATCGTCGAGAACATGAGCTGGTTCGAGTGCGGCGGCTGCGGCCAGCGGCACGAACTTTTCGGCCACGGCGGTGGTGCCCGGGTGGCCGGCGAGTACGGCGTACCGGTGCTGGGCGAGTTTCCGCTGGACCCGCGAATCCGGGAGTCGACCGACGGCGGCACGCCGACGGTGGTGGCCGACCCGGCGGGGCGCGTTGCCGCGCTCTACGTGGACTGCGCCCGCCGGGCGGCGGCCGAACTGTGGCGCAACGCGGCCAATGTCACGCCACCGCCCACCATCGTGATGGACGATCAATGACCATCAAGTCCGACCGCTGGATCCGGGACATGGCGGCGTCCGGCATGATCGAGCCGTTCGAGGCCGACCAGGTGCGTCGGGTCGGCGACCGGCAGGTGATTTCCTACGGCACGTCGAGCTACGGCTACGACGTCCGCTGTGCCCCGGAGTTCAAGGTCTTCACGAACATCTTCTCGGCGACGGTCGATCCCAAGGCTTTCGACGCGCGCAGTTTCGTGGACGTGGCGGGGGAGAGCTGCATCATCCCTCCCAATGCGTTCGCCTTGGCGCGCACCGTCGAATACTTCCGCATCCCCCGCGACGTGCTCACGCTCTGCGTCGGCAAGTCGACCTACGCGCGCTGCGGCATCATCGTCAACGTGACCCCGCTCGAGCCGGAGTGGGAGGGCCACGTCACCTTGGAGTTCTCCAACACGACCAACCTGCCGGCCAAGATCTACGCCAACGAGGGCGTTGCGCAGCTACTGTTCCTGCAAAGCGACGAGGTCTGCGAGACCTCCTATCGCGACCGCGGCGGCAAGTACCAGGGACAGCGCGGGGTGCAACTACCGCGCACCTAGACTGCGCTCACTCAAACGGCTTCTCGCCCTCGCACATCACGCGGTAGAGCACGCGGGGCTGCTCGCCATGGTCGTAGACGGCCGCGTGCAGCGCGCAGCGGTTGTCCCACATGGCGAAGTCGCCGACCTGCCAGCGGTGACGGTACATCGCGTGGTCCTTGAGCGAGTGCCTGTAGAGGAAGTCGATCAGGTTCTTGCCTTCCGCCGGGGTCATCCCCTCGGCCTCGATGCAGCGGTCCGCAAACGTGACGTACAGCGCCTTCCGGCCTGTCACCGGATGTGTCCGAACGGCGGGGTGCCAGACGGGATCCGGGCACTCCTCCGGCCGGTCCGTGCCGCTCACCACGTGCTTCAGGCGCAGGCCCGTGAGCCATCCCTTCATCACATCGGACAGCGATTCGTACGCCATGTACTGATTGCAGAACATCGTGTCGCCGCCGTGACGCGGGACCTCGATCGCGTTCAACGACGAGAATGAAGGGGGTTTCTCTACGAAGCACGTGTCGGTGTGGAAGCCACCTGAGACGGGGCGGTCCGGGTCGCCGCGGTCCGCGACCTTGTGAACCATGTCGTACTCGGTGCGCATGTTCACCCCGGGGGTCACCGTCACCTTGCCGAAGCGGGCGATGAAGTCGCGCTGCTGCTTGGGTTCGAGGTGTTGCCCCGGGAAGACGCCGACGCAGTATTCGCCGACCAGCCAGCGCACTTCCTCGACCTGCTCGTCGGTCATTTCGGGTATGGCCACGCCGGTGATGCGCACGCCCGTGCGGCCAGTCATAAGCTCCGCGTCGAGAGTCGTCGTTTCAATCAGTTTGAGCGCTGCGGACATGCTCCCCTCGTCTAGTCGCCCCATCGTCGTTGCCCAAGCATAAGCAAAATCGACGGCGGAGGTCGCCTAGGCGCGTCGCCTGACGGCGACGCGATCGAGAACGCTTGCGCGTTCTCCCGCCGCCGTCGGAAATGCAACCCAAGTGTCAACATTCGGCGCTCTCAAGGCATCTAGCCGAGCGTCGCGCCGTCGTGGCCGACGCGTAGGTGCCCGGTGACCGGCCGCGCAGCCTCGTCCACCATTCGCCCGATCACCAGGGCCGTCTCTCCCGCTGCTTCCAGCGCGCCGCAAACCGCGTCCGCTTCGCTCTCGGCGACGCAAAGCACGTAGCCGATGCCGTTGTTGAACGTGCGCAGCATCTCCATGTCGTCGATGTTGCCGGCCTGTTGCAGGAAGGCGAAAACCGCCGGTCGCGACCAGGCGTCGAGGTCGACATCGGCGGCGAGCCCCGGTGCGAACATACGCGGCAGGTTGTCGACGAAGCCGCCACCGGTGATGTGGCACATGCCCTTGCAGTATTCGAGCACGGGCGTAACCGGGCGCACGTAGATGCGGGTCGGCGCGAGCAACTGCTCTATGTAGGCCGTCGTGGCCGTGCCTTGGTCGGCAAGGATGCGCCGGATCAACGAGTAGCCATTCGCATGGGGGCCGCTCGATGGAAGCCCGATCAGCAGGTCGCCGGCGGCGACGGACTCCCCGGTGACCAGCTTGTCACGCTCGACGAGACCGACGCAGAAGCCCGCCAAGTCGTAGTCGCCGGCCTGGTAGAAGCCGGGCATTTCCGCCGTTTCGCCGCCGGCGAGCGCGCAGCCGGCAATCTCGCAGCCGCGCGCGATCCCGGCGATCACGCGTTCGCCCACGTCGACGTCCAAGGCGCCGGTTGCGTAGTAGTCGAGGAACAGGAACGGTTGCGCGCCGACGACCAGCACGTCGTTGGCGCACATGGCGACGAGATCCTGACCGACGTCGTCGTGGCGATCGTAGTTGATGGCGAGGCGCAGCTTGGTGCCGACGCCATCGGTGCCCGTGACCAGCACCGGGTCCCGGTATCCCGCTGGCAGCGCGCTTGCCGCCGCGAACCCGCCGAGACCGGTCAGGAGTTCGGGTCCGTGCGTGCGCGCGACGTGCGGCTTGATGCGTCGGACGAGTTCGTTGCCGGCGTCGATATCGACGCCCGCTTCCCGATAGGTCAGGCGGCCCATGGCCACTCCCGTTTGGCTTGTTGCACCACCCTAGCAGACGCGACCGCTTCGCGGTCGCCCCGGGAATTCGCTACGCGAATTCTCCCGGGAGCGAGGCTGTGCCGCACCCGGCGATGGGGCGCTTAAAATGGCCCCCGTCGCTGCGGACCGAAGTACTCCGGTGAAATCCCTCGCCCGCACCTTAGCCTTGCTGCTAGCGACATCGGTCGTCAGGGTGGATGCGGCCGTTGTACCGTGGCTCTACGATGTCGAGGTGCCGGTCGCGTCGCAAGCCGAACGGCAACGCGCCGCGCGGACGGGACTTCGTGAGTTGCTCGTCCGGATCACCGGCATGGCCGAGTTGCCCGCCAATCCGGAGATCCAAGCGGCCCTTCGCGAGCCGGAGAAGTACTACGGCCGGTTCGAGTTCTCCATGCGCTCGCGGCCGGGGCGCTCGCAGGTCTCCGGGGATGTCGACAGCGATGCGCCGGAGCAGATGGTCGTGGCTTTGCACTACGAGCCGGCGACGGTGTTGGCGCTGTTGCGCCGTGCCGCTCTGCCGGTTTGGGGTGCGGACCGGCCGACCGTCCTGGTCTGGGTGGCCGTCGAGCAGGACGGGGCGCGACGGATCGTCTCCGCGAGCAGCGGCGACGAGTTGCTCGGCTCCGTGCGAAGTCGTGCACGGGAACGTGGGTTGGTGGTGTCGTTGCCGGTCATGGACTTGGCCGACCATGCCACAACGCCGACGACCGTATGGGGACGATTCTGGGCGGCCATCGAGAGCGCTTCGGCGCGCTACAATCCGGATCTGATCGTGGTTGGCCGCGTGGTTCAGCGCGCCGACGGAGTCTGGGTCTCGGACTGGGAAGCGCGGTCGGCGGGTGTCGCGAGCCTATCGCATGGGCGCGCGGCGGCCGCACCGCAGGCGGTCGCCGCCGGCGTCGACACCGTCGCGGACGCGCTTGCCGAGCGGTTTGCGGTCGGTGGCCGATTGGACGCAATCACCGTCACCATCCGCGGAGCGTCGACCATTGCGGCCTACGCGTCCGTGCTTGACTACCTGCGATCACGCGAATACATCGAGCGCATGGAGGTCAAAGCCGTGGCGCGTGACGTGCTGACGTTGCACCTGCATTCCCGGTCCAGCGTCGCGCAACTCGAGGAGCTGCTTTCGATGGGCAGTCCGCTCGCTGCCGTGCCGGTCCCGGACGGACAACCTACCGGGTCACTCGAGTTCGCTTGGGCGGGGGACGGATGACAACGCCAGAGCCCTCAGCCGGGGAGCGCGAGGGGCCCGCCCCTCGCAAGGAAGAGCCCTCAGCCGGGGAGCGCGAGGGGCCCGCCCCTCGCAAGGAAGAGCCCTCA
>JAPOVK010000031.1 GCA_026708185.1 Gammaproteobacteria bacterium | reverse complement strand
AGTTCGTGATCGAGGCGCTGACCATCGGCGCCCTCGGCGGCGTGCTCGGCATCGCACTCGGCGCCGGTGGCGCCTGGGCGTTGATCGAGTTCGCCAACTGGAACGTGTACATCTCCCTCGAAGCGGTACTGCTCGCAGTGGTGTTCAGCGTCGGCGTCGGGCTCTTCTTCGGCATCTGGCCCGCGCGGCGGGCGGCGCAGCTCGACCCGATCGAGGCGCTACGGCACGACTGAAGGCAACTTACTCGGTCACGTAGCGCGTACGCACCGTGTAGACGCTATCGCCGGTCAGCACGCCGGAGCGCCCGAACAACCGTCCGTTCTCCCAGTTCGACAAACCCAGTTCGGGCTTGTTGAGGGCGAACTGGCCGTCCACCCAGCGCGTGTGGCCGTCGCCCGAGAACGGTGCATCCAAGGCTGAGAAGAACCGCTCCTGTTCCGCGGGCGCGCTCGAGATGAGCGAGGCCACGAGGCGCGGGCTGTAGCGGTTGAAGAGGCCGACCGCCTGGTCGATCGAGTCCACGCCGAGCAAGGTGATCTCCGGCGCCTCTTCCCACTCCCACTCCGTGCCGAGACGATCCATGGCGATCGTCTCGGCCTGCGGTTCGGCGACGGCGCCGTCGGCGCGCGCGATGTTCACGGTGTGCTCGAAGAGCTCCGCCGGCACCAGCCGTTCGCTGCCTTCGACGACGTGCAGCTTGTACGGATGGCCGCGCGTCCGGGCGGCCTCCTGGAGCGCGCCAAGTACGATCGAGCCGCGATGTGCGCCGTCGGCACCGCCGACCACGCAGCAGGTATTGAGCGTATTGCAGACCTTGCGGTCCAGCGAGCGCACGACCGCGTCGTGGACGTCGCGATCTGCCGCGTATTCCGAGACCATGATCCACGCGCCGCCGGTGCCGTGCAGGCTGACCGGCGTGCCGACGCTTTGCGCCAACGAGCCGAGGGTTTTGACCGCGTGCCCGGAACCGCGGGCCACGGCGAGCGCCAGGCGACTGTCCATGAAGAGGGCCCAGCCCGCCGCGTGCGCCCTGCTGTCGAGAAGCGAGACGGCCCCTGCGGGCAACCCTGTCGCCGTCAAGGCGGGCTCGATGGCAAGTGACATGATCGCCCGCGCGGTGGCAAGCGCGTCCGCGCCGATGCGGAAGACGACGGCATTACCACCGCGGAGCACCCCGCAGGCGTCCGCCAGCACGTTCGGACGGCCTTCGAAGACGAAGGCGACGATGCCGAGGGCCGCACCGATCATCTCGATGCGGAAGCCATCGTGCTGGACGGTTTCGAGCACGGCGCCCCGGCGCGAGGGCATCGCCGCCCAGCCGCTTAAGCCCTCGATCATCTTCGCGCGCATCGCGTCCGAGACGCCCAGGCGGGTCGTCGAACGGCCCCGACGACGGGCACTCGCCACGTCCTCGGCGTTGACGGCGGCGATCCGTTCCCACACACCGTCGTCCTCCAGCGCCCGCGCGGCCTCGCCGTAGAAGGCGACCACGGCATCGTCCGCGACCGCGTGCATCGCCTCGAATGCGCCTGCGGCACGATCCACCGCGTCCCGGGCGCGCGTGAGTTCCTGTTCGGGCACATGCAGAAGTCCCGCAACGTCGTTGGCCAGTACCCGGTCGCCCGGCCGAAAGGCTGACGCCAAGGCGTCGTCAACGACGAATGTGCGGCCATGCGGCGACAACACCACGCTACCGGGCTTAAGGTCCAACACGCGAAGACTCCGTTCCCATCCGACCCATCAGCGCAGTGTAAGCCTAGGGGACGACGTGCTCGATATGCAGCGCGACCGCTTCGGCACCAAGTCGGGTCCGCGCGACAGCGCTCTCGATGTCGCCGCTCGACGAGGTCGGCGACCCACCGAGACTCGCTCTCGCCACCACGTCGAGCGCCCCGAGGTCGGACAGCCTGATGCCGGGCAACATCGCGTCGTCATCGGTGAGGGTGATTCGCGCCGGCAAGTCGCCAACCACCAGACGTCGAACTGCCACGGCTGGCCCCGGCACGTCGGGCCGCCGGACGATCACGAACACCGGCGTGTCAGGGCCCAACACGGCGTCGGTCGCCACATGCACGGTGACGCCGGCTGACACGCCAGGCGACGCGACACCCAGGGCGAGATGGACCCGGGGCTGGGCGGTGGGATTCACCGTTTCAGACACGACCTGCGCGACACTGTCGCCAGCGGCGCCGGTGTCCGATAGCTGGGCCACCACCTCCACCGGGCCGGATTCTGACAGCGGTCGCACGGCGGCCATGCTAACGGCATCGTCAAGGGTCAAGGTCTGCGTCGCCTTGGCCGGTCGCCGAACAACCACCCAGGGCATGCCCCCGCCAACCGGGCGTGCTAACACGGTGAGCCACGGTGGTGGCGCGCCTGCGACCTCCACCGTCACCTCGATGAGCGGCCGCGCGGCATCGAGGCGAGCACGCACGAGTGCCAGGGTTTCGTCCAGCAAGGCTCGCCGGCTGTCCATAAGCGGCTGGCGCAAGGCGCGCTCGAGGAAGCCCACGGCGTTCGCGTATGAAGACCGGCGGATCGCGTCCATGGCCAGCAATTCCAGCATGTTGGCATGTTCCGGCCGGCGTCCGAGCACTCGCTCGACGATCTCTAGCGTCGCCTCGTCGAGCACGCCGCCCGCCGCCAGGAAGCCGGCCTGCGCCCAGGTCAGGTCGATCTGTTCGTTGCCCCCGGTCAGCTCATGCAGGGCTGCGAAGGCCTCCGCCGCACCGGCGTAGTCCGCGGACCTCATCCGCAGGTGACCGAGATAGAACCAGGCGTCGCCATCGTCCGGCCGGCGCGCCACACGAGCAGCCAAGACGCGCTCCAGATCGGCCAACGCTTCCGGGGTGGCATCGTTGTCCGCCATCAGCGCGGTCGCATTAGCCAGCGTCGGCCCATCGGGTTCGCCCCAAAGCGCGTACAGCCCGATGGCCAACACAACGGCCACCACGCAACCGCCCACCAATGGCAGCAAAGGCGGCCGGGCGGCAGTCGCGACGGGCTCTTTCTTGCGAGGGGCACGCCCCTCGCGCTCCCCCGCTGAGGGCTCTTTCTCGCGAGGGGCAAGCCCCTCGCGCTCCCCCGCTGAGGGCTCTTTCTCGCGAGGGGCACGCCCCTCGCGCTCCCCCGCTGACGGCTCCGCACGGTCTTCATCCGTGGTAGTCCCGCCGATGAACTCGAGCGCCAATTCCTGCTCGAGCGCCGCGACTTCGTCCCCCCGCATGTCCTGAACGCGCGCTTCCGCGGCGATCTCTGCTCGGCGGTCGGCAAGCAACGCACCCGCCTCGTCGCCGGGCTCCGGTCTGGGTCGGCGCAGCGCGCCCGCCACGACCACCGCCAAGGCCGCGAGCGCCAGCGCCCCCGCACCTAGCCAGACTTCAACCATCAGCTATTGTCCAGCAGACGCCGCACCCGGTCGCTGTCCACCTCGCTCAACGCGGCGGGCGCGCGCCGCCGTGCCGCGCGCACCAGCAACCCCACGACGACGGCAAGCAGCAAGACGGGTGAGAACCAGAGCAGCCAGGTCGAAGCCTTGAGCGGCGGGTCGTAGAGCACGAAATCGCCGTAGCGCTGCTGCAGGTAGGCGCGGATCGCCGCGTCCGATTCACCCTCCTCCATCAGGCGGCGGACGGCACGGCGGAGGTCCACGGCAATGGGCGCGCCAGAACTGGCCAGCGACTCGTTGAGGCATTTCGGACAGCGGAACTCGGCGAGCAGGCGTTGGTAGCGCGCGGCGGCCTCGGGATCCGGGAAGTCGAAGCTGTCGATCGCCGATGCGCCTAGGCAGGTCGCAAACGCCAGCAGCAGCGCCACGCGGATCGCCCGATCCATGAATTCGCGCGCCTTCATTGGATCGCCGCGATCGCCGGCGCGATTTCTTTACGCCAAACCATCTCGTCGACCGCGCCGACATGCTTGTAGCGGATGACGCCGTCGACATCCAACAGGAATGTCTCAGGCGCCCCGTAGACCCCGAGGTCCACGCCGAGATCGCCGTCGGTGTCCACCACGCTGAACGCGTACGGGTCGCCGTGCCGAGCGAGCCACGCCACGGCGTCGGCCGAGTCGTCCTTGTAGTTGATACCCACGACGGACAGGCCGGTGTCGCGGATACGCTTGAGTTCGTCGTGCTCGGCGAGACAGGTCGGGCACCAGGTTGCCCAGACGTTGACCAATCGGACCTCGCCCACGAGGTCCAAACGAGTCGCGCGGCGGTCGCCGCTGCCGAGTACGGGCAGGTCGAAGGACGGGAACGGCTGATCGAGCAGTGCCGACGGCAGCAGGTGTGGATCGCGCAGGCTGAATCCCAGGTAGAGCACGACGGCGAGCGTCGCGAACCCCAGGAGCGGCGCAAACAGCCGAGCGCGGTTCACGAAATCGCTTGTGCCCCGGTAGCCGGAGCGGCACGTGCGGCGGTTTGCGGCGACGGCCGCGCGCGCCGACCTAGGCGTCGATAGCGCCGATCGAGTACGGCCAGCACGCCTCCGGCTGCCATCAGCAAGGCACCGAGCCAGACCCAACGAACCAGCGGCTTGTCGTTGATGCGTACACCCCAGGCGCCGTCCGGGAGCGGCTCCCCCAGCGCGACGTACAGATCGCGGGCGAAGCCGGCCGCGATCCCCGCTTCCGTCATGACCTGCCCGCCCGCCGCGTAGCGCCGCTTCTCGGCGCGGAGCGTGACGCCGCTGTCGGTCACGAAAACGCCCTGGTCGGCGACGTAGTTCGGACCCTGCACCGCGCGCAAGTCGCGGAACAGGTAGGTGACACCGTTCAGTTGGGCGGATTCCCCCACGGCCAGCTTGACGTCCAGTTCATGGGAGAACTGGCTGGTGACGCCGATTCCGACCATGCTGACGGCAAAGCCGAAATGTGCGAGTACCATGCCCAGGTAGGCGCGCGTCCAAGCGCCGCGACGATGGCGCAGATCGACGACGAGCACCGAGGCGATCCAGATGCCGGCCGCGACCGCAACAACCGCTCCGAGCTTGATCGTTCCGGTCAACGCCAGCGGCAGGAGCACTCCGAGCCCTACTGCGATCGCGAAGGCCACACCGGCCCGTGCGAAGAGCCCGAGCGGCGTTCGCTTCCACCTTGCGATCGGCGCCACCGCCAGCGCGGCGGCCAACACGAGGGCCAGCGGTACGAACGACGTGTTGAAGTACGGCGCCCCCACCGACATCTTCTCGCCGCCGGTGATCGCCTCGTAGGCGAGCGGGTACAACGTCCCGATCAAGACCACGGCAAGCGCGAGGACCAGCAGCAGGTTGTTGGCGAGCAGCATGAACTCCCGCGACAAACCCTCATAGCGCGCCCAACTGCCGATGGCCGGCGCGCGCAAACCGTAGAGCACGAGCGCCCCGCCGACTGCCAACACGAGCAGCCAGAGGATGAACAGCCCGCGCTCCGGGTCGGCCGCGAAACTGTGCACCGAAGTGATCACGCCCGAGCGCACGATGAAGGCACCGAGCAGCGACAGCGAAAAGGCGGCGATGGCGAGGAACACGGTCCAGCTCTTGAACGCGCCCCGTTTCTCGGTGACGGCCAGCGAGTGCACCAGGGCGGTACCCGCCAACCAGGGCATGAACGAGGCGTTCTCCACCGGATCCCAGAACCACCATCCGCCCCAGCCGAGTTCGTAGTACGCCCACCAACTCCCGAGTGCGATGCCCACGGTGAGGAACGCCCAGGCGACGTTCGTCCACGGCCGCGTCCACCGCGCCCAGGCCGCATCGAGGCGACCGGAGGCCAGACCCGCCACCGCGAACGAAAACGCGACCGCGAAGCCCACGTAGCCAACGTAGAGGAGCGGCGGGTGGACGATCAGGCCGAAGTCCTGCAGCAACGGGTTCAGGTCGGAGCCTTCCAGGGGCCCTCCGACCAAGCGCTCGAACGGTGAACTGGTCGCCAGCAGGAAGAGCAGGAAGCCGGCGTTCAGCAACCCGAGAGTGCCCAGAACCCGGCCGAGGATGTCGTCGGGAAGCCGGGTGCCTCTCAAGGCCACCGCGGCCGTCCATCCGGCCGTGACCAGCGTCCACAACAGGAACGAACCCTCGTGGCCGCCCCAGGTGGCACTCACGCGGTAGTACCAAGGCAGCGCCGTGTTCGAGTTTTCCGCGACGTAAAGCACCGAGAAGTCGCTGGTCACGAACGCGTACACAAGTGCCGCGAAACCCAAGGCGATGGCACCGGATTGCGCCCACGCCAGCGTCTCCGCGGTCCGCCGCCAGACCCCTTCCCACGCGGTCCAATACCCGATGCCGGCAAGCGCCAGCGCCATCACGAACGCGACGACGGTGGCGAAGTGCCCAAGTTCGACGATCACGGCGCGACTATAGCAAGCCGGTGCGCCGAGGGCTGACCCGGGGGCGTCTCAAGCGGCGTGCGGACGCAGGCTGTCCGCACCCCGCCTGACTACGCCCGACCGTGCTCCTAGCGACTCCCCGCGCGTTCGAAGATCATGATCCCGCGCGGTGCCGACGCGTAGATGTGACGTCCGTCCGGCGTTGCCGCCAAGCCGCGATCGAAACTGAAGTACGGCAGATTGTTGTCGAACGCGTCGACGCCACCCGGGTGCAACAGCTCCTCTTGACGCAAGGTCGGGTCGCCCGGCATGAGTCGCCGGCCGAGCGCAAGGTCGCGGCACAGGACGTCCACCGTCATGGTCCGCTCCCGTGTATCGGCGAACGCGCAGACCGGTTCGCCGAAGCCAATGAAGGTGGTCGACGGATCCACGACGATGAACGGGTCGAACTCGGGCTCGACGCCCGCGCTCTGCGCGACCAACGCCGGCGCCGTGGGATCGACGAGGTCGAATGCGGCGACCCCGCGTTCCTCCGTCACCCCGAAGAGGTAGCGCCCAGACCGCTCCGCGAGCAACAGGGTCAACGGAATGTCCGTCGCGGACGCGCTGATTGGCGCGAGCGCCCCGGTGGCTACATCCCGGTGAAAAACCTGCAACCCCTGGCCGGTCGCCACGTAGAGGAACTCGTCGGTACTCCCCAGCGCCGCCGCGGTGATGCCGAAGACCGGGACACCGCCCGCCAGTTCGACCGCCGTGCGATCCTCGTTGAAGCGCAACGTCACGATGCCGAGTGGGCCGACGAAGTGCACGAAGGCACCGCTCGCGTCGCGCAACACCGTCCCCGGTGGAAGCTCGCCGCCGATGCAGGGAACGACGCCCGCGATCTCCATGCCCTCGTCCAGCCCGGGCCCGGTTTCGGCCGATGGGAACCTGTGGACGCCGGAGCAGGCGACCGAAATCACCGCCGAACCGTGCGCATCCCAGAACAGTGCTGCGCTGTCGTCGACCCCGTCCAGCGTCTGCACGTGGCTCAATGCGCCATTGCCCGTCCGTCGGGAAAAGACCTGCAGGCCGGATTCCGTCGCGACGTACAACTCGCTGCCGTCGTCGTTGAGCGCGATGCTGTCCGGGGAGGCGAGATCGAGGATGCTGCCGCCCGGATCAACATCGCCGTCGGCCACCGCCCCGGCGTACTTGAGCCAGGTCGGCGACCCGTTCGGTGCCCAGCTCAGCGCGAACTCACTGCCTCTCGCAGTCCCGTCCGTGCCCACGCGCAGAGCGTAGCGCTCGCCCGCTTCTGCACGGAATACCAGGATGGAATCCGGCAGACGGCGGCTGACGGCAACGGGCTCGTGCGCCAACGTGCCATCCGCATGCATCTCGAACGCAGACACGACGCTGGCGCCAAACCGGTCGGCGAGTGCAACGCGGTACCACCGGGACTCCGGGACGTCCCAGGTCCACCACACGGAGGAGTCGCCAAGCTGCCCCACCGGCTCGCCAGCCGAGACCGTGGCGAAGAGATTCGAGCCGACGACGGTTCCGGAAACCCCGGTCATGACTCCGGCCGAGGCCAACTCATCGTTAGCCGGCGTCGGCCCCCACTCGAAGCTGATCGGCCCGGGTACAGTCGAGACGAAACCCTGGTCGACCGGCAGCCCCGCGGAGATCAGGTACTGCCGACCCGCCACGGCGTCGAAGGACACCAACTGTTCGGTCTGGCGGTCGCCGGAACTCTCGCCCAAGGGGACGAGGCTGTCGCCGACTTCGACGACGGACAGCGCCAGCGTCTCGTCGAACAGCGCCGCGGCGCGCCAGGTGTAGCGGCTCGTGAGCGGTGCCCGCCACGTCCACCACGCGGTCCTGACTCCGCTTTGCACCGGTTCGCCCGGTTCGACGGTGGCCGATGACAAGTCTGCGAGTCCGAAATGGAAGAAGGCGGGCGCCCCGAGCATGGGTTCGGCGTTCGCCATGTCGTCGTTAGTGCCGAAGTCGCGCTGCTCGGGTCCCCAGCTCAGGTTGTAGTCGCTGCCGGATGAGAACGCGTTGTGCGCCGCAACCGCGATGGTGTAGGTCTCCCCAGCCTGCGCCGGGAACACGGCCGCGTCGCCCGGCTCTCCCGAGACCAGCCGCAGTTGGTCCACCGCATCGCCCGTGAAGGCCGTCACGTTCAGGTGCCGGCGGTCGACGCGGAAGCCGTAGTCGCCGTCGGCTGGCGCCGTCCACCGGTGCCATGTGCTCGCGGCCATGGGTTGCAGCCGTTCGCCCGGCTGTTCGGTTGCACTCAAGTTGGTGCCGGCATGCTCGCCGCTCTCCCCACCAAGCTCCGTCGCGAGTTCGAAGTTGTCGTTTGCCGGTAGCGACGCACGCTGCCAATGGAGCGATAGCGGCTCCACCGGCCGACGGCGGATCGGACCCTCGGCAGCCGGGCCGTACTCGAACAACTGCGCACGCGTCACAGCGAGGCGGACGGCGTAGGTTTGGCCACGTCGTGCGGCAAACGTCAACCCGCCACCGAACTTGGCCGCGATGTGTTCGAGGTCGGACATGCCGAGCCCGTGGGCTTCGAAGACGTCCAACTGGATGTCGTCGCCGATGCCGCCGCCCGAGCCCGGGATGGAAAAGCGGACCAAGTCCGTCGTGGGCGCTCGCCAGCGATACCACAGCGACCGTGGGCGACGTTGACTCTGGAACCTGCCCAGGTCGTCCAGCAAGCCTTGCGTGAAAGCTGGTTCGCCAGGCTCGGGGGTTGCCAGGAGCAGATCGAAGTCACGGCTCCCCGCATCGCCGACCAACTCCATTGCCGTCGCGAAGTGGTCGTTGGCCGGCGGCGAAACAGCCGGTGTCGCCGGGACGTCGGACTCGCCGATCGCGACGTCAACCGAGGCCGAAGCCGACGTCGCATTCCACGCCGACGCGGTGAGAAAGAGGCGGAACCGCGCGGCCGACGGGAATTGCTTGAACACCAGCCTCACGGTCTGTTGCTCGCCCACGGCGACCTCGCCGAGCGCAATGGCGTCGCCCGACTCGCCGGCCAAGGTCCGGTTCACGGCGTCTTCGCGCAACGCGTCGCTCGCCTTGGGGGCCAGCAGTTCGACCCGCTCGCAGATCTCGGCATCCTCGCCCCGACAGTCCACGCGGAGCATGGTGCCGGCCGCAACGTAGCCGTCGGTGGTCACAGTGGCTTCGACCTCGAACGGTCGGCCAGGCTCCGCCGCGACCGCGGCATCGGTGCTAACGGCGAGTTGCGGCGTGGAAGGCCCGCGGATGACCGTCCACGCCAACGCGGCGCGGGGCGTGTCGGTACGGGCGTACTTCGGGACCACCTTGAGCCGATACGTGCCCGGCAGGGGATCGCGGAGAATCAGCCACTCGACGTTGTCCTTCATCGACCGGGACGCGGCGTTGCCGCAGGCGGCCGGCTGCGACGCCGCGCAATCCGCGTCGCGATCGACCCAAAGGTCGAGGTCGTTGACCACGGTCGAAGCCAACGTGTCCGCCGGCTGCTCGTCCCACGTCATCACGATGTCCAGTCGGCTCGCTCCTGCCGGAACCTCGATGTCGCGGTAGCCGTACTCGCCATCCCCGACCTCGATGACCGCCGCGCCGCCGAACCAGCCGTCGGCCTCGTCGCGATTCAACACGCTGGTGCGGGCCGAGACCTTGCCGAGACCATAGCGATGCTGCAGCGGTCCGGGGCCATCGCTGTTGTGCAGCGGGAACTGGGTCACATCGTCCAAGAACGCATCCGGGCGGATCGCACTCGCCATGAGCCGAGCACGCACTGCGGCCGGCTGTTCGCGGTATTCCGGGGCGGCATCCATCAGCAGCGCCGCCACGCCGGCGACAGCGGGCGACGACATGCTGGTGCCGCTGAACCGGACATAGCCAGACCGTCGGCCCTCGCCGCGGGGCGAATCGATGCTCACACCATTCCCCACCACCTGCGGCTTCAGTCGGCCGTCGGCAGTCGGACCATGGCTGCTGAAGTTGGCGAGGTCGCCGCTGTCCTCGACGGCCCCGACGGCGAGCGAGTTCTTGGCGCTCGCGTAGTCGCTATACGAGATGAAGCCGCCATTGGACTGCGCCACGACGTAGAGCTGGCGGTTGTTCCAGACGACGGCGTCGAGCTTGCGCTCGCTCGCACTCTTGCCGTCCCACTCGGGGAAGCTCCGGCTCAAGCTCATGTTGACCACGAGTGGGCGAACGGCTGGCGTGGTGGCCGGGCCGCAGGTGCTCTGCTCCGCCATGAAGTCCATCCCCCGCATGATGCCCAACACGGAACCCGTACCAAACGTGGTCAATACCTTGGCGAAGCGGATGTCCTGAACCAGCGGGGCCATTCCGGCGTGTTGCGGTCCCCCGGTGCCGTTGCCCGACAGCGTGCCTGTCACGTGGGTACCGTGCAGACCGGCATCGACCCACAGATCCTGATCCTCCTCGCGGTCAAAGAAGGAGAAAAAGGTCGCGAAGTTCGCCCCGCAGATGCTCCGCCGGCCCGTGCCGATGTCCTCGTGGCGGATGTTCAGACCAGAATCCATCACGCCCACCGGTACCGACCCACCACCGATCCCGGAGAACAGGCCCGTGCCCCGGTTGTAGGTCCGCAAGGCGTCCGCACCCATGGCCGGCACGGCCGAGGCGTGACTCGCCTTGACCAGACCGACCGGCTCGACGGCGAGCACGAAGTCGGCAGCCGCAACAGTGTCGAGAACGGCCACCGGGAAGTTGGCGGGATAGACGCGGATGCTCCGATCGAATCGGCCGACCACGCCGCCCAAGTCTGTCAACGCTTGGCGGAAACGTCCGTCGGGATCGTCGTCCATCAAGGTGACGAAGGTCGGCACCAGGCCATCCACGGCCCGGAAGCCGGTATTCGGGTCGCTTGGCTCAAAGAGCTTGGCCGCGAGCGGCGTGGGGCCCAGGCCAGCGACGCCGGGAATCGCAGCGATCTCTTCCAGGCGCGCGATGTCACCCGGCAAACGCGTTCGCAGCAAGGTCCCCGATGCACCGAGGACCTCCGCACCCGCCGCGCTCAAGCGCCCCATCAATGTGGCACGGTCGGCATCGGCGTTGATGGCAACCCAGCCGAAGGTCCAATCCCGGCCTGCCGCCATGGCTTGGCCGGCGAGACCGCGGGCGCCGGTCCCGCTGGCCAGCCAGGTTTGATCGGCGGTGGGATCCGGTGCCGGAGTGACGTCGAGTGACGTCATCCGTGCGGTGGACATCTCGCCATGGAACGTCGTGAACTCGAATCCGTCGGGCGGATTCGATGCCGATTCCCCACTCGACTGGGCACGCGGGGTGAACCCGGGCGGCGCTTCAACGGTTTCGTGTGCGCCGTGAGCAACATCCCCGCCGCCCGCACTCTCCGCCGCGATTTGCGCGACGGTGGCCGCAGCAAACTCCAGCGCCACGTCGGCGGTTTCCGCCGGTTCCCGGTCGTCGGTATCGGGACTCGAGGACGGCGGCGTCGTGGTCAGCCACCACGCCACGACAAGCGCCACGACTCCGATCGAACCAATACTGCACGCGACCTTTGACGCCTTGTTCATCGAGCAACTCCTTGGGGATTGTGTGGACGGACCTATCGAACGGGGATGTAGAGAGTTCTCGCTTGTCCTTAGCCATTCGATCAGGACAGAAAAAATGAATTTAAACAACGAATTAGAGTTCGTTCCGCTAATCCGCTGTTCAGGAAACTATCACGGCCTTTCAGGCCCGTGCAAGCGCTTTTTGAGCTTTTTTCCATGCTCTTCTGTCAGCCTTCCTGGCGCGTTTCGCGTCCTTGCGCCGCCGCTTCCATTCCCGTCTCGTGACGCCCGGCTCGCACAGTAGCGCCGGCATCGTCGCGCGGCGGCGCAGCGGCAGCGGCACTGCACCGTATCGCAGGCATGCGACCGCCCCGCTCGCGGCGTCCTGCTCGCGCGTGTAGTGAGCCACCGTGTCAACCCGCTTCCAGCGTCCCGCCGCCATCAAGTCCACCATTGTCGCGCCGGCCGCGCGCAGCGACTGCGCGGCCCCTATCCGCAGCGAGTGTCCGGATACGCGCCCGCCGGTCCCCGCGTTCTCGGCGCACCGTTTGACGATGCTCCGCACGCTGCGCACCGTCAGCCGCGTGTCCGCAGCGCGCCCCGCCTTGTTCACCGGGCGGAACAGCGGCCCGTCCGCGATGCCCGCCACCTTCAACCACCGGCGTGCCAGCCGCGCCGTCTCCTCGCCGGCCTAGAACACGACGCCCCGTCCCTCTTGGTCCGTCTTGGTGCGCCGTACGTACACGCGCAGCCAGCCGTCGGCGAAGGCGATGTCGGACACGTCGAGGGCCACGGCCTCGGCCCCGCGCAGCAGACAGTCCGACATGATCCGTACCAGCAGCGCGTCGCGCAGACCGCCCGTGCCGCGCTGCTCCGCCAGTTCCGCCATCCGGTCGGTGTGCTCCCAGGAGAGGCCGTCGACCTGCCCGAGCCCGCGTCCCGCCCCTTCGCGCCGGTACCCGCACAGCGTCTGCCGCGTCCGCTCGCCCGCCGGGCACGCAAGGCCCGTCCGTCTCGCGCGGTCCTTCAGGGCAGCGACGACGGTCTCCGCGGAGGCGGCGGCGAGACCCCGGTTGAACAGCGCGCCGATGTATTCCGCCAGCGCCGCGTCGCTCTCGCGCGCGCTCCCCAGCCAATCGTCGAATGCCCGCGCGGCGCGGTCGTAGGCATCGCGCGTGCTCTGCTCAAGTGCCCTTTCGGCGAGGTAGGTCGCCGTGTCGTGGGCGTCGCTGTCGATGGTGTAGCTGCTGTTTGGGCGCCACTCGGCCCGGACGAAATCCGCCATTTCGTTTCCTTCTGGTTCGTTTGTTCCACCGATGCGCGGTCGCCCTGGCCGAACGGCAGGCCGGATCCGGCCATCGGCATGTGCGTAGGTATTCACACGTATCTGTGCGGAAAACGCAAGAGCAGAAGCCTCGGAGCCGTTCTCCTCGCCGGATTGGTTCCCCTGAAGCGGATTAGCGGGAAGTGACGCGGCGGAGCCGACCCAGAGCCACTGACTGACCGACGGACAGACTTGGCTCAAGGCAATGGCAGTACGCCCGTCAGCACCAGCGGCAGTTCGCAACGACCTTCGGAACAAAACATGAACTGTGAGGAACCACCCATGATACGAGTTGCACAGCAAGCCGGGCTCGCGGCCAAGGCGAAGGCGACACCGCAAGTGATAGCGGTCGCCTTGGCAATGGCATGCCTGATACTCCCGGCAAACCCGGTGCTGCCCATCCCGACCGTTGGCGGCGATGCACACGCGAGCGGCGACTGCTCCGGACTTCGAGAGCTAGTCGGCAGGCTCCAAGCCGAGTTGGACGCCGCGAACACAGGGGGCCTGGCCAGAACAACGACGACATCCGGCGCATTACCCAGAACCTACGATCAGCGCAGCAGGGCCTAGCGGAGTGCGAGGCGAGTTGCCCGCTCCCGCTCGCACTGATGGGGTTTGGATTCGGAGTGGCCGCGACCACCGCAGGGGTCGGTGCCGCCATCATCCCCGAACCCGCATCTACCACCCTCGGCCTTTTGGGGGTGTACTATGGAGGCCATGCTTTGATCTGGAGTGGCATGTGCCTCTACTGGGCGTACCTTCGATGAAGGGGATGGATGTGAAGATGTCGCTTGGCCAAAAGCTCGGTGTGATTGCAGTGGTCCTTGGCACGATCGGGATCACCATGGCCGCAATCGGGCTAGCAGGGAGCGTGCTGTAGCGCTCAGACCTTTCACGCTCGATACGACGGGCTCCGCCTGAGCTCGGGCCCGTCGGTTGAGCTGCACACCCAGCCAAGGTAATTGGCGACGCGCGCTTCCCGCGTCCTACAGCGCGTAGGACATCTCACACGCGGCGCTTCCGAACAACCGCGGCGACGCCGGGCCGATGTCGTACGGCAATCCGAGACATCGGTCAGCGACACGGCCGGCCGGACCGCGACGATGGCGCCATGACCACCCCGAGGCGACTGCTCGTCGACCCCGTCAACGCCTGCGACTGCCACCTAGTGTCGCGCTGCGTGCCTGCTTCGCAGTCGAGGTCTACGCCTACTGCACCATGGGCAACCACTTCCACCTGGTCACCCGTGACGATCCGCTCGCCTGCTGGCGCTGGAGCGACGAGGAGGTGGCGCGGCGCTGGGCGGAGGCCTTCCCGCCGACGGAGAACGGCGATGTCGTCGAGGAGCGCAAGCCGGAGGCGCGCGGCTGCTGCTCGGCAAACCGGGCCGCCTCTTCCGCGCGCGGCGCGCGCTGGGCTCGCTGAGCGCGTTCATGAAGCACCTTCGGCTCACTGCACCTATGCAGGTGGGCAAACCGTCCACAAAGTATTGTTTTAGCTTTCTTTATGTCGTAGTGGTTCAATTGGGACACACGCATATTGCGTCCTACAGCGCGTAGGACATCTCGCACGCGGCGCTTCCGGTGAGCAGCGGCGACGCCGGGCCGATGTCGCACGGCAATTCGAGACATCGGCCAGTGACACCGCCCGGTCGGACCGCGACGATGCCGCCATGACCACCCCGGGACGACTGCTCGTCGACCCCGTCAACGCCTGCGAATACCGCCTGGTGTCGCGCGGCGTGCAGGGCGTAGGACGCCGTGCGCATGTGTCCCCACCGGGTGGAAGAGATCGGCACGAGCCCGCCCACGTGGCGCCCCCCGCGGTCATCGCTCGACTTCGCGGACGACGAGCCCCGGCCACTTCCAAGCCGCAATGGCCAGAACGACAAGGCCTTCGAAGGCGATGATCGTGCACGGCTCCGGAGCAGTCACTGTCCCGCGGGGCGCCCGCAATGCCGAACGGCCCGCTGCCGTACCCGTCGATCAGCCAGCGCGACTACGTCGGCATGGTGCCCGCCATGGCCGAGGCGATCGTCGCGCTGACCGCCCAGCGCCCGGGCCGGGTGGCCGAATGGCTGGCGCGCAACGCCGTGCTCGGCAGGCGCCGGGCCTACGGACCCAGGCGGCGGCTGGCCGACTTGATCGACCGGCGCGGTCTGCAGCTCCGCGAGACGCCGCTGCCCGCCTGACCCCGCCTGTCTTTCGTCCGGGCTTCGGACCGGACGGCCTCGCGACCGCGAATCCGTCCGCTCCCCCCGGGAGCCCCGACGACACCGGCGCCAATCTGCCGGCCCCTCCCGCGAGCCCCGATTGGTGGCGAGCTCGTGCCCGACGCGCCGCTCGCGCGCGGTCCCCGACCTAGCCCTTGACGCGAACCCTGGCATGCCAAGCGCCGTGGCCGCCCGGGGCGACGCTGTCGATGGGCGGTCTCTGCGCCTCGCGTAGGACATCGCCTAGGCGCAACCGCGGATTTCCTGACCCGCCGCGTGCGATGTCGCCTACACGCTTTAGGACGCCGCGCGTGTGTCCCCAACTGGCCTCCATCCAAGCCGCCTCCACAGTCGGTGTGATCCGAACACCTAATGGCCAACCGCACTGATCGCTTGACAGGGCGCCGGACTGCGAAAGAGCATCTTCGACTCCTCGAGCCAACCTTCGGAGAAGGACGATGTTCCAGTTCCACCGCCGATGGCCCGCCGTTGCACTCGCGGGACTGGTTTCTGCATGGGCCACCGCGTCCGAGCCGCCGGCGATCGAGGATTTCGTCGCCGGCAACGTCAACGACATGGTGCGCATCTCGCCGACCGGGCGTTATCTCGCCGCCATCGTGCGCATCGACGACGAGGCCTGGTTTCGCATCATCACCTATCCGGAGAAGGAGACCTCGGTCAGCTTTGCGCTCAGCGAGCGGCGCGGCGTGGCCGACGTGTCCTGGGTTGCCGACGACCTCGTACTCGTTCAGTTGCTGCGGCGCATTTGGGGAAGCGATGCCATGGGCCGCACCGGCGAACTCTTCACGGTGCAGGCCGAGACCGGGAAGGTCACGCGACTCGAGCCGGGCGGGCTTGCCTACCTTCTGCCGCAGGATCCCGACCACGTCATCACCTACCGAACCAGGGACCGGTTCACCGAGGCGTACCGACTCAATGTCCGCACCGGCAGGGACAAGCGAATCGCCCGCGGTGCGGCACCGCGAGGCGCATTCGTCCCGGATCGCGACGGCGACGTGGCGTTCAGTACGGGTGTGAGCGAGACCAATCGCCAGGAGATCCACCGCCGTGTCGGCCAGCGCTGGGAACTGGTGGAGAGCTACGGACTGGACGAAGCGGGCTGGCGGCCCATCTGGTTCGGCACGCGTCCCGGCACCTGGCTGACCTACGACACCCGCGGCACCTTGGACACCGTGGGCTTGAGCCTGTACGACGAAGCGACCGGCGCGCACGAGTCGATCATTCGCCACCCCAAGGCCGACGTCTCCCGCGTCTTCTACGACTTCACGGGAAGGCGCGCCTGGGCTGTCCAGTTCGACCACCACTATCCGGCCATCCAGTATCTCGACACCGCGCACGCGCTCAGCCGTCAGCATGCGCAACTGGCGCGCATGTTTCCCGACGACCTCGTCACATTCAACAGCATGACGCGCGACCACAAGATCGTGATCGCCGAGGTGAGAAGCGACCGCAAGCCCGGCGACTTCCTGCTGATCGACACCGAGGCGGGCAAGATCGCGCCGCTCATGCAAAACCGGCCCGCTTTGCCGTCGGAGAAGCTGGCCGCGATGCAGCCGGTCGAAATCTCCACGCGCGACGATGCCACGATCTACGCCTACCTCACCGTTCCCGATGAATGGCAGAAGCCGGGACCCCTCGTGGTATGGATCCACGGCGGACCCCACGGCGTCCGCGACACCTGGGGCTACGACACGCAGGTGCAGCTGCTCGCCAGCCGCGGCTACGCGGTCTTGCAGGTGAACTACCGTGGCTCCGCCGGCTACGGTCGCGGCTACGAGGGCGTGGGCTACGGCGAGTGGGGCGGCCTGATGCAGGACGACGTCACGGACGCGACCCTGTGGGCGATCAAGGGCGGCGTTGCGGACCGCGAGCGGATCTGCGCGGGCGGCGGCAGCTTCGGCGCCTATTCCGCCATGATGGGCGCGGCCCGGGAAGGCGACCTGTACGCCTGCGTGGTCGGCATGTTCGGCATCTACGACTTGACGCTGATGGAGAGATCGGGCGACGTACGCCAGCGCAACTCCGGTACCTACTACATTCGTCGCGTGATCGGTGACGACCCCGAAGCGCTGGCGCAGAGATCCCCGGTGACGTTCGCGGATCGCATCAAGGCCAGCGTGATGCTGGTGCATGGCGGTCGGGACCGTCGCGCGCCGCCAGCCCATACGCACCGGATGCGCGATGCGCTCGAAGCTGCCGGCCACGAGGTGGAGTGGCTGGCCGACGGCGACCAAGGCCACGGGTTTTTCGGCAAGCGAGCGCTGGTGAACCTCTGGACGCGTGTCTTCGAGTTCCTGGACCGAGAGATCGGCGCGAGTCCGCCAGCCTAGCGCCTCACGCCGTCACCGCTCGACTTCGCGGGCGACGAGCCCCGGCCACTTCCAGGCGGCAGCGGCCAGAACGACAAGGCCTTCGAAGGCGATGATCGTGCACGCCGCACTGGCGCCGACCCAGCCAGCCAGCAGACCGAGGTGGGCGAATCCCAAGGGCCCGCTGCCGATGCACACCGACAGGAGCCCCATCATCCGCTGCCGGCTCGCGTCCGGCGCGTTCAAGAGCACCAGCGTGCTTTGCATGGCCGCGAACGCGGCCAGCGACAGGCCGAGCGCGACGAGCAAACCGCCGGAAAGCACGGCGCTCTCGGAGTTCGCAAAACCCATGGCCGCGACCAGGTAGACCGCCACGCCGAAGAAGTACAAGTGGCGGAACTGGCGCCGCCGAGCGAAGGCGGCCAACAGGAACGCGCCGAGCAGCGAACCGAGCCCTTCCATGCTGGCCAATACGCCGATCTGGAAGGGCGCAAGCCGAAGTTGGTCGGCACCGATCACCGGCACCATCGAGATCACGGGGAAGCCCCAGACGTTGAACACCACGGTCGTGGCCAGCACCCCCTGGAGGACGGGCTGGCCGCGCAGCTCTAGCAAAGCGCCGCGGATTCGGCCGATGGCCCGCCCGGAAACCTCGGCGACGGTTCCCCCGACGCCTTTGAGCCCGAACAATAGGCCGAACGCTAGCACGTACGCCGTCGCCGTCAGCACGAAGGCGCCGTCCATGCCGGCCACGGCGTACAGCGTGCCGCCGAGAACCGGGCCGAGCACCCGCGTTCCGGAACTGGCCACCGTGTCCAAGCTCATGGCCGCCCCGAGCCTTGCCTGTCCGGCGATGTCCGCCAGCAAGGTTCGGCGCACGGGGAAGTCGAGCACCCAGGCCAGCCCGGCGATGAAGGCGCCAATGGCAACGTGCCAGACGGCGAGTCGACCGAAGGCCGCGAGCCCCGCCAATGCGGCGGCCAACGCAGCCAAGGCTGCGAATGTGGTCAGGAGGACGCGTCTGCGGTCGAAGCGACCCGCAATCTCGCCGCCGTAGAGCCCGAACAAGGCGAGCGGCAGCATGCGCAGCATGAGCATCGCCGCCACGAGCGGCGGCGAGCCGGTCTCTTCGAACACGAAGATGCCGACGGCCAGCATCTCGAGCCAACGAGCCGTCGCCGTGCAGGCGCCCACCAGCCACAGACGCAGGAATTGTGCGTCGGCCAGCAGCGGACGCGTCGTTGAGCCGCCAATAGCCAAGGGGACGCGTTAGGCCGCTACGCCACGGTCCAGCCGTCGTCCAACAGCTTGACGCTCGCGAGCACCGGTCGGCCATCCGGTCGGGATGCGGTGTACCGCGCTTCGAGCCAACGGCCTCCGCTCGTCGCCCGTCGCGCCAGCGGCCAAGTGACCGAGTTGAGCGGCACCTTCACGCGACCGGCCCAATGCGGCTCCGCAATCATCGAGCACTGACCGACGCAGAGGTAGAAGAAGCGCCCGCCCGGCGGGCCTTGCACGAACGGGCCGCCGAAGTCGGGCATGTCGGGCTGCTTGCCTTGGCGCAGCGTAACGGTGAGTTCGAACGCGATGTCGTCGTCTTCCGCCTCGATGTAGTCCAGGCGCTCGGCCTTGGCGCCCCTGCCATGCTGCAAGCAGAACGCGTAGCCGGTTGGCGGGCCAACCAAGACAATCTTCAGCACAAGGTCGCTCGGCATGTCTTCACCTTCTCAAGCGCGCCCCCGATTTCTTGCGAGCGCCCCATAGCCGTGTCCGGTACCTCGCGTTCGCTCGGCACCGGCTTCGCCTCCGGCCCAAGGCCACGCCGACCATCCGTGAAACAAACACCGACGGTCGCTGCGCTCCCCCTGGTGTTTGTTTCACGGAAGGGGCAAGCCCCCTCGCGCTCCCCGGCCGCGTGTCAAGCCCGCAACTTGGCCGCCATCGCGCGCAGGGCCGCCACGAACTCAAGCGGCTGGTCCAGGAACACGTGATGCTGGGCATCCTCGATTGCCTGCACTAGCACGTCGCCGGGGATCAGTTCGAGCGTGTAGTCGAGCGTGCTCTGGGTGAACGAGGTGCTCAAGGCACCGTAGATGATGCCGACGGGAAGCGTCAGCCCCATGTAGTCCTCCGGCTGCCGCTCGCCGCCTTTCAGGGTCAGTGGCAATTCCTCGTCGAATTTCCACGCCCACGTGCCCCCGTCGAGCCGCATCAGCGACTGCTTGGCGATGTAGTTGAGGATGTACTCGTTGGCGCACGGTTGCGGCGGAAACAAGCGGAACCGTGCCTCGGCGGTCTCGCGGTCGGGATACGCCTTGGCCCGTCCGCCGCCCATCATCGGGCCGTCGGGAACCGGTTCGTCCGGGTTGCGAATACCGGAGTCGACGAGGATCAGCGCGCCAAAGCGTCCCGGGTGAAGGCTCGCGGCCTTGGCGGCCATCATGCCGCCGAAGCTGTGCCCAACGACGAGCACGTCATCGCCGAAACCGGCGGCATCGCACACCGCCATGATCTCCATCCCGTAGGTCTCGGCGTCGTAGGCATAGCGGTAGTCGGAGTCGCCCATCCCGGTCAGATCCATCGCGGCCAACCGGTACTCGTCGGTGAGCTGCGGGGCGATGAAGTCCCACCAACGGCGGTGCGCGTTCATCCCGTGAATCAGCAACATGGGGGGCTTTCCGGCTTCCCCCCAGGTCTGGAACACGACGTCGCACTCCTCGACTTCGACGGTGTGTTCCTCGGCGGGGCTTTCAACGGCCTGCCAGAACCAATCCGGCACTTGTGGTCCACCAACCCGATCCCATCGTGCCACGGTCCAATGCCCTCAGCCTGCCCTGTCCGGCGCGCTACATTAACAGTTCGGTGGACCGAATTCCGGCACGGGAAACTGCTCGACCAAACGTTTGCGTCGGAACGTCCCCGGACGCACAATGGGCCTCTTTCAGCGGTCGGGTGCCGAGCCGCCGCGCGCGCCAAACCGCACGGGTGAAAAGCGTGGGAGCATGTTTCGCAAGCTGTTCAAACGTAAGCCACGCCTCGAAGCGGCCGAAGCCGATGACCGCATTGCGGCACTCGCCGACCTAGCCTCAGACGACCAACCGGCCATCGCGGCGCTTTTCGCGCAAGACCCGGATGCCGACGTCCGCATGGCCGCCTTGGCGCGTCTGACGGACCCGGCCGCCTTGGCGGCGGGCCTCGAAGACCCCGTATTTCAGGGGCAGGTCGCGCAACGGATCCTGGCGGTGGTAGGCGATGACGGGGATCCCGCCCTGCGGCGTCACCCGTTGGTTCAGCACACCGCTCTTGCGCAGGCGGAGACAGCCGAAGCCGCCGTCACGGCTGCGTCGCAACTCGCCGATGCGTCGAGTCGGGCCAAGGCGTTGGCGGCCAACCCCAATGCCCAGCTCCGCCAAGCCGTGGTCGAGGCCACCTGGGAGCCCGATGCCCTCGTCGAAATCGAAAGGGTCGCACGCGGCAGCGACAAGTCCGTCCTGCGCCTCGCCCGCGACCGCCTGGCGGAGTTCAAGACCGCGTCCATGGATCGCGATCGCCAGGACGCCGAGATCGACAAGATGCTGGGCGCCGCGGCGGCGCTGCGCGACGACGATCCACACTACGACGCGCGTCGCGATGCGATCGAGCGGGACTGGTCGAGCCTCCTCGACACCGTTCGTACCACCGACGAATTGTTGGCGCGATTCGGCGTGGTCACGCGCGATGTCGACGCCAGCCGACGTCGATTCCCCGCCCGGCGCATCGTCACGCGCACCGTCGAAGTCGACACGGGTGCCGCGTTCGATCCGCTCATCGCCGAGGCGACGGCGCTGCGCGACGCGGTGGCGGACGCATTGGCAGGCGGCGTGACCCCGGAATCGGTCGCGGCACTCAAGGAATCCGCCGGTACGTTGGCGGCAAGGTGGAACGCTACCGCGGACGCACAGCCGCCAAGCGAGGAGATGAGCGCCCAGTTCCGCACCGCCATGGCGGCGCACTCGGGCCGCCTGGACGTGGCCGAGCGCTGCATCGAACTCGCGGACGCCGCCGCGTCGCTCCTCGACCACGACATTCCCGACACCGAGGCAACGGACGCAAAGCCCGTCTACGCCCTGCGCAACAGCATCGACCGTCAACACGAGGAGATCGACGCTCTCATCGCCCGTTACGACTGGCCCGAGGACGTGCCGGCTCCGCCCATCCTTGCTGCGCTGCGCGAGCGTCAGCAGGATCTTGAACGGGCGGCCGCACAATGCGACACCCTCGTTGTCGGCATCACCGGCGAGGTGACCGAAGCCCTCGCAGCGTTGCGCGATAGCGTCGAACGCGGCGCCGTACACGAGGCCGTCGAGCGGGACCGCGCGCTTCGGGATCTGGTCAAGCGACTGCCTAGGGCCCAGGCGCAATCGTTCAGCGCCGACCTGCAGGACATCGGTGGACGAGTCCGCGAACTGCGGGACTGGCGCGCCTACGCGGTTCGCCCGAAACGCGAAGCGCTATGTCGGCAGATCGAGGAGTTGGCGGACACCCCGTTGGACGTCCACGCGCAGGCGGAGGCGGTCAGGACGCTGAGGGCGCAGTGGAACGAGTTGGGCAGCGGCGACACCCGGCGCGACCGCGAGCTCAAGAAGCAGTTCGATCGCAGCGCCGAACGAGCTTTCGAGCCCTGCCGGATCTACTTCAAGGAGCAGGCGGCGAGACGGTCCTTCAACCTCGAGCAGCGCAAGGCGATCGTGTCCGCCCTCGACGACTACGTCGCCAACAACGACTGGGACCATGCGGACTGGCGCGGCGTCGAGAAGGTCCTGCGCCAAGCTCGCGCAGAGTGGCGCCACTACCATCCGGTGGACCGCAAGGTCGCGCGCGAACTCGCTGCGCGCTTCGAGACCCTGGCCGGCGACATCCACGGCCGCCTGAAGGAGCAGTGGGACCGCAACATCGAGTCCAAGGAGGAAATCGTCGCGGCGGCAACCGAAGTCCAGGAGTCCGGCGATCCTGCGACCGTCAAAGCCGACGCCATCAAGGCGCTACAGCGCCGGTGGAAGGAAGTCGGCCCGCTCCCGCGACGCGCCGACCAGCGGCTCTGGAAACTGTTCCGGGCGCAGTGCGATGCGGTTTTCGACGCCCGCAACGAAGTCCGAGACCGCCACAGCCAGCGCCAGCGCGCCGTGGCCGACGCCAACGCGCTCATCAACGAACTCGAACGGCGGGTGGACATCGATCCCAGTCTCGACCGCAACACCATCGCCGAGTACGAGCGTCGTCTGCACGACCTCGGATCGCTGCCCAACGACGTTCAGCGACGTGCGGATGCCATGCTCCAGCACGCCGACCGCGTCGCGGTGGAGCGCCAGAACCGACGCGCGGAGTAAACGCGACCGCCAAGCGACAAGACTCGGGTTTGCTGCATGGAAGCGCCTCGCGCTAGCCCGGGAGCCGTAGGCGCAACCGGGCACCGCCGAGGTCGCTCGCATCGATTGCGAGAGCGCCTTCGTAGGCCGCGGCGATTTCCACGACCACCGCCAAACCGATCCCTTGGCCCGGGTTTTCGGTATCGGCACGTGTGCCGCGCTCAAGGACCGCCGTACGCTGGGCAGGCGCGATGCCGTCGCCGTCGTCCTCCACCCACACCTCCACCCCGGCGGCGACGGCGCGGACCGACAGTCGGACCCGGGACCGCGTGTACTTGAAGGCATTTTCGACTAGGTTGCCGAGCATCTCCATGAGATCCCGCTCGTCCACGCGCACGCTTGACCCAGAGGTCACCAGCTCCGTGGTCACCGGCTTGTCAGCATAGGCGCGCTCCACGGCGCGGACGATGCGCTCGGCGGTTCCCATCACCGAAACGCGGACCAACGGCAAAGCGGCCGGCACTGCGGCGGCCCGCGACAGCTGGTGGCCGACCGTGGACTCCATGCGCTCGATCTGCTCGCTCAAAACGTACGCGCCGCCGTCCGCGACGTGTTCGCCGTCGTGCCGGACCGCGTTCTTGAGGACCGCGAGCGGCGTCTTCAGGCTGTGCGCCAAATCGTCCATCGCCCGCCTATAGCGATCCCTGTTGGCGCGCTCGTGGGCGATGAAGCGGTTGAGGTTGCCGGCGAGTCCGGACAGTTCGCGGGGATAGTCGTCGCCGATGTTGCGCCGTTTGCCGGATTCGAGGCCGCGGATGCGTTCCGCCATGCGCCGCACCGGCGCGAGGCCCCAGCGCAGTGCGGCGAACTGAATGGCAACGAAAACCGCCGCCGCTACCCCGAGCCAGACGACGATGTCTTGCCGGAACGCCGACAACTGACGCAGGTAGGGGAGCTGGTCGGCGAGCACCCAGAACGTGAGTTCCATGTCGCTGAGCGCCTCCCAGACCACCGTGTACGCATACACAAAGCGCTTTGGGTCACCGGCGGTCTGCACAGCGCCGAAGTACGACTCTCCCGGTGCCGGCCGCTGGGCGATCGGGGGCTCGTCGGCGATTCCCGTTGCGGCGACGATAACGGTCGGCGATTGCCAGATTACGCCCGCGCCGGCCGCGTCCACGTATGCATAGAGACCCGAGTCGGGCTGGCTGAGGCGCTGTTCTCCGAGTTCCGCGAACACCAGGTGGTCGCCACGCTCCACGGCGGCGCCGATCAGGCCGTTTGCAACGGCGCGAAGCTGGTCCTCGGCGCCACGCAGCACGGCCTGACGATAGGACTCGTCGAGCAGCAAGGCGACGACGCCGAGGCAGCAGGCCAGCACGACGGCTGTCATAGCCAGGAGGCGGGCCTGCAGACCGATGCGCCGCGCCATAGGCCGATCGCTGCGAGGGCCACGCCCCTCGCGCTCCCCGGCTGAGGGCTCAGTCGCCATCCGTCCCCAAGGCCAGCCGATAGCCTTGGCCGCGCACGGTGCGGATCGGACGGATCTGATCGTCGGGGTCGAGCTTGCGCCGCAGTCGTCGCACGAACACCTCGATGACGTTGCTGTCGCGTTCGAAATCCTGCTCGTAGAGGTGGTCGGTCAGTTCCGACTTGGACACTACGCGGGCGGCATTCACCATCAGGTACTCCAGCACCCGGTACTCGAAGGCGGTCAGCTCCACGCGGCTGTCGTCGAGGCGAACCTCCTTGCGCGCCGTATCGAGCCTGAGCGGCCCGCGTTCGATGATCGCCGAGGCATGTCCGGCCGCGCGGCGGATCAGCACCCGGATCCGCGCCAGCAGTTCCTCCATGTGGAACGGCTTGGTGAGATAGTCGTCGGCCCCGGCCTCGAGCCCGGTGACCTTGTCACGCCAGTCGCCGCGCGCGGTGAGAATCAGGATCGGCACGCGATTGCGCTCGCTGCGCAGCTTGGCGATAAGGCCCAGCCCGTCAAGTTTCGGCAAGCCGAGGTCGATCACGGCCGCGTCGTAGTCGTATTCGCGCCCGTAGTAGAGGCCCTCCTCGCCGTCCGAGGCGACATCCACGACGAAGCCCTCGTCGCGCAGGAACTTGTCCACCTGCGCGGCGAGCAGCATCTCGTCCTCGACGATCAGAACACGCACGCGCTCAACTCTCGTGGATGCGTCCGCGGGCATCCACGAAGACGGTCTTCACGGTGCCTTCGACGTCCACGCGAAACCGGTAACCGGGTTCCGACTTGCCATCGGAACCACGTCTCTGCGCCTCCGTCGCCGAGAGCACGCGCCCGCCAAACGCTTGCCGGACAATCGCCGTGGCGTCCTTGAGCGAGACGCGGGCGGACGCTTCGCGCTTGGCTGGTTCGACGGACTCGCCGCGTTGTGGCGCTTCCGCGCGGGAACCGCCAGGTTCGGCATCCCCGCCATGCGCCGCGGCGGGTGCGAGCGCCACGGCGACGCTGATGAGAAAAGCGAGTGGCGTTCTCGGCATTTCGCCTCCCGGGGGCGTTCCGGCACGGCCATTCTACGCCCCACCGGTTCCGGAACACTCTCAGGCCGGCGTGACGCGCACGCGCACGCGGATGGTCTCGCCGGGCCGGCGGTCGGTGCGCGCGCGGTACGTTTCCCCGGCGTACCGGTAGGTGACCAGATAGCCGGTGACACGTTGCTCCGTACGCCGCCGATCGTACGTCTTGCAGACCTCCTGGGTGACGACGCGAGCCTTGCTTACGCTGCCGCTACGCGCCTGTTCACGACGAGCGATGTCGTGCCCGATGCTGCCGCCGAGCACGGCACCGACCACGGCGCCGATCTGCTTATTGCGCTTGTTGTGGCCGACGGCATTGCCAACGGCGCCCCCGATGAGGGCGCCGACGAGCGGAGCGGTGGCGCTTGACGCTGCGTCTCGGGGCCGCTGGCGGACATCCTCGTACCAGCAACGCTCTTCCGGCTCGACGACTTCAACGCTGGCCATGATCGGCTCCACGTCCATGACCGGCACTTCATGGTATTGGGTGCCCGCAATGGCCGCGGCCGGCGCGGTCACGCAAACTAAAGCAAGTGTCTTTTTCATGTCGGTCTCCCGTCCTGGGTGCTTCGTTGACGAGCAAGCAGTATGGGAGCGCCGATCTGAATCGAACCTGAACGGCGCGGCGGTCAGCTCCGGGCCATGTGCAGCGCCGCGATGCGATGGTCCTCGGCCAACTCCACCGTCACGTCCGCCGTGTTCGGAAGCTCCACAAGCATGCGCCGGGTGATGCGCTCGTAGTGCGCGACGAAACGGGCGACCTCCGCGGCCGTCATGCGCTGGGCCTGTGGCCGTTCGCCTTCCTGCTGCAAGCGCCAGCGGCGGACCGCGTCGAGGCCCGGCACCTTGAGAAACACGATCACGTCGAGCGCCGCGTTGAGTTCCGCGTACGCCCCGCACAGGGCATCGTCAATGGCGTTGCGCCAGATGCCGTCGACGTCGGCTTGGCGCTCGAGCGGATTGATGGGCGCCAGGGACTCGCCCGCCGGGCGCGGCGGGGCGCCGACGCACCAGCCTTCCAGAACGACGATGTCCACCGGACCCGCGACGGCCGCCTCCCCGACTCGGTCGTCGATGCCCTTGTCGAAGCGCGGCACGGCCGCGTCATCCCCGCGCACCATCGCCTCGAGCGTCCCGAGCAGCAGCCGGACCGCGTGCGTGCCCGGCGGGCCGCGGGTTCTGAACAACGGATGCACATCGGCGGCGAGACGTTTCCGTTCCGCCTTGGTCAGGTAGAAGTCGTCGATGCTGAGCACTTCGAGGCGCTGCCCATGGAACGCCCCGGCCGAGGTCAGCAGCCGGCCAAGCGTCGACTTGCCCGCGCCCTGGCCACCGGCCACGCCCACCGTCCTGATCCCCCGGGAGCGCCAATCGTCAACGAGAAGAGCGGCAAGCTGCCGGTAGTCGTCGGGGGCGTTCACGTCCAGGGACGCATAGCAATCGCGCGCCGTGGGGGACGAGCGGACACCTGCAAGTTCGGCGATGCGCACGCTTCTAGGCGACTTCGAACCGGTACGGCGGTAGCGCGTCCAGCAGCGCTTGCCCGTAGCGTCGCGTCACGATACGCCGGTCGAGCAAAGTGATCCGCCCGCCGTCGGTTTCATGGCGGATCAGGCGACCGCAAGCTTGCACGAGGCGCAGCGACGCGTCCGGGACGCTGATCTCGAAAAACGGATTCCTCCCCTGGGCTTCGAGCCACTCGGCGATGGCTTCGTCCACCGGATCGTCCGGTACCGCGAAGGGGATCTTGGCGATGATCACGTGCCGGCAGTAGTCGCCTGGCAGATCGACGCCCTCCGCGAAACTGGCCAAACCGAAAAGGTAGCTCGGCTCGCCAGCGTCGATGGCCGCGCGATGGTCTTCGAGCAAGCGCTGCTTCGATGCGGTGTCCTGCAGGCGGCAGCGCTCGAGCGTCGCCTCCGGCAGCGACGCGGCGACCGCGTTGAACTGCCGCCACGACGTGAACAAGGCAAGCGCACTGCACTCGAGTTGGAGCAGGTCGGGCAAGAGCGCCGCCAACTCCTCGGTGTGCGCGGTACTGTCGCCGGGATTGGACTGCATCCGCGGCACCGAGAACGTCGCGATACGCGGGAAATCGAAGGGGCTTGGAATGCGCGCTTCCGATGCGCCCGCGACAACGCCTGCGAGTTGGCGGAACCGGTCGAACGTCCCGACCGCGCACAACGTCGCCGAGGTCGCGACGGCCCCGTAGCAGACATCCCACAGCGTCGAACTCAGGATCGCACCCGGGTCCAGCGGGGCGCTGGTCAGTTCGATGTCGTCACCGCTGTCGAAGGTCCGGTGCGATGCCCACCGCGCGGCTGACGACTCGCCGTCACCGCCGAAGTCCGCGAACAGGCCGTGGCCGCTCGCGGCTCGTCCGGCAAGCTGGCTTATGGCCGGCAGCCAGGTTTCCGCCTGCTCGGCGTTGTCCCATTCGAGCTCGCCGTCGATCGCCTGATCGAGGCTCTCGCGCAGTTCCTCGAGGATCGCGGCCACGCTGCCGAAGGCCTGGCCAAGCGGTCGCGCCAGTTCCGCGAGCGGCTCCGGCACGTCGCCACGCGGGAAGCGGTAGACCTCGGTCCTCTCGTCGCGGGCCACGAACGGCAGATCGCGCAGCATCCGTTCCACGTCCGCGAGCTGATTGCGCATGTCGCCCGATTCGTCGGCCAGCCGTTTGCGGGCCCTCTGCAGTTCCCGCGGATCGTTGAAGCGTCGTGCCATGGTTTCCACGCTGCCGACGAGTTGCGTGAGCCACTCGTTCGTGGCGCGCAGCCGTGCCGCGACCGTGAAATGCGACCGGGTCTTCTCCGGCAGGTGGTGCGCCTCGTCGAACACATAGATGGTCTCGGCGGGATCGGGGAGCACCACG
>JAPOVK010000012.1 GCA_026708185.1 Gammaproteobacteria bacterium | reverse complement strand
CGCGCTCCCCGGCTGAGGGCTCTCCCATGCGAGGGGCAGGCCCCTCGCGCTCCCCCGCTGAGGGCTCCTGCGCGCCGTGAACGAGCACCGCCATCAGAAGTGCCGAGGAGGCCGTGATGGCCGAGACTGTGCGCATGGGCCGGACAGTACACAAACGGTACGGTTGGACCAAACCGAGTGCACTTGAGCGCGGCGGGCGTTTGCGCGCAGGTTGTGGTTGGACGCCGGCGCTGGAACGCGAAGCGTGCCGGATGCCTTGCGAGCGCCGATGTTGACACTTGCCCCGGTGCTTCTGACGCGGGTGGGAGAACGCGCTAGTTTTCTCGACCGCGGCCGAAGGACGCGCCGACGCCGCCAGCGACGCGCCTAGTCGAAGTGCGAGAGCACCCGGAACGTAATCGACTCGGGCGAGGCGTCAAGCACCTCCACGCGTGCGCCCTTGTAGGTGAGCAGGTTGGATTGCGCCAAATCGTATTCGACTTCGTTGCTGAATGCTGGACGCGTGACGCTGGGCGAGGACTCGTGGTAGCCGATTCTGATCCGGTCCGCATGGATGCCGTTGTAGATCAGGTGCTGTTGGAAGGCTCGGTCGGAGACTGCGAGTTGAGTCGTCTCGAGCCACAGCTGCCCCTTCTTGCACCACTTCAGATTGAACATGTCGACCACGCAGATGCGATCGCTGCGGGCGGGCACATGCACTGCACGAACCGGGTCGGAAAGCGGTGCGCGCAAGATCTTCCCCGGATCGCCATGGCGACTTGGCGAGTAGAACGCGCCCCGGCGCGTCTCGCCATCCTTCGTATATGTGCCGCTGCGCACGGTATAGGCCAGCGAGACCGGGACGTCGCGGGGTACGTGAATCGCGGCGATCTCGAAGCTCACGCCCTCCTTGAGCAGGCTCTCGCCGATGCCGACGGTCGCGACGGCCCCGATGGGCGGCTCGCTGAATCGGACTTCTTGGATCTCGTGGTTTCGGGACACGACGACGCAACCGCTGGCGACGACCAAGGCCGCGAGCGCAATCAGTCCTCCACTCGACCGAACATACGTTGCCGGCATGCGATCCTCCCGCCTCGGTGACAAGTGGCCGCTTGGACCGCCGGCGCGGCGAGTAGTTCGGGCCTAGCGGGCCGGTTCACTTGCGCATGGTTCAGCTCTGGCGAGCAACGCCCGTTGACTAGCGAGCAGCACCCATTGATGTTGTGTGGCTGATGGTGGGGGCGCACAATCAGTCCGAGAAGGGCGCGCCTGGGGCTGTCTTGCCGTGACCGGGTGTTCGACCACGTGGGAGATGAGTTCATGCTGGCGACGGTTCGCCTCTTTGTGACGGTGTTGCTGACGGCGCTCGCTGTTTCCACAGCCGCCACCGAGCAGGAATCCAGCCGCGCGGATCTCCGGTCCATCGAAGAGGTCGTCGTCATCGGCAGTCGAGCGCGCATCGAGAGTCGTGCCGACGAGTTGCCGGTGCCCGTGGACCTGCACGACGGCTTGGACGTGGAGCGCACCGGCGAACTGGACCTGGGGGCGGCGTTGACCAAGCTCGCGCCGTCCTTCAACTACACGCGCCTTTCCGTCGGCGACGGAGCCCTCCTCAACGCCGCGACGTTGCGCGGGCTCGCGCCCGACCAGACACTGGTACTGATCAACGGCAAACGCCGGCACAGCATGGCGTGGCTGCGCGTCCTCGATGGCGTGATCGGCTATGGGACGGGGGGCACGGACCTGCGCGCGATTCCGTCGGCTGCCGTGGCCCGCGTCGAGGTGCTTCGCGACGGTGCCGCTGCGCAGTACGGTTCGGACGCCATCGCAGGCGTCATCAACCTGGCGCTCAAGGAGGCCACCGGCGGGGAAGTGACCGTGCATGGCGGGCGGACTGCCGATGCCGACGGCGGCCGCCTCGGTGTGACCTTCAATGGCGGCGTCGCGCTCGCGGGCGATGGCTTCCTCAACGTGACGGCCGAGTGGTACGACAGCGAGGCGATCAAGCGCAATGGCGGCAACGGCGGTTGGGATCCGCGCTACCAGGACGAACTCATCACTTTCAGTTCGCCGTCGCACGGAGGCCGGTTGCTGTTCCTCAACGCGGCGTTGCCGGTGGGCGACGCGGCGGAACTCTATGCATTCGGTGGACTGTCCAGGCGCGAAGGCAGCTCGACCGGTGCGTATCGGTTCCGCTTCAACTACTGGGACGGCATCCAAACCGGCGACGCGACGTGGGACTTCGTGCTGCCGAACTTCATCACGTTCCACGAACGCAACACCCACCCCGTCTACCCGAACGGTTTCCTGCCCTACGAGGAGTCCGCCATCGATGACCAGTCGATCGCCGTCGGCTGGCGGAGTCCGGTGGGCGCTTGGGACGTCGATGCGAGTCTCAACTACGGCAAGAACACCTTCGACTTCTCGGTCTCGGATTCGATAAACGCGTCCATTGGCGCGCAATTCGTCGCCGACAACCCGGGCGCGAGCATCGCGCAGATCATCGCCAATGCGGGACCGACGGCAGGCCACAGCGGCAGCATCGAGTTCGACCAGTTGACCTTCAACTTGGACGTCCGGCGCAACTTCGACAGTCGGGCAGTGACGGCGCTTGCGGCCGGTCTTGAGCGGCGTGGCGAGAGCTACGGCCAGGTCGCGGGCGACCAGGCGGCCTGGGCTTGCGGGATCCCCCATCGCACCGACTTCCGTGCCTTTGCGGTGGGGCCGGACGGCACACCTTTGGACGGCACGGTCGCGGCATGCGGGTTCCAAGGCTATCCCGGCTACGGGCCACGGAACGCCGCGCTGAGCGTTGGCGATCGGGACAGCCTAGCCGCCTACCTGGATCTCGAGAGCGCGCCCACGGAAGCGCTCAGCCTGAGTGTGGCTTTGCGGGCCGAGGACTACAGCGATGCAGGTGCGCAGACGACGGGCAAGGTGACCGCGCGGCTCGATTTGTCCGACACGCTCGCCTTGCGCGGCGCGCTGTCCACAGGATTCCGTGCGCCGAGCCTGTCGCAGCGGCGCTTCAACTCGATCCTGTTCGTGGGCAGCGAACAGGGGCTGACGACGACGTTCTCGGCCAACGAAGGACACCCGATCTCGCGTGCCTTCGGGGTCGACGCGCTTGAGCACGAGACATCGCGGAACGCAAGTGCCGGCATCGTCCTGCGCTCAGGCGACGACCGGGCCCGGTTGACACTGGACTTCTACCGCACCGACGTCGATGACCGGGTGGTGCGTTCCCAGGGCTTGGGATGCACACAGATTCCGGCGTGCGCTACCGAGCAGGTCGCCACGGCGGCGTTCTTCTTCAACGGCGTCGATACGAGGACCCAAGGCTTCGATGTGGCGGCGCGGTGGGGGACGGCATTTGCCGCCGGGTACCTGTGGCTGTCCGCGAACGCTCACGTCAACGAGACCGAGATCACGGGGCGCAACCTGCCGGCTCGGGCGCCGGCGGGTTTGAGTTTCGGCGACTACTACGGTGGCTGGGGCGCCGCCGTGCTGGAGCGCGGTCAACCGCAGAGCCAGGCCAACGTCGCCGCGGACTGGCAGCGCGGCGACTGGGGTGCGCTCTTGCGCATGAACCACTTCGGCGACACCGTGCAGCATCCGATCGACACCGGCGAAATCGCGGTGGACGCGGCACGCACGTTCGATCTGGAAGCGCGGTTCGAGGGCCGCAGCCTCCGGGGCGCGGTGGGTGTCAACAACCTGTTCGACGAGTTGCCGACAGAGTTGCCGAAGACACACTTGTCGAACGTGCTGTGGGGCATCCGCTATCCAACGGATACGCCCTTCGGCCTCGCGGGACGGTTCGCCTACTTCCGAGTGAGCTTCGGCATGGGTCGCTAGGGATCGCTGCCCAGGCTTTAGGTCACGCCCTCGAGCGCGCTGGCCTTGAACGCACCGGCACCGGCTGCGACCCAAGGCCCGGTGACCGTAAAGAAGAATCGCACGCCGATCTCGGCGAAGTGACGGACGTTGTTGTTCATCGCAAGTGTTCCGGCCGTGCGTCCCGCGGCGACGATCCGCTTGAGCGCGTCGTCGATCTTCTCCTGCACATCAGGGTGCCCCATCTCGCCGATGTGCCCCATCGAAGCGGCGAAATCCGAGGGCGCGACGAAGAATACGCCGATGCCTTCGACCTCGAGGATTTCGTCGAGGTTGCGCCACGCCTCGATGTCCTCGATGAGGGCAATGAGCAGCGTCTCGTCGTTGGCGCGGGCCAGGTAGTCGCCCACGCCGTAACCTTGGCGGCTGGTGAACAGGCCGCGCTTGCCGAGCGGCGGGAACTTGCCGCCGGCGACCAGGTTTTGCGCATCGGCACGCGTATCCACGTGCGGCACGACGATGGCCTGCGCGCCGCGGTCGAGCGTGCGGTAGATCAGGCCCTGCTCGTTGCGGTTGACGCGTACGACCGAGGTCATGCCCCAGATGTCGCACGCCCGGGTCAGGTTGCCGAGATCGGCGGCATCGACGCCGCCGTGTTCGCCTTCGAGCCACACGCCGTCGAATCCGACGGGACCGAAGGCGTCGATGTCGTCGGCGTGGGTGAACCCGCCGATGACGAACGCCGGCTCGCCGGCCTCGAGTTTGCGACGGATGCGGTTCGGGCGTAGTTCCACGACGAGGATTCCGGGTCAAAGCCGCGGATCATGCCACGTTTACTCGGTGACGATTGCGCATCAGCGGCCCAACCAGTCCACCCAACGCCCGTGGGCGTTGCGTAGCACGGACAGCAACGCGTGCGAGCGGCCATCGACGATTCGGGTGACGTTCAAATGTTCGCCCTCCGACGCGATGTAGTACACGGGTCTTTGCCGCGATGCGGATTGCAGCGCTTCGGAGAACGCCGCCCGAGCGGAAACCGGGAACTGGTTGAGGACGTGGCAGTGGAATACGCAAAGCGCGGCATCGGGCGGTGCGGCGCCGATCAGCTTGGGCAAACTCTCCACGGCGTCCCCGGCTAGGACGCGAGGGGTGTGCTGTAACCAGACCCGGCGCGCGTTGGCGAGAAGCGCCGCGCGATCCGCATGGTCCGGCCAGACCAGCGCCTGCAGCCAACGGTATTGATCTTCGTCCGTGAGGTCGATCGGTTCGAGGTCGATGCCGACGCGATAGGCAACCTCCGGGAATCGCGCTGGCATGTCCGGCATGGGACCACGACTCTCACAGACGATCCGCACCGGTGACCGTCCGGTTCCGAACACCGACCCATTGGAATAGCGATAGTCGTACTGATCCCAGAGCAGGTTCAACCCAGCCCCGGCGCCGACGTCGATCAGCGCCAGGGGTTGTCGCGTCGTCCGGGCTACGATGCCGAACGCGGGCATCAGGTGCGAGCAGCGGCCGACCTCGTTGGTCTGGACGTTGCGGCTCTCGAGGAGGGCGAGGATCCGGGGGCGGTGTTCGGCGCAGAGTTGCGCAAAGGCACCGGGCAGGCCAGGTGCCGGGCGAGAACCTTCCGCGGCCCGCTCGAAGTGCGCGGCGAGTGTCGAAGCCGGCGCATCCTGAACGACGCGCTTGACGGCCGCGAACATGAGGTTCGGGATCGGCTGTCCCACGCGGCATTCGCGCGCCAACGCCAGCAGGTCGGCGTGCGTGGCGATGTGCCGCGAGAGGACGGCGTACGTTGGCGAGTCCACGCTCATCCCGGATCCCGAAGCGGCGCACTCGAACTCGGCGAACTCCTCGAAGCGACGAGCCAAGGCGGCGTCCGAGCGCTTGAGTTGGTTCTGGTCCACGTCGTCGGGACCAGGCATGCCCGCTAAGCGCGCGTCGACGGCAGTTGCTATGCCACTACTCCTGCGCGTGTTGTGCCTTCGGACCGCCGGATCACTCGTCCAACTGATCCAAGTAGTCCCCTATGTGCGAGACATCGCCGCTGGCAGCCATGGCCGACTCATCATCGGGATCGAGGGGTTCGCCGATGTGGCTGTCCTCGCCGTCCTGGCGTAGGTATGAGGCGTCGTCCGGATCCAGTGCCACGATGGTCCGAGCCGCATCGGCCATGCGCTCGGCTACGACGTCGCCGTCGGGCACGGCCATCGAGTCAACGGGGGCAAACCGGGCATCGGCGGAGTTTGGCGCGCCGGCTTGGCGGACGTTCGACGTACCTGGGATTGGTCGCAAAACAGGCCGCAATTCGGCGTTGTCGTGTTGAGGAACACGGTCGGTGACGGCAAAGGCGATGACGAGCGCCGCTGCGATGCCAGCCAGGCAAACCGACGCCAACCATGGTAGCGCCGCGCGTCGCCTGCTCGCGACGGCCCCAACCCGCGGCCGAAGAAGTAGCGCCAACGCCTAAGGCCTCAAGGCGCAAGCAGTTCGATGCGGTTGACGAAGCAGATTCCGTTGTGGGTCTTGGAGTCGTCCACGAACACTCGCACGCGCCTGTCGAGGGCGAACGCCATCTGGGCTTGGTCGAACATGACCAGGGCGCGGGACTTCGTCGTGTGGACACCGGTACAGCTGAACGTCACCCACTTTCCGCAATTCGGCAAGCCCTCGTCGGCCGGCGAGACGCTCAGTTGAGCTGCGCATCCCCCCCAACGATCGTCTGAGACGACCATCGTCCGGGTGATCCGCGTGGTGATGGACACGACGTCGGCATGCAGCGCTGCTGCGAATGTGCTGAGCAGCAGGAACGCGATAGTGCATTTGACGACGGCTCGAGTCATTGTCGGCCTCCTGGTCTCTTCCGGTCGGGTTCGACTTTACGCTTGAGCGAGGCTGTCTGCCAGAACGCGGGGCGTCCAACCTGCCCGCGAGCAGATGCGGACGGCCCGGCGCCTGCATGGGACCGTCGACGCGTGTCCTGGCCCGGGCGGCGCGATCGCCATTGCTACACTAAGGACGGGCCGAACTGCAGCAATCGTCAATATGTGCCAAACCCGGCGCGACAGGGCGGGCTTCGCAGGGAGCGTGCCTCTCCGACCATCGATGATCTGGCTTGCCTGCGTGCTCGGGAGCATCGCGGCCGGCGTTGTGACGCATAGCGGGGCAGGGCCTGCGGCGTCGACGCCATGCGCGGAGGAGCAATCGGACCCGGTCACGGAGGAAGGTGTTCTGTGGTGGTTGGTGAGCCGGGCTTGGTGGCGCGCGCCCCCCGGGCGCCCCGTGCCCCCGGACATCGTCGGAGCGACGGAGGACAGCCTGACCGCAACTTGGGCGGCGCCGGCGGAGGTCAGTCCGTTCCCGACCACGCGCTACGACGTCGAATACCGCGCGGCTGGCGAGGCGGATTACGTTGCGTGGCCGCATGACAGCGACTCGCCCGAGGCCGCGATCACCGGTCTGATCGAGGTCACCACGTACGAGATCCGCGTGCGTGCCGCCAACGAAGTCGGCGCGGGCCAATGGTCGCTGCCGGGAACGGGAACCACGCTTCTCGCGCGACCGCGGTTCGCGGAGGGCGAGAGCGCAACGCGTGAGGTCGCGGAAAACACGTTGCCCGGGTTGCCGGTCGGCAGCCCGGTGACGGCCACGGCGGGTCGCCGGTCGCCCGCTTACGGCCTGAGCGGTCCCGATGCCGACGCGTTTCTCGTCGACGGCTCGACCGGCCAGATCAGCACCCGCGACGGCGTCGCGTACGATCACGAGGTTCGACCGCGCTATGAACTGGCCGTGGATGCGACCGCCGGCGAACAGGTGGGAAGCATCGCGCTGACGGTGTTCGTTACCGATGTCGATGAGCCGCCGGACGCACCGGCACCACCCGAGGTGGAGTCTGCGACACCAACGAGCCTGACGATCGGCTGGGTGGAACCGGGCAACACCGGTCCCCGGATCGACGACTACAACGTGGAGTATCGCTCCCCGCGGGGCCGTTTCCAGGACGCGGGACACGATGGTCGGGCGAGGACCGCTCGACTCACTGGGCTCGAGTCCCAGACGCGCTACGAGTTTCGCGTGCGCGCGACGAATGCCGAGGGCACGGGTCCTTGGTCAGAGCTGGGTGCCGGCATGACCACGAGGACGCCGCTGCCCAACTCGCCGCCCCGCGTCCTTGCCGGCGGCCTGCCGACCACGACGACCTTGACCGCCGGCGGGGCCGCGGAACGCTTCGACTTGAGGGAGGCGTTTACGGATCCGGACGACGAGCACGTCTGGCTCGAAGCGGCGTCGCGGAACTCGTCCGTCGCGACCGCGGCGGTCGAAGGGCACGTCGTCGTTGTGCGCCCAATCGGCGTTGGCCGGGCGCCGATTGCGGTGACCGCTCACGACCCCATGGGACAGACCGCAACGGGGACGTTCACGATCATCGTCGAGGCGCAGCTCCGCTCCGACCCCACCGCCACCTTCGATGCCACGGGAGACAACCTGACGGTGGCCTTCACGGACGCCTTCGCCGTGGGCGAGCGGCGCTCGTACGAGGCGCGCGTGCGGCAGGAGGCCCCGGTGGGCAGTTGGGGGACTTTCTGTTTCACTGCCACCAACACCGCGGGCTTTGCTGGCGAACTCAGCGTGTCCGTTGAGGCCGGCGTCGATGCGTTCGTCGAACCCGGCATGACCTACGAGGTCGTCTATCGTTACGTCGGCACTTCGTGCCCCGGCTCGGTGAGCGCGGCCTGGTCCCGGGTCGCGAAGGCGACGACCCCCGGGTCAAGCCGGTTCGACATCGATGCCGTGATCCTAGGCACGGCCTCGCCGAGTCTGCGCAGCGCCGTGGAGTCGGCGGCGGACATCTGGGAGAGCATCGTCACGACGAGTCTCCCGGACATCGATTTCGAGGACAGACCGGTGGCGTTGGACGACTGCGTGCACGGCGAACCCCAGGTGGCCGATGTGGTGGACGACCTGCGCATCTTCGTGCGCGTGGCCTCGATCGATGGTGTCGGCGGTACGTTGGCGAACGCGGGGCCCTGCTACCGACGGCTGGCCTCGTGGCTGCCCGTCATCGCCCAAGTCACGCTGGATTCGGACGATCTCGAAGGCGCATCGTCGATGCAGGTGCGCCACGTCCTGCTGCACGAGATGGGCCACGCCCTCGGCTTCGGCTTCTGGCACGAACTCAACCTGCTGCGGAACCCGGCCCTCGACCGGCGCGACGAGGAGGTCCGGCCGCCGCCTGACACGCATTTCGTGGGTCGACTTGCCATGGCCGCGTTCGACGCGGCCGGCGGCAGGTCGCACACGGGCGGCAAGGTCCCCGTGGCGAACGTCGGGGGCGCCGGGAGCGCGGACAGCCATTGGCGGGAGTCCGTGCTGGGTCACGAACTGATGACGCCAGTTCTCACGGTCGGCCAGCCCCAGCCGCTCAGCGCGATCACGATCCAGTCGCTCGCCGACCTGGGCTACGGCGTCGACGCGTCGCACGCCGAGTCCTTTTCGCTGCCACGGCCTACGGCCAGCTTCGCGCTGCGGGGACAGGCCCTCGGTGCGGCCGCGCCGGGAAGATGCGTCGTCACGGCGGGCTCCCGCACCGTGGACGAACGGATGCACATCGCGCCCGTCGCGGTTGGTGCCGTGTCGGTGAGGGGCCGGTGATGTGCAGGGAAATCGGTATTGCGCTGCTGGCGTGTGCGGGTGCGTCCCTCATTGACGTTCCCGGCCACGCAGGGACACCGGTTTCAGACGTCGACTCGTGCAAGACCACGACGGGCGAGCTGACCCGGGACGCCACGCTGGTCGGTGCCGATGGCCGGTATCGCCTCGTCCTCGTCACGCGCACGGGCGACCGAACGGTCAGCGGCGTCCTCGTGCTCGTGGCGTCCCCACCGGGAAGAGAGGTTCTCGGATCCGCGTCGACACCGTTGCAGGGGTCGACGGACATCGATCTCAGGGAGGTCGGTGCCCATCGGATCGGGGACCCGGCGTCGACGGACCCGAACGCACCGGGCGTGCTGGTCCTCGAGTCCGGTGGACGCGATACGCGCCAGATCCTGCTGCGTCTCGGTTCGGACGCGAACCGCGTCGACCGGCGGCTCTACGACGGGGGCCGCACCGTGCTGCGCGTGCGGGAGATCGACGCTGACGGCTTTTCCGGTACCTGGGAGAGCGGGGCGCGATCGTCCATTGCGGGCCATTTCTGTGCGAAGCGGCTGTGAGGACTGCAGGAAGGCGCTTGGGCTTGATGGACGTACGGTTGGCGGTCGGGCGGCCGCCGCTCCTCTCTCTGTGTCTTCTGCTCGGAGCGTGTACGTTGACAACTCCGCGCGGGCCGCTCGACCTGCGCGAATACTCGCTCGACGGTCCTGGCTTCCCGACACGGGATCTCCCAGCGCCCCCCTTGCCGCCGACCGAACCCACGGTCCGGAAAGGTCGTCTCGTTGTCATGATCGATGGCGTCCTGGAAGAGTTGGAGACCTTGACGGCCTTGCCCCCGGGCACTGGATCCATGCCGCTCGCATTAATCACCCACGGCACTTCGGTCGATGGGTCGCCCGACCTAAACCTGCGCATCTTCCTGCCACTAGCCGAGCAGTTCGCCCGCCGCGGCTATCGCGCCGTCGCGTTTGCGCGGCGCGGTGTCGCGACATCAACCGGCCAGCCGGTGGGCAGGCCGCGCGCGGCCTGTGGCTCTCGGAAGGCGCGTGACTATGTCGAGGCCGCGAACGATATCGCGAACGAATACGCCGCCGTCCTGGACGCGCTGGTCCGATTGCCCGAGGTCGACAGCACACGGGTCGTGGGCGTCGGCCAGTCGACCGGGGGCCTCGGAATGCTCGCCCTCGCGGCACGGGCTCCTCCGGGGCTGATCGGCGTCATCAACTTCGCGGGCGGCCATGGCGGAAACGGTCACTATCGGGTGTGCAACGCTCGGGCGCTGACGCGGGCCTTCGAAATGTTTGGCCGGGTCGCTCGAGTGCCGGCGTTGTGGCTCTATTCCACGGCGGATCGGTTCTTCTGGCCATCGCTGACTCGCGCCAACTTCGATGCCTACGTTGCAGGCGGGGCGCCTGCGCGGCTGCAGATGCTCGGCTCCCTGTGGTACGCGGAGGATGGGCACGAGTTGTTCCAGTTGGGTGGCCGCGAGCTTTGGCAACCCCGGATCAGCGCGTTCCTGCGCGACATCGGCGCACCCGGCTGGCGACTGGATCCGGCTTGGGCGATAGTGGCCAAGCCGTCCCCTCCGACCGGACTTGAGCCGGCCGCGCACACGGCTTGGTTGCGCTACCTCGGCAGGGCCGGTCACAAGGCGTTTGCGGTCGGGGACAATGGCTGGGGCTGGGCGACGGGACGTCCAGACCGCGAAGAAGCCGAGAAGGCTGCTTTGGCCTTCTGCGAGGAATACACCAAGGGTTGCCGCGTCGTGCGGCACTCCGGACAGCCGTGAACTCGCCACGTTGACGAGCGGCGGCACGTGTCGCCAAGCCGGGGGAGCGTACCGAGTAGCAGCAGGCCGTCCGTTGCGCCGATGTCGCGCGGTAAACTTGCAGGAAGCATGGCCAAAAGGAGAGTGCTGGTGGCACACGATCTCGTCATCCGCAACGGCACGGTCGCCGACGGCACCGGCCGCGAACCCACCAACGCGGCAATCGCCATCGACGCCGGTACGATCTCCGCCGTCGGCGAGGTCCCCGGCCGCGGCACCGAGGAGATCGACGCCAACGGCAAACTCGTCACCCCGGGTTTCGTGGACCTGCACACCCACCTCGACGCCCAGATCGGTTGGGATCCGCTGCTGACCCCGATCAGTTGGCACGGCGTCACCACCGCGCTGTTGGGCAAGTGCGGCGTGACCTTCGCCCCCTGCAAGCGGGAAGACCGGGAGATCCTGGCGGGCATGATGGAAACCGTCGAGGACATCCCCCGGCAAGCCATCCTGTCCGGCCTGCCTTGGACCTGGGAGAGCTACGGCGACTACCTCGACGCCTTGGAAGCCCTGGCACCGGCCATCAACGTCGCCGGGTTGGTGGGCCACTGCGCCATCCGCTACTACGTGATGGGGGATCGCAGCGCATCCGAACAACCGACGGCGGGAGAGAGGGCGAAGATCGCCCGCATTGCCGGCGACGCCGTCCGCGCGGGGGCGGCGGGCTTCTCCACGAACCGGTTCCTGGGCCACTACATGCCGGACGGTCGCCACGTTCCCGGCACGCACGCGCATCACGAGGAGGTCGAGGCGATCGCGGCGGAAGTCGGCGCCGCGGGCGGCTTGATGCAGAACGTCCTCAACCTCGGTGGCGACTTCGAGGGCGAAGCAGAACTCCTGCGCAAGGAGGCGCGGGCATCCGGCGGCCGCGTGCTGTTCAGCATCACCGCGGGGGCCAAGGACACATCGGGCCGACGCGTGCGGGCCATGCTCGACGGGATGCACGCCGACGGCCTCGACATCAGTTCCATTTCGACGCCGCGGGGCACCGGGTTCATCTCGGGCCTGCAATGCGGCTTCCCCTGGCGCTCCCCGGCTTGGGTCGAACTGGGCAAGCTCGACTTCCCCGCACGGCTCGATGCGATCCGCGACGCCGATACCCGGGCACGACTCGTCGCCGAGGCAGAGACGCAGCCGGGAACGGCGCCGGGCGAACTGTTCTGGATGGGCGATGCCGATCAGCCGAACTACGTCGGCACAGCGGACCAGAGCCTCGCTCAAATGGCCGAGGCGCGCCTCGAACACCCGGCGGAGACGTTCCTGCGCATGGCACTCGACAGCGACGGCCGGACGCTCTTCACGCTGCGCTCGTTCAACAAGAACCTCACGGCCGTCGCGCATCTGCTCTCGAGCGACCACTGCTTCCCGGGACTCGGCGATGCCGGCGCGCATGTAAGCCAGGTCATGGACGCCGGGTGGGCGACCTTCGTCCTCTCGCACTGGTGCCGGGACACCGGGCTCTACTCGATTGGCGAGGCCGTGCGCCGTGTTTCGGCGGCACCGGCCCGGATTCTCGGGCTGAAGGACCGCGGCACGCTCACCGTCGGCAAACGGGCGGACGTGAACGTCATCGACCTCGATACGCTGCACGAGAAGCACCCGGAGATCGTCCACGACTTTCCGCACGGCGCGCCGCGCTTCATCCAGCGCGCACAAGGCTACGCCGCCACCGTCTGCAACGGCACGGTCATCCTGCGGGACGACGAGCACACGGGGGAGCGAGCGGGGTCCGTCCTGCGCGGATAGGATGAGGAGCATCGGCAGCGCGCTCCGTGCCGCCATCGCGGACCGGCGATCGGTCCAGGCGACCGTCGACCCGGTGCCCGATGATCTACGCATCGACGGCAAGGTATGCCTTGTCACCGGTGCCAACAGCGGCCTCGGCAAGGCCGTGGCGACGGATCTGGCGCGACGCGGTGGCACCGTGTTGATGGCCTGCCGGGGTGGCCACCCAGACGCAGGCGAGGATGTCAAGCGGGCCTCGGGATCCGAACACGTGCGAATGCTCAAAGGTGGACCTCGCCGATCTCGCAAGCGTGCACCGGTTCTGCGACGAACTGCGCGGTGCCGTCCCGGCGGTCGACATAGCTGTCCTCAATGCGGGCCTGATGCCGCGTCGGCCGAGCCGATCGACGCAAGGTCACGAACTGATGTTCGCCGTTCACTTCCTCGCCAACCGTGTGCTGGTTGACCGTCTGTTGGCCGACGGTGTGATCAGGCCGTCCGATACGCCGGGTCATGCGCCGCGCGTCGTGGTGGTGTCTTCGGAGGCCCACCGCGCAGCGGACGCGATCGACTTCAACCAACTTGGGGCGTTCACGCCTTACCGCTTCAGCGACGGCCTCAAGTTCTATGGGTTGAGCAAACTCGTCCAGTGCACGTTTGTCCACGAACTGTCGCGGCGACTCAACCCGCGGGGGCCGGTCCGGGTGGCCGTCCATGCGCTTTGTCCGGGACCGATCAACTCGGCCATCGCCCGCGAAGCGCCGCTGTCGCTCAAGCCGCTGCTGGGCGGGGTGATGAAGGCGTTCTTTGCCACTCCGGAGCGGGCGGCGGCCCCCGTCATCTACCTTTGCTGCTCGGCGGCGGCGGGCCAACGAACTGGCATCTACCTGCACATGATGCGGGAGAAGGAACTCTCTGCCGAGGCGCGCGATCCGGATAACGGTGCCCGGCTGTGGGCGAAGAGCGGGGGCATGGCGTCGAGGGATGCACGGTGATCGCCGCAGGCATGCCGAGGGCGATTGCCGATGGGGGTTTGCATGTCGCGCGCCTGTTCGGGCGCAACCCGGTGGCCGCGCCGGTGGACTTGGTGGGACGGACGTTCGTGGTGACCGGGGCATCGCCCGGCTCGTTGGGCTACGAGGTCGCGAGGACGCTCGCCTCGTGGGGCGGCGAGGTCGTGGCGACCTGTGTGCGTGATCCCGCAGCCCTCGAACGAGCGCTGCGTGAGGACGTGACGGCCCGCGGAGGCGGTTCCGCGACTGCGGAGCGACTGGACCTTTCCGACCGCGGCAGCGTGGAGGCGTTCGCCCGGCGCTGTGAGGATCGCTTTGCCGGTGCGTTGCACGTGCTCATCAACAACGCCGGGATCCTGAAAGGCATGTTCGCGCGGCGGCGTGAACCGAAGTACGCGCCGGACGGCCAGGAGATCCATTGGCGTACCAACTATCTCGGCGCTTTCCATCTCACCCGGCTGCTGCTTGCGATGCTCGAGGGGGCTGCACGCGAAAGCGGCGACGCGCGGGTTGTGAACGTGGCGTCCCATCAACACGTTCGCGCTCGCAACGATCAGTTGTTCGAGTCAACCGCGGACCGGAACTCGTGGGACGCCTACGGACTCTCGAAGCTCGCGATGGTGCACATGAGCACGGAACTGCACCGGCGCCACGGCTTTGCCGGCGATTTTCGGGCGGTTGCGCTGCACCCGGGAACCGTCTACACGAACATGATTGCCGACGGCTTCGCGTCCGATCCGCGGCTCAGGATTCTTCGACCGGTCCTGCAACGGCTGGCGAGCAGGGTGTTGCTGACGCCGGAGGCGGGAGCCCAGACGGTGGTCTGGTGCGCGACGGCTTCATGCGTGCAAGGCGGGCGCTACTACGAACGTTGCGCACTGGCGCGCCCGTCCGCGGCGCTTCTCGACGAGCAGGCCGGGGCACGCCTGTGGGATGCTTCGGTTCGGTGGGCAGACTCTCATGCGAGCGCCCCATAGCCGTGTCCGGTCCGATCCACTGACCATCGAGGCGCCGGTGGAGACGGTTTGGCGGGTGCTGACGGATTTCGACCGCTACGGCGAATGGAATCCGTTCACGCCGCACGTGAAGGCCGAACTGGCGATGGGCGCGCGCGTGGACATGCGCGTGACCATGGGGGCATTCCGCCTCAAACAGACCGAGACCATCTGCGCGCTCGAACCCCCGACGCGACTCGCGTGGGGCACGACCATTGGCGCGCGTTGGCTCCTGAACGCCGTGCGCGAGCAGCGTCTCGAAGTGCTGGGCGACGCGAGCTGCCGCTACGCCACCGAGGACGAGTTCAGCGGAGTTCTGATGCCGGTGGTCATCCTGCTGAGCGGCGGCTTCGTGCGCCGGGGATTCAACGCCGTGGCCGGGGCGTTGAAGCGGCGGGCCGAAGCGGAAGTCCTGGGTTTAGGTTAGCGGCGGCAACCCTATTGCATGGTGATCGCGGTCTGGAACGCAGGCCGGGCCGAGATGCGCTCGACGTAGCCCTTCAGGTTCTCCATGTCGTCGGATACGCAGCCGAGCCGGTTGCTCATGAAGCAGGCGTGGCCGAGCATCACGTCGGCGGCGGAGAAGTCGCCCACGAGGTAGTCCTTGCCGTCGAGTGCCTGGTCGACGGGTGCCAGGGAGCGGGATAGGAGGCGCTGGGCCTGCCCCAAGACGACCTCGTCCCGGCGTTCGGGCGGTAACAGCAGAGTGTGCACGATGATCGTGTTCACCGGCGGCATCACCATGCCTTCGCAGTAGTGGAACCATTGCAGGAAGGCGGGATACTCGGGCGCGTCCACCGCCGGTTTCAGCCCCCCGTTCTCGTGCCGCTCGAGGATGTACTCGACGATCGCCCCGGACTCGTAGATGCGCACATCGCCGTCGTCGAGGACGGGCACCCGGCCGAGCGGATGGCGGGCGCGGTGTTCGTCGGATTTGAGATCCCTGGGGTGGAAGGCCATCTTGTTGACCTCGTACGGCAACCCCAATTCCTCCAGCAGCCAGATGATGCGGCCGGCGCGGGAGTTCGGCGCGAAGTGCACCTTGAGCATGTCGTCGCTCCTCCTTGGTTCATTCGGTGGTCGGCAAGTGCGCGCCCATTATAGGTCAGGCCACGACCGGGACCGGGGCGCTAGGTGATCGCGCCCGAGGCGAACGCGGCGCTCAACTCGTCCTCCGACAGGCCGAGCAAGTCGCTCAACACCTCGAAGCTATGCTCGCCGAGCATCGGCGCCGGACCGCGCGGGCCATTGTCGTAGCCGGAGATCCGGTACTGGTGGCCAGCGTAAGGGATTCGGCCCATCTCGCCGTGCTCAAGGTAGCGGTAGAACCCGCGGTACGCGTATTGCGGGTCGGCCAGCAGATCGCTTGAACGCTGCACCACGCCGGCGGGCACGCCGGCCGACTGCAGTTCGCGCATAGCGGACGGTGCCTCGCGGGTCGCCGTCCAGGCGGCGAGCGTCGCGTCGATGGCGTCGTGCACGGCAAGGCGTTCGTCGTTCGTCGGACAGTCCAGAGTGCATCCGATCACCTGCTGAAGGGAACGCCACTGTTCGTCGGTTTCGACAGCGACGGCGAGCCAAGCATCCTCCCCCGCGCACTGGTAGCACCCTTGCGGCGCGCGGAAGCGGTCGCGGTTGCCGATCCGGGTGATGGCCCGCCCATTCACCTGGCAGTCGAGGATCTCGGGGCCCAGGAAGTGCAATGCCGCCTCGAGCTGGGCCAAGTCGATGAAGCAGCCTTCCCCGGTGCGGCGTCTGCGGTCCAGCGCCGCGGCCAGGATCGTGGACACGAACCGGGGCGCAATGGTGTCCGTGTAGGCCGTCCAAGGTCCGCACGGACCCTGGTCGGGCCAACCGGTGACCTCGTAGAACCCGGCGATCGCAGCCGCGTGATACCCGTAGCCGGCCATGGCCCGCGCCGGGCCGGTCTGGCCCATGAGACAGGTGCTGACCATGATGATGCCGGGGTTCATTTCCCGGACGCGGTCGTAGTCGAGGCCCATGCGCGCGATGGCGCCGGGCGCGAAACTCTCGATCATCACGTCCGACCAGGCGATCAACCGCTTGGCGATCACTTGGGCCTCGGGGAGCTTCAAGTCCAGGGCCAAGCCGAGTTTCGACGTATTGAAGTCACCGAAGAACTGCGAGCGGTTCCATCCCGGGATGGCGTCCTTGAACGGCGTACCGCCGCGCAACACGTCGGGGCGGTTCTCGGACTCGACGCGGACCACGGTCGCACCGTGGTCGGCGAGGTATTTCGCCGAGATCGGCCCGACGCCGACCCACGCGAAGTCCGCCACCTTGATACCAGCGAACGGCAAGGCGTCTTCGTCGCCGTCGGGTTCGGACGCGACCCGTTCGGGGGTTTTGACCGCTAGCTCGGCGCGGATCGTGGCGCCGTGGGCATCCAACTCTGGCGGGGGCCGGCGCAGCGACAGCAGTTCGGTGGCAGCGTCCGATCGGGCCCACACGCCCGGCGACTTGACGGCGCGACCATCCTGCAGCTCGAGTTCGCGCCAGTAGTCGCGCACGGCCAGGTGCTCGAGGTCAAGAAGCTCCGGCATCGTTCCCACGGGCGCCAGGGTGATGCCGTTGGCGATGCCGAAATCGAACAGTTCTTTCTTCGTGTGCCGGGCGAAGAACGAGCGCAGCAACACCACCATTTCTTCGCGGGTCCAGCGCGGTTTCAAGTCGGGATCGCGCAGGCTGTGGTCGAAGGTCTCCCAATCGACGTCACGGGCCGATGCCTCCATCACGCCGTCCTCGATCATCCATTCGAGCAGGCCCAGGATCACCCGTGACATCGGCAAGGCGATGAGATGGCCGTCCTTGCACGGATGCACGATTTCGATGCCCGCCATGAGCGAGCCGCTGCGTTCGAAGTCGAAGCCCTGGATGGCGTGGGCATCCATCGCCTGGAGCATCGTCCAAGTCATGACGCACTGCGCCGACAGGTCGACGAACTGCGCTTGTCCTGTCCTGACCCGGCGAGCGTGCGCGGCGAGCGCGCCGGCGGCGGATTCCGCGCCCGCGTGCCGCCACACCTGGGGGACACCGACGCGCAGCGGCGCGCGATCGCGGGGCCCCTGCAAGGACACGGGCCCGCCCATGGCGGCGGCCACCAGGTCGTTGCCGAGGTCGTTCGCGCGGGGGCCGTCGCTGCCGAATGGCGAGATTCGGACATGCACGATGGACGGGTTGATATCGCGCACGGCGTCGGCGTCCAAGTGGAACGGTACGAGGGTGCTGGGCCACGCGGATTCGAAGAGGAAGTCTGCCGAGCGGATGAGTGACGCGAGGACGTCCCGGTCCCCGTCGCCGACAACGATGGAACGCTTGTTCCGGTTGAACGCCTGGAACGACAGGCTGCCGGACTGTCCGTGGGGCGGCACCCGCCGTGCCGCGCTGCCCTCCGGCGGCTCGACGCGAATCACGTCGGCACCGAGGTCGCCGAGCAGCATGGGGCCGAGTTCCCCGCGCTCGTCGGTGAAGTCGAGCACGCGGTAGGGCTCTAGCATCGTCGAGTCTCACCCCGCTGCAAAAACGACGCATTATGGGGCAACGGGAACCCGGCGCGACTACACTCGATAGGCGGAAACGGGAAGGAGCGTGCTCATGAAGTTCGGCGTTTGCGTCGCCACCAACATCAACGACTGGCAACTCCTGGTGCATGCCGAGAACCAGGGTTTCGACCACGGCTGGGTGCCGGACTCGCAGATGATCTGGTCGGACTGCTATGCCGTACTCGCGCTGGCCGCGCACCACACGTCGAGAATCCGGCTCGGCACGGGTGTCGCCATCGCAGGCACGCGCATCGCCCCGGTGACGGCGCACTCCATCGCCTCGATCAACCGCATCGCCCCGGGCCGCGTTTTCCTTGGGATCGGAACCGGGCACACCGCGATGCGCGTGATGAACTTCAACCCCATGAAAGCGCCGCCGTTTCGCGAGTACCTGCGCGTGGTGCGGGCATTGCTCGACGGCGACGAAGTGGAGTTCACACTGAACGGCGAGACACGCACCATCGAGATCATCCACAAGGAACTGGGTTTCGTGGACACGGAGCACCGGATTCCGATGTACGTCGCAGCCAACGGGCCGCTGGCGCTTCGCGCCGCTGGAGAGTTCGGCGATGGCCGCGTCTCGGGCGGTTCGGAGTCGGCGGACGCGTTCGCCAACAGCATGGCCCGGATCGGCGCTGGTGCCGCCCGCGTCGGTCGCAGCATGGACGGCTTCCACACGGCGGAGTTGACCTATGCGTGCATCCTACGACCTGGGGAGACGCTGGCCTCCGACCGGGTCATCGACACTTGCGGGCACATGGTTGCGAGTCGCCTGCACGGGCTCTGGGAGGCCGTGCAGTTGCGCGGCGAGGACATTGTGCCGGAAGACATCCGGCCTGTGTGGGAGCAGTACCGCGACTTCGTGGCGGGCCTGAACGTTCCGCGCGAGCGCGCGGGCCAGGTCGTGCACCGCGGCCATTGCACGTACCTGCTGGCGGAGGAACGCCGCTTCGTCACGCCGCAGATGCTCCGCACGACCGGTGCCCTCGTGGGCACGCCCGAGGAGATCATGGACATGCTGCGGACCAAGGAGCGCAACGGCTTGAAGGAGGTCATCCTCCTGCAGCCGATGGCGACGGCGCGCGAGAACTTGACCGATTTCCGTCGCGAGATCATCGACAGGTTTTGAAGTCAGGAGGAGACATGGTCCGGAAGGTGGTGATCGGTGTTGGTGCGGTGCTGGTGCTCGTCTACCTGGTCCTATTGGTTGTGCCCATCGACCCTGTGGAGCGCCGCCCCGGGACGCGCCTCGGCGGCGAGATGGCGACGGACCAGACGCCCGACTGGGGCGACTACGGCCGCAAGCAGATCGCCGTGCAGACCCGGACCTGGTATCTCGTGCCGCATGCGGTCACCACGACGTCCTGGGTTGATGACGGCAGCTTCTACGTGCCCTGCGCACGTTGCGAGGGGAAGCGTTGGCCGAGGAACGTGGCGCGCGACAGCCGCGTGCGCTTGAAGATCGACGGCCTACTTTACGACCGCCGTGCGATCCGCATCACGGAACCGGGCGAACGCGCTCGGGTCCTCGGTACAGTTGGTCGCGACCCCGCAAGCGCCACCGCCGTGTTCCGCATGGACCCGAGGTAAGGGCCCGCTGTCGTCGATGTTCGACCTTGCCGGCCTTCACGAGGCAAAAGCCGTGGTGTACGGGGCCATGCTGCGGACGCCGCAGTACCGCTGGCCGGGCTTGAGCCGACGTGCGGGCTGCGACGTGTGGGTGAAGCACGAAAACCACACCCCGACTGGCGCCTTCAAGGTGCGCGGCGGTCTCGTCCTCTTCGACGAGTTGCACCGCACCGGCCAGTTGCCGCGGAAGGTCATCACCGCGACGCGCGGCAACCACGGCCAGAGCATCCCGTTCGCGGCTTCCCGCTTCGGCGTGCCGGTGACCGTGCTCGCGCCCCGGGGCAACAGTGTGGAGAAGAACGCCGCGATGGTCGGCTGGGGCGCGGAACTCGTCGAGTTCGGCGACGACTTCGAGGACGCGCGCGTCGAAGCGGTGCGTCGAGCCGAGACCGAAGGTGCGCTGCTCGTGCCGCCTTTTCATCCCGCCCTGGTTCGCGGGGTTGCCACCTATGCGCTGGAGTTGTTGACCGCCGTGCCGGATCTCGATGTCGTCTACGTCCCCATCGGCATGGGATCGGGTATCTGCGGGCTGATTCACACGCGCGATCTGCTCGGATTGAAAACGGACATCGTGGGCGTGGTCGCGGACCGAGCACCGGCGATGGCGCGCAGCGTCGCCGCGGGTGCGGTCGTCGCCACACAAGGGGCGGATACGTTCGCCGACGGGATCGCATGCCGCGTACCGATGCCCGAGCCCCTGGAAGTCATTCGCCGCGGCGCCGCTGGCGTAGTCGCGGTGGGCGAGGAAGCGATCGCCGAAGCGATGCGCGTGCTGTACAGCGAGACGCACAACGTTGCCGAAGGTGCCGGAGCCGCCGCGCTCGCGGCGTTGATGCAGCAACGCGGGCGACACGCCGGTCAACGTGTGGCGGTCGTGCTGACCGGGGGCAATGTCGACACGGCGATCTTGCGCATCGTCCTCGAGGGCGGTGTGCCTGTCGTCGAGACTGGCGAGCCGCAAGCGGCGGCGGCGTCCCGGTCCGGGACGCAGTAAGGTCGTCGAGGGGAACGTGTCAAAGCCGAACATCCTGCTGTTCCTGCCCGACCAGCATCGCGGCGACGTCATGGGTTGTGCCGGGAATGCCGCCGCCATCACGCCTCACCTCGATCGACTGGCGTCGCGAGGCGTCCTTTTCGAGCGTTGCGCGACCAACGGGCCGTTGTGCATGCCGGCGCGGGCGTCGCTGATGACCGGCCAGCACGTCAACCGGCACGGCGTCTGGGGCAACAACCTGCTGGAAGCCGATCGCGCCGGGCCGAGCCACGTGCGCCGCATCCGCGATGCTGGCTACCACACGGCGATGTTCGGCAAGACGCACCTCTACGCGAACCATCGCAACGACGGTCATACGCGCGAGCATGCCTGGAAGCTCCGTGAATGGGGCTTTGAGACGGTCCATGAACTGCGCGACGTCGTGCCGACCAGCCGATGCACCTGCCACTACGCCGACTTCCTCGCCGCGCGCGGCCGGTTGCGTGTCTACCAGGACTATACGCGACTGTGGTGGACGGGAGCGTTCCGGGGCGCCAAGCCGTGGGAGGATCCGCCGAGCATCCTTCCGACCGAGGAACACATCGACATGTACTGCGCGACCCAGGCGGCGCAGTGGATCCGGAACTACCAGGAGGACAAGCCGTTCTATCTCCAGGTGTGCTTCACCGGTCCGCATACGCCGTTCGACGCGCCGCCCGAGTACCGCGCACGCTTTACGCCGGAAAACGTGCCCGCGCCGATTCTCGAAGCACCGGCCGAACCCGTGTCGGCGCAGGTCAGGCAAATGCTGGCCGCGAGCCGGATGGACGGCATGACCGAGACCCTTGGTCGCGTGATGGCGAGCCACTACTACGCCAAGGTGTCCCTCATCGACGATGCCGTCGGGCTGGTGACCCAGGCGCTCGCCGACGCGGGCTTCGAGAACGAGACCTGGATCATCTACACGTCGGACCACGGCGAGATGCTCGGCGACCACGGGCTCGGGCAGAAGAAGGTGTTCTACGAAGGCGCCCTTCGCGTGCCGCTCATCGTCACGCCCCCGGGGGGCACGGTCGGCTGGCACACCCGTGGCCTGACCGACCACCTGGACGTGGCGGCGACCCTGCTCGAGGCGGCCGACGCCGGCCCTCTACCGGATAGCCCGGGCCGTTCGCTCGTCCCCGCAGTCGCGGGCGCGAGCCGCGCCCATCGGGGCAAGGATGCGGTCTTCAGCGAGGTCGAGGCCTACTACGCGATGGCGCGCGACGACCGCTACAAGATGACGATCGATGCGCGGACCGGCGCGACGGTGGAACTCTACGACATGGCCAACGACCCGCTGGAACTCGAGAACCGGGTCGAGGAACCTGGACTTCGGGGTTTGCGCCGCGACATGGTGAACGAGTACTTCGGCCGGCTGGCTATCGATCGGACCAAACTCGACACCTACCAACGCCGCGTCGCTGCTGGCGGGTATCGCGATACATTCTTGCATGACCTGCGGCGCCAGTTCGACGGCGTTCGGGAGCACGTGAAGGAGAGATAGCTATGGAATTGATGAACCCGTGTGGCGTCTTCGACGTCCGATCCACGCCGCTCAGGCCACGCGTGGCGCTGGGCCCGGACACGACCGTCGGCCTGTTCGCCAACGACAAGAAGAACGCCGACGTATTGCTGCAGCACGTGCAGCGGGGGCTTGCCGCGTCGCACGGCGTGAAGGACTTTCGCTGGTTCCTGAAGGAGGCGACGCAGCCGGCCGTGTTCACGCGGGATTTCATCGAGGGCTGCGATGCGGTGGTGGGTGCGGTCTGCGACTGAGGTTCGTGCACGTCGTGGTGTATCCATGACCTGATCGAACTGGAGAAGCAGGGCATCCCGTCGGTGGCCGTGGCCACGGACGAGTTCTTCGCGCTCGCCAAGGCGGAGGCATTCGGCTGGGGGCTGCCGGGGCTGCCTATCGCCGTCGTCCCGCATCCGTTGGCGAAGCTCGATGCCGAGCAGTGCGCGGCGGTCGCGGCCAAGGCGCTTCCGGAGGTCGCGGCGGCGCTCACCGACCCGGCGGAGGATCTCGAGGCCCGCTACCGCGGGAAGACGATTTCGACGAGCGGTCGACTGCGCTACAAGTCGCTGTTCGACAGTCAATTCAACGCCCCGGACGCGCCGGCCCGCATACGCGGCCCCGGTTCCATCGAGGCGTTGAACCGCGTCTTCTACGGTCGCGGCTGGACCGATGGCCTGCCGGTGCTCCCGCCGACTCCCGGTCGCTGCGAGGCGATGCTTGACGGCCGGGATCCCGACGAGGTCGTCGCCGTCGTCGAGCCACGCCTGGGCAAGGCAACGCTTGGCAAGATCGCGGCGAACGCCGTCATGGCGGGCTGCGAACCGGCCCACTTCGCCGTGGTGCTGGCGGCGACCCGCGCCATGTGCGATCCCGCCTTCAACCTCAAGGCCATCCAGTCGACAACGCATCCGTGCACCGTGGGTTGCCTGGTCGGCGGCCCGGTTTGCGAGGCGATCGGGGTAAACGGGGCGTACAACGCGCTCGGTCAAGGCAGCAAGGCCAACGCGGTGATCGGGCGGGCGATCCGTCTGATCCTGGTCAACGTCGGCGGGGCGTCGCCGGGGGCACTCGACCGGTCGACCATGGGCTCTCCGGCCAAGTACGCCTTGTGCTTCGCCGAGAACACCGAGGCGAGTCCGTGGCTGCCGTTCCACGACGATCTCGGCCTTGATCCAGCGTCGAGCCACGTCACCGTGTTCGGTGTGGAGGGTCCGCACAACGTGAACGACCACTACGGGCGGAGCGCCGAAGAGATTCTGCTGACGGTCGCAGGGACGCTGGCTTCCCCGGGGGCCAACAACTTCTACCTCGAGGGCGAGCCGGTGGTCGTGCTCGGACCCGAACACGCCGAGGTCGTCGCCGCGGCGGGTTTCTCCAAAGACAGGGTGAAGGCGTTCCTGAGCGAAAAAGCCATCGTGCCCCGGGCGCTGGTCTCCGACGCCATGATCTCGGAACTGGAGAAGCGCTTGCCGCATCACCTGCTCGGCCCCGCCGGGCGCGACGGTGTGCGCTTCGTGACGAACCCCGAGGATCTGCTGGTCTTGGTAGCCGGTGGCGCGGGACGGCACTCGGCCGTGTTACCGACGTTTGGGCACTCGACACGCGCGGTGACGCGCGCGATCGAATGAGCGGTTCGCGGTTCAGGAACGCACAATCGCCCATCACGCGCTGCCGTTGGGGATACACTGTGCATCGCGTTGTCCTTGGGCGATACGGCAATGAAGAGCCCTCAGCCGGGGAGCGCGAGGGGCTCGCCCCTCGCAAGGAAGAGCCCTCAGCCGGGGAGCGCGAGGGGCTCGCCCCTCGCAAGGAAGAGCCCTCAGCCGGGGAGCGCGAGGGGCTCGCCCCTCGCAAGGAAGAGATCGCTGGCAATGTTCTGGATCGTCGTGGCTCCAGCCGCGGTGACCGCCGCCGAGGAGACCGAGGCGATTCCCTCCGCCGAGGAAATCCTCGCCAATCCGCTTGACGACTCGGCCTACGTCGACGATGTCCGGTGCCTGGCCGTCGGGCGCTATCGGCAGGTGGACATTCTCAACGACCGAGCCCTAGTCTTCCGCGGGCGCGGTGATCGGGCGTGGATCAACCTGTTGCCGCGGCCGTGCCCGGGCTTGCGTCGCGACATGGTGCTTGCCATCGAGACCCGGGGCTCCCGGATTTGCAGCCGCGATCAGTTCCGCGGCATGCCGCGCATCGGCCCTGAAGCCGCTACCGGCTTTTGTTCGCTTGGGACATTCCGTCCTGTCGAAGCGGACAACCTGGACGCCATACGGGGTGCCCTGCGTGCAAGGCGCGCGAACAGGACGGTCACGAAAACGGTTCGCTCGACGGAAGAGGCGGAGAACTAGCGCGCACCACCTGTTCGCATCTGTCCCACGTAATGAAGAATCCGCTCGCTGGGCGGTCCGTAGACGTCGATGAAGACCACGGCCTCTTCGCCGAGGATTTCGCCGCCGTGCGCGACGTTCGCGGGCGCGTACCACATGTCGCCCGGGCCAATATCCCTGACCTCGTCGCCGACCGTGAGCCGCAGGCGCCCTTGGAGCAGGATGCTGAACTGCTCGTGCGGGTGGGTGTGCAGGCCGTAGCTCGCGCCGGGTTCGTATCGGGCCCAGATCAGTTGAAGGTGCTCGCCGGTTCCGACCACGCTGGTGTGAATGCCGCGGCCGGCGTCGAACACGGCGTTGTCGGCTGCCTCGGCTGCCGTCCGAATCCTCGGCGTTGCCATTACGATGTTCCTCCAAGGTGCGCGGACGTCGTCCGTGCTCGCCCTAGTACACAGGTTCCTTTGCCGACCGGCGAGACGCGCTAGCCGAGGAGTCCACCGAGCCGCGCCAACGCATGCCCGAGGTCGGGCTCGATGGTCAGCACATCCGCCATGGGGTCGCCGGCGTTGTGCAGGTGGGGAACCGCGTTCTTCAGGTCGTAGTTGGCGTTGTTCAGTTCGCCGTTCAGCGCGTCCCAGGTGACGGGCATCGACACCGATGCCGCCGGTTCGGCCCGGGCCGAGAACGGCGCTACCAGAAGCTGACCGTGGCCGTTTTGCAGGTAGTCGATGTAGACCTTGTTGTCGCGCTTGCGAACCGTGCGCGTGATAGTGCAGATGTCGGGCCGGCGGGCGACGAGGACGCGTGCGAGCAGCTCACCGAGGGTCGTGGCTTGGCGGTGGGTGAGCTGCCGGGCCAGCGGCAGCAGAATGTGCAGGCCGCTCGCTCCGCTTGTTTTGAGAAAGCCCGGCAACTCGATCTCGTCGAGGAGGTTCTTCACCTCGGTGGCGGTCTCGACGACGTCCGCGAACGGGGCTTGCTTCGGATCGAGGTCCAAGACGCACCAGTCCGGGTGCTCGAGGTTGGTGATGCGACTGTGCCAGGCGTGGATCGGGATGGCACCCATGTTGGCCAGGTAGACCAGCGACTCGGTGTTCTGCGCGATGAAATAGTGGACCTCGCGCTCGGCGCTCTCGCTCCAAAGGACCTTGCGTTCGACCCAGTCGGGCACGAAGGCGGGCGCGTCGCGTTGGTAGAAGGACTTGCCGTGGATGCCGTCTGGAAACCGGGTCAGCACCAGGGGGCGGTCGACCAGGTAAGGCAGCATCCAGGGCGCGACGGCCTCGTAGTAGCCGAGGAGGTCGCCTTTGGTCATGAGCTTCTCGGGAAAGAACACCTTGTCGGGGTTGGTGATCACGACCTCCCGCTCCGGCTCCTGCTCGAGGGCGTCGGGTGGCGGTTCGCGGTAGGTGCTTATGCACTCGCTTACGGCCTTGTCGTCGCGCAAGCGCAGAAACACCGGATGGCGGAGCAGGCCGTCGGCGGAGTATTCGCGGAACTGGACCTCGCAGACCAGCACCGGTTCCACCCAACGGTGGGCGCGGTCGTCGATGTCGTTGGGCAGGCCTGGCGCCGCCTTGAGCGCGGCGAGGCGGGCCTGCAACTCGCGCCGGGGATCCGTGCCGAGGCCGGAGCCGACGCGACCGCAGTAGGTCAGTTCGTCGCCGCGGTACTCGCCGAGCGCAAGGGCGCCGATGTCGTCGGGGTTGTTCTTGACCGGTACCCAACCGGCGATGACGAAGTCGCCGGTCTGGGCGCCACGGACCTTCCGCCAGGATTCACTGCGACCGCTGACATAGGCCGAGTCGGCGCGCTTGCCGACAACGCCCTCGAGCCCTAGGCGGCGCATGGCGTGAAAGGTCTCGATGCCGTTTCCGTCGATGTGCTCCGAATAGCGGATCGGGCCGGCCGCGGGGAGCATTTCGCGCAGCAGGGCCTTGCGTTCGGTGAGCGGGAGTGCTTTCAGGTCGTAGCCGCAGGCGTGCAGGAGGTCGAAGGCATAGCAGGTGACCGGGTCGTGCATCGAGGCCGTTCGGGTGGCGAGTTCGCCGCGGACGGCGGCGCGTTGTTGGAGACGGGAGAAACTCGGCACCCCGCGGTCGTCGTGTACGACAACCTCGCTGTCGATGGTGAACTCGGTGTAGGGGAGCTTCGCAGCGGACTTGGCGATCTCGGGAAACCGTGTGGTCAGGTCGATCCCGGTGCGTGAATGCAGCGTGACGCGGTCCCCGTCGCGTTCGATCATCAGCCGGTAGCCGTCGTACTTGATCTCGTAGACCCAGCCTTCGCGGTGGAAGGGCTCGGAGGATTTGGCCAGCATCGGGCTTTCGGTCAGCGACACGGTGGCCGGCGGGCGGGGCTCGATGGCCTTGATGCGCTCGACGAGGCCGTCCTCGATGGCTGTCGGGGCTGCGATGGTCTCGATGGTCATCCCGGACAAAACGGAGCTGTCGGCGAGCGGCTCCTCGCGCACCCACTGGTCGCGTTCCTTGATCAGGAGCCATTCCTTGCCGGAGGTTTCGCGCCCCTTGAGTCGGATCAGCGTGAATCGCCCACGCAGCTTGTGGCCGTGCAGTTCGAACAGGAGCTTGCCGTCCTGGAATCCGGTCACGAAATCTTCGAGTTCGATATAGGTGCCGGTGTCCCAGACGATGACGCTGCCGGCACCGTAGTTGCCGTCCGGGATTGAGCCTTCGAAGTCGGCGTAGTCGAGGGGATGATCCTCGACTTCGGCAGCAAAGCGCTTGTCGTCCGGGTCCATGGACGGTCCTTTGGGCACCGCCCACGAGCACAGCACGTTGTTCACCTCGAGCCGGAAATCCCAGTGCATGCGTCGCGCGGCATGCTGCTGGACCACGAAGAGGCGTCTCGGCGCGTCACTTGCGGCGGCGCGGCCCGTCTCGGCTCCGAACGGCTCCGGCGTGGCCGAAGCGCTGCGCTTTCTTCGATAGGTCTCAAGGTTGTCGCGGCTTGAGGGCATCTTCGATTTCGGGCTATAGTCGGCTGGTCTTGTATGGACGCGGCTCATCTTTCCGTGGCCGGCGGCGTTTGGTCGGCACGTGATGGGAAGTAGCCCAGCCGGGCCTCAACGGGGAGCGCGAGGGGCTCGCCCCTCGCATGTAAAGAACAGGAGGTTCTCGATATGGCCGCACGCTCCATGGCCTCCGCCACCATTGCTTTCGGATTGGTCTCCATACCGTGCAAGCTATTCGCCACGGCGGACAGTACGCGCGCGGTACGCTTCAACTACCTCGCGAAAGACGGTTCCAGACTCCGCCAGCAGTATATCCGGGCCTCGGATGGCGAAGTAGTGGAACGCCAGGATCGGATCCAGGGCTACGAGTTCACAAAGGGGCAGTACGTCACATTCACGGACGAGGAACTCAAGGCGCTCAACGCCGAAGCGACCAACGCGATCGACATCAACGAGTTCATTCCGTTGGCCGATGTCGAGCGGATATACATCGAGCGTGTCTACTACCTCGGCCCGGACAAGGGAGCAGGCCGGTCCTATCACCTGCTACGCGCCGCCTTGGACCAGACGGGGCGCGCCGCCTTGGCGCGCTATGCGGCACGGGGCAAGAACTACCTGGTCCTGATCCGGCCGTTCGGCGAGGGCCTCGTGATGGAACAGCTGAAACACGAGGACGAACTGCGCAAGTTCGACGAGGTGCCGCTCGACGTCTGCGACGTGATCCCTGCGGAGTTGGAGTTGGCCGTGCAGATCATCGACCAGCGAACCAACGAGAAGTTCGAGCCTGAGGGCTACCACGACGAAGTGCGCGAACGACAGCTCGAGCTGATCCAGCAGAAGATCGACGGTCAGGACATCTCGGTGGCACCCGAGGAACAGCCGGAGGCGAAGATCATCGACCTCATGGAGGCCCTCAAGGCGTCCGTTGGTGATCGCAAGCCGGCGATGCGAACGGAGTCGGCGAAAGGCGGGCGACGCAAGTCGGCGACGGCGTCCGGGTCGCGCTCCGAGAAGCGCGCGGAAGGCTAGCGGCGCGACGCGGTAGAAGGCCGCTTAAGGCGATGTCACAGCCGAACGCCACCGGAAGCGCACTCGGCGCGGCAAGGGTGGGCGCCGAGGACGGCTATCGGACGTGCGATGCCGCCGAACTGGTCGGGCTGAAACCTCGCACCATCCGACACTACGTGACGCGCGGACTCCTTGCGCCGGCGCGGGGACGTCGTGGCGAGTACCGTTTCTCGTTCCGTGACCTCGTCCTGCTGCGAACGGCAAAAGGGCTCATCGATGCGGACGTATCTTCGCGACGGACGCTTGCCGCGTTGGCCAAGTTGAAAGAGACCGTGGGCGCGCTTGACGGCAAGGAACTCACGGCGATGCGGATCTTCGCGGAGGGCGACAATGTCGTGGTGCGGGCGGACGACGGTCAGTGGGATGCTGAGACCGGGCAGGGCCGGTTCGCATTCGCGAGTCCCGACGCCGGTCAGGTTCGCGAGTTTGGTGACGCGGACCGCGAGAAAGCGGACTCCACCGTGCGTTTCGACAGCGACGACTGGTACAACCTCGGCCTCGACTTGGAGGAGGCGGAACCCGCGCGGGCTCCGGCCGCGTATCGCCGGGCCATCGCCCTGAACCCGGACAACGCCGACGCGCACGTCAATCTCGGGCGCCTATTCCAGGTACGAGGCGATCTGAAGCGGGCCAAGCGGCACTATCAGCGCGCGCTGAGGGCCGCACCGGCGCATCAGTTGGCATACTACAACCTGGGCACGGTATTCGACGAACTGGACGAACTCGACACCGCCCTCGACTACTACCACCAGGCACCGAACGTGCCGGATGCCCATTACAACCAAGCGCGGATCTTCGAGATGCGCGGCGACCAACTCGCCTTCGCCCGCCACATGCGCGAATACAAGGTCCTCATACGCGACGAATGACGCGCGGTACCGCCGTAAGCGAAGCCGTCAGGCGTTTTGAGAATCATTTTCATTAATAGCATCAACAACTTAGGTTGATTGTCCGCTTGAAGCCGTGCATGATTCCTGCTCGACATGTCGCGAGACGGATGACACATGAAAGCGCAGGATCCCAAGGTCATCGACTACCTGAACCAAGTACTCAAGAACGAGTTGACGGCGATCAACCAGTACTTCCTGCATTCACGGATGTTCAGGGACTGGGGGTTCACAGCCCTCGGCGAGCACGAGTACGAAGAGTCGGTGGACGAGATGAAGCATGCCGACCGGCTGATCGAACGCGTGCTCTTCCTCGACGGTCTGCCCAACTTGCAGGATCTCGGCAAATTGCGCGTCGGCGAGAATGTCCCGGAGATGCTCAAGTGCGACCTGGCCTTGGAGCAGGATGCGATGCCGTTGCTGCGCGAGTGCGTGGCCTACGCCGAGTCGATCAACGATTTCGTCAGCCGGGAGTTGTTCGAGGACATCCTGACGTCCGAAGAGGAGCATGTTGACTGGCTGGAGACACAGATCGAGCTGATCGACAAGACCGGCCTCCAAAACTACCTGCAGTCGCAGATGGGCTGACGCTTGCCCCGACCGTACCGCGCGCTCGTCAACGCCGTCGCCGCCGGCGACGCGGCGGCGCTGGCTGCAGTGATCGAGCGCGATCCCGAGGCGGCGCGCCACTGGAAGCCGATCGTCGACGCGGTGTTCGCGGGCCGAGCGGACAT
>JAPOVK010000015.1 GCA_026708185.1 Gammaproteobacteria bacterium | reverse complement strand
CCCAGGCATTGCGGCGCGTACGACTGCAGCCAACTCGGCCGTGGTTTCGAGCGGTCGCTCGGCCACTACGCGCCGGGCGATGCGACGGGCGAACCGCTCCTCGCCGTAATCGCGGATGACCGCCTCGACCTCGGCCGTGGAGGCCCTGTTCAGCCACGTGCTCGCCGTCAGGGCCTCGCGCTGGTCCATGCGCATGTCCAGCGGACCGTCGAGGGCGAAGCTGAAGCCCCGGCGAGCGTCGTCGAGCTGCGGGGACGAGACGCCGACATCGAACATCACGCCACAGGGCACCACAGGTTCTCGCTTGCCAAGGGCAGGCCCCTCGCGCTCCCCCGCTGAGGGCTCTCGCTTGCGAGGGGCAGGCCCCTCGCGCTCCCCCGCTGAGGGCTCTCTCCTGCGAGGGGCAGGCCCCTCGCGCTCCCCGGCTGAGGGCTCCACCCCGGCTAGATGGTCGGCCAAGTCGCCGAAACGACCGCGCGCGACGGAGACGCGACTGTCGCGCGCCGCCAGGCGCCGAGCGTCGGCAATGGCATCGGCGTCACGGTCGACGACCAGCAACCGGGCTCGTGGCGACAGCTCCGCCAGCAAGCGGCGCGCATGCCCGCCGCGACCGTAGGTCGCGTCCACGTACTGGCCGTCACGATCGGTGGCCACCGCTGCCACCAGTTCTTCCAGCATCACGGGCACATGCCCACCAGGCGCATGCCCGACGTCGTCGCTCTGAGTCACCGACTACCACCCCTGGCGCGGCCATTTCGCCTCCGCAACCTAAGCGGCTGAGATATCCGGTGCCAATCCCCACATGCCCATATCGCACCGGCTCATGGCCGCAAAACTAGCTGTCGATCGACCCTATCGAGCTCCTATGTGACACCGTTGTTGAAATACCTCATCGTGGACGCTAGCCGCCGATGCTCTGGTTGGCATCTTCGCGCCACGCGTTGACATTGGCTTCCCACGTCTGGTCGTTCCACAGTTCCAGCCGCATCGGCTGGCCCACCACGACAACCTTCTTCTCGAGTTGCGCGTAGTCCCGCAGACGCTGCGGGATCACAACGCGCCCGTTGCCGTCGAGTTCGACATCCGCCGCGAACCCGATCAGCATGTGTTGCTGGCGACGACTTTCCCGTTCGTCTCCGTCGAGTTCGGTCAGGCCTTCTTCCACCGCCTGCCAATCGCGCTCCGCATATACGTGCAGGCAGGGATCGTGACGCGCGATGGTGATTACCAGGCGACCGCCCGACCGCTCGCGGAGCTTCTCGCGATAGCGCGTCGGCATGGCCATCCGACCGCGCCCGTCGAGACTGATATCGGTGATGCCGCGAAACATCGTGCACTCTTAGTGTCGCCCGAAGCGTCAGATGCGGGGGTGAGGGTCATCCTTGACCCACACACATCCATGTTTGCACCCGTTTAACCCACACAACTCCACAAATTCCCACGTAGATTAGGACTACGGAATCCACCCGTCAACAGCTTTTTTCGCTCTTTTCTCTCCATGCCTGCCGCGTCGGTTAGGTGCCAAACAACGACGCTCAACAGTCGCGTGAGAGTCGAGCTTGCTATGATCCGACCTTTCCCCCGGAGCACATCCGAAGGTGTCGACCCAGACAAAGGCAATCCGCAAGGCGGCGACGCTGCTCCTGGTCAAGCCCGGCCGTCCGGTCGAGGTCTTCATGCTGCAACGCCCTGGGCGCGGCACATTCCCCAACCTGCACGTGTTCCCGGGGGGCAAGGTCGACGCGGCCGACGAGGGGCTCGACCATCGCTGCCGGGGCCTCGACGACGTCGGGGCCTCACGCACTCTCGGCCTCGAGCGCGGTGGTCTGCGCTACTGGGTAACAGCGATCCGCGAGTGCTTCGAGGAATGCGGCGTGCTGCTCGCATACCGCGCCGACTTGAGCCTGTTCACGGCGGCAGATGCCGACGAGGCGGCGCGCTTCGACGACTACCGCAACTCGCTGGCGGCCGGCGACTTGCACCTGCCGGCCATGCTGGAGCGAGAGAGTCTTTACCTCGCGACCGACCGCGTGCGCTACTTCAGCCACTGGATCACACCGCCCTCCGCTCCGGCACGCTTCGATACACGATTCTTCATCACCGAGATGCCCCCCGGGCAACAGGCCGTGGGCCACCGCCACGAGACCGTGTCCGGCTCCTGGGTGACGGCATCGCAAGCGCTTGCCCATCACGAGGCCGAGCGCTGGCAGATGATCCATCCGACCCTGACCACCTTGGCGACCGTCGCCCGCTACCCCGACGCCGAGACCTTGCTGCATGACGTGGACGCGCGCCGCCACATTCGCGACATCGACGCCAACCAGTCCGAGCAAGGCATGCAACGGCCAGCATTCCTTAGCAGGCCCTGAAGTTGGCGCATGGAGGGAACCACCGCGATCCAACAGCGCCGAGCCATGACGGCGCGGCCCCGATAGCCCTCCGAGGCTGACCCGTTGGCGGTCCTGACCGTCTCCGGCGTCGGCAAGCGATTCGCCGACGGCCGTCAACCACGGTGGGTGTTGAAAGACGTTGGCTTCACGGTCGATATGGGCGAGACGGTCGCGCTTTGGGGACCGAGCGGATCGGGCAAATCCACGCTGCTCAGCATCCTGGCCGGGATCGTCCTGCCGGATGCCGGATCGGTCAGCTTTTCCGCGCCGAATGGCGCTCCGTTCGTGGTGTCCGACGCGGTCGAACGTGCTCGCGTCCGGTTCCGACGGCGCCAACTGGGCTTCGTCTTCCAGTTCTTCAACTTGGTGCCGACGCTGACCGTTGCCGAGAACGTCCTGCTGCCGTTGGAGCTGAACCGGCTGCCGGAGAGCCGCAGTGCCGCCTTGGCACGACTCGACGAACTTGGCGTCGGCCACTGCGCCGAGCGTTTCCCCGAGACCTTGTCCGGCGGCGAACAGCAGCGTGTCGCAATCGCCCGGGCACTGGCGCACACACCGCCGGTCGTGCTCGCCGATGAGCCAACCGGCAATCTCGACAGTCGAAGCGCCGCCGCAGTGACCGACGCGCTGTGGCAGGCGACGGCCAGTGCGGCCTCCTCCCTCGTCATAGCCACCCACAGCGAACGCATCGCGGCGCGCGCCGACCGCATGATCGACTTGTCTTGAGCACCTCGCGAACTCTGATCAAGAGCCACGGGCGCTTCCTTCGCCGACACCCGGTCGGTGCGCTCGCGACGCTAATCGGCATCACCATGGCCGTGATGGCGGTGGCCACGGTGCACTTGGTGAGTCAGTCGATCCGCGACACGCTCGACGCGTTGCCAGGCGGGTCGTTCGCCCACACCCACGTGTTGACCGCGCCCGCGTTGACCGAGCAGGACTACTTCCGCTTGCGGCAACGCTGGCGCCAAGGCGAGTTCCGAACGGTGGCCACCATGGGACCGGCGATCGACGATTTCATGGACCTCGGCGGTCAACCGACCCGGATCATCGGCTTCGACCCGGTGGCCGGGTTCGCCCCGGTGACCTTACTGCGACAACCTTCTGGCCGTCCGGACGCCACCTTCCTGACGCAGGACACGGTCATCGCAACCGCGGCGACTGCCGAGGCGATCCGCCGTGCGGGAATCGCCGTGGACGTAGTCGAAGCCACGACCCAGCTTGGTGCCGGCACGGGTCCCCCCACCCTCCTGGCGGACTTGCCGACGGCTCAGCGACTGCTTGGTCGAGAAGGCCAGATCGACGCGGTGTGGCTGCGCGTGCACGGCGTGCGGGCTGGTCTGCTCGACACGCTCGACGCCATCCTGCCCGGGATCACGGCCGCACTGCCGCGCTACGCGGACCCCGTGATCGACGACCATCGGGTTGTCGCGGCCCGTCGCTGGAATCCAGCAAGCCGTTTCGCCGACGCCATGGCGTTCAGCCTCGGTGCGCTGGCCATGCTGTCGCTGCTGATGGCGGCCCTGGTGGCAGCCCAGGCGAGCTATTCCAACGTCGCACGACGCCGGCTTGAGCAGGAGCGGCTGGTCGCGATCGGCGTGTCACGGCGTGCTCTTCGAGTCCTAGGGCTTGCCGAAGGGCTGGTTCTCGGCGCGGCCGGCACAGCGGTCGGCTTGACACTAGGCGCTGCCGTTGGCGAACAGTTGCTGGCCATGGCGTTCGACGGCGCCGTCACGACATCGACGGGGCCGTGGCTCGTAACGAAGGCTGTGCTTTGCGGGGCTGCCGCAGCTACCGTGGGACCGGTCTTCGCAACACGAGAGCCCGAGGCCGGCTACAGGGTGCGGCATGTGCTTGGCGGGCTCGGCATCGTGGTCGCGGTGTTCGGCATCGCCGACGGCTCGCTGTTGTCCGCGTTCGCTGCGCTGACCGGACTCTGCGCCGTGCAAATGGCCTACGCCGTGCCCTTGCTCGGGAACGCGGCCAGCCGCCTTGCCGCTCTCACCCGAGCCATCGGCGCCCGCGCGAACCTGCGGGCCGCCGCCGTCCGGGTCGGCGAACTGCGCCTCGCTCTTGGCGCGCTATCGGTCGCCGTCGCCACCGCGATCGGCATGGGGCTCATGGTTGAAAGCCTACGCCACGACTTCACGGCGATGCTCGAGGAACGCCTTTGGCCGGGCGTCTACGTGAACGCGGACGGCCCCGTGACCGCCGCGGACTTGGACTGGATCGCCGCCCAGCCGCAGTTCCGGGCCGTGCGTCGCTACGCCGACGTTGACGCTCGGCTTCTTCAAGGCCCGGCGAGCGTGAGCCTGGCGACGCTAACGGCCGATGAGACCCGACGCTACGCGTTCGCGGGAGAGTTGACCACGCGCGGCATGATCAACGAGGTCGGCGCACGGTTGTTGGGCTTGAGCGTCGGCGACACCGTCACCGTGGTGGCCGACGGCCAGCACTTCGACGTCGAGATCGGCCATGTGTTCCGCGACTTCGGCGCACCGTCGGCGCGCGTGATCCTGCCGGCGCGCTATGAGTCCCGGCTGCCCGCTGAGGCGGTCCGCTGGCAGCGCCTAGCCGTGCTCGCCGACAGCGACGCGCTCGACAGGCTGACGGCATCCCTGGCCGAGCGCTTCGGCGCCGCCAACGTGCGCAACCAGGGCACCATTCGAGCCGCGGCCTTGGACATATTCGACCGCACGTTCGTGGTCAGCCGTTCCCTGACGAGCGTCGCGCTCGCCGTCGCCGTCCTCGGGCTTTACGCCGCCTTGACCGCCCTGCAATCGAGTCGCGAGCGCGAGTTCCAGTTGCTGGGCGCGATCGGCTACGGGCGGGCGGAAACTTGGCGATTGGCGGTGACGCAGTCGTCGATCCTCGGTGCCGTGGCCGCGGTCGGCGCCGTTCCCCTCGGCTTCGCCATCGCGTGGCTCCTTTGCAACGTCATCCAGCCGCTGGCATTCGGCTGGTCCATCGACCTGCGGGCGAACTTCGCGGCGGTCGCCATGCCAGTTTCGCTTGGGATTGCAGGCGCGGCCGCTGCAGGTTTGGTGCCCGCCTACCGGTCAGCGTTCAGTCAGCGCGCAGCCGGGACCGTGTAGGCGCGTCCTTCGGACGCGATCGAGAACGCTTGCGCGTTCTCCTTGGGCTCAAGTCGCCGCCTGCACGTGATGCAACGACGAACATGAGCCGGGTTCAGTACTTGCCCGCGCTGACGTAGAGTTCGAGCAGAGCGGCCTTGTCGGCGGGCGAAAGCGTGTCGTACTTCTCCTTCATCTTGTCCGCCATGCGCCGCGCGCCGCTGTCGAAGTCGCGGAACTCCCCGGCCAGGTAGTCGCGCCACTGACCCGACAGGAGCGCATGGTCGGCCTCCGGGACGCTGCCTTCCTTGAGATGGCACTTGGCGCATTTGCGGGCGTGGATGCGCGCGCCGCGGCGGGCCTGTTCGGCATCGAACGCCTGCTCGTGCGGCCGCCACTGCTGCGCGGCGTAGTAGACGGCCACCGTTTCGATGGCCTCTTCGGACAGCGACTCCACGACCTCGAGCATGTCCTTCTCCGAACCGTCTTCGAGCGTGACCGGGCGTGCTTGTCGGAAGCCGAACAGGTAGCTCTCCAACAGGTCCATGATGGCGAACTCGGAGAAGCCCCCGATTGACGGGATGTCCCGCTGCTCACTGCGCCCGAGCGGGCCGTGGCACTCGCGGCATTCGCGCGCTGCGATCTCTTCGCCGGTATCGGCGAAGGCCGTCAGCGCCGCGCACATCGCGAGGCCGAGGGCGCTGATCGCGCAGAACGACCGCTTAGCCGTCTGCCACCTCTTCGGCGAGCAGATTGAGGAAGCGCTCCATGTCCATGAACTCCTGTGAACCGTCCATGACCTGGACTCCGCCGCCGTGCCCCGCCCTCCCGCGGATCTTGTTCAGGATCACGGTGACGTTCTCGTTGTCATGGTCGTGGCCCTCGTGTCCATCCCTGACGTACGACTCGAACTGGTCGAAGTTCGTCATCTCGTGATCGGCGTTCGATGACGTCACGAATCGCAGCGCCTCACTGCCCGTGCCACCGGCGACGTGGCAATTGACGCACCTGGCCTGCACGACCGGCTCCGAAATCGACGCTACGAACACGTCCCACGCGCTCTCTTCCGGCTCATCGTCACCATGGCCCTCTTCGTCGTCCCCGCCGTGGTCATCGTGGTCGTCCGCCGGGCACATGTCTTCCCTCGCTGTACCCCGCGCGGTCACGTTGTAGGCGGCAACGTCGCTCGCGGAGACCAACAGGTAGTAGATGCCGGCGTCAAGGCACCGATCGATCTGGAAGTTGCTGCCGACGCCGCCCATGGTCATCGTCACCAACTCCGCGTCGTGGCTGTCACGCAGCTCCCCCGTCGTGTCGCCGGTCCCGCCGGTTGAGATGCGCAGATCCATGCTCGCCGCCAGCTCGATCCGGAACGCGTCGACATCGTCCGCCGGGTCGATCCGACCCGTCGCGCGGGTGCCGAGCGGCAACACGGAGGATGCGCCGGGCGTGTTGCCGTGTGCGTCGCCGCCCCGGTCGATGCGCGCCGTGATCTTGTAGTCGCCGACGTCCATCATGCTGGCGACGCTCACGTAGTAGACGCCCCCGTCGACAGTCTGCTCGATCTTGAAGTTGAACCCGCTGCCGCTGTCGTCGTCCTCGGCCAGCATGTTCCCTTCACTGTCGTACAGCACGCCAACGGTGTCCAAGTCGCGGGTTGTGAACATCTCCAAGGTTGCCCGCCCCTCGAGGTCGAGTCGGAAGACGTCGACGTCTTCGCTTGATGCGATGTTGCCGGACGTGCTGACGCCGTACGTCAGGCGTGTCGAGGCGAGCCTGTCGTCGCCGTGGTCGTCGTGCTCCTGTGCCGCGGCACTCCCCATCGCGACGAGCCCAAGAACTGTCGCAAGCGGCACAAACGCGCGAACCAACTTCGCCAGAAATGACCTATCCACCGCGACACCCCTCCGAGCCGACTGAGCCAGCGAAGCATACAGGGAAAGATGGTGGACGAACGGGAGGCTCGCCGGGAGCCCTCGCCGTAGAATCGCCCCATGCTCCGCTGCAACGCAACGGCGATCGCCGAGGATCGGCGCAAGGGGCGAAAACGCCAGCTCGCGTCGTTCTTCGCAATGGCGTTCGGCGTCGCCATTGCCACGGACGCCGCCGCAGCCGAGTACGCCCACGGCGGGCTTGTCGCCAAGCTTCTCGCCGGCGAATACTCGCGACGCGGAGCCGACACCTGTCTAGGCTGCCACGACGAGGAGGAGCCGTTTCCAACCCTGGACGTCTTCAAGACCGTCCACGGCCATCCGGCCGTTCCCGGATCGCCGTTCGAGATGTCCGGTGGGTCCAGCTTTCCGGCTGGCCTGCAATGCGAGGCGTGCCACGGGCCCGTCGGCGACCATGCCCGCTCGATCCTTGCCGAAGGCGTCGACCGGGAGCCCATGGTCAACTTCGGCGACCGCGGCAACGCCAGGCCCGCCCTGCAGAACGGACTTTGCCTCGGCTGCCACGCGAACTACGAACGGGCGCATTGGGCCGGCAGTGCGCACGAGGCCGCTGGCCTCGCGTGCGCCGACTGCCACGTCGTCCACGACCCCGTGGACGCAGTGCGCACCCGGGACACCCAGGCACGTGCCTGCGCGGCCTGCCACCGGAACGTCGTGGCCGATGCGTTCAAGCGCTCCGCCCACCCGATGCGTGACAACCAACTCGTCTGTCGCGACTGCCACGACCCGCACGGCGGCGGCACCGAGGCGCTCGTCGTGGAATCCACCGTGAACGAGACCTGCCTAGGCTGCCACGCCGAGCTGCGTGGCCCATTCCTGTGGGAACACGCCCCGGTGGTCGAGGATTGCGGCATCTGCCATATGCCGCATGGATCGAACCAGCCCGCCCTCCTCGTGCGCCGCGCACCGCAGCTATGCCAGGGCTGCCACTCCTCCGCCGGCCACCGCAGCTTCGCGCTCGCGCCGGACGACCTCGCGACCGGCCGCGCATCGGCCTTCCTCCTGGCCAATGCCTGCCTGAACTGCCACTTCGCAGTGCACGGATCCAACCACCCGTCCGGGAACCTGTTCCGGCGATGAACCGGGCGCTGCTCGTGATCGGCACCGTGGCGACCGTAGCCGCGTGGCCCATTGGGGCCGCGACGACGATGCGGCCCAACTACGACCACGTGGATACATCGCGCTGGCGATGCCGGCTGTGTCCGTTCGACCTAGCGTCCCCCCAAGATGCACGCCTGACGGTTGGCGCCCTGCGCGTCGCCGACGCGCAACCGCGGTTCGGCCGCGACAACGGACTTGACCGTGCCGGCCCGCACGCCGTTCTGAACGCCCGCCTGGCCCGACGCGACGCGGGCGGGCGCTACGCCGTACTCGATGGCGCGGACCTCGGCGTCGATGCGCGCCGGGCCCGGCTTAGCGCCGGGCGCCACGGGCACCACGAGATCGCGTTGCAGTGGCACGAGATACCACACAACGTCGCCACCGACGCCCGCACGCCGTACCGCGGCCACACGCTCCTCGCCCTCGCAACCGCAGACGACCGCACCGTCAACTTCGCCACGAGGCGCCGCAAGCACGAGGTCCAGGCGCGCGTCGAACCCACCCGGCGAGTGCGTCTCCAGGCAAGCTACGCGCGGGAGACAAAGACCGGGTCGCAGGAGTCCTACGCCGACTTCTTCTACCAGGCCACCGGTTTGCCGAAGCCGGTCGACTTCACGACCGATGCGTTCTCGGGCCAAGCGGCGTTCACGAGCCGGCGGCTGCTTCTCGCCGCCGACTTGGGCCGCTCCCGGTTTCGCAATGCACTCCCCGCACTCGAATGGCAGGGCCGCTCGTCGTCCGGGCGCATCCCCGCGGGCCGACTGGCACTTGCGCCGAGCAACACGGCCGACAGCGCCGCTTTGCGGGCGCGCGGTACACTCGGTCGGACGGTGTTCAGCACCCGCCTCCACTGGGGAGAGCACCGCCAAGGCGAGGCTCTCGCACCGTACACCACGAACACCGGCCTCGAACTCGACCCTCCCGCCAGGATGCGTCTCGACGGCCGGGTGCGGACCTTCGCCAGCTCGACGCGCATTGTCAGCCGATTGGCCGACAGCTGGCAGCTAGGTCTCGCGCACCGGTCCGAGGAACGCGACAACAGGACGCCTCCGCTTCTGCTGACGCCGGTGCTGGGCGACGCCTTTGCCACATCCATGCGCCCCAACCGCGCCTACGACCTGCGGCGCCGACAGACCGAGGCCACGGTACGCTTCTCCCCGAGTCGGCGTCTCGGCGTCAACCTCGGTGCGCGCCGGCACACGCGGCACCGGGCGCCACAGGAGATTGACGCCAACACCGAGCACAGCTACTCGATGGAAGCCACCGCGGAGGCACGGAACGGCCTCGCCGTATCACTCAAGGTCGAGGAATCTTCCCGCAACGCGACGACCTTCCATGCCACGACCCGCAACAACCCGCTGTCCCGGCGCTTCTACCAAGCGGCTCGGGAGCAACGCACGTGGCGTTTCGGCGTCGACTACGACGTGGCCTCGGTGGACCTCGCGCTTGGAGCCTATCTCGATGTCCGGTCTACGGCCTACCCGGACACGGCGCTCGGCCTGCTGCGAGAACGCGATCGCACATGGGGAGTGGAGTTCGGCTATTCACCCGTCGAGGCCGTCGTCCTGTCCGGGTTCTTCACGTCGCATGCTCTCGAAGCCACGACTGCGGGCAGCATGGCATTCGCCGCCGCGGACTGGTGGTACGACACCGACGATCTGACCGGCACGACAGGACTCCTGGCCGAAGCACGCGGATTATTGCACCGAGACCTCGATGTGCGGGTGACCTACCACCAATCGATCGGCCGCGGCCGCTACGCGACTGTCGTGTCCGACGACAGGAGACCGTTCCCGAAGCTCGTTTCCGACCACCGGGCTTTCGAGATCAAGGCCACCTATCGCTGGGGCCTCCGCACGTCGATCATTGCGCACTGGTATCGGGAGGACTACGCCAGCGCCGATTGGGGACTAGCCGGCGTGACCCCGAGCGCCATCTTCAACGTGCTCGCGTTCGGTCGCAGGCCGCCGGTTTATACCAACGACGCCATCGGCATTGCGTTCGAGCACCGCCGTTAGCCCGCCCCGACGCGACCCGCTTGCATTCGACTCCGCAGTGTGCTAGTTGACCCTGCGGGGCGAGACGGTCGAGATTCCGGCCACGTAGTTCGGCAAGAGAGATATGAAAGGGCGCCTCAAGTGGCGGAGTCGCTGCAGCGGCAGCGTGTTCTTCGCGTTCGCGTTACCGGCCGTCGCAGTACTAGGTGCCGAGACCGGCGTTGTCGTCGACGTCGCCGACAACGTCGGCAGGCCCACGTTCAACAGTCCCCACGCGAACCCCATCGTCGTTCACGGCGACTTCGTTTACGCGACCAATACGCCGGCCGACACGGTGGACGTGATCGACACTAGCACCAACACGCTGGTCAACCGTATCAATGTCGGCGTCGACCCCGTGGGCCTCGCCGTGCGGCCGGACGGCAGCGAAATCTGGGTCACCAACCACATCTCCGACTCCGTGAGCGTGATCGACACCGACGCCGACAGTGGCTTCTTTCAGCAGGTCGTCGCCACCATCAATGACTTCCATCCGACCACCCTTGCCACGCGCATGGACGAACCGGTCGGCGTCGCGTTCGCGAGCGATGCGAAGGCCTACGTCGCCCTGTCGACATCGAACCGGATCGCGGTGGTGGACGTCGCGACCCGCGCCGTCACCAGCAGGCTGGCAATCTCCGCGCAGGATCCCCGCGCCATTGCGGTGCGCGACAACAGGCTCTACGTGATCGCGTTCGAGTCCAACAACCAGACCCAGTTGTCCGGCTGCGAGGCGGAGAGCATCGACGGCGACGGGTGCACGTTCGACGCCGTCGAGCACGTGTTCCGGAACAACAACGTGCTGTCCACCAACTACGATGCCGACATCGTCAAGAACACGGAGCTTCCTGACCGCGATCTGTTCATCTTCGATACCACCACCGACCGGCGATTGCGCACCGTCAGCGGAGTCGGAACCCTGCTCTACGGCCTGGCGGTTGATAGCAGCGGCACCGTCTACGTCGCCCAGGCGGAGGCCCGCAACGACGCCAACGGCCGTGCCGGCACCCAAGGGGAGGGGCTGGCGGAGATGGAGAACAGGGCGTTTTTGAACCAGATCACCCAAGTCGATTGCCCGAACGCCTGCCGCAGACCCGAGCGCCACGAACTCGAGCCGTTGCCCCCCGCGCATCCGGCCGCAGGAATGGCCCTCGCGACGCCGTTCGGCATCCAAGTCAGCGCGGACGACGCCACGCTGGTCGCAACGGCGGCTGGCTCGGACAAGCTCTTCACCTTCGATGCCGCGTCCGGCAGCGTGCTCGGCCGGGTTGCGGTCGGGGCAGCGCCGCGCGGCGTGGCGCTCGTCTCGGACTCTGAAGGCGCGCCGGCGTCCGCCTGGGTGTTGAATGCGGTAGGCAACACCGTCTCCCGGGTCGACTTGACGACTCTCTCGAACCCAAGTGTCACTGCGACCGTGACGCTCGACGATCCAACCCACGCCACGGTGAAGGCTGGCCGGATCGCGTTCAACGACGCCGATGCATCGACCACGGGGACGTTTTCCTGCGAAAGCTGCCATCCGGACGCCCACACCGACCAACTGATCTGGGTGCTTCAGACCCCGGCTTGCAGCGGCACGGAGGGTTGCATGGACCAGGTCCCGCCAAGGGTCACCATGCCCGTCCGCGGTGCGCGCGATACACAGCCGTACCACTGGGACGGCATCCCGGGAGACCCGTACGGCGGCATCAATACGGCGAACATCAGGACGGACGTGGACGCGAACTGCTCCACCGACGACCCGAAGACGTGCACCCGCCACCTCGTCGATGGAAGCTTGGCGACGACCATGTGCGAGCTCGACGAGAACGACCAGTGCCCGCACACGAACGACGAGGACAAGCAAGGGCTCCTCGGCGCCGAAGAGCGCGACGCGCTCGCCACCTACATCCTGAGCGCACCGTATCCGCCAGCCCCGAACCGCCCCTACGACAACGCGCTCACCGCCAGCGCCCGTAGAGGCCATTTCGATTTCAGCTTCGTACAGGACTCAAGCGAGCCGAACACCGGTACGCAGACCTGCGGCGCCTGTCACAAGATGCCGTTCCTGGTCAGCACCAATACCCCGGGTACCGGGATGGATGCCCCGACCTGGCGAGGCGCCTACGACCGCTGGATGCTGCTCCCGCAGGGGCGGTTGAACATCATCGATCTGATGCAAATCGTCAGCATGGGGGCGAGCTTCCCGGAACGGGACATGTGGATCCTCGCCGGCGCGTCGCTCGACATCTGGGACATGGTGCTGCAAACCAGCACAGGTGTTCCCGGGGGCTTCGCGCGACAGGTGACGTTGAACAGCGACACCGCCAGGCTCCCAGAGACCCTCTCCTTGGTCCGCGCCCTGGAGACGGCTGCGAAGGCGGGTTCGGTGATCCTGCAGGGCGAGGGCGTGCGCAAGGTCAAGGGCACCATCATCCGGCCACTCGCGGTCGAGTTCGAGTCCACGCGCTACAAAAGCCGTACCGACACGCGGACGTATTCGCGTACTCGGCTGGTCAAGGACGCGGCGGACGGCAACATCCTCGTCACACTGACCGCGCGCCTCGGACCAAACGTCACCGTCGACTACCCGCAACCCGCGCTTTGGCCAGTCGGTCCCATCGAGGCGCAGACCCGCGACGTGGAAATACCCTTCCTGAACGACGATCTCCAACTCCGCATCAACGCCCGCCATGTCCTGGCCGACCCGTTGGTGCTGATCGACGGGCGCAAGGTCGGCGCCAGCGTGACTTGCGAATCCGGCGACATGCCGGCCTGCGACGACGAAATCCTGATCGTCACGCTCGACCGGAGCCCCTCACGCGGCGGCCTGCACTTCCTGCAGATCCAGAACGCGGGTGGCCTGATCAGCAACGACATGATGATCTTTTCCGAACAATCGGCGCTTCGGGCGCGGCCCGGCAACCTGATCGCAAGCGGGGGGACGTTCACCATCGACCAGCACCGCTTCAGCAACTTCCTGAGCGAGCACCGCCGCACGCTCAGACACTGGAACTTCGTGGAGCAGGCCACCGACGATATCCGGGTCAGCGGCGGTGCGCTGCTCATCGACATGGCGAACGCTTCCGACGATTCCTGGCATGCGCAGATCAGCCACCCGGTCATGGTCATCGGCGGCCAGGAATACACGCTGTGCTACCGCGCGAGGTCGACGGGCGAGCGAACCATGACGGCGTACACGGACACCAACACCCCGAACTGGTCGAACACCAGCGGCGGCCAGTTCAGCGTCGACCTGACAAGCTCCTGGCAGAACTTCGAGCACACGTTCACGATCGCCGAGACCGACCTGCACGGCCGGGTCGCCTTCGACTTCGCGCAGAGTTCCCGCAACGTCTACATCGACAACGTCGGCCTCTACGAGGGCGACAGTTGCGGCAACCCGGCACCCCGAACGCCCCGGCTTTAGAGTGCGAATGGCTTTTTCCGCGACCGCCGGTTAGTCTGCCCGGCTTTTGCGGAGCAACCTCGCCCATGTCCGTCCCAACCAGTCTCTTCGATCTCACCGGCAAGGTGGCGCTCCTGACCGGCGCCTCCAAGGGCATGGGCCTCGCCATGGCCGAGGGGCTTGCCGAGCACGGCGCCAAGGTGGTGGTGTCGAGCCGCAAGCTCGACCAGTGCGAGGCGGCCTGCGCCGCGATCAACGCCAAGTGCGGCGACGGGGCCGCAACGCCCATCGCCTGCAACATCGGCTACAAGGACCAGCTCGAGGCGCTGGTCGCGGAGACCCGTGACCGACTCGGCCCCGTCGACATCCTGGTGGCCAACGCCGGCATCAACCCGTTCTACGGCCCCATGTCGGAAATCCCGGACTCTGCGTTCGACAAGATCATGAACTCCAACGTGCGCTCGAACCACTGGCTGGCGCACATGGTGGCACCGGATATGGTCGCCAATGGCGGCGGCTCGATGATGATCACGTCGAGCACGGGCGCGTTCAACGGTTCGCTGACTCTCGGCACCTACAGCATTTCCAAACTGGCGGACATCGCCCTCGTGCGCAACCTGGCGCTGGAGTACGGTCCGCAGGGCGTGCGCGTCAACGCCATCTGTCCCGGTCTCATCAAGACCGACTTCGCACGCGCCCTGTGGGACAACGACGAGGCGAAACGCAACGCCGAGACCCAGACGCCGCTCCGCCGCCTCGGCGAGTCCGACGATCTCAAGGGGATCGCCGTATTTCTCGCCGGCCCGGGAAGCGCCTACATCACCGGCCAGGCCATCGCGGTATGCGGCGGCACGCACATGTGGCGGTAGCCGGGGAGATCCAGGGGCCCGCCCCGCCGGAAAGAAGAGAACCCGTTCGCGGCTTCATCCTTCAGGCCAGCTACCGCATCCACGAAGGTACGCCGGTCGTCCATCTCTACGGCGTGCTCGAGGACGGCGGCACGTTCCTCGTTCGCGACCGTCGGCAAACCCCGAGTTTCCACATTCGGCGAAGCGATGCCGCCCTCGCGTGGACACTCGGCGCGACCCGGCAGACGGAGACGGCTAGCACCACGTTCGCGGGCGATCGCGCCCTGCGCTTGGACGTCGGCGTACCGCAGGACGCGCCGCCGCTGCGCGACCGGTTGCAGGGCCACGGCGTGCCGACCTTCGAAGCGGACGTGCGCTTCGCCGTCCGGTACCTGATCGACCGCGGCATCCGCGGTGGCTGCGAGATCGTCGGTGCCCCGACGCCCGGCGCCGACGGCGGCATGATCGACCGCATCTTCGACGATCCGCTCCTTCAACCAGCGGACGTCACGATCAGTCCCTCGGTGCTGTCGTTCGACATCGAGACCGACCCGACGGCGCGGCGATTGCTCGCCATCGCCTTGTACGGCCAGGGCGTGGACGAGGTGCTCATCGTCGATGAAGACGGCCGCGACATGCCCGAACGGGCGCACGCCTATCGTACGGAGCGCGAAGCCCTCGTCGCATTCGTCGATCGTGTTCTCGCGCTCGATCCCGACGTGCTCACGGGGTGGAACGTGATCGACTTCGACCTCAACGTTCTCGCCCGCATCGCTCGGCGCACGCGTACACAACTGCACCTCGGCCGCGACGCCGGGACGGTGCGTGTGCGCCCGGCGCGCGGCTATTTCGGCAGCGGCCAAGCCTCCATACCCGGCCGCCTCGTCCTCGACGGCATGGATCTCGTCCGCGGGGCATTTCAACGCTTCGACGACTATTCCCTTAACGGCGTGGCCAGCGAGGTGCTCGGAGAAGGCAAGGTGGCGCTCGATACGGGCGGCGACCGGGCGGCGGGCAATCGCGCAGACGACATCCTGGCGCGTTACCGCGACGACCTTCCGACGTTCGCCGAGTACGCGCGAACCGACGCGCGCCTCGCGCTCGAAATCGTCGAGAAACTCGACCTCGTCACCCTCGCCGTGGCGCGGAGCCGCTTGACGGGCATGACGCCGGACCGGGTAGCGGCGAGCATCGCCTCGTTCGACTTCCTCTACCTGTCGGCGCTGCGCAGGCGCCGCGTGGTCGCGCCGACGGTGCACTCCAGCGATGCCGAGGTGTCGCGCCGTCAAGCGGGAGGCCACGTCTTCGAACCCGTCACCGGGATCCACGAGAACGTCTGGGTGTTCGACTTCAAGAGCCTCTACCCGAGCGTCATCCGCACGTTCAACATCGACCCGCTGGGCTTCGTCGATGGCGCGGATGCCGAAGATGGCATGGTGCGGGTCGCGGACGACGCGTGCTTCGGGCGCGGGCCCGCGATCCTGCCGGCGATACTCGACGAGTTGTTTCCGCAGCGCGAAGCGGCCAAGCGCGGCGGCGACGCCGTCGCATCGCAAGCCATCAAGATCCTGATGAACTCGTTCTACGGCGTACTCGGCACGCCAGCCTGCCGGTTCCACAACGTCGCGATCGCCAACGCCATCACGGGCATGGGGCGCCACCTCCTGCAATGGTCGAAACGCTGGTTCGAGGCGCGCGATTTCGTGGTCCTCTACGGCGACACCGACAGCGTCTTCGTGCGTTCCGGGCTCTCCGCCACCAAGGCGCGAACCGCAGGGCCCGCGTTGGCCGAAGACCTCAACGCCGCCATCGCCGAGTACATCGACGGCAAGTGGCGAGTCCAGAGCCGCCTCGAGATGGAGTTCGAGAAGCTCTACCTGAAGCTCTTCCTGCCATCGGTCCGCCACGGGGGTGCGGGCGCGAGAAAACGCTACGCGGGCCTGGTGGACGGCAAGGACCTTGTGGAATTCACGGGCATGGAGGTCGTGCGCCGGGATTGGACGGACCTTGCCAAGGACGTGCAGCGGGAACTCTACGCACGCCTCTTCGCCGGGTCGACTGTCGAGGAGTACCTGGCGAGTGTTGCCACGAGGCTCCGCAGCGGCGAACTCGACGACAAGCTGATCTACCGCAAGGGGCTGCGCAAGCGGCCCGCGGACTACACCGCCAACACGCCGCCGCATGTGGCCGCCGCGCGCAAGTCGGCAAGTTCGGAACGCGTCGTGTCCTACGTGATGACCGTCGCCGGCCCGGAACCTCTCGACGCCCTCGTGAATGAACCGGACCGCGAACACTACCTGGACAAGCAGGTCAGGCCCGTGGCGGAACCCGTTTTGGCGGCCCTGGGACTCGATTTCGACCGGGCTGTCGGAGACGACCGGCAGTTGACACTGTTCTGATCGCTCCACGGGACTGTGCTAAGTTGCGCAACGCATGAGCAGCGCAACCGCACTGGACGCCTACTGGAACTTCTTCGCGTCCTTCAACAGCCGTGACGCCCAGACGTTCTCCGCAGCGCTCAACTACCCCCACGTCCGGGTTTCGTCGCGCGGCACGCCCGCCGTCGTGCCAACACTGGCCGACCACGCGGCCACCGCGACCTGGGACAGAGTGCTCGAGATGGGGTGGGACCACACCAACGGCCACGAGCCCCGCGTGGTCCACGAATCACCGGACCGCGCCCACATCGTCGGCGGTTGGACACGCGTCGACGCCGATGACGGCGACGTGCTCATGAATCGGGTCACCTACATCGTGACCAAGACCGAGGCCGGCTGGGGAATCCAGTGCCGATTCGGCACGGACGGCGGCACGGCCACGACCAGCGGCGAGAGCGACGAGCACCACGAACGCGCCGTCGCCCTGGTGGCGGACTACGTCGACGGCTACAACGACCGCGACTGGGAACGGTGCGCGGCGTTGCTGACAACGCCCCACTTCAAGATCGACGTGGGCATGGTGCGTGAGTGGCATAGCCGGGAGGATCTCGCAGCCGCGTTCCGGGACGGCCCGTGGCACTTCGTGACCGGCATCCGGGCCGAGGCCGTGCAGGGCGGCGCGCGCAGCGTGACCGTGGCCTTGGACGGCGTGATCGACGGCGGCGATCGTTCGCTCGCCTGTTTATTCTTCGTGGTCAACAAGGGAGAGGGCTGGGGCATTCAGGCCCGTTCGATTATCGAGACATGATTGCGACACGTACGATCGGCAGAACAGACATCGAAGTCACCGAACTCAGCTTCGGCGGCGCCCCCTTGGGCGCCGTCGGAGACCGCATCAGCGCGGATACCGCCGACGCGATAGTCCAAGGCGCGCACCAGGGCGGCATCCGCTACTTCGACACGGCGCCGCTGTACGGCCACGGCCTGAGCGAAAAGCGCCTCGGCGCGACCTTGCGCGCGTTGCCACGCGACGACTTCGTGCTCTCGACCAAGGTCGGCCGACTGCTCGTGCCGGAATCCGAAGGCGAGCGCTACGCCGGGATGCGGGACGCGGAGCCGGTGGCCATTCGCTACGACTACTCCTACGACGCCGTCCGGCGCTCGCTGGACGCGAGCCTCGAGCGGCTCGGCCTCGACCGCGTGGACATCCTGCTCTGCCACGACATCGACGTGTGGACGCATGGCGACGCCCAGCCGGGCATCTACGAGGGCGCCCGGAGCGGCGCGCTGACCGCCATGCGTGACCTGCGCGAACAAGGCGTCGTCCGCGCCATCGGTCTCGGCGTCAACGAGTGGGCGGTGTGCAGTCGCGTGATGGACGAGATGGACGTCGACTGCTTTCTGCTCGCAGGCCGGTTCACCCTTCTCGAGCAGGAGCCGCTCGATGCCTTCCTGCCCAAGTGCATCGAGCGCAACGTCTCGATCATCATCGGCGGGCCGTACAACTCCGGCATCCTCGCCACCGACGACCGACGCCGGGCCACCTACGACTACAAGCCCGCCCCGGAGCACCTGTGGCAGAGGGCCCAGGCGATCCGGCGGATGTGCGAATCCCACGGCGTGGATCCCCGTGCGGCTGCGTTGCAGTACCCATTGCGGCATCCCGCGGTGGCGGCGGTCATCCCGGGCGTCTGGGCCGTCGAGGAGGTCGAAACCAATCTCGGGCTGATCGGGGCGGAGGTTCCAGACGCGCTTTGGCGCGATCTCGCCGAAGCGGATCTCGCCCGCGCGGTCGGCTGATCCGATGCGGTCGGCACTCCTGGTATTGATCGGCGTACTCGTCGGCGGCGTCGGCGGCTTCGCAGTGGGAATCGGCGTATTCCCCTATCTCTTTCCGCCGCCCGAAGTCAACGAGCCGCTCGTTGCGAAGTCGGACACTGACGTCGTGGCCCGGGCGACCTTCATCCATGCCAACCCGGCGGACCCGATCCACTACGGTGAAGGATCGGCGACGATCTACGCCGACCTCGTGCGCCTGGAGCCGGACTTCAAGGTCGGGCCGGGACCCAAGTTCCACGTCTATCTCGTACCGGATGCCGACGTCACGCCCGAGACCGAAGTGGAGGCGACGATGTTCGTCGATCTCGGACGCTTGAAGTCGTTCTCGGGCAGCCAGAACTACGCGATACCGGCCGGTCTCGACCCGAGGGCGTTCGGCAGCGTGGTGATCTGGTGCGAGCAGTTCAACGTGCTGATTTCGCCCGCAAGGATCACCGCCGCAGAGAGCTGACGGCCAGTCGTCAGGGCACGACGACGGCCTTGCCAATCACCTCCCGGTTGACAATCAGCTTGAGCGCGTCCGCGGTCTGCGCGAGCGGTACGCGGTGCGAGATGTAGGGCTTGATCCGACCGGCGCCCAGCCAGTTCATCAACGTGCGGTGGATGCGCGCGGCGCGAGCCGGGTCGCGTTGGCCTAGCGCGCCGATGGTGAAGCCAATCGCCTCGGCGTCCTTGATGAGCAGGTGGTTTGTCTTCGCCAGCGCCGCGCGGCCGCCCGTGAAGCCGACGATCAGAATGCGGCCGAACGGCGCCACACAGCGCATGGACTCGTCGAATACGTCGCCTCCCACAGGGTCGTAGATCACGTCGGCACCACGCTGTTCCGTTGCCTCCTTGACCGCCTCGCGGAAGCCGTCGCGGTAGTCGATCAAGTGGTCGGCGCCAAGTTCGCGGGCAACGGCGAGCTTGGCTTCGCTACCGGCGGTCGCGATCACCGTGGCGCCCATGAGTTTGCCGACATCCACCGCGGCCAGCCCCACGCCGCCCCCGGCGCCGTGCACGAGCAGGGTTTCCCCGGCGCGAAGCCGGCCGCGTTCGAGGCCGTAGAGGGCGGTGGTGTAGTTGGACCGGAACGAGGCGGCGGCTTCGATGTCGACGCCCTCCGGGATGCGCGTCGCCCGCGATGCGTCCATCACCGCGTGCTCCACGCACCCCGCGGACACCAGCACCGCATCTCCCACCGCGAAATCCTCGACGTCAGCACCGAGCGCGGTGACATGGCCCGCGGCCTCGCCGCCGACAACGAACGGCAGCGGTGGTTTGACCTGGTAGCCGCCGCGCGTCATGAGGACGTCGGCGAAGGAGACGCCGCAAGCGCCGATGGCCACGCGGATCTGACCGGTGCCCGGGTCGCCCGGATCATCGACCGTGCGGACCACGACAGCGTCCGGCCCGTCAAGGGTCTCGCAAAGTGCCGCTTTCATGCTCACTCCTTTTCACGCAAAGCCGCCATCGTCGCCGCCGCATCCGGTACATGCCGCGCAACAAGCCCCGCGGCGCGCGCTCCCCGCACGTTGGCGGCGTTGTCGTCCAAGAATACGATGTCTTCAGGCGCGACCCCGATGTCGTCCACGACCCGCTGAAATGCCGCAACGCACGGTTTTCTCATGCCAAGCTGCCACGACACGTAGATCCGCCGGAACGGTGCCAGGGCATCGGCGTGGCGCTGCTCCCACGTCGCTTGATGCACGACGTTGGTGTTCGAAAAGCAATACAGCGGCACGCGCGAGGCCAACGCGGGCAGTGCGGCGACGACGTCCGCTATGGGGTCCCCAAGCAGGGCATTCCAGCCAGCGCGCCAGTCGTCCTCTCCGAGCGAGATATCGAGTCGGGCCGAAAGGCTCTCCAGGTATTCGCCGAACCCGATCGCACCGATCTCGAAGGCCTCGTAGGCTTCGTCGGCGCACCACCGTTCGGCGACGTGGCCCACGCCGACGCCCGCCGCCTCGGCCCAGTACGCGAAGCACCGTTGCGGATCGACATCGATGACGACGCCGCCAAGGTCGAGCAGCAGCGCCTTCACGCGTCGCCGCGCAGTGCGGTCAGAGCACGCTCACCGAGTTCGGTCAACCTGTAGCCGACCTCCAGGCTTGTGGTCAGGCCCAAGGCCTTCAGCTTGCGGACGTTGGCCTTGAACTTCGGCAACTCCCAACCCATCGTCGGCGCGAGGTCGCCGGCGCGTCGGCCGGGATGGGTGGCGATCAGCGTGAGCACGCGACCCGTCCAGGGCGACGCGCTGCGCCGGTCGGTTGCGGACAGTCGTCCCAGCACGTCCTCGAGGCCGAGGTCGGGGGGACGCCTGAGGTCCTGCTCGTCCGCCAGTTCGAAACCGACCCGCGTGACTTGCGCGTCGTGGCCGACTTTCAGGAACGCGGCCAACGCCCCGACATCCTCGAAACCCGCTCGTCGCGCATCGTCGTCCGCGATCGCCGAGATGCGTAGCTGACTCACCGCCGTGACCCGGATCGCCCCGTGCGGCCGCAGCCGGTAGACATTGCCAACCTTGGCATGGGGCCGTCGCCAGTTGCGGAAGGTAAGCGTCACCTCCCCGGCGCGGATCGCGTCGCTATTGCGGGTCGTGAACTGCACGAAGACCTTAAGGCTTGCAGAAGCCGCAGCGCTTGGTGAAAGAGCCGCGCGGGCGACCGCAGAGCGTGGGCACGATGGCTACGTCGGCCAGGGTCTCGCCGCAGTACTTGACGTAGCCGCGCGCCGTGTAGGCCCCCGGCTCGACCATCCGGTTCGAGATCGAGCCGCACGTCGCCCGATGCAGGACCACGTAGTCCGGGCTGCGCTTGCGACGTGCGTTGACGACGTAACCGTCCGGGTAGACGGCCAACCAGTCGAGGTAGCCGTCGTCGTCGCCATCGAATTCCACGATGCGAACGGCTGCCGGCGCGTCTATGCGCGCCGCGGCGTCAACCCCGCGCATTGCCCGCGTCCCATTCCGCGAACGAACCGCCCTCTTCCGCGAGACGCTTCAGAAGCGGCGCCGGGCGCCAGGCGTCGCCGTACAACTGGTGGAAGGAGACGATGTCCCGGTAGACGGCGTCCAATCCGACCTGGTCGGCGTAGTACATGGGCCCGCCCCGGTACTTCGGGAAGCCGTAGCCGTAGACGTAGACCACGTCGATGTCGCTTGCGCGCAACGCGATGCCGTCGTCGAGCAGTTGCGCACCGATATTGACGAGGGGATAGAGGCAGCGTTTGAGCACCTCGTCGTCGCCGATTTCGCGTCGCTCGATGCCGAGTTCCGCGGACGTATCTTCGATGAGCTTAGCCACCTCCGGGTCCGGTTGCCCCTGCCGGGAGCCCTCGGCGTAGCGGTAGAAGCCCGCGTTGGTCTTCTGGCCGTAGCGGCCGAGGTCGCAGAGACGGTCCGGCACGACGGCCGTCAAGGGCTTGTCCGCGTCGGCGACGCCGGCCATCTTGCGTGCCCGCCAGCCGAGGTCGAGGCCGACCAGGTCGTTCATCGCGAACGGGCCCATGTTGAAGCCGAATTCTGAGATCACCTTGTCCACCTGCTCCGGCATGGCGCCGTGCAAGATGATCTCGCCGGCCTGACGCGTATACCCGCCGAGCATGCGGTTACCGATGAAACCGGGCGCGTTTCTCGACATGACAGGCACCTTGCCGATGACCTTGCCGAGCGCCATGGCCGTGGCCAGCGTCTCCGTGTCCGTCTCGGCCCCGCGCACCACTTCGAGCAGTTGCATGATGTTCGCCGGGCTGAAGAAGTGCGTGCCGACGACGTGCTGCGGGCGGCCCGTGGACGCGGCCATCTGGTCGAGATCCAGACCCGAGGTATTGCTGGCGAGCACGGCACCCGGCTTCATGGCCGCGTCCAGCTTTTCGAAGATCTGCTTCTTGAGGTCGAGGTTCTCGAACACCGCCTCGACCACGACGTCGGCATCCGCGATCGCCTCGTAGTCGAGCACGCCCTCGATCAGGCGCATGCGTTCATCGCGCTCGATTTCGGTGATCCGGCCACTGCGCACCATGCGACCGTAGTTCGTGGCGATCACGCCCAAGCCCTTGTCGAGCGCTTCCTGGCTCACCTCGAGCACCTTGACCGGGATGCCCGCGTCGGCGAAGCACATGGCGATGCCGCCGCCCATCAGGCCGCCGCCCACGGTGGCCGCGCGTGCGATGGGCTTGGCGGGCGTGTCGCGGGGGACGTCCGGAATGCGCGTCGCCTGCCGCTCCGAGAAGAACACGTGGATCATCGCAGCGCGCTGCTCATGGTCGTGGCAGCGCTGGAAGTTGGCACGTTCGGCGCGGATCCCGTCGTCGAAGTCGTCGCGTTCGACGGCCGCCTTCACCGACTCGAAGGCCATCCGGCCGTTGAACTGGCCCCGCATGCGGCGCGCCAGGTAGGCCTCGCCGGCCTTGAATACGTCCGGATTCGCGCGGTCGGCGAGGATCTTGTCGCGGCGATTGCGGATCAATGGGTGCGGCGGCGAGGCGGCCTTGTCCTTTGCGAAGGCGATTGCCGCGTCAACGAGATCGCATTCGGCAATGCGATCGACGATGCCGAGCTCCAAGGCTTCCTCGGTGTCGAAGGGATCACCCGAGAGAATGGCCTGCATGGCTGGCTCGGCGCCGATCAGGCGCGGCAGCCGCTGGGTTCCGCCGCCACCCGGCAACAAGCCGATCTTGATCTCCGGCAAGCCCACCGGGGCGCCAGGAGCAGCGATCCGGTAGTGGCACGTCAACGCGAGTTCCAAGCCACCGCCGAAGGCCGTGCCGTTGATGGCCGCGACCACCGGTTTGGCGCTGCCTTCGATCAGCTCGCCCGCAGCACGCTTGGGCTGTTCGTCGGGGTTCGGTGTCTTGCCGAAATCGCGGATGTCCGCCCCGGCGATGAAGGCCCGGCCCTTGCCGGTGATGACGATCCCCTCGACGGCGTCATCCGCCAACGCGGTTGCCAAGTGCTCCGACAGGTAGAAGCGCACACCCGAACTCATCGGGTTCACTGGCGGGTTGTCGACGGTCAACAGCGCGACGCCGTCGCGCACCTCGTAATGCACGGTGCCCAGCAAGGCCATCGGGATCGTCCAAGACTTGAAGCTTCGCTCGCCAGTATAGCAAGCGTCGATGTGTACACGGCCCCGACGTCCGTGCCGCAGGGGGTAGACTGCCCCTTGTAACAACATCTCCGGATGCCCGCCATGTCCGAGCCAAAACCCGTTGCGATCACCGCCGCATCGATCCAGCCGCGGCGCGGCACCAGCTATCCGCCGCCCTTCGATGCGCCGTGCGCCGCGCGCGAGAAGCACGCCTTGGGCGACGCGTTCGGGTTGACCGACTACGGGGTCAACCAGGTCACGCTACCGCCGGGGACGGCCTCCTCGCAGCGGCATTGGCATTCCCAAGAGGACGAGTTCGTCTACATCCTCGCCGGCAACCCGACACTGGTGACCGACAGCGGGCGAACGCTCCTCCGGCCAGGCATGTGCGCCGGGTTCCCGGCCGGTAGCGGCGACGGCCACCACCTGCTCAACGAGACGGACGACGACGTGTCCTACCTAGAGGTTGGCAGCAGACGCCTGGACGACGATGTCGAGTATTCCGACATCGACATGCGCATCGTCGGACGTGGTCGGGGCGACGGATTCCTGCACAAGGACGGCACACCCTACGCGTGAACGACCAAGGCCCCATCATCTGGGACTGGCCTCTGCGGATATGGCATTGGCTGTTCGCGGGCGCGATTGCGTTCTCGCTCTATTCCGGCCTCAAGGGTGATATCAGCCTGATGGCCTGGCATATGCGCTCCGGGCTCTTGCTGCTCGGCCTCCTGGTGTTCCGTCTTGGCTGGGGCCTGTGGGGCGGCCGCTACGCCCGGTGGGGGAACTACTGGACGACACCTCTCCAATTCGTCGATCACTTCCGCGGCCGCGGCGAGAAGTCAGCCCACACGTCGCCGGGCATCGCCATGGCGGCGATGCTGATCACGGCCACCGCCGTGCAGGTCGGCACCGGCCTCTTCGCGACCGACGATATCTTCACGGAGGGACCGCTCTACGACTACGCGTCAGCGGAGTTCGCCCGCGTGGCGAACTGGATCCACCACCGCCTGCATTGGCTGATCCTCGGAGGCTTAAGCGTCCATCTTGCGGCGCACACGATCTACGGATTCGTGTTGCGCGACCGCACGCCTTTGGCGATGTTCACCGGCCGCAAGCCCGGTCGCCAACACCTGCCGCCGGCGCAGAGCTTCTGGGTCCGGGCGGCCGTGACCCTCATCCTGGCCGTCGGGGTCGTCCTGCTCGTTGGCAAAGCCTGAGTGCCCCGGGGCTGAGTTCGGCTTTCCTGCGTCGGCACCGTCCTTGGCGCCGTCGTACGATCAACTGGCGCGGTAGTTGTCGTGGCAGCCCTTGCACGCCTGCCCCAACTGCTGCAGCGCCCCGCTGATCTGTCCCATGTCGCCGCTACCGGCGGCCGTCTTGAAGTTCGCCGCAGCCTCCTTGAACGCTGCCAGCTTCGACTGGAAGTCTTCGTCGTTCTCCCAAATGGCGGCAAGAGCGTCGCCGCCCTGGGAACTCGCCGGGAACAGCGTCCCCGCCAGGCCGGCCAGATCCGCGAGTGCTCCTGCGTGAGTCGCCATGTGCTCGGTGTGCGGTACTTTGCCCTGGATGATGTCGACGATGGCCTGCATGTGCCCGCCAACCGCCGACATGGTGTGCTGGCGATAGTCGACCTCGCCCTCCGAGGCCAAGGCGGCGAGACCTACGAATGCCAATCCGGCGACAAGGCCTTGGCTCCAACGTCCTCTTTTCATCGTTCTCTCCCTCTCCAAGCCGCGCTACGCGGTAACGAACGTTCGCTGTAGTGTAAGCGGTTTGCCCATCCAAGATGGCGGGTCAGCCGACATGAGCGCCGGAACCCGGGACGAGGCCAACTTCGCGAGCGGCGACATGTCGCGCCACGTGATCCGCCTGTCCGGCTACATGATCCTCGGCTTCCTGGCGATGACGCTGTCGCAGTTCGTCGAAGCCGTATACCTCGGTATCGTCGGTACGGCCGCGATCGCCGCGGTGACCTTCACCTTCCCCGTGATGATGGCCCTCGGCGCCGCCACGCGGGGGATCGGCATGGGGGCCGGTGCCGTGCTGGCCCGGGCGATGGGCGCCGGTGACCGCGAACGCGCTGCCTTCCTGACCACCCATGGCCTGCTTCTCGTGCTGGTCTTCAACGTGGCCTGCTCGGTGGCACTGGTGGTCTTCGCGGAGCCCCTGTTTCACCTGCTCGGCGCACGTGGCGAAATCCTCGACCTGGTGGTCGCCTACATCACCATCGCGGCCATCGGGTTCCCGCCGTTCGGACTGTCCATGGTCGGCACGGGGCTCATGCGTTCAATCGGCGATCCTGTGTTTCCAGGCGTTGTGATCACCACGGGATCGGTGCTGCAGGTGATCATCGGCCCGTTCCTCATCTTCGGGCTTGCCGGCCTGCCCGCGTTGGGTGTCGAAGGCGCGGCGTGGTCGTTCGTCATCGCGCGCTCGATCTCGTTCCTGCTGAGCATCTACTGGTTCGTCATCCGCGAGCAGATGATCCGAGCGTCCTTCCGGCACTTCGCGAACTCGTGCCGGGCGATCCTGCACGTCGGCATCCCGGCAATGACCAGCAACCTGATCGAACCCCTCGCATCGGGCGTAATCACCCGTCTGCTCGCGTCATACGGCACCGCCGTGGTCGCCGGCTTCGGCGTTGCGGCCCGCATCGAGGCCGTGGTGTTCATGGTCGTGATCGGCATCTCTTCGAGTACCGCGCCGCTGGTCGGCCAGAACTGGGGCGCGAGGCGCTTCGACCGCGTCGACATGGCGCTGCGCCTTTGCTACCGCTACTGCCTCGTCTGGAGCGTCATCGCGGCAACCGTCATGTGGCTGGGCGGTGGCTGGTTCGTCTCGCTCATCAACAACGAGCCGGGCGTCGTCGCGACGGCCACGATGTACCTGGCGATCATCCCGATCTCCATCGGCTTCGCGGGCATGGCCAACGTCGCCAATGGCGCGTTCAACGCCCTGTCCAAGCCGTTCCCGCCGTTGATCCTGTCCGTGCTACGACTCGGCGTCTTCTACGTGCCCCTGGCGCTGGTCGCCAGCGCCTATTTCGGCCCGACGGGCATCTTCGCAGCGGTGGCCGCGACGAACGTCGTCCTCGGCCTCTGGGGTCGCGCCTGGAATCGGCAGGTCGTGGTGCGCGAACGGCAACGCATAGCCTAGGCGCCCTGCGGACGCGGCGCGCCCTGCGGGCGCGAGCGAGAATGCTCCGGATCCGGAATGCGGACGGAGACGTCCGCGCACCGTCAACTCCCGCGCTCGTCACCAAAATCCAGCGAAATCCGTCGTCGGACGAGACGCTTCAATCCGAATTGGGCGGCATCCATTCCGAATCAGACGACACTTCATTCCGGATTGGACGGAGCTATACTCCGAATCGGACGATGCACCTCGGGGACAGGCCATGCCGCAGCAGATGACAGAGCCCTCAGCCGGGGAGCGCGAGGGGGAACCCCTCGCAAGCAGAGCCTCAGCCGGGGAGCGCGAGGGGGAACCCCTCGCACGGAAAGAGCCCCTTATCCCGCGCCACGCCGAAGCCGAGATTCGTAGGGCGCTGAGTGACACCCGCATCGTCGCCATCGTCGGGCCGCGGCAATCGGGGAAGACGACCCTCGCGCGAGGGATCGCGCAAGCGGACGACCGTGCCTTCGTCACGCTCGACAACGAGCAGGACAGACGCTTCGCCTTGGATGACCCGGTGGGCTTCGTGCGCGGTCACACCGCACTGGTGGTCGACGAGATCCAACGGGCGCCAGGTCTCATACTGGCGCTCAAGCAGGCGGTGGACGAAGACCCGCGCCCAGGACGCTTCCTCATCACCGGCTCGGTCGATCTCTTCAAGGGCTCGATCTCCCCCGACTCGCTGGCCGGACGCGTCGAAACCGTGGAGCTTCTGCCGTTCTCGCAAGCAGAACTTGCCCGTGCTCGCCGGTCGCGATTCATAGACCGCGCGTTCGCCAACGACTTCCCGGCCTTCACGACCACAGGTGCGACGCCAAATCTGATCGACCGCGTACTCGCCGGCGGCTTCCCAGAGGCAGTGTCCCGCGACGCGCCCGATCGTCGCAACGCCTGGTTGCGGGCTTACGCTCGTTCGCTTGCGCAGCGCGACATCGCCGAAATCGCCGCCATCGGCAAACACGTCGAGCTCAGCCGGCTGGTCGACCACGCGGCAGTATCGGTCGGCACGCTGCTCAACATGGCAAGTCTCGGGTCGCGCTTGAGCGTGGACGGCAAGACGGTCGATCGCTGGCTTACTCTTCTCGAGCAGATGTTCCTCGTTCGTCGCATTCGCGCCTGGCATCGCAGCGACTTGAAGAGGCTCGTGCGAACGCCGAAGCTGCACTTCCTGGACTCCGGCCTGCTAGCCGCGCTGCGGCGCAACCGCGCGGTGGACATTGGCACGGATCGCCGCGAGCTCGGAGCGCTACTCGAGTGCTTCGTCCACGCAGAGCTTGCCAAAGCAGTTGCGCTCGCCGATGAACCGACGGCGATCTACCACTATCGCGACAAGGACCAGGTCGAGGTCGACTTCGTGCTCGAGCGTTCCCCGGGCATGATCGTCGGTATCGAGGTGAAGGCTGCGGCGACAGTACGCCCAGAGGACTTCCGCGGGTTGCGGCGGTTGAAGGACGCGGTCGGCGACCTTTTCGCCTGCGGCATCCTCCTCCACGACGGCGGACGCATTCAGCGCACGGCCCAAGGGCTGCTCGCAATGCCCGTCAAGGCGCTCTGGGATGCCTGAAGGCCGGCCGCCACCATCGCCGTTTCGGAATCGACGTGGTGCGCGAACGGCAGCGCATCGCCTACACTGCGCCGGTCATTGAAGTCCAGAGCATCGCCGATGCCCAGCAAGATCGCCCTCGCCTATTCCGGCGGGCTCGACACCTCCGTGATGTGCAAATGGCTCGCCGAGACGTACGACGCCGAGATCGTCACCTTCACCGCCGACATCGGCCAAGGCAAGGAGGTCGAGCCGGCGCGGGCCAAGGCCGAGGCTCTCGGCGTGCGGGAGATCTTCATCGAGGATCTGACCGAGGAGTTTGTCGCCGGCTACGTCTTCCCGATGTTCCATGCCAACGCGATCTACGAGGGAGAGTACCTGCTCGGTACCAGCATCGCCCGACCGCTGATCGCCAAGCGCCTGGTCGAAGTGGCCGCCGAGACCGGCGCGGACGCCATCGCCCACGGCGCCACCGGCAAGGGCAACGACCAAGTGCGCTTCGAACTCTCGGCCTACGCCATCAACCCCGACATCGAAGTGATCGCACCGTGGCGGGAACCGGTCTGGGATCTCCGTTCGCGCGAGGCCTGCATGGCGTACGCGGAGCAGCATCAGATCCCGGTGGAGTTCCAGCGGGGGGACGAGTCGCCCTACTCAATGGACGCAAACCTGCTGCACATCTCCTACGAGGGCGGGGGGCTTGAGGATCCAGGCGCAGTCGCCGACGAGTCCATGTGGCGCTGGACAGTGGCGCCCGAGGCCGCGCCAGATCGCGCCGAAGAGGTCGATCTCGCCTTCGAGGCCGGCAACGTCGTCGCGATCGACGGCGAACCCATGAGCCCGGCTACCGTGCTTAGGCGCCTCAACGAACTCGGCGGTCGCCACGGCGTCGGGCGCAGCGACATCGTCGAGAATCGTTACGTTGGCATGAAGTCGCGCGGCTGCTACGAGACGCCGGGAGGCACCATTCTGCTGAAGGGGCATCGCGCCATGGAGTCGATCACGCTCGACCGCGAGATGGCGCATCTGAAGGACGAACTGATGCCGCGCTACGCGTCTCTCATCTACAACGGCTACTGGTTCTCGCCGGAGCGGCGTGCGTTGCAGGCGTTGCTCACCGAATCGCAGAAGCCCGTGAACGGCCACGTTCGCCTGAAGCTCTACAAGGGGTCCGCGTCAGTGGTGGCGCGGTGGTCCGAGACCGACAGCCTCTACGACGAGGGCGTGGTCACGTTCGAAGACGATGCCGGTGCCTACGACCAGGCGGATGCGACCGGGTTCATCCGCTTGAACGCGCTCCGGCTCAGGCTCGGGGCACGTAGGGGTCGGGCCAACTAACGAATGAGTCTCGGCCCGTCGAAATGCGGGCGTAGACATCGCCGCACCTTCAGGCGTCGTCCTTCAGCGCCCAGTTGGAGGCGATGCTAGCGCCGCCTTGCCGGTAGCGCGCGCGCCTTTCCGCGCTGAACTTGTCCACCTCGTCCTTCGGCACGCCGAACGCGATCCCGCGCTCGACGCCCGGCCGGGCACGCACGCGACGGACCCAGTCCATCACCCGCGGTTTCCCCGTGATGTCGATCTTGGCCCACTTCCAGGATCGCACCCAGCACCACGTCGCGATGTCCGCGACCGTGAACTCTTCACCGCAGATGTAGGCATGCTGCGCGAGCTGCCCGTCCAGCACGCCCAGGAGCCGCTGCGACTCCTTGCCGAAACGCGTCAGCGGATGCGCTTTCTGTTCTTCGCTGGCGTCGTTGATGTAGCGGGTGTAGCTCAGCTTGTTGCCGAACACCGGCCCGACGTTCGCCGCCTGCCAGTAGAGCCACGGAATCACATCCCAGCGCCTTTCGTCGAGCGGCAGCAGGGGCGACGGGAAGGTCTCGCCGAGATACTGGAGGATGGCGCAGCTCTCCATGATCGCCCGCCCGTCGTGCACGATCGCGGGAATCTTCTGGTTCGGGCAGATCGCCACGAACTCCGGCGAGAACTGCTCCCCGCCCAAGCTCACGGTGTGCAGGTTGACCTCGGGCAACTCGACGCCGGCTTCCGCGAGTTCCTCGATCATCACGGTGATCTTCCAGCCGTTCGGCGTCGCCGCCGTGTACACGTCCAGGCTCATGCCGCGAGGGCCTGTGCGAAGTCTGCGATCAGATCCTCCTCGTCCTCGATGCCGGTCGAGATGCGTATCAAGGAATCGGCGATCCCCATGCTGGCCCGCCGCTCTGGTCCCATCTCGTAGTAGATGGTGTGCGCCACGGGAATCGCCAAGGTGCGGTTGTCGCCGAGATTGCTGGACTTGATAACGACCTCAAGACGGTTCAGGAACCCGAACGGCTCTACGTCGTCCGCCAGTTCAAAGCCGAACAGGGCACCCGGGTGCCGAAACAGCCCCTTCGTTCGCGCATGCTGGGGATGGTCGGGCAGGCCCGGATAGTAGACGCGGCTCACCCGGTCGTGGGCAGCCAGGAAGGCGGTCAGCGCCCGAGCGTTTTTGCACTGCCGCTCCATCCGCAACGCCAGCGTTTCGGCGCCGATGCCGAGGTGGTGGGCGGCCTCGGGACCGAGCGTCGGTCCGAAGTCGCGCAAGCCCTTCTTACGAACCTGGGTGAGTGCCCACTTCGCCGAGTCGCCTTTCCGGTAGGTGTCGTAGATATTGTCGAAGGACGTCCAGTCGAACTTGCCGGTTTCCGTGACGGCACCACCAAGCGCATTGCCATGCCCGCCGATGTACTTCGTGAGGCTATTGACGATCAGCGATGCCTCCACGTCGACGGGTTGAAACAAGTAGGGCGAGGTCATCGTGTTGTCCACGACGTAGACCAACCCCCTGTCCCGACACAATGCGCCGATTCCGGCGAGATCCGTCACCTGCGTACGAGGATTGGCGATGGTCTCAACGAAAACCAGCTTGGTGTTGGGCTTGACGGCGCTGGCGACGGCGTCCGTGGAGGTCGCATCGACGAACGTGACGTCGACGCCGTGGGCCGCGAAGCTCAAGAAAAGGCTATTCGTGTTGCCGAACAGGAACGAACTCGAGACGAAGTGGTCGCCCTGCCTGAGCAGGGCAAACAGCAACGTGCCGATGGCTGCCATGCCCGTCCCGAAACAGACCGTGGCCACGCCCCGCTCCATGCGGTTGATCTTCGTCTCCAGGGCGGAGATGGTCGGGTTGACTTGGCGACCGTACGAATAGCCGCCGCTCCGACCTTGGAAAACGTCGGCGAGGTCTTGGACGTCCTCGTAGCCGTACGCCACCGTCGCATGGATGGGTTTGTGCAGCGAACCGTGCTCGACGGGTTCGAGACGGTCCGAGTGCACGATTGACGTCGTGAACCCGCGCATAATCGTCTTTTGGTCAGGCTTGGAAGCGCCGCGGACTATAGCGCATCCAGAGCTACGCTCAGGGCGTACGCCGAGCGAGCAAGCGACGCACCACGGCCAGTACGACTAGGACAAGCGCGTAGCCGAAACACGCCACAAAGGCGAAGGTCTTGGTCACCGTGAACGCCGACGAGCTCGCCACCTGCGCAGCGGAGACGTCGGGGTACTGCACGAGCATCGTGATGATCTGCGCATTCTCGCCGAGGTCCAACACCCCGAGCGCCACCGGCAACCAGGCCAGCACGCGCAAACGCTCGGTCGGTCGGAACCGATACGCTATCCCCGCGAGGAGGGTCGCATACGCGATTGGCAGCAACGTATCGAGCGTCGCGCTCGCCCAAGCGTACAAGTGGCGCCCTTCGGCTCCATAGCCCGCCAACGCCGCCAAGGCCTCTTCGTACCCATACCCGTTGCGCACGTCGAGCAGTTCGCCGCCGACGGGGATCGCGGGAAAGACTGCAAGCAAGACCACCGTCGCGACAAAACTGGTCACGAGGACGGCGGGCTGGCCGGCCAGCTCGAAGTAACGAACCATGAGCAATGTTCCCGACAGCATGCACGTACGGTGACCATATCACTCAAGCGCTTTCGCCAACATTGTGTGATGTTGTGCGACGTCATCGTGCAAGTCATTCGATAGTGGCCCTGTTCCGTCACCTGAAAACAGCCATCGACACGAACCGGGAGGCGGGGGCTTTCCTCCTGACCGACTATCCGCCGGACACCGAATGCGCATCCGATCGATGCCCGTGTCAACGCCGTTCCCGTGACCGAACTTCCCGGGACTTGCTGGCGAGTGACCGCCTCGACTTCGAGGAGCCTAGGGGAACAGGGGGAATACGCGGCACAGCGCGGACAAGGCCAGCACATGCCGCAAGCGCCCGTCACGCATGGCCGTGCGGATGCCGTCGAGGTCGAGGAACTCGAGGGCGATGGCTTCGCCAGGTCCCGGCTCAGGTTCGGCCAATTTCGTCACCCCTTCGGCCAGGAAGTGGTGGCAGAGATGCGGATGGATTGCCGGGTTCGGCTCGACGGCGCCCAGCGACCGCCAGGTTCCGCCGCCGTAGCCCGTCTCCTCGAGTAGTTCACGCTGGGCAGCGGCCAGCGGCGTCTCACCCGGGTCGACCATCCCGCCCGGCGTCTCCAACGTCCGCGCGCCGATGCCGAAACGATACTGGTCCACCATGATCGACCGACCATCGGGTGTGAGCGCGACGATGTTGATCCAGTCCACGGATTCGAGGACCAGCCGTTTGAGCACGCGTTCGCCGCTCGGGTGGCGCATCCAGTCGAAGCGCACGTCGAGAATGCCCAGATCCGGCCCGCGTTCGGAGCGCACCTTGTCCCAATCCAAGCCGCTCATTGCTCGTACCCCGTCATTTCCAAGTAACCCGATCCGGCTGGCCGACCGTCCCCATGGCGCACTGTGACCACGCCTTCCCAGTATCGCACCGATGTGTCCATGACCTGATCCTCGAACGCGGCTTCTACCAAGAAAAGCTCGGCGGGGTCACCGTTCAAGGTCAGTTCCCATCGCACGGGCCAAGCGCGCCAGGTGTCGAGGACGGCAAGCGTGAAGTCGCCATCCGCCAAGCTGGTCGCGTCGCCGTTCACAGCGACCAAGGAACCGGCTCCATAACGGTCGGGCGCGCCATCGATGCGGCGGAGTCGGAAGACCATCAGGTCGCGGCCGTCGTCGAGGTGAAGGGCCAACCAATCCCAACCGGCGTACTCCGCCGCCAGTACGCTGGTGCTCCACTCCCGATCCAGCCACGCCTTGCCGACGACGGCATGGCGCGTGCCGTCGATGTGTACGCTGCCACGGGCGTCGATTCTCGGAATCGAGTAGTAGTACGACGCATTGTGAGGGCCCTTGCGCGACAAGCCGTGTTCGCCCTGCAGCACGATCGGCTTGGTCCCGGACAGCGTCAGTGCGATGTCGAACTCCGACGTGGCGGCAGCCAACTTGAGCGGCAGGAACCCGCCACTTAGGGATTCAAGCCGCCAGTCTTCGAGGTAGGCGGCGAAGGGCGACGCGGTGACGTCGGCGAGGGCCGGATGTCCCCGGGCGATACGTTCGGCATGCACATGCCGTCGCGCCACTACGTCCGAGACCGCGACGTGGGCCATGTAGATCTGTCCGGTACGCCAAGCGGCGGCGCCACCGGGCGGTGTTTCCACGGGCGCGCTGGGTGTAAGCCCTTGGCGGAACAGCGTGAATTGCGTGCCGAACGTCCGGCCGCCTGCCGCGGTCAACACGGCCGTGAGGTACCACCACTCACTGCGGAATCGGGGATGCGGACCGTGGTCCCCGGGGAATGCGAACTCGACCACTCGGTCAGCGGTTTCGAACCCCCTCGCGTCGCCGGATTCCCCGAGCACACCGCGCAGACCGGTCACGCCTGTTCGGGGGGCCTCGTCGGCGCAGCCGATAAGCAGTGCTAGCGCAGCGAGGCCGGCCACCCGCCGCAGACTCGGGCCTACGGTCAGGGCACCGGCTCGTATCCGCCCACGACGCCCTTGGCGAAAACGCTGACGGCGTCGTGGGCGTGCAGGCTTTCGTGGTGCTCAACGCGCACGAAGAAGTCGCGCACGTCGGCGCGCGCGTCGAGCATCGCCTTGAGCCGGCGGCCGGCGTCTTCGCAGAACATCAGGTTGGCGGCGTTGCGGCGCGCGAACTCCTGTTCGTCCTCACGCTTCACGGCTGTCTGGACCGGCGTCTCCAGGGTGGCTTCGACGGCGTCGACCAGCGCGGTCAGCGGGAACCCGGGAACGGTGTGGTCCAAGAGCACGCGGACTCGCGCAATGCTGCGCTGGGCGTGTGGCGTGCCCGCCATGGCATCCTCCGTCCCAAGCCAGGCCTTGACCTCGGCTGCGTGCACGTCGCCGCGAGTACCGAAGTCTTCTTCGAAGCGTTCCTGCGTCAACTGTCGGGCCAGCGCCGCCGAGGCCGGGCATGTGCTCGAATACCACACTCCGAGGTCGAGTTCGATGCGCACATCGTCACCCGCGATCGTGCCGCGGATCGCGACCGGATAGCTGTTCCAGCCGGAGTGTTCCGTGACCAGCGACCGGCGCCGCAGGTAGTAGTCGAAGGCGAACTCCACGAACGCATGGCTCGAGAGGTCGCGGTGCGACTCGAGGAGCGACTTGAGCAGGAGCTTGAGTCCCGCCGTGGTCAATGCGCGCGTGGTCGCGTGCTGGTCCAGGATCAGGTACAGGCGGGACATGTGGATGCCCTTGGCCTGGGCATCGGCGAGATTCACGTAGACCTGCACGCGCGCATCCGCAGCCCTGGTCGAGTCGCCATCGCGGATCTCGATGGGCTGGCGGATGTCACCCATACCGACCCAATCCAATGTGCCTTCCGCGTGCCCAACGACGCGACCCGCCACATCGGGCATGTGGCTCGTGGTCGCCAGCCGGGGCGCCCGCGGCGCCGATTCGCTCATGGCCCGCTCTCCGAGCGCCGCCGCAGCGATTCCCGTTCGGCGGGGGTCAGTTCTCTTGCTTCGTCGCTCAACATCACCGGAATCCCATCCTTCACCGCGTAGGCCAGACCGCTGGCCCCGCACCAAAGCTCATCCGTCTCGCGGTTGTAGGTCAGCGAGGCCTTCGTCACCGGGCAGACCAGAATATCGAGGAGGCGCGTGTCGATCAAAAGAGTTCCTCCAGGATGATCGTCTCCTCCCGATCCGGGCCCGTGGAGATCGCAGCGATCGGTGCTCCGACGGCCTGCTCGATGCGTGCGATGTAGTCCCGCGCCGCACCGGGAAGATCGCCAAGCACGCGCGCGCCGGCGGTCGACTCGGTCCATCCCGGCAGGTCCTCGTAGACCGGCCTGATCTCCGAGTAGTACTCGCTGTCGAAGCGTGGCATCACCGGTGCTCCGGTCGCGTCCTCGTAGCCGACGCAGATGCGAATACTCGGCAGTCCGTCGAGCACGTCCAACTTCGAGAGGCACAATCCGGAGAGGCTGTTGATCTGCACGACCTGCTTGATGGCAACCGCGTCGAACCAGCCGCAACGTCTCACCCGTCCCGTCGTGGCACCGTACTCGTTGCCGCGTTCCCCGAGCCGGCGTCCAACATCGTCGAAGAGTTCCGTCGGGAAGGGCCCCGATCCTACGCGCGTGGCATAGGCCTTGGTGGTCCCCAGGATGTAGTCCAGGTAGCGCGGCCCGAAGCCGCTGCCGAACGCCGCCCCACCGGCGGTGGTGTTCGACGACGTGACGAAGGGATACGTGCCGAGGTCGATGTCCAGCATACTGCCCTGGGCACCTTCGAACAGGATGTTCTTTCCGGCGTCGCGCAACTCGTGCAGCAGCGGCCCGACGTCGGCGACCATCGGCAGCAGTTCGTCGGCGATCTCGCGCATCCCCTCCAGCGTCTCGGAGAAGTCCACCCGCTCGGCACCGTGGTAGTGCTCAAGCATGAAGTTGTGGTACGCCATGACCTCGGCGAGTTTCGACGAGAACTGCTGCCAATAGAAGAGGTCGCCGAGCCGCACCCCCCGGCGCGCGACCTTGTCCTCGTACGCTGGCCCGATGCCGCGTCCCGTTGTGCCGATCTTCTGATCGCCCAGGGACTTCTCGCGCGCGGCATCGAGGGCGACGTGGTAGGGCAGGATCAAAGGGCACGCCGGAGAGATTCGCAGCCGGTCCCGTACCGGGACGCCCTTGCTCTCCAAGTCGCGGATCTCCTCAAGCATGGGCTGCGGAGCCAACACCACGCCGTTGCCGATCAGGCACTGCACACCGGGTCGCAGGATGCCAGACGGGATGACGTGCAGCACGGTCTTGACACCGTCGATGACCAGCGTATGGCCGGCGTTGTGGCCACCTTGGAAGCGCACCACGGCGGCCGCCCGTTCCGTCAGGAGGTCGACGATCTTGCCCTTGCCCTCGTCACCCCACTGCGTGCCGACGACGACGACGCTCCGACCACTCATGACCTTCGACCTCGAGGATGCACGAGGTAGCCGCCCTAGCTGCGTCCCGACTACCGGTCGTGGGACTTGAGGTAGCGGAAGAAGTCGCTGTCCGGATCGAGGACGAACTGATCGTCCTTGTTGCTGAACACCTGCGGATACGCGGTGACACGACGATAGAACGCGTAGAACTCCGGATCCTTGTTGAAGGCGTCGGCATAGACCTTCGCCGCAGCCGCATCGCCCGTACCGCGAATTTCTTCCGCCTCGCGGTAGGCCTCAGCGTTGAGCACCGTGACCTGCCGGTCGGCATCGGCTCGGATGCCGATGGCCTTCTCTTCGCCGGATGCCCGGTACTGCTTGGCCTCGATCTCGCGCGCCGAGTTCATGCGCTGGAAGACGGAGTTCTCGACGTCCGTCGGCAGGTCGATCCGCTTGACGCGCACGTCGATCACCTCGACGCCGATTTCGCGCGACATGACCTCGTTCAGGCTTGTCGTCAGTTCGGCCATCAATTGATCGCGCTCCCCCGAGATCACCTCGTGCATGTCGCGGCGGCTGATCTGGTTGCGCAAGCCTTCGTTGACGCGTTCCTGCAAGAGTCTGCGCGCGATCAGCTCGTCGCCGGACGTGCTGGTGTAGTAGCGCGCGACGTCGCCGATACGCCACTTGGCGAAGGCGTCCACGCGAAGCGGCTTCTGCTCGAGCGTGAAATAACGTTCCTCCGGGGCGTCCACGGTGAGCACGCGACCGTCGAATCGTTGCACTTGCTCGGCAAAGGGTATCTTCCAGTGCAGACCAGGCTCGAGGTCGAACTCCGTGACGGCCCCGAAGCGGAGCAGGATGGCCCGCTGGGTCTCGTGGACGATGTAGAGGATGTTGGACAGCAGGAGCACGAACACCAGCCCGCCAACGGCCATGAGCATTGTCTTGAGGTTCACCTCGCTCTCCTTCGGTTAGCGCCTACCGGCCCTGGCGAGGGGCTGGCTGGCGCGAGTCGAAATCGCGGGTCGCAGTCGCGGCCGCAAGGGTGCGTCCGGTCTGATCCGTGGCGAGATCTCCGGAACCGGCGGTTCGCTCGAGCGGCAGCATGAGGATGTTGTCCTCGCCGACATCGACGATGGTCTTCGACGACTCGCGCAGAACGGCTTCCATAGAGTCGATGTAGAGCCGATCCCGCGTAACCTCGGGCGCGAGTTGGTACTCGACCAGCAGCTTTTCGAACCGCTCCGCCTCCCCGCTGGCAGCCGCCACCACCTGGTCCCGGTAGGCCTCGGCCTCCTGGACCGCCTTCTCGGCATTGCCGCGTGCTTCGGGGATGACCTGCTCGGCGTAGGCATTGGCCTCGTTGACGGCACGGACCTCGTCCTCCTTGGCCTTCTGCACGTCGTCGAAGGCGTCCTGCACCTGCCGCGGGGGCGCACTGCGATCAATGTTGACCTTCACCACAGAGATCCCGGTTTGGTAAAGGTCCAAGTAGCGCTGGATCCGATCCTGGACTTCGATGCCGAGCGCGGCTCGACCTTCCGTGATGACCGCGTCCATCGTGGAACTCCCCACCACGTGGCGCAGCGCGCTCTCGGTTGCGTGCTCCAGGCTCTTCAGGGGCTCGCGAACTTCCACCTCGTACTTGATCGGGTCGCCGACCCGGTACTGCACCGTAAGGCTCACGTCGACGATGTTCTCGTCCTCCGTCAGCATCAGTTCCGTGTGCTCCCACGAGTCCACCCGCGTGATGTTGACCTTGCGCACTTCGTCGATGATCGGCGGGTTCCACCGCAGACCCTGTTGCTTCAAGTCCGCCTGGACTTCTCCGAAGCGGAAAACGACGCCCCGCTCCTGCTCGTTGACTTGGTAGACGCCCCATACGAAATAACCGACGATCAGCACGACCGCGGCGATGCCGACGATCTTCCAGTTCAGGAAGCCCGCTCCTCCGGATGCGCCACCGCCGCCGGTTCCGAACATGCCCGAAAGCTTGTTCTGGAACTTTCGGAAGGCTTCGTCCAAGTCCGGCGGGCCTTGGGCGCTGCCGCGACTCCAAGGGTCGTCGTTTTGCCCGCCCGGGTCGTTCCAAGACATGTCGGGATCCTTAACGATTGGCCAAGCGTGGCGGGATTCTAACGCAACTTGACGCCCTTCCCCGTGGACAATGGCCGCGCAGTTAGGCGCTCTCTTGTGGGCCGGGTGCCCCGGGCCTACCTCGCTGTCGTGCTACGCCCGCCTCCAGCATCGCCGACACCTCTTCGGCGTTGAATCCCAGCTCACCCAAGACCTCTTCGGTGTGCTCGCCGACCTCGGGTGCCTGGCGGGGTTCGCGCTTCTTCACACCGCTGATCCAGACGGGGCTGTTGACCGTGTGGGCATGGAAGTGGCTACCGGGCTCGACCTCTGTAAGAACGTCGTTGGCATACATCTGCTCGTCGTTGATGACTTCGGACATCGTGTAGGCGACGGAGTACGTTATGCCGGCCTCGTCTAGTCGGTGCCGCCAGGCGGCGGCCGTGTCGGTGCGGAACACCTCGACAAGCAGTCGGTAGAGGTCCTCCCGATTCTCGAAGCGAGCTGCGCGATCGGCAAACCGCGGATCGGCGGCCCACTCCTCACGGCCCAAGGCACGTACGAAGCCGGGCCATTCCTTGTCCTGGTTGAGGATGCTGAGCAGGATCGTGCGTGCGTCGCTCGTTTCGTACAAGGTCGCCAACGGGATGTTGGCGATGTCCTCCGGGGCGCGCCGGTCGTAGTTGTCGAACCCGGTCAAGGCCCCTTGGATCATCATGCCGTGCGACCACGCGCCGTTGGCCAGTAGCGAGGTGTGGACGTGGGCACCCTCCCCCGTGGATTGCCTGCGGTAAAGGGCCGCCATGATGCCCGCGACCAGCGACATGCTGGTCGGATGGTCGCCCATACCCGGGGATGACACCGCCGGCGCCTTGGGGGCGCGGCGTACATGGTCCATGAGGCCGCTACGGGCCCACCAAGCCGTGGCGTCGAAGCCGGTTCGGTCGGCATCCGGCCCTTGGAGGCCGTAGGAGTTGACCTGGCCGTAGATCACGGCCGGGTTGAGCCTCTGCACGTCCTCGTAGGTCAGCGCAAGACGTTTCAGCAACGCCGGGCGGTAGTTCGTCACGACCACGTCGCTACGTTGGAGCAACCGTTCGAGGGCGTCCCGTCCGGCCGTCGTGCTGAAATCGACCGCGAAACTGCGCTTATTGCGTGAGTCCAAGTCCCAGAAGAAGTTCGGATACTCCGCGAGTACGCCGCCGAGCAACCTGCGGTAGGGGTCGCCGTCCAGCGGCTCGACCTTGACCACATCGGCACCGAAATCCGAAAGCACCGTGGCCGCCGCCGGTCCGGCAACGTAGGACCCAAGGTCCAAGACCCGCAAGTCGCGTAGGAGCATGGCATCCCTTAGTCCGCTGATTCCACGTCAGCATAGATCGTCCCGGCGACCCGTCGCCAGCGGCACGACCACCGCGAGCGACCGCACCGTGCCGCGTGCGCGCTCAGCAGGGATTATGCGGTACTTGGCCCAGCTTGCTGCGGTTCAGCCGAACCGTCATCGTGACCTGGCCATCGGCATCGACGGTTTCCTGCTCGACCGTTCCGTGCCGGAACAGCCACGCCCGGGATTTGCCGTCACCGGCCGGCAACCTAACCTCGGTCTTGACCGCGTCCAACCCGAGACGCGCACAGACCGCGGTACGCAGCTCCGACAGGCCTTCGCCGCTCAGGGCGCTCACGGCAAGTCGCTCGACATCGCCCGAAACCCGCGCCTCGTCGAGCGCCGCCCGCGCGCCACCGACAACCAGGTCCACCTTGTTCAGCACCTCGATCACGGGCAAACCGGCCTCGGGCGTCGCTCCGATCTCGCCCAGAACCACCTGCACGGCCTCGCGCAGTTCGTCGGCGTCCGGTGCCGATGCATCGATGACGTGCAGGATGAGATCCGCTTGCGTCACCTCTTCGAGCGTCGCACGGAAGGCATCGACCAGCGTCACCGGCAACGCGCGGATGAACCCGACCGTGTCGGCGAGCACGACGTCGGCAGTGCAGTCGGCCAGTCGGTGCATGGTCGGATCCAGGGTTGCGAAAAGACGGTCCCCCGCGAGCACATGGCTCCCGGTGAGGGCATTGAACAAGGTCGACTTTCCGGCGTTGGTGTACCCGCAGAGTGCGACGGTCGGGACGTCCGCCCGCGATCGGCGACGCCGGTTCTGCGCGCGCCGGCGATGAACACCATCGAGGCGCGCCCGAACCTGGCGGACGCGGATCCCCAACATCCGCTGGTCCATTTCCAACTGCGTCTCGCCAGCCCCACGCTGGACGGTGCCGCCGATCCGACCGCTCGCGACACGACCACCCGCACCACCAACCCCGGTCTGCCGATCAAGGTGCGTCCAGCCGCGCACGAGCCGCGTTTGCGCATGGGTGAGCTGGGCAAGTTCCACCTGCAGCTTGCCTTCGTGGGTCCGGGCCCGGTCCGCGAATATGTGGAGGATGAGTTCGGTGCGCGTCATGACCCGGCACCGGAGGGACTGCTCCAAGTTGCGTTGCTGCGCCGGAGCAAGATCATGGTTGAACACCACCACGTTGACCTCCGAGCGGCCAATCGCCGCGCTGAGTTCGCGCAGCTTGCCCGTGCCGACGAACCAACGCGGATGGGGCGTCTGCCGTCGCGCCGTGACCATCTCGGCGATCACTAGGCCGGCGGAGCGCACGAGTTCCTCGAACTCGTCGCGGTGCGCATCGCCCTGGTCGTGGTAGGAGCGGCCGAAACGCACGGACACGAGCAGCGCCCGGTGGCCCGGGGCCGGGCGTTCAAACAGCAGTGTCTTCTGCCCAGGCAACGGCTCGTGTTGGCGAGGGGCTAGCCCCTCGCGCTCCCCCGCTGAGGGCTCTTTCTTGCGAGGGGCTAGCCCCTCGCGCTCCCCGGCTGAGGGCTCCTTCTTGCGAGGGGCAGGCCCCTCGCGCTCCCCGGCTGAGGGCTCCTTCTTGCGAGGGGCAGGCCCCTCGCGCTCCCCCGCTGAGGGCTCCTTCTTGCGAGGGGCAGGCCCCTCGCGCTCCCCCGCTGAGGGCTCCTGCGGCTCCAGCCGCGCCCCCACCGCACCTTTCGCGGCGCTGTCGACTGGTCGTGCTATTCGTCGTCCCCCGCGTCAACCATGGGGACCCGCACCGCCCGGGACGGTACAACCGTCGAAATGGCGTGCTTGTAGACCATCTGACTCACGGAATTGCGCAACAGCACCACGAACTGATCGAACGCATCGATCTGTCCTTGCAGCTTGATGCCATTGACGAGGTAGATGGACACGGGGACGCGATCCTTGCGCAGCATGTTGAGATAGGGGTCTTGCAACGATTGGGCTTTGGCCATCTTCGACTCCTTTACGTGGCAGTCAGTCGAATGCCGGCATATGCCGGGTGGACAATATGGCGAGGCGCCGCCTTTTTTGCAAGTTCACGCGGACCCGCCGAGCTTTCTACCACCTCCCGACCTCGACGACGGGCGTCTCGGGCAGCGCGTCCGCAAGTAGCCAGCGGGCGAAAAGGATGCCTTCCCTGTAACCGGCCGTGCTGATCCAGTTGCGCGGCGCAGCCCGATGGCTGAGATAGATGGCGAAGCTACCGTCCGCTTCGCTGACTGCCGTCGATTTGTTGATGCACACCGGGAAGTCGCGGTAGTTCGTCGACTGCATGAGGTAGTTCCAAGTCTGCAATCCCCAATAGCAGGCGTCCGGCGAGCGAAACGTGACCCTGAGGTATTCGTCGTCGTCCAGCAAGCGGAAGCGGCAGAAGCAGTACACGTTGTCGACGGTCCCCCAGCCGCCCTGCTCGGCGTCGAACTCGAACGGCGGGCAGAACTCGTTGACGGGGAACTCGACGGGAAGCGGGGCCATCCACGTCGTGCACTGGAAGAACATCGCCATGCTGCGTATGCGGCGGGCGAGCTCGTCATCGTCGAGAGGCAGCGCGGGCGGCTGCGGGGACGCGTTACTGATGCTGAGGGCGCTTTCGCGTCCGGTGGCGCGGTCGAAGAAGTACTCCCGGGTAAACAGCGTGACGGAGTCCGGGTCGATCGGGAACTCGTTCGCCCCGTTGGGTTTCGGCGTGAAGCGGATCTCGAACGAGCCGTCTTCGGCGAAGTCGATGTCCCGGTGGTTGACGTTCACGGTGACCCGGTCTGCAAGTTCGCCGTTCGGATCGCCCCCGTAGAGGCAGAACGACAGGTAGCAGCTATCGAATCTCTGCCCGTTGATGACGTATTCCTGGTCGCCGCGCACCTGCGAGAAGTAGTACACCGCGTCGACGTTGTCGCCGTAGAGCTTCCGGCTCTCGTCGGCCAGCGGCATCAGTCGGGGCCGGAGAGGATCATTGTGCAGGTAGAAGTCGACGGTTACCTGGAGCAGGTGAAAGAGGTGCTGGTAGCCGTCGACTTTGCCCTGAGCGTCCAGCTCCTTCTCTGGATCGAGAAAAGTCTGGTCGGCGTCGCGGACGACGTCGAGAAACCCCTCCAATGCCCGTCGGCTTTGCATGCTGCCTCCTTGCTCCGTTGCTTACGTGCCGATCACCTCAGCGACTCAAGGAAGTCGATGTAGTGGGAATACTCGCGGGCGATGTCCTCGGCAGAGACACCGAATTGTTCCAAGGAGTAGTCGTGGACACCGTGCTTACCGCGGCGTTCAAGGTCAACGAACGCCTCCATGCGCGCTCTGTCGCACGGGTCCAGCTTCCACCCGAAACGCGCGTAGATCGAATCGACGACCTGCATCTGGTCGCGAGCGAAGTCGTCGAACAGGACATCGACGATCCGGGACTCCCGGTCGAGCTGGCGGCGGTCGTGCAGGAACCGCGAATAGTAGTCGGCCCAGATCGCGAACTGCTCGCGACCGGTTCGGATCGTGTCTTCTTGGTCGGAGTACAGCGAGCGCATGGACGAAATCAGGCTCGCGGTCGAGGGGACGATCCGCCCCGGATGTCTGTGGGTCATGACCACGCGCGCGTCCGGGTACACCTGGAACAGCGCGCGCAGGCGCATCAGGTGAACCGGGGACTTCAGGAGCCAACGAGGTCTGCGGATGCCGCCCGACTGCAGGAACTGGAGGAAGCGACGGTGCCACAGCAGGTTCCGTCCCTGGTCGGCATCGACGAACCAACGGTGATAGTCCGGCATGTAGGCCTGGACGAGGTACTGGAAACTCGTGAAGTTCAGTGCGGTCACCGCGACGCACTCCTGCGGCGAGTCGGCCGTCATGTAGTGTTTCGCGCGGAAGTCGGGCACGAGGCGGAAGATCCGGTCGAACTCCCGCCGCACCGTGTCGATGCGCTGGTTGTCGTCGTAGTCCTCCGGGCGCGGCGCCGGGTGCGGAAGCAGGCACTCCCACGACAGGGGTGCCCGGTGGTTCCGATCGAGGTGCAGCAAGGCGTGAAGGATGGTCGTCCCTGTTCTTGGCATGCCGATGATGAAGACCGGCTCGCGGATCGACTCCTCGCCAATCCCCGGATCCTCGGCGATCGCCCGTTCGACCCCGAAACGAGCGTTGGCGGCTCGCTGCAACGTATTGCGGACCGCGAAACGACCAAACGTGCTCAAGCCGGCATTGGCGAGCGAAGCCACCAGCCGATCCAGCCCCTCGCGCAGCATCGCATCGCGCAGAACGAACCCGGTCGCCCGCTCGGCTCGCTCGAGGATACCGGCGCCGTCGCGTGCGAACGGCACGGGACCGCTTCGTTCGATCAGCGCGCCGATGCCGTTGACCGCCCTCAGCGCGAACGGCCGGCGGATCCGGATCGACGCGTCCGGCACGGTCAGGTCAGCTTCTTGAGCTTCGCGGCTATCGACATGTCGCCTTTGACCTTGATCTTCCCGGACGCCACCGCCATGAACGGCTTGATCTCCTTGCGCTGGAGCTTGCCGTAGGTCTCGATCGACATGCGCACCGTGCAGTCGCTCTCGACATCACGGCCCGAAACGACGCGGACCAGATTGGCCTGTCCAGTACCGTCGATGAGCATCTGCTGGTCGTCAAGGCTGAATAGAAGCGTCTTGCCGAGCGGCTCGATCTGGCTCGCCTTGCTCGCCATGTCGGCCGCGATCTCGTCGATGGTCATGGGCTCGCCAATTCACGGTTCGGGACGGGCATCCTAGCAGCCTGTCGAACCTTGCGGTCCCCGCCCGCCGTTCCCGACGGTGCCGGCAAGGCTCGGCTTGCGGCTCTCAGCGCAGCGCTGCCTCGGCCGCGATCAGATTGGCCGCGGCGTCGCCGTCGGCGGCCCACGCCAAGCCCGGCCAACGGCGAAGCCACGTCAACTGCCGCTTGGCCAACTGACGCGTCGCCGCGCGGATCCGCTCGACCATCTCTTGCCGACCATATTCGCCGTCGAGATGGCGCCAGACCTGCCGGTAGCCGACCGCTCGCATCGACGGCAAGTCCGCCGTGAGTGCGGGGTCGTCGCGCAGGGCGGCGACCTCGGCAACCAAACCGCGGGCGAGCATGGCATCTACGCGACACGCAATGCTCTTGTGCAGCGTTGCGCGGTCCGGCACTACGGCGACTTCCACCAGTTCGCAGTCAAGTCGCTCGGTGGCACCGGGTACCGGCTCGGACCACGCCTCCGTGATGGACCGGCCCGTGATCTCGAGCACCTCCAGTGCGCGCTGGATGCGTTGGCCGTTGTTCGGGTCGATGTGCGCGGCCGCCCTCGCATCGCGCCGGGCAAGCCGCGCATGCAATGCCGGCCAGCCGACCTCGGCCGCTTGGGTGGCGATGCGGCGGCGTATGGCGTGGTCCGCCGCTGGGAGTGTGCTCAGTCCGTGTTTGAATGCCTTGAAGTAGAGCATCGTCCCGCCCACCAGCAGGGGCGTTCGATCCGCCGAGAAGGCTTGGACGACCGCGGCATCCGCGTCGGCCACGAACCGGGCCGCCGAGTAGCTTTCGGTCGGTTCGATGACGTCGACGACGGCATGCGGATACTGGGCAAGGATCTCCGGCGACGGTTTCGCCGTCCCGATGTCCATGCGCCGGTAGACCATCGCGGAGTCCACGCTTACGAGGTCGAAATGGCCGCGGTCGGCGACAGCAAGCGCGGCGTTCGTCTTGCCGGATGCGGTCGGCCCCATCAAGGCGAATACACGCCGCGCCGCCATGGACTACTGGCCGCGAAGGAAGAGCCGATCCAGCGCGTCGAGCGGCTGCACGACGTAGGTCGGCCGCCCGTGGTTGCACTGGCCGGCGTTCGGCGTCGTTTCCATGTCCCGCAGGAGGGCGTTCATCTCGTCCACGGTCAGCTCGCGATTCGCGCGCACCGAGGCGTGGCATGCGGCCCCGGCGAGCAGCCGCTCCTGGGACTCCCGGACGATGTCCGTGGTGCCGAAGTCGACGAGATCGGCGAGCAGGTCGCGGACAAGCTCGTCGAGGCGCGCCGCGCCAAGCAGGACCGGCACCTCGCGCACGACGACGCTGGCCGGGCCGGTCCGCTCGATCAGCAGACCCAGCGCCTCGATTTCCGCCGTCCGGGAGTCGATGATCTCGGCTTGCGCCACACCCACGTCCACGGCGACTGGCACGAGTAGCCGCTGGCGTTGCACGGCACCCCCGTGCAGTTGCGCCTTGAGGCGTTCGTAGACGATCCTTTCGTGGGCGGCATGCATGTCCACGACGACCAGCCCCTCGGCGTTCTGGGCCAGTACGTAGATGCCGTGCAACTGGGCGATCGCGTAGCCCAGCGACGGCATGCCGGGTTCGCGCTGCGGTTCATCGCCCCGGACTTCGTAGGTACCGGCTTCGTCGAACAACTGTGCCAGGCTCTCGGTGTTCGGCCTCGCGACATCGAAGCCGAGCGGACGTTGCCGCTCACCCGGAGTCGCGTGGGTCATCGGCGCAGCGCGCGAGCTCACCTCGGCGGGCCTCAAGTCGCGGAGTGTCTTCGCGAGCTTGCCGAAGACGAAGTCGTGGACATCCCGGGAGTTGCGGAATCTCACCTCGTCCTTGGTGGGATGGACGTTGACATCGACCTCCGCCGGCGGGCACTCGAAGAACAGCACGAACACCGGGTGGCGACCGTGAAAGAGCACATCCCGATAGGCCTGGCGGACGGCATGGCCGGCGAGACGGTCGCGGACGGCCCGCCCGTTGACGTAGAAGTGCTGGCGCGCCGCGCGGCGGTCCGAGTGTGTGGGCAGTCCGACCCAGCCCCACAGCCGCATTCCCCCGCCGGACTCGTCGACGGCGACGGATTCGGCCATGAACGCCTCCCCGAACAGGGCGCCGACTCGCCCGCCCACCGTGGTGGCCGCGAGCGCCTCGAGAGACCTCGAGCCCGCCGCGAGTTCGAAGCCCACGTCGTGGTTGGCGAGCGCAATCCGTTTCACGGCTTCCTGGATGTGCAGCAACTCGGTCCGATCCGTCTTGAGGAACTTGCGCCGCGCCGGTGTGTTGAAGAACAGATCTTCCACATCCACCGTAGTGCCAATGGGATGCGCCGCAGGACGCGGGTCGCGCTGCTCCCCACCGGACACGGTGATCTGCCATGCACGGTCCGCGTCGGCGTGGCGCGACGTGATGGTCAGCCGGGCAACGGACGCCGCGCTCGCCAACGCTTCCCCACGAAACCCCAGGGTTGCGACCCCGCTGAGATCGGCCGCGGAGGCAATCTTGCTCGTCGCATGCCGGGACACGGCCAAAGGCAAGTCGTCGGCGTGGATGCCGCCGCCGTCGTCGCGCACGCGGACGCGTCGTACGCCAGCTTCCTCGACTTCGACCCGAACCGACTTCGCACCGGCATCGAGGCTGTTTTCGAGCAGTTCCTTGACGACCGACGCGGGGCGCTCGACGACCTCGCCCGCGGCGATCTGGTCCGCCACGAACTGGCTCAGCGGTCGGATGCGCCCGCTCAACTGCCGCCCTCCCTTGCAAGGGGCAGGCTCCCCGCGCTCCCCTCAACCGCGGCCAAGCCGAACGGAATGAGCAGCACGTCGCCGACGAGGATGCGGTCGCTGCCGATGCCGTTGAGCGCCTTCAGGCGTCCCGTCGAGATGCGGTTGCGCTCGGCGATCTCCGAGAGCGTATCGCCGCGCTTGATGACGTAGCGCAACATGCCGTCCTGACCCGACGAAGCCAGCAACGTATCCGGCGGCGGGTATTTCAGCAGGTATCCGTGGATGCCGGTGGCGATGGCGTCGGCGATACGGCGCTGGAAACCGCTCGACGCCAAGCGCCGTGCCTCCTGCGGATTCGACAGGAATCCGGTCTCGATGAGAACGGCCGGCACGTCCGGCGATTTCAGCACGGCGAATCCCGCCTGCTCGACCCGGTTCTTGTGCAGCTTAGTGACCCCACTCATGCTGCCGAGCACCGCTTCCCCGAGATTGATGCTGGCTTCTCGCTTGGCATCCATGGAGAGGTCGACAAGAAGCTCTCGAACCGCATCCTCCTTGTCGTCCAACGATACCGAACGGCCAACTCCCCCGATCAGGTCGGAGCGGTTCTCGGCCCTGGCCAACCAACGGGCCATTTCGCTCGACGCACCGCGTTCGGAAAGCGCGTAGACCGAAGCCCCGCGGACGCCGCTCAAGCGAAACGCATCGGCATGGATCGACACGAACACGTCCGCACGGACCTCGTCGCGGCGTGCGAGCGCCGTGCGTCTGCGAAGTGGAACGTAGTAGTCGCCGTCACGCGTCAGCACGCCGCGAATGCCCTTGACGGCGTCGAGGTTCTCCTTGATCCGGCGCGAGATGGCCAGCACGACGTGCTTCTCGTAGATCCTGCCGACACCAATCGCCCCGGGGTCTTCGCCGCCGTGGCCCGCGTCGATGGCAACGATCGCGTCGCGCGCCGTCTGCGGGTCGTCCCGCTCGCGCGGCACCGGCGGTGCCACGGGTCGATCGGTGGGGTACAGGTCGATCACCAGCCGATGCCCATAGGGTGCGATGGGCTGCAGAGTGAACTGTTCGAGTCGAACGTTGCCCTTGAGGTCGAGTACCACCCGGTAGTTCGTGCGGTTCCGATAGGCCGAGCGGATGCGTGCGACCACACGGCTGTCCGGAACCGGTGTCCTGAACGCCTTGGACACCCAGGTGTCGCGCAGGTCGATCACCACGCGATCCGGGTTCTCAAGGGCAAAGACTTGGTACGTCGCCACCTCGCGCGTGTCGAGGACGACGCGCGTCGAATCGGGCGCATCGTGCAGGCGCACGCCGACGAGCCGGTTGGCAGCGGCACTGGGCAAAGCCACCAGCACGGCGATCAGCACGGCGCTGGCGCCCGATGCTCTGAACGCGCCGAGCAGACGGCGAGCGTGCTCGACTGGCAGAGCCCTCAGCGGGGGAGCGCGAGGGGCCTGCCCCTCGCAGGAAAGAGCCCTAGCGATGGTCGACGATGTCTGCACAGCGGTGGGCTCCGGTGACTTTGAGTCGTACCTCGATGTCCGGCTTGGGCAACCGGTCGCCAGCGTGGGATGGCCATTCCACCAGCTTGACCGCCGGCGCGCCCACCAACTCGTCGATTCCCATGTATCCAAGCTCCCGGGGATCGACAATGCGATAGAAGTCGAAATGATAGATGTGCAGACCTGTAGAAGCATCCGAGGCACTGCGGGGGGGCAACTCGTAGGTTTCAAGCAGCGTGTAGGTCGGGCTCTTCACAGCACCGTCGTGCCCGAGCGCGCGCAGGAAACCGCGCACCAACGTGGTCTTTCCAGCGCCGAGATCACCGTGCAGGAACACCAACTCCGACGCCAAGCCGCTAACCGCGAGCTTCGCGCCGAGCGCCAGCGTCGCGTCTTCGTCCTCGAGAAACACGCTAGTCCCCATGAACACCCGCAAGCCTCGAACCCGACAGGCGCAACGCGACGACGAAGTCGCTGGCTACCGGCACTGCCGCCGTGGCGGCAGCGGCCTCGTCGCCAGCCCGGGCGTGCAGCCAGACGCCCAGGTCCGCCGCCATGGTCGGCGCCAATCCGCGGGCGAGCAGGGCTCCGACGATGCCGGTGAGCACGTCGCCGCTGCCGGCGGTCGCCATGCCCGGGTTGCCGTCTACACAGATCGAACGGAGCACGCCGGCCTCCGCGATCAGCGTCCCCGCACCCTTCAGCACGGCCACTTTGCCGTCGTTCGCGAGTGCCGTCGCCGCCGCGGGACGGTGCGCCTGGACCCATGCGCTGTTTTGCCCGAGCAGGCGCCCCGCCTCGCCCGGGTGCGGTGTGATGACCGTTTGCGCGGGCAACTCGACGTCACCATCGGCGACGATGTTGAGACCATCGGCGTCCACCACGAGTGGCTTGCCGACATTCGCACAGTACGCAAGCAGTTCGCGCCCCCACGTGCCACGGCCGAGCCCAGGACCGACCGCGACCGCGCTGGCGCGCTCGGCCAAGTCGACGATGTCCTCGGGCGAGCGCGTTGCGCGGACCATCAGTTCGGGCCGTCGCGCAAGTATCGCGGCACGGTTCTCTCCACGCGTGGCCACGCTAACGAGCCCGGCACCCGTGCGCAGCGCGGCCTCGCCAGCGAGGGCCACGGCACCGCCCATGTCGGTCTCGCCGCCGACGATCAATAGGCGTCCCGAATCCCCCTTGTGAGCACCGCGGCGGCGGTTCAGGGTTTCAACACCCTCGCCGTTCAAAACCCTCACCCCGACCGTGTCATAGACGGCGCACGGCAAACCTAGGTCGTCGAATACCACCTCTCCCACGTAGTCGACGGCGTCGCCGGTCACAAGACCGAGCTTCGCGGCCACGAACGTCACGGTGACATCGGCGCGAACAGGATTCGGCGTCAGCAATCCGCCGGTGTCTGCATCGATACCACTCGGCACGTCCACCGCGAGCACGGGCTTGCCAGTCGCGTTGATCGCCGCGATGGCATCGGCGAAGTCGGCCCGCACCGCACCCCGCACTCCCGTTCCGAGCAGCGCATCGACAACGATGTCGCCGGCCGGGCACCACGGTCTAGCCGAACGCGCCACTTCGGCGCCGAGACGAGCTTGCGCGAACCGCGCGGCATCGAGCGCGTCCCCGTTGAGCTTGCCGGGATCGCCGACCTGCAGAATATCGACCCCCAAGCCCGCGTCTCGCGCCAGTCCGGCGACGACATAGCCGTCGCCGGCGTTGTTGCCGGCCCCGCATACGACGGTGATCGAGCGCGCGGTTGGCCATCGATCGCGCAACACCTCGAACGTGGCCCGCCCGGCGCGGTGCATGAGCCGGATTCCCGGAATCTCGAAGACTTCGATCGCGCGGGTGTCGAAAGCCCGGCTCTCGGCGCCGGTGAAGACTCGCGTAACGTTCCGTGTTAGGCGGCGCATCGTGGGACTATACGCCCACACGCCACGCGGCACCAAACGGGCTGCCAAGTCTGCCGCCGCGCCACGGCGCTTACCTTACACTTGCCAGGCCGACCCAGTTTTGACGCGCACCATGGACAACACCGAAGCCCGCGCGCCCGTCGACTACAACGCGCTTGCCCGAGACATCGAGTCTTGGGCCTCCGCGCTGGGCTTCCAGCAAGTCGGCATCACCGACACGGACCTGTCGGGACACTCGACCGCCTTCCTCGCGTGGCTCGAAGAGCGCATGCATGGCGACATGGGGTACCTCAGCCGAAACGTGGACAAGCGGCTTGACCCGGCGGAACTGCATCCCGACACGATCCGCGTCATCTCCGTGCGCATGGACTACCTCGGCGTGACGCCGCCAGGCGCCACGGAGTTGCCGGTCAACGACGGGTCGGCGTACATCGCCCGGTACGCTCTCGGCCGCGACTACCACAAGACCCTGCGACGTCGACTCGCGAAGCTCGCCCGCCGGATCGAAGCCAGCGCCGGAGTTACCGAGACCGGTAGCCGGGCGTTCGTCGACTCGGCGCCGGTCCTCGAGAAGCCTCTCGGCGCGAAGGCCGGGCTCGGCTGGCAGGGCAAGAACACGTTGCTGCTCAATCAGGACGCGGGCTCGTGGTTCTTTCTCGGTGAGATCTATACCAACCTCCCGCTACCGGTGACGCCGCCGCGCGAGCAGCCGGGCTGCGGCAGTTGCCGGGCATGCCTCTCGGTGTGCCCAACGGAGGCCATCCTCGAACCCGGTAAGCTCGATGCCAGGCGCTGCATCTCGTACCTGACGATCGAGAACAAGGGCCCTATCCCGGAGGACATGCGCGCAGCCGTCGGCAACCGCGTCTTCGGCTGCGACGACTGCCAGATCGTGTGTCCATGGAACCGATTCGCGCGTCGATCGCCCGAAGCCGAGTTCACGCCGCGGCACGGTCTCGACACGGCCGCCATCGCCGAACTGCTGGCGTGGGACGAGGATGAATTCCTCGACAAGACCGCTGGCATGGCGATACGGCGCGTCAACTACGAGCAGTGGGTCCGCAACCTCGCCGTTGCCGCCGGCAACGCGCCGCCCGATGGGCACATTGTCGGAGCGCTACGGGCACGCCGGGCCAACGCATCAACCATGGTGCGCGAGCATATCGACTGGGCCCTCGCCCGACAGTGCACGGCTTAAGCGATGAAGAACGACTCCCTATAGTGCTTGAGTTCCGCGACCGACTCCCGGATGTCCGCCATCGCACGGTGCGTGCTGGTCTTCTGAACTCCGGCAACCGACTCCGGCCGCCACCGTCGAGCCAGTTCCTTGACCGTCGAAACGTCGATGATCCGATAGTGCAGGTAGTCGTTGAGGGTCGGCATGTAGCGCATCAGGAATCGCCGATCCTGCCAAACCGTGTTGCCGCAAAGCGGCGACGTGTTCGCCGCCACGTGCCGCGCCACGAACGCGAGCGTCACCGCCTCCGCTTCGACGACGCTGACCTCGGATTGCTGCACGCGCGCAAGCAATCCGGACGCCGTGTGGTGCCTGACGTTCCAGTCGTCCATGTCGGCGAGAACGGAGGCGTCGTGGTGGATGGCCAGTTCAGGGCCTTCGGCGACGATGCGCAACGCGCTGTCGGTCACGAGGGTCGCGATCTCCAGGATGACATCCGCGTCCGCATCGAGGCCGGTCATCTCCAAGTCGATCCAGACGAGCTTGCCGTTACCTGCCGGTTCCTGCATTCGCCCAACTCATCCAACGGTTCCTCGACAGCATAGCCTTGGGTCCCGGCCGCGCCAAGGTGTCGCACCGGGAACCCGGTTGCCCCGTCGGCCGGGGCAACGCAATATCTCCCGTCGCTTCGCTTGATCCACATCGAAATGGAACCCGCCCTGATCAGCCCGACGGAGCTTGCCGCACGTCTTCCCGAAAACCTCCTCGTGGTCCAGGTGACACCTAGCGCGGTTTACGAAGCCGCGCATGTGCCGGGCGCCGTCAACGTCCAGCCCCGGGAGCTTGTCTCCGGTGTCCCGCCGGCTACCGGCAGGCTTCCCGACCGGGCGCGCCTGACCGCCCTGTTTCGCCGCATCGGATACACGCACGGCGCCGAGGTCGTTACTCTCGACGACGAGGGCGGCGGCTGGGCCGGGCGCCTGGCCTGGACCCTGGACGTCATCGGCAACAACAACTGGCGCTACCTGGATGGCGGCCTCCATGCGTGGCATACGGCGGGCCTGCCGCTCAGCCGCGAGCCTTCGACGAAGCAGCCAACGGACGTCGAGATCGAGATCGATACCGGGCCCATCGCCGAAGCCGAGGACATTCTCTCCCGGCTCGACGACCCTGGTTTCCTGGTCTGGGACTGCCGATCCGCCGACGAGTTCGCTGGGCGCAAGGCGACGGCCGCCCGAGCCGGCCACATTCCCGGGGCGGTCAATCTCGATTGGCTGGAACTGATGGACCGTGGTCGACAGTTGCGTCTGGTAGACGGCGTCGAGGCCTTGCTCAACCGGCACGGCATTACGCCGGATCGCGACATCGTCACCCATTGCCAAACCCACCATCGTTCCGGTCTGACCTACATGACGGCGCGCCTGCTCGGATTTCCGAGAATTCGCGCGTATCACGGCTCCTGGGCCGAGTGGGGCAATCGCTTCGACACGCCGGTGGAGACGAGCTAGCGCGTGCACCCGTTCGCGACGCTACAGCACCTGCTGCCGCAGCACGGACTGTCCCGTTTGCTCGGACGCTTCGCGGCATCGCGGAATCCGGTTTTGAAACGCCTGTTGATCGAGGGCTTCAAGGCGGCCTACCACGTCGACATGACCGAGTTCCAGGGCGACTCGGCGGCGGACTTCGCAAGCTTCAACGCGTTCTTTACGCGCCCGCTGCTGCCCGGCACGCGCCCGATGCCCACCCGGGACGATGTAGCCGTCAGCCCGGCCGACGGCGTCGTCAGCCAAGCCGGCACGGCCGTCGGCGGCGAATTGCTGCAGGCCAAGGGCCGCAGCTACACCGTCGCGGACCTCGTCGGCGACGACGATTTCGCGCAGATGCTCGCCGACGGGCCGTTCGCGACGATCTACCTGGCCCCGCACAACTACCACCGCGTGCATGCGCCGTGCGCGGCATCGCTGGTCTCCACGCTGGAGATCCCGGGGCGCCTGTTTTCCGTCAACGCCGTGACCGAGGCGCACGTTGCGGGTCTCTTTGCACGCAACGAACGACTGGTCCTGCGTCTCAAGGCCGCGTTCGGCGAGTACGCGCTAGTCCTGGTCGGCGCCATGATTGTCGCCAGCATCGACGTGACCTGGCCGCAGGGGCCGGTGTCGCCCTACCGCGAGCCTATGGCCCGCTTCCCAACAGGCGTCGCGTTCGAGCGCGGCGACGGCGTCGCGGCTTTCCAGCTCGGCTCGACGGTGGTCGTGCTGTTCCCCCCGGAAGCCGCCACGTTGACGCGGGGCCTGGAGGCTGGCCGCGCGGTCCGGGTCGGAACGCCGATCGCGACGCTCAGGCGCGATCCCAACTGAATGCCATCACCTCGGCGAGGCTCGTCGCCCCCACCTTAAGCATCAGCAGTCGATCCAATCCCATGGCCACGCCGGCACAGTCCGGCAAGCCGTGCTGATGCGCCGCAAGCAAGGCCTCGTCCGGAACCGGCCCGGTCTTGCCGAGCACTCGCCGCCGTTCCACGTCCGCTTCCATGCGGGCGGCCAACTCCTCCGCATCGGTCAGTTCGTGGTAGCCGTTGGCCACCTCGACGCCTTCCACGATCAGCTCGAAGCGTTCCGCACAACCGTCGTCGCCAACCCTTGCCAGCGCCGCGAGCGCCGCAGGGAATCCGGTCACGAAGACCCGGCTCTCCGTGCGCGAGCTCAAGGCCTCGGCGAGAACCAGGTCCAGCGCCTCGTCGAGCGTTGGCTCGTCAAGCCCCAGCGTGCTGCCGAGTTCGATGAGCGCCGCCGTGTTGTCGATATCGATGCCGAACCGCTCGCGCAATAGGTCGGCGCACGCCACGGACCCGTACGGTGCGTGGCCGAGTAGCGAATCCACCAGTGCCGCGACCTCCGCCATGAGGGCCGGTGCGTCGAAGCCAACCCGGTACCACTCGAGTATCGTGAACTCCGGGTTGTGCCAACGCCCCGCCTCGCCGTCACGGAACGCCGGCCCGATCTGGTAGATCGACGGCGCCCCCGCGGCCAAGAGGCGTTTCATGTGGTACTCGGGCGAGGTCTGCAGGTAGCGGCCACCCCGTGTCGCGATGCTGTCGAGCGCCGGATCGAGGACCGTCCGTCGACCCAATGCCGGCGTCTGCACCTCCAGGATGTCCCGCGCCGCGAAGAAGCCCCGAATGTCGCCGAGCAGCCGACCCCGCTCGCGGAGCGTCGATATGGGACACGAAGGCCGCCAATCGGCCGGTGCAAGCCGGGATCGCTCCGCGTCCGCCATGCCTCCGTCAGCTCTTGACGCGGCTGACGTACTCGCCGGAACGGGTGTCGACCCGGAGCACGTCGCCGATCTCGATGAACAGCGGCACGCGAACCGTCGCTCCCGTGGCCAGTTCAGCCGGCTTGACGCCGCCCTGCGCGGTGTCGCCGCGTAAACCCGGGTCCGTTCGCGCCACCGCCAATTCCACGAAGTTGGGCGGCGTCACGGAAATCGGCTCGTTGTTCCACAGCGTGACACTGCAGGCCTCCTGGGCCAGCAGCCAGTCCTTTGCGTCACCGACGGCCGACGCACTCGCCGCAAGCTGCTCGAAGCTGCCGTCCGTTTTCATGAAATGCCAGAACTCGCCGTCGTCGTAGAGGAACTCCATCTCCGTCTCCAACACGTCGGCCGCTGGCAAGGATTCGCCGCTGCGATAGGTGCGGTCCCAGACCCGCCCCGTGATCAGGTTGCGGAGTTTGACCCGCGTGAACGCCTGGCCCTTCCCGGGCTTGACGAACTCGCTGTCGAGGATCGAACACGGGTCGCCCTCCAGCATGACCTTCAGTCCCGGTCGGAATTCGTTGGTAGAATAATTCGCCACGCCTTGCTCTCCATCGGGCTTAAGCGGCAAGCGACTCAAGCCCCGACGCGCGCCCCTGCCACGTTCGCCGTCAAGTCGTTCGCCGTAAGGAAGCGCAGATGATACCCGGCCAACCGCACTCGACAAGCGCCCACCAGCCTCAACGCGCGTCGCCTGACGGCGACGCGAGCGCGCCTTGGCCGGCCGGTGCCTGGCAGCGGGAACTCAAGCGATCGATCCGGAGCGGTGCCGAACTCCTGCGGTTGCTGGGCTTGGGGCAGGACCGTGGGTGCCTCGCCAATCCTGATTTCCCGGTTCGCGTCCCGCGCCCCTATATCGCCCGCATGCGCCGAGGCGACGCGGCCGATCCGCTGCTACGGCAAGTCCTGCCGAGCCCCCTGGAAGCCGAATCGGCACCTGGCTTCGGCAACGACGCGCTCGCCGAAGCCGACGCGATGGTCGACACCGGACTGATGCAGAAGTACGCCGGGCGCGCCCTGCTCATCGCCAGCGGCACTTGCGCCGTCAACTGTCGTTACTGCTTTCGCAGGCACTTCCCCTATGCGGAGCACCGGCAGGCCTCGGCGTTCCCTGGGCTGGCCGCCGTCCGCCGCGATCCGAGCGTCAGGGAGTTGATCCTCTCCGGGGGCGACCCGCTCATGGTCAGCGACAGCCACTTGGCCGGCTTGGTCACGCAGATCGGGGCGATCGAGCACGTCGTGCGCCTGCGCGTACATACGAGAACGCCGGTCGTCATCCCGCAACGCGTGACGGGGGAACTGATCGAGACCTTGCGGAACGCCCGCCAGCGCGTCGTCATCGTCCTCCACTTCAACCATCCCCGTGAAATCGACGACGACTGTCGCCGCGCCACAAGGGCGCTTGCGGAGTTCACGCTGTTGAATCAAAGCGTATTGCTCCAAGGCGTCAACGACGACGCCGACACCTTGGCGGAGCTCTCCGAGCGCCTCTTCGACACAGGCATCCTGCCCTACTACCTGCACATGCCCGACCGCGTCGCCGGCACGGCCCACTTCAATGTGGCGGACGCACCGGCGGTCGCGATCCACCGCGCCTTGGCCGCCAAGCTGCCCGGCTACCTCGTACCCCGGCTCGTGCGCGAACGGCCTGGCGCGTCGGCCAAGGAACTGCTTTGCCCATAGCGTCCGACGGTCCGCACTTCGGCCCCGGAGCGCTTGCGCTGTGCGCCGGTCTCGGCTACGTCGTGGCCCTCGCGGCAACTTTGAGCGCATGGCATTTCCTCGCGGCCGAGCAAAACGCTCGGGCGATGGGACGCTTCGGATCGCAGGTGGCGGACGACCTTGCCTACCTCGCCGTCGAGCCGATGATGCGGCCGGACCGTATCCGCCTTGGCCTGCTGGCCAAGCGCATGGTGGAACGCCCTGAGGTCCGCAGTATCGAGATGTATAGCGTCGACGGGACCGAACTGGTGGTTGAAGGCAATCCTCGGCCCGACGGTCCGACGTACCTGAGCCAAGTCGCGATTCAGGATACGGTTGCCGGCCACGTCCGGGTCATGCTGCACGAAGACCGGTTCCGACCGCAGACAGCTGCGCTCCTGTCCCGGTCCTGGTGGCTGTTTGCCGCCGGTTTCGTCGTCGTGGCGGGTGCTGCGTACGGCTACGGTCGACTGTCGACTCGCACCAGGCGCACGGCCACGATCGCCGGCCCCGACACCGAATCCGATACGAGCCCTAGTCGGTTCTTCGTGCTCGTGGCCACGATGTTCCCGCACAGCGACGTGGACGACGATGGCCGCGGCGACGTGCTAAGCCGCAGCATGACCCTCGCCGAGCGCGTGGCCAACCTGTACGCGGCTGAAGCCGTGCCGTGGCGGAACACGGGGTTGGCGCTGCTGTTCCCGGCTTCCACATCCGACGACCGGGCCTTCGAGGTGGTCTGCGCAGCCTTGCTGGTCCAGCGCCTCCTCGGCGCGCCGCCGCGCGACGACCCCGCCGACGCCGCGCAACCGTCCCCCGGTGCATCGTCGAGCCCGTTCCGCCTCGGCCTCGACCTTGTGACCGGGGACTGGGTGGATGACCAGTCGGCCGTCGTGGACGCGGCTTCCGCCGAAGCGGTCGCCGTTCTCGCATCCCTGGCGCCGGACGGCGCTCTCGTGCTGGGACGTGCGGCGTACGCCGCCGTCGTCGACGCCGAGCGGGTTCGCCTGCAAGCATTCGACAATCCCGCGTTTCAGACACTGTCCGACGCCGCCGTACCCGAAGGGATCGTGTTGGGAACGGACTCAAGCCACGACGCGCTGATCGCGCAGCAAGCCGACCTCGTCGCGCGGGCCTCACCCTGACCGCCAGTCCGGCCGATGGAGGCTAGGCAACCCCGAGGTCGTCGACCTTTTGGAACCCGCGCGGCAGCAGGCGCCCGCGCTGTGCGCGTTGGCCGAGGTAGTTGCCGATGTCCTTGAGGCGCAGGGTCGTATGGCGGGCGCCGGCCTGCACCACCAGCTTGTCGCGGTCGCCCATCGCGGCCGCGGCCACCACGCGCTCGTCGGTCGTCGCGATCACCTTGGGCGGAATGTTGATCAGTTTCTGACCCTTGCCGCGAGCCAGGTTAGGAACATCGGCCCGGGGTAGCACCAGCAGCCGCCCGGCGCTCGTGGCGGCGGCCACGTAGGTCGCCCCCTCGCCCACCAAAACGGGCGGCAGCGCCGTCGCACCTCTGTCGACTTTGGGGCCGACATTGAGCACGGCCTTGCCGGCCCGGCCTTTCGAGACCATGTCGCGGAGGGTGGTGATGAAACCGTAGCCGTGGCTGGAGACGACCAGCACGGCCGCGTCGGCATCGCCGAGCACCATGCCGACGAATCGCGCACCTTCGGGCGTCTTCAGCCGACCGGTCAACGGTTCGCCTTGGCCGCGGGCGGACGGCAGCGTGTGCGGCGGCACGACGTACGCCCGGCCGGTCGAGTCGAGGAAGACGCAGGTGTCGCTGTTCTTGCCCTTGGCCGCGGCCGCGAACGCATCGCCGCTGCGATAGGACAGCTCCCCGGCCTCGATTTCGTGTCCCTTGGCGGCACGCACCCACCCCTTCTCCGAGAGGATCACGGTGACCGGCTCTGTCGACAGCAACTCGCGCTCGCTGAACGCCTGCGCTTCCGGAACTTGGCGAAGTTCGGTTCTCCGGTCGTCGCCGTAGCGTTCGGCGTCGGCGGTGATTTCACGCTCGATCAGTTCGCGCATTTGCGCATCGGAGGCGAGCGTGACCTCCAACGTGGCCGCCTCTTCGCCGAGCGTGTCCTTCTCCTCGTTGAGCTTCGCCTCCTCCAACCGTGCGAGTTGGCGCAGTCGGAGGTCGAGAATCGCGGTAGCCTGTTCGTCCGACAGCGCGAACGTCGCCATCAGCTCAAGCTTGGGTGCGTCCTCCTCGCGAATGATGCGGATCACTTCGTCGAGGTTCCGGTACGCCACCAGGAGTCCGTCGACGACGTGCAGGCGGCGTCGGATGCGTTCGAGCCGGTGCTCCAGTCGCCGCCGAACCGTCGCCGTTCGGAACGCCAGCCACTCGACGAGGAGATCCTTCAGCGAGAATACGCGTGGTCGGCGGTCGCGCGCGATGACGTTGAAGTTAACGCGGTAAGTGCGCTCGAGATCGGTCGTCGCGAACAGGTGGCTCATCAAGCGGTCTACGTCGACCCGGTTGGAGCGCGGCGCGAGCACGAGGCGGGTTGGATTCTCATGGTCCGACTCGTCGCGAATGTCGCTCAGCATCGGCAGCTTGCGAGTCTGCATCTGGGCGGCGATCTGCTCCAGGACCTTGGCCGGCGAGACCTGGTACGGCAAGCCGGTGATGACGATGTCGGCCGGGGTGCCCGGCACCGACCGTTCCCGCACGTAGCGCGCTCGTGCCCGGATGGTCCCGCGCCCGGTGGCATAGGCATCCGCGATTTCCTCGGACGACGTGGTAATGATCGCGTCCGAGGGGAAGTCCGGCCCCGGGAGGCAAGCCATCAAGTCGGCGATCGACGCCTGGGGATTCTTGAGCACGCACACACAGGCAGCGGCAACTTCGCGGAGATTGTGCGGTGGAATGTCGGTCGCCATCCCCACGGCAATGCCCGTGCTGCCGTTGAGCAACACCATCGGCAGCCGGGCCGGGAGAAGCGCCGGCTCGCTGAATGCGCCGTCGAAGTTGAGAACCTCGTCGACCGTGCCGAGTCCGACCTCGTCGAGCAGTAGTTCCGCGACCCGGGCCAGTCGCGCCTCGGTGTAGCGCATCGCGGCGAACGATTTCGGATCGTCCGGCGCACCCCAGTTGCCCTGCCCCTCGACCAGCGGATAGCGGTACGAGAACGGCTGCGCCATCAGCACCATCGCCTCGTAGCAGGCCGCATCGCCGTGCGGGTGGAACTTGCCGAGAACTTCGCCCACCGTGCGTGCCGACTTGGCGAACTTCGCCGTCGCCGACAGGCCGAGTTCGGACATCGCGTAGACGATCCGCCTCTGCACCGGTTTCAAGCCGTCGCCGATATGCGGCAGGGCCCGGTCGCCGATGACGTACATGGCGTAGTCGAGATACGCGCGCTCGGTGTACTCGTGCAGCGGCAGACGTTCGGCCCCGTTCCCGGGTGGCCGTTGATAGTGGCCGTTGGACACCGTGTTCATGGTGCCGACCTCCTTCGTCTACAGGCCGATTTCGTACGCCGGCGCGCCTAGGCAGCGCTGGCCAAGTCTCCTTTTCGCGCCAGCCAGGTCCGGCGGTCGGCGGCGCGCTTCTTGGCCAGCATCATGTCCATGACGTCCTCCGAGTCCTGCGGCGAATCAAGGCCGAGTTGCACCAAGCGGCGCGTATCCAGTGCCATGGTCGTCTCCCGCAACTGCAGCGGGTCCATTTCGCCCAAGCCCTTGAAGCGCTGCACCGAAACGCGGCCACGCTTGTTTTCCGCCTTGATCATGTCCAGGCGACCGTCGCGTTCCGAGTCGTCCAGGGCGTAGTACACGTCCTTGCCGACGTCGATGCGGTAGAGCGGCGGCATCGCGACGTAGATCCGGCCGGCCGCGACGAGCGGCCGGAAATGCTTGAGAAACAAGGCGCAGAGCAGTGTCGCGATGTGCGCGCCATCGGAGTCCGCGTCGGCGAGAATGCAGATCTTTCCGTAGCGCAAACGCGACAAGTCGTCCGAGGCCGGGTCGACGCCCACCGCCACGGCGATGTCGTGCACTTCCTGGGAGCCGAGCACTTCGGCGGTGGCCACTTCCCAAGTATTCAGGATCTTGCCGCGCAGGGGCATCACGGCCTGGAACTCGCGATCCCGTGCCGCTTTCGCCGAGCCGCCCGCCGAGTCGCCCTCGACCAGGAACAACTCGCTCCGGTCGGGATCCTGGCTCGCGCAATCGACTAGTTTCCCGGGCAAGGCCGGCCCGGACGTGATCGTCTTGCGGGCCACCTTCTTGCTGGCCTGGACCCGGCGCTGCGCATTGGCGATCGCCAATTCGGCGAGCGCCTCGCCATCGCCGGGATGTTCGTTCAGCCAGAGGCTGAAGGCGTCCTTCGCAACGCCGGCCACGAAGACGCCCGACTGGCGCGAGGACAGCCGCTCCTTGGTTTGGCCGCTGAACTGGGGCTCGGCCAGCTTCGTGGACAGCACGTAGGCGCACTGCTCCCAGATGTCCTCGCCGCTGATCTTGAGGCCGCGTGGGAGCAGGTCCCGGAACTCGCAGAACTCCCGCAACGCGTCCACGAGCCCGCTGCGCAGGCCCGTGACATGCGTACCGCCCGCGGGCGTCGGAATCAGGTTGACGTAGCTCTCGGCAACCGGTGCGCCGTCGGTCACCCACTGCAAGGCCCACTCGACGGCTTCCTGGTTGCCCTCTGCCTCGTGATGGAACGGCGTCGCCGGGAGATGCTCGCCTTCGCCGAGCACCTCGGACAAGTACCCGCTCACGCCACCCTCGAAACACCAGACCTCGGTCTCGACCGCACCCGACGCGCCTTCCACGGATAGGGACACGCTAAGGCCGGGGCACAGCACGGCCTTGGCCCGCAGCAAGTGCCGCAGCTTGGCGAGCGCGATCCGGACGCTGTCGAAGTACTGGGGGTCAGGCAGGAATCGGATGCAGGTCCCCGTGTTGCGCTTCCCGACGCTGTCCACCACCTCCAGGGGCGTGACGGGCTCGCCGCCGACGAAACGCTGCCGGTGCACCGCGCCGTCCCTCTTGACCTCGACCTGCAGCCACGTCGACAGCGCGTTCACCACGGACACGCCGACGCCGTGCAGGCCACCGGCGAAGCCGTAGTTGGCATGATCGAACTTGCCGCCAGCGTGGAGCTTGGTCAGGATCAGCTCGACGCCTGTGAGCTTGTGCTGGGGATGCACGTCGACCGGCATGCCCCGACCGTCGTCGATCACCTCGATGGCGCCGTCACGGCACAGCGTCACGTCGATCGCACGGCCGTAGCCGCTCAAGACTTCGTCGACGCTGTTGTCGACGACCTCCTGCACCAGGTGGTTGGGGCGAGACGTATCGGTGTACATCCCGGGCCGCCGACGCACCGGATCCAACCCAGAAAGCACCTGGATGGACTCGGCGGAATAGGACTTGCTCATCGACGACCTCGATCCCTGAGGTTGATGTTCAGCGGATAGTCCGCGATCCGGCGAACTTCCGTGGCCACCGTACCATCCTCGGCCAAATGTAGCCAGCGATACCCGGGCTTGGCGTCGTCGATAGCGAACGCGGCCGTGTCCGCCGCGAACTGGAAACAGGTGGACGGCGTGCCCAGGAGCCGCGTCGGCAAGGGCACGTCCGCTTCCTGGTGAATGTGTCCGAAGGCGTAGGCCGGGACCGTCGCCCCGTCCATGACGCGCATCAGCGCCTCGCCGTCCTCGATGCGATGGACGTCGAGCCAGGGGGTGCCGATGGCCACCGGACAGTGGTGGCCGACCACCAAGGTCGGGCCAGGGCCGTCAAGCGCGGCGGACAAGCGCGCCAGCTCGCTGTCGCCCACCCGGCCGCCCACCACGTCGTCGACGTGGGTGTCGACGCCGACCACCCGCCAGTTGCCGAGCTCGAGGTCATCGCAGGGCAAGGCGGCGGCGAATGTCTCCCCGTGGTCGTGGTTTCCAGGCACGCAAAGCACGGGCCCGTCAAAGTGCGCCCGCACGGTGTCGACGAACAAGCGGTACGTGGCGGGCGACGCATCCTGGGCGAGGTCGCCGGTCGCAAGCAGCGCGTCCGGCCGACGTTCACGGCATGCTGCACGCAGAACCGCCGCCAAGCTCGCCTGGGTATTCACGCCCAAGAGGGTTGTCCCAGGATCCGGGAAAAGGTGGCAATCGGTCACCTGCAGGACGTGCGCCGAGCTTGTGTCTGCCGCCATCGGCGAGGTCCGTTGGTCAGAAGTCGACGGTTTCTTTCGCCAAGTGTGGCACGCCTGCCCGGCGCTCGACCTCACTCTCGGCCGCCACACCGTGGTGGAGGCAGGCGTTCAGGAACTCGGACAGGAATCGGTTCACCTGGGCCTTCTCGTCGGGCTGGCGCATCTCGCGATTGGGATAGACGTAGGCCGAGTCGAAGCGGCGCTTGCCCTGGAACTCGACCACCTCGGCCGAGCGGGCATCGTGGTAGAGACGCACCTTCATGCTCAAGTCAGCGACCCCGCGCCCACCCGACAGTTGGGCTAAGGCCAACGTGGTGGTGTATCGGCTGCACTCGACGACCTCGATGGTGACCGCGGGCGAGGCACTCCCGACCGGCACGCGGAACGCGCGGCGGTCGCCCATGGATCCGACATCCTCCGCGTGGCGACCGAGATTCGGCATCAGCTTGGTGAGCCGAAGATAGTTGCCGTCGCAGACCGTCAGGTGCCGGCCAAGGTCGATGATGTAGCGCCTGTCTCTCACACCATGTACGTCCAGTCGGTGCGTGAACTCCTTCTGCGACGGATTCTAACCATCGTTCCGTAACGATAGGAAGCGGCGGCGAGTCGCCTTACGGCGACTCGATGGAGAATGCTGGCGCATTCTCCTGCCCCAGCTGCCGAACTTTGCGCCTGTAGAGATGGGTTGCTCCAGTACACCTAGCCCTGCGACCGTTAATGGCGCCCTTGGCATAGGCGTCAGAAGTAGGCAAGGCGCCGTCCAGTCATTTGTTAGACTCGCCGCCCGCGCTGCATTACGCCCTTACAAGTTAGCTGTCATGCGAGGACTCAACATGAACTGTGCCGTACCTATCCCGCTAAGCCGCATTGCGGGTTGCCGCATCGCGCCGATGATCGCGATCGCTGCGATTGCGGCCACAAGCGGCGCTCAGGCTGCCGACTTGAGCGAGGTATACGCCATAGCCTTGCAGAATGACCCCGTACTCGCGGCCGCGCGAGCGAGCAGCGAGTCACGTCGGGAAGTCGTGGTCCAGTCTCGGGCCGCGCTGTTGCCACGCGTGGGCGCCACCGCCGGCTCATCGCAGGCGGCGGTCAACGTCGACGGCCTGGATCAGACCGGCATGCCCTGGCCGGAACGGGACGTGACGCGACGCAGCTGGGGCGCGAACGTGAGCCAGACCGTCATCGACGTGCCCCGTTGGTTCAACTATCTCGGCGCCCGCGCTGTCGCGAGGCAGGCGGAGTGGGATCTCGAGACGGCTTCGCAGCAACTCATCACCCGCGTTGCCGAAACCTATCTCAACGTGCTGCGCGGCCAAGCGGCGCTGGACTCCGCCGTGGCGTCCGAAGAGGCCGTGCGCCGGCAACTCGAACAGGTGCAGCAGCGCTTCGACGTCGGCCTCGTAGCGATCACCGACGTGCTCGACGCGAAGGCCGAGTTCGACAACATCGTCGTCGATCGGATCCAGGCGGAGAGCAACCAGGGCATCTTCTTCGAGGGCTTGAGAACGCTGACCGGGCGGCCTTACGAAGAGATCGACCCGCTGGCGGCCAGTCTGCCGATCGTCGATCCGGAACCCGCCAGCGAAGAGGACTGGGTCGAGACGGCGTTGACCGGAAACTACGGCATCCGGGCCGCCCAAGAGGCCCTCGTCGCCGCGGAACGGGACTTGGAAGCCCGCCTAGCGGGCCATCTCCCTACGATTACGGCGTCGGCCAACTACGGCGTCAGCAGCGGCAGCCAGGCGTTCGGCGGGTTCGTGATCCCGGATCAGAGCTCGGCCAGCCTGTCCTACTCGCTGAACATCAGCGCTCCGATCTTCAGCGGCCTCGGCACGCAATCGGCCGTCAAGCAGGCCCGGCACGGCCTCGAACAGGCGCGTCAGCAGTTGATCGGCCAGGAGTTGGTCGTCGCCCGCGATACGCGCAACCTGTTCCGCACCGTCGCCACGGAGGTCGTGCGCGTCCAGGCCCGTGCGGAGGCCATCAAGTCGGCGGAAGCCGCCCTCGAGGCCACCCAGACGGGCTACGAGGTCGGCACCCGCAACATCGTCGAGGTCCTGCTCGCACAGCGCCGTCTGTTCGCGTCGCAGTTCGACTACGCCCGCTCGCGCTACGACTACGTGATCAACCTGTTGCGCCTCAAGGAGGCCGCGGGTGCCCTCGATGAGCGCGACGTGGCCGAACTCAATACGTTCATGGACCCCGCCAACCCAGTGCGCCGCCTGTAAGGTTCCTAGCCCAGCCACTCCGCGAGCTTGCCGACCAAGGCGTCTCGGGCACCGCGATTCGCCGCGATCACGGCTTGGGCGCTCCTGCCCTCTTGCTCCCGTCGCGCCGGATCGTCAAGCAACGCGCCAACCTCGGCGACGATGTCCGCCACGCCCGCGACCTCGTGCGCGCAGCCCGCGGCCTCGAACCGGGCCCAGATCTCTTCGATCTTGAACCGCGCCGGACCCATGAGCACAGGCACGCCGTGCCAGGCTGCCTCGATCGGGTTGTGGCCGCCGGTACGATCCAGGCTGCCGCCGACGAATGCCACGTCCGCGAGCCCGTAGAGATGCGGCAGCGTACCCATGACGTCGGCGACAAGCACGCTGGCATCCGTCTCACGTGCGGACAGTAGGGACGCCGCGACACCTTTGCTGCGCAACAAGCCAAGGACCGTCGGGACGCGGGCCGTGTGTCGCGGCGCCAGGATGAGGCGCAGGTCGGGGTAGCGCCGCCGAAGCTCACCGTGGGCTTCGACGACGATCTCCTCCTCGCCGGCGTGGGTGCTGCCAGCGATCCAGACGGGGGCGCCGTCGAAGCTCAGGTCGCCGACACCGAAGTGATCCGGCGGCAGGTCGGCATCGAACTTCACGCTGCCGGTCACCTCCACCGTTGTCGCGCCGAGCGCCCGGAACCGGGCGGCGGTGTCTTCGTATTGGCAGACCACGCTGCGCAGTTGTCCGAGCATCGGGCGGACGAGCGAGCCGACGCGCCGATAGCCCTCAAACGAACGCGCCGACAGCCGGGCGTTGACGAGGAAGACGTCCGCACCGCTCGCCGCCGTCTGCCGTATGACATTCGGCCAGAGTTCCGTCTCCAATAGCACCAAGGCGCTTGGCCGCACCCGGCGCAGGAATCGACGCACGGCCCACGGGTAGTCGTACGGTGCATAACAGTGACGGGCAACGTCCCCGAGCAACGCCGTCACCCGCGTCGAGCCCGCGGGCGTCATCGTGGTCACCAGGAATGTGCGCATCGGGAAGCGTTCACTCAATGCGCGAATCATCGGAGCCGCGGCGTTGGCCTCGCCCGCCGAGACCGTGTGAAACCAGACGCACCCGGTTGGCAACGTGTAAGGCGCCGCGCCGAACCGCTCGCTGATCCGCTGCCGATAGCCGGGCTCGCGGCGCGACTTCCAGACGAGCCGGACGCAGACCCAGGGCAATGCGGCCAACAGCAACAGGTTGTAGAACGCCCTGACCATCTCGAAACCGGGCTGGCGCCCCTTGTCGGATAGGCCCCTTCGACCCGGCGCCGGGTTGCGCGGACGCTACCCGTCCGCCATCCGGATGCGGTCGACGATGTCGGTGGTCGAGCGGTCGTCCAACAAGCCCAGAACGCGCACGTCGCCTCCATAGCCGCGAACGAAATCCGCACCGATCACGTCAGCGATGGCGTAGTCGCCGCCCTTGACGAGGACATCGGGACGAATCTCCGCGAGCAGCGCCTCCGGCGTGTCCTCCGAGAACGGGACGACCCAATCCACGGACTCCAAGCCTTCGAGAACGCGGATACGGTCCTCCAGCGGGTTGACGGGACGTCCATCCCCCTTGAGGCGGCGGACGGAGTCGTCATCGTTGACCGCGACGATCAGGCGGTCGCCCAGTTCCCGAGCCTCGCTGAGATAGCCCACATGGCCAGCGTGGAGGATGTCGAAACAGCCGTTGGTGAACACGATGCGCTCACCGTGTCGGCGCGACCGTGCCACCGCATCCGTAAGCTGTCGACGCCGCGGCGCCTGCGCCTGGGCCGAGATCGTCCGTGCCGCCAGGTTCAGTTCCCGCGCGCTGGCCACCGCGGTGCCGAACTTGGTGCACACCAGGCCACCGGCGACGTTGGCGATGCGCGCCGCCTCGGCACGCGGCCAGCCGAGCGCCGTGCAGACGCCCAGCGTGGCTGCGACGGTGTCGCCCGCGCCCGTTTCGTCGTAGACGTCGACGCTCGCCGCCGGCACGTGCAGACAGGCGCCGGTGGCCTCGAAAACCGTCAACCCGTCACCACCGCGGGTCAGCGTGATCGCGTCGACGCCGCTTGCCTTTGCCAAGGCACATCCGGACTCTGGCAAGTCACGATCCTTGGGCCAATAGCCCAAGGCCGCCTCGAACTCCGGACGGTTTGGCTTCAGGATCGTGACGCCGCGATAGGCGGAGAACGGTTTGAACTTCGGATCGGCGATGACCGGCGTTGCATGCGTCGACGCGGCGGCCATGATGCGCTGCGGATCCGCAATGGCCCCCTTGTCGTAGTCCTCGATCACCAAGGCATCGGCCGCGGACATGTGCCGCGCGACGCGGGCCACGACCTCCGTTGCGTACTCGCATGGCAACGACTGCTCGAAGTCCATTCGCACCAGTTGCTGCTGCATGCTGACTAGGCGTTCCTTCAACGTGGTTCGCCAGCCGTCCACGACCACCAGGTCGGCGTCAATGCCGGCAGCCTCGAGCATCATCGTAACGGTTCGTCCGGTTGGATCATCGCCAACGGCACCGACAAGAGTGCATTTCCCGCCCAGGGAAACGACGTTCTTGGCGACATTGGCGGCACCGCCGAGGCGATCCTCACTGCCGTCCACCTGCACAACGGGGACCGGTGCTTCGCGGGAGACCCGATCGGTAGTTCCGTGGATGTAGCGGTCTAGCATGATGTCCCCAACGACGAGGACATGGACGTTGGGGGCCGCAGGCAGAAGTCGGGTCATTGAGAGGATGTTAGCACAGGCCATGCACGCCAACGGGGGTGGCCAGCGCCGAACGATACCGATCGGCGAGCGCTTCGACCGAGAACAACCGCTCTATGCGTGCCGGCCGCGCCAGCCGATCACCGTCCAGACGCCCCTCGGCCGCGCTTTGGAGCGCACGAAGAAGCTCGTCGTCGCCGTCGAAGTAGGTGGCGCAATCGCCCAACACGAAACGCGGTCCGGGACGATCCGCACAGATCACTGGCACGTCCGCGGCCAAGGCTTCCAGTAGTGCCAGGCCGAAGGCCTCCCGTTCCGTTGCGCAGGCGAGCAAGACATCAAAGGCGGTGAGCAATTCCCGACCGTCGGCGCGAAAACCGGCGAACGTCACCCCGGCTCCAGCGGCGCGTTCGAGGTCCGGACGCAGCTCGCCGTCGCCGACGAAGACCAGCCGGGCGCGCGGATGCGCTTGCCGGAACCGCCCGAAGGCGCGCAGCGCGCGCCCAGGGTCCTTCTTTGGATGCAGGCGGCCCACCACGCCGATGACGAAATCATTGGCGCTCAAGCCCAGTTCCGCCCGCGCACCCGTTCGCGAGCGAAGGTTCCCGCGCAGGCGGTCCGCCGCGAGCGGATTCGGCAGGACAAGGGGTGCCGCCACGCGGCACCGCGCCAGATCCTCCGCCACCGCGTCCGATACGCCCGCGAATCGGCAACCACCGTCGCCAAGAAGCCGACGCCGCCAGCGGCGCCTGGCGCGGGCGAAGAAGCCGAACTCGTGCGCCACCGCGACGTGCTCGACGATTCCCAAGCGGCGGGCCAGACGGATGCCGGCCCGGTAGGCGCGATATCGGTGCGTGACCAGCAAGTCGGGCCGCTCCGCGAGCACGTCGGCCACGTTCTCGGCCGCGACAACCTCGGTGGACTCCCCCGACTCGCGCGTGTCGAGACTTTGCGAGTCCGCGCGTCCCGTGGACGCGGCGCGTCCCGTGGACGCCGCGCGTCCCGTGGACGCGAAAAAGATCGTGCGGACCCGGTAGCCGCAAAGAGCCAGCGCCCGTGCATGGCCCATGCAGACGTCCAGGAACGGGGGATGGTCGTTCGGACACAACTGAACGGCGAGCATCGGCACTAGCCCGAACCCGGACCAACCGTATCCTTCGATACGAGCAGATCCTCCATCACGAGGTGGCGCAGATCGGACCCGAGGAATATCTCCACCGCGTCGCGCGGGGTGCAAGCGATCGGTTCGCCGCGCCGGTTCAATGACGTATTCAGCACCACGGGCGCTCCCGTCCGCTCGCCAAGCCGCGTGAGGAGCGCGTAGTAGCGCGGATTGGCCACCCGGGTGACGACTTGCGCCCGCGCCGTGCCGTCGACATGGACGACTTCTGGAATCCTCCAACGCCACTCCTCGGCCACATCGAACGCGATGGTCATGTACGGTGCGGGATGGTCGCTGCCCAGGACGTTGGCGGCGATGTCGTCCGTCATCGATGGGCAAAACGGTCGCCAGCGTTCCCGATACTTGATCGCGGCGTTGATCCGATCGGCGATGCCGCGAACGCTTGGACAGCCGAGGATGCTGCGCGCGCCGAGCGCTCGAGGGCCGAACTCCATGCGGCCCTGGAACCAGGCCACCGGCGCGCCGGCTGCAAGCAGGTCTGCCGTTTGCCGTGCCACGTCGTCGAGTTCGGCAACATGCAGCCGCTCATGTCCTCGCAACGCCTGGCGGCACTCGGCGGTCGAGTATCGCGGACCCAGGAACACGTGCCGCATGGGCGCCACGACATCGCCGCCCGCATTGGCGACGTAGGTGGCCGCGCCGAGGGCCGTGCCCGAGTCGCCCGCAGCCGGCTGCACGAACAGTTCGCGGACGTCGTGGCGCGCGAGGATCCGCTGGTTCAGCTTGACGTTGAGCGCACCCCCGCCGGCGAATGCCAGTCGACCCGTCTCGTCGAGCACCGGCGCGAGGTAGCGGTCCACGAGGGCCAGGCAGGCATCTTCGTAGGCGCGCTGCGCGGCCGCCGCGTAGTGGATGTAGGGCTCGTCCACGCCGTCGCCACAGCGCGGTGCGCCGAGGCGTTCGACTAGCCCCGGGCCGAAGTAGTGACCGCGGCCGTTCGCCTTGAAGCGACGTAGGCCGACAGTGTTGACCAGCCGGTTGTCCACGCGGATCCGACCGTCCCAGTTCTCTCCCCCGCAGCCGAACAACCTTGCGAAATCGAAGCGCGCGGCATCGCCGTAGGGGGCCATGCCCATGACCTTGTACTCGCCGTCGAGCATCTCGAAGCCGAGGTACTCGGTGATCGCGCCGTAGACCCCGGCAAGCGAATCCGGGTCGTAGAACTCCCGGATACGCCTGATGCGCCCATGCTCCCCGACGCCGATGAACGTGGTCGCGTACTCCCCCTTGCCGTCGATGCCGAGAATCGCCGTACGACCCCCGAAGCCGGACAAGTGATAGGCACTCGAGGCGTGCGCCAGGTGGTGCAGCACGGGCACGAACGAGGTTCTCGACCAGTCGAGTCCCAAGGTGGGTCCCGCCGACAGGATCCGCGACCGGTGGCGCCGGAAACGCCGGTTGCCGTTGAAGATCGCGTCCAAGGCCCGGTCCGGCGCGTACCAATGGCGTCGCGCGTAGTGCCAGCGGGCGGTGCCCAGGATCGACACCGGCGCGTATGGAAACGCAACCACGTCGACGTCCGTCGCCGAGATGCCCGACTCGCTCAGGCAATAGCGGGCCGCGTGCAACGGCAATCGGTTCCTGGCGTGCTTGTCGCGCAAGAAGCGTTCTTCCTCGGCCGCGGCGACGATCTCCCCGTCGACGAGGAGCGCTGCCGAGGCGTCGTGGCCGAGGGCTCCAGAGAGGCCGAGAACAATCACCCGACGGCCTCGGCGAGAGCCCGCCGGATCGCGGGATCCAGGGCCGAGAAGTTCCGCTGGAATCGCTCGCAGTCGCGCTGATGTCGTCGCCGAAACCACCATGGATTGCGGTGCCAGACCGCGGCGTCGAGATCCACCAAGTGGAGCTTGTCGTCGGCCAGAATGAGGTTCGTCGCCTTCATGTCGCCGTGGGCAACCCGGGCCCCCCGCAACGCTGCGAACAGTTCGCGCACGGACATTAGCATGTCCGCGGACACCGGCACGCTGGAGGTCCGCGCAACGGCCAGGGCCGCCAACGAAGTGCCGTCCACGTAGTCGAGCACGAGGTAGGCGGCGGCGGACCCGGGAGCGGCGTCGAAGCGTTCCACCAAGGCCCGCGGCCGCGCCGTCGGGACCCCGAGTAGGCGGAGTCCATGGCCCGCCTGCCAAGCCCTGCGCGCGCGAGAGACCCGGGTCTTGAGGCGCCACCAATGGGCGCGGTTCTTGACGTTGTAGCGCTTGACGACGAGGCTGCCGCATCGGACGACGGTCGCCGTGCGGCCGCGTTTTAGGGGCTCGCCCGTCGCGACCGCCCGTTCGGGATCGGCAACCACCGCTTCGAGTTGCGGATCCGGGTCATCGCGCGCCGTCGCGGTCAAACCGACGGCGTCGGAATGGACGGCGAACGGCGTACAGTCACGGACGCTCTTGCGAGCCAACCGGATGGCCTCGCGACGCCGCGCAGCCGCGAGCAGGACATCGATCTGACCCCGTTCGCGCGGACTCATCGTCCAGCCCCTGACCTTGGCGTACGTGTCGAAGGCGTCCGCCACGTCCCATTCGGGCGACCCACCAGCGAGCAAGCGCGCCACATCGCGGAAGCAGCCGCGACGACCCATTCGCTGCCGGCGGGCACCGCCGCCGTCGACCGCGTAGACCGCGCCGGTCGCTACGACGAAGTTGCCGAGATGCAGATCCCGCTGCCGTACGCCGCCAGCGTGCAGGCGGGCGAGAACCGACACCAGCGCAGGGAGGTCCGCCATGCCCGGCGCGCGCGCCGCGTCGATTGGCTCGAAGGCGAGCACGTGCGCCCCGGCGCCGCGACCAGCACCTTGGAGACGGGGAACCGCAACGCCGGTCGACTCAAGCGCCTGAAGGCCGCGCCGCTCCCGCCGACAGTCACGCTTTCCGCGCCGACCGAAGAACGCCTTGACGATCACGTCGTCGCCGGGCGACGCGCCCAGCCTTGACCGGGCAACGAGGCGCCGACCGGGCTGCACGCGCAACAGCTCCATACACACCACACGTCGGCCGCCGTCGCCGAAGTCGGCGTCGAATCGGAACGGCAAAGACGGGTCACGACCGACATCCGACAACTTACCGATGCTGACCGCCGTCGCGCCGTGAGCGTTAAGCGCGGCCGTGCCGGTCGCCAGTCCTCGGGCTACCGCACGTACCCGCAGACGACTCGCGCGCCTCTGGACCGCCGCCCAGAATCGGCGTTGGCCACGCACGGCCCGCGCCGGCGGTTGCCCGGTGTACGTGGCGACGAAACGCGCGATATCCGTGCGCGCGAGCGGAACCGCCTCGGCCGAGTAGCACAGCGCCGCCAAGTCGCGAACGCGCGCACGGACACTCGGCGCCCGCTGGCCTGCGACGACGGCCCGATGCAGATCGATCACCGCCAGTTCCACGTCGCCGTCCGACAGCTTGGCCGCGTTCGCGAGCAGGTGGCAAAGGTAGAAATCCCGATGGCAGACGCCCGCAGCGTGCATCCGCGACGCCAAGTCCGCGACCGCCACGAGGAGACGCCGTTTCACGGCCGTCGGCCTTGGATTCCGCGCCCAGTCGTTGGCGATCTCTTCCAGGCTGACGAAACCATCGAGCGCATCGCACACGACAAGCGACCGCTGCGTGGCTGGACTGGGCCCGGACTCCCCGAACGCCGCTACGCCTGGCGCCAAGACCCCCGCGTCAGCAAGTCTTGAGCATGCCCGATACTCATCCGCCGCACCGATCACAGGGCGTTTGCCCGTCGACCAACTGGTAGCGATCTCGCGCCATCCTACGGCGGCGTGAAGCTTGGCGAAGTAGCCACGACCGGCGATTTCGCAACGCAACGTCCGGCGATTTTCGCTCTGCCGATAGACCTCGCCCGTCAGGGCGAACAACGCCTCGAAAACCGACGCGGCGACGTCGCCGGCAATCGCGGCGCCCGGCGGGACGCTGGCACCGAGCGCGCCCGACCGCGCAGCGGCCTCGATGTCGTCACGCAGGTAAAGGTGCACGGGTTCCCCCCACCTCGCGGGCCGGCGAGTCCCCGCGGTTCACATACAACGACTCGATTCGTCGTGCCAACTCCGCCGCCCGTCCGTAGCGGACAGGCACAGACCCGTAGGCCGCGGCGTTGCGTTGCCAATCCCGCCGCCGGTCTCCATCGGTCACCAATTCGGTCACCGCGCGGTCGCAATCCGCTTGCCGGAACGGCGTCTCCAAAACGACACCCCCGTCGGCCTCGCGGACTAGCGCCGCCTCCGTCACCGAGGCATGGGTGAGTACGACGCGCCCGGCCGCCATGGCATCGAACACCCAGCCGTTCGCGGAACTGCCGTAGGGGAGACCGACGAACACATCGCCCGCTTCGATCGCGTCACGCCAGAACAGGCCGTCTTCGACAACTCGCGTCTGCTCACCGAGGCCGAGAACGCGTACGGCAGCCCCGAATCCTGCAGGGAGGCGTCCCAACGCCAGTATGCGGCATCGTCCACGGAGCCCTTCCGGCAGCCGGCCCACGCCCACGAACAGGCGTTCGATGCCTTGCTCGACAAGATCCCCGCCGAGCATCACGAAGACGACGTCGTCCGCGGCGTAGTCGAAACGCGCTCGCAACGCATCGCGCCGTGTCCGCGGAACAATCTCTCCCGCCCCGGTGCCAGGTGGCACGCCCGTTTCGAACTCCGTCCCCGGCAGCGTGTCGACAACCATCCCGGCGGCTGCGTCGAACCCAATCGCGCAGACTGCGCCGGTGTCGCTCATGGCTGTGTCGATCCATCGACGGAATCGAGCCTCGCGCGCGGTGATGGTCATCGCCGCCACCGGCACACGGACGAGATCGACCTCGCGCGGCTGATCGCCATCCCAAATGCACGTGTATACCCGCACGGCCATGCCGCGTTCGCGACAAGCCAGGGCGACGGGGACCAAGTCACGATGCCGCGGATCGCCCGGCGTGTAGTGGAAAGCGTGGAAAACCACAAGTCGCGACTCCTGGCCTCGCGCAAAACGCTCCAGAAGGTCGACCGCACGAGGCGCCATTGCGTAGAGGCTGTCGTCCTTGCCGAGGCGCCGGCCATTTCGTGCCCAAGTCGGTCGATCTGCCGACGTCAAGAGGCACAGCAAGTCCGCGTTGAAACGTGCCTGATCGTAGGGCTCCGGCGTGACCAGTCCGGCTCCGCTCTCGGCGATCCATGGGGCATAGCCACAGTTGGCGGTCGCCAAGACCGGCAAGCCGGCAACGGCAGCCTCCAGGATCACCATCCCTGCGGCTTCGTCCTCCGCCGGTAAGGCGAGGCCATCGGCCGCCTGGAGCAACGCGGGGACGTCGTCCCGGCCACCCGCGAAGCAGACCCTCTCCACGACACCCAGACGCGCGGCAAGGCGCCTGAATCGCGCGGCCTTGTCCCTCCCCACCACCACCAGGCGCGTTGTGCTGCGAACCGCGTCCGGCAGTGCCGCAAGAGAGACCAGTAGGCGGTTGAGCCCCTTCTTGACGAAGCCCGACCCGATGAAGAGCAGCAGACGCGCAGACGGGGCCACGCCGAACTCGGCCCGGATCGACGCCGCCTGGTCGGAATCGCGAGCCGCGCGGTTGCGCTCGATGCCTGGGGGCAACGCATGGAAGCGAAACTCGGGTGTGCCGTAGACGCTGCGGAAGGCTTCCTCCTGGCGCGGGGCGATGGTCAGGATCCTCGTGTGCGCTTCAAGGGCGAATACGGCCCGCTCGAAGTCCGCGAAGTGCCGGTAGCGCGGCGTCAATCGGTACGCCCACGGCCGCTGCGTACGCGCCTTCAACTCGAAGCACGAGTCAGCGGCGTAGTAGACGTCGAGATTTGGCATCTTGTTCATGCCCACCAGTAGGTCGACGTGATGCCTTTGTCGATGCGCCGCAACGCGCGCAGCGAACCGTCGCTGCCGAACATGGCTGCGCAAGCCCCGGGCCGGCAGCAGAACGACGTCCGCCCCCGGCAACGGGGCGTCTTCCCATACCATCGCGTAGACGCGCACCTCGTGGCCCCGCGCCAGGCAAACGGCAACGAGCTTACGGAGGTCCCGTGCCACCCCCCCGTGAGGGAATACCTTGAAGATCGCAAACGCGATGTGCACTCGCTCGGGGCCCCGAGTCAGCACGCATCCGCGCGCTCGAGCGCCATCAGACGCCGCAGCGCCGACCAAGCCCGGGTTGGACGCACCGACGCCAGGCACGCCGGTTCCACCGGCCTGCCCTGCCATGTCCTTGCCGCCCCTCCGTAGTGGCAGCGCCGCGACTGGCAAGGGGCGCAGCCCAACGACGCGGAGAGATTGCTCGCATAACGCCCCTGGCAGCCCGTCAGACGCGAGTCGGTCGGCCCGAACAGCATCACGGTCGGGCGACCGAAGGCCGCGCCCAAATGCGCGATGCCGCTGTCCACGCCGATGACACCGCGCACGGTGCCCACGAGATCGAGAACGCCGGCAAGGTCCATCGGCGGGCAGACATGCGCTTGCGGCACCGCCCGCGCAATTCGCAGCGCCCGGGGCTTCTCGCCGTCGACCCAAGGCACCACAGGCGTCAATCCGGCGTCCGCCACGTGTCGCGCCAGATCGATCCAATAGGGCTCCGGCCAGGTCTTCGTAGACCACGTCGTGCCGTGCGCCAAGAGCACCTGGCTGTCGTGGACCGGGCGTTCCGCCAATCCGAACCGTGGCGGCGTTGCGGGCGCCGGGTACCCGAAAGCCGCGGCGAAGAGTTCGCGATTCCGTGTGATGGCGTGCTCCGCCCGAGTCACCGGCACACGGCGAGAATAGGCCAACGCCGCGGGACGTTCGCGGACACTGGCGAAGTCGAAGCCCACCCGCTCCTCCGCCCTTGCAATGGAAGCGACCACCGCACTCTTCACCAGCCCCTGGGCATCGAGCACCAAGTCGTAGCGGCGCTGCCGTACGCGTCTTCGGAACGCCAAGGCTGCGCCAGCCTCCGTCAGCGGTGCTCGTCGCCAACGCCGGAACGCAACCGGCAAAACGGCATCCACGCCCGCCGCCAGGGCGGACAGCGGCTCGTAGTCCTCTTCAACCACCCAGTCGAACCGCACGCCGTGGCGGGCAGCATCATCCACCGCCGGCAGCGTGTGGACGATGTCGCCGAGCGACGACATCTTGACGAGCAGAACGTTCATCGACAACCCGACCGCGCGTGCGTCTCCTGTGTGCTGCGCGCCGTGAAGGCACCGAGGTCCGATACCGTGTCGAAAACCCTGTCGACTCCGATTCCCGCGAGGCAATCGAGGTGGCCCAGCGGACACGTCCGGGCGAAGCAAGGCCGACAATCCAACTGGCGCTCCAATACCTTGGCGCGGGCTGACAGCGGCGGCGTGAACGTCTGCGAACTCGAGCCAAAAAGCGCAACGAGCGGCACGGCGAGCGCCGCCGCCACGTGCATCAGGCCTGAGTCGTTGACGACCGCGACCGACGCCGCCGACAGCAAGTCCACCACATCCACGAGGCTTGTCTTGCCAGTCAGGTCGACGACCGGCGCGGCGGCGACGATTCGATCCGCTGCCTGTCGCTCAGCGTCAGTGCCGAGGATCCAGACCGATGCCCCCGCTTCCACGCAGCGCGCGGCCAACGCGGCAAAGCGTTCCGCTGGCCATCGCTTTGCGGGCCCGTACTCGGCACCCGGACATATCGCGACGACCGGCCGGTCGCTGCGCAAGCCGTGCCGCGTACGCAAGCCCCTGAGCGCCGTCGGATCGGCCCGCAGTCGCGGGCTCGTCGGCACGACATCCGCAAGCGCGGCGTAACGGTCCACCAAGCGCGGCATGCGCGCCTCGTCCAGCCGGCGAAGGTCGTTCAACACACCGAAACGAAACTCGCCTCGGAATCCCGTACGGACGGGGATACCGGCCCACAGCGGCGTCAGCGTCGACTTGAACGAGTTGGGCAGGACGACCGCCCGACCGAAGTGTCGTTCGGCAAGCGAGCGCGCCGCGCGCCGCCTGGGTCGCCAGCCGAGTTCTCCGTGGCGGGTACAGACAGTGTGCACTTCCGCGACACCGGGCATCCGCGACGCCAAAGCGGCGGTGGAGGGCGGTGCGAGAAAGTGGATTTCGTGGCCGCATTCTGCGAGTGCCGGCACGATGGCGTGCGCCATGACCATGTCGCCGACCCAGGCAGGCGCGACCACGAGCACTTTCACTCGCGCCGCCCCCGGGCCATGACCGCAGCGCGCGTCGCGGACGCGCGGGTTTCGGGCCCCCCATCGAACTTGGCGCGGGGACCGAATGCGGGCGAGGACCTTAGCGAGCGACCGCCGTATGCCATTCCGGATGCGCCTCACGACGACCGCGTACCTGATCGAAGTAGAGCGCCTGGAGCCGTCCGGTCAACGGGCCTCGAGTGCCCTCGCCGATCGTGCGCCCGTCCAGTTCCCGTATCGGCAGCACTTCCGCCGCCGTGCCGGTGAAGAACGCCTCGTCCGCGATGTAGACCTCGTCCCGAGTGATGCGTCGCTCGACCACGGGGATGCCTTGTTCACGCGCAAATACCAGGATCGTATCGCGGGTTATGCCTGGCAGACACGAGGTCAACTCGGGCGTGTGGATCACGCCGTCTTTGACGAGGAAGACGTTCTCACCGGAGCCCTCCGCGACATAGCCCTCGTTGTCGAGCAACAGGGCTTCGTCGCAACCCGCGTCCTGGGCTTCGCGCAGCGCCAAGACCGAGTTGATGTAGTTGCCGTTGGCCTTCGCCTTGCACATGGTGATGTTCACATGGTGGCGCGTATAGGACGACGTCCGGACGCTGATGCCGCGATCGCGGGCGGCCGGGTCCATGTAGTCGGGCCACGGCCAGCACGCGATCGCCGCGTTGACGCTCAAGCCCTTGGCGCGCAAACCCATGCTCTCCGAGCCGAGGTAGACGACAGGCCGCAGGTACCCCTCGTCGAGTTCGTTGGCAGCCAACACCTCGCACTGCGCCGCCAGGATTTCGTCCGCCGTGAACGGCATGTCGATCTGCAGAATGCGCGCCGAGTCGAACAGGCGGCGCGTATGGTCCGCGAGGCGGAAAATCGACGGGCCGACCGGCGTGTTGTAGGCGCGCACACCCTCGAACACCCCGACACCGTAATGCAGAGTGTAGGTCAGCATGTGGACACGGGCATCGCGCCAAGGCACGAGGTCGCCGTTCACCCAGATCCATCCGTCGCGGTCCGCGAGCGATGCTTCGGTCATCGTGTCTGCTACCTCCCGCACCCGTGCCGTGTTGCCTTGAGTTGAAGCGGCGCGCGCTCGCTCAGAAGAGTGTAGCCGGTTACGGCGATGCCGCTCGAGATATGGGCGTACACTCCCAAAGAAGCCTTCTTGTGGCCACCTCCGCCACGATTCTAGTGTCTGGGCGTGGTGGCATAAAGCCGCAGCACACCGATGGACGTACTCGAACAGTTCGATCCCGAAATCCGACGCTGGTTCTCGGACACCTACCGGACGCCGACTGACATCCAGGCCCGGAGCTGGCCGGAGATCGCCACCGGCGCGCATGTCCTGATCACCGCGCCGACCGGAAGCGGCAAGACGCTCACGGCGTTTCTCTGGGCAATCAATGCTTTCGCCACCGGCGCCTCGGAAGCTGGCGCCACGCGCGTGGTCTACATATCGCCACTCAAGGCGCTGAACAACGACATCCGGGCGAACCTGGTCGGACCGGTTGCCGAGATCCGCGCCCGGTTCACGGACGCCGAGCGCAGCTTTCCCCAGCTCCGCGTGCAAACCCGCAGCGGCGACACCGAAGCCAACGACCGCCAGCGTATGCTGCGTCGGCCGCCGGAGTTGCTGATCACGACGCCTGAGAGCCTGAACCTGCTGCTCACCACCGTGCGCGGACGCCAGGCGCTCTCCACGGTGGAGGCGGTGATCCTCGACGAGATCCACGCCGTCGTCGAGAACCGCCGCGGAGTCCAATTGATGACCGGCCTCGAGCGGCTCGTCGAGGTCGCCGGCGAATTCCAGCGGATCGCCCTGTCCGCCACCGTCCGGCCTCTCGATTACGTGGCCGAATACGTCGGCGGGTTCCGCAGCCGCGGCCAGCATCGTAGTGTTTCCGTCATCCAGTCGGCGGCTAAGAAGACGATCGACTTCCGGGTCCGCTTCCCGGAGGCGGCCCGCACGGCTGCGGACAACGGCGAGAAGGTCTGGGAACCGCTGTCGGACAGTTTCAGGGACGTGATCGAGAGCAACCACTCGACTTTGTTCTTCACCAACTCGCGGCGCATGGCCGAGAAGATCACCCTCAAGCTCAACGACGACGCGGTCGCGCCGCTGGCCTACGCCCACCATGGCTCACTGGCGCGAGACATCCGCACGGAGGTCGAGGCGCGCCTCAAGAACGGGGAACTCAGAGCGATCGTCGCCACTAACTCCCTGGAACTCGGCATCGACATCGGCGACCTCGATGAAGTCGTGCTCGTTCAGTCGCCGCCGTCCATCGCGTCCGCCCTGCAACGCGTCGGCCGCGCTGGTCACCGGGTTGGCGAAGTCAGCCGCGGCACGCTGTATCCATCCCACGCCCAAGACTTCCTCGAGGCGGCCGTGGTCGCCAAGGCCATCGCCGAGCGCGACCTCGAGCCCTTGCGGCCGATCGCCAATCCACTGGACGTCCTCGCGCAAGTGCTGGTGTCCTGCACGGCCAGTGAAGAATGGCAAACCGATGCGCTCTACACCGTGCTGACGCGGGCCAAGCCTTACGCCACGCTTACCCGTGAACATTTCGACCTCGTGGTGGAAATGCTGGCCGGCCGCTACGCGGGCACGCGCATCCGCGATCTCAAGCCGCGCCTGGGTTTCGACCGCATCCGGGGAACCCTCAAGGCCCGCCAAGGCGCAGCGTTCGCGCTGTACACGTCCGGCGGCACGATTCCCGACCGCGGGTACTTCACCTTGCGCCACGCCGACCACGGCACGGCCATCGGCGAACTCGACGAGGAATTCGTCTGGGAGAGCAGCGTCGGCAACACCTTCACGCTTGGCACGCAGCACTGGCGCGTCCACCGCATCACGCACAACGACGTGCTGGTGAAGCCCGCACCGCCGAGAAGCGCCGCGCCGCCATTCTGGCGAGCGGAAAACCTGAACCGGAGCTTCCATTTCTCACGGCGTATCGGCGAGTTTCTGAAGTTCTCGAACGAGGCGTTGAAACGCGATCGCAGCGACGAACTCCTGGACGAACTCAGGACCCGCGGATTCGACGACATCGCAGCGCACGAGCTTGTCGAGTATTTGCAGAGCCAGCTCGATGCGACCCACTGCGACTTGCCGCACGTCGACCACCTTCTCGTCGAGCACGTGAAGTCAGGGCCCGGGGGCTATTCCGGTCCCGACCGCGAGCAGCAGATCATCCTGCACACGATTTGGGGCGGTCGCGTCAACCGCCCTCTGGCACTGGCACTCGAAGCCGCCTGGCGAGCGCGATTCCCCGGCGAGGCCGACGTCCACGCCGACAACAACGCCATCGTCGTCCAGGTCAAGGACGACATCGATCCCGCCTTGTTCCTGAGCCTAGTGACCCCCGCCAACTTCGAGGCGCTGCTCCGCGAGTCGCTCGAGGGCGCCGACTTCTTCGGCGCACGATTCCGCGAGTGCGCAGGCCGGGCGCTGCTATTGACCAAGCGCAGCTTCAAACGCCGCATGCCGCTGTGGATGACCCGCTTGCAGGCCAAGAAACTGCTCACCGCCACGAAGCCGCTCGCCGATTTCCCCATCGTGCTCGAGACATGGCGCACGTGCCTCAAGGACGAGTTCGACCTCGAAGCGGCCTTCGAAGTCCTCGAGCGGCTCGCCAATGGCGAGCTCGATTGGTCCGTGGCAACCGTCGCGTCGCCAAGTCCCTTCGCGGCCGGCATCGCCTTCAACCAGATCGGCCGCTACATGTACGCCGACGACGCTCCCGAACGCGATGGTCGATCCGCGCTGTCGGACGACCTGATCCGGCAAGCCGTTTTCGACCAGTCGCTCCGGCCCGCGCTAACCCCCGAGGTGATTGCCGACTTCGAGTCGCGCGCACAGCGCACGCGGTTCGGCTACGTCCCCGATGGGCACGCCGAACTGTGCGAATGGGTCAAGGACCGCGTAGCGATCCCCGCGTCGGAGTGGTTCCCCGACACGGCCGTCCCGGGAGGGGTCGACGAGCGCGTCGTCGCGGGTCGCGCGTTCATCGTCCATCCGGAAGTGGCCCTCGGCGAAGACCCTGTTCGCCAGGCCGGGGAGATGCTGCAGTTCTACGGCCCGAGGACGGTCGAGGAACTGAAACGCCTGCTGCCGTTCGACGACATCGACCGCGTCGTGAGCGACCTCGTGGACGCCGAGTCGCTGGTCCGCGGCCCGCTGGTCGCCGACGACGAGCGCATCCACGTCTGCGACGCCGACAATCTGGAGACCCTGATCCGCTTTCAGCGCGCGGCAGCGCGGCCCGTTTTCGAGACTCGGCCGGCAACGGACTTGGCACCGTTCCTGGCCCGCTGGCACGATTTCGGTGGCAAACGCTCGGCGGAGCGGATCGGCGATGCTGTCGATCGCTTGCGCGGCTACTCGGCCCCGGTCGCGTTCTGGCTGGACGACGCGCTGTTGCCCAGGCTAGCGGATGTCGCGCTCGAGGGCCTCGAGGCCGAGGGCGTGCGCTGGCGCGGCACGGACGCGGAAACGGTGATGATTGGATTCGAGGACGATCTGGATCTGCTGCCAAGGCCAGACGGCGGGGACGGACCTCCGCCGGACGCCGACCTTGCCAAGGACCCCACCGCCCTGTTCCGCGATCCTCGTGCGCGCTACACGTTCAACCAGTTGCTGGACGAGTCGGGCGCGGACCCCGAGGCGTTCAATGCCGCGTTCTGGGATGCCATCTGGCAGGGCCGCATCGCCGCCGACGGTTTCGGCGCCCTCGCTGCCGGCCGTGTCCGGGGTTTCCGGTTCGACGATGCCGCCCGTCCCCGCCACGACGCACCGACAAGACCAGCGCGCGCGTCCGCAAGCCGACGCCATCTCAGTACCCGCTTGCGCGCGAAGGCGATGGCCGTCTCCCGGGGTTGGCCCGGAACCTGGTACCGCGTCCCGGACACGCCTTCGGCGACGGATGCCATCGAACGACTCGAGGAGACCAAGGACCGCAGTCGCATCCTCCTCGACCGCTACGGGGTCGTAACGCGCGAAGCGGCGAATCGCGAGGGTGGCGCGCTGCGCTGGGCTGCCCTGTTCCCGGCCTTGAGGGTCATGGAACTCTCGGGGGAAGTGGTGAGCGGTCTATTCTTCGAGGCATTCTCAGGACCGCAATTCGCCCTGCCCCAAGCCGTGCGTCAGCTCGAACGTCTGAACACGGCAGAGGCAACCTTTTGGATCAGCGCCCTCGACCCGGCTTCGCCCTGCGGCCTAAGCTCAGGGATTGAGGGCCTGCCGCAGCGCCGGCTCGGCAATCATCTGGGCTACTTCGAAGGCGAACTCGCGGTCGTTTCCGAAGCTTTCGCCCGGCGCTTGACCATTCGCCTCGACGTGGACGACCCGGGACTCGACGCCCTGCTGCCCAACCTCGCGCGAATCTGTGCCGCACGCAAACGCCTCGCAACCGAGACCATCAACGGCGAACCTGCCCGGTCGAGCCCGTACCTTGCCGCACTGTCCCGGCACCTGGCGACCGTCGGTGATCACAAGGGCGTGTACTTGGAGTCGCGCCTCTAGCGCGCCTACGCGTTTCAACGCACCTTGAGTGCGTGGCTGGTCAGGGTCGCGATCTCGGCGTCGACGTTCTCGATGTCCTCCTGGAACTTGAGGATGACGTTGAGCGTCTCGCGAACGAGTTCCGGGTCGAGGCTCTCGGTATGCAGCAGGAGCAGCGTGCGAGCCCAGTCGATCGTCTCCGAAATGGCCGGCACCTTCTTGAGATCCAAGTCGCGCAGTTCCTGGATGAAGGTCACGAGTTGCCTCCGCAACTCGGGCGGAATGTCGGGAACGCGGGCGTGGATGATGCGCTGTTCCAGGTCGGCGTCCGGGAACGGGATGTAGAGATGCAGGCACCGACGCTTCAAGGCGTCGGAGATTTCCCGTGTATTGTTGCTCGTCAGGAAGACGATAGGCGGTTCCCGATGGGCCTTGACCGTTCCGATTTCCGGGATCGAGACCTGGAAGTCGGAGAGGATCTCGAGCAGAAGGGACTCGAACTCGTGGTCGGACTTGTCGACCTCGTCGATCAGCAGCACGCAGCCGTGTTCCTCGCGCAGTGCCTTCAATAGGGGTCGGGGTTCCAAGAACTCTTCGGAGAAGAAGATGTCGCCGAACTCGTGCAGCCGTGTCACCGACTCGGCGAACCCTTTAGCGCCTTGCAGGACCTCGTCCAAGGTCTCCTTCAACACTTGCGTATAGAGAAGCTGCTTGCCGTATTTCCACTCGTAGATCGCCTTCGCCTCGTCCAAGCCCTCGTAGCACTGCAGCCGGATGAGCGGCAGGGCGAACATGTCCGCGGTGGTTTTCGCGAGTTCCGTCTTGCCGACCCCGGGAGGACCCTCGATCAGCACGGGCTTGCGCAGGTGGTAAGCCAAATACACGGCCGTTGCGATCTGGTTGCTGCAGATGTAGCGGTGCCCCTCGAAGCTGTCCTTCAGGCTGTCGACCGATGCGGCAAGCTGTTCAATGTCAGTCACGCGTACTCCCCTGTGGTCGCCTGGCGCTCTCGTGTCACTTGAACGCCGAGACGATCTGTTCCTCGAACTGCTGCAGCCGGTCGACATCGCCACTCGCCAACCCGCCGAACATGATCTCGGCGATCCCGGCGTCGGCGAACTCGCCGATCCGGTCGACGATGTACTGGCGTGAACCAGCGACCGTGCCCGGCCCAAGTCCGCGCACCATGCGCTCGATGAGGTTCTTGTCCTCGGTGAGATAGCACGGCATCAGCAACGTGCGGCGAATCTCCGCGGGGTCTCGGCCGACGTCTTCGCAGTGCTGTTCAAGGATCCCGGCCTTGTGCTTGTAGTAGTCGAGCGCCATGCCGCCGCCGGCCCAGCCGTCGAGGTTCATGACGTCGCCGTACTTCGCCAAGGTCCGCAATGTCCGCTTCGGACCGGTGCCGCCGACCATGATCGGAATCGGCTTGTCATAGGATCCCGGCGACAGTCGGGCGTTGTCCGCCTGGTAGTAGCTGCCGTGGTAGTCCACCGGTTCCTTGGAGTGGATCAACAGCCTGAGCAGTTCGCAGGCTTCCTCGAAGCGGTCCTGCCGCTCCTTCATGGACGGAAAGGTCCAGCCGTACGCTTCGTGTTCTCGCTTGTACCAGCCGGCGCCGATCGCCAACGTGAAACGCCCTTGGCTCGCCGTGTCGATGGTCCCGGCGATCTTCGCCACCAAGGCGGGATTGCGGTAGGTGTTGCCGAGTACTAGGTTGCCGAGCTTGAGCTTCTTCGTCATGCCGCCCGCAAACGCGATCGCCGACAGGCCCTCGAATGCCGTCAGCGCTTCCTGTTCCCGGTTCGCGCCCGGTGGGATGAAGTGGTCCGCGAACCACACGCTGTCCCAGCTTCCCGCTTCCATGGCGGTGACCGATGCCCGCACGTCGTCCCACGACGTGCGGTAGACGTTGACTTGTACCCCGAAATCCAAGGTTCTCTCCTCTTTGCTTGTCCACGATGTCCGAGTGGCAGACGGGTCGCCCCGACCGCGCGGCAAGCGTGCAACCGTATGTCAAATCGGGTGCCGCCGTCCAATGCACGGCGCGGTCCCGTTGCGCGACCTCGCCGACAGCGGCGAAAATGTCCCGCCATGACCCAATCGCCCGCACGGCCGCTGGACGGCATCCTGGTCGTCGCGCTGGAACAAGCCGTGGCCGCGCCGCTGGCCTCCTGCCGCCTTGCCGACGCCGGAGCCCGTGTCATCAAGCTCGAGCGCGACGGCGGCGATTTCGCGCGCGGATACGACACCGCGGCCAACGGCCAGTCGGCCTACTTCGCTTGGTTGAACCGCGGCAAGGAGTCGCTCGTGGTCGACATCAAGAAACCCGCCGACCGCGACCTCGTCCTGCGTATCCTCACCGGTGCCGACGTGTTCATTCAGAACCTCGCCGTTGGGGCCGCAGCCCGGTCGGGACTGGGCTCCGACGATTTGCGCAAGCGTTTCCCGCGGCTCATCACCTGCGACATCTCGGGGTACGGCGAGACCGGCCCGTACGCCGACATGAAGGCCTACGATCTGCTCGTGCAGGCCGAGGTCGGTCTCATCTCGATCAACGGCGCGCCCGGGGAATACGGCCGGGTGGGGGTGTCGATCTGCGACTACGCCACCGGGTTGTCGGCCGTTCTTGCAATCAACGAGGCCCTCGTCGAACGGTCGCGCACCGGCTGCGGGACCGCGATCAAGGTGTCCCTTTTCGACGTCCTCGCCGAGCTCATGTCCGTGCCGCTGCTGCAGCACGACTACACCGGTGCCGGGCCGGAACGCATCGGGCTCGCACACCCGTCGATCACGCCATACGGCGGCTTCGTGACCAAGGACGGGGCAACCCTCGTGATCTCCGTGCAGAACGACCGTGAGTGGGCCGCGCTCGCGACCGAGGTGCTTGACCGCCCGGAGTTGGTCGACGACCCGCTCTACGCGACCAATCCCGCGCGCATGCAGCGCCGCGCGGAGGTGGACGGCCTCGTGCAGGCGTTCTTCTCCCGCCACGACCGGGCGGCCATGGAGACCAAGCTACGCGCCGCACGCATCGCCTATGGTGCGGTCAACGACTTGGCGGACCTGTCGGGCCATCCCCACCTGCGCCGTCAACGCGTACTGAGCGAGACCGGCGAGATCGACCTGCCCGCGCACCCCAACGCCGCCGCGGCCTGGTCGACGGAGCCCAGCCTGCCGCGCATCGGCGAACACTCCGCCCGGATCCGCCGCGAATTCGCAACATCAATCAAGTAAAGGACGACCATGCCATCGCGACGCAAGCTCATCGAATTGACGGACGACGAAATCCGCGACTACCTCGACGCCGAGAAGACACTGATCATCGTCAGCAACGGGCGCAACGGCTACCCTCATCCCATGCCGATGTGGTTCGAACAGGACCAGGACGGCTGCCTCTACTGCACGACGTTCGGCAAGAGCCAGAAGGTGTTGAACTGGCGTCGCGATCCCAAGGCGACGCTGCTCGTCGAATCCGGCGAGGAGTACGCGGAGCTGAAAGGCGTCGTGATCTACGCCCGATGCGAAGTCATCGATGACCCCGAGCAAGTGATCGACACCCTCGTCGCCATCAACACCGAAAGCAAGCAAACGGACGCCACCCGACGTGAACTGCGCGACTCGGTGGCGCGGCGGGCCGCGAAACGCGTCCTGTTAAAGTTCGTCCCCGAGCGGTATGTTAGCTGGGACCACGCCAAGCTCGGCGGTCGTTACTGAACCCCAAGGGAGCCATGGTCATGGACATCTCGATCACCTACTGCACTTCCTGAGGCTACAAGCCCGTCGCGGTCAGTTTGGCTGCAAAGATCAAGGATGCGTTCGGCGAGGAGTCGTTTCTCATCGAGGGTGCCGGCGGCATCTTCGACGTGAACGTCGACGGCAAGCTCGTCTACTCGAAGCACGAGACCGGGGAGTTCCCCGACGAGGACGCGCTGGTCGGGGAGTTGCGCGCGCTTTAGCGCGCGCGCTCTGAGCGACCCGAGCCTCGCTCACACGGGGGAGGTCAGTACTTGTACGTCTCCGGCTTGAAAGGCCCGGACGAGGCGACGTTGATGTAGTCCGCCTGGGCTCTCGTCAAACGCGTGACGACACCGCCGAAGCCCTCGACCATGAGTTGCGCGACTTCTTCGTCGAGCTTCTTGGGCAGCACCTCGACCGTGACCGGGGAGCGTTGAGCCGGATCCTGATCCGCCCACCCCTGCTCGTACAGGTGCATCTGCGCCAAGACCTGGTTGGCGAAGGAACCGTCCATCACCCGCGACGGATGGCCCATGGCGTTGCCCAGGTTCACCAAACGGCCCTCCGAAAGCAGGATGACGTAGTCGGCCGGATCGTCGCTGCGAAACACCTGGTGCACCTGGTCCTTGACCACCTGCCAGCGCCAGTTCTCGCGCATGAAGGCCGTGTCGATCTCGTTGTCGAAGTGTCCGATGTTGCACACGATCGCCCCACGCTTGACCGACTGAAGCATGGCGGCGTCGCAGACGTCGGTATTGCCGGTGCAGGTGACGATCAGGTCCGTCTCGCCGAGAAGGCGGTGGTCGATGTCCTCGACCCGGCCCGTGTTGATGCCACCCGTATAGGCCGCGACCACTTCGTAGCCGTCCATGCACGCCTGCATGGCGCAGATCGGATCCACTTCGACGATGCGCACGATCATGCCCTCCTGGCGCAGGCTCGCCGACGACCCTTTGCCGACATCCCCGTAGCCGATGACCAACGCGCGCTTGCCCGCCATGAGCACGTCCGTGGCGCGCTTGATCGCGTCGTTCAGGCTATGGCGGCAACCGTAGCGGTTGTCGTTCTTCGACTTGGTGATGGAGTCATTGACATTGATAGCAGGCACCTTGAGCGCGTGCTCCCCGAGCATTTCCAAGAGCCGGTGGACTCCGGTGGTCGTCTCTTCGCTCAAACCGTGGATCCGGCCGAGCATGGCCGGAAAGCGTTCATGCACCATGAGCGTGAGATCGCCGCCGTCATCAAGCAACAAGTTGGCGTCCCAAGGCTCGCCGTCCTTCAGGATCGTCTGCTCGATACACCACTCGTACTCCTGCTCGGTCTCGCCTTTCCAGGCGTAGACCGGCACGCCATCCGCCGCCATGGCGGCCGCTGCATGGTCCTGCGTGGAGAAGATGTTGCAGGACGACCAACGCACCTCGGCACCGAGCGCTTTCAGCGTGCGGATCAGTACGGCCGTCTGGATCGTCATGTGGATGCAGCCGATGATCCGTGCGCCAGCCAGGGGCTGGTCGGCTTCGTACCTGCGTCGCAGCGCCATGAGCGCCGGCATCTCGGCCTCGGCGAGGGCGATCTCGCGGCGGCCGAACTCCGCTAGAGTGATGTCGGCGACTTGGTAGTCGGGCATGGAGGGGTCTCGTTCGAGCGGATGGCGCACCATACCAGCCGCGGCGGTGATCGCAATGCCCGCGCGTGAAACACACGCCAGAGAGAAACGCAGCGAACGGCGGCATCTGTTTCACGCGAGGTCGGCGTGGCCTTGGGCCGAACCCCCGGCTTTTGGGGCGCGCGCGTCAGTCCGCCATCAGGCGGTCGATCAGCGTCACCAAGCCGTCTTCGTCGTTCCGCCCCGTTGTCCAGGCCGCCGCCTCCTTCACCGCAGGATGGGCGTTCCCCATGGCCACGCCGAACCCGGCGCCGCGGATCATGGGCAGGTCGTTCAATGCGTCTCCGACGGCGCAAATGGCTTCTTCCGGGATGCCTACGACACCCGCATAACGCCGCAAAGCTGCCCACTTGCTCACGCCGGCGCGTATGACCTCCAAGTACCACCCGGGCGTCTTCTGCGACGGCACCAAGACCGTCTCGTACGCTCCGGGAAGCCGGGCGATGTCGTCCTCGAGCGCGGCCAACGGCCCACGTTCGCCAAAGCAGCCGACCACGAGGATGTCTTCATAGCGGGCGCCTCCGATGTCGGGGTCCGCTCGGCCCGCCGCGCCCCCCACGTCCACGTAGTGCCGCGTAGCGCGATTCCAAGGCAGACCCGCATCGACGACGAAGTCGGCGCCGCCAAGCGCGTGCGCGTCCCGTTGCAGGACCAGCGCCAAGTCGCGGCGATGGGCCAGGTCGAGTACTCCGGCGATGTCCTCGGCGGAGAACGGTGTGGCATGCAACGTCCGCCCGGCGGCGCTTTTGGTCAAGGCGCCGCCCAAACAAACGGCCGGCAATGGCAGGTCCAGCGCGGACATGACCTGCCGGGTCGTTCGGTAGCGGCGACCGGTCGCGAGCACGAGTGCGAAACGGTCCGCCGCCAACTGGAGCGCGGCCCGCGTCGCCGGTGACACAACGTCGCCGTCCGTCACCAGCGTGCCGTCGATGTCGACGGCAAGAAGACGGATCGACCTGCCGTGGTCCGCGGCAACCAAGCCAAGGCTCCCGGGGCGATGTGATACGGTATTCGACATGCTAACGGAACAACCGCCCACCAAGGGCATCGTACTCGCCGGGGGGCGCAACCTGCGTCTTCACCCCGTGACCGTCAGCGTCTCCAAGCAACTGTTGCCCGTCTACGACAAGCCGATGGTCTACTACCCGCTGACGACCCTGATGCTCGGTGGCGTGCGGGACGTGCTCCTCGTGTCCACGCCGCGCGATACGCCCCGGCTCGAGGAGTTGCTCGGCGACGGCTCGCAATGGGGCATGCAGATCCGCTACGCCGTCCAGCACGAGCCGCGCGGCATCCCGGACGCCTTCATCGTGGGCCGCGACTTCATCGGTGCATCGCCCGTCGCCCTGATCCTCGGCGACAATGTCTTCTTCGGCAGCGAACTGTCGCAGAAGACGCGCGACGCCATCGAGTCGAACCGCGGCGCGACGGTATTCACCTATCCGGTGAAGGATCCGCGCCAGTTCGGCGTCCTCGAAGTCGACGCCCAGGGTAAGCCCGTCGACATACAGGAGAAGCCGCACCAACCCAAGTCGAATCTCGCCGTGACGGGGATGTACGTCTACGACAACAACGTGGTCGAAATCGCCGAGTCCCTGGCACCGTCCGGGCGCGGCGAAACGGAGATCACCGATGTGAACCGCGCCTACCTTCTCCGAGGCCAACTCGACGCCGTCCAGTTCGGGCGCGGCATGGCCTGGCTCGACACCGGGACACCGGAATCACTGCTCGACGCGAGCCTCTTCGTGCAGACCATCGAGCACCGGCAGGGCTTCAAGATCGCCTGCCCGGAGGAGGTGGCGTGGCGCATGGGTTGGATCAGCGACGACGCCCTCGCAGGGCTCGCCAACGGCTACCGCGGGCGCCCCTACGGCGATTACCTGGAGGCGCTCCTCGACGAGGGGGCTCCCGCGACCGACGGCTATGCGAATTGACCAGACGCCCTTGCCGGGCGTCCTGATCATCCACCCCGATGTGTTCCGCGACGAGCGCGGCTTCTTCCTCGAGACCTTCCAGGCCGAACGCTACGGCTTGGGCTACGAATTCGTCCAGGACAATCACTCCCGGTCGGGGCGGGGCGTACTGCGCGGGTTGCACTTCCAAGAGCGCTCGCCGCAGGGGAAGCTCGTACGGGTCGCCCGCGGACGTGCATTCGACGTCGCGGTGGACATCGATCCTTCCTCGCCGACCTTCCGGCAGCACGTTGGCGTCACGCTCGACGACGAGTCCCATGCGCAGCTTTTCATCCCGCCCGGCTACGCGCACGGCTTCTGCGTACTTTCGGACGTCGCGGACTTCGAATACAAGTGCACGACCTACTACGACGCGAACGACGGGCGGGGCGTGCGCTGGGACGATCCGTCCATTGGGATCGAGTGGCCAGTTGATCGCCCGATCGTGTCCGCGGCGGATGCCGCGAATCCCACCTTGGACGAGTATCTCGGACGATGAGAGTTCTCGTGACGGGTTGCCATGGACAAGTGGGATCCGAGGTGGTCGCCCTCTCCGACGAGACCTTCCAAGTGAGTGCTTACGGCCGCGGGGACTTGGACATCACGAGTGCAGAGGCGATCGATCGAAGGTTCGACGAGGCGATGCCCGACCTGGTTGTCAACTGCGCTGCGTACACCGCCGTGGACCGCGCCGAGGACGAGAGCGGTCTCGCCCATGCGGTCAACGCCGATGCCCTCGCGCTCCTCGGTCGCGTCTGTGCGGATCGCCACGTCGGTATCATCCATTTCTCCACGGACTACGTCTTCGACGGTCGAAAACCGACGCCCTACGTCGAAGACGACGCACCGAATCCCCTAGGCGTCTACGGCGCCTCGAAGCTCGCCGGCGAAGAGCAACTGCGCGCCGCCACCCACCGGCACATCATCTTACGCGTGAGCTGGGTTTTCGGGCGCGTCGGGCGTAGCTTCGTCGATACCGTTCTTCGCCTCGCCCGAAGCCGCAAAAGGTTGACGGTCGTGGACGACCAGATCGGCTCACCATCGCCTGCCACCGCGATCGCGGACGCCGTCCGCCGGATCGCCGAGACCGTCGACACGACCGAGGATGCCTGGGGCACATACCACTTCTCCACGGTGCCGACGCTATCTTGGTGTGCGTTCGCAAGGCGGATCGTGTCGACGGCGGCGCAGATCGGGCTACTCGAGGACGTGCCGGAGATTCTGCCGATCACGACGGCGGAGTGGCCGGCCAAAGCGGCACGACCGCTCAACTCGCGGCTGGACTCAACCAAGGCAGCGCGGACGTTCGCATACGAGGCGCAGCGTTGGGACCGTCACCTGCAGGAGTACCTGCGGTCGCGCCTGCCCGCGTGAGCGCCGGGCCGCATCAGCGGACACGAGGCCCATGAGTCGTACCACCTTCTTCACGGCCGCCGACACGCGCTACGAGATTTTCGTACTGCCGTACATCGTGAGCGCGCTGTACCACAATTCCGATGCTCGCGTAGAGGTCTGCCTGCAGGACGTGGGCGCGTTCCGCAGCAGCAACGAGCGAGCGCTGGGCATCCTAAGAGAGCATTTCGGCGAGGATCGCATCCTCCTCCGCGGTGCCCGTTGGGCGGGCATACCCCCCAATAGCGTCCGATTCCTCGAGACTCCGAGAGAAATCACCGAGTTCACGTACATCGGAGACATCGACATCCTGATTCTCGAAGCCGTCACCGACATCCACATAGACCGTATGGCCCGGCACGGCCTGCCATACAGCAATGAGGTCCGCAAAGGACGACTGGCCCTTAGCGGACTCCATTTCACGCGCAGCGATGCGTACTACCCCGTGAGGCTGCCTGACGGTGCCGACCCACGCCGCGACGAGGAACTCCTCTATGCCCTGGTTACCGCACGCGGATGGGGAACGCCGCCACCAGGGGTGTTGCGGGGCGTACACGGCTACCACATGAGCCCCAGACGGGCACCGCTACCCGCACCGTCGGTCCGTGGGAAGCGAGCGCTCGACTGGGGCCTGTCCAAGCCGAAGCACTTCAACGCGTACCGAGAGTTCATGCGTAGTCCGGTGTGGCTGCAGCTGGTTCCCTATTTCGACCGTCAATACCGGCTTCTTCTCGGCTTGATGGACCTGGGTCTAGCTCATCACCGCCCGGAATACGGGCCCAACCGCGACCATGTAGAGTCGCTGCTGACGAACGTGGACCTCATCCAGGGCATTGTTCAGAACGACGTCTCGCGGCGCCAGCCACCGCCCGCACCGCGGACTGACGACGCGGACCACCTGACCCACGAGTTGAAGGCAATGCTAGGCGAACTCCGGAAACGCGCGAGCGACATGGGTGATGCACTTGTGGCCGAGCGAGAACGCGCGGCGGTCGCGGAGCAACTCGCGGTGGTTACGGAGCGGAGTGCCGCGCATCAGGCCGAACTCGCAGCCTTGCGCGCGCGAGCGTCCGTACTCGAACGCGAAAACGAAGCGCTGCTTGGGGCGGTACACGGATTGCCGTCAATGCTTGGAAAGGCACAGACACAGCTTGCCGAAGCGCGCGCTCGGCTCTCGGTGGTTGCCAACAGCAGGAAGTCCCTACGTGGCGAACTGCAAAAGCGCGGTCGACTGTTGGCCCGCATACGTTCGGACCTGCAGGCGGCACGAAAGCGCGCGGCTGATCTACGCCGCAGCATCCAGACGCTGGAGCGTGACCGGCGAACGCTCCGGGCCGAATCCGCGCGAACCAGGACCGTCCTAGAGCGCAACCGCCGGCTTGAGCGTTTGCTCGACCACCTCAACGAAGGCTTGGTCGCCGTTGCTGCCAGCCGCCGATGGCGTTGGGGCGGCGCGCTGACTTGGCCGCATCGGCTACTCTCCCGCGCCAAGCCGCCAGCGGCCCCGGATGCGATGCTGCGACTCGTGTCGGAGCACCGGCAGCAGCGCTCGCCCGATCCAGACGAGTCGCCTAGCGTCGACCCAACCTAAGGCAACCGCAAGGCGTTGCCAACAGCTTGCCGCTCGCCCGCGGGCGAAAGGACGCTATGCCGACCGCCAAGCGGCGACGCGGTCAAAGAGGCTGCGCATCCTACTGCCGGGCTTCGAACCTCGTCCAACGGCAGGCTTCGACGCGGCGCCGATTTCGTCCCCAGAGCGGACGATCGGCTCGCAACCATGCCGTGCGGCGACAACGTCCGGCCAGCCCGAAAAACTGCGCAGGCGCACGACGCACACGATCTCCCGGTAGACGGGATCCGGGTACCCGGGCGCCGCGAACGTCACCGCCGGCTTCGGCGGATGCACGTCGACGTCGTAGCCGTGCTGGTCCGGCGGCGACTCGAGCGGATGGACCGCCGGGTCCGTCGAGTCCGCGACCTCTGCCCGGCCCATGCACACGTAGTCGCGCAGCCCGAGCGCGTCGAGCGTCTCGCGCAAGGCGTCCGTCGTCAAATGGCACGTGTGGTACGTCCAGTCGGACCAGTAGAACTTCAGACCGTCCTCGGCAAGAGCCCCGTCGGCATCGAAGAACGGACCCTGGATGAAGAGGAAGTCCGACGCGACCCGGGCGGCACCGGCCAGCGCGCGCCGCACCGCTTCGAGATCCGGCAGACGTTCCAGTACGTGGCTCATCGTGACGAACCGGACCGAGTCTTCCGGCAGGTCGATCCGGGTCACGTCTCCTTCCGCGCACTCGTAGCCCAGGCTCCGCATCCGGGCCACCTTCTGCGGGTCGATGTCCACGCCGAGGCCGTTCGTGCCGCCGAGGCGCGCCCGGGCGAACTCGATGGCTTCGCCAGTCGACGCGCCGAAGTCCAGGAAGTCGTACCCGCTCACGTCCATGTCGGCCTTCAGCTTCGGCAGCCTCGGCGCGATCCACTCGCAGCCCTTGCGCGCGGCGACCACGTCCGGCCAGCCGGGGAAGTCGCGCAGGCGCACCACGCACACCATCTCCCGGTAGACGGGATCCGGGTACTTCGGCGCCGCGAACGACACCGCCGGCTTCGGCGGATGCTCGTCGGCGTCGTAGCCATGCTGGTCCGGCGGCGAGTCCAGGGGGTGGACCGCCGGGTCCGCCGAGCCCGCCACCTCCGCTCGGCCCATGCAGACGTAGTCGTGCAGCCCCAGCGCGTCCAGCGTCTCCCGCAACGCAGCCGTGGTCAGACGGCACGGATGGTCGGCCCAGTCGGACCAGTAGAGCTTCAGACCGTCCTCAGCAAGAGCCCCGTCGGCATCGAAGAACGGACCCTGGATGAAGAGGAAGTCCGACGCGACCCGGGCGGCACCGGCCAGCACGCGCTGCACCGCTTCGAGATCAGGCAGGCGCGCCAGTACGTGGCTCATCGTGACGAACCGAACAGAGTCCTCGGGCCAGTCGATCCGCGAGACGTCGCCTACCATACAATCGTGTCCGAGGCTGCGCGTCAGCGCCACTTTACGTGGATCGGTGTCCACCCCAAGACCGTTCGTCCCGCCTAAGCGCACGTTGGCGAACTCGAAGAGCCCGTTCTTCGACGCGCCGAAGTCCAGGAAGTCGTAGCCGCTCAGATCCATTACCGAAAGACCTTGCCTACCAACCGGCGGAAACTGCACGATCCGCGTTCATCGACGGGCTGCGCGGGTTCTCGTCCGCATCGAGACTGAGGGGGTTCCCGGTGCAGGCCAGAGGCCCGCACACTCCGGTTCCAACGTCAGTGTCCGCTGGCACGCGGATCACCGATCAGCCGCTTGCAGACGTCGGAGCAACTCGTCGCGGATGTCGAACTGCGGGGCCCGGTCGCCGTACTGGCAGATGTCACGGAGCTTCTCGCCCGTTCCATTGCCGGCGAACCCGATCGGCGACTCGTCCTCGAAGTCACGGGAGCGGATGTAACCACCCTCGGCGAAGGTCACCGCGGCCACGAGTCCAAAGAGCATCTTGACGTGTGCCGATGAGAAAGGCTCCACGGGTCTGCGTCGCAAGGATCTCAACCGCGAACCCGGAATCACGTCGTGCATTGCGCCGCCGCAGTCGATACAGAAATCGATCAGCGCATTCCTGAACCGACGATAGCAGTCGAACTGCCACGGGAAACTTCGCTCCACCCCCACTTGCAGCGGCTCTGTCGACAGGCCTAGCCGTCGTGCGCGTTCCTCCGTCTTCGGCGCCCAACGATGGTTCAGGAACGGCACGTCAAGAAGCGCCTCGTCGCAGTGGCGCATGATCTCGAAATGGATGTCCTCGCCGACATCGTGCAACGCAAAGACGGAGCGAGCCAACGCGAAGTCGAGAAGCAGCGGGAACTGCGCCGACGTGCTGTTGCTGAAATGAGCGCAGCCCCAGTTGGCCAAGCGCTCTTCCAGGTAGAACGCGCCGGTCAGGTTTACGACGCCCGTACTTGCAAGGTAGTCGAGTTCTCGCTCGACCACGCCCTTGCAGTTGGCCCGGTAGGCGTCGTCAACGAGGTCGAGACGATCAAAGCGACAGAACAGATTGAGCGCCATCGCAGCTCGGTCCCGCCCTGACAGCACATCGGCACTCCCCCACTCCTGACGGTAGATCTCGCCGCCGCCGCCCATCAGCATGACGTCCCGCCCAGGTCGGGCCGCTGGCGCCAACCGCCCGTCAAAAGGCGTCAACTGGCATGAGAACACGAACGCGCACCGGGTGAGGGCGTCAGCCAGACGCACCGCCGACATCCGCGTGGCTGACTTCGAGCCCCTGCGGATGGAGTGGCGCCCGGTAACGCCTACGGCGCCGGCCAGCCGGCGCGCAATCATCACGTCGCCGTTCCGTTCGGAACCATTCGTGATGAACTCCGGGACCGCGCCCAAGAGCCCGTTGTGCGCGAGGATTCCGACGACCGCACGGGTGTCCCGTCCGCCCGTCAAATGCGAACGGAAACCGATGCCTTGGTCCCTGCACCAGCGAATGCGGTTGCCGAAGGTCTCAACCACCGCACCGAAGTCGATGGCGTCGATCGAATGACCTTCGAGTGGAGTGAAGTGTATGGGTGCCATCGGCGCAACCACCGGTTCGTCCACATCGAAGAGCCGGGGGCCAAGTCGAACGCGCAATCGGTGACCCGTGCGCAGACGACGCACCCCTTTGAATGCCGTCCGGTCGCCGATCACCATGGTAGTGGCCGCCAACCAACCGAGGGTCTCGGTGTCCGCGTCATGCACATCCGGGAACCGACATCTGAACGCGCCCACCAAGCCCGGCAGATTGCCCACCGCGACGTAGTCCCGCGTGCTCAGGTAGGAGCACGAGTTGTAGCCGCTGAAGTCCGCGAAAGCGGCGATCCCCCCGGAGTCGAGCATGCCGACGCTGTAAGTCCCTCCGGCCTTCTCGAACACTTGTTGGATGCCCGCGTCGTCCAGCCAAGCCTTGAGCCGCGAGGGGATCGACGCGAGTCCGCCAGCCGGCGCCGATTCCAGTGTCGGCGTACCGGCCACCACGACGAAGGCTTCATCTTCCAGTGCCCAAGGGACATCCATGCCCCACACTCGACTGGCTGCAGATACGCCGATCGTCCAGACACCGGATGCGTGTCGATGACACAGGACGTCGTCCGGCTTGTAGTAGAGGTGGCGACCGAGTGCTGCCCTCAATCGGCGCGGCACCCGATGATCCGCGTCGCGGTTTCGAGGGGCGACGATGACCCAGTGCGTCAGCATGTGACCCTAGCGTGCTACCCGTGAGGTCCGCCGATTTCACCGCCAGGTTTGCCGTGCGCAACCTCCCGATCGGCCGGGAGCGGTTCCAAGGCATTCTGCTGCCGCCGGCGGTGCTCCGCCACGAGCCGCAACATCGCGTCCGGCGCCGTTGGCGCGCTGCGACGGAAGAGCAAAAGCCGAGGCAGGGCCAACAACGCCGCGCCCAAGCGCCAACGGTGGCTGGCGAGCACGGCATGAAACCCTTCGCCGAGTTCATCGACCAAGCGCACCAGTTCCACGTTCTGTTTCCGCAAAATTCTGTTCGCGCCCGCTTCCTGTTTCCGCAGCCTCGCGTTCGCGGTCGCTTCGCCTCGAAGCACCAAGGTCTCGCGTTCGAGACCGCGTACGCTACGTTCCAGTGCAGACACGGAGCCTCGTGCCGCCCGAAGGTCCGACCGCAGCCGCGCCAGCACCCCCGCACGCCTTTTCAGCTCCCGACGGAGGGACTTCCGGTCATGCACAACCAGCGAGAGCCTCTCCCGCAGGTCAGCAAGGTGTGCGCGTCGCCGTTCGAGCAAGGATGGCAAGCCAGACAGCTGTCGTACCCTTTCGCGCAGTGCTTCGTTGTCGCGTTCGACACGGGCGACCTCAAGTCGCAGCGCGGCAAGTTCGCGAACCGCGTCGAGGGCGCGCTCGCCGTTCGCCACTCGGTGCCTCTCCTCGGCAAGGGCTGCCTCGTGTTGTGCTGCAGCGAGTGCGGTCTTGTGCTGCGCCACAGCGACTGCAAAGCGTTTCCGTTCCTCGGCCAGCGAGTCGAGCGCAACGCTCAAGTCGTACTGCAGTTCGCTTCTCGTCGCTTGCAGTTCGCCGACCGTGCGGGTCAGGACCTCTATGCGCTCCGAGGCCAACGCTTGTCGCACCGGGGCCGAGACGCCGGTCTCACCGCGGCCACCGTCGACGGTTCCCGTCCGGGGAGTCTCGCTGCTCACACCCATCTCGTGTTCCTATGTGCGTCCCGTCAGAGCCGCCAGTGCCGTCGCTGGTCCACGCGGCATCCCGAACAAAATGCTACCATCCGGCCTGTCGCGTTTCGCGACCTGTGTCGCGCCATTGCGAGCTGTCGCTGCCATGGGCTCAACGGAGGCAATTGCGAGACGCTTGGCTCCCCGACAGACAGACCGTGATCGACGAGTAGGTGCCCGCCAGCCTAGAGAATCGAACGGACAGTGCCGAAGGACCAGCGGCATGTACATCCGAAGCATGCGGAAGACACACCCGTGACCGAGGCCGGTGTGCCGGACCGCACGACATCTCGGTCTCCGTCTGTGGAAGATCATTCGACCCTCCAGCGCCATGAACGCAACCGGCAGCGGCTCACCCAAGCGCGTGCAAGCCTGGAGCGCCTATGCTCGGAACTCCGCCAGGACCTGCAGGATTCGGAACGTCGCTACGCGTGCGCGATGGCCCGGATTCGGCTCCTGTCGAGAGACGCCGAGCGCCGCGAGCGCGAGTACGCGAACGCTAGGCTGCGCAACAGGATCCTGCTGAAGAACGCGGAGCGACGCGATCTCGAGTCCGCCCGAGTCAGAGCTCAACTGCGCTCCTTGAAGCGCCTGTCCGCCGATTTGGCAACCGCCTTCCTAGCCATCACCACAACCCGGCGCTGGCGACTGGGCAACGCTTTGCTGTCGATCCCCAGTCGTCTCCTCGGCCGTCGCACTGCGACCGTGGCAGATGACCAGCACGAGTTGGCGACCACTCTCGCGCTTGGCCAGATGCCACCGCAGACAGAGTCGACAAACCACCCCGACGTCGGCCCCCGCGCGGACGAGCGGGTGTAGTAGGACAGATGTTTGGCAAGGCGGGCGCGGACGTCCTCGCGCGCAATCCGGATCGAGGCGTATTCCGTGCGGCCAGAGGACCGCGCCCCCTGGCATCCCGCTCACCAATGATCCGTAAACCCTGGACGAGCTGGACGTAGGCAGACCAATCCCGCCGGGTGATAGTATGGTGCCGTCATGTGGTTCGATTGACGTTGTATCCCGGCGTTCGGGCCGAGGTTCCCGCGCTCCGTTGACGTCCTATTCCATGGAAATCCCTCAACTGGCACCGCTACACGGCTCTACGGCACGCATAACCACTTAGCGGGATCAACGCCAATGCAGGTCTTCATACTGGGTATGCACCGGTCCGGCACCTCGGCTCTGGCGCGCGTGCTGAACCTGATGGGCTTGTATTTCGGCGGCGAGCAGGTCAGCACCGGGCGAAATCCGGAAAATCGGAAAGGGTTTTGGGAGCGGCGGGATGTCCGCACGCTCAACGACACGATCCTGTTCAACGCAGGTTGCGACTGGGATTGCGTCTCAGCATTCGACGTCGGCGCATTGCCTGACGAAAGGATGGACGACTATCGCGCCGCCATGGCCGACATCGTCATGGACATGGATGCGCACCGCCCGTGGTTCCTCAAGGAGCCGAGGTTCTGCCTGCTGTTCCCCCTCTGGAGAGCGGTTCTCGAGATGCCGTTCTGCATACACATCCACCGCAATCCCCTCGAAGTGGCCCACTCGCTCAAGGCACGGAACGGCGTCCCGATCCGGGTTGGCCTAGCGTTGTGGGAGTTTTACAACCGGCTTGCGCTGAGAGCCTCGGATGGATTGCCACGCTACATCGTGTCCTACGAGGACCTACTCAACAACCCCACGACCACGGTGGGGACCATCCACGCCGCATTGGAGCAATACGGCGCGTACGAACTACGGGTGCCGGCCCCGCGGGAGCTCGGCGCATTCCTGGATCACGGACTCCGTCATCACCGCCACGAGCTGAAATCCGTCCAGGCCGTGGCGACCGCCAGTCAGTTGGAGCTGTACCGTGCGCTCACCGCCGACGGGCCACTCGACGGAGTCGCCAGCGCCTCGTTGTCCAACAAGACTATCGATACGCTGGCGACCTACGAGGCCAGCGTCGACATTGGCGAACGGACCGAACGCTGGCGGGCCAGCAACGAACGACGAAGCGACCCCAACGTGAAAACGCAGTTGGCGTTGAGGGGGCTTGAGCTACGTCACGCCCTCGCGACGGGCGAACAGACCCGGGAGCGCCTCCGTGTAGCCGAGACCAGAGCCGAGGCAACTCGGCGCGAGCTGGAAGCGCTGCGGAAGGGGCTTACCACCCAGCTTGGCAAGCGAGACGCAGAGCTACGGGGGCTAGCGACCGAGCTCGCCCGGCGGGACGAGAGAATCCGTTCGTCCCGTCAGACAATCGAGCAGACCCAGGCGGTACGTCGCGACCTCGCTCTGAAGCTGTCCAAGCGCGAGCTTGAACTCCGGGACGCTGCAACCAAGCTCGCCACGCGGGACGAGACGATCCGCTCATCCCGCCAGACCATTGCGCAGGCGCAAAGGGCACGCCGGGACGCGGCGGCCAAACTGGCCAGGCGAGACATGGAGGTACGAGAACTCACCACCAAGCTGGCCGTCCGCGACGAGCAGTACCAGACCGCCCGCAAGACAATCGAACATGTGCAGGCCGAGCGCCGCGAACTCACGGCGAGGCTATCGAACCGTGAGCGGGAAGTCCGCGAGCTGGAGGGGGCCAAAGACAGTTTAGAGCACGACCGCGAGCGGCTGAGGAATGAGTACGCTGCGCTCCAGAAGCAAGCCGAAGTGAATGCGCATGAGCGCTCGACCCTCACCAAGCACCGCGAGCGGCTGGAGGGCGAACGCGACACGCTGCAGCGGCAACGGGACGCTCTGGATCGGTACAAGGTCAACGTCCAGACTGAGGCCGCCGCCCACCGCGGCCAAGCACGGCAGTCCGTGCAGTCACTGGATGCCCAGATCGCGCTCGCCAAGGCCCAAATCGTCGAACTCGAGGAACTCACCGGCCACCTCCAACAGGGTATCGAAGCTTGTCTGCACTCCCGACGGTGGCGCCTCGGCAGCATCTTGCTGTCCGTACATCCGCGATCCGTCATCCGGAGCAAGCGCCACACCATCGGCGCGCGCCTTCAAGAAGCCGTCATTGCGTACCAAGCCACCGAGCGGGCGCCCGGATTGGTCGCCGACAGCCGAAACAAGCTTGTCGAACTCGGCCTTGCAGGCGATCAGCCACGCGTGGCCGACGAGTTGGTCAGCGCCGATGCCCACCGGCGACTTGCCTTGTCCCGGATGCTTTTCGAGCGCTCCGCCGAACTGGCGAAAAACCGGTTCGAGGTCGCGATACTGAGGGACTTCGCGGACCAACTCGCGGCCATCGTCGAGTCGCTTCAAGGGTCACGGCGCTGGCGACTTGGTAACTTCCTACTGTCCCTGCATCGACGAATAGTGCGCAAGGGACGGCCAGCGACCGCCGTGGACGCCATGTCGGCCTTGGTCGGGGAGTACCGGAGCGACAAGGGTGCACTGCCGGACGGGGTCTCGACACCAGTCCCGACCGACCGGGCCGGGGGCTCCAGCGCGCGGACTCAGGCAGCAACAGCACACCCAAACGTCGTCGAGCGCGGCCAAATCTATGTCCCGGAACTCCCAGAACCGGCGGCAGATCCACGCCCCGCTCATTCGCCCCCCGCCACGCAGTCCCCCGAGGCCGACAGCCGACAGCCCGATGCCGGAAGCCGGTCGACAGTGGGCCGAGCGCCATCTCCCGCGGTGTACCAATGTTCGGTGGACGTCGTAGTGTGCGTACACAACGCCATCGAGGATGTCCGGCAGTGCCTTGCGTCCGTACTGACCCGGAGTACTGTCGACTTCAGGTTGATCGTCGTCAATGACGGCTCCGACGCTGAAACGACCGGTTGGCTTCGCCAGTTCGCCGCAAACCGCAAGGCGGACGTCGAGCTGATCGAGACCAATGGCCCGCTCGGTTATACCTGCGCCGCGAATCGGGGCCTCGCAACCAGCGGGGCCGACCACGTCGTGTTGCTGAACAGTGACACGATCGTCCCCCGGCTTTGGCTCGAACACCTTCTCGAATGCATGCTGAGTAATCAAGACGTAGGCATCGTCGGCCCCCTGTCCAACGCGGCGAGCTACCAATCCGTGCCCGAAGTCGTCGACGGCGGCGAATGGGCCGTGAACGACCTGCCGCCAGGCTACAACGTCGACGAGTTCGCGGAGCTGGTACACCGGGTCTCGCAGCGGCAGTTCCCGCGTGTCGACTTCGTCAACGGATTCTGCTTCATGGTCAGCAGGCGGGTCATCGAGACAGTAGGCCTCCTCGACGAGGTCACGTTCCCGAAGGGCTACGGCGAGGAGAACGACTACTGCCTGCGTGCCCGAGCCGAGGGGTTCGCCTTGGCGATCGCCGATCAGTGCTTCGTCTACCACGGCAAGTCGAAGAGCTTCGGGCATGCGGCGCGCCTCCGCCTCGCGAAGGCCGGGGGGCAAGCCTTGCGCGACAAACATGGCGACGAGCAGATCCAGGAAGGCGGCGCCCGACTGCGAAACTCACCCGTGCTCCGGGACATCCGCGATGCCGTCAAGTCGCGCCTGAAGGACGTCGCCGAGCCGTCTGGCGCTACGACCACGGACCGAGGCACCGAGCGCGTGCTTTTCGTGCTTCCCGTCCGCGGTGGTAGCGGCGGCGCCAACTCGGTCATCCAAGAAGTGATGGGCATGCGGTCTTTGGGCGTCGATGCGAAGGTCGCCACCCATGTGAAGTACCTCAAGGATTTCGAGCAGTTCTACGCGGACCTCCTCGCCGAGAAGGTCTATTTCGTGTTCTTCGACTCCGACCAGGACCTGCTCGACAAGGCATCCGACTTCGACATCATCGTGGCAACCCTGTGGTCGTCGCCGGCCTTGATCGCGCCCGTGGCCGTCCGTTACCCCGACAAGCTCTACGTCTACTACGTCCAGGACTACGAGCCCTGGTTCTTTCCCGGCGACCCGAAGAGCCGCGCCATTGCCACCAATTCCTACACACTGATCCCGGACATGGTCCTGATGGCCAAGACGGACTGGATCTGTCGAACGGTGCGCGAACGGCATGGACGGGATGTGTACCGCGTCGCGCCAAGCCTCGACCACGGTGTCTACTATCCACCCGAGGGACATGAAGCGTCGCCACGAGACCATGTGCGCGTCGCCGCGATGATCAGACCCACGACACCGAGACGGGCTCCCCTGCGGACCTTGCGTGTCCTTGCGGATGTGGCTCGACGTGTCGATGGGCGCGTGAGCATGCTGCTTTTCGGTTGCGAACCACAGAACCTGACCACCTATGTCCGGCGTAACGCTCCCGACCTCCGCCTCGACTCGAGGTTCGAGAACCGCGGCATCTTGCCGCGCGAAGGCGTGGCGGACCTTTTGCGGGAGGCCGATGTATTCGTCGATTTCTCGGATTACCAAGCGTTCGGGCGTACCGGTCTCGAAGCGATGGCCTGCGGCTGCGCCGTCGTCCTGCCCGCCGTGGGCGGCATCTATGAATACGCGGTGGACGGCGACAACTGCCTCGTGGTCGACACCGCGTCGGTCGAGGACATGTCGGAAGCCGTCACACGCCTCGTCGAAGACTCGCGGTTGCGGAGGCGGCTCAATCAGCGGGGCCTCGCCACGGCCGCTCGGTTCGACGTCGTCCGCGCAAGTCTCTCGGAACTCTCGGTGTTCCGGCTTGCCGGCGCGCTCAAGGCGCACGACCGATGCGCCGAAGCCGTGGCGTATCGCCGCCTCGGAAACCCCGTCGCGAGCTCGCAAGCCGTGGTGCGGGTCCTGGTCGCCACGAACGCGAACCGGCCAATAGAGAACCACTCGTTGCCGCAGCGTGTGCTGTTGCCACTTCGCCACCACTCGCTGCGGAGCCACGTGCGCGTTCACGAAGCCCACGCCATCGACCAGATCGATGGGCGTTCGACGGATGTGTGCGTCGTGTACGACCGCACGATCCAGGCGGTCGCCGAGGCACGGCGAATCGTCGACCGATGTATCGCCATCGGCGCCGATCTCGTCTACGGCGTTGCCCGGCCGTTGGACTTCGGGGAATCTCCCCCCGAAACAGACGCCGCAGCAGCGTTCCTGCTCAGGAACGCTACACGCGTGGTCGCGCCGTCCGAAGCCGTCGCGGCACACGTGGAACCGTACGCCGCCAAGGTCGTCGTTGTCCCGCCGGCACTGGACGAGAGGCTATGGCTTGAGGACACCATCCACGGGGAACGGACGCTTGGAGTCGATCCAGGCGACGACCTACGGTGCGTGGTCCTTGGGCTGCACGCAGACCCGGTCGACCGCATGGTCCGCGATGCCGTCGCCCAGTTGAGCGACGTGCTCGCGGCAGACGTCATGCCGTGCCAACAAGCCGGATCTTTCGAAGACGACGTCAAGCAACTCCGCGCGCGTAACCGCTGGCAGATCGGGGTGCTGCCAGCGGACGAAGACACGCATGGCTCGGACCTCGAGTTCCTCGCCCTCACAGCTCTTGGCTGCAGTGTCATCTGTTCGAGTCGCGGCGCTCACGGGTCGATCGCGCGTCACCGCAAAAACGCCTTCGTCGTGGACAACACGCCGGCGGCCTGGGCCCAAGGCTTGCGGGAACTTGCGGCCGATGCCGACCTCCGCGCGGCAATCCGGGACCAAGCGAAACGCGATCTCGAGACGCGGCATTTACTCAATCGCCACGCGCCGGTGTATCTGCAAGCCTTCGTCGGAGAAGCCCATGACGCGCGCGCCCGGACATGACAGAGTTCCGCGACTACCTCTTCGTCTGTGGCACACCCCGGTCAGGGACCACCGCCATGGCGCGGACGCTCAACTGCCATCCGGATATCGTGATCGGAATCGAGCGGTTCAAACGCCGCTACTCCAAAGGTGAACTCGATGATGCCGGGTTCCGCGCCCTGTTCCGCAAGGACCGTTTCTTCGACTTCTCGACCGACGATACTAACGTGAGCGCTGAGACGACCTTCGACAAGAAGGTCCTACTCGCGAAGAAGAAGTATGACAACGCCATCTACGTCGGTGACAAGTGCCCGCACTTGTACCGACGACTTCGATTCCTGCGCCGGACATTCCTGGCGTGTCGTGTCGTGTTCATGTTGCGTGATCCAGTGCACGTGGCGCGATCGTGGCAGATCCGAGCGGACAACCCCTGTGATCGGTGGCGGAACGCCAATGACTACAAGGCCGCGGTCAAGGAGTGGAACGCCTCGATCCGACACGTCACAACATCGATCGAGATGTTGCGTGACGATCTGATGATCGTGAACTACGAGGACCTTTTCGTCCGGCGTCCCGAGGCGACGATCACTGCGGTCCTGTCGAGACTCCACTTGGACCCCGCCGCGCACGGCACGGACGACTGGCGCTCATCCATGATGAGCTTCCTCAGCGAGTCGCGTGCCATCGCGGCGTCGGGGCGGCATGTGCCTGACGAAGTGACCGATTACGTCGAACGCAACGCCGACTTCAAGGCCTACGAGGAGCTGACACGCCTTGCCGACGCACACCGACCACGCGCCTGACTCGCTCCGTTTCGGGCGCCCGCCATCGATCCTGATCGAGGCGCGGTTCTGGCGTTACGGTCTCTACCGCGGCTACCTAAACCTCGTCTCGGATGCATCCAAGTACCACCTCGGTTGGCTCTGGTGGATCTTGGAGCCGCTGGCCATGACAGGCGTCTTTTTCGTCGTGTTTACGTTCATTCGCCCACGGGGCGAGGAGTTCGTCTACTTCCTGATCGTCGGGGTCACGGCATGGCTTTGGTTCTCGAACGGCGTCGGCAACGCCACGCAAAGCCTAAACACCGCCAAGGGCCTGATCCTTCAGATGAAGGTGCCCAAGCCCATATTCCCAGTGATCAGCGCAATCACAGTCACATATAAGCAGGTCTTCGTCTACGGAATCCTGCTCACCGTCCTTGGGACCATTTCCGGGCCATCGGTTTCATGGTTCGTGCTGCCCGTATTGCTCACGGTCGAGTTCTTGCTGATCGTCGCATGCGCCTTGACGGTCGCGTTCCTTTGCGCATGGCTACCGGACACCCGGTTCATCGTCGTTTCGGGTCTGCAACTCATGATGTTCTGCTCGGGCATCTTTTTCGACATCGACTCGTTTCCGCCCGCGGCCCAGGACTGGTTCCGCCTGAATCCGATGGCCGTGCTCCTTGAGCAGTACCGCCTCGTGCTACTCGACGGGCTGTTGCCCGACTTCCTGTGGTGCGCCGCCGTGGCCGGTGTCAGTGGCGCCTGGATCACGGCGATGGCGTTGGCGTACCGGTACTACGATCAGCAACTCACTCGCCGGATCATTTCCTGATGCGCCTGGCCAACGTCCACGTTCGATACCGTGACCGTACGATCACTGGAAGCCCCGTAAGCGCACTGAAGGACGTATCCGTCACGATCGGTTCCGGCGAGAAAGTCGGCGTCATCGGGGGCAACGGTACGGGCAAGTCGACCCTACTTCGTGTCATGGCCGGCGTCCTTCGACCGGACGCCGGCTCCTTCGAGTCGGAAGGCATGAGTACCGCCTTGCTGTCGCTCAGCGCCGGCTTCGATGCGGAGCTTTCGGGCGTCCGCAACATCGTCCTGCATGGGGTCTTGAGCGGTCTGTCGCCGCGTGACGCGCAAGCCCGGGTCGCCAACATCGCCGACTTGGCGGGGCTCGGCGAGGCCATCCAAAGGCGGGTCGCAACCTACTCCACGGGCATGCGTGCTCGGCTCTGTTTCTGGACGGCCATCAACCTCGACCCGGATCTCATGCTGATCGACGAGGTCCTCTCGGTGGGCGACCAGGCTTTCCGGGAGAAGTCGCGCAAGGCCATGCTGGACGTCATGCAGGGCACCAAGGCGGTGGCACTCGTATCCCACAATCTGAACTTCGTGGAACGACTCTGCGATCGCGTCATCTGGCTCAAGGATGGCGCCGTCGCCCTGGACGGCGAAGCGACGGAGGTGATCCACGCATATCGTGACTGGGTGGCAGGACGTTCGAACCCGGGGGGCGCGGATGAAGCCGCGAAAAAGCGGATATTCGTCTGCGGAACGGGACGCTCCGGAACAACGGCCTTGGCCCGGCTTCTGAATACGCACCCGGACATCGTCGTCGGCATCGAGCGGTACAAGAGCCGCCTGATGACCGCGCGTCCGTCCGACGACCTGACTGAGCTCTTCACCAAGGAGCGCTATTTCGAAGTCACCCCCGGCGACACCAACATCGACCTTGAGAGGAGCTATCTCAACGACACGGCGAAGGCCAGGCGCAAGTACGACTCGGCCAAGTACGTTGGCGACAAGGTTCCCAACCTTTATCGCCGGCTCGATTTCCTCGACAAGGCCTTCCCCGAGTGCGTCGTAATCTACATCGTTCGGGATCCCGTAAGCGTCGCTGCCTCCTGGCAACGCCGCGCCACCGCCGCCGATGACGCGTGGCCCGAGGAAAACGACTTCCAGCGTGCGGTCGCAGACTGGAACGAGTCGATTCGGCTGGCCATCCAGGCGAAACGTGTGTTCGGCCGTCGGATCCTCTATGTCTCCTACGACCGGGTGTTTGGTCGACGCAAGTGGGCCGTCTGGCGCGAAATCATGCGCAACCTCGACCTCGACCCTGAACTGACGACTCACGCAAAGCGCTTCCTCGCCAAGGCCGCAGTACGCGCCAAGCCCAAGCGGGACGTTCCGGTCCATCTACGGAATTACGTGAACGGCGAAGCCGATTACGCCAAATACTCCAAACTGATGTGCGACGTGCTATAGCGCCTGAACTCCACAAGGGCAGCCTTCGGTCAGCCACACAACACACCGCCGGAAAGACCAGCCCAATGTCCCCAAGAAAAAACAGCCCCACCCAGGGACAAGCGCACTGGGGGCGTACACAGAAAAAGAAAGGCGGGAGCCCAACAGGGCTCCCGCCTCAATGTCACCGTGCACGTCTGGGTCGTCGCGACGCCGACGCACTGCTACCGAGGGGCTATGGCAGCTCCTCAGGAACGGCCCTGCGGGCCATGGAGCCGTCGATGTCGTTGTCGTCCGCACACTGCCCGAGTTTCGTGAACACTTCGTTCATCTCGCCTTCCATCATGCCCATGTCGAGCGTCCAGTTCACATAATGCGGATGCTCGGGGTTGTCCGGCCTCGCACTGTTCTTCAAGTACCCTGGAAAGTAGACCCGAACGGAGACAGCGCCTTCCGAGTACCGCAAAGCGTCCAAGACCTCCTCGTCGTAGTCGATCAGGTAAGACGATTGGAGATCCGCCGGATCGATCGGTACGCCGCCGTAGCGTACGGCCCTCACGTTGGTCGGCTCCACCAACTCCACGCCGCGGCGGTGCAACGGTCCGCCGAGCATGTAATCTGCGTAGCCCGAGCGAACGAGGAGGTTCACCTCTGAACTGCGCACAATCCTCGTTGTCGATGAGGTGCCTTCACGCCCTTCCATGCCTGGGTTCTCGCAGTAGTAAGAGTCCCCATCCCATCCGCAAGGCTCCGGATCCGTCGGATCAACCGGGTCGGTTCCATCGTTGTTGGATACCTCTTCCGAGTGGTTCGATCTCAGCCGGTGGAACTGGATGGCCGGGGCGAATGTGACATCGTTGCCACCCTCCATCCCACTAAGGCCACTCTCGCGGTATGCCACCGTGTCGTGGTCGATGAACATCTCGAGCGTGCCCCGGGGAAGGCGAAGCACGCCGTCGGCCATCACATGGCCGGCGTTGAAAACCACCGTGCACCGCGGCCCGCGGTCATGCTCGACACCAGGGGCGTCCAGAAACTCCAGCGCCCGGTTGTCGGTGCTGCTGATTTGCCAGTTGGCGCTAGCAACCGTACCGACCAACAAGGCCAAGGCAATCACCAGGCCTTTGCTGCACCTTCCTACTGCGTTCATACTTGGCATCTCCTCAATTCCCCCTAAGGGCTCGCAGTGAACGATCACGCGCACTCTAAGGCCCCAATCCACCTTCCGTCAAGCCCTTTTTGCCGCTGATTTCGGTCCTGCGTTGGGCTGCAACCGGTCGCCGAACCTTAGCCCAGCCTGACTCCGAGACCCCACGTGGTTGCCGGGCCGATACAACGTCTTCGTATAGTCTTGAGTCTATGTAACACTCTGTTTTATTTGACTATTAGACTGTAAGACTCTACCCCGCAGAGTTCGATCGCAGCCGACTGGAAACATGGTCGATGGCCGCACGAACCCATGGCCCAAAGCACCGAGTGCTGGTGCTTGCGTAATCCTAGGCAAACCACGGTGACCGATCAGAAGAAACGGTTCCCGGCGGCTGCCCAAGATACTTGGGCGATAGGCGTCGTGCGCGGACAATCGCGTTGCGTGCGACGCCTCTCGGATCCCGTAAGCGGCCACGGCCTTGGTCAAGACTCGAACCATGCCAGTGTTCGCAGGCCACATCGCGAAACGGGCCTCGACGTTAGGCGACGGCTGCTGCCAGACTCACGACGACATCGCTGCTGCCAGTGGGGATTACGAGGTCCGGCGCGGCAGGCACCTCGTACGGCGCGGACACGCCAGTAAAGTCTGCGATCTTCCCCGCCCGTGCCTTCCGGTAGACCCTTGATCCCGCTGCTCGCAGATATGTAGGTCCGCATCCAAGTATACCTCATGGATGAATGCCGAGATGTAGACGAGTAGACGAGGCCTGCGTTTGCGATAGGGCTGCGATTTCGGTGACCCGGCGGATGTTCTCGGTTCGGTCGCGCTGTGTGACGCTCGTCGTCCGCGCGCCGCGCCGGCTTGCCGCCGGCACCGCGTTGACGACGGAACCCTCAGGGCGATTTCCTACACCAACCCGAGACACCAGCCATTTCGCTGATGGCCGGTAACCGCTCAACATGTGGTCACGGTTGCCGACGGACCGCGCCATGGACCCCCACATCCGCCACAGGACGCCCCGTCCGGCTTGGATGCTCGGCTCCCCGCTGTGGTAGGTTCCGGTTCGGCCCAGGTGGGCACCGATGGAGACTCCCATGGTCGAACTCGCCCTCGCCTACTCGCCGCCGCCGTGTCCGGCGCTCGACGCCATCCTCGCCCAGAACGAGGACAGCCTGCCCTGCTCGGACGACCGACCGATGCCTGACGCCCGCGCCCAGGCGGATCCGCTCGACTACTCCCGGGACAGCATCCGCTACCACCTGCGCCACATGAGCGACCGCGTCGCGGTGGACAGCGACATGTTCGTCTACTACGTCGGCCGCGACCGAGGCGGGCGCCCCGTCCGGGCTTCCGTCGCGCCGGACGTGTTCGTGGTGTTCGGCGTACCCGACCGGCAGGACCGGAAGTCCTACGTGCTGTGGTGCGAGCCCGACGCCGACATCCGGTTCGTTCTGGAGATCGCATCGCCAAGCACCCGGACGCACGACCACACGGCCAAGCGGGACGTGTACGCGTCCCTCGGCGTGCGCGAGTACTTCCTGTTCGACACGCCCGACGGCGAAAAGCCGGCGGGTTTGCTGGGCCTGTGCCTGAGCGACGGGAGCTACCGGGAGATCGCGTCCGTGAGGCTCCCCGACGGACAAGCGGGGATCCCGAGCGAGGTCACCGGCCTGGTGGGGTACGTCGAGAGCGGTCGCCTTCGGTGGTTCGATCCCGAGTCCGGAGAGGCGCTGGTTACCTACGCGGAGGCCAAGGACCAGCAGGCCGCCATCGAGCAGCGCTTCCGCCAGGAAGCGCGGCACCGCCGCGATGCGGAGGCCCGGATCGCGGAACTCGAAGCCGCGCTGCGCGAACGCGGTGGCGACGCTGGCGCGTGATTGGCCGAGATCGTGCTGTAGCCGACCAAGGACTTCGACGGCCAAACGCGCACTCGGCTACTCGCCGCCGCCCAGCCCGGTGCTCGACGCGATCCTCGGGCTCGACGAGGGACAGACTGCCCGGCCCGCGACCACCAGTCCACGCCTCACGTCCGGGCCCAGGTAGTCCGCTCGCCTACCCCCGGGACGGCATGCGCCCCGTGTCCGGCGCATCGGGACCCCGTCGCCGTGGCCAGGTTCTCACTAGGGCGCAGTCAAGACGCAGAATTCGGTCTCGACATAGGAAACCCCGAGCGCCAGGCTCGAAGCGATGTCCGTGCTGCCGGTAGGGATCACCAAGTCGGGAGACGTGGGAATCTCGTAAGGTGCCGACACGCCCGTGAAATCCCGTATCTTCCCGGCTCGAGCCTTCCGATAGAGACCCTTGGGATCCCGGCGCTCGCATGTTTCCACGTCGGCGTCTAGGTACACCTCGTGGAACCGGCCCTTCGCTGCGACGCGCGCCGCCTCGCGATCTGCCCGGTAGGGCGAGATGAACGCCGAAATGCAGACGAAGCCGGCGTCCGCGAACAGCGCCGCCACCTCGCCCACCCGGCGGATGTTCTCGGAGCGATCCCGGTGCGTGAATCCGAGGTCGGAATTCAGGCCATGGCGGACATTGTCCCCGTCTAGGACGTAGACCTGGTAGCCGCGGGCAAAAAGCTCGGCCTCCAGCGCGAACGCCAAGGTCGACTTCCCCGCCCCGGAGAGGCCAGTCAGCCAGAGGACGCCGCCTCGATGGCCGTTGCGCTTCTCGCGTTCGGTAGTCGCAACGCTATGCGCGACACGCGTCAAGTGGCGAGATGCGCCGGGGCCACCGTCCCGAGTCATCACGGTTTCCGGGGGCGTGCGCCCCAAGGTGCGCGGGCCTCCCGGCCCGCAATGGACCTGGTGCCGAGGCAGGGATGGCGAACGCGAACGGGAGTACCCGCTCGGGGACGTCCGCGCACCGAGTTGCCCGGCCGCCGCAGGGGCCGCCAACCTCGTTCAACCGCCAGAAGGGACTTCGTCAGGCACACCAGCGGGCTGTACCCATCGAGGTGTGCGGGCGTCCGCGAACTGCTTGCGGTTCGGGCCCGCAAGAGGCATGTTGCACGGGGCCTGAATGCGGGCGGGGACGTCCGCGCTCCGTCAAGGTCCGCCGCCGTGCCGTTCGGCAAACTACGCTCAAGTGCCAAGTTCGGATTCGCTCGAGGACGCTAGGACGGTCGAAGCTCGCCGTCCAAGTCGTGGTCGTCGCAGAAGTAGAAGAAGCTGTCCCGCAGCTCGACAATCCTGACTTCCGGCGGCACTTCCACTTCCATGACCAACGAGAAGATCGGCGTTCCGGTATGCGCGGCTCGCTCCGTGACCGTGTCCAAGTTGTAGATGTTGATACCCTGCGAAGAGAAGAACTCCGCAACGCGATGCACGATTCCCGGGTGATCCATCGCGGTCACGCTGACTGTATAGGGCACGCGGCCTTCAACGTTCTCACGTCCCTGCGTGCGCCTGAACAGGAATGCCAGCTCCATGCGTTCCGCCAACTTGCCGAGCTTGGTTTCAAGTCGCTGTAGCGGCAAAGCGCCGCCCGCGACCGAGACCAGCATGGCGAACTCGCCGCCGAGTACAGTCATGCGGCTGTCCTCGATGGACAGGTTGAGGTCGTGCACGAGAGCCGAGATCTCGCTGACGATGCCGGGCCGGTCCTTGCCGACTGCCGAAATCACAGCACGGGTCATGCCAAGCGCTCCTTCAAGCAGTCGCCGAGTGCCCCGATGGCGATGCGGTCCTGCGCCATCGTGTCACGGTCCCGAACCGTCACCGTGTCGTCGTCCAGCGTCTCGAAGTCCACCGTGATGCAGAACGGCGTCCCGGTCTCGTCATTGCGCCGGTAGCCCTTGCCGACGTTGCCGGTGTTCTCGAACACGATCCGGCCGAGCCCGAGCTTCATCAGCATCCGTTTGACCGCGCGGGCCTTCTCCACGAGGCCCTCGTGGTTGCGTTTGAGCGGCAGCACGGCGGCCTTGATGGGCGCCAAGTGAGGCTTAAGGGACAGCACCGTCCGCTCGTTCCCGCTCGGCAGCCGTTCGACCTCGTATGCCTCGTTGATCACCGCTAGAACGCCCCGGTCGACGCCGGCGGACGGTTCGATCACGTAAGGCACGGTCCAGCGCTTGGCGACTTGGTCCTGGACCGCCAATCGCGCGTTGGCGTCGTCGTTACTGATGACCGTCGCCGAGATGTCCAGGTCGTCCTGGCCCTTGGTGTGCGAACCGAGGTCGAAATCCGTGCGGTTGGCGATGCCCTCGAGTTCCTCGACGCCGTGGGGGAAGCGGTACATCACGTCCACTGTGGCCTTCGAATAGTGGGCGAGTTCCTCACCCGGCACGTGGAACAACTCGAGGTTGTTACCATTGATTCCCTGCTCCTGCCACCAGCGCAGCCGCTCGTCCACCCAGCGCTCGTGCCATTGCTCGTCCTCGCCTGGTGCGACGAAGAACTCGAGCTCCATCTGCTCGAACTCGCGCATGCGGAACACGAAGTTGCGCGGCGTGATCTCGTTGCGGAACGCCTTGCCGATCTGCGCGATGCCGAACGGCAGTCTGCGCGAGGTCGCATCGAGGACATTCTTGAAGTTCGTGAAGATGGACTGTGCGGTCTCCGGCCGCAGATAGGCGAACGACGAGCCATCCTCTACAGGACCGACGTTGGTCTTGAACATGAGGTTGAAGGGTCGCGGTTCGGTCAGATCCCGCGACCCGCAGCGTGGACAGCCAGCGCCGTTCAGGTGGTCCGCCCGCCACCGCGATTTGCAGCTGCGACAATCCACCAAGGGATCCGCGAAGGTTTCTTCGTGCCCGGAATACCGCAGAACCTTGGGGTTGGTGAGGATCGCGGAGTCGAGCCCTTCGACATCGTCCCGCTCGTAGACCATGGACCGCCACCACGCAGCCTTCAGGTTGTTTTTGAGCTCGACGCCTAACGGGCCGTAGTCGTAGATGCCTTGAAGGCCGCCGTAGATCTCGCCGGCCTGGAAGACGAAGCCGCGACGCTTGCAGAGCGCAACCAACTCTTCCATGGAACGGGCGGGCATCGGGGTCTTGGGGCCGGGGGCGTGAAGGCGGCGCACTATACCGCAAAGTCGGCTTCGGACTCCATTTCGCCGCAGCCTGTTCGGAGGTCCCGGGCAGATCTCCTACACCGATCCGAGACATCGGCCATTCTCAACGGCGACCGCCGGGAGCCAGCATGTGATCACCGTCGCCGACATGCCAATCCATGGACCGCACATCCGCCACAGGACGCCTCCCGCGGATTGGGCGCGCCCCCGACGCTGTGGTACGTTCCGGGACGGCCCCGGCCGGCACCTACGGAGACTCCCATGGCCGAACTTGCCCTCGCCTACTCGCCGCCGCCCTGCCCGGCGCTCGACGCCATCCTCGCCCACGACGAGCACAGCCTGCCCTGTACCGACGACCAGCCGATGCCTGACGTCCGCGCCCAGGAAGGTCCGCTCGGCTACTCGCGGGACGCCATCCGCCGCCACCTCCGGCCCCTGCGCGACCGAGTCGCCGTGGACAGCGACCTGTTCGTCTACTACGTGGGCCGCGACCGCCGCGGCCAGCCCGTTCGCGCCTCCGTGGCGCCCGACGTGTTCGTGGTGTTCGGCGTACCCGACCGCGAGGACCGCAGGTCCTACGTGCTGTGGCGCGAGCCCGATGCCGACATCCGGTTCGTCCTGGAGATCGCGTCGGAAAGCACGCGCACGCGCGACCATACGGCGAAGCGCGACGTCTACGCGTCGCTCGGCGTGCGCGAGTACTTTCTCTTCGACCCGCCCGGCAGCGGCCGGCCAGCCGCGCTAATGGGTCTGTGCTTGCGCGACGGCACCTACCGGGGAATCCCGCCCGTGGAACTCCCCGATGGCCGGCCGGGCACGCCGAGCGCCGTCACCGGCCTAGTGGCGCACATCGAGGACAGTCGCCTGCGCTGGTTCGACCCGGTCGCCGGCGTCGATCTGCTGACCTACGACGAGTCCATGGATCGGGGGGAGGCCGCCGAACGCGAACGTGCAGCCGCCGAACGCGCTCGAGCGGTAACGGCACGAACACTTGAGGCGGAGGCGCGCGCACGCCAGCGAGCCGAAGCGCGAGTCGCGGAGCTCGAGGCCCGGCTGCGCGCATCCGACCGCACTTGAGTCGCTAACGGAATCGCCCTCGGACAACGCCAGCGCCGGGCGTCGCCGGCGTCAGGGTGCCCCGCCCCCGGCCACTTTGTCCTGCCATCGGGACTCGTCGATCTGTACACGGTCGAGCAGCGGCTGCCACCAAGCCGGATTCGCCCGGTACCAGTCCACGGTGCGTCGGAAACCGTCGTCGAAGTCGACCTCCGGGTGCCAACCGAGCTCGCTGCAAAGCTTGTCGGAGTCGAGCAGGTAGCGTCGATCATGGCTCGGCCGATCCGCCACGTAGGTCTTGAACGAATCGTCGACGCCCAAGTGGGTGATGATCCGATCGGCTATGCCTTCGACGTCGACCTCGAGGCCACTGCCAACATTGTACGTCTCGGCCAGTCGGCCGCGCTTGAGGATCGCGTCGATGGCGCGGCAGTGGTCATCCACGTGGAGCCACTCGCGCCTGTTGCGACTGCTGCGGTAGAGCGTCATCGGCTTGTTCTGCAGGACGCTGACCACGAAGTGAGGAATCACTTTTTCGGGAAACTGGTAAGGCCCGTAGTTGTTGGCGCAGTTCGAGATCGTCGCCGGCAGGTCGTAGGTGAGTTGGAAGGCGCCCACCGCCAGATCTGCCGCTGCCTTGGACGCGTTGTATGGCGTCTTCGGCACCAGCGGCGACGACTCGGTGAATCGCGCCGCGGAGTCGAGCGGCAGGTCGCCGTAGACCTCGCACGTCGACACATGGTGGAAGCGATCCACCCGGGCATCCAAAGCCGCACGCATCAGTTGCACGGTGCCCACCACGTTGGTCTTGAAGAAGGCATCCGGGTGAATGACGGCGCGGCTGTTGTGAGATTCGGCAGCAAAGTTGACGACGATGTCGACCCCGTACTCCCTGAGGGTCTTGAGCGCCAGGTCGTAGTCGCCGATGTCGCCGCGCACGAACACGTACCGGTCGGCCTCCGCCGCCGCCACGTCGGCCAAGTTCGCCAGGTTGGCGGCGTAGGTCAGCAGGTCGTAATTGACGACCCGGTCGTCAGGATGGTTGCGCAGCCAATAGCGCACGAAGTTGGAGCCGATGAATCCGGCACCGCCGGTTACCAGAACTGTAGACATGTACTAACGGAGAAAGCGACGCGAAGGATCGATTCTATCGTGCGCCGGGCTAGGAGGTGCCGTCAGAACTTAAGCCTCGATGCCGCCATCGCATCGAGATCCACGACACCAACGGCGTTGTAGCCTTTCATATGTCCGGCGCACTCGCCGGGGTTGAACACGAGCGTATCCGAGGCCCACTCGCAGCGGAACATGTGCGTATGCCCGTGCAAGGCGAGGTGCTCGCCCGCCAGTGCCAGGTCGCGCGGGTCGTGGACGACGACGATCCGCCGCCCGTGCCATTCGAGTCGCAACGGCGGATCGCTGAGCACGAATCCGTGTGCGTCCGCCGCCGCATTCAGGTCGTCGCGCTCGACATCGTTGTTCCCGAAAACGCCATACAGGGGCATCTCGAGGCCGGCCATCACGTCGAGCGTCTTGGCCCGCGTGATGTCGCCGGTGTGGACGACCTTCGAAACGCCCGCCGCATTGAACAGGGCGACGATCTCGCGCACGTTGGCCAGGTTGTTGTGCGTGTCGCTGACCACGCCGATCACGTTGGCCATGGCGTCGGCGCTCGGCTACGGGCGAAGAGGACGGCGGGGCAGACGCCCCACCGTCACTCGGACGGCTATGCCGCCTTTTCCAGGATGTGAATCCCGCAAGCGCTGCCCAATCCGATCACGTGTGTCAGCCCGATGCGCGCGCCATCAACCTGCCGCTTGCCGGCTTCGCCGCGCAGGTGCGTCGACACCTCGTAGATGTTGGCGATGCCGGTCGCGCCGAGCGGATGGCCCTTGGACAGCAGGCCGCCGGAGACGTTTACCGGAATGCGACCGCCCAACTCCACGTCGCCGTCGTCGATCAGTCGCCCGGCGTCCCCGTCCTTGCACAACCCGAGGTTCTCGTAGTGCAGGATCTCCGCCGTCGCGAAGCAGTCGTGCAGTTCGATCAGGTCGATGTCGTCCGGGCCCAACCCCGCCATGTCGTAGGCCGCAGCAGCCGCCTTGCGGGTGCAGGTGTTGACGTCCGGCATCACGAGGTCGCGCTCCTGCCAGGGGTCCGACGTCAGGACCGAGGCGCGGACCTTGACGGCGCGGTCCATCAGGCCGAGCTCGCGCGCCTTCTTCTCGGACGCGATGACCGCGGCTGCCGAGCCGTCCACGTTCACCGAGCACATGAGCTTGGTGTTCGGGTAGGAGATCATCTCGGCGTTCATCACCACGTCGAGCGGCGTCTCGATCTGGTACATCGCCTTCGCGTTCATGGTCGAGTGGTGGTGGTTCTTCACCGACACCTTGGCGAACTGTTCGAACGTCGTGCCGTGGTTGCGGCTGTGCTCCATGCCGGCTTCGGCGAACACCGACGGCATCGTACCGGAGCCGAGGAGGCCCTCCTTGGAGATGCCGCGGCCGCCGCCGCCACCGCCCAAGAGACCCCGGCCCATCTGCTCGACGCCGACGGCGAGCACCAGGTCGTAGAGCTCGGCCTTCACAGACGTCCACGCTTCCCGGAACGCCGTGGCACCCGTTGCGCAGGCATTGGAGACATTCACCACGGGGATACCCGTCTGGCCGATCTCCTGAAGCAAGCGCTGGCCCACCATGCCGCTGGCCTGGCCGAGATTCCCGCAGTACAGCGCCTGCATGTCCTGGATCTTGAGGCCGCAGTCGTCAAGCGCCAAGAGCGCAGCTTCGGCCCCGAGTTGCGGGACGGTCTTTTCCGGGAACCGCCCGAATTTGATCATGTCTACGCCGACTACGTATGCGTCCGTCATGGCTGAGCTCCTAGGTGCGTGGTTGGAAGAAGTAGGAAAGGTAGGAATTGCCGTCGCTGTCCTTGCGCCCGAGGGCATCGTCGTAGACGACCTCGACGGGCATGCCGAAATCGATCTTCGATGGGTCCGGTTCGACGTTGATGAGGTTGCCCTTGACCGTGCCGCCACCGTCGAGATCGACGATGGCCGACACGTAAGGAACCTCGATCCCGGGGAACGAGCGGTGCACGATGCAGTACGAATACAGCTCGCCCTGGTTGGACAACCGGACTGGCTTCATGCCGTCCCGCGCGCCACACTTCGAGCAGTTGTCACGCACACCTAGGAAGGTCGCCCCGCAGCTAGAGCAGCGGTGCCCCTCGATGAACGGCTCGCCGTCGTCCGGGATCTTGAGATAGGGGACGGCGGGCAAAGGCTTGTCGGACATGGATTCCCCTCCAGCGAGCTGCCGAGCATGGCCGTTTGCCCATGTGCAGTCAACCACCATAAGCTCGCGTTTGCGCGCTCCGCTGGACCGACCGATGCCGAAACCGCTGCCGCTCGCCCACATCAAGGTCCTTGACCTCACACGCGTCCGTGCCGGACCGACGTGCGTCCGGCAACTCGCGGATTGGGGCGCCGATGTCATCAAGATCGAACAGCCGGGCCGCGGTGGCGGCCAGATGGGCGATGCTCGACACGGCCCCGATTTCCAGAACCTGCATCGCAACAAGCGCAGCATCACGCTGAACCTGAAGGCGGAGGCAGGGCGCACGGCCTTCCTCAAGCTCGCGGAGGCGGCGGACGTCATCGTCGAGAACTACCGTCCGGAGGTGAAACATCGACTGGGCGTCGACTACGAAACCGTTCGTGCGATCAACCCCGCCATCGTCTACGCCAGCATCTCCGGCTTCGGGCAGGACGGCCCCTACGGCAACCTGCCCGGTTTCGACCAGGTCGCCCAAGGCATGGGCGGGTTGATGTCGATCACGGGTCTGCCGGGCCAGGGGCCCGTGCGCGCCGGCATCCCGGTCGCCGACCTTTCCGCAGGCCTGTTCGCGGCACTTGGCGTGATGACGGCGCTGCTCGGTCGCACGCAAACGGGCGAAGGCCAGTGGATTCGCACATCCCTGCTCGAAGCTCAGGTGACCATGCTCGACTTCCAGGCCGAGCGCTGGCTGCTCGATAACGAGGTGCCGCCACAAGCTGGCAACAACCATCCCACCGGAATCCCGACCGGAGTGTTCGCCACTAAGGACGGCCACATCAATATCGCCGCGACGGGCGACGCCATCTACAAGAGGTTCTGTACCGTCATGGGGCGCGAGGACTGGCTCACCGACCCGCGTTACGCCACGCCGGCCAGGCGGTCCGTCAATCGCGATGCCATGAACGCCGAGATCGAGGCCATCACGCGGACGCGCACCAGCCGGGGATGGATCGAGGCGTTCAACGACGCCAGCGTGCCTGCAGGCTACATCTACGCCATCGACGAGGTTTTCGCCGATCCCCAAGTCAAGCATCTCGGAATGGCGGCCCCCGCCAAGCACCCTGTACTGGGCGATATCGAACTGGTCGCCCAGCCGATCAAGATGTCGGGCGCTGAGTTTTCGATCCGCACGCCCACCCCGGAACTCGGCGAACACACCGAGGAGGTGCTGGCCGAGTACGGCTACAAGAGCGCCGACATCGACGCCCTGCGTGCCGCCGGCGCCATCTAAGGCGTACGAAGTGCCGCGCCGTCCGATGAGGAGCATCTGCGTGATGTGCGGCTCCAACGATGGCCGCAATCCGGCCTACGTCAACGCTGCCGCGCGCCTCGGCGAATGCCTGGCACGACGGCGGATCAAGGTGGTCTACGGTGGCGCCCAGGTCGGACTCATGGGCGCCTTGGCCGACGCCGCGCTCGCGGCCGGCGGCGAGGTCGCCGGGATCATCACGCCCGACCTCGCGGGGCGCGTCGGCCATCGCCGCCTGCACTTGGAGGAGGTCGCCTCCATGCACGAGCGAAAGCGTCGCTTCTCGGCACTTGCCGACGCCTACATTGCCCTGCCCGGCGGCTTCGGCACCCTCGACGAACTGTTCGAGGCGTTGACCTGGAACCAGCTTGGCATACACGACAAGCCGACCGGATTGCTCAACGTCGACGGATACTTCGACCCCCTGCTCGCGTTCCTGCGCCACGCCGAGGATGAGCGCTTCGTGCGTACCGAACACCGGGCGATGCTCGTGGTCGACTACCTGCCGGGGCCCTTGATCGACGCTCTCGGCGTCCAGCCGCCCGTGGCAGTCGACAAACGTTTGAACCCGTAGCCGCGCTCAGAGGCGCCGGTACTTTCATGTAACAAAACCGTGTCTTGTTGCCTGGCGGTCGGCGCCGCCTCGCCGTCGGGAGAATTCGCGCAGCGAATTCTCGGGGCGACCGCGAAGCGGTCGCGTCTCGTATGCGCCCTTGATTCTCTCGTTGACGAACCGTCCCTTGGACTCGGCGCCCATCAAGGACTGATAGACAGCGTCGGGGACGCCGCGGTACACGTAGGCGTGCCCCGAGCCGATGAAGCGCACGTAGAGTCTGCCGCCTTCCGGGTCGTAGCCGATCGCGTCCACGCTCGACGACTGGATCCGCTGGATCCGTGGCAGCGAATCAGGCAACGCCGAACCCGGGGCCGGAGAAGGCGTCGACCGTGGCAAACGCCGCCACGGGCTTGCGGCGCAACCGCGTCAACTGCTTGACCGGTCGGCCAAGCGGCAGCATCGCCGCCACCGCGTGGCTGTCGGGGATAGCGAACAACGGCTTGACTTGCGCTTCCTCCGCGGCGAGAAACGTCGTGAGCGTGCCACCGTAACCCTCGTTGCGCGCCGCGAGCAGGATGTTCCAGACGAACGGATAGATCGAAGCGCCGGGCACGACGCCGATGCGCGGCAGGTGCTGGTCCATCGCTGCCACGACGGCGAGATCAACGGTCACGAGGAGCAGCGTCGGCGCATGCACCAACCGTTCGATGAAGCCGTCCGGAATCGTGACCGCGTCCACCGCCGAGTCGTCGAGGTCCGCCGGCGCGATGGTGTTCCAAGGGTTCGCGCCGGCCTTGACTTCGGCGAGGTAGCGTCGATACGTAGGTTCGATCAAGGGGCCGAGAGCCGCACGTTTGGCTGGGTCGCGCACCACGATCACATGCCACCCTTGGCGATTGCCGCCGCTCGGCGCGAAACGCGCGTTGTCGAGGATCCGCGCGAGCACATCGTCGGGAACCGGCTCGGCGGTGAAGTCGCGCGCGGCAAAGGTGGTGCGCATGACGTCGTAGAGGTCCATTGTCAGTCTCTGAGCGTGAACGTCACGATGACGTCGTTGGCAACCGCCGCCGCGAAAGCCTCCGGCGTCGGCGACCGCCTCAAGCCATGGTACGGGGCGTCTCCCGGAAAGCGGTCGAGCGTTTCCTTGAGTGCCGCCTCGATGCGCGCCGTGTCGTCGGGTGCCGAGTGCGCCACCGCCGCGACGCGCCGCCCGGCGATCTGCAACCGCACTTCCGCCGGCGAGAGAAAGTTCTGCCACCAACGGGTCTGCCGCCCCGTGAGGCAGGTTACCGTCCTGTCTTTGCGCATGTAACGCACCGGCGTCGACCGGGCTCGGCCCGTCTTGCGTCCCGTGAAGTAGATCGTCATGACGCTGCCGCTGAACAAACCGTGCGCGGGCGATGCGAGGAGCAGCTTCATCACCCGGTTGATGATCGGGAACATGAACTCCGGGATGCGCACCTGCTTTAGCCCTTCAAGCTCGCGATCAACGCTGCAACCGATGCCTTCGCGTCGCCGAACAGCATGCGCGTATTGGTCCCGAAGAAGAGCGGGTTGTCCACCCCCGCGAAGCCGGAGGCCATGGAACGCTTGAGCACGAAAACCGTACGCGCGTGATCGACGTTGATGATCGGCATGCCGTAGATGGGGCTCCCCGCGTCGTTCCGCGCCGACGGGTTGACGACGTCGTTGGCGCCGATCACCACGGCGACGTCGATGTTCGGCATGCGCGGGTTGACGTCGTCCATCTCGACCAACTGGTCGTAGGGCACGTTGGCCTCCGCGAGTAGGACGTTCATATGACCGGGCATGCGGCCGGCCACGGGATGTATGGCGTAGGTGACCTCGCAGCCGTTCTCCTCGAGCAGTTCGCCGAGTTCCTGAACCACGTGCTGCGCCTGCGCCACGGCCATGCCGTAGCCCGGTACGAACGTCACCGCGCTCGCCGCTTCGAGGATCAGGCCAGCATCATCGGCGTTGATCGGCTTGACCTCGCCCTCCACCTTGGCACTTGTCTGGATCGCACCGAAGCCGCTGAACAAGACGTTGGCGAGGGAGCGGTTCATCGCCTTGCACATGATGTTCGTGAGGATGATGCCGGCGGCACCCACGAGGGATCCGGACACGATCAGCACGTTGTTGTTGATGGCGAAGCCCGCCGCACAGGCCGCAAGCCCCGAGTAGCTGTTCAAGAGCGAGATCACCACCGGCATGTCGGCACCGCCGATCGGCACCACGGCCATGATGCCGAGCAGAAAAGCGAGCACGAGCACGGCGATGAAGAACGGCGAATCCGGCATCGGCTCGACGATGAACAGGACGCCGCAGACGACCAGGGCCAAGAGCAGCCCGGCATTGATGAAGCGTTGGCCGCCGAAAGTCAGCGCACTGCTCGGCAACACTTCGGCGAGCTTCCCCCACGCAACGAGGCTGCCGGAGAACGTGACGCCGCCGATCATGACGGACAGGAACACGGTCGTGGCCGTGAACGTTGAGGCCGATGCGCCGTCGGCGACGCCGAAAAGCGCCGCCCATCCGACCAAGAGGCTGGCGATGCCCCCAGAACCGTTGAATAGTGCGACCATTTCCGGCATCGCCGTCATCGCAACCAAGCGCGCGGCCAGCGCGCCGACCACGGCGCCGGCGACCGCGGCTATCGCGATCCAATGCAGTTCGACGATGCCTTTCGACAGCAGCGTCACGACAATGGCGATCAGCATGCCCGCCGCGGACAGCGCATTGCCGCGCCGCGCCGTGTCCGGCGAGCCGAGCATCTTCAGACCGAACACGAACAGCACCGCCGCCACGATGTAGGCGAGATTGACCGCGACGTTGGTCACTGCTTGGCGTCCGGGTCGGGTCGCCTTTTGAACATCCCAAGCATCCGGTCCGTGACGAGGTAGCCGCCGACGACATTGACCGTCGCGAAGAACACCGCGAGCGAACCGAGGAGCGTCGTCAACCAGCTTGGCCCGCCAGCCCCCGCCGCGAGCAGCGCGCCAACAATGGTGATGCCGGAGATCGCGTTTGCGCCGGACATCAAAGGTGTATGCAGCGTCGCCGGCACCTTCGAGATCAACTCGAAGCCGAGAAAGATCGCCAGCACGAGAATAAAGGCGAGGTAAACGGGCACAAGCTCCATGCGCTGCGCCCTACAAGCTCCTGATCGTCTCGTTGACGATCGCGCCGTCCCGCGTCAGTACGCAGCCGGAGACGATCTCGTCCTCCGGATCCAACGAGAAGGCGCGCTCGTCGGCGTCCCAGAACTCATCGATGAAGTGCGTGACGTTGGCCGAGTACATGGCGCTAGCGTTGCACGCGACCCCGGAGGGCAGGTTGGCGAGGCTGATGAGCTTGACGCCGGCCACATCCACGACCTGGTCGAGGACGGAACCTTCGACATTGCCACCCGACTCCACCGCCATGTCCACCACGACACTGCCCGGGCGCATGGCCTCGACCATGTCCCGGGTGACGATGCGCGGTGCTGGGCGGCCGAAGACCTGCGCTGTCGTGATCACCACGTCGGAACGTGCGATGACCTGCTTCATGCCTTGGCGTTGCATCTCGATCTGCTCGGGCGTGAGTTCACGCGCGTAGCCCTGCGCCGTTTCGCCACTCTCGCCGATGTCGATGCTGACGAACTTCGCACCCAGCGACTGCACCTGCTCGGCGACCACCGGGCGGGTGTCGAACGCTTCGACGCGCGCGCCGAGGCGCTTGGCGGTCGCGATCGCCTGCAATCCGGCGACGCCGGCGCCGATCACGAAAACACGGGCCGGGGCGATCGTTCCCGCAGGCGTCATCATCATGGGGAAGATGCGCGGGCAGTGCCGCGCGGCGAGCACCACCGTGAAGTAGCCGGCCAAGTTCGCTTGCGAGGAGAGCGCATCCATCTTCTGGGCGCGCGTCGTGCGCGGCACCATCTCCATGGACACCGCCATGACGCCGCGCGCGGCCAACTTCTCCACCAGCGGCTTGTCGTTGAACGGATCGAGAAAGCTGATGTGGAGGGCGTTCTCGGCGAGGAGGTCCACGTCGGTCGGCGATGGCTTCCTCACCCGAGTGACAACGTCGGATGCAACGATCGCCGAGGCGATGTCGGATACGACTTGCGCGCCCGCTTCCGCGTAGACCGCGTCGGGCTCGCCGCAAGCAGCACCTGCGCCTGCCTCGACCATGACGTCGAAGCCGAGCGACACGAGCTTCTTCACGCTGCTCGGAACGAGGGCCGCACGCAGTTCGCCGGGCCACGTCTCCTTTGGCACGGCGATACGCATCCTTGGGAGTTGCACCGTTCTCTGACGGGGCTGCGAGCATACTCGAAAGCGGGTGTGGATTGAACCGGGAGAGCCTTCAGCGGGGGAGCGCGAGGGGCCTGCCCCTCGCAAGCAAAGAGCCTTCAGCGGGGGAGCGCGAGGGGCCTGCCCCTCGCAAGCAAAGAGCCTTCAGCGGGGGAGCGCGAGGGGCCTGCCCTTCGCATGGAAGAGCCCTCAGCGGGGGAGCGCGAGGGGCCTGCCCCTCGCATGGAAGAGCCCTCAGCCGGGGAGCGCGAGGCGCCTGCTTCCGAGCAAAAGAGCCCGCCCCAGCACGCGTTTTCGCATATGGACGATCACTCACACCAAGTCGAGAGATCAGCCATGGCGGCCGCAGGATTGTCGCGGGCAACATCGCCGGCAAACCACCTGTTGAAGAACCAAAATGCGCATTGCCAACCCGCTCGTTGGCAGTAAGAGACGTCGCCGCTGTGGTACGGTCGCCATCCGGCTCGCGCGGCGACGCAAGCCTCCCCCGCGAGCGCAAACGGAGTACGCCGATGGCCGAACCCATCCTTCGTCGAATACGCCCCGAGTTCGCCCACTGCCGGGCGAAGCCGACCTCCCCTACGAGGACGAAGAGCCCTTGGCTGAGAGCGACTACCAGCTCGAGCCGCTCGACTACGCCTACAATGGCCTGTCGACCTGGTTCCAGGACCGGGCGGACGTGGCGGTCCAAGCGGGCATGTTCGTCCACTACCCGGTCCCCGGGGAGAACGGTGAGCCCTCAGCCGGGGAGCGCGAGGGGCCTGCCCCTCGCATGAAAGAGCCAAAACGTAGAATGCTCGCCCCGGACGTGTTCGTCATCTTCGGCGTGCCCAAGCCGCAACGACTCTCCTACGTGGTGTGGGAGGAAGGCAAGGCACCCGATTTCGTGCTCGAGATCCTGTCCGCAACCACGTGGCGCCGCGACACCGTGGACAAAAAGGCCATCTACGCAGCGATGGGAGTGCGCGAGTACTGGTTGCTCGATCCCGTCGGACCGTTCCTTACGCCGCCGCTCATCGGCTATCGGCTAACCGGTGAGGGTTACGTCAGGATCGAGGCCGAGCCCAGAACGACCGCCACCTACATGAGCGATGTCCTGGGATTGGAACTGCGAATCGACGATGACGCCCGTTTCCGCATCCGCGATCCGGGCAGCGGGTTCGAACTGCGCTCGCACCGGGAGTTGCAGGACGATCTGGCAGAGGCTCAGCAACACGCCGCCGAAGCCGAGCGGCGCCTTGCGGACCTCGAATTGCGCCTGCGGCGCGAGTCCGGATGAACGCGTGGCGCGCCGCTCCCATGCCGGCGCGCTATGCGAAGGCGCCCGCGCTTGTCACGGTCGTCGCCATGGCGACCGTGCCCGCCCTGGCCGCCTTCTCCGTGTGCCATCCGCCGAGCGACCGTGAACTGGTGCACGTGGCCCACACGGTCATCGCTCCCGGGAAATCGCGACCAGCGTCCGATTCTAGTGTGGACATCGTGGAAACGCTGGTCCGAGCCCGCATATGGTCACAACGCGGCCACGCCTTCGGCGTCGTCCATGACTACCGCGCCCATCAGATCGTGACGGGCGCCAACGGGCCACAGACCAACGGCCACCTCCACCGCCTGAGCCCTCGCTATCGATTCAGCGGGGAACGCTGGGACGTATCGGCGAGTCCCGTCGTGGCCACGTCGTCGAACGTCGGCCGCCACCCCGGCGAAATCCAACGGGCTGTGATCGACTGGCACGGCTCCCTGACACATCGTGCTCGCCTCGGCACGCACATCACCGGCTACGCCGGCGCATGTCGGGACGACCGTTTCGGCCGAATCCGGGTGAGCCCGTTGCTGGGCGCGACGTGGGACGCCGGAGGCGCGGTTCGGGCAACCGTGGGCTGGCCCGACTCCGCGTTCGAGTGGGACGTCAATCCCCAATGGCAGATCCGCGGGGCCGTCAACCCCATCGGCGGTCGCTGGGCCGTCTACGACGACGGGCTGGAACGCAGGACGGGGTTCCGGTACGCGGGCTGGCGGGTGCGGTTCAGCCTCGGCTTCCGCGCAGCCGCGCACCGCGTGGCCGTCGTCGTCGGCCGCGACATCCGCCGTTCGTTCCGATTCCGTCTCGATGACGGCGGTGCATTCTCAAGCGATTTCGACAACGCAAGCGCGATCGGCGTCGAGTGGCGGTGGGTCAGGCGCTGAGAATGAGCTCCACGCTATCGCCGACCTTGACCCCGCCAGCCTGGATCACCCGGCACGTCACGCCGCCCCGCCAATCGGGCGCGAGCGCCGCCGTAAGGCCGTGGGCCTGTTCGTCCATGCGCTCGCAGGGATCGGTCTCGCCAGTGATGGCGAGCGTCGCGCCGCCGATGGCGAGAGTCTTGCCGGAGCTGTTCGCCAGGTCCAGACCCTCGATCAGTATGTTCGCGCGGCGGGTGGTCCACGGGACCTCCCGGCCCAAGTCCCGGCACGCCGCGTCCCAGCTTTCCTGGCACAGCACGGTGACTTGCCGACCCCGCAGCTGCCCGCGGGCGTCGCCGTCGACGCCCGTTTCGACGGCAATCGTCGTCTCCTCGAGCAATTCCATAGGCGCCCGTGTCGCGGCACGACGTGCCAGTCCGCACACTCTCCCAGACATGTTCGTCCCCTTGACGTCGGTGCCTGCGCACGCTAGCGAGAAACCGATCGGCTCGCAAGGCGACACTACGCTGCGGAATGCGGACGTGGACGTGGCGGACCTACTGGTCCGCGCGTACCGTCGCCTGCCGTATGATGGTGTCCGGAACTGAGAACTCGGAGCGAACCCATGCGCAGCATCTGCTTCGCGCTGGCGTTGACCGCCACGGCGGCGCTGGCCCAGGACGACGATTGGTACCCGTCCGAACACGGCGCCGGCGACACGCTCGGTGCAATCAACCACCTGTCCGCCGACAAGGTCGTGGAAGCCGCGAAGCTGGTGAAGACCGGCAAGACCTACCCGCTCGGCGTCGTCACCGGCTGGGAAACGCCCGCCTACCCGCCGCGCCACTACGCGATCACGGTCATCCAGCCCGGCCAGGACCTCGGGCCCACGATGGGCACGAACCTGGCCACGGGCAACGACGACCTTCTCTACACCTGGATGGGCATCGGCAGCCAGCTTGACGGCCTCGGGCACATGGGAATCAACCACGTCTACTACAACGGCCTCAAGGCGGCGGATTTCGTCACCACGAAGGGGCTGACAGCGCTCTCGGTCGACAAGCTGCCGCCCATCGTCGGTCGCGGCGTGCTCCTCGACATGACCCGGCACTACGGCGAGAACCCGCTGACACCCGGAACCGCCTTCAACGAGGCCGAAATCAAGGCGCAAGCCGCGGCGCAGGGCATCACCATCGGCCAGGGCGACGTCGTGCTGTTCCACACCGGCTGGCTCGGTGTCGCCGACGACGGCCCGACGTTCATGGCCGGCGAACCCGGGCTCGGCCTCGGCGGCGCGAAGTACCTCGCAAGCCTCGATGTGGTCGCCGTCGGCGCGGACACCTGGGGCCTGGAAGTCGTGCCGGGCGAGGATCCCGACCTCGTCTTCCCGGTACATCCCGAACTCCTCGCCAAGAACGGCATCTACATCCTGGAGAACATGAACGTCGCCGCACTCGCGGCCGACGAGGCCTGGGAGTTTCTGTTCGTGCTCGGCCAGCCACGCTTCGAGGGCGCAGTGCAAGCCGTGATCAACCCGGTGGCGATCCGCTAGCGGGGAAGCACCGATGGCGGACAGGCAAGGATCCATGTCCAACAAGACCGCGCTCATCGCCGTGATCGCGGCATTCCTGGTCGGCATGCTGGCGACCCTCGCGATCCGGCCTCCCGGCGCGCAAACGGCGGTGATCGTGGGAGACGAGGAACGCTCGGCGGCAACGCTCCGTTGGCGTGTCCCCGTGGCGTTCGCGACGACGCTGGAGGTGCTCGGCGACAACGTCCGCTGGGTTACGGAGGCGATCGACCGCGCATCGAACGGCGCCATGATCCTCGACCCCTACGAGCCCGGAGAAATCGTGCCCGCCTTCAACATCGTCGACGCGGTCCGCGAAGGCAAGGTGCAAGCCGGCTACACGTGGCTGGGCTACGACCAAGGCAAGATCCCCGCATCGCCTCTGCTCGGCGCCGTCCCATTCGGGATGGAGCCTTGGGAGTACACCGCCTGGTGGTACGAGTGGGGCGGCCGCGAGCTCGGTGAAGCCCTGTATGCGAAGTACAGCGTCCATCCCGTTCTGTGCGGCCTGATCGGCCCGGAAACGGCGGGCTGGTTCCGCACGCCGATCGAGAGCCTGAGCGATCTCGAGGGCTTGAAGATCCGCTTTGCCGGGCTCGGCGGACGGGTCATCGAACGGCTCGGCGCGTCGGTCACGATGCTGCCCGGCGGCGAGATCTTCCAGGCGCTCGAGAAGGGCGCGATAGACGCCACCGAGTTCTCGTTGCCGAACGTGGACGAAGCGCTCGGCTTCGACCGGATCGCCAAGCTCAACTACTACCCCGGCTGGCACCAGACCTATACCGCCGCGCACCTGGTGGTGAACGACGTGGCGTGGCGGGGCCTTTCCAGCCGCGAACAAGCGATCATCGACACGGCGTGCACGGCCGGCGTGACGCGCAACCTCGCCAAGTCGGAAGCCAAGCAAGGCCCGATCCTCGCCGGCTTCGCGCGCAAGGGGGTGACCGCGATCAGCCTTCCCGAGCCCATCCTGCGCGAGCTGAACCGGGTGACCGACGAGGTCATGGCGGAAGAGGCTCGCCGGGACGAGGATTTCCGGGTGATCCACAACTCGCAGCTCGCCTTCCGAGACCAGTATGCGCTGTGGAAACGATTCGCCTACCTGCCGCGCGACTTCCATGCCCCCGAGGACGTCGCGGACTTGCGGACACCCCGTTAGCGGCCCGCGGATGTAAGCACCCCATAGCCGTGTCCGGTACCTCGCCTTCGCTCGGCACCGGCGCGTGCCGCTTGCGGCGCGCCGACTCCGGCCCAAGGCCACTCCGACCCCCCATGAAACAACCGCCGCCGCTCGCTATGCTCGCTCTGGCATTTGTTTCATGGGGGAGGCGTGGCGCAACTCGAACTTCCTGACACCGCCTTCTCGCGCGTCGTCGATCCGATCCTGGTCCGCATCGGCAATGCGGCGTCCTGGATCTGGGTCGTGCTGCTGGCCGTCATCGTCTGCAACGTGCTCTTGCGCTACGCCTTCGCGCAAGGGCGCATCGAGTTCGAGGAGATCCAGTGGCACCTCTACTCGGCCGGTTTCATGCTGGGCTTGAGCTACGCGCTGCAGGCCGATGCCCACGTCCGCGTGGACGTGCTGCACGAGCGGTTCGCGCCCGTCACGCGGGCCTGGATCGACCTTTATGGACTCATCCTGTGCGTCCTGCCGTTCGTCGCCCTGATGCTGATCTACGGCGCGCCGTTCGTGGCCGACAGCTTTGCGACCGGCGAGGTTTCGAGTTCCCCCGGCGGCCTGCCTTACCGTTGGGCCATCAAGTCCATGCTGCTCGTCGGCTTCGGCCTGCTCGGCCTCGCGGCGCTGTCGCGGTTGACGCGGATCTGGAAATACCTGTTCTGGGCCAGGGGTTGAGCGCAAGCCATGCCCGCCAACGAGATCCTTGCCCTGGTGATGTTCCTGGCCTTCATCGGCCTCGTGTTCACCGGCTTCCCGATCGCCTGGATCCTCGCGGGGCTCGCCGTGCTGTTCACGGCACTGGCCATTGTGTTCGAGGTGGACTTCGGCTTCCCCATCGGCGTCGACTGGGCCTACGCCTCGATCAGCGTCGAGCGCATCTGGAACGTGATGGAGAACTGGGTGATGGTCGCACTGCCCATGTTCGTGTTCATGGGCCTCATGCTCGACCGGTCCGGCATCGCCAATCGGCTGATGACCAGCTTCGCCCGGTTGTTCGGCCGCATTGGCGGCGGCATGGCGGTCACGATCACCCTGATCGGCGTACTGCTCGCCGCCACCACGGGCATCATCGGTGCGTCCGTCGTCCTGCTTGCCCTGCTCGGACTGCCGGTCATGCTCCGCCAGGGCTACGACAAGTCGCTCGCGGCCGGCACCGTCTGCGCGGTCGGCACGCTGGGCATCCTCATCCCGCCGAGCATCATGCTCGTCCTGATGGCGGATCGGATGGCGATGCCCGTGGGCGATCTCTTCCTGGGCGCCGTTTTCCCCGGGCTGCTGCTCTCAACGCTCTACGTGCTTTACCTCTTGGGCTACGGGATTGCCAAGCCTGCCGGCGCGCCCCCGGCCACGGACATCGAGCCCCTTGACTGGCGGGCCGTGGCCGATCTGGCCATCGCCATCCTGCCCCCTGCGGGTCTGATCCTCGTGGTCCTGGGAAGCATCTTCTTCGGCTTTGCGACGCCGACCGAAGCGGCCGGCGTCGGGGCTGCCGGCGCACTCCTGCTGGCGCTGGCCAACAAGGCGCTCGACCGCCGGGTCCTCACAGAGGTCGTGCGGGAGACCACCAAGACCACGGCCTTCATCTTCGGCATCCTGATCGGCGCCACGGCGTACTCCCTCGTACTGCGCGGGCTCGGCGGCGACGAACTGATCGAGCGCACGTTGCTCGACCTGCCTTTCGGCCCCACCGGCATCGTGATCACCATCCTGCTGGTGACCTTCATCCTGGGGTTCTTCCTCGACTGGATCGAGTTGACCCTCATCATCCTGCCGCTGGTGTCCCCCGTCGTCGCGCACCTCGGCTTCGATCCGGTCTGGTTCACGGTGCTATTCGCCGTGTGCCTGCAAACCAGCTTCCTGACGCCGCCGGTCGGATTCGCGATCTTCTACTTGAAGGGCGTCGCACCAGCCGGCATCACAGCGCCGACCATCTACCGGGGCGTGATCCCCTTCATCCTGTTGCAGCTCCTGGGACTTGCGTTGATCTTCAATTGGGAAGCGCTGGTCACGTGGCTACCGGCCCAAGCCTACTAGCGCCAGCGCTCGATCAGCCATCCTCGTGAAGCATCACCGATCCGGCATCGCCGTCGATGGTGATGGACTGACCGTGCTTGATACGGACCGTCCCGTTTCCCACTCCGAGCACGGCGGGGATCCCATACTCGCGTGCCACGATTGACCCGTGCGCAAGGATGCTGCCCATGTCGGTGACCAACCCCACGGCGTGGGCGAAGAGTTGCGTCCAAGCGGGTGTCGTGTTCGGGGCGACCAGGATCGAACCGGGTTCCATCCTGTCGAAGTCGTTCTGCGACAGGATGACGCTTGCGGGTGCCGTCACCCTACCGGAACTCACCGCGAAGCCGTTGAGCGCACCCTCGGATGCGTCGTTTCTGATCTGGGTCTCCTTGAACCGAACGGAAGGGATGTTGCTGGCTTCCGCAGGGATAGTCCCCGGCGGGTGCAGGAGCTTGCGGGCTTCCCTCAGCTCCCGCCGCTCGGCCGCGAGCCTGCCTAATTCGGGAAGGCCGGCGCCGGCCTTGCGCGCCTCGATGGCTCGCTTCAGTTCGTCGGTCACCATGAAGAACGTGTCTTCCGGGTCGAGAAACGTCCCCGCGTCGACCAGACGGCTACCCAGCTCGAAGGCCATCGGCCGCAGCACGGACCAGGTGTAGCCGAAGTAGAACGCCGTCTCTTCGCGGATGTGGTTGTATCGGCGTCCGAACCAAAGACGGTAGCGGAACTGCCAATAGGTGAGCCCGGAGAGCTTCTCTCTGACTTCCTCGAACTTGGCCTCGCGAACCGCCGTCGCCCTGATCTCCTGATTCTTGGGATCGTAGTCTGCGTTCTGCACCATGGACTTGAGCGTTGCGACCGTCGCCGACGGGTCTTCGGCCTGTGTCGGCTCGATGAAGTCCAGGCTGTACCCCTGGTGCCCGTAGACATCGAAATATTCGTCGAGCGCCTCGAGGATTGGGCCCCCTTCGGCGTGTTCCTGCAACGCGGGCAACAGGAATTTCGTCGGCGTCACGATGACGAGGTAGGTGAGCGCCTCGCTCGCGCGAACGAGCTTCGCAATCTCGAACAGGATGGCGTTGGCACGCAGCGTCTTGGACTCGAAGCCGGTGAGGAACTGGCCGCTGATGTAGTGGTCGCCCGGCAGGTTCTCGTGAAGGAAGCACTGAAGCTGATCGTCGGTGGACTTGGCGATCCCGAAGGTGTGGCTGGTATTGCCCGTCCAGTAGATCCCCTCCTCGATTCCCATCTCGCGGATGCCGGCCAAGAGCTCCTCGTCCGTGGCGGTAGCGAGGTGCAGCTTGCGCCACTTCTCGGCGGTGCCGACCAGGCGGGGCCGGGCTTCCTCCTGCCAAGTCAGCCAGCGGGCGTCGTTGTCCCGGGTCTTGTTGTTCGCGACGTAGGTTGGATTGTCCGAAGGCGGCAGGGTCAGATCATGCGCCAGGTTGTCGCCTTCGTAGGCTGCCGCGACAGCATCGAACTCGGCCTGCTCTTGCGGCGACAGCTCGGAACGAAACAGCGCCATGTCGTAGCGTTCTTCGTCCGACTGATCCCCGCGACTTTCCCAGATCGCGTCGATCGTGCGCTTGAAAGCCGCTTTCAGCTCCTCCTCGGAACTGTTCGGGTCGATCCGGTTGCCGGGGTGATCGGCCCGGTTGTAGGCGTAGCCGTTGCAGGTCACGAAGTGCGGGCCACCGCCCGGCATGATGCTCGGTTTGCCCTTGCGCGGCGCCTCGAGACCCTCCGTCAGGTAAAGCTCCTCGAACAGCGGGCAGATCGGATCCGGCATGTTCTCCACGATCTGGCGCCGGTAGAGAATCCTGGCTGGCGGCGGCGGTTCCCAAGCCACCTCGATGGGCTGCACGGGCAGGTTGGTGATGGGACGCGATTGAAGCAGGTAGAGATCCCCGTCGACGACCGCCCACTCGATGTCCTGGGGGACGCCGTCGTAGAGACTCTCGATGTCGATGGCGGTCTTCGACAACTGCCGCAGCATGCCGTCGGTCAACGACGACGTGCCCCGACTGACCTCGTCGACGTCGGCAAGCCGCGTACCTTGGCCGCCGTCCGCGACGATTTGCTGCGCCTTGGGACCGATGATGGTGTCCTTGGCGCGCAACGTCTCCTTGTCGACGATGTAGGTGTCCGGCGTCACCTGCCCGCTGACCACGGCTTCGCCAAGGCCGAAGCTGGCATTGATGACGATCTCCGAGCGCTCCCCGGTCGCGGGGTTGGCGGTGAACAGGATGCCCGATACGTGAGAAGGCACCATGGTCTGGACGACCACCGCCATGGCCACCGAGTCCTGGTCGATGCCGTTCTGATGCCGATAGCTGATGGCTTGCGGCGTCCAAAGGGAAGCCCAGCAGTTGCGCACCGCCGCGACCACCTCTTCGGCACCTCGGACGTTCAGATAGGTCTCCTGCTGGCCGGCGAAAGACAGGCCGGGCAGATCTTCGGCATTCGCAGAGGAGCGCACGGCGACGGCTACGTCGGTGAGCGAGCCATAGGCTTCACGGATCTCCGCGGTGATTTCCGCGGATGGATCGTGGTCGGCGAACAGGGCCTGTATGGCCTTGGACGCCTGCTCGAAGGACGCCCGGCCGTTGTCCACGGCGGGTCTGGCGAGCGATACGATCTTCTGCTGCAGCCCGTTCGATGAAACAAACGACCGGTAGGCGGCCGCCGTGACGACGAACCCGCCGGGGACGTTGAAACCGGCCTTGGCCATTCTTGCCAGCGACCGTCCTTTCCCACCGACGATTTCAAGGCCGGCGTCGTCGCCTGCTTCGCCGGGAGCAGCGTTGATGCCCGTGATGTACATTGATCGCTCGATTCAAACAGACACGCCATCATAGGGAAGGCTTCGACGACCGATCAACAAATGCAGGGAATCCGATCGTGCTGATTCATACCTCCACCGCACGGAACTACTCCGAAACCACGGAAAACCGCATCCACAGCGACGACGTGGCCGCGGGATTCGGCTTCGCCGGTGGCCTCGTTCCAGGCGTCGCCGTCTTCGGCCATATGAGCTACCCGCTCGTAGCAATGCTCGGCGAGGAGTGGCTGTCCCGATACCAAGCGAACGTCCGGCTCCGGCTCCCGGCCTACGACGGCGACGAGCTCGTCATCCGCCACACCACGAGCGGCGACCAGCACACCGTGCTGTGCCATGCGCGCGAACTGCTGCTCGCGGAATTGCACACCGCCCCTCGCGAACAAGCGGGCGTCACCCCGATCGCACCCGGCGCCGACGCGACGGAGCGGCCCGAGATCCACTGGGACGACGTCTTCGTCGACGAACCGTTCCCCGCGTGGCATTGGACGCCGGACGCGATCGAGAATGCCGAAGCCGCCGCGCAGGTCGAAGACGACCACGCCCTGTACCGATCCGGCGTCGTCCATCCGCACGCGATTCTCAGCACCGCCAACCGCGCGTTCACCCGGCGCTACTTCCTGCCGGCCTGGCTGCATGTGGGGTCGGAAATCCGCTTTCACAGGCTGCTGCGCGTCGGCGATACCGTCGAGGTGCGCACCGTGCCCACGGCGAAGTGGGAGCGAAAAGGGCACGAATTCGTCGACCTGCGCATCCTCTACCTGGTTGCCGGCGAGGTCGCGACCGAAATCGTCCACACCTCGATCTTCAAGATCGCGGATCGGCGGGACCAGGCGTAAGCGCAACGCCTCGATGAGCCAAGCTCAATCGCCCCGACGTGTTGTCGCGTCCGGGAACTGATAATGTCGGGTGTCCGACGCGAACGGCACCAGGCATGAAATTCGGTCTTTTCTACGAACTCCAGCTACCGAAACCTGCTGGCCAAGAACAGTGGGATCCCGACGACGAGAAGCGCATCTACCACGAGATGCTCGACCAGGTCGAACTCGCCGACAGTCTGGGCTTCGACTACGTCTTCGAGGTCGAGCACCACTTCCTCGAGGAGTATTCGCACTCGTCAGCGCCGGAAATGGTGATGGCCGCGCTCTCGCAGCGCACCAAGAACATCCGCCTCGGCCACGGGATCGTGCTGACCCCGCCGGGCTACAACCATCCGGCCCGCGTCGCCGAGCGCATCTCCGCGCTCGACATCCTGTCGGGCGGCCGCGTCGAATTCGGTTCCGGCGAGAGTGCGTCCGAAATGGAACTTGGCGGCTTCGGCGTCGAACGCGGCCTCAAGAAGGCGATGTGGGAGGAGTGCACGCGCGAGGTCGCCAACATGATGGTTCAGACGCCCTACCAAGGCTTCCAGGGCCAGTTCTTCGACATGCCGCCGCGCAACGTCATCCCGAAGCCGCTGCAAGACCCGCATCCGCCGCTGTGGGTGGCGGCGTCGCGGCGCGAAACCACCATGCTCGCCGCACGGTTCGGGATGGGCAGCCTCGGGTTCGGATTCGAGACACCCCAGGAGCTTGCCGAGCGAACAAACGAGTACTACCGCATCGTCCGCGAAGAGTGCTTCCCGATCGGCCATGCCATCAACCCCGGGCTCGCAGTACTAACGACCTTCATGATGGGCAAGACCGACGAGGAGGCGCTCGAACGCAGCGCCAACGGCCCGGCCTTCTTCTCGCATTCGCTCGGCTACTACTACAACCCGGCGAGCGGCGGTAAGCACCAGCCGGGCGAGAAGAACATCTACGACGACTTCCTAGCCCAGAACGAGCGTGACAACACCATGTCGGCTCGCACGGGCTTCATTGCCGAGGACGAGATCCGCAAGGGCGAGCCGAAGGACGAGGTGCAGCGCGCTCTGTACCGGGCCGCGCGCAGCGGCACCGCCGTGGGGACCGTCGACCGCGTGCGCGAGACGCTCAAGACCTACGAGGACAACCACCTCGACGTGATGATCTTCGTCGCCCAATGCGGCGACCGCCAGCACGATCACATCATGGAATCCATCGAGCTCTTCGGCCGCGAGGTGCTGCCGGAATTCAAGGATCGCCACGAATCCGAGCACGTCCAATGGCGAGCGGAACAGTTGGCCGGCATCGACGTTCCCATCAACTCGAGCATCTGAGGATGGCACGCCAGGACCAGATCAAGGACACGGCGCTTCGTGACCTGATCAACGAGGCCCACGGGCTCATGCGCCGCAACCAGCCGACTGACGCGATGCGCGGACTTGTCGATGCGCTCTACCGGTTGATCGAACTCAAGCCGGAACTCGCCACCGAGCAGCTCGAACCACGGCCCGGGTGGAAGATGCACTTCCTGACGCGCTGGCCCCAATACGGTGCCAACTGGAAGGAAGGCTCCCTGGCCGCTGGCACGCCGGAGATCGAATTCACCCGCGACCGCTTCGCGCTTTCCGAGGCGATCACCTGCTACGAGTTCCTCCTCGACACGGCGATCGCCCGGGAGGCCTGACACACCCGCGGCGGGGCCCGATCAGTCCTTCCCGCGAAACGCCTGGCTGGCGTGATACGGCTCATCGCGGGTCTGGAACGCATGCTTGAGACCTCCCTCGCGGATGGACTCGCCGAAGCGGTAGGTCCACTCGGTCATCTGCGCGAGAGCGTCCTGTTCAGTCGCACTGCGAACCGATGAGTAGATGCCCATATTCTCGTAGAAACGGTTCATAGTGAGCTTGAGGATGGCCAAGTGGTCCGCCGAGCCGTTCGCGATGCGTTCCGCGAAGGCGATGGTGTTGACATCCAATTCGTCCTTGGGCCACGCGTAGTTGATCATCTCGACTTCCGCCGCCTCGGCACCGGTCATGTTGTCGCCCGTGTAGTAGTACTCCTTGGCCTTGCGCATGCTCATGACCAGCGGCCAGATGTTGCCGTTGCGCGCGGTGCCTAGGCCGCGCAGGCCGGGATGCCCGATCTGCGTATCGTCCGCGGCCACCACGAGGTCGTGCATCATGGCGAGTTCGCAGCCGCCGGCGAGCGCGTAGCCGTGCAGTTGCGCGATCGTGATCTTGGCCATGTTCCACAGGTACATCTGCACGTCGGTGATCTGCTGCATCGAGGTGCGCACGTTCATCATCAGCGTGCGGTTCTTGTCGTCGGTGGTCTCGTAGCGGCGCTCGCCGGGTCGCCGCTCACGGCCGGGTGTCAGGTCGTATCCGGCGCTGAAGCAGCGGCCCGAGCCACGCACGATGATGACGCGGCAGGTCTGGTCCGCTTCGAGGTCGTGCAGGCACTCGTTGAGCTCGGTGAACAGTTCGCCGGTCAGCGCGTTCATCTTCTCCGGCCGGTTGAGCGTGATCCGCGCGAGGCGGTCCTCCGTGCCGAGGCGTTCGAGGATGAGGGTGTTGTAGTCGGCCATTGGGGTTCCTAGGCGGCAAAGGGAAGCCGCCAAGCATACCGTCTACCCGCGTCGCGGAGACCGCCTAGCCCCAGACGGATTCCCAGCGCTTCGTTTGGGTCGACCGGTACATCGCCAAGGCCGTTCGCATCTCTCCCAAGGAGAATTCGGGCGCCGCCTCCAGCCGCTTGCCATCCAGGACCGCCAAGCTGAAGTCGTGCAACTCCGCCCCGTAGCTGTCCACCTTCCCCGGGAACGTCTGCATGACTGTCTCGCCGTCGGGGCTTGCGGCGTTGTAGACGAGCAGGCGGCCTTCACGACCGTGCTCGATCACCAATTCGCCTTGCGTGCCGGTGATCCGGAAGTCCTCCGTCGGTGCGACCGGGGAGGGACTCAGCAAGGCATCGAACGACGCGGCAACGCCGGTCCGAAAGCGCAGCAACGCGCGCAGCCAGGATTCACCCTCCATGCCGGGAATATGGCAACCCGTGGCAGCCACCACGTCGTCGATCTCGCCGAGCATCATCCGCAACGGGCGGATCCAATGCGCACCGCCGTCGATGGCGATGCCGCCGCCGGAACGCGCCAGTTCGAACCGCCAGGGCTTCGGCGCGTCGGGATCGATCTGCTGCGGGTCGTAGAAGCAGGCGCGGGCGGTCACGACATCGCCGATCGCGCCCTCGTCGATGAGCTGCCGTGCCTTGACGACATCCGGCCAATACTGGGCCTGCTCAGCAACCATGAAGACTTGGTCCGGATGCTGGGTGGATGTGGCCAAGATGCGTTCTGCGCTTTCGAGATCATGCGCCATGGGCTTTTCGAGACAGACGTGCTTGCCCGCCTTGAATGACGCCGTGGCCGCCTCTTCGTGCAGATCGTGGGGGAGCATCAGGTCGACCGCGTCGAAGGCGCCTTTCGCGAGCGCCTCCTCGAGCGACGTGAAGGCCGGTGCGCCCGTGCGTTTCGCCATCGACTCCGCCTGGGCTGCATCGGCGTCCACGACGGCCGTCACGCGAAGCCGCGGCGCGTGATAGCGGATGCCGCGCCAGTGCGCGCGGGCGATGTTGCCGCAGCCGACCAGCGCGATGCCGAGCGTTGTCGTGGAATCGGGCACCGTCACTTCGCGGTCAGACGTGCGACGGCGGCCTCGTTCAGTTCGATGCCGAAGCCCGGCTTGTCGGTGAGCTCCATCACCCCGTCCTTCGGCAGCACATCCTCGCCGTAAAGTTCCGCCAACTCGTCGAGCGGACCCGAAAACTCGATGGAGAACTCGTGCGGCCGCGTCGCGTTCTGGACGGTGGCGTAAACGTGCAGTGATGCCATGGAGTTGATGCCCGCCTGCGGACTGTGCGGCATCACGGGCTTGTTCAACGTCGTCGCCATCTCGTAGATGCGCTTGGTCTCGCTCGGGCCGCCGGCGTTGAGGATGTCCGGCTGCAGGATGTCGACGTTGCCGAGCAGCACGAGGTGCTGGAACCACCAGCGGAAGGCGTCCTGCTCCCCCGCCGACACCGCGACATCGAGCGCATCGCTGATCTGCTTCAAGCCGGGCAGGTCGTAGTGCGGAATCGGCTCTTCGAAGTGGTCGATGCCGAGGGCTTCGAAGCGGCGGCCCTGCTGTATGGCAGTGGATACCGAGTAGCCGTTGTTGGCGTCGAATCCGAGGTATTCGCCGCCGCTTAAGTATTCCCGGGCCAACCTGAACAGTTGGTAGTCCTTCTCCGGGTCCACGTCTGGCGCCAGCCCCGCCAGTCCATGCGAATCTTGAAGGCGCGGAATCCCCGGTTCCACCCGTCCTTGACCAGTTCCAGCATTTCCTCCGGCTGCATCCGCCAGCCCGACCCGGTGCTCCAGTACAAGGGGATCGTCGTCCGTCGCGCACCGCCCATGAGCGTGTGAACGGGCAGCCCCGTGTCCTTGCCGAGCAGGTCCCACAACGCCACGTCGACGACGCCGACCACCCAGCCCGGCAGCTTGTAGAAGCGCTCGTCGCGGCCAAGCGCGAAGGTCTCCCAGTGGCGATCGACGAGCCGGGGATCCTCGCCGAGAAGCGCAGGCTTGATGGCCGATTCGAGATATGCGTTGAAGACGGCGTTGTTGCGTCCCGGAATCTCCGCGAGGCCCTCGACCCCGGCATCGGTCTGAATGCGCAGCAGGCTCTTGCCGATCGTCAACGGCGTGCGGGTGATGGCGGTGACTTTCATCGGTGTGTTCTTCCAGTCAAGAAGCGAGCGAGTATATCGGCGCCGTCGCTAAGGGCGGGCCTCCAGCACAGCGTCCCACACCACTTCCGATGCCGCGACGCCGAGCGCCGTCAGCGACCACTCAGGGACCTCGACTTCCGCGGTGGAAACCATCCAGAGCACGTCTCCGTCGTCGCGGGTATGAAACGGTTGAATCGCTCGCGCCATCGAGCTGTGAACCTGCCGGCCGAGTTGCTCGAGGTCGTGCCCGCGCACGGTCTGATTGGTGACGACGACCGTGAGCGTCGTGTTCTGCCCTGCCGATTCGCGCGCAGCGGCCAGACGCTGCTCAAGATCCTCCGCGAATGACGTGCGCTTTCCCGTTTCCGGATCGAGGTGTCCGAGCACGACCTTGCCTTCTCGATCGAACACCGCGCCGATGGCGTTAACGACCGTGCAAGCGAAAACCTTGATGCCGCCGACCGCGCGAAAGGCCGCTCCCTGCCCCGCTTGCTCGCCGCGGTCGAATGCAAACCCATTGCCCACCGTAACCGCAATGCCAGCACCCCTGGCACCGAGCGGAAACCGCCCGACCTTCGTGTTGGCGAGCGCCGCGGCGCCCAGTCGCTTGTCCGGGTAGACGTTGTTGTCGCGCCCGCCGAAGTCGAAAACGATGCCCCCGCTGACGAGTGGAATCGTGTCCCAGCGGGCCGTCCCCTGCCGGTCAAGCAGTCCCGCGGTCACACCTGCCGCGGCTTCCAAGCCGAACAGCGACCCCCCGGCCAAGCTGATCGCATGGACGTAGCCGTACTCGCCCACCACCCCGGGCGAGCCGCCGCGGACGTCCACCGCCATGGCAGCGCCGTCGGGAAAATGCAGCACGGTCGCTCCGGTCGGCCCATCGGGATACTCCGCGATTCCGACCTTGATCGCCGGGAAGTCGAACTCAAGGATCCGCGAGCCCCAATCCGTCGCAATTGCCCTCGGTGGCGCGTCGGCAGCTCGCGCGATGGCGAATCCGCTCAAGAGGACCGCCACACCCGCCGCTGCTGCTTGCCATGGGCGGCACGTGCAGGACATCAGGCCCTACCGGCGATACCAGGTTTCAGGGCGAGCACATCGGTGCCGAGGCGCGTCAAGACGCGTTCCGCGGTATTGCCGATGAGCTTGGCGTTGAGCCCGTGCCGACCTACCGTCCCCATGACGACCAGCTGAGCCTCGAGGCGCTCGGCGACGGCGGCGATGACCTCCGCCACCTCGCCATGTTCGACGTGGATGCGATCCTCGGGCAAGCCGTGCGTACTCGCGAGATCGGCGAGCAGCGGGCCTATCTGACCGCGGACCTTCTCGACGTGGGCGTCGACGTCCATCAAGTGCAGATCCTTGAGCACCGTCGAGACGTGAATGGCGTAGACGAGGTGCAAGGGATTGTCCAACGCCTCGGCATAGCGCTTGGCCGTGGCAATGATCGTGTCGTTCAGATCCTGCTTGACGTGCGAGTGGCTCGCGAGGTCGACAGCCGCGACGATCGACCGCGTCGGATGCCAGATGTGTTCCGCCGCGATGAGCACGGGCGCTTCGCACTCGCGCAACAGGTGCCAATCGGTCGGCGTATAGAGGAACGTCTCACTGCGGTGCGCCGTCCTGACGACAACGTCGCTGCCGGTCCGATGGGCGTGCGAGTCCACCCAGAGGTGCACGAGCTTGTCCCATGCAACGATCAGCTCGACATCTAGCCCCGCGGGTTTGTATTCCTCGATTTGCGCCGCCAACGACTCGCGGCGCTTCGCCAGCAACTGCCGCTTCGCCTCGTGCCGGTGCACGAGGTCGAGGCTCGCCAGCGACTCGTAGCAGAAGCCGACCACCTCGGCATCGGCGCCCAAGGCCTTGGCCAGCGCCAAACCCCGCGCCAGGGCTACCTGTTCCTCGCCCTCGCGATCCGCAACGATCAATACCGACACGACGCATCCCCTGGCAGCAATGCCCCGACCTTAGCCAAAACAGAATGATGCGCGCTACCCGGTGTTCAGTCTGTAGTTACCGCTATCGGTGTATGGTGTTTGCGCGCGGGGCGGGCGGCGTTCGAGAGTTCGGCCAGCAAGCGCTCGCGATGTTCGGCCGCCACGCGAGCCGCCGCTTCCTTGACGGGGCCGAAGCCCTTGACGCTGTCCGGCAGCCGCATCAGCGCAACCGCAATGTCATAGTTGTCCACCGTCAGCGACGCCACGACCGTCGCCACGTCCGCTTCAAATCGCACGCGGAGTTCGCGCTCGAGTTTCCTTTCGGGCAGGATCCGGAAGATGTCCAATGCCGTGCCGCGCCACCGGCGCATCCAAGCGAGTACGCGCAGGATGGGCGTCATCCAACCGCCAACCGCAATCTTGCGAGGTCGACCACGGCCATCGCGAAGATGAGCCAGGAACGGTGGGGCCAAGTTGTACTTGATCCTGAAACCGGGCTCGAACTGCGACGCCAACTTCGTCGCGAAGTCCGCGTGGTCGCCCATGGCGCGCTCGGTGAAGAGCCGTGCCACCTCGTACTCGTCCTTGACCGCGTACAACCTGAACGCACTGTCCGCGACCGCCGCAGCGAGCATTTCGCTGCCGGGGGAAACCCTAGTCTCGGCATCGCGAACACGATCGAGCAGGGCCTCGTACCGCGCGGCAAGCGCTTCGTCCTGGTAGCGCACCAGGAACGCCCGCCGACGCGCGATTCGATCGGTGAGCGTGCCCGATCTCGGCAACTGCATCGCCTCCCGTCGCCCGCCGCGCGCCGAAGCCGGGACGCGGGCCGGATCGTGGGCCATCGCCCGGCCGTAGTGCAGAGCGGCGAGATTGTCAGCCACGGCCACGCCATTGAGGGCGATCGCGCGCTCCAACGCGCTGACCGATACCGGGATCGCGCCGTGCTGGTAGGCAAAGCCGAGCAACAGCACGTTCGCGCAGGCCGCTGTGCCGAAGAGGCCAAGCGACAGGGCCTGTGTATCCAGAGCTTCAAGCTTGCTCGCTGATCCTCGCGCGAGCTCCATGAGCGTCGGCCGCTTGGCGGGCTCATCCTGCTGGTGCAACACGAACTCGGCGGTCGGTGCCACGTGCGTATTCACTGCCGCCACCGTGCGCGCAGGCGAGAGCAACGCCCGGGTGTCCCGTCCTGCCAGCGTCACGAGGTCCGCTGCGATCACCAAGTCGGCCCCCCCGGCGGGGATTCGCGTCGGCGAATGCGGGGCGTCGGCCGGGGACATCCGGACGTGACTGATCACGGCGCCGCCTTTTTGGGCGAGCCCCGTCATGTCCAGCGTGGAGACGAACAATCCGGCGAGATGCGCCGCCGTGCCAAGCAGTTGCGACACGGTGACCACCCCGGTGCCACCAATCCCGGCAACGACGACGTTCGCTGCCGCTGCCGTCGGGTGCGGTTCCGGCAGTTCGCGTCGCAACGCATCGATGCGGTCCATGTCCACCGACACGCGCTTTGGTCGGGCGCCGGTCACCGTGACGAACGAGGGACAGAATCCGGCGAGACAGGACAGATCCTTGTTGCAGGCACTCGCCTCGATGCTGCGCTTCGTACCGAACTCCGTTTCGAGGGGGGCGACCGCCACGCAGTTCGACTGCACCGAGCAATCGCCGCAGCCTTCGCACACGGCGTCGTTGATGACGACCCGGACGTCGGGATCCGCCACGGAGCCGCGCTTGCGACGGCGGCGGAGTTCCGTGGCACAGGTCTGCTCGTAGATCAACACCGTGCAGCCTTCGACGTCTCGCAACTCATCCTGGACGGCGTCGAACTCCGCGCGTGGGCGCACCGGCAGACCCAAGCCCCGGTGCCGCCGCGGCCAGTCGCTTACGACGCGGATCGCGCGAACGCCCTCGGCACGCACCTGCGCCACCATGTCGGCCAAGGTCAAGGGTCCGTCGACGGGCTGTCCGCCGGTCATGGCCACGGCGTCGTTCACGAGCAGCTTGTAGGTGACATTGACACCCGCCGCCACTGCCGCGCGGATCGCGAGAATGCCCGAGTGGAAATACGTGCCGTCGCCCAGGTTGACGAATACATGCCGTTCGTCGGTGAACGGTGCCTGGCCGATCCAGTTCGCCCCTTCGCCGCCCATCTGCGTCGGCGTGTACGTGTCGCGGTCCATCCACTGCGCCATGTAGTGGCAGCCAATTCCCGCAATCGCGCGGCTGCCGTCCGGCACACGGGTGGAAACGCTGTGTGGGCAGCCAGCGCAATACAGGGGCACGCGCAACTCCTTGGCGAGCTTTCCCGGGCTCGTCGCGCCATTGCGCGACGTTTCGGTGCGCTCCCCGTTCAAGATCGCTGATACGGCCGTCGCGATCTTGGCGGCACTGATCTCTCCGGATGCGGGGAGCATGTGCTTGCCGATCAGCCTTACGCCAGCCTTGCCGAACACGCCTGTTCTTTCAGACAGGATCGACTTCATCTGGTCTTCGAGAAACGACCGTTTCTCCTCGACGACCAGGACGCGATCGATGTCTCGGCACACCTCATTGACGAACGCGGTGCTGAGCGGCCAGGTCATGCCCACCTTCGCCAGCCGGATGCCGGCCTCGGCGATCTGCCGATCTGTTGCCATGCCGAGTCCGGCCAGGGCCTCGCGAACGTCCGCGTAGGCCTTTCCCGCGCTCACCACGGCGAGTCTCGGCGAGCGGGGCGACGTCACCATACGGTCGATGCCGTTCTCGCGCGCGAACTCCGCAGCCAAAGCTAGTTTGCGGGCCATACGCTCTTCCTGCGCCAAAGGGGAGTCGGCGAGCCGAATGTGAACATCCCTGTCGGCATTCGGCTGGACGAAGCGAAACGCTTCGAGGTCGATGGCCACGGACATGGCGCTGTCGGCAATATCCGTGACCACGAGCAGTGATGCCCAGCAGCCCGCGTAGCGCGACAAGGCCCAACCGAAGAGGCCGTACCCCAATACGTCCTGAACATCGGCGGGCGCCAACACGGGAATATTCAGGTCGCGTAGCGCGAACTCGCTTGCGCCGGGCATGGTCGAGGACTTGCAGCCGTGGTCGTCGCCTACGGCGAGCAGAACGCCGCCGTAGGGGCAGGAGCCCGCGGCGTTGCCGTGGCGTACAGCATCCATGGAACGATCCAGGCCCGGTGTCTTGCCGTACCAAAGGCCGAACACGCCCTGGTGGCGGGCGCCCGGGAACAGGCCCACCTGCTGCGTTCCCCAGACGGCCGTAGCCGCCAGGTCCTCGTTGACACCGGGCTGGAACACCACGCCATGCTCGGCGAGGAGCGCCTTCTGCTGCCAGAGTTCGCGGTCCAGTCCGCCGAGAGGCGAGCCCCGGTAGCCGGAAACGAAGCCCGCCGTGTCCAGACCAGCCACCGCGTCAAGCCGCCGCTGGTCGATCGGCAGGCGGGCGAGCGCCTGGATTCCCGTCAGGTAGGCGGAGCCCGGTTCATTGGTGTAGCGCGACCAAGCCAAGGCACTCAGAGTCGATTCGTTCATGCACCACCTCGATCACGTCTTGCCATCATCATAGGCGTGGTCGGCTAGGACTGGCGTTTCCTTTTTTGGGCTTACTGGCCAGATACTAGGATTTTCTCCTAATTCACATTGATCGTTTGGGTTCTAGTTGCAATAATTTCCGAAATTGACTGATGGGGCTGGCCATGGACACGATCGATCGCCGCATCCTGTCCGAACTCCAGGACAACGCCGACCTGTCGATGCAGGAACTCGGCGACCGCGTCGGCCTGTCGCACACCCCCTGCTGGCGGCGCGTGAAACGTCTCGAGGAGCGGGGAATCGTGAAGCGACGGGTCGCCCTGCTCGATGCCGAACAACTCGACCTCGCCGTCAACGTGTTCGTCAACGTCAGCTTGAGGCGCCACCAGGAAAACGCGCTGAACCGCTTCGAGACCGCGGTTCAAGACGTTCCGGAGGTCGTCGAGTGCTACTCGGTGTCCGGCGAGACCGACTTCCTGCTGAGGGTGGTGGTTGCCGATGTCACGGCCTACGAGCATCTCGTCAAGGCGACGCTCGTGCACTTGCCGGAGGTCGGCAACCTGACATCCACGTTCGCGCTTCGGCAGGTCAAATATACGACCGCGTTACCGCTCCCGTAGGTCGAGCGCGACGCCGCACGGCAACGAGGCGACGCGCCTAGTCGAGAGCCTGATAGATCAGTGTCCTAACCTTGCCGAAGTCATCGAGCCCGGCCGCAGGGATGATCTGGGTCATGTACACCTGCGCATGGGCCGAAAGGGCGAACGCGAAGGGCGCAACACACGCGGTGTAGCGCAGTGTCTTGAGGGCACGTGGCATGGCGGTGGCTCGAAGGCGGTGATGTCGCCAATAGAAGCGATCAGCGCCGCAATGCCAGCGAGCGACTCGACCGGTCAGCACGAGCGGACTCGAGGGCCGCCGATCGGGCTCAGCCGATGGCCAACCACGGCGCCGGGCATCGCGCGGGTTCCTGGCAGGAACGGGAAGCTAGTGGGATTCGCGGACTCGGCCGTCCGCACCGACAAACAGCATCGATATACGCGTCCGCTCCTTCGCCAAACGAGGCAGTCTGTCCCACAAGCCGTGGAACTGCGGCATGTCCGGCAACGCGATGGAGTACCTAGCCTCGGTATCATCCATGCGCTGAAGTGTCTCGCCGAGCACAGCTATGAAGTAGTTCACCCGCATGGCGGATCGAGAGCCACACCCCTTGACCTCGATCAGCCACCGCTCGCCATCCCCGCCAACCGCCTCAATGTCGACGCCGCGTTCCCGTCCCCACGCAATCCGAGCACGCCAACCGTTGGCTTTCAGCCATCTCTCCAGATGGGCTTTGAGTTGGTCTTCGCCAAGTGCACCCCGGTCTTCGCGCGTGGTCCCTGCACCGGAAGTCCCACGAGCGTTCCTTCTCTCTGCATCGGCGGAAACATATAGAGCCGCGACAGGGTAGTTCCCGATCAGCCCGTCCTCGCGTGTCTCCCGCTTCAGCTTACCGATCCTCGCAAGCTCCCGACACGCCCGATTGACCGCCTGTTGGCTCTTTGACTTCCCGTCCAATGCTTCGGTGATTTCCCTGTCCGTCTTGCCCGGGTGACGGATTGCGAAGAAGACGATCCGCTCCTTGCGATCCAGCTCCGTGCCCACTTTGAGGACCCTGCCTCGCCCCAACGGAACTTTGCCGCCACCCATCAATTCGAACTCGACGCCCGACAATTTGGCGGTATCTGGCGCGTTGGCCAACAACTCGACGCGAACGAAATCGCTAGCGCTTCCCCCTTGGGATTGGAGGATCAAACTCACCGGTTCCAAGTCGTCATGCGCCGGAAACCTGGCGACACTGCTGAAAGGGACGCCGCGCTCCATCACGCTGCCAGTCCGCGGCTGTATCGCCGCGAACGTGGCGAGGGCGGCATGGACGCCTGGACTCCTCATAGGACCCACTCGACCGCCTTGACGATGCTCACCTGGACGAGATCCTGTCCACGAATATAGGTCGCCTCGCCGATCCCATCAAGAATACGCGGCCGCGGACATGCGTGGACAATCGCCTCCTCACGCACGTCGAGGGCTATGACGCGTCCAGGAAACCGGGCGTCCAGTAGGCGGCCCCAAGCCCAAGCATGTGCCTCGTGACGCGCGATCCACTTGCCCGCACCGCAACTGTTGGCGCCCGGCCTAAGACGCCCCTGCTCGCGTATGTCCAACCACTCGCGAGCCTCCACGTACCTGTACCAGCGCAAGGGAATAGCTCCAGTTGGCCATGACACGAGCCGCGAGCGAACGTAGCACGGCTGCAATCAACCGTGCGTCACAAGAGGCTCCTACTCAATGCAATGGCACAGTGATGCCACCGAAGCCCTTCCCCGGAATCACAGGTCCTTCATCGCCGCGCCATCGTCCTGATCATCGCCGGACGCGGTACCAGACGCGTAGTGACCCCGGCGACGATCCACATGGACGCCGTGCTCGCGCATCTGCTCCTCCCGCCTCGCGGTTCCTTGCGGCCAAGCCTATACTGCCGAGTCCTATGGACATCCAAGACTGGCCTTCCGCCAAGGCGCTCGCGCCGCTCTACCGCGAACTCAAGCAACTCGATCTGCTAGAACACGTCGCCGAACTCGAAGCGTTCGGGTTCACCGTGCTGCCGCCAGAGACGGTGGGCCCGCCGGAACAACATGAAACCATCCGCGACGCCCTCGTGAAGGTCGCCTGCGCGCGACGCCAATGCGACGAGGCGGCGCTGCCCGAGGTGTTCGTCGACGGCCAGGAGCTGATGCGCTTCATGCTCTGGGACGACCCGCTGTTCGAGCCGATCATGGTGCACCCGGCGGCGCTCGGCCTGATCCAGTACCTGCTCGGCACCAACTGCATCCTGAGCCTTTGCGACGGCTGGCTGAAGGGCAAGGGCGAAGCACGCACTGGCGTGCACTGCGACTGGGCGCAATTCGAGATGCCCACGTTTCCGCCGGAGCCGTACACGGCCAACTTCAACTACCTGCTATCGGACTACTCCAAGGACGACGGCGCGCTCGGCTTCGTGCCCGGTAGCCACCGCTGGCGGCGCTGGCCGTCGCCGGAAGAGGCCGAGTACTGGACCGACCGCATGCAGCCGGTCGAAGCCCCCATGGGATCCATGATCATCTGGGGCGACCACACCTGGCACGGGTCGTATCCGCGCAAGACCGAGGGCCTGAGGCTCATGATGCTCGGCACGTACTGCCGCTCACACATGCAGACCCAGGAGCCGTTCCGGCAGACCGTGTCCCAAGAGGCCCTCGACCGGAACCCGATCCGCTTCGGGCGGCTGATGGATGTCGCCGGGGGGTTCCCGTTCGGCAAGTCCCCGCCGAGGCCCCCCAAGCCGCAGGACAAGCCGGCGCGACAACCCGAGTCGCCAACGGGTTACATCAGCCTTTTCGACAAGGAACCCGCGGCCGGGGCGATCAAGCTCCGTCCGCAAGCCGACTTCGACGCCTACGACAAGGAATTCGCGGAACTGATCGCCAAGCGAGGCGCGAAAATCCAGTTTCCGGACATGTACCGGGCGCCTCCCAGGAAGGTCGACTCGACGTAAGTCCGGCGGCCTTAGATGCCGAGGTCCAGCTTGTTGTAGCCCCGGAGGCTCTCCCGAGCCGCGTCGTTCCACTCGAACGACTGTCCCGCGAAAGGCTGGTACTCGTAAGGCGTCTCGTCCGGGAAGCGAAGACTCCGTGCCGCGATCGCCAGTCCCAGCACGCGGGAGCGGCGACGGACGCGGTCCTCGTCGTAGATCAGCTTGTCGCTCCCCGGCGAATGGATGCCGTTGCCGCGGGCGCCGACCACGCTCGCGCGCGGGTGGAAGCCAAAATTCATGGTCACGCGGCACGCGTCGCTGGTGTTGGCGAACGAGCCGTGAACCGCTTGGCGGTTGGTGATGGCCACGTCGCCGGGCGCGCACAGGAGCGGCACGGCGTCGGGCAGTCGGTCGGAGCCGGCCGCCGTGCACCAGCCCTTGATGTCCGCCTTGGCCAGATGCGTGCCGGGCACCACCCAAAGCCCGTTGGCCGCGTCGCAGCCGTAGAGCTGCGCCATGAAGTTGAAACCGTGGCTGCCCTTGTGGAACTTGGCTGTATCCCAGTGTGTCGTGCCGTCCTGGTGCCAGGCAACGCTGCCGCCGAGGCGCGGCTGCTTGATCCAGATGACCTCGTTGAATGGCGAGAAATCCGGACCGTTGAAGGTCTCCGCAACGCGCAGCAGATCGGGATGCGCGTACAGGCGTAGCGCGGCATCGGAGAACTGCAGTGAACCGCCAACCACCTGCAGCACCCACCCCGGCGCGCCTTCCGGCACGGTGGGTTCGATCATCTTGGCCGGATGGCGGCCGTTGTTTCCAGCAGTGCCCCCGATGGGGTCGGACAGCGGTCGCACCAGGGCCAGGCCACCGCCCTTGCCATCCGCGCCCAGCGCAGGTCGCCCAAGGTGATCGAGCTTGCCGCGCGGCTCGGTCGGCGCCCGGTCTTGGATCGACTGCACGTCGCACTCGATGTCGGCGAGTTCAGCTTCGCTGATGACGCCTTCGAAAACGTAGAAGCCATGGCGCCAATAGGATTCGACGATGTCTTCCGAGAGCGCTCCGTCCGCGTCGTAGCGGATGGGGCCCCGGTTGTCGAGGGCCAGGGCCCGGGCCGTGCCTTCTTCGCGGTAGGCGGCCATCGCCGCCTCGTGTTCGCCGTAGTCCGTCCGCCAAGTTGCCGTTGTGTTCATCGCCAAGTCCTCAAGGTCTCTCGTCGCGGATGAAAGCCAACTCGCCGTTGCGCGAGTGTTCCTTGGAGTACCGGTAGCCTTCCCAATCGAAAGCCCTGAGCGCCTTCAGCGTTTCGACGCGATTCTTGGCGATGTACCCCGCCATCAGGCCGCGCGCCTTCTTCGCGAAGAAGCTGATGATCTTGTACTCGCCGTTCTTCCGATCCAGGAAACGAGCGCCGATGACTTTCCCTTCCAGTCCGTCCGGATTGACCGCGCCCCAGTACTCGTTGGAGGCGAGGTTCACGACGGTCTTGTTGCGATGCTTGGCGAGATCGGCGTTCAACGCGTCGGTGATGCGGTCGCCCCAGAACGCATAGAGGTCGCGGCCACGGGCGTTGGCGAACGCCGTACCCATCTCCAGGCGGTAAGGGTGGATTTTGTCCATGGGCTTCAACAGGCCGTAGAGGCCCGAGAGAATGCGCACCCGGCGCTGCAGCGAGGTGAGTTCCGTGGCGTCGAAGTCCCAGGCGCGCAGACCCATGTAGACGTCGCCGGTGAAAGCGAGCGCCGCCTGCTTGGCGCCCCGCGTCCCCTTGCGCCACTCGTTGTAGCGGTTGCAGTTCAACTCGCCAAGCTTGGTGCTGATGCCCATCAGGTCGGACACTTCGCCCGGTGCCAGCTTGACGAGATCCTCGATGAGCACGGCCGCGTCGTCGAGGAATGCGGGCTTGGAGGCCTTGCGGGTCGTCGGCTTGGACTCGAAATCGAGGGACTTGGCGGGGGAGATGACGGCTAGCATGGCGTTAGTCTCCTTGAAGCGAGTGGCGACAATCTACTGGTTGGCGGTCCGGCTTTCCAGTTGACCGGTCGCCGGGCGGGGCTCAGAACGGCCGGTCGCCGGCGACGGTCACGCGGTAGCCCGAGCGGACCTCCGGGAAATAGTCCCACACCGCCATGTGCTGGACGCACCGGTTGTCCCACATGGCGAGCGAATACGGCTCCCAGCGGAACCGGCACTGGAAGGTCGGGTTCTTGACATGCTCGAACAGAAGGGCGAGCAGAGCCGTGCTCTCGGGGCGGCTGACCCCTTCAATGTAACGGGTGAAACCGGCATTCACGTAAAGCGCCTTGCGGCCCGTCACCGGGTGCGTGCGCACCACCGGATGCGACGCCTTGGGGAATTCGCGCTGCGGCTTGTGGTCGCCGTACTGGCCGGTGTAGTCGGAAACGTGGCGCGCCGTCAGCCCATCGAGTAGCGTTTGCATCGGCCCGCTCAAGGCCTCAAAGGCCGCGTACATGTTGGCGAACAGCGTGTCGCCGCCGTGGGACGGCACCTTGTGGACATGCAGAATGCTCCCCAGCGGTGGCTCCTCGTCCGCCGAGACGTCCGAGTGCCAGCCCGAACCGTTGTTGCGGTGGGAGTCCTTGTCCGTGTGGATGACCATCAACGCCGGGTCGCCCTCCGCGTAGGGTGCCGCGGGATGAATGTGCAAATCCCCGAAACGGCGGCCGAACGCGAGATGCTGCGCCGGCGTCATGTGCTGGTCGCGCATGAAGAGCACGAGGTGGTCCATCCAGGCGGCGTGGACTTCCTCGAACACGGCATCGGACAGCGGCTTGCCGAGATCGACGCCGTGGACGAGTGCGCCGATGCCGGGCGTGAGGGGTTCGACTTCTATGTGGCGGTATTCCACTGGGCCTCCCGCCGTCTCCCAAGTCCGGCACATACTACCAGCAAGCATCATCGCGGACTTACTCCACGCCGTGCATCCAGCGGCGCAGCACGGGGGAGACGAGCCAGATGAGCACGCCTGTCAGCACGGGCGCCACGACCAGCAGCAGGTAGAACCCCGGCAAGCCCTCGACAAGGAATGTCGACTCGCCCGACTCGAGGCGGACCGAATAGCGCGCCACCAGTCCGGCCAGGAGGTTCGACAGCGAGAACGAGAAGAACCAGACGCCCATGAGCAGCGACTGCAACCGGGCCGGCGCCAGCTTGGTGACCATCGAGAGCCCGACGGGTGACAGGCACAGCTCGCCCCACGTGTAGACCACGAAGGTGATGAGCAGCCAGTGAGGTCCGGCCAACCCCCCGTCCCGCGCCTCCAGGGCCCCGAACACCATCGCCAGGAAGGCGAGACCGAGCAGCCACAGCCCGATGGCGAATTTCATCGGCGTCGAGGGGTTGAGATTGCGTCGCCCGAGAAACACCCAGAGCCAAGCGAGAACCGGGGCGAAGGTGATCACGATCGCCGGGTTGACAGCTTGGTACCAGGTCGCCGGAAACGCGCTGTCGAGGAGCCCCCACAACGTCCGGTCGGTACTCTGCGCCGCGAACACGTTCATCGAGCTTCCCGCCTGCTCGAAGGCGGTCCAGAACGCGATGTTGCCCACGAAGGCGAGCACGACGATGACGCCGATCCGCTGCCACTCGATCCGCGACAGCCGCATCCCCGCCGGGTCATCTACCGATTTAGCTCCGCGCTCTGGCGGAAGCCCGATGCCTTCCAGGTAGCGCGAGCGAAAGGCCTGGTAGACAGTGATGCCGAGGATCATGCCGACCGCCGCCGAGCCGAAGCCCCAGTGCCAGCCGACGGTCTCGCCCAGCGTGCCGGCGACGAGAGGCGCAAGCAGCGCGCCGACGTTGATGCCCATGTAGAAGATCGTGAAGCCGCCGTCGCGACGCACATCCCCCACGCCGTAGAGCTGACCCACCATCACGCTGACGCACGGCTTGAAGAAGCCGGTGCCGACGATGATCAGGACGAGACCCGCGATGAAGCAGACCAGGGCGCCCGGGCCGGTTTGCAGCGTGACCGCCTCGCCCGCCGTGATTCCGAAGAGCTCAGTGGCGCCAAGCAGGATGTGGCCGGCGGCGATGATCCACCCGCCGAGGATCATCGACCGGTGGGTACCGAGGAACCGATCCGCCAGCCAGCCACCGATGATCGGCGTCAGGTAGACGGCCCACGTGTAGAGCCCGTAGAGAAGGTAGGCCGCCTCCTCGGTCCAGCCGAACCCGGGGTTCGTATTGGGGGCGCCCCGGGCGAGTTCCTCGCTCGTCGAGGCGATGAGGTAGAGCACCAGGAGCGCGCGCATGCCGTAGTAGCTGAACCGCTCCCACATCTCGGCGATGAAGAGCACCCAGAGCCCTTTCGGTTGGTCCACGACTCCCCTTCGGCTACTCGCGCAAGACCGCAGGTTTCGCTTGCGGCGATTCTGTTAGTCTCATTCGGATGCTCGCAGGCCGAGGCCAATTCCTCCGTTTTCTGCTCGTCGCTACGTGTGGCCTAAGCCTAGCCGACGACGCGCCGTGCACCAACGTCGAATACAGCCACGCCCTCACCTACCTGCTGCCGCCCAAGTACGGCGCCGACTTCACCCACTACGACTACGTGAACCCGACCGCGCCCAAGACCGGCGTGCTGCGCCTGCCGCAGATGGGAACCTATGACAACTACAACGTGATCCTCGAGAAGGGACGCTTGGCGGCCGGGTTCTCCATAGGTGGCGGCCTGGTCTACGACAAGCTTCTCGAAGGCGCGAACGACGAGCCGGTCAGCGCTTACGGGCGACTGGCCGAGGGCGTGGCGACGGGGCCGGACCTCGGGTGGATCGCGTTTAGGCTACGCGACGGTGCCCGTTGGCACGACGGAATACCGATCACCGTCGACGACGTCGTCTTCACCTTCGACATGTTCAAGGAGCATGGCTCGGTCGCTATACGCACCGTGCTTGCCGACATCGACCGCTGGTTCGCGTTCGGCGACCGGGAGATCTGTTTCGTCCGCCGGACCGACCGGGAAAGGAATCCCATCCTGCCGTTCGCGATCGGCGGCTACAGCATCATGCCCAAGCACTACTGGGAGAGCCGCGACATCTCCCAGACGACCGTGGAGCCGCCCCTCGGGAGCGGTCCCTACCGCCTGACCTTCGCAGACACCGGCCGCATCCTCGAATACGAGCTTGTGGAGGACTACTGGGGACGCGACCTGCCCGTCAACAAGGGACGGTTCAACTTCGCCAAGATCGAGTACGACTACTTCAAGGACGAGGGCGTGATGCTCGAGGCGCACAAGGCCCACGTATTCGACATCCGCGAGGAAGGCGTTTCCAAGAACTGGGCAACGCAGTATCAGTTCCCGGCCGTCAAAGCCGGTCTTTTTAAGCGCGAGTTGCGACCACTCGCTCGCGTCGAGGGCCTCTGGTGGCCGATCATCTGGAATACCGACAAGCCGTTCCTCGACGACATCCGGGTCCGCGAAGCCCTATGGCTTCTCTACGATTTCGCGTGGACCAATCGCGTACTCTTCTACGACTTCTACAAGACCGGCGTCAGCTTCTTCCAGAACTCGCCCATGGCGCATCACGGACTCCCGAGCGAGAAGGAACTCGAACTACTCGAACCGTGGCGCGACCAGGTGCCGCCTCGGGTTTTCACCGAGGAATTCAAGCAACCGCCGAGCTCTGGATACGGCTTGCAGCGCGCCAACTTCGACCGGGCGATCAAGCTCTTCAAGGAGGCCGGCCTCGAGATGTTCGACGGCAAGATGCGCGACGTCGAGACCGGCGTCCCGTTCAAGCTGGAATTCATCGGCGTGTCGTACTACTCCATCCGCCAGAACCTCTCGCTGGTGGACAACTTGAGGCGTGTCGGGATCGACACGATCGGCCGGTCGCCGGAAGTCTCGCAATGGCTCTACCGCAGCCGGACCGGCAAGTTCGACGGCAATTCCGTGCGTTGGGGGCCGGGGCACACCCCGGGCCTGCAACTGCGCAATTGGTTCGGCAGCGCCGCGGCCGACCAAGCCTACGGGCAGAACTGGGCACGCGTTCGCAGCCCAGTCGTCGACAGCCTGATCAACTCTATCATCGGGGCCAGGAGCGCGGAGGACCTGTACGCGGCGACGCGGGCCTTGGATCGCGTCCTATTGTGGAACTTCTACGTCATCCCGTTGGGGTCGCAGCCCGGGTATCGGCTCACGTACTGGGACAAGTTCGGCGAAGTGCGCAACGACCACTTGAACGGTGTGCCCTACACGGACGCCTGGTGGTGGGACGAAGAGAAGGCCAAGCGGGTCGAGGAAGGGATCGCGAACCTCGGGGATGATTAACGCAAGCGGGCTCCGCCCAATCGAGGTGCGCGGGCCTCCCGGCCCGCAAGCGGCGTACCAGGCCGGAATGCGGACGTGGACGTGGCGGACCGCGCACCGTCAAGCCGCGCCGCCGTGCGCCGTCCCTGACCGCCTGCTGCGACCGCGGCTCGAACTGAGGGTTTAGTTGGCGCCACGGCTCCACACGGCTGGAGTGGCGCTTACGCAACACAGGACAGCCCATGAATACTATGCACGAAGCCAACCGGCGTAACTGGAACAAGGCCGCGGAATGGTGGAAGCGGCTCGAGGAAGAGGGCGGTCTTTGGTCACGGTGTCCAGACGAGCCTGACCTTGCCTTTGAAGGCAACGCGCTTGGGCTGATCAGTGAAGTCTCCGGTAACTTGCAGGGAAGGAATGTGTGTGTCGTTGGCAGCGGCGACAACCACGCTGCCTTCGCGTTTTCCGGCATGGGCGCGCATGTCACGTCGATCGATATCTCTGAACGCCGGCTGGAGGTGGCCTCCAAACGCGCAAGTCAACTGGGCCTGCCAATCACTTTTGTACAGGCTGACGCTGCCGATCTAAACCCAATCGGGGACGCGGAATTCGACTTGGTCTTTTCCTCGAACGGGTTCCTCGTTTGGATCGCAGACCTGCATGCGGTTTTCAGGGAGATGTTCCGCGTCCTGCGTCCGGGCGGGCACTACGTTTTCTACGATGTCCACCCGTTCCAAAGACCGTGGAAAGACCAGATCACGCCGATTGAGGTAGAGAAGCCGTATTGGGACACCGGGCCATTCGAGATGAAAGACTCGTTTGAGTTCAATTGGACTCTTGCCGACATTCTCAACCCGCTGGCGGCCGCGGGGTTCACTCTGCGGCGAATCCTGGAGACCCCTGCGGAGGACTCGAGGTTCTGGCAGGACTATTCGTACTTGCCGGGGACAGACGACAAGCTGTCGGACTGGAACGAGAACCCCCGGGCAGCATTGCCTACATGGCTCACGTTGGCATTGCAAAGGCCGGAGTAATTTCAGGGGATCCTTAAACCGCGTACTGCAGCTCTCTTCCGCCGCCTCAACCGCGAACTTGGCCGACGAGTGAACGACGCGCCGTGGCGGTCAGGCGCCTGCCGCCTGGTTGGCTGGCCCATCCGTGCCCGTCGGCTCCGCGGGGCGCTGAACCCGTCGTCGTCTTAGCGCCTCGACAATCTCCGCATGGCGCTTGCGGTTCAGGTTGTAGGGCCAGAACACCCAGATGGCTAACATCACGAACACCGCCAACGCCGCGTAGACCAAGCCGAAGTCGAACAGCACGTCCGCCGGCACCTCACCCGGCGTCGAGTTCGGGTCCAGTCCGACGATGTCGATGGCTATGCCCGCGACCAACGGCCCGATAGCGCCGGAACACTTGCCCGCGAAATTGAACGCCGCGAAGTAGACGCCTTCCTGCCGGGAGCCGACACGCAATTCGTGCTCGTCGGCCATGTCGCCCATCATCGACGCCACGCTGACGCCCACCGGTTCGATGGCGAACTCGCTCAAGAACGCGAAGGCCACCAGCAAGGGCACGAGCAGGACGTAGGACGTCGGCATCAGGCCGGCGAGCGCCAGCATCACCGGCCCCGTGGCGCCGAGCACGCACACCACCACGCCGAGAATGACCGACCACTTCTTGTCGAATACGCGGTTGAAAAACGGCGTGAACGGGATGCCGACCATGCCGCCGACAATGCCGGCGTACTGCCACCATTGGATCGCCAGGCTGTCGAGCTGCCAGAAGAAGGTCTGCAGGTGCAGGACCAGCGTTCCGGTCGTGCCCCAGTAGATCGTGCAGATGAGATGACCGCAGAACAGCGACCGGAACGGCAAGCCACGCAGGGCCTCGATCAGGTCACCGTAGATGTGGCGGACGTGGAATCGTCGCCCGTCAACGCCCATCGTGGGCAGTTGCGGGATGACGTCCATCGTCTTCAACGCCGATACGCCCATGAAGGCCGCCATGACGACACCGGAGACGATGGCGAACGGCAGGTAGGGATCCACCGTGAGTTGCGGCGTGGGGTTGTCCGGCGTGCTGTTGAAGACGAAGTTCCAACCGACCGCGGCGACGATCAGCGCAGCACCTTTGCCGATGAATGCCCGGTAGGACGCGATGCGCGTTCGCTCGTGGTAGTTCTGCGTGACTTCGGCGCCTAGCGCGAGGTAAGGCACGTTGTAGAGCGTCAACGCCGTGCGCATCAGCGAGTAGACGACGGTGAACCACAGGAAGAGCTGGAAGTCGGTGAGCCACGGCGGCGGCGCGAACAACGCCACGAACAGGATGCCGATCGGGAGGACCGAGACGATCAGGAACGGGTGGCGACGGCCCCAACGCGAGCGGTAGCCATCCGACCACGAGCCGACCGTGGGATCCGTGACCGCATCGACGATCGACGTGATGGCGAGCGCCAGGCCCGCCAGCGTGCCGGGCAACCCGAGCACCTGGTTGTAGTAGATGAAGAGGAATCCGAGCGCGAATCCCTGCACGGACTGACCGGCTTGGCCGGCGCCGTGCCAAAGCAGCCACCGAGTGGGTAGGCGGTCGCCGATCACGAAGTCATTGCACCCGCAATGCGGCGCGCTGTGCACCGATGGGCCGATCTGTCATTGTTCGCCGCCTTTGGGAACGGCTGATCGTACATGAAAAGAACGCGTACCCTGGCTCACCTATTGGCGCTGGCCGGCGCCACATCGGCCCTCGCCGCGGCGCTGCCGCAACGCACAGCGTTGGACGACTACGTGAACGCGCACGACACGAACTACGCGTGGCGCGTGCTCTCCACCGCCACCGCGGACGACGGTTCGCGCTCGGTGATCGTCGACCTGGTGTCTCAACACTGGCTGACCGGTGCCGACGTCGACCGAACCGAGTGGCAGCATTGGCTGGCACTGTCGATACCGGCGACGGTGAGTTCCGATACGGGCATGCTGTTCATTGGCGGCGGGCGAAACGGCCGTGAACCACCGACCGAGGCGAGCGAGCGCACGGCGGCGATCGCCAAGGCGACACAGACCGTCGTTGCCGAGCTTGGCATGGTCCCCAACCAGCCGCTGGTCTTCCACGACGATGGCACGCCACGCAGTGAGGACGACTTGATCGGCTACGCCTGGGATCAGTACCTGGAGACCGGCGACCCACGCTGGGCACCACGCAACGCCATGGTCAAAAGCGCCGTCCGGGCAATGGATGCCATCACCGCCGTCATGGCGTCGGACACCGGTGGGCCGGTCGTCGTGGATCGATTCGTCGTCGCCGGCGGCTCGAAGCGTGGCTGGACTACTTGGCTGACCGGCGCGGTGGACCCTCGCGTCGTCGCGATCATTCCCATCGTGATCGACGTCGTTAACGTCAATCCATCAATGCGCCACCACTTCGCCGCCTACGGGTTCTGGGCGCCGTCGGTCGGCAACTATGTCGATCACGGCATCATGGCCCGGATGGACCACCCCCGGCTCGCAGAGCTTTACCGCCTCGTCGACCCGTACTTCTATCGTCACCGACTGACGATGCCGAAGCTCGTCCTGAACGCCACCGGCGACCAGTTCTTCCTGCCGGACTCGTCGCGCTTCTACTGGGACGATCTACGCGGCGAGAACTACCTGCGCTACGTGCCGAATGCCGACCACGGGTTGGACGGCACAGATGCCGTCGAGACCATTGCCGCGTTCCATACGCTCATCGCCACAGGCGTCAAGCCACCGCAGTATTCGTGGTCCACGGCGAGCGACGGGACGCTCCGAGTGCTGGCGCAGACGCAGCCGCGCGAGGTGCGGCTGTGGCAGGCGAACAATCCCGCGGCTCGCGACTTCAGGGTCGAGACGCTCGGCCCGGCTTATACGAGCACCCCCCTTAGGCCAACCTCCGAGGGGCTCTATGTCGTCGAACCACCGGAGCCAGCCAGCGGCTGGACGGCATGGTTCGTGGAACTCACGTTCGACGTCGCCGCGGCAACGCCTTTGAAGCTGACCACCGGCGTGACGGTGACGCCCGATACGCTACCGTTCGCCGCCGAGCCATCTGGCTTGCCGACCTCGGTAACGTTGGTCTGTCGGGCGCCGTCCGATGGGGACGCTTCCGAGATCGGCGAGGCTGTCGCGGTCCTTGACGAACCCGGGATCGCTACGGACGGGCTGTCGGCGACCGCCATCGACGACCGGCTGTTCGTCAACTGGACGCCCGCAGGCGATCTCACCGCCGGTGCCCGAGCCATTGCCGGCGTGCTAGCGGAGCAAGGTTGCATGCAGCCGACGTACCAGTTGGAGTCGGGTCCCGGCGCGACGTTGCCCCCGCTGGGAGCCCCGCGACCCAGGTAAGTGACCACGGCGCTGGGCAACGCCGCGCTTCATTGCGTGCGGATCACCGGGAAGACCTGCTGGAGCTTCCTGCGGCTGCACACGCCCGATGGCGGGACCGGTGAAGGCGAGGCGACACTTTCAGGCCAAGACGACGCGCTGCTGGCCGCGGCCGAGCGCCTGGTCCCGAAGGCGCTGCTTGAGGCGACGCTGGAAAACCCCGGCGGATTTGCGGCCGGGCATGCCCCGGGCGACATCTACGAGGCGAGCATCGTCAGCGCTCTCGACCAAGCGCTGTGGGATCTTCACGGTCGAGCCCATGGACATTCGCTGGCCCAGAGTCTCGGCATCAGGCGCAGACCCATACCGGTCTACGCGAACATCAACCGGCGCACCGTAGAGCGCAGTCCCGAGGCCTTTGCGGCCAGCGCGCGCGCCGCCAGCGCTGCCGGGCACGTGGCGTTCAAGCTCGCGCCGTTCGATGAAGTGACGCGGGAGGTCTGCGCGGCGGGGAACGGTGGGCGCGCGATGCAGGCCGGTCTCGCACGCATCGCGGCGGTCCGCGAGGCCGTCGGTCCCGACGTGCGCCTCATGGTCGACTGTCATTGGCGGTTCGACGAGGCCACCGCCGTGGTGCTCAACGAGGCGGCCGCGAAGTTGGGCGTGTACTGGATCGAGTGCCCGTTGCCGGAGGTGGAAGGGAGCATCCCCGCCCTCACCCGACTCCGCCGCCAATGCGAGATGTTGGGCATGCGCCAAGCCGGACTCGAGCAGAGCATCGGCTGGGAGGTGATCCGCCCCTATTGCGAAGCCGGGGCGTACGACGTGGTGATGCCGGATGTGAAGTACATCGGGGGAGTCCACGAACTACGCAAGGTGTCCAGCGCATGCGCCGATCTCGGCGTTGAGGTTTCGCCCCACAACCCGAGCGGGCCCGTCAGCCATGCGTTCAGCCTGCAGGTCTCGGCGACTCTCGCGGCCTTTGACCGGCTCGAGATGCAGTTCGACGAGAGCCCGTTGTTCGATGCGCTCGTCGGCGCGCCCTTCGGGCCCATCGTCGACGGTCATGCCGCACTACCATCCGGATCGGGCCTCGGTGTCGCGCTTTCGGGCGCGCTCTTGGAAAAGCATGCGGAACGGGCGGTGCGCGAGTGGCGAGGATGACCAGCGCGACAGCTCGACCACGCTAGGCGTCTCGGGCGAAGGCTTTCATGCTCACCTAGTCAACAGGAGGTTTTCATGGACTTAGGACTACGAGGGAAGCGCGCAGTCGTCACCGGCGGCAGCCGTGGCATCGGCAAGGCGATCGCCATCGAATTGGCGCGCGAGGGCGTCGACCTTGCGATCGTCGCGCGCGACCCGGACCGCCTCGCGGCGGCGGCGGACGAGATCGCGACCGCCACAGGCAGACGGGTGGTCCCGTTCGCCTGCGACGTGAAGGATCGCGCCCGGGTCGAGAAGACGATCGATGATGCGGCCGCGCAACTCGGCGGCTTGCAGATCCTGGTGAACAGCGGCTCGGCGCCCGGCGGTTCCGCGACCGCCGTCGGGCGCATCGAGACCATCGTTGACGAGGACTTCCTCGACGACTTCAACGTGAAGTACATGGGTGCGCTGCGCTGCGCGCGCGCGGCGATTCCACACCTCAAGGCGTCCGGCTGGGGCCGCATCGTCAACATCAGCGGTCTGAACGCGCGGATCGCCGGCAACATGAGCGGCGGTGCCCGGAACGGGTCGCTAGTGCACATGACCAAGACCCTTGCCACGCAACTGGGCCGCGACGGCATCACCGTGAACTGCATACACCCGGGCCTGACGCGTACCGAGCGAACGGCCGACGTCATGCAAGCCCGCGCCGAGCGCGCCGGGATCACGCCATCGGAGGTCGAAGCGAGCGACTACGCGGACGACAGCCCACGTGCCAATGCCATTCGGCGCATGGTCGACGCGGCGGAGATCGGCTACCTGACGGCGTTCCTCTGCTCGGACAAGGCCTGGTCGGTCACAGGCGAGGTGATCGCCGCGGACGGCGGCGGGAGCAACGCCGTGTACTACTGACGAGCTATGGTACGGCCGGGAGGCTGGTTCGGGGCGCCACTATGGTGCAAGTCCCCTGCGCGACCGCCACGAGCCGGTTCTCGTTCGTGACGTCGATACGAACCACCGACAAGCGGCGACTCATCGAGACGATCTCCGCAGACGCGATGCAGGTGCCGCCGGTGACAGGTCGCAGCAGGTTGATCTTGAATTCCGTGGTCGCCGCCCAGTAGCCGTCCTCCATCACGGGGTACATCACCATGCCCAGGACGTGGTCGCACAGGGCGGATAGGCAGCCGCCATGCATGTTGCCGAAACCCGTCAGCAAGGCCTCGGTCACCGGCATTTCGCAGACGAGACGACCGGCCTCGATTTCGGTGATTCTCAACCCTAGGAAGCCATCGATCCCCTTGGTGCCGACATGGCCGACTGTCCGGTCGGCCCATGCCTGGTTGAACACTTCGAACTCCGGTCGTGCCATCTCGCCTCCTCACGGATCGGGCGCAAACACGCCGTGCAGGGGCGGGACGCCCGGCCGATCCCCCGCCATCACCTGCAACAGTCCCTCGATATCCCCGAAGCCGGCGACCTGCCTGGGCAAATCCGCAAACGGATAGCGGTTCGACTCAAGCAACGCTAGCGCCTTCCGGTACGCCGGCATGTCGACACCAAGCGCACCGAGTATCCGCAACTCCTTGAAGACGATCCGGTCCGGGTCGAGGCCGGGCGTTTCCGGAGACCCGCGCAAACCTGCGAGCACGACCGTGCCCCCGTTTGTGGCAAGCGACACGGCTTGACCGAATGCGGTCGGGGCCTTGGCCGTCACGTCGACGACCACGTCGGCCTTCCGGCCGATCGCAGCCCGCAGCGCATCGTTTGGATCCGTCGTGGCGACATCAACCGCGAGGTCGACGCCGAAGCGTGGGGCGATCGCAAGTCGTTCGGCATCGCGCGGCCCGAGCCCGGTGATCATCACGAACTCGGCACCGGCCTCCTTGGCGGCTGCGGCGGCGCACAGCCCACGCACACCCGGCCCCAGGATCGCGACCACATCCCCGGGGCGCGTCTCCGGCAATTCGACGCCCCACCGGATACCGGCGCCGAGCGGGTTGAACAGCGTGGCGTAGACCGGGTCCATGTCCGCCGGCACCGGCAGCAGCAGCGAGTCGGGCGACAGGAAAAGGTGGGTCGCGTAGCCGCCGCCGAGGGCGGGCGGGCTGTCCACGCTCGTAAAACCGACCATCGTCGCCGTGCCGTTACGTGCGCAACGGCGATAGATGCCGGAGGTGCAGGCATCGCACTCGCCACAGGACTTGAACACCTCCACCGCCACCCGCTGTCCCGGGGTGACGCCCCAACGCGCCGCACCATCGTCGCCGACCTCCTCGACGATGCCAACGACCTCGTGGCCCGGGATGATCGCCGGTTCGCTCTTGACGTGGCCGCTGTACTGCTCGTGATCGGTCCCGCAGAGTCCGCAGGCCTCGACCCGCAAGATGCCTTCCCTCGGCCCGGCCGCCGGCACGTGGAAACGGCGCCGTTCGAACTGTCGCGGCGCCTTCAGGACCATGGCCGTTGCCGTCGCCATCGCGAATCCCACTCAGCTCGGCCGCGCCGCCAACTGCCGGCGCGTGGACTCGTACTCCGCCTGGTTGATCCGGTACTGCGCGTAGAGCACGGCCGCGATCACGCCGGGAATGATGGCAAGCGGCGAGTCGATCATGCCCAGCCACCAGATCGTGTCGGCTGGGACTTCACCGGGCTCGGCTTTCTCGGGAAACGCGATCACCGCCAACGCCACCGCCGCCACGCCATGTCCGAGCGAGGCGTCCAGTTTGGCGAAAAAAGTCCGCGCCGAGTATAGGATGCCCTCCTGACGCACGCCGTAGCGAACCGCGTTCTCGTCCGCGATGTCGGCGAGCGCCGACATGACACTGATGTTCAGCACGCTCCCCGACACGGCGCCGAGCGCGCCGAACCCGGCAATCGCCCACATCAGCGCCGTGGTCCCGTTGTCCGGGAAGTAGCCGACGAGTCGCAGGATCACCGGCATGGCCGGGAATATGGACAGCATCAGTGCCGTCGCAACTATGGTCGCGCGCTTGTCGAATCGGCCATGGATCCGCGCCGAAAGCAGGAAACCACTGACGTAACCAACGGCCGAGCCGATCAACAAGATGTTGGCGAACTGATCGGCCGTCAGTTCCCAGTAGTAAACCGTCATGTAGGCGTTCAGGGCACCGCGCACACCCAGCATCAGCGACAGTGCAAAGAGCGCGAGCATGAGGAATAGGTAGTTCCGATTGGTAAGCGCCATCACGATGTCGCGGTAGAACTCTCTTACGCTGAACCCTCCGACGTCCTCGGCCGGTTGCGGAAGCGTCGGAACGCGATCCCGGGTGAACCACGCCGACAGGAACAGCACGACCATGATGACCAGGGCGTTGGAGATGGACAGCGTTCGGTAACCCTCTGGATTGAGCAGGGCGTTGGCGTACTGCGCGGTGACGGCGAAGAACAGCAGCGTATTGATCTTGTGCACCACGGCCGCCGATCCAGCCGAAGAAGTTGTTGTACGACATGATTCGCGTGCGTTCGATGTAGCCCCGCGACAACTCGCCACCCATCGCCAAGTGCGGGACGTGATAGACGGTCATGAACGTCCGCAGCAGGATCGACCACGTCAGGAACCAGGCAAAAAGCGTCGTCCCGGCCATGTCCGGCGGATTGAATACGCACCAGAAGGACAACGCGATCGGCGCTGGTGCGATGAACATGAACGGGTGCCGCCTACCCCAGCGCTTCGACCGCCACCGGTCCGAAAGGGAACCGACGAGCGGGTCGGAGACCGCGTCGACGAGGATCGAGATCGTCGGCACGAGGCCTGCGAGCAGGACGTCCAGACCCAGCACCTGGTTGTAGTAGAGCATGCTGAGTATGCCCACGGGGTAGAGCGACAGGGTCTCCGCGGCGGAGCCCACCCCGAACGCCATGCGCGTGCGACGCGGAACGGTGTCCGACGCCGACGCGGCGGCCGATCCGGCGTCAGCCACAACGCTCAAGGGTGCGGCCGAGAATCTCGGCGAGAACGACCTCGATCGCGGCACCGCCCGGCGCGTCCTTCAAGACCGCCATGCGGCCATACAGCTCCGCTGCGCCCTCGTGGAAGCCCGAAGGGAGGTTCGCCTCGGCGAACGTCGCGGCAATCTCGCGCATCTCGCCCTCGAAGCGCCAGGCTTTCTGGCTCGTCGACTTCGCCGTCCCCGCGCTTCGCGAGGCAAGACCGGGCTGCGAGATGTCCCATTCGGCAAGCAGTTCCTGGCTGACGCCGTTGGCTTCCGCCAGCGCGCGGACGGCCAGCAGAAGCGCGGACGACCCCTTGGTGAATGCGGCGTAGGACATCTTGAGCGCCGACGCTTGGGTCGGTGCCGTGCCGATCGCGCGGGCATCGACCAACGAGCCCTCGAACAACGCGGCCACCGTCTCCGCGTGCGACCCCGACAGGTAGAACCGGGTGGCTCCCGCGCGCCAGGCCGGCGGGCCGATGATCCCCCCGTCCACGTAATGCGCATCGAACAGCCGATGCACCGTTTCCGCTGTCGCCGGCGAGACGGCGTTGCCGTCGACATAGAGCCCGGAGAATCCCGCATCGCGCACGGCGCGGGCAACGTCCACGGATGCGTGTGGCGGACAGACTGAGATCACGAGTTCGGCACCACCCACGCCCGCCGCCAACGTCTCCACCGGCGACAGGCCCGCGTCCCCCGCCCTTTTGGCCGTCTCGACACTGCGACCCGTGGCGACCCAGGCCGTGTCGTGGCCGCCCGCCACCAACGCCGCACCGATCGATGCGCCCATCGCGCCCGGATGCAGCAGCAGGACGTTCACTTGCGATAGTCCAGTGGCGGCTCGCGCGCGCCGAGCAATGGCTCGTAGACGAAGACGGGCCCGCGGCGTTCCGCGAACTCCGCCTTCGCCTTGGCGATGAGTTCCGCGTCCGTGTACAGGCTGCGGGCGGTCTCGGCGAGGACTTTGGCCGCCAGCATCATCCCCTTGTGGCCGATGCTCATCCCCCCGGCCGCGACGGCTTGCCAGCTATGGGCCGGCGTGCCGGGCACCCACGTCGCGGTACCGAACCCCGCGGTGGGCACGTTCCAGCTCACGTCGCCGACGTCCGTGGAGCCCATCTTCTGGCGGAACTCGAACGGCTCGATCTCGGTGGTCGACGTAAGCGGCCTCAAGCTGCCGAACAACGACTTGCGCAACGTGGTCGCGAATTCCATTTCCGCTTCGTCGTACTCGACACCGCCCAAGCGCTCCAGGTGCCCGTGGATCACTTCGGCCAGGACGTCGTTGCGCAACAACGGGAAGTTGCCGTGCATGACCTCGTACGACATCCGCGTACCGGTGCCGAGGGCGGCGCCCTCGGCGGCCGCCACGACCCGTTCGAACAACGCCTCCACCATGTCCGGCGCGGGATGGCGCACGTAGTAGTAGACCTCCGCCCGCTCGGGGACGATGTTCGGCGCGCGACCGCCGTCGGTGATGACATAGTGCAGCCGTGCAGTCGAGGGCATGTGTTCGCGCATCAGGTTGGCCATGTAGTTCATCGCCTCGACCCCGTCGAGGGCGGATCGGCCGCGGTGGGGCGAGGCCGCCGCGTGCGCCGCGATGCCACGGAACGTGAAACGGCCGGACTTGTTGCCGTTGCTGCTCTCCGGCGACGCGATGTTGCGGTCCGACGGGTGCCAATGCAGCACGATGTCCACATCGTCGAAGAGGCCGGCCCGCGTCAGGTAGACCTTGCCGGAGCCGCCCTCCTCCGCGGGCGTGCCGTACAGTCTCACGGTTCCCGGTGTTCCCGTCCTCTCCAGCCAGTCCGCGATCACCACGGCGGCTGTGGCCGAGGCGCTGCCGAACAGATGATGCCCGCAAGCCTGGCCCGGCGCGTCGGGCACGACCGGCTGTCGACGCGGCACGGGCGCTTGCGACAGACCCGGCAGCGCGTCGAACTCCGCCAGGATCCCGATAACCGCACCGCCGCGTCCCCGTTGTGCCACGAACGCCGTGGGAATCCCGGCGACAGCCCGTTCCACGCTGAATCCGTTGCCCTCGAGGTAGCCCGCAAGCCGCTCGGCGCTGCGGGTCTCCAGGTAGCCGAGTTCGGCGTAGTCGAACAGGTCGGACGCGAGTGCCACGGCTTCGTCGTGTCGGGCATCCACCAAGGGCGTCAAGTCGGCGTCCGCGACCGCGCCAACCGAGGCGGACAGCGCAAGGCCCACAGCCCCAAGCCATACGACCGTCTCCCGGCGAACCCGATGATTGCCTTGCACGGCCCTTCCCCTTCAGATGCCAAATGGCATGGTAGCAGTCCGCGCGATGCCGCCCGTAACCAGCGACCACCTAGACCTCTCGGCGTCGCGACATCGGCCACGGTCGACACCCGGTCTCGACCAACCGGGCCGAGGCGTCAATCGAAGACCGACAGGACCTCCGCCTCGATGCGCTGCCAAAGCGCCGGCTTGCTCGGCACACCGCACAACATGACCTCTTGCGCGCCGGCGTCGCGGTAGGCGCCTAAGGTGTCCTGGATCATCGTGGCCGTGCCCCAGCAGTACCAAGGCATACCCTTGCTCGCCTGGTAGTCGCCTTCGGTGTCGAACAGCCGGAACGGCAGGCTGACGGTCTTCTTCAGCTCGCCAGGATCACGCCCGAAGGACTCGCAGTGTCGCGTCGCGGCCTCGGCCTTGCGCCGGAACACGTCCACGCCGCCGGGATGCCAGAAGTCGAGATTGAAGATGTCCCCCGACTTGGCGCAGGTGCGCAGGGTGCGCTTCTCGCCGTTCCCGCCGATCAGGATCGGGATGTGCGGATCCTGGCTCGACGGCGGCGACAGGGGGGCGGCGTTCAACTGGTAGTGGGTGCCGGCGAAACTCACGTACTCGTCGTGCGGCTTGGTGAACAACAGCCGGATCAGGTCCGCGGCTTCCTCCAGGCGGTCGCAGCGCTCCTTCAGCGAGGGGAAGTCCCAACCGTAGGCGCGATGCTCGTGTTCGTACCACCCGGCGCCGAGGCCGAGGATCATGCGTCCCCCGGTGATGTGGTCGAGCGTCGTGCACATCTTGGCGAGAAGGGCCGGGCTCCGATAGGTATTGCCGGTGGCCAGAACGCCCAGTCGCAGTCGATGAGTGACGGCCGCCGCAGCCGTCAGCAGGGTCCAGCCTTCCAGCGCCGACCCATGCCCGGCCTTCGGGTTCCCGGGCGGCATGAAGTGATCGGAGAACCACAGGCTGTGCCACCGTCCGGCCTCCAAGGTGGACACAGTACGCTGAATGTCGGCCCAGGTCGTGCCGTAGTTGCTCAACTGGGCGCCGAACTGCATTTCGGATGCTCCTCCAGACGCTAAGACTTCGCTGCGGCCTTCTTGCTGCCCATGTAGGACTTGCCGACGTAGAAGCAGTTGAATCCGCGGCGGGCCGAACCGTCACGGTTGCGGCCGGACCAGTGGACCGTCGTCGGCTTGAAGATTGCGATGTCACCCGGGCTCATAGCGGCTTCGAGCAGATCCGGGTGATCCGACAGATCGGTTGGCGAATCGGCCCGCAGATGGGCGAACTCCTCCCGCCGTTTATGCGAGCCCTTGACGAACTGCATGCACCCGTTGTTCACGTCGGTTTCGTCCAGCGCGATCCAAGTCACCACTCCCTCCATCGCGTCGGAGTGCGGATGCACCTCCTGGTCGTTCTCGGCCTTGGTGAAGAAGCTGGCGGTGGTCGGTTCGGGCTTCTTGCCGAGCAGCGTCTCCAAAACGGGAACCTGGGGGCCGTTGTTGAGCCATTCTCCAAAGTAGCCGTCGCGCTTTTCCAAGCCCTTGGTGATGTTGCTGAAGCGGCCCTTGCGGGGAACGTCCCGCGTCGCCGCTTCCGCGCGGGCACAGATCTCCCGCGCAGTCTCCCGGGTGACGAATTCGCGAATGATCACGACGCCGTCGCGATCGAAGTCCGCCTTGAGGGCGGCGGCGTCCGGGCTCATCGTTGCTCTCCAAAGGGTTCTTACGCGCGAATCATAGCGCCCGGGGCCAGCCGTTGGCTGCACGGGGCGAAGCAAGTTCACTCAAAAAAACTGGCTAAATCGCGATGTCTCGCGTGTTGTAGTCGCGGATCACGGTCTCGAAGGTCTCCGGACTCCATCGGTACTCGTGCGCGACGTCCTTTAGCGGCTGATAGACGAACGACGTCTCGTCCGGGTACACCTGTCGCCTGGCATCTATGGCCACTTGGATCACGCTCGCCCGGGTGTCAATGAAGTCATCGTCGTAGATCACGTCCGCCGGCTGCATGAGGTGGCCGTGCTGGCCGGCGACGGCAGTGCGCCGATGCATGCCCCAGGACACGGAGATCCGGAAATCGTCCGACGTGTTCGCGAAAGAACTGTGCAACGTCTGGCGGTTGACGATGGTCACGTCGCCAGGCTCGCAATGGAGGGGAATGGCGTCGGGCAGTTGGTCCGAGCCGTCGTTGGCCGCGACCATCGCCTTGATGTCGACACGCCCGAGCTTGTGCGTTCCGGGCACGACCCAGAGGCAACTCAGCGCCGATGTTCGGTTGAGCTGGACCTGGAAATTGACACCATGGATGCCCTCGTCCCAATCCGGACTGTCCCAGTGCGTCACGCCGTCCTGATGCCAGGCCACCGAGCCGCCAAGACCCGGCTGCTTGACGAAGATCGCGTCGTTGTACGGCACGAAGTCCGGGCCGTTGATGGCCTCGGCCACCGCGAGAAGATGCGGATGGCCATAGACGCGCAGGCCGGAGCGGAAGAGCTGGCACATGCCGGCGATGGTCTGGATGACGTATTCCGGGGCACCTTGCGCCGGCACGGCTTCGGCCATCTTGCTCTGATGCCGGCCATGCGACGCCGCCGTGCCGCCGACCGGATCCGACAGCGGCTTCACGAAGGAGTAGGGGTAGCGCTTCATGTCGATGCCGACGGCGGGCCGGCCCGCGGCGTCGACGGCTTGGCCTGGTCCGACGGGCGCGCGGGCTAAGAGGTCATTGACGTCGCGCCGCAGTTCCTCGACCTCCGCAGACCTAAGCACGCCGGTGAAGACGTAGAAACCGTGCTGCCAATACGCTTCAACGATCTCAGGGTGGACGTGGCCTTTGCCATCGAAACGCACCGGCCCACGGTTCCCGACGCGAAACGCTCGCGCCATCCCCTGACGGGCGTAACGGCGCATGCGTTCGGTGTAGTCCGTGGCTCCGAGGGGTGCGTTCATTTCGCCGATGCCACTTCCGCCACCCGGTTGGAGATGCTCACGCCGCGGCGACCCAAGCGCAGCGGGTTGCGGTCGTGGCCATTGGTGCAGTAGCCGATCGACACGCCGGTCTCGGGATCGCCCCAAGCGATCTGACCACCTGCGCCGCCATGGCCAAAGGCGAGCGGCGAGTTGTTGTGGCCGAATCCGCGCAGGTTGCGCCCCTTGTCCCCGGCGATGACGATGCCCAAGCCTCGGTTCACGGGGTGGCCCGCGTACGGATCACGCAGATCGCCGGACCGAACCTGCCGAGCCGTCAACAGCGTGTCGTCGCGCCAGACGCGTCGGCCACCGGCGCTCCCGCCGTGGATGAGGGCCTGGTAGAAGAGCGCCAGATCGGCGGCGGTCATGATGCCCCCGCCGCCCGCCGTCGGGGCCGCGCGGACCTCCGGGCGATTGAAACTCAAGATCGCATCCTCGGTGACTTCCGTGACCGGCGGCTCCGGGATGCCGAGACGGGCGTAGTCCGCGCTCGACATCGGCTCGCCGCTGTGGACGATCTCGGCAACACGACCGTTCTGCCCGGCGGGCAGGCCCACGTACATGTCCGCCAGGCCCAGGGGCTCCGCGATCTCGCCGCGCACGAACTCGATGAAATCGCGTCCGCTCCGCCGCTCGATGATCTCCGCGATCACCCACATGCTCGACGACGGGTGGTACTCGAAACGCGAACCCGGTTCCCAGTTCAGGCGCCACTGCGCGAATCGCGCCAGGCGGCGGTTGCGGTCGAACCAGTCGGTGGGGCGAAACGGCGCGCTCGGGAACCCGGCGGTGTGCAGGAACAACTGTTCCACGGTGACCACGTCCTTGCCGTTGGTGCCGAACTCGGGAACGATGTCCGCGACGCGCTCGTCCACGGACAGGTCGCCGGATTCGATCAGGAGCCAGGCGGCCGCCGACGTGATCGCCTTGGTGGAGGAGAAGACGCAGTAGAGCGACTCGTTCGTGGCATCGCCGAAGGTCTCGAACAACGCCAGCTTGCCTTCCCGGGCGACGGCGATCTGTGCCGAGGGCAGCACGCCTTCGTCCACTTCCTGGCGGACGCGGGCGACCACCGCGGCGAGCAACGAAGGGTCCACGCCGACGGACTCAGGGGATGCGGCGATGAAATCGGGGTTGGGCAAGCTGCCTCCGCTCTGCTCGGTCTTGCGGCCAGTATAGCCGTCACCGGATGGGCACCAACTCCCAGCGAATGTGCATGTCCGCCTCGATGTCGAGATCGGCAATACCGCGCGTTGCCCGTTCGCCGTCGACCACGAGTTCCCAGAACATCCCGTCCGGCGCGGCCACGCCGCAGAGACCGGTGACGAACACGCCGGCGCCCGGGTAGCTGCGGTAGTCCACAGCCACGACGCTCTCGATGAACTTAAGGGCGTCGGTGCCCGGCGCGACGTCGCGGCGGATCGAGACCGCAAGGCCGCTCGCCGTCAACTCGTCATGGATTTCCAGGTGGACGGAGACGGGCGCCGGCGCGGCCGCCGCATGCCATGCCAGTAGGACGGCAACGCATGTTGCGAGCCATGCGCCGGCGCTAGCGCGTCGTCCAGGCATTTCCATGCAACAAGCACCCCGCTCGTTGTCTCGCGGTCTGCGCGGAATCAGGCCGGTAGCAGCCGGGCCGTAGAAAGCGACTCGCCCCGCGATGCGCGCGCACCCAACCGGAATGCGCCGAAGAGCACGGCCGACCAGAACAGGTTGCCCGCGAGCGTCCACTTCAGGAACGGCAACCCGGCCGCGTAGCTTGCCAAAAGGCCGTCAGCCGTCGGCGGATAGCTTGAGCCGAAATACCACACGGCCGCGTTGGTCGTGAGGAAGAAGCCGACGCCCGCGCCGATCGCGGCCGCGCCGATGCGCAACGCGGTCGGCGAGGGGGTGATGAACCGCCGGGCGGCAAGCGGCAGCAGCAGCGAGGCATAGACCGTGACCATGACGCCGAGGTCGTAGAAGCCGAGCAGGGCGTCGCCGATCCCCATACCGAGCACGACGACCAGGCCGACCTGCCAATGGCGCGCCAGGAATAGGCAGCCGACGAGCGCCACTGCAGCCACGGGCGCAAAGTTCGGCGGATGCGGGAGTAGCCGCGCGACGACGCACAGGGCGATCAACGCAAAGGCCACCAGAAGCACTAACGACGGACTGTTCTTCCTTTGCATGGACGGTCTCGTTGTCCAGTTCAGGTGCAATCATAGCGCCTGTCGGGTCGCGACAGGTGTACGCAGCGGTGGAAGTAGCCGTCCCTTTGCGCCGAGTATTCCCGGCTCTCAAGGGGACGTTGAGCCCGGCTCAATCGCAAAGGCAACGCATAAGCGCCCCACGGCTGGGGCATGCCGCCTCGCGTAGCGAGGCGCCTTCGCTCCGCTATGCGCCTACCCCGCCTTCGGCCCAGCCCCGCCGGCGATTATGGAACAAACGCCGCCGGTCGCGTACGCTCCCTCTGGCGCTTATTCCATAAAAGGGGGAAGGATGTTCGGATCGCAACTCGTCAACGAGCAGGCGACGTGGGAGGAAATCAAGGCCGTGCTGGAGGTCATGGAGGCCGGTCGGTGGACGAGCGTATTCGCCTACGACCACTTCATCCCCCCGTGGCATCGCACCGACGAGGTCATGGAGCACGAACTGCTGCCGACGCTGGAGGGCTGGTCCTTGCTGGCTTCGGTGGCGGCGGTCACCGAAAAGCTGAAACTCGGGATCCTGGTCTCCGGCAACACGTACCGAAACCCCGCGCTGATGGCCAAGATGGCGGCCACCATCGATGTCGTCTCCCACGGCCGCGTGATGCTCGGCATCGGAGCCGGCTGGAACGTCCGCGAGCACGAAGCCTACGGCTGGGAGTTTCCGCCGATGCGCGAGCGTTCGGACCGCCTGGAAGAGGCCTGCGCGCTGATCCGGATGCTGTTTCATTCCGAGGACCGCGTGGACTTCAAAGGCCAGTACTACTCGCTGAAGCAAGCCGCGTTCGCGCCGCGCCAGGGCGGCGACAATCCCATACCGATCATGGTCGGCGGCACGGGCGAGAGGCGCACGCTGAAGACCTTGGCGATGTACGGCGACATCATGAACGTCATCGCGAGCCCCGAACGTGTCAAGCATCTCAACGGCGTCCTGGAACGCCACTGCGAGGCCGTCGGACGGGACCCCGCCGAGATCGAACGGACGCTCCACGTGCCTATCCGCATCATCCGCGACGAGCAGAAGGCCAAAGAGGCTCGCGGCGACAACGACTGGGCCATGATGGGCTCACCCCAGTACGTGATCGACCGCATTGCCGATTTCGCGGCCCTGGGGATCACGGAGTTCACGCCGCAGATCCGGCCGCAGAAGCCGGAGGTGTACCAGGAACTCGACGAGGAAGTGTTCGCCGCGTTTGACTAAGGGGACGGTGACATCCCGAATCCGACTGGGGCCGGCGCGCCTTCGGCGCCCGCGTCAATCGCCGGAGGCGGCATCGTAGTCCTTGATGAGCCGCGGCGTGGCGGCGATCCGCCAGGCGCGCTCGACGATGTCGGGCATGGCGTCCCAGCGAACGGTCTCGAGGTTGATCAGCACCATCGGGTAGTCGGCGTAGTGATCCGTGATGTAGAACGTCTCGGGGGCCGCCTGCAGGAGCATCTCGCGCTCCACGAAGTCGCACCGGATGGCGAGACCGCCTTCGGCTTCCGACCGTAGCCTCGCCAGCAGTTTTCGCTTGACCTTGATCGCGGGCGTACCGTAGCTGCGGCTGACTTCCACGCCGGGGAGTCGTTCCGCGATGGCGACGACTTTCGCGAACAGCGCCGCGAGTTCTTCGCTCGGGGGGAACTTGATCGGTACCGGCTCTCGGACTGCCACGCTTCATCCTCATCGACGGGTCGGCTATTCAAACACGACCCACGCTCGTGGTCAGCGCCGAAACAGGCCAACGAGCACGCGTACCGTATAAACTCGCCTTCAACAACAAGGGTTCTTAGGTCGTTCATGCACATCACTGCCGACTTCGCCGCCGCCGTCGGCAAGACGCCGCTGATCCGGCTCAACCGGTTGTCGGAGGAGACGGGCTGCGAGATACTCGGCAAGGCAGAGTTCATGAATCCCGGCGGCTCGGTCAAGGATCGCGCAGCACTCTGGATCGTTCGCGAACACGAGAAGAGCGGCGCACTCCAAACCGGAGGCACGGTCGTGGAAGGCACGGCCGGCAATACCGGCATTGGCCTCGCGCACATCTGCAATGCGCGCGGCTACCCGTGCGTGATCTACATGCCGGACAACCAGTCGCCGGAGAAGGTGGAGATCTTGAAGACCCTCGGCGCCGAAGTCCGCGTCGTGCCCACGGTGCCGTATCGCGACGAGATGAACTACCAGAAACAGGCCGGTCGTTTCGCGGCCGGCCTCGACAACGGCGTGTGGGCCAACCAGTTCGACAACACCGCCAATCGCCTAGCGCACTACGAGTCCACCGGACCCGAGATCTGGCGGCAGACGGGCGGCGGCGTGGACGCCTTCGTATCCTCGGTCGGCACCGGGGGCACTCTCGCCGGGGTTGCCGCCTTCCTCAAGGAACGCAAGGCCGACGTGCGGACCGTACTGGCAGACTGCATGGGCAGTGCCCTCTACAGCTACGTCACCACAGGCGAGGCGGTCATGAGCGAAGGACCGTCCATCACCGAGGGGATCGGCAACAGCCGGGTGACCGACAACTTGAACGGCGCCCCCGTCGACGACGCCGTCCAGGTCACGGATCAGCAGATGGTCACCCTCGTCTACCGTCTCCTGCGCGAGGAAGGATGGTTCTTCGGTTCGAGCACAGGTCTGAACCTCTATGCCGCCGCGGAAGTCGCAAAGGACATGGGACCCGGACACACGGTGGTCACCATGCTCTGCGACGGCGGTGGCAAGTACCAGTCGCGGCTGTTCAACCGCGAGTGGCTCGCCGAAAAGGGGCTCAACCCCGACTGAAACGCATGGGAGGACGCAGCATGTCATTTCGTCATGTGCCCAAGCTCGCCACCCGACTCACGCTCTGTGCGCTCCTGATCTGCGGGGCCCGCCAGGCAACGGCGGCGGAGATCTGGGTGGTGGGCCTGGAAGGCGCCATTGGGCCGGCCTACGCTGACTACTTCATCCGCGCCCTGGAGCGCGGCGAGGAAGCGGGCATCGACTTGCTGGTGCTGCGCCTCGACACGCCGGGCGGTCTCGACAAGTCCATGCGCGACATGATCAAGGCGATCCTAGCCTCGCGCGTACCGGTCGCGACCTACGTCGCGCCCAACGGCTCGCGGGCGGCAAGCGCAGGCACCTACATCATGTACGCGAGCCACATCGCCGCCATGGCGCCGGCGACCAACATCGGCTCATCGACCCCGGTCAGCATCGGCGGCGAGGGCGGTTCGCCGTTTCCCATTCCCGGGGCGCCCGACCCGGGCGGCGAGGAGGGCGACGGCGAGGGTACCGAGGCGGACGAAGCAGATGACGGAACCGAGAGCGAAGGGGCGCCCGGCGACGTGCCGCAATCGGGCACGGCGATGGAGCGCAAGGTCGTCAACGACGCCGTGTCCTACATCAAGGGTCTCGCCGAGTTGCGCGGCCGCAATGTCGAGTGGGCTGAAGCCACGGTCCGCGAAGCCTCCAACCTGACCGCATCGGAAGCCTTGGAGATGAACGTCATCGACATCGTGGCCGACGACCTGTCCGCGTTGCTGGCCGACATCGACGGTCGCACCGTGAACGCGGCCGGGATGGACGTGGTGATCGACACAAGCGATGCGAATGTCGAGTTCATCGAGCCGGATTGGCGCTACGAGTTGCTCGGCGTCATCACCGATCCGAACGTGGCCTACATCCTGCTGATGATCGGCATATACGGTTTGATCCTCGAGTTCTACAACCCGGGCATGGGCATCGGCGCGGTCGTTGGCGTCATCTGCCTGCTGCTCGGCGCCTTCGCGCTGCAGATGTTGCCGATCAACTATGCGGGTTTAGCACTCTTGATCGTCGGGATCGGGCTGCTGGCGGCCGAGGCGTTCTCGCCCAGCTTCGGCGTGTTCGGCGTGGGCGGCGTGATAGCCTTCGTGATCGGTTCGATCATCCTCATGGACACCGACTTGCCGGGCTACCAGATCTCCTACCCGATCATCGCGGCATTCGCGTTCATCTCCGCCGGCATCGCCCTGTTTGCCCTCGGAGCCGCCTGGCGGGCACGCAAGGCTCGCTCTGCGACTGGCAAGGAAAGCATGATCGGTGGCCGGGCCGAGGTGATCGACGACTTCGAGGGCGAGGGCCGCGTGCGAGCCTTCGGCGAAGTCTGGCAGGCGCGCGGCGAAGTGCCGCTCGAAAAAGGCGACCGCGTGGAGATCGTCGGCGTCGACGGCGTCTGGGTGCTCGTCGCACGTGCAAGCTAAACCGACATAGGGGTACAAGCCATGGGCATATTCACAGGCATCGTCATTGCCGCCGTGCTCGCCATCCTCGCGAGCGCCTTCCGGGTGCTCCGCGAGTACGAACGCGGCGTCGTCTTCCTGCTCGGGCGTTATCAGCGCGTCAAGGGACCGGGACTCATCATCATCATCCCGTTGCTGCAGCAGATGGTCCGCGTCGACCTACGCACCATCGTCATGGACGTGCCGACCCAGGATCTGATCACGCGCGACAACGTGTCCGTGCAGGTGAACGCCGTCCTGTACTTCCGGGTGATCGACCCGGACCACGCCGTGCTCAATGTCGAGAACTACATGGAGGCCATAGGCCAGCTCGCGCAGACCACGCTGCGGTCGGTCCTCGGCCAACACGAACTCGACGAACTCTTAGCCGAGCGCGAACGCCTGAACAACAACATCCAGACCATCCTCGACCAGCAGACCGACCAGTGGGGGATCAAGGTGGCCAGCGTCGAGATCAAGCACGTCGACATCGACGAGAGCATGATCCGCGCCATCGCCAAGCAAGCCGAAGCCGAACGCGAGCGGCGCGCCAAGATCATCCACGCGGACGGCGAGTTCGAGGCCGCCGAGCGCCTCGTCGAAGCCGCGCAGCGAATGGCGAGCGAAACCGGCTCCATGCAGCTCCGGTATCTCCAGACGTTGACAGAGATCGCCGGCGAGAAGTCCTCCACTATCGTCTTCCCGCTGCCGGTGAACCTGATGGAGTCGCTCGGCAGGCTGGTCGCCGATCAAAGCGGTGACGACGGCGATCAAGCGACAGCCAGCTGACCGGAGCCGATGGATTGGTCGGAAACAAGGCCCGCATCCAGCACGGCGAGGACGGTTCGACCGAGTTCAAGCAAACGCTTGAACTGCGCCAGGTTGGCAGGGCTATCTGCGGCTTCGCCAATGCGCAAGGCGGCGTCGTCATTCTCGGCGTGGACGACGCCGGAGGGATCGCCGGGATCGCCGGCGACCCGCAGTCCGTGGAAGAACGGCTGACCAGCCTCCTGCAGAACGGATGCAGCGCACCGGTTCGCGCAAGCATCTCCCGTCATCCTTGCTGCGACAAGCATGTCTTTTGGCTTGAAGTCCCGCCCCAGCGCGGCTTCGAGCCGCTGCGCCAGAACGGTCGCGTGTGGGTGCGTCGCGAGCGCTCAACCGTGGAGCCGTTGCCAACGGAGCTTCAGGAACTCTACAACGCCTTCGGATACGTCCTCACCGAGGAGCAGACCATCTCTGGGGCCGACGTTTCGGACATCGACTTGCCCGCCTTCCAGTCTTACTTGACGAGGCAAGGTTTCGACGTGGTCACCGAACCACAACCTGCGGTCGAGGACGACCTACGCAACCGCGGCGTCTTGGCCGAGTTCGACGGTTCCCTACACCCGACACTGTACGGTCTGCTCGCGTTCGGAAAGCACCCCGAACTCGCGCCTCAAACGGGGAATTTCTGGATCGAGTGCGTGGCCTATGCCGGCAGCGATCAAGCAGCCGAGGTGATTCTGGTCAGCGAGGCCAAGGGCCGCCTAGGCGAGCAGTTGGACCGGGCGCTTGGTTGGGCACGCGGGCTCGGGCGATTCGAAGAACACGGCGACGTCCAGCGGAAGGACACGCTGCTGCTGCCGCTGGCGGCGATCCGGGAGGCGTTGGTCAACGCAGTTGTCCATCGCGACTACGCCATCACCGGCTCCAAGATCTTGTTCGAGGTGTTCTTCGACCGCGTGCAGGTGACGAGCCCCGGTGCGTTGCCGAACCACATGACTGTCGCAGCAGTGCGTACAGGGGGCCGAACACGAACCCGCAACGAGCAGATGGCCAACTACATGCTCGATCGGCACTACATGGAGCGGCGCGGTCGCGGCTGGCTCGTGATGCGCCGCGCGATGCAGGAGTTCAACGGCACGGAACCGGAGATCGAACACGATGAGGAAAGCCGATTCGTGACCGTCAGCTTCAAGCTCACCCCTGCCTGACGTAGGCGAGAATCAGCCCTTACTCAACCACTGCGCCGGAGGCCGCCATGCCCATCGATCCAAAGCACGAAAGCTGGAAGCCCGGGATGCCCTGGGAGAAGGCCATCGACGATATCGCCTACGTCAAGTCGCTGGCCGCCGAAATGGGCGGTCCCGAGCGCATCGAGCGCCAGCACCGCGGCGGGCGCTACACGATCCGGGAACGCATCGACAAGATGGTCGACCCCGGGAGCTTCATGGAAGCCGGCCCCTTGGTGGGCGCGACCGAGTTCGACGAGCACGGCAACCTGCGCGAGTTCCTGCCCGGCGCCTACGTGATGGGTCTCGCCGAGATCGACGGCCGTTCGGTGGCGGTCGGCGGCGACGACTTCACAATCTCCGGCGGCAGCCCCCACAACGTGCACAAGCACCAGCGGCAGTTCACGCAACCGCTGGCGATCCAGTACGGCATCCCGTACATCCAGTTGGTCGAAGGCGTCGGCCACAGCTCGAAGTCGGACGAGGCGGCGGGGCATATGGGCCTGCCCTCCGGGGAACTGTGGTGGAAGGGCGTCGAGCTGCTGACCAAGGTCCCCGTGGCGGCCGGCATCATGGGCTCGGTAGCCGGCGCGCCCGCAGCGTTCGCGCTCATGTCGCACTTCACCGTCATGGTCAAGGGTCAATCGCAGATCTTCCCGTCCGGCCCACCCGTCGTGCAGCGCGCGATTGGCGAGAAACTCGACAAGGAAGCCCTGGGCGGCGCCGCCATGCACGTCCACGAAAGCGGCCAGGTCGACAACGAGGCGGACTCCGAAGAAGAAGCCTTCGAGCAGATCAAACGGTTCATCTCGTACCTGCCGAACACCACCAGCGATGTCGCCCGGCGCATCGAGACCGGCGACCCGCCGGACCGACGGCCGGAAGAACTGCTGAACATCATCCCGGCCAATCGGCGGCACGGCTACAACCCGCGCAAGCTCATCCAACTCGTCGTCGACAACGGCGAGTTCTTCGAGATGCGCCGCCACTGGGCGGCCGCGCTGATCACCGGATTCGCCCGGCTCGACGGCTACAGCGTGGGCGTGATCGGCTCGGACCCCTACAAGCTCGGCGGTGCCATGGACGGACCGGCCGCCGACAAGTACGCCCACTTCGTCGATCTCTGCGATGCCTTCAACCTGCCCGTGGTCATCTTTCTCGACATGCCCGGTTTCATGCTCGGCTCCCACGCCGAGCGCAAGGCGACCATGCGTCGGGGCATTCGCGCCTTGATCGCGAGCGCCGAAGCACAGGTGCCGAAGATCGAATTCAACGTGCGCAAGGCCTACGGCGTCGCCGCGGACGCGCCGCACAGCCTCGGCCACCCGCACGGTCTCAACCTGCGCTTCGGCTGGCCGGCCGGCGAGTGGGGTGGGATTCCCATAGAAGGCGGCGTCGCAGCCGCCTACCGGCGCGAGATCGAGAACGCGCCGGATCCGGATGCGCGCCGGGAGGAGATCGAAGAGCGCCTGCTGAGCCTGCGCTCGCCGTTCCGCGCGGCTTACAAGGGCGACGTCGTGGACCTCATCGATCCACGCGACACCCGCCAGTTGGCGTGTCGTTTCGTGAAGCTCGCCCAGCCGATGCTTGCCAAGCTCGCGCAAAGGCCGAAGCGGGCCGTACGACCGTAAGGTCCTACCAGTTGGTGAAAGCGCCGTCCGGGCGTCGCAGTTGCGGTGGCCAGCCGTTCAACGGCGCCGGCTGCGACTCGGCGAGCGCCTCGTCGAGTTCGACACCCAAGCCCGGCACGTCGCGGCATCGGGCGTACCCGTCCTCCCACAAGATCTGTTGCGGGAATAAGTCTGTGGCGAACGTGCCTGGCGCACGGGGCATCTCCTGCACACCGACATTCGTCGTCGCCATGCAAAGTGCGACCCCGGCGGCGGCGCTCACCGGACCCAACGGATTGTGCGGGACGATGTCGATGTAGTGGGTCTCGCACCAGTGCGCGATCTTCAACGCCTCGGTCAAGCCGCCGACGATACACAGATCGATCCGCGCATAGCTGATGAGTTCCTCCTCCACCACCTCCCGGAACGCCCACTTCGACGTCCACTGTTCGCCGGCCGCGATCGGCACGCTGGCGTGCCGAGCCAAAGTTCGGTAGCTCGCCGGGTTCTCCGAGCGCAGCGGATCCTCGATGAAGAACGGATGGTAGGGCTCCAGACGGCGGCACAGATCGACCGTGTGGGCCGTATCCAGGCGGGTGTGGACATCCAGGCATAGCTGCGGCGCTTCACCGACGGCTTCGCGCACCGCCGCCATGTTTTGAACCGCTTCGCCAACGACTTGCGTGGGGTCGAGGACGTTGTCCTCGGTCTCATCGCGCGTGGGCAGGTGCCAACGCAGGAACTTCCACCCATCGGCAACGTGGGCCCGGCAGTTGGCGACGAGTTCGTCGATATTGCGCCCCTGTGCGTGGGGATAGCAGACGACCTTGTCCCGGACCGGACCGCCCAGAAGCCGGTAGACCGGCAGATCGAGCGCCTTGCCCTTGATGTCCCAAAGGGCGATGTCGATGGCGCTGATCGCGCACCCGTAGACCCTGTCGGCCGGGAAGAAGCCGGCCCGGAACATGCGTTGCCAATGCCGCTCGATGGCGAACGGATCCTCACCGATCAGGATGTCGCCCAAGTGCTTGACGGCCTGGTCGATCGCGCCGCCCCAGTTGCCGATGCCGACCTCGCCTAAGCCCGAGATTCCCGCGTCGGTTTCCACCTTGACGATGAAGTACTTCCGCCCCGCGCCCGGCTCGTCGCGGAAGCAGAACGTCTTGATGCCTGCAATTTTCATCCTGTCGCCCCAAGTGCGCTTTGGCCAAGCATGCGCCACGAATGCGGACGTCTGCCCACCTCAACCGGTCGGCAGGGCGTAGTTCACCATCCAATTGATGCCGAACCTGTCGGTCCACATGCCGTAGTAGGAACCCCAGAAGGTCTCCTGCAGCGGCATCGTCACCGACCCGCCCGCCGACAACTTGGCGAACACCTCGTCGCAGTGTTCCCTGCTCCGCCCCACGATCGAGACCGAGAAGTTGTTGCCGACGGCCAGCGGCGGTCCGAACGAACTGCTGTCGCTGCCCATGAGCACGCTGTCCCCAAACGGCAGCGAGACGTGCATGACCTTGTCCTTGTCCTCCTCCGCGACCGGCATGTCTTCAGGGCCGTCCGCGAACGTCTGGAAGGCCTGGAAATCGCCGCCGAAAACGGACCGGTAGAACTCGAACGCCTCGCGGCAGTTGCCGCCGAAGGTCAGGTAGATATTCAGAGACAAGCCCCAACTCCCTTAAGTAGATGATCGGTCAACCCAACGGCACTCGGGCCTCTGGCACCGGCAAGCCCGCAACATCCGTACGGATCCGAAACACGCTGCCTTCGCGCTCGCCCGCAACGCCACCCGACCCGGTGACGATGTAGAGATCTCGCAAGTCGTCGCCGCCGAAGCAGACACTGGTGCACATGGGCATCGGAATCCCGATGTGATCGCGAAGCCCCCCACCCGGTTCGAACACGTCGACACCACTTCCCCCGGCAACGGCGACCCACACCGAACCGTCCTCCGCCACCGCCAAGCCGTCCGGCGCGCCGCCTTGTGTGCGCGCGAACGCCTCCTTGGGGCCGAGGTCGCCCTCGTCGCCCGCCGCGTAGCAGAAGACCGTCTGACGACGGGAGTCGGAGTGGTACAAGGTCCGCCCGTCCGGGGAAAAGCCGAGGCCGTTCGTGAGCTGCACGTCCCGCGCGACGATCCGCCCGGTCCCGTCCAAGTCGATCAGGTAGAGGTCGCCGGGCTTCTGCTCGGTGCCTTCGAAAACAGGACTGCCCAGCGAGCCCGCATACACGCGTCCCGCCGCGTCCGTGGTCAGATCGTTGTAGCCGACGTTGCCGCCGTCGGGATTCCGGTCGAGCAAGACGACGGTTTCCCCACCTTCGAACGACTTGTACGCGATATTCCTGCCGCCCACGACCACGCCGTTGCGCTCATGCACGGCCATGCCGCCAATACCGCGTCGATGGGGAAAAACCGTTGCGACCGCGCCCGCGGCGTCCAGGCAGTACACGCCGCCGCCGTGAACGTCGCTGAACAGGAGTCCACGGCCGGCGACCCACACGGGGCCCTCGATGAGGCCGTAGCCGTGCGCCAGTCTCTCCACTTCAACCTCTCCCATCCGGTGCGCGCCGCTTGCCATGCACGACTGTTGCCGCAAAACTGCGCGGTTTTCGCGAGCAACGGCCACGATGTTAATCAATGCAGAACCGCTCTGTCGCTTCGTCACGGAGATCTTCCTGTCCGCGGGTGCGGCCCAGGCCGCAGCCAAGGAGACCGCCGATCACCTGGTACTCGCGAACCTCAAGGGCCACGACTCCCACGGCGTCGGCATGGTGCCCACCTACGTTGGCAACATCGGGCGCGGGAACCTCGACCCGAGTGCGCACATGGCGGTGCGCCGGGACACCGGTGCCGTCGTGTTGGCGGACGGTTGCTTCGGCTTCGGCCAGGTGGTCGGCCGGGAGGCCGCCGACCTCGCCATCGCGCGGGCGCGGGAAACCGGGCTGGTCTGCGTCGGGTTGCGCAACGCGCATCACCTGGGTCGAATCGGCACGTACGCGGAACGTTGCGCCGAGGCGGGCCTGGTATCCGTGCACTTCGTCAACGTCGTCGGCCACGACCCGCTGGTCTCCCCGTGGGGGAGCCGCGAACGGCGCCTGCAAACCAATCCGTTCTGCGTGGCCGTGCCGCGCGACGGCGACTCCCCCATCGTCCTCGACATGGCCACGAGTGCAATCGCCATGGGCAAGGTGCGCGTCGCCTACATGAGCGGCAAGGCCGTACCCGACGGCGCGCTCCTCGATCACGACGGCATGCCGACTACGGACCCGCGGACGATGTTCGAGGCGCCCCGGGGTGCGCTGGGACCATTCGGCACGTACAAGGGCTACGGCCTCGCGCTGATGTGCGAACTCCTCGGCGGCGGACTGGCCGGCGAGTGGACCATGCAACCCGGCCACGAGCGGATCGGCACCGTCGTCAACAACATGCTGATGTTCGTCCTCGATCCGCGCGCTTTCGGTGGCCACGAAGCGTTCCAGCGCGAGGTGCTGGCGATGGTGGACTACGTCAAGGGCGCGGCACCCCGCAACGGCTTCGACCGCGTGCGCATACCCGGCGAACCCGAACGCGAGGCGATGGCGAAGCGCTCGGCCGAGGGCATTCCCATCGACGACAACTCGTGGCAAGCCGTGCTCGAGGCCGCCCGGCAAGCCGGCATGGGCGAGGACGCGATCAGGACCGGGGTCGGAAACCGGGACGGCTAGGCCGACCTGTTGCGGCTACTGGCGCAAGCCCGTTTACTGACGGACTACCTCCGTCTACTGACGGACGACCTCCGTCTACTGACGGACTACCTCCGTCTACTGACGGACGACGTCCTCGTCGGCTTCGAGGTCGAGTGCGGCGTGGAACAACGCCTTGGTGTAGTCGCTCGTGGGATTGTGGAACACGTCCTGGGCCGGTCCCTGCTCGACGATGACGCCGTCGCGCATCACGATCAACCAGTTGGCGAGCGCACGGACCACCTTGAGGTCGTGGCTGACGAACAGGTAGCCGAGGTCGTGGGCCGTCTGCAGGTCGCGCAGCAGGTCGACGATCTGTGCCTGGACGGACATGTCGAGGGCGGAGGTGGGCTCGTCGAGGACCACGAAGCGGGGGCGGAGCACCATGGCGCGGGCGATGGAGATGCGCTGGCGTTGGCCGCCTGAGAACTCGTGCGGGTAGCGGTCCATGTGATCCGGCTCCAGGCCGACCTCGTCGAGCACTTCCGCAACGCGCCGCCGACGCTCGTCCTTGGACACTTGGGGCTCGTGGATGCGCAACCCCTCCTCGACGATCTGCTGTACCGACAGCCGCGGCGACAGGCTGCCGTACGGATCCTGGAAGACGACCTGCATGTCCTTGCGCAGCGGGATCAGACCCTTGCGGCGGACATCGCTGATTTCCCGGCCGTCGAAATGGATCGCGCCTTCGCTGTCCAGCAAACGCAGCATGGCGAGACCCAACGTGGTCTTGCCGGAGCCGGATTCGCCCACCACCCCGACGGTCTGGCCCGCGCGCACTTCGACATCGACGGTTTCCACCGCGGTGAAGTAGCGCCGTCCACCGAGCCAGCCCTTGCCGACCGGGTACTTGACCGTCAGCTTGTCGGCCGTGGCAACGAGCGGCGCGCGGTTGTTGGCGGGAGGCGGCTCGCCCTTGGGTTCCGCGGCGAGCAGCTTCTTGGTGTAGCTATGCCGCGGCTCGTAGAAGATCTGTCGATTCGAGCCCGCCTCGACGATCTCGCCGTTGGTCATCACGCATACGCGCTTGGCCATGTTGCGGACGATGCCGAGGTCGTGGGTGATGAGCAGCATGGCCATGTTCATCTGGCCCTGCAGATCCTTGAGGAGCTTGAGTATCTGCGCCTGGATGGTCACGTCGAGGGCCGTCGTCGGCTCGTCGGCGATCAACAACTGCGGTTCATTGGCGAGCGCCATCGCGATCATGACCCGCTGGCGCTGGCCCCCGGAGAGTTCGTGGGGATAGGCGCCCAGGCGACTGTGTGCCTCCTGCAAGCCGACAAGCTCGAGCAACTCGAGGACGCGTTCCCGGGCGTCCTTCGGCGACAGCTTCTTGTGGACGACGAGCGCTTCGCCCACCTGCTTGGCGATGGTGTGCAAGGGGTTCAGCGACGTCATCGGCTCCTGGAAGATCATGCTGACGACGCCGCCTCGCACGTCGAGTAGCCGGGCCTTGTCGGCGCCGAGCATTTCCTCGCCGTTGACCAGAACGCTGCCACCCGGGTGGTGGGCTTGCGGATAGGGAAGCAACTGCAGCACCGACAACGCCGTCACGGACTTGCCGGAACCCGACTCGCCGACCAGGGCAAGCGTTTCGCCCGCCTCGATGTCGAAGGACACACCGCGCACGGCGGGCGTATCGCCGAAGCTCACGTGAAGGTCGCGCACCTCCAATAGCCTTGGCATTCACCCTCCCTTAGCGCATTGCCATTTGCGAACGGTCGATTCTAACCGGAGAGTCCGGCCTTTAGCTCGGCACCGAGTGCGATCGAATAGGCCCGTGCCGCGGTACCGTAGAAGAGCTCGTTGCGCTCGGCGGGCGACAGGCGGAGCTCGGCGGCGATGCGCTTGAACGCGTTCCACAGGTTGCCGTAGGAGCACGACAGCTTGTCGACCGGGAAGTTCGACTCGAACATGCACCGTGACGGTCCGAAGCGGTCGATCACGTGGGCGAGATACGGTGTCCAGGCCGCGGCCAGTGTCGCGCTGTCCGGCGGGTCGTCGCGATTCTCGAAGCCGAACCCGTAGGTGACCATGCCGCAGCCGCCGACTTTCGCCACGACGTTCGAACACGCGGCGACCGTGTCGATGCCGGAACGCCACTCGTCGAACAACCGCTGGCGGTCGTCGGCATAGGGACCCATCGCGATCGGACCGCCGATGTGGTTGAGGATGATGGTGACCTCGGGAAACGCCCGCGCCAACGCCGCGACCTCGGCGAGTTGGCCGTGGTAGCCCCAGCAATCGAAGCTGAGACCGAGTTCGGCGAGCACCGAAAACCCCACGCGGAACGACGCCTGGCCGAGCAGGCCCGCCGTACCACGGGTGGGATGGTGCGACTGCGGCATGTCCGGCGAGGCATGCCAGCCGTGGGCGTGGCGGATGCCGCGGAAGTTACGACCCGCCGCCATGTGCGCGCGCAGGACATCCTCGACAACGTGCGCCTCCCAAGTGAGATCGGCGAAGCCGACGATTGCCGCGCAGCAGCGCACGTCCTCGCCGTAGAGGCCGGACGCCGCCATGGCGGCCACGCCCTGCACGAACTCCGTCTCCCCCACGACGCGTTCCGGGGCATCCCCTTCGCGGTACATCGAGCGGCACTCGACGAAGACCGTGTCAACGACGTTGTGACCGGCACCGCGGATGTCCTCGATCAAGTCGTCGCCGAGGTAGCGCAAGTGTTGCCGGTTGTCGGGGTTCAGGTTCGGCCGCGGGCGCCGATCCCAAAGGTGATGGTGGGGATCGATGATCGGCTGCGACGGATCGAGCGCCTCCTCCGGCGTTCGATCCAGCCAAGCCTTGAGATTCTCACCGGGGATGTCCCGGGGCAGTTCCGCCATCCGCGGCCTCCTGTTGCGGAAAGCCCTCGATCATACGCGCGTTGGACACCTCTCGAACGCGCAGGAAACTCGCGAAGCGCGGAATGCCGTTGACCGTGGTCCCGGTGTACTTGTAGGTCACAGTCGCGCCCAACGGCGGCGGACTGCGACGCTCGGCGTCGGAAAACCCGGTGCCCAGCCTGAACCGACGACCGTCCGGCATCTCGACGAGCAGCGAGCCGAGCATTCCCGCGTACTTTCCCTTGCCCGGCAGGTGTGCGACGACCACCGCTTCCGCGTCCTCGTAGGTTTTCAGTTTCAGAAGGTCGTCGCTGCGACCGGCGCGGTGGAACGACCGCCCGTCGCGAAGCATCAGACCTTCGCCGCCGTCCGCAACGACCCTTTCCAAGGTGGCCATGAGATCCGATTCGCTGGCGACCCGGAACTGCTCGACAAGGGCGATGTGCGGCGACGGCGGATCGGCGAACATCTGCCGCATCCGCTGCAGCCGTTCGTCGAACGGCGCGTTCAATCCCGGCAAGTCGAAGACCATGTAGCGGATGCGTCGCCAGAGAGCGGTGTCCGGCGTCTGACGACGCACCGCGCCCGACAACGCCTCGAAAGTACCGCGGCCCATCCACAACTCGCCGTCGAGCGCTTCCGAAGGAAAGCCATCGACGAACCAAGCCGGTGCATTGAAGCGATTGCCGTGGCGCGAATAGAAGGCCTCGCCGTCCCATCGCGCGCGCACGCCGTCGAGCTTCTCGCTCACCCAATAGCGCGACAGGTCGACGTCGCCGCGGTAGGCGTTGGCGAGGGACACCGCAACGTCATAGCGCGGCTCGGCAGCGGTCAGGTGGCAGCACAGGCTGCAAACAAGAACTAAGGCGGTTCGGAACACGGCTCATCTCCACACAAATCGGGCACTTTGCGCGGCCAAGCGGCCTAGGCGATAGAGCCAAACGCCTCGGCGTCATGTAGGAAATCCGCTCGACCTGACGCCTACCGGCGACCTTGACGGCACAGCGCGAAACCGCGACGCTTCCGCGCTTGTCACTTCGACGGGGGAGACGTGGCCATGCACGCCCAAGCCATGACGGTCGACCAGAAGCGCCAGTTCTACCGCGACGGCTTCATCGTCTTGAAGAATGTGGTCTCACAAAACCTCCTCGAAGCAGCTCGAAGCTGTCTTCGCAACGCCGAGAAGGGCGAGTACGTCGGTCCGCGCAAGGAGATGATCGACCTGCTGACCGCGTCACGCCTCACGCCGATCATCCACGAGGTCATGGGGCCGTTCGATCCCCCGGTGAACTGCCAGGTCGCGATCAACCCGGTTCGCGAAGCCGGCGACAACTACACGCCCCTCGGCTACCGCGACCGCGACATCCCCTACCACGCCGCCGGCATCCACATGGACGGCAACATCACGATCGCCTCCCCTCAGGAGGTGCAGCTAGGGTCGCCGGCGGAGATCTACGCGCGTCACTTCGCGGCCGGTCCGGAGGGCGACATCGGGCGGAGCGCAGAGGTCCGGGGGCACAACTTCGGCGTGCTGTTCCAGGATCCGGAAATGACGTTGAGCCTGGGCAGTTTCACAGCTTTCGCCTTCGTGGCTCTCAACGACCAGACCGTCGAAGGCTCGGGACAGACGGCGGTGATTCCGGGCGCGCATCACCTGATGGAGAAGTTCTTCCAACGCCAATACGCCATCAACCGCCATCTCGGCCCCGAGGGGCCCGACTGGCCGCGGCTCAACCACGACACGCCGAACCGATGCGGCATGCACTACCTGCCCCCCGAGGTTTTCGAGGCATTCGTGGACGAGACCTCCGAGACGACGCCCGATGGGCGCCGCTGGCCGCGGCCGACCCAGGTGCTGATGGAAGCCGGGGACGCCTGCATCACGATGTACCACATCCCCCATTCCGCGACGCGCAACGAGAACGGTACCGAGTCGCGCAAGAACATCATCTTCCGGATCCGCCACAAGAAGCGGCAACCCGACATCGTCCCGGACAACACGGGGCTGACCGACCATCCGGACCGCGCCTTCGACGGCGGCTGGCTGACCTTCGAGGACGGCAACGACCCGTGGGAACGGTCCAAGCAGTCGATGATCGACATGTGGAAGGAATGGGACGGCATGCGCGAGATCGTCGCTGAACAGAAAGCGCTCGAAACCGCTGCCGGCTAAACGCCAATAGAAACACGGCCAAGGACTTCACCGATGCCAGCAATCTCTCCGAATGACGGCCCCGTCGCCGTCACCGGCTGTTCCGGGTTCACCGGCGGCCACATGGTCCGCGAACTGGTCCTGCACGGCTACGCCGTGCGGGCGTGCATTCGCGACGCGACATCCTGGCGCGGCGAGGACTGCGTCAGCTACTTGGCCAAGCTGCCCAACGTGGAGATCGTCGACGGCTGCGATCTGTTCACGCCCGGATCGTACGACGCCGCTTTCAAGGGCTGCAGCGCCATCTTCCAGGTCGCCGCCGTACTTGGCAACTCGGCGGACGGCAAGTCGCAGCCGCTCGGCAGCGGGGACGTCTCGCAGGACGTCTACGACGGCGGCATCGTCGGCACGAGGAACGTGGTGGACGCGATCAACGCCAGCGGATCCGTTAGACGACTGGTGTACACGAGCTCGATGGCCGGCGTCTCGGGCGCGCGCGCCGCGACCGTTCCGAAGGGCTACGAGTGGACGGAGACGGACTGGGCGTCGGACGGCGTCGACCAGGAACGCTGGGAGCACCCACGCAACGCCTATGCGCGCAGCAAGGTGGACACCGAGCGTTTCATCAACGATGCAGCGGACTCAAGCGGCCGGTGGGACGCGATCACCATGTGCCCCGCGATGATATGCGGCCCCATCCTCTTCAAGGCCCAGGTCGGCCAGTGGATCGAGCAGATCGGCCGGTTGGCGGGTGGTCTTGAGCCGACATGGCCGTCACGCTACGACATGTACTACAACATCATCGACGTGCGCGACTTGGTGAAGGCGCACCGCCTGGCCGCGGAGTCTGCGGTCGACCACAAGACCACGACCGGCGGGCCGCGCTACATCATGCACGGCAGCGGGGGCCGCTCGGCCCTGCGTTTCGGGACGGAAGTGGCCGACGTCATCCGCTCGCATTTCCCGCGATTCGTGCTCGGCGAACCGGCCACGGTCACCAGTCGTGGCGAGCCGATCACCATCGAGGCCAGAACGCTGAACGACTGCAAGAAGGCGAAGTCCGTTCTCGGTGCGACGATCCGACCCGTCGAGGAGACGATCCGCGACGTCGTAGAAACTTCGATCGAGCTCGGCATCATCGAGCCAAAGCTCGCCTAGCAAAGGCGCGCGGGCCTCCCGGCCCGTTTCTTTTCAACGTCTGTACGACGCCCGGATGCGGGCGTGGACGTCCGCGCACCGCCGCTCTAATCCACCGGCGTACGCGGTCGCGCGTCGCCGCCGCCCGGGGGTGGCAGGCGGCCCGCTTCCCGCAACGCGCGACGCAGCAGGAAGTCGATCTGGGCGTTGACGCTGCGCAGTTCGTCCGTGGCCCACCGGTTGAGCGCCGCGAGCACCTCCGGGTCCGTGCGCAGCAGGAACGGCTTGCGCGTCGCCACGCGCGCAGCTACTGGTAGAGCGAGCCGGTATTGACGACAGGCTGCGTGCCCTTGTCGCCGCAAAGCACCACGAGCAGGTTGCTCACCATCGTGGCCTTGCGTTCTTCGTCGAGGTCGACGATGCCACGGCTCGATAGGCCGTCCAGCGCCATTTGCACCATGCTGACGGCACCTTCGACGATCTTCTCCCGGGCTTCGACAACCGCGCCGGCCTGCTGGCGCTGCAGCATGGACGCCGCGATCTCGGGCGCGTAGGCCAAGTGGGTGATCCGCGCTTCGAGCACCTCGAGGCCGGCCTTGTGCAGTCGCCCCTGGATCTCGGTCTGCAGTTGCTCGGCAATGCCTTCCGTGTTGCCGCGGAGGGAGACCTGGTCCTCGTCGCGCGTGTCGTATGGATACTGCGTCGCTAGGTTGCGCACCGCCGATTCGCTCTGCACATGCATGAAGTTGACGAAGTCGTCGACTTCGAACGTCGCCTCAGCCGTGTCCACCACCTTCCAGACCACGACGGCCGCGATCTCGATCGGGTTGCCGTTGGCGTCGTTGACCTTCGAGCGGTCCGTCTCGAAGTTGCGTACCCGAAGCGAGATTGCCTTCTTCGAGTAGAGCGGATTGGCCCAGCGCAGGCCGTGTTCGCTGACCGTGCCCACGTACCGGCCGAAGAGTTGCAGGACGCGGGCCTCGTTGGGGTTCACGGTGAAAAGTCCGAAGAACAGGAACAGGAGCACCGGGAAGGCGACGACGCTGAGGATGCCGAGCAATGCACTGCCATTGACGACGGCCACGACGAAGAGAACGACGTCGACGATCACGGCAAGGAGTAGGCCGACCAGGATGAAGGCGCCCGATACGGCCTTCCGTTGAATCTCATGAATCATGACATTGCCCAATGTGATAACGAAGTGATATCACTAAGATATAACTTTGTTATCGCCCTGTCTACCCTGTTCCTGACTGTTGGCATATGGGCAGACGGGCCAACACTGCTCAGAAGAGCACGCTCTGCCGCGCGCGAAACAGATCCGTTCGCAGTTCCGTGCGGCGCGGCTCGGCGAGCTGGTGCTTGCGCAGGGCCAACTCGAACCGGCGCGCGATCAGGTCCGCGTAGATCCCCTTGCCGCGCATCCGCACGCCCCATTCGGCGTCGTAGACCTTGCCGCCACGAAGGTCGCGAACCCGATTGAGGACGCGCTCCGCCTTCTGCGGGTAGTGCTCGGCGAGCCACTCGGCGAACAGGTCTTTCACTTCGTACGGCAGTCGCAACATGACATAGCCGACCGAGCCCGCCCCCGCGTCGGCGCTCTTGGCAACGATTTCCTCGATCTCGTGGTCGTTGATGAACGGGATCACCGGCGCGACCATCACGCCAACCGGGACGGAAGCCTCTGCCAATGCCCGAACTGCCCGCAGCCGCGCGCCGGGCGACGCCGTGCGGGGCTCCAGTTTCGTCTTCAGTTCGTTGTCCAGGGTGGTGATGCTGATCGCGACGCTGGCGAGACCCTCCGCCGCCAATGTCGTCAGGATGTCGAGGTCGCGCAGGATCAGCGCGCCCTTGGTGACGATACTGACCGGGTGCCGGTATTCCAGCAGCGTCTCGAGGACCCGTCGCGTCACCCGATAGTGCTTCTCCCCGGGCTGGTAGGGATCGGTATTGGTGCCCATTGCCAGGGTCCGGCATTCATAGCCGGGTCTGTCGAACGCCTCCCGAAGCCGTTCGGCCGGCCCGGTCTTGTAGAAAATCCGGGTTTCGAAGTCGAGGCCCGGGGACAGATCGAGAAAGGCGTGCGTCGGCCGCGCGTAGCAGTAGACGCAACCATGCTCGCAGCCCTTGTAAGGATTGACGGACTGGCCGAAGGGGATGTCCGGGGAGTTGTTGGTGGCGATGATGTCGCGTGTCTGGTCCGGTGTGAACGTGGTGCGCGGGTCCGGAACGACAAACGCTTCGTCCTCGATCCGGTCCCAGCCATCGGCCGTTGCAGTACTCGGCATCGTCTCGAAACGCCCGGCCGGGTTCGAAATGGCACCGCGTCCCTTGACGACCCGCTTCTCGTCCATGACTGGCAATTTACTTGGATATTTATCCAGTATCAAGGCTCCCGATCCCCGGTTAAGGCGGGGAGGTGGGCGGATTCAACGCTGAGCGTGTCCC
>JAPOVK010000065.1 GCA_026708185.1 Gammaproteobacteria bacterium | reverse complement strand
ACGATGAGGTTCTTGAAGTTCTGGTCGTGGCTGACCGGCTCCGCCATGCGACGCGCCCCGGATTCCCGTGTCGGGATAGCATCGAACGTCCGCCGCCGGCCCCGCTACGGACGATCTCTCGGATTGCTGTAGGACATCCGCCCGAGCCTGTTTCTGGATACGCTGAAGGAGTTGCCTGAGAATGCGGAGCGTTCTCGATCGAGTCGCCGCAAGGCGACTCGCCTAGGGCTTCAAGCGGGCCTCTAGTTCCGCAATCCTCGCCAGCGCCGCCGCGTGGGCCGTCCGCTCTTCGTCCCGCTGCCGCAAGGCACCGTCACGTTCGCGCCGGGCGTCGTTGCGTTCGCGCACGGCGTCGTGGACCAGTGGAATGCGCTCGCCCGTCTGCGCATCGCGAATGGTCATCTCGGCGCGGTCGTAGGAGAGCTCGGCGTTCAGCACGCCGCTCCGGTAGACCCCGGGGCGTAGCGGCTCGATCGGCCGGTAGACGCCCTGTTCCAGGCGGTAGCCGGCGATCGGTTCGGGGATCCGACCAAGCGGGTCGACCTGCCAGTACTCGCGCACGCCGAGATCCTGGTATAGCGCCGGCTTGATGTCGACGTCCCGGCGCCAGGTCTTGTTCGACAGCCCCTCGACCACGAGATCCGGCGGACGCCCTTCGACCCAGATCTTGTAGGAGTTCCTGAAATGCCGCCCGACGCCGAGCGCGACGGTGATGTCGGGTTCGACGGCTGCGCGCGGGTTGCCCTGCTCGAAAAGGATCAGCAGCCGCGCCTGGACCATGGCGTCGGGGCGACCGGCGAGCAGGGCGAGGGCGGCGTTCCTGAAGTAGCTCAGGACGTCGTCGTGCGCGCTGCTCTCCGCCACGTTGCGGCTCTCGCACGGATAGCCGTCGTCGTCATAGCCGACCGGCGGCAGCGGCCGCCAAAGGGCTTCGGCGTGGATCGCGGACAGCGGTGCCGCACGATTTCGCCCGTGCGTTCTGCCTAGGTGTGCGGAGGTGTTCTGCATGGCTGGAATCTACCATAGCGCGTTCCGGTTCGTGGTCGTCGGGCAAGCATCCCGCACGCGGAACCGAAGGCGTTAGAGACATCCGCCCGGCGGCTTGTAGGAGATTCACCCGACGTCATTTTCCGGCGCACATTCAGCCCGTTACGGTCGCCAGGGCAGGCGCTCCGCCTCGACCCGGTGCTCTACACGGGCAGCCGCATGTCCTACGGTGATTCGTAACGCCGGCGCGCGTCCGACAGGTTGGTGAGGTGTCCGGTCGGGCTGGCCAGCAGGTTCACAACCCCGACGGGCTCGTCGGAGTGCACTCGCAGCCGCCACTTGCCTGCGCCGTCGCCCAGCCCCGCGTCGAGGCCGTCGCCCGACTCCAGCTCCTGGGCGGTGACTGTCCTCGCGTGTCCCCCGGGCACGGTGAACCGAACCGGCGTGGCGCGCCGAGAGCTCGCGCCCAGGTCGTCGATGCCGGTTACGGTGATCTCCGCCGTTTCGCGACCGTCGTTGATCACCCGCAACCGGCTCACCTGGTTGCGATTCCCGCCGGGATTGAAGATCGCGACCTCATGGACGTGACCGCCCGCGGGGTCCTCCACGCCGGGTACCGTATCGTGCATCGCGGTCAGGAAGCCGTCTTCGGTGCGGATGTACGACAGGACCTCGATGTCGGCCACCGTCGTCAGGCGAAGCCGCCAGTGACCGTCGCCGCCGGTGATTCCCGACGAGAGGCCCTTGTCGGCGTTGCCGCCCTCGAGGTCGTCGGAGTTGAAATGCACCGTCGTGCCCGGAGCGACGGTCAGCGTGGCTGGCGGCTGTGCGACCCCCGCGTCGTCGATAGCGACGATCTCTACGGTGGCCGGCGCAGTCCCCTGATTCACGACCCGCGCGAAGCCCTGCCGTCCCAGGGGGTCATCGGCGGCCGGGAAGAGCGGAATGCCGTGCCGCGTGGTGCCGTCCGCCAGAACGGTCGCGTTGTCCGGCACGCTGGAGAGGTTGGTCAGATGCCCCGTGGGGCTCTCCAACAGGCTCATCGCCTGGATAGGTGCATCTGTCGCGAGTTCGAGCCGCCACTTCCCGGCGCCGCTGCCGAGAGCGCCGTCGAGGTTCTCGCCGGACTCGAGCTGCTCTGCCGTCAGCGCGCGGGCTTCGCCCGGGGCGAGCGATACCCGCACGGCGCCGGCGGACGGCGCACCGTCGTCGTCAACGCCCCGGATGATCACGTCCGTGGACTCGTAGCCGGGATTGGCCAACCGAAGACTGCTGACCTGGTTCTTGTTGCGTCCCGGGTTGAAGGTGGCAATCCGGTAGCCGTCCGCGCTCGGCGGAGCCAGGGCGTTCATCGACGTGAGGAATCCGTCCCTGGTGCGCAGGTAGGCCGAGACCTCGAGCGCGAGTTCGGAGTAGATACCCAGCCGCCAGCCGCCTACGCCGGTGCCGGCCGCACCCGAGGCGAACTTGGCCCGGTTACCGAACTCGAGGTCGTTGGAGTTGAAGTGCAGACCGAATCCGCGCGCGAACCATGCCTGCACGGGAGTCCGGCCATCGCCAAGGTCGTCCACCGCGTGTATCCACACGGGCGTGTTGACGAATTGAGGCCCGCCCGCTTCGACCACGCGCACGAAGCCCTGGCGCGTCTCGTCGGCCGCGACCGGTATGAAAGGCACGTCGTGGCCCGACCGGATCACGCGGACGTCCCGGGCCTCCAGGTCGGCGATATGGCCATCCTGCGACCGGGCGTCCAATGGATTGCGCCACAGCAGCACGAGGTCGTTGGCGCCAATGCCCGCGTTGTCGACGAGAGAGCGGATGTCCGTGATCCGGTTGTCCCAGAGGTACACGGAGGACAAGGAGGCGAGTGCGCCCAATGGTGCGATGTCCGTGATCGCATTGCCTTCAAGGGCGAGCCAATGCAGGCGGTCGAGTTCCTCGAGACGCGAGATGTCGACGATCTCGTTCTGTCCGAGTTCCAGGCGCGTGAGATTCGCGAGTTCCGCCAGCGACGAGATGTCGACAACACGGTTGTCGCTCAGCGCGAGATGCGACAGCTGCGTCAACGCCGCCAGTGGCGAGACGTCCACGACCGCGTTGTCGTTTAGCGCGAGCGACCCCAACTGCGTCATCGCAGCCAGCGGCGAGACGTCCGCGACCGCATTGCCGTCCAGCCAGAGCGTGGATAGGCCTGTCAGGTCCGCCAGCGAGGTCAGGTCCGTAAGCTGATTGCTGCCGAGGAACAGGCTGCTGAGTGCCGGCGCGCTGGCCAGCGGTGATACGTCGGCAACGTTGTTGCCGGTCAGGTTCAGGGAACGCAGACTCGCCATTTCGGCCAGTGGGGACACGTCCACGATGCGATTCCCCGCCAGGCGCAGGTCGTAAAGCCGCGCCATCCCCGCCAACGGTCCCACGTCCGTGATTCGATTGTGCTGCAGGCCCAGTATGAGAACGGACGTGAGGTCCCGTAGTGGACTCACGTCCGTGATGTTGTTGTCGTCGAGTAGTAGCACCGCCAAGCCGGTGAGCGCTCCAAGCGGCGCCAGGTCCTCGATCTTGTTCCCGAACAGCCACAGCCTCGTGAGCGTGGTCAGACTCTCGAGTGCCTGCAGGTCGACGATGTCATTGCTGTTGAGATGGAGCGTCCGCAGTCCGGATGGCAAGGTCTCCAAGGCCGAGATTCGATTGCCCCCGAGGTCCAGGCTCGACAGCCCTGTGAGACCGGCGAGGACGCCCAACCCCCCAGCGATCCGATTGTTCGAAAGGTTCAGTTCGGACAGCCCGGTGAGACTCCCGAGCGGTGCTATGTCGGCAATCCGGTTGCCGGCGAGGTTCAGCCGCGACAGCCGCGTGAGACCTGCAAGGGGGCTCACGTCGGCGATCGCCCGGTTGGCTCGGAGGTCCAGCGAGGTCAGCCCGGTGAGGCCGGCGATGGGCTCCACATCCTGAATCTGATTGAAGGAAGCCGCCAACGAGGAAAGCGCAGTGAGGTTCCGAAGCGGCTCAACATCGGTGATCCGGTTGAAAGAGAGGTCCAGGGTGACCAGTCCGGCGAGGCCTGCGAGCGAGGCCACATCGGCGATTCGGTTGCCGGCGAGGTTCAGCGACAGGAGGGCGGCAAGGTCCTCAAGGGGTTCCAGATCCACGATCCGGTTGGACGACAACGTCAACGACTCCAGGTTGACGGCATGCTCGATGCCCCGGAGGTCCGCGATCTCGTCGGGCACGGCCCGTGTCGAGAACGGGGGTGGGCGCGATCCGCTGGCGTCAAGGCTCGTCAGCGACTCCATCTCCTCGTCGGTGATCGCGGCCCCGGACTCCTTGCCAAGCGCGCGCTCCACAGCCGCGCGCAGGTTGGCATCCGGTATGTCCACCTCGGCGCCCCATCCCGCCGCCGCGCAACACAGGATGGCGAGCACCCACGCCAGTCGAGTCGATCGACACCACCTACCGAATCCAGTCCGCATGGGTTCCGTCCCCCGTAGCCAAAAAGTTGGCGACTCTACCATTGGCCGCAAGGGCTCAACGCACCGCATCGACTTTCTCGGTGCAACGTCGACACGAAACTGCGGGCGCGGGCGACGTGGTACCAGTGGCTCCGGCGCCGTTTGCCGCGCGCCCCGCTGACGTGGGACCGCTACGTCCGCCTGCTCGAACGCCATCCCCTGCCCATGCCCGTCGAGGTGTTCGAACACCGCGGCTGAAGACGCTGCTCAGAGTGCGGGACTCGTCCCGTCAGGTTCTTCAGGTGCGCGGACGTCCCGTCTTGCGCCAGGCGAAGCTTGATGGAGGAGGAAGGCATGGCGGAACACCTACACCACGTCGCGCCGATGTCTTACGACTTTCGCAGACATCGGCCAAAGACACGGCATCCGGTGTCCTCTACGGTGGCGACCACGCATCGTGCCGCGCACTGACGCAGGAGGGCTTCCCCTTGGGAATCACGTGGACACTGGTCTGGCAGGGGTCGCTCGTCATCGCCGCGCTCATCGGCGCTTGGCAGTGGATCGCTTGGATTCTCGGGAAAGGGCGGTTTAGGGCGCCGAAGCCGAAAGGACTCCTTCAAGACTTCGCCGCGACCATCGCAGGCGACTTTCGCCACATACTGGCATCGGCCCTTTTCGTCTTGTTTGCGTTAGCCCTCCTTCTCCCCGGGGACACGGGGCACGGACTCCCTCCCGCTGCACAATATGCGCTCAACTCCTTTCCGGGCTTGCTCGGGGCCGTCATCGGGTTCTACTTCGGCAAAGGGCAGCCGCAGGAGGCAATCGGCCGCTTCGGTATCGATGCAGACCCGGTCGACCTGCAGCCTTCGCGGGAACTTGCGAACCCGTTGGCTCCCGACAGGCGAAGTTCGGATTCGGACCAGCAACCGTCGGATTCGGTGCCGGCTCCATCAGACGTCCCTGGCGGACGGCCCCCCGGTTACGGAAAAGACGTCCGGCGGAGTAGCGAGTGACGACCATGCAAGTGCGCCGTAGTCCGCGTGCCGCACCCAGATCGCTCCGATTCACTGTCGCCTCGCGTTTCGTCGTAGGATCGCAGCTATGAGCCGCGTCTACGCCATCGAGGTCCGGGATACACCGTTCTATCGAGAATGTGGCGTGGACCGGTTTCGCGTCCTGCGCCAGGAAGGCGTAGCAGACCGCTATCAAATCAAGATCTACCTTGATGGCCGTGACCTCTACTACGTCTCCACCGCAACATACTGGCTGCCGCCACCTCACCAAGTAGCAGGAATCGTTGAGCGCCCAGAGCACACTTGGGACGGGCTCGCCGCAGGTCTGGCGTCAAGCGTACCCCGGACGGTCAACCGGAGTTGGCGCAACCCCGATTGCAGCCTCGCCATCTGGACGAACAAGGTGTTCACGTTCGCGGTCCAAGTCGCACTCAAGAACGGGCAAGTCATCCGCACGCGCCACCGCCTGACATCCAACGAGGACTTCCGTGCGCACATACTTCGGCCCGAAGACACTATGTATCACGGCAACGCAACGGTCAGCTTCGGTGTTGTACCGCACGCCTCGCCGCTGGTTGAGGCGAACCCGCGCGAGGCCGATGCGCATACAGCCCCACCCGCCTGAAACGGTGGAGGCCGGCAGCGTGCCGCCGCGAGCGACCAGCCTATGCGGGCCGTTTCGGCTCGAGTAGCAGCAACTCCCTGTTCCCCGCTTTCAAGCCCACCGTGTCCTCGACCGTGAACGACTTCGCGACTTCCGCCTCGAAGTTCCCGCCGAGTAGTCCGAGTAGTCCTCGCGCTTGTTCTCCGCGAGCTTGACGAACATCTCGTCGTCGCGGTCGATGAACTCGACGATGACAGCGGCGTTCAAGCTCCGTAGCCACGCGACGACATGGGACACCGGGATGTTCGCCGAGACTCGCAGATGGTGGATGAGCGCGAGGCAGAGCGCCATGTCGGGGCTTCGCCTCTCGTTGAACGGCGCGCGCTCCCGGCCAGCCCAACCCTGGCCGGGTGACGGGTTCGCCAAGTCCATGACGAGCGGGATGATGTTCCGCTGGTCACCTTCGCACGCCTCCCGGTAAAGAGCGTTCACCGCGTCGTGATCGCCGTCGACCGCAACCACCGTACCCGCGTGGCGCGCCGCGATGCGAGAGAACACGCCGGTGTTCGCGCCGAGATCCCATAGCAGGCGCGGGACGCCGTGCTGCGGCGTGCTTCTCGACGAAGGCCAACTTCCGTTCGACATCACCGGGCTCGTAGGAGTGCGTCTCCGAGTAGCGCGACCACGCCGACGAGTTCGCCTGGACGTAATGCAATCGACTCACCAGGCGGTGCAGGTCGTCCAGCAACGCTAGGAGTGCCGTCGTGGGCTGCCTCCAGTAGATTGGCCCGCGCGAGGGGACGGATGCGGGCCGCGAGGCCCGCGTCGTCAATCACCCATCGACCTTCCGCGCGATGCAGAACCCTATGCTCTCCTCCAAATCGTCGACGTTTCCGTGGACGACTTCGGTCTCGCCGAGGATCGTTGAAAGTGCCGCCTGCCGCGTCCGAAGGGCATTCGGGTGGTCCAGGCCATGACCCTCCGACTTGATGTAGTCGAAAACCAGCAGCCCGTTCGGATTGAGTCGGTCCAGGAGGTAGCGCGCCACGAACGGTGGATCGTCGAGGTGTTCGAAGACCGTCGTCACGATGATCACGTCGAAGCGTGCGACGCATTCCGGGTCGGCCAGGGGCTCGCGGAACTGGTCGGGGCCAATGGTGGCGAACTCGACCTCGGCATCGTGCCGGTAGAGGTGTTTCGCGTAGTGGAACGGGAAGTTCGGGATGTCGGCGAGGACGAATGAGCACCCGAGGTGCGAGAAGTAATGCCGGTAGCAGTAGTAGTACGGCGCCAAGGAGCAGCCGTATTCCAGTACGCGTGCGCCACGTGGCACAAGCCGCCACAGGCGCAAACCCACAATCGGTTGCAGTGCAAGCCGTCGCGTGCCGTGGAACGTCAGGTAGATGGCGTCCGGCGCCTGCCAGTTGGCGACATGTTGCGCGGCGTCGCCCCACGACAGTTCATCGACGTGCTGCTGGCGTCTCCGGTACTCGTAAAGCAAGGCGTTGAAATCAGCGACGGTGGGTATTGGCCGACCACCTAGGATGTCGTACCAGTAGGTCGTGAAGTCATCGAACCACCGTCGGCTCAACCCGCTCATCACGAGCGGTTCCCGCAGACCAAGCCGGATCATTGCGCCGCCGACAAGGAGCCGCAGCACGTTCCCGATCCTGGACTTCCTGACGCTTCTTTTCGCCGAGACGTGCCGGTCGAGGTTGATGTGACTCCTGGCAATGTCGAGCCGGATCTGGTCGAGGTAGTTCCCATCGCCGTGGTGGACGGCCCGTGGCGATGGCGGGCTGTGGCTACTGCTCACGCTGCGTGCGTCCGATGGAGGGAAGGCGGCATCATGGGCCAGGAATCCGGCGTCCGGCAAGCATCGCCGTCGCCGGAGGCGCTGTCGTGGCACGACGTGCTCCGCGCCTATGGACTACCGCCCCACAATCGCGTAAACCGCACCCATGTCCCAGTCGCCGACAGCCTTGATCGCGCTGCAGGATCGCCTCCGCCCGGCTTTCCGCTATCGCTGGCCCGCCGTGCCCATCCTCTTGGCGACCCTCGCCGTCGCCATCGCCGGCCTCGCGATCCCCGTGGGCCCGTCGGCAGGGACGAGCGATCGCGCCGGTCGTAGTACGCTCCCCGGCCAGACTTTGGGTTCCGCGCCGGCTGAGGACCTGACCGGGTTTCTCGCCATCGACCGCTGGGGCGCGCCGGCGACGCAGGAGGAAGCCGAGCCGGTCGAAGAACCGGTAGAACCGGTCGGCCTGAACCCCGCGCTTCAGGGCATCGGCTTCATCGGCGTGACGTTCATGGAGGATGAATATGCCGTGTTGCTCAACCTCTCGGCCGTTACCCGTGAGGGCCCGCAGGGCACGCAACAGGAACTCGAAGCCGGCTTGGTACGCCTACGCGCCGGCGACGCTTTGCCGGACGGGCGGCGGTTGGTGGCGATTTCCGCCGACTCGCTTACCTTGGCGAACCTCGATGGCGATCAGGAAGAGCACCAGTTGTTCGGCGACTGGGATGAGTCGCTCGACTGACGGTCGTCGCCGTCGTGGCCCCGGTCGCCGTGCGGAACGCGGGTTCACCTTGCTGGAAGCCGCGGTCGCGTTGGCCCTCTTCGCGACGGTCGGCATCGCGCTCTACGGCCTGTACAACGCGAACCTGATCACGCTGCTCAGAGTGCAGGATTCGTCCCGCCAGGTTCCGGTTGTCCGCCACGCCATGGAGCACCTGTCGTCAATCAACCCGGCCGAGCAGCAATCCGGCGAGTTCTCGTTCGACGGCTTTGACATCCGCTGGCAAGCGGAGTTGATCGAGCCCGTGCGTAAAGGCCAGAACACGTTCGGATCGATGGGTGCCTATGAAGTGGGCCTCTACGAAGCGCGCTTCGACATTGCCGAGGCAGAGCGCTCCGTGGGCACATGGCGCTTGCGCCTGGTCGGCTACAAGAACGTGGCCGGACCGCCACCAGGCCTCCGGTTCTGAAGGGCACGAGGGCCATGGCGCACGCACCGAAAATGTTGCACTCCCGACCCTCCCTCCGGCAGCGGCGTCCCTGCGTCGCCCAGCACGGCCTCACCTTGATGGAGCTACTCGTGGCGCTGGTGCTGGTGGCCATGCTAGGCACGCTGATGGTTCAAGGGGTGGCGTTCTTCGGGGGCAGCTACGACGCCGTGAAACGCAATCAGCGCGATGCCACGCACACGGCGCTGCGCCAGGGTTGGTTCGTCTCGTCCGTGCGCGGCATCGTGCCCTACGGTTTCGAGGCGCGGGCTTTCCAGGGCGATGCGACCGGCTTCGAGACCGTGACGCTGCAGCCGTTGAACGCCGAGCCCGGCATGCCGACAGTGGTCCGGTGGGAAGTGATCGCGGATGGCCCCTGGAATGTCGTCACCTATGCCGAGAGTGGCATGACCGAGGACGACGTGATCTCGTGGCGCGTGCTGGAGGCGGGAAGCCTGGACATGTCCTTCCAATACGCCGATGCGACCAGCCAATGGCACGACCAGTGGCCGCTCGAGAGCGAGCCGATGCAATGGGTTCCCGGGATGATCCGCCTCGTGACCGCGGAAGGCGCCGTCTGGCTTGCGACCATTGACGTGGCGGCGGCCCCGCTGGTGACGGACGCGATGCTGCAATGATGACGGCATCCCACAGGCCGTCGCGCGAACGGCGCATCCGGGGCGACGGCGGCTTCATCCTGGCCGCGACGCTCTGGGCCCTTGCGGCGCTGACCGTGCTCGCCGGGTATGTCAGCAGCGTCGCCAATGCGGACGTCGAGAGGGCGCAGGCGCAGCGCCAAGCGCTGCAGGATGAACTCGACGTGCGCGGCACGGAAAACACCCTCATCTACCTGCTCGCCACCACTCGCCGAAGCCATCGGGGCATGATCCTGGAACAGGAGCAGCGTTTCTCCGAGCCTGGCGGCGCCATACTGCGGCATCCGGGCGACGGCACCGTCGCCATGTCCGGCGAGACATACGAGGGCCTCGGGCGCGTCCAGTTCGCCCTGCAGGACGAACGCGGACTGTTCGGCATCAACTCCCCGGGACAGCCTTACCTGGGCCTTCTACTCGAGCACGTCGGGGTGCGTGCCGTCGATGTGCAGCGCTTGATGCCTTTGATTGCCGACTACATCGACATGGACAACGAGATCAGTCTGGGCGGTGCGGAACGCTACGACTACGTCCGGGCGCGCCGGCCCGCGCCGCCGAACTGGTTCATGGCCGGCACGCCGGAGCTGAAAAGAGTGCTGGGGTTCGAGAGCGTGATCTCCGCCAGTCAATGGCGAAGGCTCCGACCGTTGCTCACGCCGCGGGTCCAGCTTGGCTACAACTTCAACACGATGTCGCCGGAAGCCGTCGCCGCCCTTGTCGGCGGCAAGGAGGCGGCCCAGCTCCTGCTTGAGGAACGCGAGGAGCAGGTGATACGCACCCTCGAGGAGGTGACCGACCTGACCGGTCGCCTTCTGCGCCTCGACCCGGACGAGATGCTCATCTTCCCGTCGCCTACGGTTAGGGTCGCTGTCTGGCCTGTTGGCAGCACCCGGCGGTCCATTCTCGGCCTCAGGCTCACGGCCGGCGGCGTCACCATGCCGTGGCGCAAGGAATATCGCTATTCGGAGCCTTTCGAGGGCCGAGCAGGGCAAGCCCTTGCCGCCCGGACGCCGCTGTTCCGGACCGACTAGCGCTCTTGAGCGCCGATTCGCGGACGTCGCCGTCCTCACTCCCCGTGCCGAGCCCCATGCGGTCCGGGAGACCCGCGCACCTGGCCAGCGTCCCCCGACGACCCGGCAACTACCGACCAAGCCGTAGTATCCTTGCCGCCAACCCGTCGGCAGCCACGCTTGCCGAGGATTTGAGCGGTCTGCTCACGATCGCCCGTCACGGCGTGGCGTCATCGGAGCGACGATCATGGAGGATGGATATGTGGCGCCGCCTAGTCATTTCGCGGCCGCGTAGCCGGGCCTGCAGACCACCCAAGCGTCGCGGCGCCCCGCCCGTTCCCGTCCGCGGCCTGGCGATGCCCGCCGCTGCAGTCGTCCTCGGCGCAGCCGTACTGATCGGCTCCGCCTGCTCGACGCCAACGATTGCACCATTCCCCGAGCCGATTCGGCCGCCCAAGCCGTTGGCGCAAGAGGTCGCCGCCACCGAGGCCGAGAATGCGACCGAGGAAGGCCCCGGGTCGCGAACCGTTTCACCGACCCCGGCCCTCCCGCCTGTGCCCACCACGATCGACCTGCGCGTTCGGCGCATGGGAGACGACCTCGAAGGCCCACCCATCGGCGCGAGCTTCAACGACGCCCCGTTGCCGGTCTTCATCAACGAGGTCTTCTACGAGCGCCTGGGCATGACGTTCCACATTCACCCGGGGCTGCGGGAGAAGACGGACCTCGTCACGCTGCGACTGGCCGAGCCGGTTCCCCCCGCGCAGTTGTTCGACGCGGCGCGGCGCGCGCTGCGCTACTACGGCGTGGACATCGTCGAGGAGCCGGACGGCACGCTCACGTTCGTGGCCGGTCAGCCGACCGCGACTGGCGACATTCCGTTGCTGGTCACCGGCCGGACGCTGCCGGAGGTTCCGGCGACGCATCGGGAGATCTTCCAGTTGGTGCCCATGCACGTCGTGCCCATGGCGCAGGTCCGTACCATGCTGCAGCGCGTCTTCGATCCCCAAGCCCTCAAAGTGGAGCAGGATCCCGCCCGGAACGCCCTGCTGCTCAAGGGGACGAGCGCCGTGATCGCGCGGGCATTGGAGATTGTCGACGTGTTCGACCAGCCGTTCTTCCGCGGCCGGCATGGCGTCATCATCGAGCCCGAATTCCTCGATGCACGCAAGGTCGCCACCGATCTCACCAACATGCTCGTCGCCGAGGGCTACCAGGTGGACCAGACCGTCACCGACGCGCCGACCGGCGTACTCATCCTCCCGCTGGAGAGCATCAACAAGCTGGTTGCCTTCGCTGCCGATCAGCCGACCTTGGCACACATCGAGGAGTGGGCGGAGATCCTGGACCAGCGCCGCCAGCAGTCCGTGGACAACGCGCTCTTCACCTACCAGCTACAGCATGCGCAAGCCGAGGAACTGGCCAAGACGTTGGGTGACTTGATGTCCGGCGGTGGGGTTTTCCAGGCTTCGGCTGCAACCGGCGACGCGACGGCCCCAAGTCGAGCGGGAGGCCCCACCGGAGCCCGCGTCGTCGTGGAACCCACTAGGAACGTGATCCTGTTCAGCGGCTCGGGTCGCGAGTGGTCGCAACTTCGGGCCGTCATCGAGGAACTCGACAAACCCGTACCCATGGTGATGATCGAAGCGTTGATCGCGGAGGTGTCGCTGACGGACAAGGACGGATCCGGCATCGAGTTCTTGGCGCGTGCCGCGTTGGAGGGTGACCGCGGAGTCAGGTTCGGCACGTTGGATGCGCTCGGCATCCAGGCCAACGCGCTGTCGATGACGGTGGACAGCGCGGGCAATACGCGGGCGCTCCTCAACCTGTTTTACGAGGATAGCCGCGTCTTGATTCGTTCCCGCCCCCGCGTGGTCGTGGGAAGCGGCGAGCAGGCTAGTTTCGAGAGCGGCAACGACATACCCGCGATCACCCAGATCGCGGACAGCGGTGCGCAGGCGGCTGGCAGCACGACCCTGGTGCAACAGGTGACGTATCGGCAGACGGGCGTGACGTTGAGAATCACCCCGACCGCCCAGGGCAACGGCCTCGTGAACCTGGAGATCTCGGTGTCGCTCAGCGAGGCGCGGCCCACCGCCGCAACCAGCCTGACCGGCACGCCGACCATACTTGAGCGCGAACTGGAGACGAGCCTGACGCTGCGCGACGGCGGATCGACGGTGATGGGCGGCCTGATCTCGGACAGCAAGAGCACGGGTAACACCGGCGTGCCCGGTTTAGCTCGCATCCCAGCCCTCGGTCGCCTGTTCCGGACCGACACCTTCCAGCAGGATCGGACCGAACTCATCATCATGGTGATCGCCTACGTCATCGCCGACCACAACGAGAGCCGGGAACTCGCGGAACGCCTGAAGGCGGAGCTGGAACTGCATCAGCAATTCATGGATTGAACGGTCATGGGCCGACGTGCCGCCGAACGAGACCGCTAGAGACGGGCTGCGATGCCCGTCGTCGTTCGCAGTTGGGGCGGGATTGGACTCCCAGCGCGAAGGCAAGTAGTCTCTGGGCGAGTTAGCTCAATGAAAACAGATGGATATGGGGACTCGCGCGGCCTTGGGCGTAGTTTTCGGGTGCCTTGGGTGCGCAGACGAAAAAAGTTTGCCAAAAGGTGTTGCCAAGGCGGCTAAGTCGTGGATAATCCTTCGCCAAGCCTAGCTGTGCGGCGCGGGGAGGGTTCTACCGAGTCGCTCTTGTAGCTCGTATGGCGGGTTCGGCAAGTCAAACAATGGAACTGGAGGAGCGAAACCATGCTCTGCGCTAAAACGCTGAAGGCAGCGAAAGCCGCCTTGATCATCATCCTCGGCGCTTGGGCGACCATGTCGGCCCATGCCGTGATGAACCTGTCCGGCGGCACGCATGCGCCGGCGGTCTACGCGGCCGAGACGGTTAGTACGAAGGCTTTCACCTCGCTGGTCGCGACGAACACGACGTTCAATGTGACCGCGTGGTCGGACGTGAATCTGGCTGGTGGGTCCGCGTATCACTTCCGGTACGACCTGTCGGGCGGCACCGGGTCGGCTGTCTTTGGCAACGGCATCATGTTCCAGATCGGAACCGACACCGCGGTCGAAGCGGCGCGTGCCCGGCGCACGGACCTGGTCTTTACTGCGACCCCGAGTGCCCAGATCGACCGTTCGGTAGCGCCCACCCCGCCGGCTACTATGCCCACCGCTGGCACGAACCTGGTTCTGATGCTCGACGGAGCGCATCCGCCGAACGAAGCGACCCCTGCCGACCTTACCGATGTGCTGCCCTCCGCAGTTCGCGCAGCCAGGGTGTTCGTCAAGGGTGCGGCCAGCGATGGGACCTACAAGTTCATGCTGCGCTTGCGCATCTACGGCGACTTGGCGGGCGCGCTTTCGGGCGGTGACTCAACCCTCTATGACTCTGGCATGACGCCGATCATCGCGATTGACCCCACCCTGAGCGCGAAGGTCAAGGCATCCGCCGATCTGGTTGCCGACGTCGCGCACAACTTCACGAGGTTTCAGGGTGGCGAGAACAACGAAGGGATGACGTCCGGTAAGTTGGCCACGGTGACCGTTGGCCTGAAGGACACCCATTGCTCCGGGTACACCGGCACGACCTGCAACCACACCCCATGGCCGATCATGCCGGCCGGAGCTGATGCCGACGGCATGATGATCGAGCTCGGCGACGTGATGGGTTCGGGCACACTCACGGTCCACGGCGACCATTCTCTCGTTGACCTCAAGTTGGGCACGAGAGGGTTGACGTTGCGCGATGCCCTGACCAAGGCGTTGGAGAAGCACACAGAAGGCGACAACAAGGGCCAGTACAAGGACCGTGGCGATGCCGTGGATGCGCACATCACGTTGAACGCGGCAGGTGATATGGACCTCACGGCCAATGTGGGTGACAAGAACACCGACGCGATTCCGGCCGGTAGCTATGCGGCCACGATCGCGTTGACGCCGGCGAACTCGGACGCGGCAGCGGTTGGCGGCGTTGAGGCTGCCGACGCCGGTACGATTGTCACCAACGGGACGATGGTCCACCTGGGCTATCTGACCGGCCACGACGGCTACAACCAGCGTGTGATCATCGTGAACCGCGGCAAGGTGGATGCGAACTACGTCGTAGGGAATATCCTCACCGAGGATGGGACCGAGGCGTCGGCGGGTCACATGGCCACCGGGACGGTTGGCGGCGAGTCGCAGATGGTCATCCCGACTGCGGACATGATCTCGTTCGACTCCGGCAGGACCCGGGCGTCGGCAACGATCTCGCTGACAGCGCCGACCAGCGCGATCAGCGTGTCCACGACGATCGTCAACCTCAGTGACGGCAGCACCGATACATCGGCCCATATGGTCCAGTAGTATCGGCCGAACCCGCGCTCGCCGTGGATGAGGCGACAGCGCAAAAGGGAGGGTGCTTGTCACCCTCCCTTTTGTGTGTCTAGCGGCCAACAAAAACACCGCCCCGATCGGGGCCAAAAGGGGAGGACACATGTCCTCCCCTTTCTGTTGGGCGGCCCGATGTTCAGCGAACCTAGTCATGCCGTTCATCCCGTCCGCATTTGTATCGTCAGGTCTTGTGGCGCGTCGTCCACATCACGCTGACGCCCAACTGACTTGAAACGCGAGTTCAAACCCGCCGACCTGCCGCGGTGGCAACGACCCCTGGTCGCGGGTGCATGGCTGTCCTTCGCCCTGCTGTTGCTGACACCGCTGGTTGTGACCTTCGAGACCGCCTACCCATTCGCGCTCGGCAAGGCCGTCTACGCTCGCACGCTAGTGGCGATCGGCGTCGTTCTCTGGGTTCCGCTCGCACTGGCGAACGAGCGGTTTCGACCGCCAAGGTCCTGGCTGCTCGTACTTTGGGGCGCAGCCTTGGCGATCGCATTGTTGGCGTCCGCCACCGGGGTCAACCTCGAGCGCAGCCTGTGGTCGACCTACGATCGCGTCCACGGCGTGGTGGACTCCGCACACTGGCTGGCGTTGGCCGTGGTGCTCGTTTCCATTGTCCAGGGCGGGCGCCAGTGGCGGGCGCTGCTGACTCTGAACCTCACCGTCAGCGCTGTCGTCGCCTTGGTGGCCATCAGCCGCTTTCATGGCTTTGACTTGCCCTATCTGCGCGACTCGTCGGAGATCACGTGGCGGGTCTCGGCATCGTTGGGCAGTTCCGCGTACCTCGGCCATTACGCCCTGTTGAACGGTCTCGTCGGGGGCGGGTTGGCGGCGCGGCTGTTGGCCGATCGACCGTGGTCGCGCGGTGCGACGTCCCGGGCATGGCCATGTGTCCTGTACGCCTTGGCGGCCCTGCTCAATTTCTGGGCGATGGCATTGAGCGGTGCGCTCGGGGCGTACGTCGCGCTCATCCCCGCGGCCGGCGCGCTTGCCTTGGCCTACGCCGTGTTTGGCCACGAAAAAGCCGGCCGTCGCATTGGCGCCGGTGCGCTTGCGGTTGTGGGCGTAGCCGGCGCAAGCCTCGGCTTTCTGTTCTTCGTAGACAACCCGTTGAAGGTCCGCGCACAAAACAACCCGGTCGTGCAGCGACTGGCTTTCGCCAGCATCGAAGGCAGGACGACCCAGACCAGGCTTGCGGCGTGGCGAGCCGGCATCGAGGGCATCGCCGAGCGACCGCTCCTAGGGTGGGGCCCGGAGAACTTCATCGTGCCGTTCGGGGAGTTCGGGACAGGCGTAGCGACAACGACGAACCCGCATGACCGCGCGCACAACGAGTTCATCGAGGAGGCGACCGCGAAGGGTCTCCTCGGCGTCGCCGCTTACATCGCGATCTGGGTCCTGACCTTCGTCGTGGTCGTGCGCTACATCAGGATCCGCCAGGGCCCGCGCGCGCCCCCGGAGTCGCGCCACGGGCAGGCCCTCGCCATGTTCATCGGCGCAGCCCTGGTCGCGGACTTCCTGCTGAAACAGACATTGTTTGCACACACCGCTGGCTTGCTCCTCTACACGCTGCTCCTCGGATTTGTGATTGGTCTCGAAGATGAGATGCGACGCGAGGGCACTGGGCCAGCCATGCCCAGGCCCGTAGCCAGGGTAGTTGAGCGGTGGCTTGCCACGGCGTGGCCACGGGTTCTGATCGTTCCTCTGACATTGGGCTTGGCGGGTGCCGCCACGTATTCGAGCATCGCCATCTATGCCGGGGGCAAGGCCCTGGTGCAATTCGCCCATCCCCGAGCGACCTTGGCGGATCTCGACAGGGCCATCGAGGCGTTCCCGCCACTCGCCAACTCGGCTCGTCGCCTCTTCCTGGACGACCTGGCCAAGAACTGGAAACGACTGCGCCTGAGCCAAAGCCGCGAGGCCGCCCGTCTTTTGGCCCGAGCGGACATCGAGGCTGCGGCGGCCGAGAACGCCGAACCGAACAACTGGCTTGTAATCCACTCGATTGCGCGCCTGTATCGGACCGTGGCGGCCACTGACCCCGAGTACGAGGACAAGGCGGAACGATACGAGGGACGGGCTTTGGAACTGGCGCCCAACATGGCGATCGCGCCACCGCGACCTTGAGGTGACTTCGAACCAGATCGCAGACACGTCGCCCGAGTGCGATGTCCGGCCGGGGCTGACCCTAGATCAAGGCTCGCTTGTGCCGCGGGCGATCAGTCGCGATGGTCGGACGGTTCTCGATGGCGTATCGAAAGAAGCTCACGTATTCCTCCGCGGCGCGCGCGATGGCGAATCGGCGCCCGTCGGCAATGACCTTCCCGCGCAATTCCGCGTAGCGACGCCTCAAGTTGTCCATGGTTTTCGACAGATCCTCTTCGAGCGGGACCCCGTAGTCACCGGCTAGCTCCCGGTTGCCGCCGGAGTCCCGGTAGATGACCGGGAGACCGCAGGCCATGGCTTCCATGATCGCGTTGGACGAGGATTCGTTCCAGGCCGCATGGATCATCGCGTGACTGGATCGCATCAGCCCGGCGACCTCAGCGGAATTCAGGATGCCGGCGAGCCTTACGTAGGCGGGATCGACGTCCGGGCACCAGTTCCCGGCGAAGGTCACCTCCAGTCCAGGCAAGCGCGACACCTCGGCCAATGTCGCGAAACCCTTGCGTGGATTCGACGACCAGGACGCAGCAGCCAGGCGGATCGGCCCCCTTTCCCATGTGTTCGCTGCGTCTGCAAAGAACACGGTCGGATCGACCCCGTTGAGAATGACCCGCGAGCTTGCTGGACTGACTCCGCAATGGGTCGCAAACGTGCTCTTGCAGAACTCCGATTGGAAGACCGTGTGGTCGGTCAGCCGGTTGACTGCGAGTTGTACATCGTCCGCGATAGTCCGGCGGCCGCGCACCAATTCAGGCACCCCGTCGACACGATGGATCAAGACAGGAGAAGGCACGGCGGGAAACAACATCTGCATGCGTTGGGGCATCAAGCTACGCAGCCCCGTCCTCTTCCCCGTTCGGCTCAGCCGGGCGACATGGTGTGGCCTCAAGTGCTTTCCCTGCGCGTACAGAAAGGCGTTGAAAAGGACGATCTCGGTGCTGGAGGTAGGTCGCCTCGTCACCTGGTGCCCCTTGCTCGAGAGCTCTTGGGCGAGACTTCGTAGGAACTGATTCCCGCCGCCCCATGATTTCGGCGTTGAATCGAAAAACACGCAGATGTCGAGGTCGTCATGCATGGTCGATCACTAGGTTCGGGCCCGCGCTGCAAAGCTCTCTCTAGGGCACGCTGATCCGCCACCCAAGGCGTTCCCTGAGGCCGAGAATGTCGAGGGCGATGGCCCATGCCCAGGTCAACATGACGGTGCCGTGCAAGTCGCTTTGTCGTTCACCCAGGCTTACCAAAGCTCCGTAGTAGGCCCTTTGCGCACGCGCGGGAGAGAAGGAGAATGCGCCGTCGTGTTGCCGATGACTCGCGATCTCGCCCAAGGCGGTGAAGGCGAACTGCCTTATGTCATCAATCCGATGGTCCGGGGCGTCCAGGCTGGCATTGCGGAGGACAAACAGCCGGTCCAAAACGCCGCAGCCATCGGCACCGGATGCGTGGTCGAGCGCGAAATCGACCAGGTTCTCTGGATGAGGTGTTGGGCGGTTTGCCCAACGGCAGGCCGTCAGCATTTTCATGGCCCCGTTGATCCTCTGGACCGGCGAGATGGCGCCCAGCCCCCACGTCCCGGTGCGTTCATCCAGGAACTGATTCACCTCGTCGAACGTCGCGTCAAGGAGCGTCGAAAGGCTGGGCGATGGCTCTCCACGTAGACGGTCATTGATGACCAGAAACGAAACGAGATGGCTCGTGTGGCTCCCTGAACCCCAAGGACTGCTCCAGTCGAATGATCGCACGAACTGGCGCACATCGGACTCGTTGACCCACAGGCTGGTGGGTAGAGGAAATCGGGGGCGTTCGCCGACCATCAGCAGTGTGGCCGCTGACTGCCTCGTTTCTGCTCGCACGGCCCGGCACCTTGCGTCCGCACTTGGGCGATAGCTGACGAGGTCCGCGATACGCAGACGCTTCAAGGCCGCAAGCCGGGGCGCCACGTCGAGATTGCGCAAGAGCCACTCGTCAACGAAGTTGCCCTCGGCCGTTTGGAAGGATTGGATGAAGCGAATGCACGCCTCTCGAGCGTCCGCTTGCCAATCTTGCCAGGCACCGATGTGCCACGCGATTTTCACGGCGAAACACGTGCTGACTTGGCCTTCCGGGCCGTCGGTAGGGACGAATCCCCTGCGTCGACAGAATCGGAATCTGCCGATGGTTAGCCCACGGGTCATGTCCTGCAGCCACAAGGCAACGGACTCCTTGAGGTCATCGGAAGTGGCCAGGGGATCGGGCGTCATCTGTTCGGAGTACACGTCTGCATCACACCAGTCCAGCGGCCGGTCTGCGCAGTTCCTCGATCAGGCGCACGTAGGCGCGGATGGACCCGTCCGCGGAAAACGCTGCCGCCCGGGTGGTCAAGGAGGCGGGCGGCAGAGCGCGGTCGAGCGTCGTCGACATCGCGTCGGCGAGTGCTTCGGCGTCGCCAACAGGTACTAGCGGTCCCCAGTGGCCGTCCTCGAGCACCTCGCGCGGGCCGCTTGGGCAGTCCGTGCTCACCACGGGCGTTCCGCAGGCCATCGCCTGGATGAGTACGTTCGGCATTCCCTCCTGCTTCGACGAGAGTACGAAGAGCCGGGCCTTGGCCATGAACGCGAATGGATTCGCGTGGAAGCCGGGGAAGTCCACGCGGTGGGCCACGCCGAGTTCGTGAGTTAGCTTGACAAGGCTCCTTCGCTCAGGGCCCTCTCCCAGCACGACCAAGCGGACCTCGCGTCGCTGCGCGACCAATGCGAATGCGCGCATTAGTGTCCCGTAGTCCTTTGCCGGATCGAGACGGCCTGCCGCCAATATGATGGGCGGGCCGTGGCTGTGGAACCAGGGATGTGCGACCGGCTGGCGGGCTTCATCGGCCATGTTTGGTCCCACCACGGGATTGTGGATCGTATGTATCTTGCCCGAGGCGGCTGGCAGGTTGCGGGCAATGTCTTCCGACGAGCCCGAGGAGTTGGTGACGATCGCGTCGGCCTGCGGCAAGAGGCTGGCTTGCACCGTCCGGATGATCCGCCACTTCAGGTTCACTTTGGCGAGCCCTGCGGAAAGGTTGGTGGGTATGCGGGCAATCACGATGAAACGCGGCGTGAGCCACCGCGCAAGCGTGGCCAGGATGATCGAGGAAGCACCGTTGGCTAGGACGACCTCCGGACGGGCGCGCCGCAAGTAGTACAACAGCTTGACGAACCCGGGAAGCGCCCCGCGTGACCTGATGGCGATCAGCCGGACGTTGTCCGAGAGGAGTTGCCGCCAGGGCCCATCTTCCCGGATGACGACCAGGTCGGTTTTCAGGCCTTCCGCCTCCAGGCCATTCGCGAGATCGACCATCGCCCGTTCGGCGCCGCCGCCTTCAAGCGTTGGCATGTAGATGGTGACCCGTATCATGGCCGCCTCGCCATGTCGACAAGGGCGTTGACGTATCGAGCGGGCTGGTGCTCGTTGAGAACCTGGCGGTAGCTCTCGGCACCGCGTTCCATCAACCGGTCTCGGTCCTGGATCGCCTCGGCGATGCAGGCCGCCAAGTGCTGCGCATCGCCTGACCGGAAGACGAAGCCGTTGCGGCCCGGTCGGATGTAACAGGCCGTACCGTTGGTGTCGCTGCAGATCACCGGCAACGAGTGGGCCATTGCCTCGAGTGGCGACACCGCCGCAGGTTCGCCTTGGCTCGGGAGGACGAAAAGGTCGTGTGCCGCGTAGAGCCTCTGCACCTCGCCAAACGGCAGGTTCGTTCTGATTTCCACCGTCTCCTCCAAGCCGAGCCGAGCTCGTTGCCGAGCCACCTCTTGAATGACTTGCCGGTGCTCGGCCGTGGTGCATTCGCCGACGATCAGCGCTCGCACCGCGTGCTTGCCCGCGACCGCCGCCATCGCGTCGACGAAGAGGTCGTGGCGCTTGCGCCGCTGGAACTTGCCGATTGAAAGGATGTTGACCGTGTCGTTGCGGAACCAGCGTTTGCTGGACGGACTTGTGGCAGGTTCTGCGACGAATGGCAGGTAGCGGAGTCCTTGGTTCACCGCGGCGTACTGATCTGGTCGACCGAGTATCGGTGTGAACCACTCGGCGCCGGTTGTGCGCATCATGAGCGAGTAGATTAGGCGTTTGCGGCGGCCCACCGGCTGATGCTTGGCTGTTTGCGTGTACAGAATGAGCTTCGCGCCGATCAGCTTGGCGGCGATTGCTGCGAGCAGTCCGTAAGCCGACTTGGGGTCTCTGACTACAACGGCGGACGGCTGGGTTCGCCTCATGGCGGTGAAGAACCGAGACAGCGGCGGCACGCCGCCGACGTTGGTGTAGCCGACCCAGGGAAGTACCGCCGCCGCGCGACGAAGCACGTCGAACGTGGGTGAGCACCCCAGTATCACCGGGCTCAATGCCGCGTAGGTTTCGCTCTGGGCGCGTCGGAGCACCAGGAACGTCACCTTGTGGCCAGCGTCGAGCAAGGCCTTGGCAGGGTAGTGCTGATTCGTGTGGAACCTAGGGGCTGTGAAGACGAACTGCACAGATGTGGCTCCCCTCGCAGTCTCCACGTCGCCTTTGCCGAGGCGGCCTCCGGTCTTGCCAACATGGGTTCGTCCCACTAGCCTGTCCCGGAACACTGCCTTGATGGCTGTTCGAGCGGAACTGCGCTCGCCGTCCCTGCACTGCAGCTTGCGTGGGCACCCATGAACCGTTTGGCACAAACTCTGAAGGCAGGACTGTCATCGCTGGCGAACGGCATACTTCGACCTTTGGGCTACGAGATCGTGAACCGAAGGCGCCTCGTGGACTTCTATCTCCACGAGTACGAAAGCTACGAACAGTACCGGGAAGTCCAGACCTACCACAACAAGAGAAAGATCGACCGGGTATGGGCAGACGAGGCCACGTTGAGGGTCCTGTGCGACGAACTTCGGCGGGAAATCCCGAACAAGGTGCATCTGACGGGGATCTGTCATGGCACCAGGAATGGCTTTGAACAGTCTTTCATCGCCGCGCACGCTGGACACGACGTCACCGGCACCGAGATCTCCGACACGGCAGACCAGTTTGAGCGTACGGTGCGATGGGATTTCCACGATGTGAACGAAGCGTGGGTGTCGAAGTTCGACTTTGTCTACTCGAACTCCTTGGACCAGGCGTGGAACCCCAAACTTGCGGTGGAAACGTGGCTGAATCAGCTCAACGGAGCCGGCGTATTGGCATTGGAATACGCCGAAGCGCACAGTCCGACACATGCGTCGGAAATGGACCCATTCGGTGTCCGACCAACCGTGGTTCCTTACGTTCTCTGCCAGTGGTTCGGCCACGATGTTTCGGTACGCTGCGTCAAGTGCAGGAAGTCCAACTACGGCAACGATGCCTGGCTGTTCCTGGTTCGGAAGAACCGCGATACGGTCGTAGCCTTGGCGTCAGGCCCGGGTTCGGCAACCGATGGCTTGGGTTTCGATTCCGCGCCTGAAGGCGCTTGAGCGCGGCTTCCTCGCGCGTTCCCCGGAGGAGGTCGGGAACTACCAACTCGATCGGCTGAACCACGAATGGGCCAAGGCCGTCCGCTCGATCCCCTACTACGTCTCGCTGGCTGAAAAGAACGCCTTGCCGGGGCGCTTCGCATCCCTGCGCGAGTTCGTGGAAGCCGTGCCGCCGCTGACGCGTGAGGTCCTCCAACAGCGCGACGAGCGTTACTGGCATGATGCTCCGCGCCCGAATCATCGACGGACGACCGGCGGCAGCACCGCATCTCCCATCCAGATGCCGGCGTGGCGGCGCGAGTTCCGTCACACGCGCCTCGATCCGTGGCTGGGTCGTAGCTGGTTTGGCGTTTCGCCGCGCGACCGCTTGTTCCTGTTCTGGGGCCATTCGCATCTGCTTGGTGAGGGTTGGCGCGGCCGTGTGAACGCCTGGGTGCGGGCGGGCAAGGATCGACTGCAGAACTACGTCCGCTACTCGGCCTACGACATGTCGGAACCGGCGTTGCGGAAAGGTCTGGAACGGCTGCAACGTTCGCAGCCTGATTTCGTCATCGGCTATTCCCGGTACTTGGACGAATTGGCAAGGACGGCCGAGGACTGGGGCTCACCAAGCCGGGCCTTGTCATTGAAGGCGGTGATTGCCGCGGCCGAGGAGTTCCCGGCGCCGGACTCGCGTGACCAGATCGAGAGCTTGTTCGGAGCGCCGGTGGGGATGGAGTACGGTGCCGTGGAAACGGGGCTGATCGCCCACTCCCGCCCGGAAGGCGACTACCGTGTCTTTTGGCACAACTACCTGCTGGAGTATCACGGTGAGGGCCGTCAAGAGGTCTTCGTGACATCCCTCTTTCCACGTTGCACGCCGCTGTTCCGCTATCGCCTCGGCGACCATTTCGAACTGGGTGAGTCCGCGGAAAAGGCCGCGGATTGCTCGGTGTTGTCGTTCGAGCGCGTCGTCGGCCGCAGCAACCTAGCGGTGACACTTCCGAGTGGACGCACGTTGCATTCGGAGTCTATTTCGCACATTGCGCGGGGACAGCCCAAGGTGCTGGCCTACCAGTTCCTATGCGCTCCGGACGGCGTGACGTTGCGCCTTAGGATCAAGGGGCCCCTCGACGACCACGAGGTGGCCTCCATCCGTCGCTTGGCGGGGCTTGTTGACCCCCAATTGGGCGCGGCGCTCCAAGTTGTCACGGTTGCCAATCTCGAACGGACCCTTGCCGGTAAGACCCCGATGGTGATCGTGGATCCGGCGCTCACGTCTGCGCGTGGAACATCTCCAGAGGCCACCTAGGATCAAGACGTCAAGGGCCGCATGTTAAGATCGGTGCCGCCTATAGGCGGGATGCATCGACGAATGGCCGGTCGGCCAAGGTACTTTCAGATTGGTTTCCATAGGTGCGGCACCACCTCGCTCTGGCGCTTCTTCGAGAGGAACGGCATTCCGACCGTCCATTTCGACAAGGGTAATCTAGCCCGCCGAATGCGGGACAACATCGAGGCCGGTGGCCCGTAATGCATGGGTACGACCAGGGCTATCAAGCTTTCACTGACATGGTGTTCGTCGACTCGGCTGACTACTTCGAGGGTTTCAAGTGCTATCGGGAGATGATGCGCGACTACCCGGACGCGAAGTTCATCCTCAACACGCGTGATCGGAAACGGTGGCTGCGAAGCATGCGCCGCTGGGCACTGTACAAGGACCGAAAGGCCTACCTGTCGTATCGCTACGATACGACCAATCTGTGGCGATTCTCGGCCGCGCTTTCGCGTGATTGGGAGGCGCACCACCGCGATGTGGTAGCAACCGTTCCCGAGAGTCGGCTATTGGTTTTCGACGTCGAATGCGACCCCCCGGAGAGGCTGAGCCGGTTCTGCGGGTTGCCGGATTCCGCCTCCCGGTACTACGGGCACGAAAACCGCTCGTATTCGGCCTTCCGCCATTATGGAAACCGGCTTCGCGCGAGCGTCCCTGATCCAGCGAAGCAGCCCCTCAAGCGTTTGCTCGGGCGCTAGCAGCGCTTGCTCCAACAGTCCGACCGCTCGATCGCCCGCCACACTGGCTGGCTGGCGGCGACTTCGGTTGTCGAGCTGATCGGCGGTCTGGCGTTCGTCTTCTTCGCCACGAGGATTCTGGGTCCGTCGGGCTTCGGTGCGTTGGCCGTCGTCATGGCGACCGCCACATTGGTGCACGGCATTGTGTCGATCGGCGGGAGCGACACGGTGATCACGTTTGCGACTCGAAGCGTTGCGGAGGGGCGGCCTCGGGATGCGGCTGGGGTTGTGCGGTTCGTCGCCCTCATGTCGTTCGGCATGTCCTTGCTCGCATACGTCGTCGTCGCCCTCATCGCCGCCTTGGCGGCTGACCTTGTGCTGGTCGACGGAACGGACACCGCCGCGCTTCTCTGGTATGCCTTGGTCGGTGTGGTAATCGCGAACAACGCGACGGCCATCGCGGTGCTCCGACTTGCGGACAGATTGAAGCTGCGGTTCGCGGTTGCGTGCGCGAGCAACGTGGTGCGAGTCGGCCTTCTCGGTGTCTTCTGGCAAGTGGGTGGCGATGTCCTGGCGGTGGTCTGGGCGTCCCTGGCGGGCGCTGCGATGTCCGGGCTCGGCTTGCTCCTGGCGGCCGCGTCTTCCTCCACGCAGGCGGGGATGGGGACGTTGGTGGGGTCGGCGACCTTGTATGTGCCTCAGGACGTCCGCCGCTTCCACTGGGCCACGTTCGGACGAACCGTAGTCGGCGCCATGGGCCAGAACATCGACACCCTCCTGCTGGCACAGTTCCTGGGCGCCGCAGAGGTTGGGGTTTACCGCGTCGCCCGGCAAATCGTGGACATGACGAGACAGCCGTTCCGCATGCTACGTGCTGCGGTCCAGCCGGTGGTTAGCCGACATTGGCACGGTGGTGAGGGTCGGTTGGTGCGGGCGGCGGTCAAGCGCTATACCGTGCTGTCGGTTCTTGTCGCGATAGCGGGCCTTACTACTCTTGCGCTGCTCCGTGACCCGATCGCGGCTCTGTTTCTGGGCGCCGAGTTCTCGGATGTGGGCAGTCTGATACTCATCCTCATCCCCGGTGCCTTTTTCACCAGTCTTGGTGTGCTCGCCATGCTGCCGATCGTCGCTGGCCGCGCGGGGCCGGCGCTGCTGTCCTTGGCCAGCGGCCTCGCGGTCTCGGTTCTGGCGATCATCCTCCTGGTCCCGGCGCACGGTGTCGAAGGCGGCGCCTGGGCACGAGTGATGCTCTCCTTGGTGTCGTTTCTCGTCCTGTTGCCCTTCATAATGGCCACACTGCGGCGCAGTCGGACGCTTTAGTGCGTCGAAGCCGTTCGCCGTCGTCCCTCTGGAGTGTTGGCTAGAGCGTGAAGGCCCACGTGCGTTCAGGTGTCATCAGCGACGCGGGGTCGCTCAACATCTGCGTCCTGTTCGACGCGGTTGATCGACCGGCGGGCGGCGGCAACCAGTTCCTCAAGGCGCTGATCGCGCAACTCCGGCGACTCGGCCATCTGGTGACAACCCGTCCCACCCGCGACACGAACGTTGTTCTGGTAAACGGTTTCAACTACGGGCCGGGGCGTCACCTGAATGTGCGTGAAATCGCGAGGCTCAGGCGGACCGGGCGGATGGGCTTGGCTGGCCGCTTGGCGCAGTTGCCGGGATACCGCGCCAAACGGCGACGCGGCCCGGTACTCGTACACCGTGTCGATGGCGTGCCGCGTCTGACCCGCGGGGTCGTCACGCGTGCCGACCACGTCCAGCCCGCGGTCAACGCGTTGGCGGACCACACGGTGTTCCAGACCGACTTCTGCCGGACGTCCTTCGCTCGGCATTGCGAGCGTGAACCGGCAAGCTGGAGCGTCATCAACAATGCCGTTGACCCCAGTATCTTCTTCCCAAGGTCCGCCCAGCACGCTCCGTCGGAAAGCGTCCTTCGTCTGGTCGCCACGTCGTGGTCCACGAGCCCGACCAAAGGGTTCGCGGCGCTGGCGAGCCTCTCGCGACTGCCTGGTGTACAACTGACTTTCGCTGGAAACTGGTGCCAAGAGGTCGACCCTGCGGAAACGACAGACGTGGGCGTACTCCCCTCGGAGCAACTCGCCGACCTGTTGCGAGCGTCCGACGCCATGGTCCACGCGGCCGTGAACGAACCGTGCTCGAACTCGATCGTCGAGGCGCTGGCCTGTGGGCTGCCCGTGGTCTACCGGGACTCCGGGGGCAACCGCGAACTGGCAGGCGACTACGGCATACCCCTCACCGACGACTACGCGGCGGTGATGTCAAGCCTGGCCACGCAATGGAGCGCCCTCCGCCAACGGGTCCTTGATCACCGGCGGCGTTTCTTGATCGGCCGCGCCGCGACCGAGTATGTAGCGGCGTTCCGGGAAGTGATCGAAGGCGGGGGGTGGAATGGCCTCTAAGCCGTCGGTGCTGATGGTCACGACGACGTTCCTACCCGTCGTCGGCGGGCTCCAGTTCGAGTTGAAGTGGATCCTGGACTCCTTCGACCGCCGCGCCGCCGACAGCGGTGTGGACTTCCACTTCGCCTACCCCAACGAAGCCTCGCGGGCGTTCACGCGTTTCAGGAACATACCGGTCTACGACCTTCGCATCGATGGCCGAAGCGTTGTCCGCACCTTCCGGTTGATTGCGCGTCTCGTTCACCTGCTGCGCCTGATCCGGCCGGATATCGTTCACTGCCACTCCCTCATGCCGGACGGGTATTGCGTCCTGGCAGCCTGTCGGTTGGCAGGTGTGCGGTCCAGGGTATTGGCGACATCCCATGGGCACGACGTTGTCTGGTTGCCCGACATCCCGTACGGCAGTCTAGGCAATTGGCGGTCCCGACTGCTGGCACGCGTCGTCACGCGCCGGCTTGCCGCGCATGTGACGGTAAGTCGCGCGATGGCCGCGAAGGCGGCGTCCGCGGGAACTGCGCCCGGTCTCATTCGCGTTATTCACAACGGCGTGCCGGGCCCGGGCGAGGACGACTTCGAGACGAATCCCGGGACGGCGTTGCCGTCGCAGTCGCCATCCATCAGCCCGCCGAACGACGGTATCAACATCCTGTCGTTGTCGAGCGCCCGCGAAGTCAAGAACGTGTCGACGCTGATCGATGCCATGGCCGTCGCTCGAGATCAGCTCGGGGACTCGAAGCTGTACCTGACCTGCTCCGGGCCGCTCGCAGAGCCATTGAAGCGTTTAGCGCGGCGCCGGGGGGTTGCCGACACCGTGGAGTTCGTTGGGATCGTCACAGGCGCTGACAAACATGCGTGCTACCGCGCCTGTGACGTCTTCTGCCTGCCATCACACTTCGAAGCCTTCGGGCTCGTCGCGCTCGAAGCGATGAAGTTCGGCACCACGGTAGTGGCGACACGGCAGGGTGGTGTTGGTGATTTCCTCGAGGAGGGTGTCAACGGGCTGATGTTCTCGCCTGAGGATCCGGCCGGGTTGGCGTCCGCGCTCGTGAGCTTGTATCGGGACCCCGAACTGCGCAAGCGGCTTGCTCGGAAGGGACGGGAAACCGCGGAACGCTTTTCGATCCGATCGGTGGTCGATCAGCACATCCGGCTTTATCGCGAGCTCGCTGTTTGACACGCCCATCGTCGGAACAGGAACGCCTCTCGCAATGAAAGTGCTCCACGTCACGCCCACGATGTCGGCGGAGGCCGGTGGGCCCCCGGTCGCCTTGCGCGGACTGACGACGGCCCTGGCTGGGTTCGGCGTCGGCTGCGAAGTCCTGACCACCGCTGGCGGGCGGTTTCACCGGCCCCCGCTGCCGGTACCGGATGTCCCTGTCCATGCCTGCGCCGCTTCGCGATTGAGTTCCCTGTGGAATTCGCACTCGCGGGAGTTGGCCGACTTCGTCGACAGACGCATCGCGGGGTTCGACATCGTCCATGTCCATGAGCTCTGGCACCACCCCGGTTTCGTGGCTTGCCGGGCGGCCCGCCAGCACGGTGTGCCTTGCCTGGTCTCGCTGCGGGGCGGCCTCGACCCGGTGGCCTTGCGACAGAAAGCGGCGCGCAAGTGGCTCTACATGCGGCTTGTCCAACGACGTTTGCTGACCTCTGCAGCCGCCCTGCACGCCTTGACCACGGTAGAGGCCGGCCACGCTAACGCGCTCGGCGTCGGCACCTCGGTGACGGTGATACCGAACGGCGTTGATACGGACCTCGAGCAAGCCGTCGACCAACTGGAAATCACGCCTTTCTACGAGCGGTTCCCGCGGCTTGCGGATCGGCGTGTGATTCTGTTCCTCGGCCGCCTGACCGCGAACAAGGGTGTGGACCTCCTGGCTAGAAGCTTCGTTGACATCGCCAGGCGGTTCGACGACGCGGTCTTGCTGATCGTTGGCCCGAACGAAGGGGGTACGCAAGCGCGGACCACTCGCCTGCTGGAGGCGGCGGGCGTTATCGACCGCGTGACGTTCACCGGTGCCCTTGACGGCGACGACAAGCTCGCGGCGCTGGCGTGTGCCGACGTGTTCGTCCTGCCGTCCTATGCGGAAGGGTTCAGCAATGCTGTCCTGGAAGCCCTGGCCGCGGGATTGCCGGTCGTGGTCTCGGAACACTGCAACTTCCCGGAAGTGGCGGAGCGCAGGGCCGGGTTGATCGTCCGAAACAACGTCGGGGAGATTGGCGATGCCATCTCTGCGCTGCTCGCTGACGAACGCCGTCGGAAGGAGGCTGGTCGGGCGGGTCGTCGCATGGTGGGGGAGCGTTATAGCTGGTCGGCAGTTGCGGGGGGCTTCGCTGACCTCTATCGATCGATCCTGTCGTTGGCCTAGTGCCGTGTCAGGTACGCATGCCGTCGCCGCGCTGCCGCGTCAGAACGGCCAAGGCGTAATCGCCGGTCTGATACGCGCCCCGGCGCGGCATGGGGACAAGCTCGATGGACCAATCCCGACCGTTCTCGGCGATGAACTGCTCGACCGCCTTGCGGATGCCGGTGAACCGCCGTTCGACGATCGCGTACTCCGCACCGACGCCGAGTCGGGCGTTGTGGAACTGTGCTTTCGGAATCACCTTTCGCAGAGTGCCTAGTACGAGCCACGCCAGAACGCTGACGGCGCGAGATCGAACGCGACCGATCACCACCCCGAAATGCACGTCATCGAGAACGATGACGCCGTCGTCCGCCATGATCGCGTCCAGCATGTCGAGCTCCGCCTTGACGTCGTCGTACGCGTGACTGCCGTCCAGGAACGCCACGTCAATGCGACCGTGCGGCCAATCGCGTAGCAATCGGGTTGATCGGCCGTTGATGGACGTGATGCGTGTGGTCTCGTCGGGAAACCACCGTTTCCAGATCGCTGAACGGGGCGATGGCCCGTCCGCCAAGGGATCGTCGGAACTGTGTTTTGCAGCGTGCCAGTCATAGGCATCGTCGTGGTCGATCACATCCATCGTGTAGACGTGGCCGTCCAGGTCCGCGTCGAGCAGGGCACGGCTCATGGTGATGGCGGAAAAGCCGCGCGCGGTGCCTATGTCGAGGGCCACGACCTTCCGGCCATAGGCTTGTCGCTCACGAATGAGCGAGTAGAGGAGTTTGCCGTGTTCCCCGCCATCGCGGCCGCGCAGGACGAGGCGCGCCTGCTCGTACCAGTCGGCTTGCGGTTCCTGGTGAACCTTCAGCGCAAGGGGTGTCACCCGCGCGCCCGCGGGGATGAGCATGTGCAGGATCTCTTTTTGGTCGGTCGGTTTAGTCTAAGTCTAGGCGAGTCGCCTAGCGCGGACTCGATCTCGTCCTCTGTCGGCAGCACATCAGGCTCTTGTCGGGAAATGACTGCCGCACCGTCTGACGCCTGCCATGTTGGGCGCCAAAATCGGCCGCTTTGCGCCCGGGTGTGGACTTAGCAAGGGAGGCTAGCCGTGCCAGCGTTGTTGGATGCCCTGCGTAGACTCACTCCCCGACATAAACGTGCTCTCAAGAACTGGGGGCGACGACTTCTTGGCGTCGACTTCGTTACCGTCCCGGAGTCGAGGTCGAGCCTTTGGCCGTATGAGCTGCACACGACATCCGCTCGACGGTTCTTGCACTTTCGCGAGCTTCTTTTGCAGTTGGAGGATGTCGAGGGCCAGATCGTCGAATGTGGCGTGGGACCAGGGCGCTCCCTGTTCGTCTTTGCGATCCTGACCCAGTGTGTCGCGAGACCGCGACGAATCGTCGGCTTCGACACATTCGAGGGTCTGCCCGAACCGACTGCCGAGGATGGGCGCGGCAACGCCCACAAGGCCGGGTGGCTCAGCCACTCCGAGGCGAACGTCCGCGAGTTGCTTCAGTTCAACGGTGTGGCCAGCGACTTCATCGACGAAAACATCTCTTTCGTGCGGGGCACGCTGGCGGAGTCCCTCCCAGCCTACGATGGCCGAGCGATCGCGCTGCTCCACCTCGACGTCGATTTGTACGAGTCCTACAAGACGGCACTGGACTGGCTTTGGCCCTTCGTGTCCCCGGGCGGAATCGTGACCTTCGACGAATACCGTAGCGAGGCCTTTCCCGGCGCCACCCGCGCGATCGACGAGTTTCTCGACCGTTGGCAGTTGGGGGCCGTCAAGTCGCGGTTTCTGGACAGGTGGTACGTCGTGAAGGAGAGACCGGAATCAGCGAAGCGTTGAACGTATTTTGCTTGACGTTTGAGGAACGGGGGCGTGAGGCTGGGGCAACGGTCGGCGTATGGTCGAGGGACGTTACAGGTGGCCGGAACTCGCGGCGGGACGAGACAGCCTCCTCCGCTGCAGCCGCACACCGGCATTCAGGCGCCCAAGGAATTCGTTGCCCCTGCGCATGACGCGTCGGCCGCAACGACCGCCCGACGGCCGTACCGGTGTACCTGTCCGAGCCGATGTGGCGTCGGGAATGGATGACCCGAAACGGGTCTTACCCCGATCCCATGCAGCGACCGGTGCGCCTGCATCCGTACACTCGGTCGCCGAAGTCGGGCTACCCTATGCATCATTATCGAACCCATGGTCTGGAGTTGACGGTGTCCAAGTGGCCGACAAGAGTCGCCAGCGGAATCGTCCAGAGAGCTCCAACCGGGCGATCGCAAGCCCCGAGGGTGCTGCGCTGTTTCGCCATTCTGGTCGCAGCGGCCGCTGTCATCGGGGCGGGTGGCGCGTGCCGCACAGTTGCTCGCGGAGGTTGTCGCGGAGCAGGCCAAACGGTTGTCGCTGGAGTGAATGACGACATTTTCGATGGCGAAGCCGCATTCTGGTACGACTGCGATTGGGAGCGAAGGCGCGCCGGATTGACGACCTGAGACTGGCGCTGCATCTGCTACTCTGGTGCGAAAGACCGACACGGTGACAAAAGCGCCGCCATGGCAAGGCGAGCAATGAGTGACCCCGCGAAACCTAGTCTAAGAGAACGTCTAGAGCGGACGGGCGACGACGCGGCGGACCTATTCGGGGAAGCCCTTGGCGGCCTTGTGGTTGCGGCGGTCGGATTCGCGATCGTCGTTTTGTTGGCGCCATCGCCCACCGAAGAAGGGGCAGATTGGGTGACCGTCCTTTTGATCGTGTTCGGGCTCGGTAGCATCGGCGGCTTCTGCGGCGCGCTCTTCTACGGCATGAAATGGTTCGCGGCCCGCTCCGTCCAAGTCGTGATCGCCGTGGGCCGTCCCCTGGCGTCTCTTTGGCCGCTCATTCGCCGCATTCCGGGCTCCCTTTTCGCTGGTCTGTCCGGGCCGGGGGCACTTCCCGGATTCCTCGCTGGCGTCGTCGTTTTCGCGGGACTCTATCTAAGCGGGTTTGCGGCAGCAGTCGGCACCTGGGAAAGGCTGGGGATATTGGTGTTAACGTCGGGCCTCGCCACGAACACGGTGACTTTGCTGCTAAGGGGAATCGCTCGTCGCTTCCTCGACCGTTCCCAGCGAAACGGTGACGAAAACGACGGCGACCCGGGGTGAACGCGCGACCGACGCTTTCGTCGACGAGCGCATAGACACCCTCTCCCCACCAGCTGCAACCAGCCACAGCCCGGCGATGTCGTTGCAGCCGTCCGCGCGGCGGGCACCCCGCCCTGCGGACGCCGCCGAGCTTCGCGTTTCGCATACACCGAGCGCGGACATTCGCGGGTCGCAAGGTAGTCGGCTGTGCCCCCCTTCCTATCCGCCCCTCCCGCCCTGCGGGCGCAGCCGCTAAGGCGCGTTTTGGCGCGTCGAGGCCTTGGACATTCGCGCGGCCCAAGTGAGGCGCGTCACTAGGGCTGCGGCCCGGCCTCTCCGCCTCTCAGCTCTGCGGGCGCAGCCGCCACACGCGTTTCGCGACCGGCGCGGGCGGACATTCGCGCGGCGCAAGTCGGCAAGGTTCCCCAATCCCCGTATCCAAAGCCGGGGCGGTTGGCAAGGGTCTTCAAGCCAGACGACCAGCCGCCTTGGCGCGATTGCGGCAGCCGCGTTGACGAGTGACGATCCCGCCTATACGGTGGGCGCCTTCTCGATCGCCGCCGCTGGACTGCCATGGACGATGACAATCCGCCCGAAGACGGCTTGGGAGAGAAATTTGCAGACCTCGGCAGGGCCATCGCGCCATTCGTCCCGAAGTTCCCTAACCTCCGAAAGGTACAGCAGCGGCTGCTGGGAGATGTCCCCGATGCTGCCTTTGGCGCATTGGTCGCCCGCCTTCGCTTGTCGCAGGCGCGCAGCCAGTCAGAAGCGATCACGACCCTTGTCGAGCGGACCGGGTTACCACCGGCCGTCGCGTACGAGATGGTGACGAAGCAGGAGCGGCTCGATGGGCTCGTGGGTCCTGCTCTCGCTCGGATCGCGCACGACCCCGACCCGTCTACGGAGTCCACACAGACCGATGCCGTGACAGACGATGACTGGTTCGAGGTCTACAGGCGGGAAGCAGCCGACCGTGGCGAAGGCGAGATGCGGGCGGCGTTCATCCGCGTACTCGAAGGGGAGATCCGCAAGCCAGGCACCTTCTCGGTGCACGCGCTCCGGATACTCGGGACGATCAGCACTAGAACGGCCGAGAGATTCCGTCGCGCCGCGTCCGTCGCCATCTCGAAAGACAACGACACGAGGGTTCCCGCAGTCAATGGCGGGTTGGGCAATAACTGTCTTAGGGACATTGGGCTGTCCTACGACGTACTGACGGAGCTGACGGAGAACGGCCTGGTGCGGCCCGATTACGGGAGTCGCATGCCTTACGGTCCCATTCACGAGGCCACCTCGGTGCAAGAGCTGCCACCGAACCTGCAACTTCCGTTCCAACATCAGAGCCGCTGGTGGGCGTTGGTTGGCACCACGGAAGAAACCAAGGTGAAAGCGTTACGGGTCCAGGGGGCGGCCTTCACGGTCGCAGGCCGCGAACTCCTCAGTGTGGTTGACCTAGAACCGTTGCCTGAGTTCACGGAGCGCCTGAAGGCGCACTTCGTCAAGAGTAAGTACGAGATGAGAGAAGCCCCGGCGGGGCGTTCTTTTTTTCACTGGGGCGAACCGCGCCCGCATAGGGACGGTCAGGGCTGACGCCCCCATCGACGAGGCGTGCAGAGGATGTCCTACTAGGAGGAGTTCTCGCCGACGTGACGTGGACCGCGCGTTCGGGCCTACGACAGTCCGCCGGCCAACCGTGTCCGCCCTGCGGGCACGTTCGCACACCGACTTTCGCGCGAATTCCACGTCAGACTTTCGCGCGCCTCTAGTGTCAGTTCAGCCGCTTAATGGACCGATGAGCGACCCGGCGCGTGTAAGCAGGAACGGCGAGGGCCCAATGCCCCAAAGCACGTCGCCCATTGGTTCAGCCCGGATAGTTCCGTGGCCGTGCGACCGATTCGGGCGCTACGCACTAAGGCGTGCCAACCTTGAAGGGGTTAGCTGGCCCAACCGGGCACGCATTTTCGGCAACATGGACGCTTCCCGTCTAGCGGTGCACAAATGCTGCTAGGCTTGTGACGCTTCGACGAGTCAGACGCCGTAGGGCGCGAAATCCACGAGCATTGGCAGGACCATGTCACAGCCGGAAGCCGATCTCATGCCACCGCAGCGGGAACTGGACTTACGTTCCCTCATCCTGCTCGTATGGTCGCTGCGGCTGCCCCTCCTGGGCGCGCTTCTGCTGGTCACCGTCGGTTACTGGGCGTATTGGCTGGTAAGCCGGGATGCCCCGGAGCCGCCCACTTTCAGCCGGGTCGTGCAGTTCACCTTCGACGGCGTCGAAGACGGCCGCTATCCGAATGGGACCCCGTTCCACATCGGTGATCTGGTGACGCCGAAGCTGATCTCGGCCTTGTACGATCTGCATGGCTTGGCCGAGCGCGGCATGGCCAGGTCGACTTTCGCGAGTGCCTTTGCGATCGAACCGTATTCGCCCGAGCGGGGCTACATTCTCAGACGGCGCGAGCAGCTCGCGAACCGGGGGACGCCGACGGAACTTGTGGTTCTGCAGGAGCAGTTGAGCGCTGAACTTCGTCGGGCGGAGTCGGGCGCCGCGCGGCTTTCGTTCCGATCGCTTGCGCCGCTTCCGCTCGCCGAAGGGGACATCGGGAAGCTTCTGCTGGACCTCCCGAGGTTGTGGGCGAAGGAAGCGACAGAGCAGTACGGCGTGTTCGGGCCGGACATTCCCGTGTATTCGCCCGCCTTGTTCGATCCGGCAGAGATCGAACAGTCGGAATACATCGACGGCTTGGAGGCGATCCGACGGAAGGCCACCATGTTCTTGGAAAGCGCCCGCAGCCTGATGAGGATGCCGCATGGGAATGCCGTCCGGGATCCCGAGACCGGCGCGGGCCTCCTGGAGGTTCAAGATGCGGTTCACGGCCTCGTGGATCGTGTGCGGCGACTCTCGGCCGAAGTTGTGCAGCTAGGTCTCGCCAAGGATCGCCACACGTTGACGCGGCAGTACGAGAATCGCGTGGCGGGGCTCACCGAGGCGGCGGCCGTCGCGTCGGATCGTGTCTCGACCCTGCAGGCTGCATTGGTGGAACTCG
>JAPOVK010000060.1 GCA_026708185.1 Gammaproteobacteria bacterium | reverse complement strand
GCCCCTCGCAAGGAAGAGCCCTCAGCCGGGGAGCGCGAGGGGCTCGCCCCTCGCATGGAGGAGCCCTCAGCCGGGGAGCGCGAGGGGCTCGCCGCTCGCATGCAACAGCCCGGGTCGCTTGGCGCAGCGGGGTCGGACGTTGGCACGTAGGGGCCGAGGCCGCGATGTGAGCGGCGTGATCGTGCTCGACAAACCCGCCGGGATGAGTTCGAGCGACGCCGTGCAGCGCGTGAAACGGGCGTTCAACGCGCGCAAGGTCGGTCATACGGGCAGCCTGGATCCGTTGGCCACGGGCGTCCTGCCGCTGTGTCTCGGTGACGCGACGAAGTTCTCGCAATACCTGCTGAACTCGGACAAGCGCTACCTCGCGCATGTTCGCCTTGGCATCTCCACGGACAGCGGCGACGCCGACGGTGAGGTCTTGCAGGAGCGCGAGGTGAAAGGCGTTGACCGGGCTCGCCTGGAAGACGCCTTGGATGCCTTCCGAGGCGAGATCGAGCAGGTGCCGTCCATGTTCTCGGCTGTCAAGCATCACGGCAAGCCGCTCTACAAGCTCGCACGCCTTGGCATCGAGATTGAACGCGAGGCGCGACCGGTGACGGTCTATCACAACGAGATCGTCGCCTTCGAAGGCACCCGACTGAGCTTGGACCTCCACTGCAGCAAGGGCACCTACGTGCGCACCATCGCGCATGACTTGGGCGAAGCGCTCGGTTGCGGGGCGCACGTTGACGCGCTACGGCGCACGCAGGCGGGACCTTACGGCGAGGACGACCTCGCGACGCTCGAAGACGTCGAGACGGCACGCCTCGAACACAGACTCGACGACCTGTTGCGCCCGGTGGCCTCCACCGTGGGGCAGTGGCCGGAAGTGGCCCTGACCGGCGCGCCGGCATTCTATTTGAAGCAAGGCCAGCCGGTCTTGGTGCCGCACGCCCCGACAACGGGCTGGGTGCGGCTGGTCGAAGGCACGGACACCGAAGGAACGTTTATCGGCGTGGGCGAGATACTCGACGATGGTCGGGTCGCTCCACGCCGGTTGATCGTGAAATGACGACGAGGGAATCGCTGTACCTATGCGCGGCCCCCTCGCCCCAACACAAGCATATTGGAGATGAGACATGGCTTTGAACGCCGATACGAAACGGAAGGTGGTGGAGGATTACCGCACCGCCGACAACGACACCGGTTCTCCGGAAGTGCAGGTGGCGTTGCTCACATACAACATCAACTCGCTACAGGAGCACTTTCGTGCCCATGCCAAGGACCATCACTCGCGGCGAGGCCTGATCCGAATGATCAACCAGCGCCGCAAGTTGCTGGATTACCTCAAGGATCGCGATCAACAGCGCTACACGTCGTTGATCGCGCGCCTAGGCCTGCGCCGTTGACGACGCGACCGCAATCGGTCGCTGTCGACCGCTCCGCGGTCGGCCGAGATTTCGCGGCGCGAAATCTCCCATGAAAGCGATGACGACGCGACCGCAAGCGGTCGAGCGAGATTTCGCTGCGCGAAATCTCCCAAGAAGCGAAGAAGAAGAAAACCACTTTTTTAGGAGAATGAATTGAAACCAGTCAATCCAGTACGGAAGGAATTCCAGTTCGGCGGTCACCGCGTCGTGCTCGAGACGGGCAAGATCGCTCGCCAAGCAACCGGCGCCGTGATGGCCACCATGGGCGACACCGTGGTGCTCTGCACCGTGGTCGCCAATCCCAACCCCAATCCCAACCAGGACTTCTTCCCCCTGACCGTCAACTACCAGGAGAAGTTCTACGCCACGGGCAAGATCCCCGGCGGCTTCCTGCGTCGCGAAGGACGACCGAGCGACAAGGAAACGCTGACGTCGCGCCTCATCGACCGACCGATCCGGCCCTTGTTCCCGCAGGGCTTCATGAATGCGGTGCAGGTGATCGCCACGGTGATGTCCGTCGACCGCGACATGGATCCCGACATCATCGCGCTCATCGGCTCTTCGGCGGCCCTCGCCGTGTCGGGCATTCCTTTCGCCGGGCCGATCGCCGCCGCCCGTGTCGGTTTCGCCGACGGGCGCTACCTGCTCAACCCCGGGTACGAGGAAATGGAGTCCTCGGCACTGAACATGGTGGTCGCGGGTACCGAGTCGGCCGTGCTCATGGTGGAATCCCAAGCGGAGGAGTTGTCCGAGGATCAGATGCTCGGCGGCGTGCTCTACGGCCACATGGAGATGCAGGTCGCCATCGACGCGATCAAAGAGCTAGCGTCCGAGGCCGGCAAGCCACGCTGGGAGTTCCAGGCGCCCACGATGGATCCGACGCTGGTGGACCGCGTCGACAGCCTGTCGCGGCAGCCGCTCACGGACGCCTACCGGATCCACGACAAGCAGGAACGCCAAGGCGCCGTGCGTACGGCCCGGGACATGCTGCTCGCGGAACTCGGCGGCGACGACGGCGAATTCGGCAACGACGACATCGTCGATGCGTTCTACAAGCTGGAGAAGGACGTCGTCCGGGCGAGCGTGCTGGACGGCGAGCCGCGCATCGACGGCCGGGACACGAAGACGGTGCGGCCGATCAACGTCGAGGTCGGCGTGCTGCCGAAGGCGCACGGTTCGGCCTTGTTCCAGCGCGGTGAAACCCAGGCCATCGTGGTGGCGACCCTGGGCACGCTGCGCGACGCCAAGCTCATCGAAGCGCTGGAGGGCACCTACAAGGACAACTTCATGCTGCACTACAACTTCCCGCCTTTCAGTGTCGGCGAGGAAGCCTTCCTGGGCGGCCCCAAGCGGCGTGAGATCGGTCACGGCAACCTGGCCCGTCGCGGCATCGCCGCTTGCCTGCCGACCGAGGAGGAGTTCCCATACACCGTGCGGGTGGTATCCGAGATCACGGAAAGCAACGGCTCGAGTTCCATGGCCAGCGTCTGTGGCAGCTCGCTGGCCCTGATGGACGCGGGTGTGCCGATGAAGGCCCCCATCGCGGGCGTGGCCATGGGCCTCGTCAAGGAAGGCGACCGGTTTGCGGTCCTCACGGACATCCTCGGCGACGAGGACCACCTCGGCGACATGGACTTCAAGGTCGCAGGGACGGCGCAAGGCGTCACCGCGCTACAGATGGACATCAAGATCGAGGGTGTGACCGAGGAGATCATGGAGACGGCGCTCGGCCAGGCTCTCGACGCCCGGCTGCACATCCTCGGCGAGATGAACAACGTGATCTCCGAGTCGCGGGCCACCGTTTCGGACAACGCCCCGAGCATGGTCGTGTTGAAGGTGGATCCGGACAAGATCCGCGACATCATCGGCAAGGGCGGCGCCACCATCCGCTCCATCGTCGAAGACACCGGGGCCGAAGTGGACGTCGAGGACGATGGCAGTGTGCGAATCTACGCGGAGGACGGTGAGTCGAAGGATGCCGCAGTCGCGCGGGTTCAGGAGATCACCGCCGAAGCCGAGGTCGGCAAGATATACAGCGGCCGCGTGGCGCGGATCGTCGACTTCGGCGCTTTCATCACGATCCTGCCCGGCAAGGACGGTCTCCTGCACATCTCCCAGATCGCGCAGGAGCGGGTGGAGAAGGTTACCGACTACCTGGAGGAAGGCCAGGAGGTCGAAGTCGTATGCCTGGACACGGACCAGCGGGGACGCATCAAGCTGTCGATGAAGGAAGTCGAGAACTACCGCCAAGGCGGCTAGGTGCGTTGGTCGCACCGCGCGGGCGCGCTTGGTGAACCCCAGGTTCTACGGTGGCGCAGGCTCCGAACCGTCGAGTTCGATGACGACGAGGTGCGCATCCAACCACGCGGGTAGCCAGCTTGGGACCGTCGGTCGCAGGCGACTGAAGACATCCGCCTTGAATGCGGGGTCGTCGAACACCACGTGCGCATGTCCCGTGAGGGTCTCGCCACGGATCAGCACGGTGACGGGCGCGTCGCCGTCCCGCAGCGTGCGCCACCAGCGACCGTCGGCGCCAGCGTAGACTTGGTTGCCTTCGCGACGATAGTTGACCGGCAAGGTGCGCCCGTCCGGCAAGGTGAGCGCCATGACGATACCGGCCCGTTCCCCGTTCGGACTCGTGGTGATCTCGTCCATCACGCGTGGATTGGCGATCACCCCGTACAGCAACCTGAGCGCCAGCAGCCCGAGGATGAGCGCGGCGACGACGATGCCCGACCATTTCAGAATGGCCATGGCGATTTCCTCCATCGACTTGCGAGGGCTTGTCCCTACCCCCGGTTCGCCACTAGGTCGTCGACGACGGCGGGATCGGCCAACGTGGACGTGTCGCCGAGGTCGTCGACCTCACCGGCGGCAATCTTGCGCAGGATCCGCCGCATGATCTTCCCAGAGCGCGTCTTCGGCAGCCCGGGCGCCAATTGGATCACATCGGGCTTGGCGATCGGGCCGATCTCCTTGCGCACCAGGTCGACGAGCTCGTCGTTAAGCGTCGCGGGATCGTCGTTCGAGCCCGCCATCGGGGTCACGTAGGCGTAGATGCCCTCGCCCTTGATCGGGTGCGGATAACCGACGACGGCGGCTTCGGCGACCGCCTCGTGCAGCACGAGCGCGCTCTCCACTTCAGCCGTGCCCATGCGGTGCCCCGAGATGTTCATCACGTCGTCGACGCGCCCGGTGATCCAGTAGTAGCCGTCCGCGTCGCGTCGCGCGCCGTCGCCGGTGAAGTAGAAGCCCTTGTGCGTGGCGTAGTAGGTGTCGATCACCCGTTGATGGTCGCCGTAGACGGTCCGGATCTGGCCCGGCCACGGTGCCGTGACGACGAGGTCGCCGGCCGCCTCGGTCTCCTCGATGACCTGGCCGTCGCCGTCGACTAAGGCTGGCTGCACCCCGAAGAACGGCCTTGTCGCGGAGCCTGGCTTCAAGTCCGTGACACCCGCAAGGGGCGTGATCATGATGCCGCCGGTCTCGGTCTGCCACCAGGTGTCCATGATCGGGCAGCGGCGCTCGCCGACGACGCCGTGGTACCACTCCCAGGCCTCGGGATTGATGGGTTCGCCCACCGAACCCAACAGCTTCAAGCTCCGGCGCGAGGTGCTCGTGACGTAGTCGTCGCCTTGGGCCATGAGCTGCCGGATGGCCGTGGGTGCGGTGTAGAAGATGTTCACGGCGTGCTTGTCCACGACCTGCCAGCACCGGGACGCGTCCGGATAGGTCGGCACGCCCTCGAACATCAGCGTTGTCGCACCGTTCGCCAGCGGTCCGTAGACGATGTACGAGTGGCCGGTGACCCAGCCGACGTCGGCCGTGCACCAGTAGATGTCGCCGTCGTGGTAGTCGAAGACGTACTTGTGCGTCATCGCGGCGTGGAGGAGGTAGCCCCCTGTGCTGTGCTGGACGCCCTTGGGCTTGCCGGTGGAGCCCGACGTATAGAGGATGAACAGCGGATCCTCGGCCGCCATCACCGCCGGCTCGAACTCATTGGGCTGGCTGTCCACGAGTTCGTGGTACCAGACGTCGCGGCCGTCGCGCCAGGGCACGTCGCCGCCGGTTCGTTGGACCGTCAAGACGGTATGCACGTTCGGACAATCGGCCAAGGCGGTCTCGGCGTTGTGCTTGAGCGGCACGGCGCGCCCGCCGCGCAAGCCCTCGTCGGCGGTGATCAGCGTCTGGCAGTCCGAATCGAGTATCCGGTCCTTGAGCGCCTGCGGCGAAAAGCCGCCGAAGACGACCGAGTGAATCGCGCCGATCCGGGCGCACGCCAGCATCGCGTACGCGGCTTCCGGGATCATGGGCATGTAGATGCAGACGCGGTCCCCCTTCTTGACGCCGCGACGCGCGAGCGCGTTGGAGAGCCGACAGACCTCTTCGGCAAGTTCGCGATAGGTGATGACCTTGTGTGTATCGGGGTCGTCCCCTTCCCAGATGATCGCGACTTGGTCGCCGCGTTTCGGCAGATGCCGGTCGACGCAGTTGGTGCAGGCATTCAACGTCCCGCCGTCGAACCAGCGCACGTGACCTTTGACGAAGTCATGCGAGCACACCTCGGAGAAGGGCGCGTACCAGTCCAGGAACGCCGTGGCCTGCTCACCCCAGAACCCGTCGGGGTCGCGCACCGAACGTTCGTACATCTCGGCATAGCGCGCCTCGTCGATGTGCGCCTCGTCGCGGAACCGTTGCGGGGCGGGGTAGATAGGCATGGCTGCTCCTGAGCGGGTGTGGGGCGAGGGCGACTGAGAGTAGCCGGGGGCTGGTGCGCAATGCAATTGACGCATCCGCTCGGCGCGAGGTTGGCCCGTTACCGCGCGGAGGCGATCTTCTTCGCGTGCGCGAGCAGTTCCGAGGTGGGGGAGTCGACTGCGGAACCGGTCGGCTGGGCGTCGCCGAGCTCGTCCTGGATGGGCCCGGCCAAGACTTTGCCGAGTTCAACGCCGGGTTGATCAAACGGGTTGGTCCCCCAGATGACGCCGGCGCAGAAAGCCCGGTGCTCGAAGAGCGCGAGCAGGGTACCGAGAGCGCGAGGCGTCAACGTGTCCAGCAAGATGGTCGTCACGGGATGCTGGCCGCGAACGTGGCTGCCTTGCGCCTCGACGCCGGCCGTGTGATCGGCCAGCAAGGCTTGACCTTGGGCAAAGCAGTTCGCGAGCAACCAGCGGTGATGTTCTTGAAGGCCGTGACCCGGGCTGATCGTGGCGATGAGATCGGCGCTGAACGCCCGCGTACCCTGGTGCAGTAGCTGGTGGAACGCATGCTGCCCGTTGGTTTCCTCTCCGCCCCATACGACCGGTGCGGTGTGCATCGCCACCCGAGTTCCGTCGTGGCGCGTCGATTTGCCGTTGCTCTCCATCTCCAGTTGTTGGAGGTAGTCCGGCAACAGCCGCAGTCGGCGGTCGTACGCCAACAGCGCGTGCGTCGCGGCACCTAGGAAGTTGCTGTTCCAGACCTGCAGAAGCGCCAGCAGCACGGGTAGATTGCGAGCCGGCGTCGTCGTGCGGAAGTGTCGATCTGCGAGGTAGGCACCGGCGAGCAGGTCGTCGAAGCCGGACCGCCCCAAGGAGATGGCGATGGGCAGTCCCACGGCCGACCAGAGCGAGTAGCGCCCCCCGACCCAATCCCACATCGCGAAACGGTTTGTCGGGGGCATGCCGAACGCTTGCGCAGCCTTGTCGTTGGCCGTCACGGCCACGAAGTGGCGTGCGATCGCGGCCGGTTCGCACGTGCGTTCGACAAACCAGCTTCGCGCGGTCGCGGCGTTTGTCCGCGTCTCCAGGGTCGTGAAGCTCTTGGAGGCGACGATGAACAGCGTGGTCGCCGGGTCGAGCCCGGCGAGCGCCGTGGTCGCGGCGTCGCCGTCGATATTGGTGAGGAACCGGATCTCGGGGTCGCTGTTCGGGCGGAGGGCTTGGCAGACCAACTCCGGTCCTAGGTGCGAGCCGCCGATTCCTATGTGAACCACCGTGCGGATGGCCTTGTCGGTGTACCCGCGCCAGTGGCCGCTTCGGACATCCTCAGCGAAGGTGAGGAAGCGACTGCGTTCCGCCTCGACGAGCCCGGCGACAGCCTTGGGGCCTTCGCCGTCGGGAGCACGCAAGGCCGTGTGCAGGGCAGGTCGGTCTTCGGTTGTATTGACGTGCTCGCCGTCGAACAGTGCTTGGACAGCGTCGTCGAGGCCGCTTTCCTCGGCTAGGTCGATGAGCGCTGCTATGACTTGCGCGTCGATGCGTTGCTTGGAGTAGTCGATGAACACGGGGCCGATGCGTGCAGAGTACGTCTCGAAGCGTGCGGACTCGCGTTCGATGGGTTGGCCGGCCCGTTGCTCGGCCAGCGCGGCCAGGCGCTGCCAGGAAGCGAGTTGCTCGGGAGGCTTGTTGCTTGGCGTCCACATGCGTTGCGTCTAGCGAGCTGTCGATGCGGACGGGAACGTCTGCGCACGCCGCGCCATCAGCGGTCGACGCCGACGTTGTCGATCAGGCGGGCGCGGCCAAGGCGGGCAGCGGCCAGGATACGCAGATCGGTCGATGCCGAGTGGGGTTCGCACAGTCTATGGGCATCCCGCACGGCGACGTAGTCGACGTCGAATCCGCCGTCCGTCAGCAAGGTCGCGGCCTGGCTTTCTAGCTCGCTGTATCGCTGACTGCCGGTCGAGATGGCCCGCTTGATATCCACCAGCGTCGCGTTGAGGAGTGCCGCGCGGTCACGCTCCGCATCGCTGAGATAGTTGTTGCGGCTCGACAGCGCAAGCCCGCTTTCGGCCCGGACCGTGGGCACGCCGACCACGTCGATGGGCATGTCGAGCTGGCGGGCCATGGCGCGGATCACGGCGAGTTGCTGCCAGTCCTTCTCGCCGAAGAAGGCATGCTTGGGCTGGACGATGTTGAATAGCTTGGCGACTACCGTGGCGACGGCGTCGAAGTGCCCAGGACGGCTCGCCCCGCAAAGCGTATCGCCGAGGCCGGGCACGGTGACCGCGACGTGGTCGTCCTGACCAGCGGGATACATCTCTTGAACATCCGGGTTGAAGACCACGTCCACCTGCGCCTCGTCGAGGCGCGCCAAGTCGTCGTCGAGCGTGCGCGGGTAGTTGGCGTAGTCCTCGCCCGGACCGAACTGGGTGGGGTTGACGAAGATGGACACCACGCTGACGTCGCATTGCCGCCGACAGGTGCGGACCAGTTCCAGGTGGCCCTCGTGCAGGTTGCCCATGGTGGGCACGAGGCCGACAGCGTGGCCGCCGAATCCGGCAAGCGTAGTGCGGACTTCGACGATCCGATGGGCAACTTCCATGGGATATGCCCGTCAGGTGAAGCAGTGCTCCGGCGCGGGGAATGCGCCGGCTTTGACGGCGTCGGCATAGGCGCGAAAGGCCCCCGGTATGCCGTCTTTGCTCTCCGGCAGGAAGTTCTTGACGAACTTGGGTACGCGGATGCTCGACGGCGTCAGTCCGAGCATGTCGTGCATCACCATGATCTGGCCGTCGGTGTGCGGCCCCGCACCGATGCCGATGACGCAGACTTCGAGCTTCTCGCTGATCTCCTGGCCGAGGTCGACGGGTACGCATTCGAGCAGGATGATGGAGGCTCCCGAGTCCTGCAGGATCAGCGCTTCGTCGATCATGGTCTGGGCATGGTCGGGATTGCGGCCCTGCACCCGGTAGCCGCCGATGCGGTTGATGGACTGTGGCGTGAGTCCCATGTGGGCGCAGACCGGAATCCCGCGTTCGGTCAAGAGCCGCGTGGATTCGGCGAGCCAAGCGCCCCCCTCGAGTTTCACCACGTGGGCGCCGGCGCGCATGAGCGCCGCGGCGCTTTCCAGGGACTGCGACTCCGATGCGTAGCTCATGAACGGCAGGTCCGCCATGATCAGGGCGCCCTTGTTGCCGCGACGCACGCAGTTCATGTGGTAGACCATGTCGTCCAAGGTCACCGGCAGCGTACTGTCATGGCCGTGCAGCACCATCCCCAGGGAATCGCCGACGAGTAGCACGTCGACGCCGGAGGACGAGATCAACTCGGCGAACAAAGCGTCGTAGGCGGTGAGTGAGGCGAAGTGCTCGCCCCGTCGCTTCATCTGCCGCAGCGTATTCAGGGAGACGGGGGATTTGCGGGCCTGGGCGCTCATGGCGACCCGATCATAGCAAGGTGGGGTTCGGGTTGAAGTATTGGCGGACGCTGTCCATCGCCTCGATCTGCGCGACCAGCGCGCCGTAGTGGCGCTCATTGTGTGCGAAGTCGATCTCCGCGGCATTGACGATCAACAACGGTGCGGTGTCGTAGAAGTGGAAGAACTCGGCGTAGGCATCGCTGAGGGAAGCGAGGTAATCCGTGGCGATCCTCTGCTCGTAGCCGATCCCGCGGCGGCGGATCCGATCCAGCAACACCGACACGGGCGCTTGTAGGTAGATCACCAGATCGGGTCGTGGCGGGCGGATGTCGAGCGTGCGGTAGATCTGCTCGTAGAGCGTCATTTCATGGGCGTCCAGCGTGACCTCGGCGAACAGGCGGTCCTTCTCGATGAGAAAGTCGGCGACCAAGAGCGGCCCGATCAGGTCGTCGTCGTGTAGGCGGGCGATCTGGTCGGCGCGATGGAGCAGGAAGAAGAGCTGGGTCGGCAGCGCGTAGCGTCGTCCCTCCCGGTAGAAGCGGTTCAGGAAAGGGTTCTCGGCAGCAGGCTCAAGCAGGACAGGGCGCCGGAAGGTGTCGGCCAAGCGGCGTGCCAACGTCGTTTTGCCTACGCCGATGGGACCTTCGACCGCGATGAACTTCGGCGCGAACGGACCGGTCCGGACGGTGTCGCCTGGCGCGGCGGCCACGGTCCGCTATGGTGCGGCGGCGGCCCCGTTGGCGGTCGCCATGGGGTTGCCTTTGCGGCGGTTGCCACGCGAGTAGCGCCGTCGTCGCCGTCGCGGCGAACGTTCGCGGGGCAGCCGTTGGACGAGGTCGTCCGCATCGAGCTCTTGGGCCTCCGTCCACCAGTCCGCAAGCTCGCGTAGGTCTCTGATAGGAGGGGCAGGCCCCTCGCGCTCCCCGGCTGAGGGCTCGACCGCGCTGCGCAGCAGCAGGAAGTCGTAGGCGGCACGAAACCGCCGGTGGGCCAGCACTCGCGGCACATTCTTCGCGGTTCGCCGCGCTAGGGCGGGCTGCAATCGCCAAACTTCGCGCACGAAGTAGACGTGCCGGCGCGGAATCGCCAAGGTGGACTGCTGCGCGGCGAGGACCGCCATGGCAGCGCTGTCGAGTTGCTCCTCGGTCGCCTGACGAGGCACGGCCCTTTCCGTGCGATGGGCGAACTCGGACCACAAGAATGCGGCGAGCAGGAATCCGGGTGTCACCGGCTTGCCCTCGCGGATCCGTTGATCCGTGTTGGCCAGGGCCAGTCGTGCGAGGTCGCACCCGTCATCGCTTAAGGGCACCAGGTGCGACATCAGGCCGTGTTGCTGCAGCGCCTTGAAGGTCTGCTCGCCCGCGCCACCCATGAACAGCTTGCCGAATTCATCGAATAGGCGGGCGGGCGGGATGGCGTCGAGCATGGCGTGCGTCGGCGCGATGGCGCGGAGTGTCTCGTCGTGCAGCGTGAGGTCGAGCTTGGCGGCGAAACGGACTGCACGCAGAATCCGCACGGGATCCTCGCGGAACCGGGTCTCGGGGTCTCCGATGACGCGCAGCGTGCGTTCTTCGATGTCCTTCAACCCGTCGCAGTAGTCGAGCAGGACATGCCCGATCGGATCGTAGTAGAGCGCATTGGCCGTGAAGTCGCGACGGAAGGCGTCCTCGTGGATGGCGCCGTAGGCGTTGTCGCGCAGGATCACACCTTCGCTCGACATCACCGGCCGATGTCCGTCGCTTTCGTCGAGTGCGCGGCGGAAGGTGGAGACCTCGATGATCTCCCGGCGCATGCGCACATGGGCGATGCGGAAGCGGCGCCCCACGACGCGCACGCGTGGGAAAACCTCGCGCACCTCTTCCGGGGTGGCGTCGCTCGCGATGTCGAAGTCCTTAGGCGTGCGCCCGAGCAGGAGGTCGCGTACGCAACCTCCGACGAGGTAAGCGTCGAAGCCTGCGTCGCGAAGACCATCGATCACGGCAACCGCGGCGCGGGATACCCGGGCGGGGTCAAGGCGGGGGTCGTCGATCCGCGTTGGCAAGGAACTTGGGCGCTTTGAGCGGGCACAGGTGCTTCCGACAGCGGCGGATTGTAGCGGTTAACGAGCCTCAAGTGTCGTGAGGCCCGGTAATGCTCGGTAATGCTAGCGGGCTATCGCAAACCCGCCGCGGGTCGCCTAGGTCCCCGTTTCCGGGTTCGCCGCCGGGGGATGTTCAGGCGTTGGCGCCGTTCCCACAGGCTCTTGCGGCTGATGCCGAGTTGGCTTGCGAGCTCGGTCTCGGTGTACTGGTCCTGGTTTGCGAGCACGAATCTCACGAAAAAGTCCTCGAGACTGCCCGTGGTCTCCGGTGCCGGTTCGGCCGAGGTGCCGCCTTCGCCCAAGTCGAACGGAAGCAGGTCCGTATCGATCGCGGGCGCATCGCAGAGTCCTGCCACGCGTTCGACGGTGTTTTTCAGTTCCCGGATGTTGCCGGGCCACGGGTGGTTGCACAGCGCCGCGAAGGCGGCCGCCGAGAACCCGATGCCCGGCTTGCCGAGCTTGGCTGTGGCCCGGTCGAGGACGGCCTGCGCGATCTGCACGACGTCGTCGCCCCGGTCGCGCAGAGGCGGGACGTGCAGCGTAGTTTGGCCAAGCGCCTCGAGCAGGTGGGCCAGGAAATGCCCGTTGGCCGTGAGTTGGCGCAGGTCCTGGTGCGACGTCGCCATGATCCGAACGTCGACCTCCGTCGTGGCCTGCGCTTCAGCCGAAGAGCCGTCCGCGGGCGCATCACCGTGGTCGAGAAGTCGCACCAATCGCGTCTGTGCGGCGATCGGCATGAGGTCGATGTCTTTGATCAGCAATGTACCGTCGCGCGCAGCGCCGATCAGTCCGCCGCTATTGCCCTCGCCGGCGGGCGCCACGTCGTAGCCGAACAGTGCTGGCTCGATCGAGGCTTCGTCCGTCGTCGCGCAGTTGAGGACGATCAGCGGCGCGTAGCGGCGGTCGCTCGCATGGTGCAGGGCGCGGGCCGCGAGTTCCTTCCCGGTGCCGGGTTCCCCTTGCAGGAAGACCGGCCCGCCGGCCCGGGCCGCCTCGTGTATGCGCTCCTTGAGTTCCCGGACGGGGGGCGAGCCACCGACGAAGGCGGAGAGGTCGTCGGCGCTGGCAACCCCGTTGGCGAACCCGGAGGTGGCGGCCGTGACCGCGGCGACGAGTCGTTCCGGTTCGCCTGGCCAGGCGAGGTAGTCGCTGGCGCCCTTGCGCATGCACTCGACCGCTTGGGTGACGCTCGGTGCTTCGGCAAGCAGTATCACCGGCACGGGATGGGCGAGCGCGATGAGGTCGTCCTCGGCGAGCAAGAGCGTGTCGGCCAGCACGGTCCGCACGCGGTTGCCGCGGGCTTGGCGCGCGCCGGCTGCGGCCTTGGCTTCGAGAACCTCGAAGCCGTTGTCTTGGAGCAAGCCACGCAGTCGCTGCCGTTTGGCGGCGTTACGCTCCAGGACGAGGACGCGCATCATCGTTGGAGTCTAACTGATCTGTCTGGTGGCACTCATGCCAAGGCGGTGAAACCGGGAATGGCCGGTTCTGAAGGCACCGCAGCGATGTCCCAGCGCCGCCGCGCCCAGTCGAGCATCTCGTCGACCCGGTCCCAGGGCGGGTCGAAGCCCAATAGCCCGAGCACGGTCGCAACGTTGTGGCGGGCAGTGCGGTCGTCGATCGCCGTGACCGCATTGTGCTTGGAGAGCTTGACGCCCGTCGCTTCGACCACGACTGGAACGTGGGCGTAGTGGGGTGCGGGCCGGCCGAGGCGTTGCAGCAGGTAGAGTTGTCGCGGCGTATTGTCGAGCAGGTCCGCACCGCGGACCACGGTGTTGATGTCCATGGCGTCGTCGTCGATCACGACGGCAAGCTGGTAGGACGCGAAACCGTCCCGCCGCCAGAGGACGAAGTCGCCCGTTGTCGTCGCGAGGTTCTCGCTGTGCGGGCCTTGGATGCGGTCTTCGAACCCGATAGGCGCGACCGGGACGCGCACGCGTATGGCGTTGCCTTGCCGAGGCAGGCTCAAGCGTCGGCATGTGCCAGGGTAGGTCGTCGAGCCACGCAGATCACGGCGGCTGCAGCGGCAGGCGTAGCAGTACTCAGCCAGTTCTGCCAGCGCGTCACGGTGGCGGTCGACGTGCTGGCTTTGTCGAACCACGGGCCCGTCCCAGGTGAGGCCGTGCGCTTCGAGGGATCTGAGAATCCGGGACTCGGCACCCGGCGCGACGCGCGGTGTGTCGAGGTCGTCGACGCGCACCGCCCAGTGGCCGCCTTGCGCCCGGGCGTCTAGCCACGAGGCGACCGCGGTGAGCAGCGAGCCGAGATGCAGCGGCCCGGACGGTGTTGGCGCGAATCGGCCCCGGTAAAGCGTCCCGGGGAACCTCGTGGGAGAAGTGCGAGGGCGCTTCTCGGCCGCTTCGCCCCTGGGCGAAGCGGCTAGCCGCGAAGCTGCCGCTCGCGCAGTTCCTCGAGCGCCTTGCAGTCTACGCATTGCGTTGCCGTGGGGCGCGCCTCGAGGCGGCGCAAGCCGATTTCGACGCCGCACGTGTCGCAGTAGCCGTAGTCGTCGCGGTCGATCCGAGCCAGCGTGTCGGTGATCTTGCGGATCAGCCGTCGTTCGCGGTCACGGGTGCGCAGCTCGATTCCGAGTTCCTCTTCCTGCGTGGCACGGTCGACCGGATCCGGGAAATTCGACGCTTCGTCCTGCAGATGGTTGACCGTCCGGTCGACTTGCTCCATCAGTTCGCGCCGCCATGACTCGAGCATCCCGCGGAAGTGCTCGACCTGCCTGGCACTCATGTAATCCTCACCGTCCTCGGGCGTATACGGAGTGAAGTTGACGAACTGCGAATCCGCCGGCGCGGCGCCGCGATTGGGAGCTTGGCCCGGTGCCTGGCCGGAATTCGCGTTTGCGGACATTGCTTTGAACCTCCCGTTCTCTTGAGTTGGCGGCCGGTCGCAAGCGTTGCGTATAAAGCCTATGCTTCCGGCACGAGAGCCGGATTCGGCGGGGCGCGTAACCTACCAAAACCGCTTGCAAATGGCCATACAGAAACGAGCGACGAACAACGCTTCCGAGGCCGCCGAAAACGGGGCTTCGTGGCGGGCCGTCCCTTGCGAGGGGCAGGCCCCTCGCGCTCCCCGGCTCTCGGCGCGGGTCGGCCGGATTGCGCCGTTCCGGGTCGTCGAGATCCTCGAACGGGCGCGCGAACTCGAGCGGACCGGTCGCGACGTCGTGCACTTCGAGGTGGGTGAGCCCGACTTTCCCACCGCGCCGACCGTGGTCGCCGCGGGGATCGAGGCGCTGTCGGCGGGGCGGACCGGATACACCCAAGCGCTGGGCTTGCCGGCCTTGCGGGCCGCCATCGCCGCACGCTACGGAGTCGCGGCCAATCGGGTGGCCGTGACTACCGGCGCCAGCGGCGCCCTGAATCTGCTCGCACAAGTGCTCATCGACCCGGGCGACGAAGTGCTCGTGCCGGATCCCGGTTATCCGTGCAACGACGTATTCATTCAGGCGGCTGGCGGCGTGGCGCGCCGCGTGCCGGTCTCCGCTTCGACACGGTTCCTGCTTGACCGCGCGGCACTTGAGGACGCGTGGACGGCGCGCACTACGGGCGTATTGCTCGGCAGTCCGGCGAACCCCACGGGCAGCGTCCTGCGCCGCGCCGACCTGGTTGCCATACGCGACTTCGTCACCGAGCGCGGCTTCGTGATCGTCGACGAGATCTACAACGGTCTGGTCTACGACGTGGAAGATGGTCTGTCCGGGGAAGACCTGCTCTTTGAGTCGGCATTATCCGTCGGCGACGGCGTTTTCGTGGTGAACAGCTTCTCCAAGTACTTCGGAATGACAGGTTGGCGCTTGGGTTGGCTGGTCGCACCGGAGTCCGCCATGGATGCAATCGAGCGCGTCGCCCAGAATCTGTACATCGCGCCCCCGAGCGTGGCGCAGTATGCGGCGCTGGCGGCCCTCCAGGCGCCGGCGATGGCGGTCCACGAGGAGCGTCGCCGGATCTTCGCGCGCCGCCGCGAGATGCTTCTGGACGGTCTCGCCCGTCTGGGCTTACCGGTTGCCCAGCGGCCGACCGGCGCCTTCTATGCCTATGCGGACATCGGCGCGACGGGTTGGGACAGCGAGGCGTTCTGCGAGCGTCTGATCGAGGAGTTCGGCGTGGCGGTCACCCCGGGCACCGACTTCGGCGCATTTCGGGCCAGTAAACACGTTCGCTTCGCCTACACGGTGGACGAACGCGAAATCGCCAAGGGAATCGAGCGGATCGGCGAGGCGTTGCGGCGCCTCGGCTGACGAGCGACGAGGAGAGACTGGTCGAATTCCAACCAAGGCTCCGTCCAGGAACGCTGATCCGGCGCTACAAGCGCTTTCTCGCCGACGTGCGGACCGCCAAGGGGACGTTGACCATGCATTGCGCGAACACCGGAGCCATGCTCGGTTGCGCGGAACCGGGCAGTCCCGTCTGGTACTCGACGTCAGCGAACCCGCGCCGGAAATACGCGCACACCCTGGAACTGGTGCGCGACACCGGTGCGGACCTAATCGCAGTCAACACGGCGCGGGCCAACGGCGTCGTCGCGGAAGCGCTCGACCGGGGCTTGCTGCCGGGGTTTCGCGCGGGGCTTTCGATCCGTCGGGAAGTGCCCATTCCGGGCGTATCGGGCAGGGGACGCTTCGACCTGCTGGCCGGGGAGACCTACATCGAAGTGAAGTCGGTGACCTTGAAGGCCGCCGATTCCGGAGCGTTCCCGGACTCGGTCAGCGTGCGTGCGACCCGGCACGCCGAGGCGCTCGCAGACCTGGCGCGGTCCGGTTGGTCGACGGCGCTGGTGTTCTGCGTCCTGCACGCGGGGATTCAAGCCGTGCGGCCGGCCGACGAGATTGATCCAGCGTACGGCGATGCATTGCGCTGTGCAGCCGCCGCTGGCGTCACGGTCCTTGCGCTGCGCTGCGACATCTCGCTCCGAGGCATCGTCCCGACGGACATGCTGCCGGTCAACCTGCGCTGAGCGGTCGTGGCGGCGAACTTGATCAGCATCGATCTGGGCACGACTCGGCTCAAGGTGTCGTCGTTCTCGACGACCGGCCGGTTGCTTGCCCAGGTCGTCAAGCGGCACGCCGCCGGCGAGCAGCGCGCGGACGACTGGTGGCGAGACACGGCCGACGCGCTTCGTCGCCTGGACGCGGCGAACGTCCTCGGGATCTCACTGTCCGGGCGAGCCGGCGCGGGTGTGTTCGTGGACCGCGTTGGGAACGTGTTGGCCGATGCATGGCCGGGCGATCCCCATGCCGAGCAGTTGGCGAGGCTGCGTGCTTGGCGGACTGAGACCGGGCGACCGTTGTCGAACTACGGCGCGGCGCTGGTGGCGAAGTACGTCTGGCTGCGTGAACACGCAAGTGATCGCGCGCGACGCTGTCGACTCGCCTTGTACGGCAAGGACTTCCTGCTGTTCCGGCTCACCGGTGCGCATTACACGGATTGGTCGTCTGGACCCGATGCGCCAGCCTGGGATGTCGCCTTGGTGCGCGACTGGGATCTGCCCGTCGAATTGCTGCCGCGACCGGCGCTGCCCTGGCAAGTGGGTGGCCACTTGACCCACGCGGCTGCGCGGGAAACCGGTCTCGCCGCAGGTACGCCGGTCGCCGTCGGGGCGCATGACGGCGTATGCGCCAACGTCGGGGCTGGCGCCATTGAACCCGGGGACTTTGCGATTACCTTGGGGACCCACGCGGTGACCCGTACGATCAGCACGAATGCGCCGGCGGGCGCAAACCGCTTCTATGCGATGCCACCCGATCGGCACGTCATTGGTGGCAACGCCGTTCTCGGCGGACGCGCCTTGGATTGGCTGGTCGACATCACCGCGGGCGCGACCGACAGGGAACAGGCCTATCGGGAGGCCGGATCGATAGCTGCGGCCGTGCCGCCCGGCGCGGACGGCGTCAGCTTCCTGCCTTTCCTTGGCGGCCAGATGGCCCCGGAGCGACGGGCCGATGCGCGGGCGGCGTTCGCTGGCTTGCGGCTCGACCACGGCCGTGGGGCGATGTTTCGCGCTCTCTTCGAAGGCGTCGGGTTCGCGGTGGCGGACATCGTCGACCAGGTGGCGACTTGGTGCGGCGTGCCGAACCGCATTCGTCTCACGGGCGGCGGCGCGGCCAGCCCGGTTTGGCGCCAGATCCTCGCGGACATTCTCGACCACGCCGTGGAGGCGTCGGACGAAGCCGTGGAAGGTCGTGGCGCAGCGATTTTCCTGGCCGTCGCACTTGGCCTGCAGGCGGACTATGCGACCGCAGCCGCGGCAATGGTCCCACGGGGTAAGCGCGTCGAGCCCGGACCGGCGGCTGCGGCTAGCTACCGGGACTTGCACGCGCGCTGGCACGTGGTGAGAGATACGATGCGCGCGTTGGATGGACTGCGGTGAGGCACACGCCATGACTACGCTCACGCTCACGGGAGGCCAGGTGTTCGACGTGGAGGCGGGAACGGTCTCTGGTGCGGATGTCCACGTCGACGACGGCATTGTCGTCGATGCCTTGGCCGGAGAGGCCGACCAGGTGATCGACGTCGGCGGTTGCTGCGTGGCGCCCGGGTTCATCGACCTGCATACGCACGTCTTCAGCCACCCGTTGTTCGACACCTCGAGGCTCGAGGCCGACCGCATCGGGGTTCAACAGGGCGTCGCGTGCGTCGTCGATGCCGGCTCGTCCGGTGCGGCCACGATCGACGCCTTCGAGCGGTTCGTGCGACGGACGCAGGCCACGGCGACGTTCGCGTTCATCAACATCGGCAGTCCGGGGTTGCCCAACCTGGGTGGGGGCCACGCATCGCGACCGGAGCTGTGCGACCTGCCCGGCACGGTGCGCGCCTTCGAGCGCCACGACTGGTTGGTGGGCGTCAAGGTTCTCGCATCGGCTTCGCACACCGGGAGTTTCGGTCTCGAGGCGGTCAAACTGGCGCGCAAGGCCGCCGAGCTTGTCGGCAAACCGCTGATGCTGCACGTCGGCAACGCGCCGCCGCTGATCGACGATGTGCTCGACCTGTTGCGCCCCGGCGACATCGTGACGCACACCTACCACGGCAAAATCGGGGGCGTATTGGGCTTTGCGGACGCCGTGATCCCGGCATTCAAGGAGGCGGTCGAGCGCGGCGTCGTCGTCGACGTGGGCCACGGCCGGTCTTCGTTCTGCTTCCGCGTCTGCGAGACGGCCTTGGCGCAAGGCATGCCCTTGCACACGATCAGTTCCGATCTGCACCGCGGCAACGTCGACCGCTATGCCGTTTCCCTGGCACGGACGATGACCAAGTTGCGCGCGCTCGGCATGTCGCTAATGGACGTCGTGCGCGCGGTGACCCGGAATCCCGCCATCGCGGTCGGCCTGGACCGACACGGTTTCGGGACGATCCGCCCAGGCCAAAGGGCCTGCCTGACCGTATTCGACGAACTTGACGAGGCGATGGATCTCGAGGACTCGACCGGCGACAGGCGGCGCGCGGCGTCGCGGATCGAGACCCGGGGCGTGGTTCTCGGCGACGCGTACTACGAGCGGATGCAGCCGCTTTGAATCCCTACGGCCAGGTCGGCGTGGCGCCGGTGATCAACGCGGCCGGCAAGCTGACGGCCCTCGGCGGCTCGGCGCAGTCTGCCGCCGTCGCCCAGGCCCAGGCCGCGGCGTCAAGGGCGCATGTGGACCTGGCGGCGTTGCGACTTGCCGCAGGTAAGCGCATCGCGGCGGCCACCGGCGCCGAGGCCGCGTGCGTCACGAGCGGGGCCGCGGCCGGCCTCGCGATCAGCGTTGCGGCCGTCCTCACCGGCAAGGACCTGCGACGGGTTCGCCGCCTGCCCGAAGTCGAAGGGCCCAACGAAGTCCTACTGCAAGCCGGCCACGATGTCGACTTCGGTGCGCGGGTTTCGCAGATGATCCGCTTGGCTGGGGGTCTGCCGGTGGTATTCGGCTCGCTGGATGCGGTCGCGGAAACGGATCTGACAAGGGCACTGTCGGACCGCGCAGCCGCGATCCTGTTCGTCAAGTCGCACCATTGTGTTCAGCACGGTCGGTTGCCGCTCGAAGCCATGGTGGGACGCGGCATCCCCGTGCTGGTCGATGCTGCCGCGGAAGCCGACCTCGGGACCTACATCGCCGCCGGGGCCGACCTGGTGACCTACTCGGGGGGCAAGGCGATCGGCGGCCCGACCTGCGGCTTCATCGCTGGCCGGGCGTCGATGATCGAGGCCTGTGAATTGCAGGAACGCGGGATCGCCAGGCCGATGAAGGTCGGCAAGGAGCAGATTGCGGGCCTGTTGACGGCCTTGGACGAGCCGGCGGACGCCCAAGCGGTTTCGGTCGTGTTGGACGCGCTGCATACGGGCCTCGCCGAAACGGCCGACGTGCGGATTGTCCCGGATCGGGCCGGGCGGGAGATCCGACGCGTCGCCCTGGATCTGCCTGTTGCCCAGTTGCGGGATTTCGTGGCGTTTCTGCGCGACGGCCAGCCGAGCATCCGCACCCGGAACCATCAGCTCGGCGAGGGTTACGTGCTGTTCGATCCACGCGAAATGCGCCTCGACCAGGTGCCCACCGTGGTTGGTCGCGTGCGCGCGTTTTTTGCGTCGCAGTCGGCAAGCTAGGCTTGGGTCGGTGCCAGGACTGCTCCGTAACCTGCGCGTCGTCGAGATGGCGCACCCCCTGACGGAGTATGCCGGCGCCATATGGGCCGGGCTCGGCGCCGAGGTCTGGCTGGTCGAGCCGCCGGGCGGGGCGGCGACCCGGTTTCGCAGGCCAACGGTGCCCGGAGCTGCCTCGCCCCGGTCCAGCTTGGCGTTCCTGACCCGCAACACCAACAAGAAGAGCGTCGTGGTCGATCCGGACGAACCGACCCAGATCAGGCTGCTACGCGACCTCTGCGACCGGGCCGACGTGGTGCTTGATGCCGACGCGTCGCCGTTCCACGCCTTGCGCCTGCGGGCCGCCACGCCCACCGTCACCGTCACGGACGCCTTGGGGCTCGGCACGTCGTCGATCGTCGGCTTTGCCGCGAGCGGTGGGTTGGCATCGAGCGGTTGGCCGCACCAGCCGCCCTGCAATGCGCCGTCGTGGCTCGCACTCGATGGCGCGGGCGTCTATGCCGCGGTGATGGCGGCCGTCGCGGTTGTGTGCCGACGCCACGGCCACATCGTCCACTACGAGATTCCCTACGCGGAGGCCGCCGTTTCGGCGGTGACGCCGTGGTCGCGCCCGCTGCATTCCTACAACATGCAGGCCGCTGGCCAGGGAACACTGACCGCTCGGTTGGGTCCGGACGGCTTTCCGATCTACGAGGCGAAGGATGGCTACGTTCGCGTCCTGGCCGCAACGCCGAAGCAGTGGGAGGCCTTGGTGGACCTCTTGGGTCGACCCGAGGAACTGGTCACGGGCGCGTGGAGCGACCGCCGCTTCCGCGCGGAGAACGCGGACGCGCTGAAGCTCTTCTGCGCGGAGTTGATTCGCGAGCGGACGGTTCTCGAGCTCTTCAAGGAAGGGCAGCGGCGGGGACTGACGATTTCGCCGGTCTACAGCCTGCGCGATTTTCGCAACGACGACCACGTCCGAGCCCGCTCGGTGTTCGTCGCCGTCGATGACCCGGAGTTCGGCGCAATGGAACTCTTGCGACCGCCGGTCCTCTTGGAGCCGGCCCCGTTGAACGTCGCGGTGAGCCCCGCGCCGGCGATCGATGAGCACGGCGCCGAAGCGCGCGCGCTCGCGACGGCGACGGCAAATCGCTCCGCAGTGGGATCGGATTCGAGCTTCGATGTGGACCGTCCCTTGCGCGGTCGACGCATCCTCGAACTCGGGGTCGGCGCGGTCGTCCCGGAGGCGGCGTCGTTGCTCGCGCTGCTGGGTGCCGAAGTGTTCAAGGTCGAGTCGTTGGTGCACGTGGACTTCCTGCGGCGAAACGGCCTAGCGGGCGCCATGGACGTGAACAACAGCCCGACGTTCAATCAACTGAACCTGGGCGTCAGAAGCGTCGCGCTCGACTTGTCCCACGCGGAAGGCGTGCGCGTGCTCCATCGCTTGGCCGCCTGCTGCGACACCGTGATGGAGAACAACCGCGGCCCGGTGGCCGCGCGGTGGGGGCTGGACTTCGCCGCGGCGTGTGCCCTACGTCCCGGCTTGGTCTACCTCCGCAGCCAAGGCCTCGGCACCGGTCCGTACGACGGCTACCAGACCTTCGGCCCGAACCTGCAGACCTTCGCGGGCGTGACGCATCAGTGGGCGCACCCGGACGACCCGTTCCCTGTCGGTACGACCTTGAATCACCCGGATCACATCGCCGGCAAGCAGAACCTGGTCGCCGTTCTGGGCGCGTGGCTCGAAGGTCCACCGGAGGGTTGCCTGATCGATGCGGCACAGTTCGAGGTGGCGGCCGGGCTAGTAGCCGATCGTCACCTCGGCCAGTTCTTCGCCGAGGAGGATCTGGCACCGCTTGGCAACGCGAGTCACGACATCGCACCGCACGGCTGCTACCGCTGCCTTGATGAAGGTGATGATGAACGGTGGGTGGCGATCGCGGTCGAGGACGATGCGCATTGGCGGTCGCTTGGCGAGGTGGTCGGCGAAGACTGGGCGGTGGACCCGGCCTTTGCGGAGAGCCGGGACCGGCTGGCGAACGCACGCGTCTTGGACGATCATCTTGGCCGTTGGACGGCGACGCGCGCTGTCCGGGACGTCGAGCGCGACTTGCGGGCTGCCGGCGTTCCCGTATCCCGGGTCGTGACGGCGGACGATATGGCTTCAACCGAAACCAGCTTCTTTCCCGTGGTCGCACACCCGACGTCGGGAACCCGTGCCTACACGGCGTTGCCCATATTGCGTCGTGGTGCCGGTCGTCCGGCAACCCGTCGCCCACCGCTGCTCGGTGAGCATACGGAGACGGTCCTCTACGAACTCCTCGGCATGGCAACGTCCGAGGTGGATCGCCTAACGGCCGGCAAGGTGGTCGGTAACTGACCGTTCGGTTCGGGCTTCAGGGGCGGGTGAAGAGCTTCTTCAGAGCTGCGTATGCGGGGAGATTGGGCAGCCGTGCGCCGTGGACCGACACCAGGTGGGCGGCCGCGAAGTTCGCGAACCGGGCAGCCTCCGCCGGGCCGGCGCCAGCGTTGCGCGCATACAGAATGGCACCGGCGTATATGTCGCCGGCGCCGGTGGTGTCGACCGCGTCGGCGTCTCGGCCCGGGGTGAGTTCGCGTCCCCGAGGACTCGACGCGAGACTGCCGCGTGCGCCGAGGGTGATGTTCACGAACGGTGCGACGTCGCCAAGTTCGGTAGCGGCGATGTCCAAACGGTCCGTGCCGGTCCAAGCCAGCGCCTCCTCTTCGTTGCAAAACAGCTGCGTGACCCCGTTGCCGAGCATGTCCTCGAGCGCGTCTCGGAAGCCCTCGACCATGGAAGGATCGGAGAGTGACAGGCTGGTCTTCACACCTTCCGATTCTGCGACCTCGCGGGCGAAAACGGCGGCCGCGCAACCGGGCTCGGTCGAGGCCAGGTAGCCCTCGACGTAGAGGTAGCGCGACGCGGCGAGTGCCGTTTCGTTCACGTCGTCCGGCGACAAGCTTGCCGACACACCGAGGTACGTCGTCATCGAGCGTTCGGCGTCCGCGGTGACGAGCGTCAGGCAACGGCCCGACTTGCCACCGCTTGGCCGATGCGCCCCCGTGTCGATTCCGGCAGCCCGCAGGTCGTCGAGGAAGTGTCTGCCGGTCTCGTCGTTGCCCACGCGGCCGGAATAGAAGCCACGACCGCCGAAGCCCTGCACAGCGTAGACGGTATTGGCTGCCGACCCTCCCGACATGCGGTGGGACTCACGTCCAAGAAGCCCGGTCGCGATCGCCTCGATCTCCTCCTCCGAGACCAGCGTCATGTGGCCCTTGGCGATGCCGCGATCGCGCAGGAACGTCTCGTCTACCGGGTACTCGGCGTCGACGAGCGCGTTGCCGATGCCGTAGATGTCATAGGTCACGAGTCTAGGTCTTGGAAGACTTCGTCAACGATGGCGAGCGTGTGATCGACGGCATTTGCGTCGTGTGCGCCCGAGACGAAAGCCGCCTCGAATGCCGAGGGTGCGAAGTACACGCCACGTGCCAGCAAGGCGTGGAAGAAGCGGCCGTACTTCTGCGCATCGGCGCGTTGCACGTCGGTGAAGCTGCGCACGTCCTGGTCGGTGAAGAACATGCTGAACATGCCGCACACGGCGTTGATTACGAGAGGCACGCCGTGTCGTTCGGCCGAGGCCTTGATCGCCTCGGCGAGGTGACGCGTGGTTGCGACCAGCGTCCCGTAGAACGCATCGTCAAGGGACCCGACGAGGGCGAGGCCGGCGCGCATGGCCAGCGGATTGCCCGACAGTGTGCCCGCCTGGTAGACATCGCCGGCCGGTGCGACGCGGTCCATGATCTCGGCCTTGCCGCCGAATGCGCCGACGGGCAGGCCGCCTCCGATAACCTTGCCGAGCGTGGTCAGATCCGGTTCGATGCCGTAGGCGCCTTGAGCGCCGCCCCGGTGGACGCGAAAACCGGTCATCACCTCGTCGAAGATGAGCAGGCTCCCCGCGTCAGCGGTGATCTGGCGAAGCGCCTCTAGGAAGCCTGGTGCCGGGGGTATGCAGCCCATGTTTCCGGCGATCGGTTCGACGATCACCGCGGCGACGTCGCGGCCAACACCGTCGAAGATCTCGCGCAAGGCATCGACGTCGTTGAACGGAGCCGTCAGGGTGTGCTTGGCCGTGTCGGCCGGCACGCCCGGCGAGTCCGGAAGTCCGAGGGTCAGCAGTCCGGAGCCGGCGGCGGCGAGCAACGCGTCGGCGTGGCCGTGGTAGCAGCCTTGGAACTTGACGATCTTGTCGCGGCTCGTTGCGGCCCGGGCCAGGCGAATCGCGGACATCGTCGCTTCGGTACCCGAGTTGACCATGCGTACCTTTTCGATGCCTGGAAACCGTTCGGTGATGGCCTCGGCCATGGCGATCTCGGCGCGGTTGGGCGCTCCGAATCCCAGTCCCGCCATGGCCTGTTCCCGAACCGCATCGACCACGGGCGGAAAGGCGTGGCCCTGCAGCATGGGTCCCCACGAGCCGACGAAGTCGACGTAGCGATTGCCATCCTCGTCGGTGAGCCAGGCGCCGTCGCCGTGGGCGAAGAAAACCGGCGTGCCGCCCACGCCGCGGAACGCGCGTACCGGTGAGTTCACGCCGCCGGGGGTGCTTTTCAGCGCCCGGTCGAACAGGTCCTTCGAGGCCTTCCGGTGCATGGCTGCCTTGCTAGCTTCAAGAATCGGCGGATTGTAAAGGTCTTCCGAGCGACCGTGGGCTTGCGCGCCCCGGGGCCTAACTCGCGCTCTGCCGCGTTGTGCGCTTACTCCGCCTCCGGCCCAAGGCCACGCCGACCATCAATGGAACAACCACCGACGGTCGCCGGGCTCCCTCTGGTGTTTGTTCCATGCGAGGTCAGTGGTCCTGCGGCGTTTGCGCGTAGCGGTCGATGTCGTCGCGCGTGAGCACGCCCACGACCTCGACTTCGGCCTCGCTTTCCATGTGACTGACGCTTCGCTTGTTGCCTGGCGTTCGGTGCCGCGTCCCACCCGGGAGATTTCGCGCAGCGAAATCTCGGGGCGACCGCGAAGCGGTCGCGTCGCGCACGACGCAAAGTGCCTCGACGCCGGTAAAACGGAACTCGGCGAGCGCCTCGAGCAAGGTGGCGCGATTGTTGATGACACCTGCGTCCTTGCGCATGCCCGGCACTTCCATGAGATCGACCACGTCGGCATCAAGACGGGGGTCGAACTGCAGCGAGTCGTCCGGCGGCGTGTCAGCGGTGGCCAACGCCTCGCCCAGCGCAATCAGGTGGTCAGCGAGATCGGTGGCGTTCAAAACCGCGCGAAACCCGCCGTCTTCTTCGATCACGAGCCAAGTGGGCGAGCTCGCCAATGCCGAGCGGAGGTCACGCACGCGGGCGGACCTCGGGACGCGCGCCAGGCTGCGCGTCATCAGCCCGGCGGCCCCGGCGCGCATCAAGTGTTGCGACGCCGGATCCGGTGGATACTGCAAGCCGAGCGCGCCTAAGGTCGTGAGAAAGATCGACCGCTGCTTTGCGACCTGCGTCACGGTCAACGATGCCACGACGATGATGAGCATGGCGGGCAGGATGATCGCCGGATTGGCCGTCAGCTCCAAAACGGCAAGCAACGCAGCAAGCGGAGCCTGTAGCACGGCGGCCATCATCGCGGCCATGCCGAGCATGACGTAGAAAGAGGGTTCCGAGGCCAGGCCAGGCGCGAACGCGTTGCCGACGACGCCGAGCAGACCGCCGAGCATGGCACCCATCATGAGGGTCGGCCCGATCATCCCGACCGGCAACCCGACCCCGACGCAGGCGGCTGACGCCACGGTCTTCGCAATCAGGATGATCAGGAGCGCAGTCCATGCGAGTTGGCCGAGCAAGGCTTGGTTGACCGTGTCGTAACCGACGCCGAGAACGGCGGGCGCGACCATGGCGGCGAGTCCCGTCACCGCGCCGGCGGCCATGGCGCGAATCCAGAACGGCCCCACCTGGAAGCGCGCAATCGTCCTCACCATCACGATGAACGCACTGCCGACCAAGCCGACTGCGACGCCGGCGAGCGTGATGTAGGGAATCTCGAGCAGGGAGCGCAGTTCGGTGTCCGGGACCGAGAATGCGATCACGTCGCCGAAGAACCAGCGATTGACCACGGTGGCGGTGACCGACGAGATGATGACCGGGATGAAGCTGGCGATCGTGTACTCCATCATCACAACTTCCATCGCGAAGATGACGCCCGCCATCGGCGTATTGAAGGAGGCGCCGATGGCCGCGGCCGTTCCACAGGCGACCAGCGTCCGAATGCTGTTGTTGGGCAACCGCACCGCGTTGCCAAGCAGGCTTGAGGTGGCGGCGCCGAGATGCACCGCAGGCCCTTCGCGACCGCCGGATAGGCCGACCGTCAACCCGGCTATGCCGCCGACGAACTGGTAGAGCGCACTGCGCAGCGGCATGTGCCCTTGGTACCGCGACAGGCGTTCCATCACATGCACGACGCCGAAGCGCCGGGACTCCGGCGACAGCCGATTGAGGATCAAGCCGAGCAAGGTCGCGCCGAGGAGCGGCATCAGCAACGCCGTCCACGGCCCAAATACCTCGAAGTTCTCGGCGTCCGGACGACCGGTCAGCCAGGCGCCGCCTTCGAGGCCGGCCCGGAACAGCAGAACCACTAGGCCGGTCAGGAGACCGGCCGCGATCGCGAGGAGTATCAGCGGTGGCAACGACTCGACGCCCGCCAACTGACGACGCAAGAAATCCAGGGAGGGGCGTTTGACGGCGAGGCGGGGTAGCAGTGCGGTTCCTGTGCGCGGTTGTCAACGACCGTACTATAACCGCGACCTTCCGGGACGTTTACTCGCGTTCACGGGGTCTATAATGGCGGCATGGACGCGAACATCGGATTCTCATCGCGTGCCGCGCACAAGGTACGTGAACTCATCGACGACGAAGGCAACCCCTCGCTGAAGCTGCGCGTGTTCATCACCGGCGGCGGTTGCAGCGGGTTTTCGTACGGGTTCACGTTCGACGACGGCGTCGCGGACGACGACGCGGTGATCGTCCGCGACGGAGTGACCGCTGTCGTCGACTCGATGAGCTACCAGTATCTCGCCGGTGCCGAGATCGACTACCGCGAGGACCTCTCGGGCGCCCAGTTCACAGTCGCAAACCCCAACGCTTCCTCAACCTGCGGTTGCGGCAACTCGTTCGCGATCTGATCGATCAGAGATTCGCACCCGCATCTCGGCGATCGGCCCGAACTAACGGGCGCTCAAGCCGTGTGAATCGCACCGAGGACGCGGTCGCCGCTGGCACCCGTGACGGCCGGCGCGTTGCTGGGCTTGCCGAGAAGAGTGCGGTGCGCGAACCATGCGAACGCGGCGGCCTCCAACGCGTCCCCATCGACACCGAGGTCGTCGCTGGTGGCCAGGTCGAAATCGTCGAGACGGCGGCCTAACCGTCCCATCAGGTCGGCGTTGTGCCGCCCTCCCCCGCAAACTACGACCTCGCCCGGTCCTGGTCCCCAGCGGCGCAGGGCGAAAGCGATGCTCCAGGCGGTGAATTCCGCCAGCGTCGCCTGGACGTCCACCGCGTCGATCGCGTCGTGGTCGTGCGTCGCGTGTTGTTCGGCGCGCTGAACATAGTCCAGATGGTAGGTCTCCTTGCCGGTGCTTTTCGGTGGAGTCGCGTGGACGAACGGATCGCGCTGCATAACGGATAGGAGGGGTGCCACGACTTGGCCGCGGGCGGCCCAGGCGCCGTCGCGGTCGTAGGGCTCGTCCCGGCAATGCCGTGACCAAGCGTCAAGCAGGGCGTTGCCGGGCCCGGTGTCGAACCCGGTGACGGTGGAGGTCTGGGCGGGCAACACGGTCGCGTTGGCAATGCCGCCGATGTTGAGGACGATGCGGTGGCGAGTCCGGTGGCGGAACAACGCCTCGTGGAATAGCGGCACGAGCGGTGCGCCCTGACCGCCGGCGGCCATGTCGCGGCGGCGGAAATCGGCGACGGTGTCGATGCCGGTGATCTCGGCGATTCGGTTGGGGTCGCCGATTTGCAGCGTGAACGGACGGTCGACGGCCGGGCGATGCCGTACGGTCTGGCCGTGGGAACCGATGGCGCGCACCTCGCTGATGGCGATGTCCCAGCTTGCCAGGCAGTCGAGTACGGATCGGCCGATGAACTCTCCAAGGGCCGCGTCGGCTACGCCGAGGCGGTCGATCTCACCATCTCCTGGAGCCACCAGGCGGGCGAGCGAGCGCCCGAGTTCGCTCGGCAGGGCTACGGTGGACGCGGCGACGATCGCTGGGGGGGTGGTGCTGGCATCGAGTACGGCGACATCCAGACCGTCCATGCTGGTGCCGGTCATGACGCCGACGTATTTCATGGCCGTGCTACGGTCCCGGGGTCTGGAACGCGATCCTGTAGCTGTCCCTGCGGGCTTGGAGGTCGGCCAATAGCGGCGCCGTCGTGGCGAGGAAATCTTCTCGCAGCGCGTCTGCGATCGGTTCGGCATCGGGCAAGCCGACCGTGCTTGGATTCTTGTGGACGCCGTCGACCAAGAACTCGTAGTGGAGATGGGGTCCGGTGGCCCAGCCCGTTGCGCCGACGTAGCCGATCACTTCCCCCTGCTTGACCCGCTGTCCCGTCTTCAGAGCGCCGGCGAAACCGGAAAGATGCAGATACTTGGTCTGGTAACGCTCGCCGTGCTGGATGACGACGTAGTTGCCGTTGGCACGGGTGCGCGAGCGAGTGATGACCTTGCCGTCGCCGGTCGCCTTGACCGCGGTGCCGGTCGGTGCGGCGTAGTCGATTCCGCGGTGCGGCATGACCCGTTTCCACAGCGGGTGCACGCGCTTGAGATTGAACGGCGAACTGACGCGGGCGTCGAGCGGGGTACGCACGAACCGCTTGCGCATGGTGTTGCCCCCGGGGGCGTAGTAGTTTGCGACGCCGTCAGCACCGACGTAGCGCACGGCCTGGTGGGAGCGACGGCGGGTGACGAACTCCGCGGCGAGAATCTCCCCGTAGCCGATGAACTCCCCGTCGATGCGGCGCTCATCGTAAAGGACGTGGAACTCGTCGCCCGGGCGGACGTCGTGGACGAAGTCGATGTCCCACTGGAAGAGCTCGGCCAAGCGAATCGCGAATGCGTCGCTCAAGCCCAAGTCCTTGCAGGTGGTGAAAAGCGACTGGTCGACATGGATCCGGCCGGCTTTGTAGACGCGTTCGAAGTCCGGTTCGCGGACTGTCTCGGTGGCTTCGAAACGGTCGCCGATGCGGCGGAAGTCGAGGCGCTTCAATCGATCTGGCCGATACCTCAGATGTTGCAGGTTGCCTTCTTCGTCCGCGGAGAAGTCGAACTCGTGCCCGGGCCGGATGGCTGCCAAGCGCCTCCCAAAGGGCCCGCTATGAACGACTAGGTACAGATCCCGCGCGTGGAAGCCGTGGCGATCGAAGATCTTCGCGAGGTTGTCGCCCGACCTGACCGGCGCGGTGAAGTCGCTCGGGGTTGGCAAGGCGGGCGGAGGCGCGGGTGGGGCGGCCGCGATCGGCGGGGGGGTGGATTCGGTGGGCTCGGCGGGGGAAGCGACGCTAGCGGCATTCGCGGTCTGGTCCCAACTCCGGCCGGCCAAGGCGACCACCAACAGGAACGTGCCGAGGGCCACAGCGATGATGGCGTGTTGCTTTGGCGGCGCGACCACGATCCGACGAGCATCCCTTGTATAGAGCCAATGACGCCCGTCCCAAAGTGCCCTCGAAGCCAGGCGGAGGCCGATTATTAAACGAAATCGTGATTGATGGAAACCCCTAGGCACTGCTATGGTGCACGGCCTTAAGAACCCGTCGCTCCTCCCATGGCTTCCTTACTCCGTGCGCTCGAGGGACGAGGGCTCCTCGCCCAGGTGTCCGATAAGGCAGGTCTCGATGCGCATCTCGTGGGCGGCTCGCGCACGGTGTATGCGGGGGTCGACCCAACCGCGTCGAGCCTCCAAGTGGGCAACCTCGTCACGTTGTTGATGCTACGCCGGTTCCAGCTAGCTGGCCACCGACCGATCGCCGTCGTCGGGGGCGCCACGGGGCTCATCGGCGACCCCTCCGGGCGTGTCGACGAACGCGCGCTGAACGATGCGGCCACCGTCGAAGCCTGGGTCGATGCCATGCGCGCGCAGGTGTCGCGGTTCCTCGATCTTGAGGGCAACAACGCCGCCTTGGTGGTCAACAACCTGGACTGGACGCGGGACAAGGACGTCATCGGCTTTCTGCGCGACGTGGGCAAGCACTTCTCGGTCAATGCGATGATGCAGCGCGACTCGGTCCGCTCGCGCCTGGACCGGGACGGCGCCGGCATCTCATACACGGAATTCAGCTACATGCTGCTGCAGGCGTTTGACTTCCTCGAGTTGACGCGCCGATACGGGTGCACGGTCCAGGTCGGTGGCAGTGATCAGTGGGGCAACATCGTGAGCGGCGTCGACTTGGTGCGTCGCGTGCTGCAGCGGCAGGCCTATGCGTTCACCCACCCGCTGATCACGAAGCAGGATGGCACCAAGTTCGGCAAGAGCGCGGACGGTGCGATCTGGCTGGACGCCGGGCGCACGTCCCCTTACGCCTTCTACCAGTTCTGGCTGAACGCGGCGGATGCCGATGCAGTCCCCTATCTGCGCTGCTTCACGCTGCTCGAAGAATGCGAGATCGAGGCGGCCGCCGATGCGGTCCGCGAACGCCCCGAGCGACGCGATGCCCAGCGCACGCTGGCTCGAGAGGTGACCCGCCTCGTCCATGGCGTCGAGGCCGTGGACGCCTCGGAACGCATCACGACTGCGCTTTTCGACGGCCAAGTTCGGGCGTTGCGCAAGGACGACTTGTCCCAATTGGCCCGCGATGGCATGGCGGTGAGCACCGTCACTCCTGGCACGGGTCTGCTTGACGCGATGACCGGCGCCGGCCTCGCGCCTTCCAACGGCGCGGCACGACGGTTGGTTCAGAGCCGAGGTGTGCGGGTGAACGGCGATGTGGTCGTGGATGCCGGGATGCGCTTGGAGCCGGCCAACGCGTTGCATGGTCGCTACCACGTCGTGCGCCGCGGCCGGAAGAGCTGGCACATGGTGATTGTCGAAGGCTGAGTAACGCCGGCGAGGCGTCGAAGCGCGCCCTTCGGGCGCGAAGCGCAAAAAGGCGTTGACAGACCGGATGCCGGGCGTAAGATACGGCCCCCTTGCCCTTGGGCAAGGCCTTGCCCCTCTGGGCAGCGCTTGCCCGGCACGACTTCGGTCGGCGTCAGGGCGCTCTTTAAGAGATTGAAGACAAGCCATTCGTGTGGGCGCTCGATGCTAGGCCACGAGCAAACCTTTTGGCTGTCCAGCCCTGCACCATGCGGGCCGCTCGTCGGCACGCCTGGAGTTTGGGGTGGGTGGCCTTGCTTGAAAACTGAAGAGTTTGATCATGGCTCAGATTGAACGTTGGCGGCAGGCCTCAACCATGCAAGTCGAACGAGAAAGGCCCTTCGGGGCTGAGTAAAGTGGCGGACGGGTGAGTAACGCGTAGGAATCTACCCGGCAGTGGGGGATAACTCGGGGAAACTCGAGCTAATACCGCATGCGACCGGTGCCTTAGGGTACCGATGAAAGCGGGGGATCTCGCCGTGGCGGTTTCGGCCGCAGCGGAAGACCTCGCGCTGTCGGAGGAGCCTGCGTTGGATTAGCTTGTTGGTGGGGTAATGGCCTACCAAGGCGACGATCCATAGCTGGTCTGAGAGGACGATCAGCCACACTGGGACTGAGACACGGCCCAGACGGCTACGGTCGGCAGCAGGTGGGAATCTTGCACAATGGGCGAAAGCCTGATGCAGCCATGCCGCGTGTGTGAAGAAGGCCTTAGGGTTGTAAAGCACTTTCAGTGGCGAAGAAAAGGTCGGCGTTAATAGCGCCGCCCCTTGACGTTAACCACAGAAGAAGCACCGGCCAACTCCGTGCCAGCAGCCGCGGTAATACGGAGGGTGCGAACGTTAATCGGAATTACTGGGCGTAAAGCGCGCGTAGGCGGTTTGTTAAGTGGGATGTGAAATCCCCGGGCTCAACCTGGGAACTGCATTTCAAACTGACAAACTAGAGTTCAGTAGAGGGAGGTGGAATTTCCTGTGTAGCGGTGAAATGCGTAGATATAGGGAGGAACACCAGTGGCGAAGGCGGCCTCCTGGACTGAAACTGACGCTCAAACGCGAAAGCGTGGGGAGCAAACAGGATTAGATACCCTGGTAGTCCACGCCGTAAACGATGAGAACTAGCCGTTTGGCCCCTTGAGGGCTTAGTGGCGCAGCTAACGCGATAAGTTCTCCGCCTGGGGAGTACGGCCGCAAGGTTAAAACTCAAATGAATTGACGGGGGCCCGCACAAGCGGTGGAGCATGTTGTTTAATTCGATGCAACGCGAAGAACCTTACCACCACTTGACATCCACGGAACTTTCCAGAGATGGATTGGTGCCTTCGGGAACCGTGTGACAGGTGCTGCATGGCTGTCGTCAGCTCGTGTCGTGAGATGTTGGGTTAAGTCCCGTAACGAGCGCAACCCTTGTCCTTATTTGCCAGCGGCTAGGCCGGGAACTATAAGGAGACCGCCGGTGATAAACCGGAGGAAGGCGGGGACGAGGTCAAGTCATCATGGCCCTTATCGTGGTGGGCTACAAACGTGCTACAATGGGCGGTACAAAGGGCTGCAATCCCGCGAGGGGGAGCGAATCCCCAAAACCGCTCGTAGTCCGGATAGGAGTCTGCAACTCGACTCCTTGAAGTCGGAATCGCTAGTAATCGCGAATCAGAACGTCGCGGTGAATACGTTCCCGGGCCTTGTACACACCGCCCGTCAAGTCATGGGAGTGGGTTGCACCAGAAGTAGCTAGTCTAACCTTCGGGAGGACGGTTACCACGGTGTGATTCATGACTGGGACTAAGTCGTAACAAGGTAGCCGTAGGGGAACCTGCGGCTGGATCACCTCCTTAAACCCAAAAAAGATCCACCAACGCAAGCTGCCGTTCACTTTCGGGTGACTTGGTAGTTGGCATTGGCGCGATCCATGCTTGTTTCCTGGTGTCGGCGCCCACACGAATGGCCTTGTCTTTGAGTCCTTGTGACGAAACGCGTCAAGTAAGGCGCGACCGTGAGCGGACGCGACAGGGATGCCCGCGCGAAGCGAGGCATCCCGTCGAGGCGTTGCGCGACGAGGGTCTGTAGCTCAGCTGGTTAGAGCGCACCCCTGATAAGGGTGAGGTCGACGGTTCAAATCCGTCCAGACCCACCAAGTGCCAAGCGGCCGATGCGTCGTTCATGCGCGCAGGCGGTCGTTTAAGGCGTCGTGCCTGCCAGCCATGGACGACGGACCCGCAACACGCAGCCGTGTTTCACCGAGCAGTCCGCAGGTAGGTAGCAATGGGGGGCCGTAGCTCAGCTGGGAGAGCACCTGTCTTGCACACAGGAGGTCAGGAGTTCGATCCTCCTCGGCTCCACCAATGGCGCGCAAGTCCTCAAGCATCAATGAACCAACATCCAAGCGAAAAGCGCGTGCGCCGTTTGGATGTTGGCTCTACACCGGGGCGGCAGTGCCTCCCTTGGATGAGAGATGCTCATTAACAGTTCGTTTTTGATGAAGCCAAGCATCGCTTGCGGCGCCATGCCAACGGCGGGCGCTGCCTCGTGAGCGATGCTTAACCCAAATTATTGAAGTAGAAATTGTGCGTCTGCGAGCGACGAGCGTAATTGTTCCGTTTCTCGCGTGGCGGCGCCTTTCGGCGCCGTCACAGGTAAATTACCGGCGACTTTCGTTCGACCATTGAGTCTGGCACGCGACGACGTTCGCGGGCTGGGTTATATGGTCAAGTGAATAAGCGCGTTCGGTGGATGCCTTGGCAGCTGAAGGCGATGAAGGACGTGGCAGCCTGCGATAAGCCTCGGGGAGTCGGCAACAGACTTTGATCCGGGGATTTCCGAATGGGGAAACCCAACCAAGCAATTGGTTATCGCGTACTGAATACATAGGTGCGCGAGGCGAACCCGGGGAACTGAAATATCTAAGTACCCGGAGGAAAAGAAATCAACCGAGATTCCCTGAGTAGCGATGAGCGAAAGGGGACTAGCCCTTAAGCGGGCCGGACGTTAGCAGAAACGCCTGGAAAGGCGTGCCATAGCGGGTGACAGCCCCGTATGCGAAAACAACCGGTTCGTGAAATCGAGTAGGGCGGGGCACGTGAAACCCTGTCTGAACAGCCACCGGCTTCGGCCGCGGCGAGGGGGGACCATCCTCCAAGGCTAAATACTCTCAGCTGACCGATAGTGAACTAGTACCGTGAGGGAAAGGCGAAAAGTACCCCCGTGAGGGGAGTGAAACAGTACCTGAAACCGGATGCGTACAAGCAGTGGGAGCCAATTTCGTCACCCTGGCCGCGCGCCGCTTGCGGAAGGCGGGCCAATCCGACGGAAAGGTGACCGCGTACCTTTTGTATAATGGGTCAGCGACTTACTCTTACTGGCAAGGTTAACCGTCATTGGGGAGCCGTAGGGAAACCGAGTCTGAACAGGGCACAAGCCTCCCGCTTGCGGGAGGAGTCTGTAGGAGTAGACCCGAAACCGGGCGAGCTAGCCATGGGCAGGGTGAAGGTCAGGTAACACTGACTGGAGGCCCGAACCCACCTATGTTGAAAAATGGGGGGATGACCTGTGGCTAGGAGTGAAAGGCTAATCAAGCCCGGAGATATCTGGTTCTCCTCGAAAACTATTTAGGTAGTGCCTCTCGTATCACCATCGGGGGTAGAGCACTGTTTGGGCTAGGGGGTCACCTCGACTTACCAACCCCATGCAAACTCCGAATACCGATGAGTGCAGCGAGGGAGACAGACGGCGGGTGCTAACGTCCGTCGTCGAAAGGGAAACAACCCGGACCGCCAGCTAAGGTCCCTAAGTCATGGTTAAGTGGGAAACGATGTGGGAAGGCTCAGACAGCCAGGAGGTTGGCTTAGAAGCAGCCATCCTTTAAAGAAAGCGTAATAGCTCACTGGTCGAGTCGGCCTGCGCGGAAGATGTAACGGGGCTAAAACCATGCACCGAAGCTGCGGAGTCGTGCCTTTAGGTACGACTGGTAGAGGAGCGTTCTGTAAGCCGACGAAGGGAAGCCGCGAGGCTTGCTGGAGGTATCAGAAGCGAGAATGCTGACATGAGTAACGATAAAGGAGGTGAAAATCCTCCTCGCCGAAAGACCAAGGGTTCCTGCGCAACGCTCATCGGCGCAGGGTAAGTCGGCTCCTAAGGCGAGGCCGAAAGGCGTAGTCGATGGGAAGCTGGTCAACATTCCAGCACCACGTTTTGCTGCGATGGGGTGACGAAGAAGGCTAGGCTGGCCTGGCGATGGTTGTCCAGGTGAAAGCATGTAGGCTGGGATTCTAGGTAAATCCGGGATCTCTTAAGGCTGAGATGTGACGACGAACGGGACCTATACGGACCCGGAAGTGGCCGATGCCACGCTTCCAAGAAAAACCTCTAAGCTTCAGGCAATGCGTGACCGTACCCCAAACCGACACAGGTGGTCGGGTAGAGAATACCAAGGCGCTTGAGAGAACTCGGGTGAAGGAACTAGGCAAAATGGCACCGTAACTTCGGGAGAAGGTGCGCCGCTGAGGGTGACGGGACTTGCTCCCCGAGCTATCGGCGGTCGAAGATACCAGGTGGCTGCGACTGTTTACTAAAAACACAGCACTCTGCAAACTCGCAAGAGGACGTATAGGGTGTGACGCCTGCCCAGTGCCGGAAGGTTAATTGATCAGGTTAGTCTTTGCGGACGCAAGTCCGTTGACGAAGCTTGTGATCGAAGCCCCGGTAAACGGCGGCCGTAAATATAACGGTCCTAAGGTTAAGTAGCGCTAGCCTTAGTAAAACTGAACTATATGCGGGAAACTCCTCCAAAACTATCCGG
>JAPOVK010000061.1 GCA_026708185.1 Gammaproteobacteria bacterium | reverse complement strand
CGCTTACCTCCTTCTCGCCTGCACGTCGATCTGCTTCGGCGCCAACACGACGTTTGCGAAACTGCTTGTCGGCGAGGCGTCGCCGATGGTGGTGGTGGCGCTGCGCTGGCTCCTGGTAGTGGCCTTGCTGGTGGCGTTCAACTCCAGGAGCCTCGTCCGTGATTGGCCAAACCTCAGGCCGCATCTCGGGTTCCTGTTCGCCATGGGCGCCCTGGGCTTCGCGGTGTTCAACGGTCTGTTCTACATCGCCGCCCATCACACGACGGCGATCAACATGGGCATCATCCAGGGCATGATGCCGGTGTTCGTGCTGGCTGGAGCGTTGCTCGCGTACCGGACGCCGACGCGGACGCCGCAGTGGGTAGGGGTCGGCGTGACGCTGGCCGGGGTCGCGGTCGTCGCGTCCGCCGGCGAGGCCGAGCGCCTGCTTCGGCTGCGCTTCAACGGCGGGGACATGCTCGTGGTGCTCGCCACGCTGCTCTACGCGGGGTACACGGTAGGGTTGCGGCGGCGGCCGGAGTCGACGGCGCTCGGGTTGTTCACGGTGCTTGCGGCATCGGCGTTTCTTGCATCGGTGCCCATGGTGGCCGCGGAAGCCTGGCTCGGCGAGTTCCAGGCGCCGACGTTGCGGGGCTGGGGCGTGGTCGCGCTGGTGGCGTTGTTCCCGTCGTTTCTCGCGCAGATCCTGTTCATTCGCGGCGTCGAGATCATCGGGCCAGGCCGTGCCGGGATCTTCATCAATCTCGTGCCCGTGTTTGCTGCCATCATTGCCGTTTGGTACCTGGGCGAGGATTTCCGGGTCTATCACGGCGTCGCCCTGGCGCTCGTCCTCGGCGGTATCTGGCTCGCGGAGCGTGGGGTGGGAACCGCACCGGATCGCGACAGCATGGGAGAAAAGCCTTGAAGTCACGAATTCTCATGGCGTTGGGGGTGGTAGCGGCCGCTGCACTGATCTTCGTGATTGCGATCACACGGGATGGAGAACGGGTCGCGCCGACCGGGGATGGAGTGGTGACCCTGGACGCCGGCGACTTTGAAGCGTTCCGCCTGCCGGAGGACGCGGCGACGTTCGTCACGGCCGGGTACGCGAGCTACTTCGTGGAGGTCGAACCCGGCATCAAGGTGCACGTGCTCGAAGTGGGCTCCGGCTTCCCCCTCGTGCTCCTGCACGGCAACCCCACCTCGGGATTCCTGTACCGGAAGGTGGCTGCGGCGTTGCCGACCGATCGGGTCCGCGTGATCATGCCGACCCTGGTGGGCCTGGGATTCTCCAGCAAGGTGCCGGCGAGCGAACACACGTTGGCCAACCACATCCGGTGGATCGGTGGCGTTCTCACGCAGCTGCAGTTGGCCGGAGTGGTCTACGCAGGACAGGACTGGGGTGGACCGATCGGCATGGGGGCCTTCGCAAGATCGCCGGAGCTGCTGAAGGGAGTCGTGGTGCTGAACACTCTCTTCGGTGACAGGGAAGGAGAGGGGGACCTTTCGCAGGGCCACCGGATGGCCGCGAGACCGGTCGTCGGAGAGCTCGTCTTCGAGGTGCTCCTCTCGATCTTCAGGAATCTGCCGCGGACGCAGGGCGACCCCGACTCCCTACCGGCCGAGGTATTGGACCTCTACGCGCGACCGGTGGAAGAGAGCGGCAACGACAAGGCCCCGCTCGCCATGATGCGCATGGTGCCCAACGGACCGGACCATCCCTCGATGCCCGCGATGACAGCGATCGGCCAGTACGTTCAGGGGCTGGACATTCCCGCGGAGATCGTCTGGGGGAAGCACGACCCGATTCTGGGCGGTCAGCTCCCGGCCATGCGGCGGAGCTTCCCGAATGCGCCGGTGACCGAAACGGAGGGCGGCCACTTCCTGCAGGAGGAAGTGCCGGACGAGATCGCCGCGGCGCTGATGCGGATCGTGGATCGGGTCCAGGAGACTAGTAGTTCGTTCCAAGTAAAAGTTGACATTTCAAGCGAGGTCGAGGTCGAAGTTTCGCCATCGGAACTGGACTGGCGCGGCGTTCATCTCGGCGATGCCCTGCAGGATGCGGGAACGGAGTTCGTCGATGGATGCGACGCGGATGTGGCGCAGGAAGGTGCGCGCCATCTTGGAGAAGGCGCATTCGATCAGGTTCAGCCAGGAGCCGTGCTTGGGTGTGTGCACGTACTGGAAGCGCCCGGGCCGTGTCGCGAGATACGCCATGGTCTCGCGGGAGATGTGCGCCGAGTGGTTGTCGAGCACGACGCGGATGACCGCGTCGGGGGGATAGTGGCGATGCAGGCGCTCCAGCAAGGCGATGAACTCGCGGCTGCGGTGCCTCGCCTCGACGTTGGCGATGATCTCGCCGGTATGCAGGTCGAGCGCCGCGAGAATGGACAACGTGCCGTGGCGCACGTACTCGTGGTCGCGCGACAGCGTCGGCTGCCGACCCGGCGCCGGCGGCAGGTCGGCGGCGCGGGTGCCGAGCGCCTGGATGCCGGGCTTCTCGTCCACGGACACGGTGTGGGTGGTCGCCGCGGCGCCGTCGCGCGCGCCCGGCGTCAGGAACACCTCGCGGTACACCATCAGCACTTCCCGCATCTTGCGGTCGAACTCCGGGTCGCGGCGTTCCAGGTAGTAGCGCACGCGGTGCGGCTGCAACTCGTGCTCCTTGAGAATGCGCCAGACGCTGCTCCGGCTGACGCGCGACAGGCGCGCGAAGCCGGCCGCCGCGGCCGCGCCGCGCAGATACTGCGTCAAGGCCGACAAGGTCCACAACTCCGCCGCGAAACCGAGCGTCTTCGGCTGCCGGCAGGCCACGCTCACCACCCACGCCTTCGCGTCCGCCAGAATCTCCGGTTCCCGCGGTCGGTGGCGGCGGTCCCGCAAGCCCGCCGCCACGCCCGCCGCCAACGCCTTGTCGATGCACTTGTAGATGGTCGGCCGCGACACCCCGACATCGCGCCGCAGCTGCGTGATCGACGCCCCCGCCGCATACCCCAGCAGCACCTTCGCGCGCGTCACCTCGCGTGCCGGCGCCGTCGCCGAGCGGCTCAACCGGGTCAGCATCTCGCGGTCCGCCTCCGACAGTTCCAGCGCCGCCCGTTCCGTCCGTCTTGCCATTGCACCGCTCCCCGTTCATGTCGGGGACGGCATCATGCAGCAGCCTCGGCATATTGTAAATCTATTAGAGAAACGAACTACTAG
>JAPOVK010000048.1 GCA_026708185.1 Gammaproteobacteria bacterium | reverse complement strand
CGCAGCGTGCGCTCCTCTCCCACTACCGTTGTCGGCCTAACCGGGAATCTGGGTCGGATGGTAAGCAGCGCGGCCGTGCGCCTAATGCTAAGGTAGCCGCTGGCATAAGTAGCTGGGGAGCGAACGTGGGATTCAGCAGGAGATCGATACTGGCCGTCGGTGCTGCGGCGGGGGCGTTACCGTCGCTGCGGGGACTCTGGGCACGCGAGTCCGCCGCGCCGGGCGCAATTGCGCCCGTAGCCGACGGAACCACCGGATTGCCGCTACTGAGGCTGCCGGCGGGATTCTCCTACCGGTCGTTCTCCTGGACGGGCGATGAGATGACGGGAGGTGGGGCCACGCCGGCGAGGCATGACGGCATGGCGGCCTTCGCCGCGCCAGGCGGAGGCGTCACGCTGCTGCGCAACCACGAGTTGTCGATCGGCACGCGCTTCGGCGGTACCGCGACATCGCCGTACGACGAGTTCGAGCTTCCACCGGGTACCGAGGGTGCCCCGGACGGCTTCCCGGGTTTCGCCGGCGGCGTCACCGCAGTCTCTTACGCCCCCGGGCGTCCTCCCGAGACGGTTGGGCTGCTCTCCGGCACGGCCGTGAATTGCGCCGGCGGACCGACCGCCTGGGGATCGTGGCTGACCTGCGAGGAGACCGTCCTGCGCGCGAGCCGCGTCGGCGCTAAAGACCACGGTTACGTCTTCGAAGTTCCCGCCACAGGCGGCGCGAGCGGCCGGCCAATCGTCGACATGGGCTTCTTCCGGCACGAAGCGGTCGCACTCGACCCGACGGGCATCGTCTATCTGACCGAGGACAACGGCCCGTACTCCGGCTTCTACAGGTATCTACCGCGCAATACGCAGCCCAAGGCTGGCGCGCTGGAGGAAGGCGGTCGCTTGGAGGCCCTGCGCGTCCGCGGCGTTCCGAATGCCGATCTGCGCGCACCAGCTTTTGGCGACGAGCACGAAGTCGACTGGGTGCCGGTACCGGAACCTGACGCCGACCCGGAGGCCTTCGCCCCGGAGGCATTTGGAGGGAACGTCGCCGGCGCCGGCAAGTCCGGCCCGTACTTGCAGGCCGAGGCAGCCGGCGCCGCCCGGTTCGCGCGAGGGGAGGGCGCCTGGCAGCACGGCGGTTCGATCTACTGGGTCGATACGTCGGCGGGGGCGGCGGGCGCCGGTGCCGTCTGGGTTTACGAGCCGGGCAAATCCCTGCTTCGGGCGTTCTACGTCTCGCCGGCTGAAGCGGTCGCGGACGCCCCCGACAACATCACGGTGCACGACAACGGCCTCGTACTCGCGTGCGAAGACGGCGGCGGGCTGCAGAACGCCGCCGGCGAACTCGTGCGCGGAACGCGCCTGCTCGCCCTCGGCAGGGACGGCCGCGCGGTCGAAATCGGCGAGAACAACATGGTCCTCGACACGCCGGTTCCTGGTAGACCGGCGATCGAGCCCGCCGACTACCGCGGTTCCGAGTGGGCGGGCGCAACGTTCTCGCCCGACGGCACGACGCTCTTCGTCAACATCCAGTCTCCGGGCGTCACGTTCGCCATTGACGGACCGTGGGAGGCGCTGGCGGCGTGATCGCCGCGACTCGACGTTGCCGCGGACGGTTCCTCAAGGAGCCGCTTCGCGGAGCCGTCCACCCGAGCTAGGACGTCCCTTACGCGGGAGGCAGGTGCGCATCCAACTGCTCAGGCCGCCTGCCGGCGCCGCTCCTGGGCCAATGCGTAGGCCGCCTGCAACCGCATCCAAAAGCTCGCATTGCTCCAGCCGATGCGTTCGAGCGCCAGGGCCATTGCCGGCGAGATCCCAGCCTTGCCGTTCAACAGCCGGGACAGGGCCTGCCGGGTGCAGCCCAGGCGCGACGCCGCCTCGGTCACGGACAGAGCCGCCGCCTCCAAGTTGTCCCGCAGGATCTCGCCGGGGTGGCAGGGGTTCTGCATCGTCATGTGATTCCTAACCTCCTAGCTCAGTGGTAGTCAATCAAGTCCACGTCTACCGCCTCGTTGTCTTCGAAGCGGAACAATACGCGCCAACCGCCGGACACACGGATGCTCCAAAGCCCCGCCCTGTCGCCCTTCAGCGGATGTAGGCGGTAACCGGGTTGCGCGAGATCCCCGGGATGGCGCGCCTGGTCCAGCAACGTGAGGACGCGCCGAAGCTTCGGCACCAAGTGGCTTGGCAGTTGTCCCGCACGATCCTGTTCGGCTAGGACGCGAAGACCCTTGTGCCTGATCCGCATCTCTATCGTCCCCTGTAACGTCTCGCGTTGCAACATCCGTTGCTGATCGGGAGGCAAGCAGCGTCGCGACCTCCCGGTACGCCCAAGCGTTGGCTATTGTCCGTGCCACTTGCGATTCCCGGCCACGTTAGGCGACAGTTCGCGGGGACGGAAGTGGACATCGCCCAGGCGTGGCGTAAGACATCGGCGTTCGGCGCGCTTCGCAAGCAAGCAACTCACTCCGTCATGATTACTTAACATGATGATTTAAAGGAATATTCATCTAGTGAGCCGTCTCTCGGAATCGCTAAGTCGCAACGCGGTCACGGTTACGGCCGAATTGAACCCTCCAAAGGGAACCGACCTAGGCGGTCTCTTCTCGGCCGCCGAGTCACTCAAGCCGCACATTGCGGCCTTCAACCTGACCGACTCCGCCGCCTCCCGCATGACGATGGCGCCGATCGCCGTGGCGCACCTGTTGCGCGACCGGGGCATCGAGTCGACCCTGCAGATCGCCGGGCGCGACCGCAACCGGCTGGCGATCCAGGCCGACATGCTCGCGGCCCATGCGCTCGGGGTCGAGAACCTCGTTTGCATGACCGGCGATCCGCCCTCCGGCGGCGACCACCCCGACGCCAAGGCGGTGTTCGACCTCGGCGCCGAGGACATCCTGCGGGCGGCAAGCAGCCTCGAGGCCGGCAAGGACCTCGCCGGCAACGCCCTCAAGGACCCACCGCGTTTCTACAGGGGCGCCGTGACTAACGTCGCGGTCCCCGACCTCGGCAAGGAAGTCGCCCGCATCGAGACCAAGATCGCCTCCGGCGCCCAGTTCTTCCAGACCAACGCCGTGTACGAGCCCGCGGCTTTCGAGCGCTTCATGGCGCGGTGCGAGTCCTTCCGGGTCCCGGTACTGGCCGGCATCATCCTGCTGAAATCGGCGCGCCAGGCGCGCTACATGACCGAGCGGATTCCGGGCGTGGTCGTTCCGGGCCACCTGATCGACGAACTCGAGCGTGCGTCGGATCCTGCCGAGACGAGCGTGCGCATGGCGAGCGACATCGTCCGCGAGGTCGCACCGATGTGCCACGGCGTGCACATCATGGCGATTGGGTGGGAGCGGTACATTCCGGACGTTTTGGAAGCTGCTGGGCTGTAAGGCCGCGGCTACGCCACAGGGGTGGATTCGCTCTGTTTGATGTCACCCGCCACCGCACCTGGCTACCTTGAGCGAGAACGGCGATCGTCTCACCACTCGATCCCGAATCGCGCCTTCATGGCTGGCGTCCGAGCCCAGGGTTGGCCCGGTAGCCGGTCGACGAGCTCCTCGAAGACCCGGCGGAAGTATTGCGCTGCGACCGTCGCCGTAACAGCGCGATCGGCTGGTAGCAATGGACGGACGTCGAGCCACAGATTTGGGTTGGCCAGCTTCGCGAACATGCGCTCCTGCGCTTGGGCGCGGGAGATGGAAGTGCCCGATGACTCCATGTAATAGCTGAACAACTCGACTATCCGATCGACGTCCAGCGATTCGAGCGTGGTCAAGCCGTACGCCAGATCGTACAGGTCCCGACCCTTGTTCCTCTGCAGCAAGGCCCGGAGCTTCGTCGCCAACATCTCCTCTGGCGAGAACGTGGGGATGTCGGCCTGGCCGTTAAACCACGGGTTCGCTATCTCAAGGCGCCTTGCCACGGGCTGATCGAAGGCTTGGATATCGCGGGTGTTGATCTCGATCTTCAGGCGGATCGGGACGCCGCTGTCGTCGGGCTCAGCGCGGAAGCGCAATTTCGGAGCCACCGGGCTCTGCGCGAACCGCGCCTCGCCGAGCCACGGCTCGAGTGCCGCCCTCAACCGGTCGACGATCGAACCGATCGGGCCCGTTGATGTGCGAACCAGGTCGATGTCCTCCGAATAGCGCACCGGGGTAGGGACGTGCAGCTTGTTCAGCGCGGTTCCTCCCCGGCACCGCAGTGACTCGCGCAGGATGGGGTCGCCGAACATCTCGACCAGCGCCCGGCTGATGATCAAGTCCTGCTCCACCTGCCGGGGTTCAACCCACGGGACTACGTTGGCCCACGCGACGATGTTCTGAGACGGGATCACAGATCAGGCTCCGGAAGTCGGTGCGCGTGAATGCGCCATTTGGGGTCGCGCACCGATGGGTCGGACGTGGAATCCGGGTCTCGGCCGTCCCGGTCGAGTTCGGTCCAGCGCAAGGGTGCCTGGGACCGTAGGCTGTCGAGCATGGGCCCCGTCCGATGATCCTCGCCGATCCAGTCCAGTAGGTAGCCAAGCCGCTGCACGACCGACCGCTCGACCCTAGTCGACAGCGACGCAAGCGTGTCGGGCTCTATCGCGGGTGCAAGGTCCGCGAGGACGGTGGCTATGTTGTCAATCCCGCCGGACGCCTGCGGATAACGAAGGAGGTCCAAGGCGGTCAACGCCGCTGATGAGATCTTCATCGTTCCCGTGTCGGTCTTGCGGTCGTCGACGCCCGCGAGCGGGTGGTCCATTGCTTTGCGGAAGTAGAAGATGATGACGCTGCGACCCGCGCGGATCTCCCGTAGTCGTTTGCCGCACACGACCTGGAACTGCATCACGCCTTGGTGCGTCGCGCCGTGGAATTCGGCGGCTTTCAGCAAGCCAACGTAGTAGGGTGCGTCCTCCCGGCGCATCAGCGCGTCGATGAACCAAGTTGGCGGGGGCGCACCCCAGCCGGCGTACTGAGGGGGGACGACGACGTAGAATCCTTGGCGTGGTGTCAGGAGTTTGCGAGAACGCTGTAATCGCTCAGCCGCGTCCAGAAAGGAGCGGTGCCCGATGCCGAGGTCGTTCTCGGCCTCCGACGCGGTGAACACTGTTCGACCCTCGGAGAGGAGCCGGTCCAGATACTTGGACAGGGATTGCCGTGCGCGAACCATGTCCTATTATCTGCCTTTTATGCGGGAATATGAACATGGCCTGGTTGCGCGATCTACCGCCGCAGCTCATCCAGATGGGGCACAACATCGAGTATCTCGGTTCAACGTCCCTGGGTCCGCGACGACGAGGACGAGTGGCCGGAAGTGGCGGTGTGGATCAAGGAACAGCAGGAGAGGCTGGCGGCAGTGTTGCAGGGCATTTGACGGGCGTCGGACTACGCGGGAGTGAAGTGTGGGTCATACAGTGACTAACACCTTGGGGTAGGCTGTGAGTGCACACTTAGATTGCGTAAAATAACGAAAACCGATATGTTGGTTAAGCAATGTGTGCGCTGAATCCAACCCGCGCGAGGGATTTGATAGTGGAGTTTGCTGCACGCGGGCAGTACCACTTCACGTCTTCGGAGTTCCGCTCGGCACTGGACGTGTCGGCTGCAGCCGCGAACCAGGCGCTTTGGCGGCTGGCGAAGCGCCGCGAGATCGCAAGCCCCGGTCGCGGCTTCTACGTCGTTGTACCTCCCGAGTACCGCGCGCTTGGGTGCCTGCCACCGGAGCAGTTCATTCCGGCACTCATGGAACAACGGAACATGCCCTATTACGTCGGCCTTTTGTCGGCGGCCCAGTATCACGGTGCCGCCCACCATCGGCCACAGGTGTTCCAGGTGATGGTGGAAAGGAGCCGGAGGCCGATCCGCTGCGGTGCCGTGCAGGTGGACTTCATCACGCGAGCGAGGTTGGCCAAGGTGCCTCTGGCCACGTTCGAAAGCCCGCGCGGAACCGTTGTGGCGTCCACGGTCGAGGCGACGGCAGTCGATCTGGTCGGTTTCATGGGCCGCGCGGGTGGGGTCGACCGGGTGGCGGGGATGCTCTCGGAACTGTGGGAACAGATGGATCCGGCATTGCTGGTCGATGCGGTGGGGGCCGCCTCGGTGCGGTGGGCGCAGCGACTGGGGTTTCTGCTTGAGTTCGTCGGCGCCGGCGAGAGGTGTGGTCCGCTGAAGGAGTACGTGCGACAGCGCGTCCGCAACTACACCAGGCTTTTGCCGTCTGCGCCGGTCGAGGGTGCGACGCGTTCCCGCGACTGGCGGCTGCTGGTCAACGCGCGCATCGAGGCGGAAACGTGATCCCTCGAGACTACGTTACGGCATGGCGCGCGGTTGCGCCCTGGGTTGACGACGCTCAGGTCGAACAGGACCTCGTGATCAGCCGCGCACTGGTCGAGATGTTCTCGCACCCGCTTCTTGCCCGGTCGCTCGCCTTCCGAGGCGGAACGGCGCTGTACAAGCTGTATCTCACACCGGCGGCACGTTACTCCGAGGACATCGATCTCATCCAGGTGGAAGCGGGCCCGGCCAGGCGTGGCCAGGCCGGAAGCTGGCGGCGGGTGCATAGTGGCCGCTAGACCAAGCAAGATTCATATGCGCCCGACTCTCTTTTGGTTGATCGCGACCCTGTCTCTGACGGCGGCCGCAGAACTCCCCCAACGCACGCTCCTCGACGACTACGTCGACCGCCCCGACGACAGCTACACGTGGCAGATCGCCGCGACAAAGGAGCTCGAAGACTCCCGCCTCGTCGTCGTCGACATGGTTTCCCAGAAATGGCTAACCGAGGCGCAAGTCGATCGCCCTGAGTGGCGCCACTGGCTGCGCCTGTCCATTCCCGCCAACCTTACGAGTGACGTCGCCTTTCTCTACCTCGCCGGCGGCACCTACACCGACACGCCGCCTGAGGAAGCCGATCCCAACATGGTCGCCATCGCCAATGCGACCGGCTCCGTGGTGGCGCAACTCGGCGCGGTTCCCTTCCAGCCGCTCGCCTTCGACGGCGACGGCGTGTGGCGTTGGGAGGACGACCTGGTCGGCTACAACTGGGCGCGATTCATGAAGGGCGACGGCCCGATGCGAATCGTCCTCGAGGCCATGACCAAGAGCGCGGTGCGTGCCATGGATACCGTCACCGCGATCATGGCGACGCCGGAGTGGGGCGAACTGCGGATCGAGCGCTTCGTGTTGTCCGGCATCTCGAAGCGCGGCTGGACGAGCTGGCTTGCCGCCGCCGTGGACGACCGGGTCGTGGGCATCGCGCCAATCGTCTTCGACGTGCTCAACATTGAGGCGTCGATCCGCCATCACTTCGCGGCGTACGGCCACTTCTCGCAGGCGGTTTCCGAGTTCACGCTGCACGGCATCCTGCCGAATCTCGGGAAGCCGAAGGTCGACGAACTACTGCTGGTGGCCGACCCGTACCAATACCGGCATCGCGTGACCGTTCCCAAGCTGATCCTCAACGCCACCGGCGACGAGTTCTTTCTGCCCGATTCGTCGCGGTTCTACTGGGACGAACTGCGCGGCGAGAACTACCTGCGGTATGTCCCGAACGCCAACCACAGCATGTGGGGCACGGATGTGTTCGACACGGTGGCCGCTTTCCAATGGCTGATGGCCAACGACCGACGTCCGCCGCAGTTCTCCTGGCTACGTCGATTCGATGACACGCTCCAGGTGTTGCCGACGGACAAGCCGCAGAGCGTGCAGCTATGGCAGGCGACCAACACGGAGGCGCGCGACTTCCGCCTCGCCACCTTAGGGCCCGCCTTTGTCAGCACGCCGATCAAGGCTGGCCGAAGTGGCATGTATACGGCCCGGGTTCCGCCACCCGAAAGCGGATGGACCGCCTACTTCCTGGAGCTGACCTACGACGTGGGCGCGCCCAAGCCGCTGAAACTCACCACGGACGTCGTCGTCACGCCGGGTTGGCTGCCGTTCCCTGACAAGCCGCTACACCTGCCGACCTCGATCACTGGGGTCTGCAGGGCAGACGAACCGACCGCCCTGCGGGACGCCGTCATTGGCGCACCCAAGGAAGAGTTGGACACCTACAAGCTGACCACGGAGATCCTCGGCGACCGGGTCTACATCAACTGGATGCCGAGCGGCGACATCCGCGCCAGTGCCGCAGCCGTTAGCGACTTCGTCGTGGCCGAAGGTTGTCGCAACGGCTACCTCCAGCTTGAGTCCGGCGAAGGGATGACGTTGCCGCCGGAGGGTGACGGCTGAACCTGGAGCCGCCGCAGCCGCTAGCGCCGCACGTCGCTGGCAACATCGAATTCTCCGAAGTCCGTGCCGAGCGCTCGGTCGGCGAAGCGAAAAGCGCGTACGACCTCCGGAGCAGCCGAGCGCCCAAGCTCGATCCGTTCCGGTTCAAGCACGAACCGTACGAACCCGCCGACTGGGCCCGGGCCGGCCTGCAGAGTGCCGTGGCGCTCTTCCCCGGGTAAGCACTCCCGATACTCTTCGCCGTCCCGCACCACATCGAACATGCAGTTCTCCCTGATTCGGAGCGGCGTCACGGACCAGCCCATGCACGTACGGTGGGTGTCCGCGGATACAACGACTGCCTGTTCCAGCAGGTCTGGTCGGTAGTCCAGTCCTTCGCCCGCGGTGACGGCAAGGCACAACGGGGTCAGTGGTAAGTCGTTGCCTTGGGCCAGTGGCCGCCCCATGGCCCCGCCTGCCCGCGCGTTCAGTTCGGTGGGGAGGTAGCCGTCCTCGGCGAGGATCCCGTCTATCCCGAACGGTCCCCGGTAATCCACTGCCTCGCGGAGGGCTACGCCTACATGGTAGGCGAGGGCGCGCATCGTCTTACGGTCATCGGGAAGAGGATCGAACGCCGTCGCGCAACCCGCATAGTGCAGACGGTCGCCGGCCTTGGGACGGAGTACCACCATCTCGACGGGCCGGAACACGGCCACGGCGTCCGGAAACACGATGCCGTGGATGCTTGCCGGCACGCCTTCGAGGAATGGCATGACGCGTATCCGGTCCGCCATCCGGCCGAGCGACGCGAAGGATTCCCGTCCGTCGTCGCCGTGTCGTACCCAGCGTAGGCCCATGCCGCCACCGTGGGTACCGTCTCGGGCGTCGGCCGCCCAAACCGTGCCAAGGCCGCCGTCCAACTCGTCCGTGGCGGATCGGAGCGCGTCGTAGTCGGCGGCCACGATCCGAGACGGCGCACGACGTACGCCGATGGCGTCCCAAAAGGAGTCGATTTGGACCTTGTCCTCCAACGCCGCCCAGGTGGGGTGTCGGCCGGCATACGCCTTGCGGCCCGCCACATCGACGGAGTCCGCCAAAGGGCTCGCAAAGATGAAGCGCGCCGTGCCCGCAGGGTCCCAAGAGTCGAGGTCGCGACGCACATCGGCCGGCAGATTCAGGAGCGCGCGACGCAAGTTCCGGAAATCTTCGAGGACGTTCGTGCTTTGGATGCCAAGCACCCGAAGTTCGGCCTCTTCGGGTGCTGGGAGCGCGCCGGTCCCTTCGCTCCCGGCGAGAAGGAACGGTCGCTCGGCGCCAAGACGGGTCAGTCGCCGCGCAAGCCCGCCCAGCCCCACGGCCGCAGCGATCTGTGCGGCGATCAGGAACTTCCGCCCCGCGAAAACCGGGCGCAGCAAGCCTTCGTAGTAGGCATTCGCCTCTTCGGCCAAGGGTGAGACGTTGTCGTTCATGTTCGATTCCTCGCCGGGACATCGGCCCGGAGGAACCGTCGACAAGGACACCTTCTCCGGGAGCGGAGAGGTCCTTCGATTTCAGTGGGGTGTCAGGTTATGGGCAACCACCCGATCGGTCGAACCTCGCCAGCGCCGCGCTGCGGCATGGCGTTGCACGTCCAAGTATGAATCTGGTGGGTGGGATTCATGGCGGCGCACCGTAACGGCCGACGGCTTGCGGGTCAAGGCGCGCAGGATCTACGTGCGAGAGCAACGCGGAATCTACTTGCAAAAGCCGCAGGGCTTCTTGTCGAAGCACGCGAGCCCATTCATTCGACAGGCTCGGGCCGGTGGTCACTTCGATCCGCTACGGCCGCTCGATGCCACAGCCGCCTTGCTCCCCGTGGCCGCAGACGAGCCGGATGTTGTCGACCTGCAGACGCGCGGAACTCGACGGCTCGAGGACGAATAGGCTCAGCACCTGGTCGAGGTCCACGGGCCGTCCGCCCGGCGGGCCGGGGGTCCGGACGATGTCGCTGATCTGGACCGTGACGGTTGTCCACTCGTCTTGCGGGAGCCGCTCTAGCGGGAGTTCGACAGCGCCGACGTTCGGGGAACCGCTGTCGAGGCTGACCGCGAGGCTGCCCGCCGCATCCGTTTGGTCGCCGGACACGTAGAGGTCGAACTGCAACTCGCCGGCGAAGTTCCCAGGCTCGGACGCGCCGCCCATGCCGAACAGCCTCAGTCGCTCCTCGTTGGCCGGGCCGATGGAGAAGCTGCCGCCACCGGTCGTGCTGACATCGATCACCATCCCGCGCTCGGCGCTGGCGACTTCCGCGACGGCGAGCGCGCTATCCGCGTTATGCACCTGGAGGTCGAGCGACAGGGCATCCTCGGTGCCGGGGAAAGAGAGCGGACCTACGGCGTCCACGTAGAGGTCGTAGACGGCTCGGTAGACGTCACCCGGCCCTGGCGCGGTGACCGCGCGAGACGTGGGGTCCGCGAGGGCAGCACATCCGACGCCGGTCGAGACGTCAATGCTGCATTGGTAGACGCGCACGTAGTCGATCTTGAGTTCGCCCGGCAGCGCGCTGGCCACGGGAGGGCCGGGCAGATTGCCGCCGACCGCAAGGTTCAGCAGCACGTGGAACGGGCGCTCGAACGGTGCCGAGTCGCCGCCGGATACGTGGGCGTTCGTGTTGGCGTCCTTGTAGTAGTTCCAGTAGGTGCTTCGCCGGACGGTGTAGAAGTGGGTGCCGTCCACGAACCAGCGGATCTCCTCCGCGTTCCACTCGGCTGCGTAGACGTGGAAGCCATCCGCCGGATCGACATCCGCATACTTGGCGTAGACGTGCGTATTGAGCGGCCACGCCATCCCGTAGTGCAACGCGGCCTGGGCGAAGGGCTCCGGGTCGCGCGAGAACACCTCAACGATGTCGATCTCGCCCCCCGCGGCCCATGTGCCATAGGCGGAGTCTGTCGGCAGCATCCACAAGGCGGACCAGAGGCCTTGGCCGGCGGGCGCCTGGATGCGCGCCTCGACGCGGCCATAGGTGATGTCCAGCTTGCCGGCCGTGTTGATGCGCCCGGACGTGTACGCGTGGCCAGCCCCCGCGTCCTCCTCGCGGGCCGTGATGACCAGGACGCCGTCCGACACGGAGATGTTGGCGGCCTGGTAGCTCTGCAGCTCGTTGTTGCCCCAGCCGGGGATGCCTTCGGCGGTGCCGTCGCCGGTCTGGACGTTCCACTTGGCAGCATCCAGCGTTGCGCCGTCGAACTCGTCGGACCAGACAAGAGCCCAACCCTGGCGTGCGAGCGCGTCGCTGGGGCTGTGGCAGCCGGCCAAGAGCAGCGCGGCCAGTAGTACCGATCTCATTGGCTACGCTGGCGGGGTCGTCTGGCCAGCGTAGGCGCGATAGGTCGTCAGCATGTCTTCAATGCCCGCAAAAGGTCGCAGCAGGACTCGCATCGGCAGCTTGTACCGTTCTCCAGGAGCTGGCGAAGGGATGACCCAGAAGAAATCCCACGCAGGGCCACCAAAGGCGGGGGCGAGCGGATTGACGACGAAACGGACGTATTGGCGTTGTGACGGCGGGAAGAACGTCGCGTAGGCCAGTCCGTCGACCGTACCGAAGAAGAACGATTCATCGAAGCGAACGGACGAGTCGGCGTAGTAGTAGGTCTCCGGTGGCGGGTCGGGACGACGAAGTTCCGGGTTCGACATGCCGCTCGGATGCACCACGCGGCCTGGGGTCTTGGCGTGTCCGTTGAAATGGATCCACGGGTCGGCGCCTTGATGCCGCAGGCCGTCGTAGCCACGGAAGGTCACGCCGGCACACACCGGCGCCTTGACGATGGTGGCGAAGAAGAGCGCGAGCGATCCAAACGGCCACGAGCGGCGCGACGTCATCACATCGATCTCTACGTCCCCGGCGTCCGGCGGTTCGATCTTGTAGCGGATGTTGCAGGTCGTCTCCGAGCAGGCCGTCGGGTGATACCGCAGAACGCAGCCGTCCGAGCGCACGTCGTGCAAGCTGCGCGGCGAGTAGCAGGGCTCGTACTGGACGTACCCGGGCTCGTTCGGCGGCACGCCGATGTAGTGCTCGAGGGTCACGGCCGGCGACAGCAGCCACTCCCCCGGCGAGGCCGCGTGCGCCAGTTGGCGCAGACCGCACCAGCCGTTGTCACCATCGGTGTCGACGTGCGCGGAAATCTCGCCGGCAATGATCTTGGCTGACGCCATCGTCCATTCGCGCCTGCGGAGCCAGCGGCGGAGACTAACAGGTGCGCGCGGACCAGTAGGTCCGCCACGTCTAGGTCCGCAACCCTGGACAGCCAATCGAGAGTGTTAGGATCGCCGAATCGCCCGACTTTCCACGACTCCCCCAAGGAGACCGGTATGCGTTTGCTTGCCACGTTGGCCTCTGTGTGCCTTGCCCTGCCAGGGATCGCCCTCGCGGCCGATTCGCCTGCCGGTCGATGCGCCGATCTCTACCGGTTGTCCGACATGGACAATGCCGTGGAGGCGGGCGTGCTGGTGTTGGCCTCGGACGCTGCGCCGGCGCACTGCCGGGTGCGGGGCACGATCGACGCGACGATCCGTTTCGAGGTTCGCATGCCGGTCGAAGGCTGGACGGGGCGGTTCATGTTCCATGCCCCGGGGGGCCTCGCCGGCGTGATCGGCGATACGAGCAGCCTGCTCGGCGACGGCTTCGCCATGGCCACGACCGACACCGGCCATGAGGCGGCGAACGAGCCGACGTTCTACCGGGATGATCACGCGAAACTGAACTTCGCCTTCCGTGCCAATCACCTGACCACCGTGCTGGCCAAGCGGATCGTCGCGGCGTTCTACGGCCAGCCCGTGCAGTACGCGTACCTGTGGGGCTGCTCGAACGGCGGGCGCGCGGCGCTTGTGGAGGCCCTGCGCTACCCGGACGACTATGACGGCATCATCGCTGGCGCGCCGGCGATCGAGTATTCGCAACTGCTCGTGTGGGCTTACGAGACGAGCCGGCACCAGCGCCGCGGTCCCCTCGCGGCCGAGTCGGTGGCGTTGCTGGACGCCAACACGAGGAGAGCCTGCGATCTGCTTGACGGCGTTGCGGACGGGATAGTGGGGGATCCGCGAAAGTGCACCGTCGAGATGCTCGAACTCGGCGCGCTCGCGTGCCAGGACGGTCCCGCGCCCGACTGCCTGACGGCGGCTCAGATCGAGACCGCGCGCTACATTTACACCGGGGTCACCGACGACTCCGGCGCCGTGGTGGTGCCGGGCGTCTATCCCGGCGGGGAACTGGGCGGCGACTTCGAGCTCTGGGTGACGGGTCCCGTGCCGTTCCTCGAGGGGACCGCGTCCGACATCACCGTGGATGTGATCGAGGCCGTAATGCACCGCGAGCCGGACTTCGACGTCGCGAGCTTCGACCCGGTCAGCGACCTTCCCCGGCTGAGAGAGGTCATGTACTCGGTGGAGGTGCCGACGCCCGACTTCAGCGCTTTCGAGGAGAGCGGCGGGAAGCTCATCATCTACAACGGCTGGCATGACCAGCCCTGCCGCGCCAAGACTCTCGAGGGTTTCCTCGCGGACGCCGAGGAACTGAACGGTGCGGATGCGCTGGACGAGTACCTGCGCACCTACATGGTCCCGGGCATGGTGCACTGCGCGGCCGGCCCCGGCGCCTGGGCCGCCGACTTCATCCAGCCCATCGTGGACTGGGTCGAGAACGACGTGGCGCCCGACCGGATCATTGCGGAACACCCCGGGGATTTCACGTTCATGGAGGCCCAGACCGCCATTACGGCGCGGGTCGTGAACTGGAGCGATGCCATTCTCGAAGCCGGCAAAGCGCAGCAGGACGCCATGCGCTTCACCCGTCCGCTGTGCCCCTATCCGCAGTACGCGCAGTACAACGGCTCGGGCGACACGGATGACGCGGAGAACTACGCCTGCGTCGAAGACTGACTCTGTGTTGCCGGGCCGAGATGGAGGCAAACGGTGTGGAACGCCACTTGCCCGTGATCAGTGGTTACATCACCCCATTCGCATCCCCCCGCTGATCGGGATCGACTGCCCGGTCATGCCGTCGGACTCGCTGCTCGCCAGGTAGACGGCGAGGTGGGCGACCTCCTCGCCGGTGACCAGTCGGCCCATCGGCACGCGCGAAACGATGGCCTGCTGCAACTCTGCAACGGACACGCCCTGTGCGTCCGCGGATTCCTGCAGCCCGTCGAACATGCCGGTGGAGACGAATCCCGGGCAGATCGCGTTGACGTTGATGCCGTCCGTCGCGGTCTCGAGCGCGGCGCACCGCGTCAGCCCGACCACCGCATGCTTCGAGGTGTTGTAGACCGCCTGGTTGGGGCTCTCCCACTTGCCGGCGGTGGACGCCATGTTGACGATCTTGCCGCCGCCCCTAGCGCGCATGTGGCGCACCGCGAGTTGCGTGAGCTGGAAGACCGCGTAGACATTCACCTTCATCACCCGATCAAGCTCGGCGAGTTCGTAGTCGACGAACCGTTTGCCGATGTAGATCCCTGCGTTGTTGACGACGATGTCGAGTCCGCCCCGCCACGCGACCGCGGTGTCGAACATCGCCTGCGCGGAATCCGGGTTGGACACGTCGGCGGCGTGGCACACGAGTTCCCGACCCGCGTTCGCGCACAGCGCGCGGGTTTCCTCTAGCTTGGCCGCGTTCGTGGCGGTCAGGAACAGGTGCGCGCCCTCGTCGGCGAAGGCTTGCGCGATGGCCCGCCCGATGCCGCGGCTCGCGCCGGTGATGAGTGCGGTCCTACCTGAAAGGCGTCCTCGGCGGGTGGTGTCAATCATCTTGAAAGCTCCATAGCGAAGTTTAAGGCGACCACCGCAGCCTTGAGCATCGTACGACGCCTCACCCGGTCGCGGTTGGCGGCCGACGGTCGGCGCGAGCGGTTCACGCCACGTCGAATCGGCACCGACGAACGGGACGCGTCTGCGGTGAAGTCATCCAGCGGACGCCGAGTCCATGCGAACGATCAGGCTGCCGCCCTCGTGCTCGAGCAGAACGAAGATCCTGCCCGCCGGGCCGACCTCGATGTCCCGGATGCGTGCCAGGTCCTCGAGCACCGTCTCGCGCTCGGCGACCTGGCCGTCCTGCATGGCGAAGCGGTAGATGTCGCTGCCCTTGAGGCTCCCCACGAGCATGTGCCCGCGCCACTCGGGGAACGCGTCGCCCTCGTAGAACACGAAGCTCGACACGGCAACCGACGGGGTGAAGTCGACGACCGGCTCGACGAGGTCGGCGGGGTCAAACTCGACGCCTAAGCCCGCGCCGTCGACGGATCGGCCGTTGTAGTGCAGGCCGTGCGAGGCGAGCGGCCAGCCGTAGTTCTCGCCGGGTCGCAGCAGGTTGATCTCATCGCCGCCCCGAGGGCCCATCTCCGTGCCCCACAGTAAGCCGGTGTTGGGGTCCACTTCGAGGCCGTGGACGCTGCGGTGTCCGTAGGTCCAGATGCTCGCAAGCTTGTCGGGGGTGTCGGCGTATGGATTGTCCGCCGGCACGCGTCCGTCGTCGTGCAAGCGGTGCACCTTGCCGTGCGGTATCGCGAGGTCCTGGATCTCTTCGTAGCGGCCCTTCATGCCCAAGCTCAGGAAGACGTGCCCGGCGCCGTCGAAGGCGATGCGCCCGCCCGCGGCCATGTCGGTGGCGGAGTTGTAGTGCTCGGGAGCGGCCTGGTAGATCGTCTCCTCGTCGGTCCAGGTGCCCTCCATCAGGCGCCCGCGGATGAGTTTGACCATGGATGCCGGGCGGGCGCCGCAGTCGGTGCAGCGGTCGCCGAAGCTCAGGTAGATCCAGCCGTTGTCGGCGTAGTCCGGGTGCAGGGCCACGTCGAGGATCCAGCCGAGCCCGTAGCTTAGCGGCCCACGCCGGACCGACTGCCGGTTGCCAACTGGCGCGCCGGGAACGAGGTCTGATTGCGTGCCGTCGGCGGAAACGACCGTGAGCCCGCGCATCTTCTCCGTGAGCAGGATGCGGCCGTCCGGGAGCGGTGCGATCGAGTAGGGCAGGGGCTCGAGGCCGTCGATCACCTTGGTCAGGCGGTACCCGTGGTTCGCGGTCTCGATGATCCCGTCGGGCAGTTCGAGGGGCGGGGCCATGCGGAAATCGGAGAACGTGGCGTTGGCGCGCTCTTCGGCGATGAGGATGGCGAGGCTTCTGATTTGTCCCCCGGCCAGGGTCTCCGACCACGCTGGCATGCCGAGGTCCGGTGCGCCCTCGGCGATGCTCTTGGCGATGGCCTCCACGCCTTCGCCGCGGATCAGCGGGGCGTTGACGAGAGGCGTGCCTTGGGCTGCACCTTGGAAGCGGTCGCCGTGGCAGACGGCGCAATGCTGCTGGTAGAGGCGTTCGAACGCTTGGGAGCGACCCTGGCCGAAAGTGCTAGTAGCGGCGAGGGAAGCGAGAGCGATGAGGCAGATGACGACTGGCCGCATGGATCAACTCCCGACGTGGTTCGCTGACGCTCGCACGAATGTGCGCCCGCCCGCAACCTAGGGTGCGCGCGGACCAGTAGGTCCGCCACGTCCACGTCCAGGTCCGCGTTGCGGGCCGGGATGCCCGCGCACCTATCGGCTAGCCCTTCAGGGACTCGTGAACCGCGGCGATCAGGCTAAGCGTGCGCGGGTCGTCGCTCGCCACGAGCTGCATCTGGTTCATCACGTAGGCGAAGGCGATCTCGGCGTTCGGGTCGGCGAAGGCGAGCGAGCCGCCCGCGCCGGAGTGCCCGAACGCGCCCTCCTGGCCGAGATGGTTATTCGGCAGATTAAGTTCGAACCCGAGCCCGAAGCGGGTCTGGACCTGCAGCACCCCATCGCGGCCGTTCGACTGCTCGGTGGTGGCGCGTGCGATGGTCTCGTCGTTCAGCAGTCGCAGGCCGTCGACGCCGTCGCCGATGAGCGAGGCGTACATGCGCGCCAGCGAGCGTGCGTCGGCGACGCCGTTCCCCGCTGGAAGCTCGGCGGCGCGGAACGCCCGGCTGTTCGGGTCCAACGGCCCCGTCGTCGCTGGCTTCGCGAGCAAAGAGTCCGGATCCCTGGACGCCGCGAGGAGATCACGCCGTCGGTCCGTCAGCGCTTGCTCGTCCATGGCGCCATCCGCCAGGTCAACGGCGATCACGGGAACGACGCGGCTCTCTTCGCTCTCGGGAAGCCCGATCCAGAAATCGAGGCCCAAGGGGCCTGCGACCTCGTCGGCGAAAAACGTCCCCAGGCTCTTGCCGCTGATCCGCCGCACCACCTCGCCGACAAGCCAGCCGTAGGTCCCGGAGTGGTAGCCGTGCGTGGTCCCGGGCTCCCAGACTGGGCTCTGCGCCGCGAGGGTCTCGACGGGCGGCTCCCACGCCAGGAACTCCTCGACAGTGATCGGCTCGTCGAAGATCGGGAGGCCGACTCGGTGGGACAGCAGCCAGCGCACCGGAATGTCCTCTTTCCCGGCTGCTGCGAACTCTGGCCAGTACGTTGCCACGGGGGCATCGAGGTCCAGGTCGCCGCGCTGGGCCAGCAGGTGCGCGCAGACCGCGGTCGCGCCCTTGGTGCTTGAGAACACCATGACGATGCTGTCCTCGGCCCATGGCCGACCGGTTTCCGGGTCCGCCACGCCGCCCCAGAGATCGACCACCTTGACGCCCCGGTGATACAGGCTGAACGCGGCACCGACTTCGCCGTGGTTCTCGAAGTTGGCGGCGAACGCGTCCCGGACCCGTTCGAAGCCGGGAGCCACGGTGCCGTTGATCTCTGCACCGGCCGATTCACCAGCAACTCCTACCCGCCCCGCGCCGGCAACCGCGCCCCCGAGCGCAGCCATCGACAGTCGGCCGAAGTCACGACGGCTTAAGTTCGTCAAACGCGTTCCTGCCATGGAACCCTCCCGTTCAGTTCTCGTGCGGCGAGTTGCATCCTAAGGCGGCGCCTTTGTTCAGACCAGCGCTTGGTAGACCAGCCTGCGGAAGTCCTCCTGGTAGGTGTTGTTCGGCATCGTTCCAGCCGCCATGACCTGCGTCAGGCACACGGCGAGCAGGTCTTCGGCGGGGTCGGCGAAGTACATCGTGCCGGCAGCGCCGTCCCAGCCATAGGTGCCGACGGAATGGACAGGCGGCGGGTTTCCGCCACCGTGGTACACCGACACCCCCAAACCCCAGTGGTAGCCTGGGCCGGAGATGGGAATGACCATGTCGCCGGTGTGGTTGGCGGTCATGAGCGCCGCCGTCTTGCGTCCGAGAATGCGCACGCCGTCGAGTTCGCCGCCGTTCAGCAGCATCTGTCCGAAGCGGGCGTAGTCGCCGGCCGTGGTCAACACGCCGCCGAAGTCCCCTCCGGCCGCGAACTCCCGTTTCGGTCCCGCCGTCTTCTCGCAGGTCGCCGCCTTTTCGATGGCCACCAGCCGCATCTCGCCGTCCACTTCCCGGGGGATGTAGCACGCCCCGAAACGCGGCAGGGCGCCGTCCGCTAGGTAGAAGCCCGTGTCGTTCATGCCCAAGGGTTCGAAAACGGCATCCCGGAACAGTTCGTCCAGGCGCTGACCGCTCGCTTCCTCGAGCACGGCACCGAGCAGCGGGTAGCCGAAGTGGTATTCGAAGCGTTCGCCCGGATGCGCCATCAGCGGCAACTGCGCCTGCGCACGGACGCGCTCCCGGTTGTTGCTATCGGGCACGTTGAGCATGCCCGAGTGTGGGCCGATCCAGCCGATCTGGGTGAGGATGTCCTCGTACTGCTCTCGATAGAAATGGGGCATGGACGACGGATCCTGCAGACCCGTGGTGTTGGTCAGGCAGTCGCGGATCGTGATGCCGCGGCTGGCGGGTTCGGTGGCCATGGGTTCGTCCGCTCGGCGTACGCGCTGGTCGGCGTACTCCGGAAGGAACCGGGCAATCGGGTCGTCCAGATTCAGCAGGCCCCGCTCGTAGAGGGTCAGCGTCGCGACACCGGCGATGGGCTTGGTGTTGGACCACATGCGGAACAGGGTGTTGACTCGGGCGGGCGCATCGTCGTCCAGGTCGAGCACACCGCAGGCGTGCTGGTGGACGACATGGCCGCGCCGAGCTACGAGGGTGACGAGGTTCGGTAAGCGGCCGTCGTCAACGAACGCCTGCATGGCGTCCTCGATGTTCGCGAGGCGTTGGAGATCGAAACCCAACTCGGTGGGATCGCCTTGAGGCAGTGGCAAGTCAGTCATTCTCATCGGGGCCGAAGCATCTTACGTGGTGCGTGCGAGCCGTAGACTATATGCGTTGAGGGCGCCAATGATGACTGACGAGTCAAGGTCTTCCACCCCACGCCGTCTCGGATCGTCACAGGCTCCGTTGCCGCGCTCTTTGACGCTGGGATTGCTGCTTTTCGCTTCGGGCTGCGGTGGCGGTGGCGGTGGTGCTCCGCCAGAGCCGGCGCCACCGCCGCCGACTGCCCCGACACCGTCGCCCACGGAAGAAGCCGAACCGATCTTCACGGACGTGACCGGACGTTCCGGCATCGCGTTCACGGTCGGCATTGCCGAGGACATGCGCAACGTCGAGGTGCCGGTCACGGTGCCGAGCGGGGCCGCAGCGGGAGACTACGACCGCGACGGCGATGTCGATCTCTTCATCGTCCGCGGCGATCTCGGGCCGAACCTGCTGTATAGGAACGACGGTGATCTTCGCTTCAGCGACGTTGCGGTAGAGGCGGGCGTGGCCTACGCCAAGCCCGGCGACCGAACCTATCGGCACGGCTCGCCCGCCCTGGCGGATCTCGACGGGGACGGCGATCTCGACCTGCTGCTGCCGGGTCTCGAAGGCGATCCGACCCTCCTCTACTCGAACGACGGCGACGGCACCTTCACCGACGTCACTCCTGGCTCCGGCCTCGATCGCATGCTGGCGGCGTATTCCATGTCACCAGCGTTCGGCGACTACGATCTTGACGGCGACCTCGACCTCGCGTTGGGGCACTGGGGCACGCAGCGCGACTTCGTCGCGGGCGACTTCGTCGGGGGCGTAGGCGACACCGAACACCTGTGGCGGAACGACAGCGTGGCCGGGCGCATCAGGTTCACGAGCGTGAGCGTGGGAGCCGGGATCGCGCCGTCGGTGGTGTTAAGCCCCGATCCCCTCATCAGCCTGCGCGAGTTCGACCCGACGTTCACGCCCACCTTCGCACGGATCGACGCCGACAATTACCCGGACCTCCTGATGGTCAGCGACTACAACCACTCGCAGGTGTTTCTCAACAACGGCAACGGCACGTTCCGTAACGTCACGGATTTCGAGGTCATCGTTGACGGCAACGGCATGGGCTCCGCCGTCGGCGACTACGATGGCGACGGCGACCTCGACTGGTTCGTGAGCAGCATCCTCGCCCGCGGCGACGATGTGCCGTCGCACTTGTCGACGCTGGGCAACCGGCTCTATCGCAACGACGCCGGCGTCTTCGTGGATGCCACCGATTCGGCGGGGGTCGCTGACGGCGGCTGGGGCTGGGGCAGTTGCTTCATCGACTTCGAGAACGACGGCGACCTCGACATCTACCACACCAACGGCTGGCCGCAGTTCGACGAGTACGGCGGCTTTTCGAGTGATGCCTCGCGGGCCTTCGTCTCCGATGGGGAAGGGGGCTTTGTCGACAACGCCGAGAGCCTCGGCCTGGCGGACCGGGAGCAGGGCCGGGGTGTGGTCTGCGCCGACTTCGACGAAGATGGGGACGTCGACATTCTGCTGTTGCACGACAACGCCGCCAATGCGGCGACGCTCTACCGGAACGATTCAGACAGCAACTATCTCGGAATCCGACTGCAGGGCCGACACCCGAACTCGTCGGCGGTCGGGGCGCGGATCGTCGTCGAAGCCGATGGCAACGAGTACCTGCGCGAGGTGACCCTCGGCAGCAACTTCGCATCGCACAACCCGACCGCGCAGGTCTTTGGTTTAGGCGCGACGTCACTGGTCGACCGCCTTGTCGTGTACTGGCCGGACGGCGAGCAGACATCCCTGGAGTCGGTGGCTGTGAACCAGTATCTCGACATCGAGCATCCACGCTACGACCCCGACGAGAACGTCGGCACGCGCCTGGTGGTTGTGCTGGGCGACGGCAGCGGCTTTTACCGAGTCGGCGACGAAGTGCCGATCCGCGCCGCCGAGCCGGAGGCCAACTACCACTTCTCCCACTGGGAAGTGACGGGCGGCGAGGTCGCGTCGCCGTCGTCGCCGGAAACCGTCGTCACCTTGCTCGAACGCGTGGTGCACGTCACCGCGCGGTACCTGCCGGGTGTGAGTGCAGCGCAGGATGCGAGCGTTGCGCGCAGGTGGAACGAGGTTCTGCTGCAGTCGATCCGCAACGATTACGCCCGGCCGACCGTGCACGCCCGGAACCTATTTCACGTGTCCGCCGGGATGTACGACGCCTGGTCCGCCGTGCAGGAAACCGGTAGCCCCTGGCTACTCGACCGGGAACGATCCGGCGTGGCCTGCTCGTTCGACAACGTCGCGGCCTCCGACGATCGCGAGAGCGCGGCGGAGGCTGCGATGAGCTTCGCGGCCTACCGGCTGATCCGACACCGGTTCCGCGATTCGCCGGGCGTTGCCGCCATCTACCGGGACACGGCGACGTTGATGCAGGCCCTGGATCTCGACGCCGGCATTGAGACGGCTTCTTACCGGGAGGCTTCGGCCGAGGCGCTCGGGAACCACGTCGCCGACTGCTACATCCGCTTTGGCTTGGCCGACGGTGCCAACGAGGCGGCCGACTACGGCAACCGGGCGTACCGCCCCGTGAATCCGCCGCTCGAGCCTGCGCTGGCTGGCAATCCGAACATCCGGGATCTCAATCGCTGGCAGCCGCTCACCCTCGAGGAGTTCATCGACCAGGCGGGCAACCCGACCGACAGCACGCCGGATTTCCTCAGTCCGGAATGGGGTGCTGTCGTCCCCTTCGCGCTTTCAGCCGACGACATGACCGTCTACGAGCGCGACGGGTTCGAGTACCGGCTCTACCACGACCCCGGCGAGCCGCCGACGATCGACGGCCCGCTTTCGAATAACTACATGTGGGCGTTCTCCCTGGTGGCCGTGTGGGCGTCCCATTTGGACCCCACCGACGGGGTGATGTGGGACATATCGCCCGCCGCCATTGGCAACATCGCCTCGTACCCTGACGCCTTCGAGGACTACCCGTCGTTCTACAAGCGCGAGGCGGGTGGCGATCCCTCAGCGGGCCACGTCAAGAACCCGAAGACGGATGCCCGCTACGCCCCACAGGTCGTACCCCGGGGCGACTACACGCGCGTTCTCGCGGAGTTCTGGGCCGACGGCCCCGAATCCGAGACGCCGCCTGGGCACTGGTTCGTCATCGCCAATACGGTGAACGACCACCCGCTGCTCGAGCGTCGGTTCGGCGGCACAGCCCCGGTTCTCGATCGCTTGGAATGGGACTTGAAGACCTACTTCGCGCTCGGCGGTGCGATGCACGACGCCGCGATCGCCGCTTGGGGCGCGAAAGGTTGGTACGACTACATTCGACCGATCTCCGCGTTGCGGGCGATGGCGGACTTGGGCCAGAGCAGCGACGTAAATCTGCCCTCGTACCATGAACACGGCATCCCGTTGATCCCCGGCTTCATCGAACTCATCGACGACGACGATCCGTTGCGCGGCGAAGCGCTCGAACACGTGGGCAAGCCCAAGTTCTACACCTGGCGGGGGCCGGACTTCGTCCCTGATCCGGACGTCGACGTGGCCGGCGTCGGTTGGATCCGCGCCGAGGACTGGTGGCCCTATCAGCGGCCCACCTTCGTCACGCCGCCGTTCGCGGGCTACGTGTCCGGGCACTCGACCTACTCGCGAGCGGCGGCCGAGGTGCTCTCGGCGCTAACCGGTGATGACTACTTCCCAGGCGGTATGAGCGGGTTCCGGATTCCGGCGGAGACCTTCCTGCACTTCGAGGCGGGGCCGTCCGTCGCCATGACGCTGCAGTGGGCGACCTACCAGGATGCCGCCGACCAGTGCAGCCTGTCGCGCATCTGGGGCGGCATCCACCCGCCCATCGACGACATCCCGGGACGGCTGATGGGCATCGAGATCGGCCGGGACGCCTTCGCGGAAGCTGGTCGGTATTTCGACGGCCTGGTGGACTGATCAGGGCGTCACGTCGCCTCGATCTCGTGGCGTGCCGCAGTGGCTAGGAAAGCGGAACGGGTCATCCGACGTTGCCTGGCCTCGTCGTCGATGGCTTCGAGCAGGCCGCGATCGAGGGAGATGTTGACCCGCCGCGTGGAGCCGCGGTCCAACAGGAGCGGGATCAGCACTAGGTCGGCCCCGCGCCGCCAGGGCTCAAGTTCCGGGTCGGCCTTAATTGCATCGATCGAGCGCGGTGCCGGAATCTCCTGGCCGTCCTCCGCTAGCCCCTCGACGTGGAAGGCCAGGGGCCTTGCTGCCTTGGCGCACGGCTTCGTCGACCGTGTCTCCGACCGACACGCAGCCCGGAAAGTCGGGGAAGCTTAACCCGTAGCCGGCCTCGTCCCGGTGGATGAAGGATAGGTAGCGCATCGGACCTGTCTCCTTAGGGGTTCCAGCCCGCCTGCCGGTAGATCGACGACACCGTTCCGTGCGGGATGTCCTTGTTCGGGTGCGGGATCGTGACCCGCCCAGGCTTAGTGGGAAGCGTGAACTGCCAGTGGCTGCCCTTGGTGGCCTTAGGCGGCGCGGTGGACTGGCCAGGCCACTCCGCAGACCGCTCGAACCGTTTACCCGGTAGACGTGCGGACGAAAGCGACCACCAGGTACACCGCCGCGGCCGTCATGATCCCCAACAGCCATTTGGTCTGCCGCCCTTCCATCTGGGCCATGAGGGTTTTGACGCCCTCGATGTCGGCGACGGTAGGCATGGTCGCCTTGATGTTTGCCACCGTCTCTTCGAGTCGTGCAAGCCTGTCTTCGACTCCTGCAAACCTGTCTTGGAGCCGCCCAAGCCTGTCTTCGAGTCGTGCAAACCCGTCTTCGAGTCGTGCAAGCCTGTTGGGGATGGAATCCAGTGACTGCGGTGGCGTGTTTGTGGCCATGGTCGTTCCCCACGCGCCTAGGAGACTCCTACAGTCAACCCCAACTCCACTCATGTCAATGATTTCGCACATAAAAGTGCGTCGTACAGAACTGTCTCCTAAAGCGCCTTCAGAAACCCGAGCAAGGCATCGTTCACCGCATCCGGCGCCTCCTGCTGGGTCCAGTGGCCGATCCCCGGCAGCACGACGACGTCGCGGAGATCCGTGACGACGGCGCGCATGCGTTGCTCGGCCTCGGCGTTGAACGGCACGACGTCCCGGTCGCCGGCGACGAAGAGCGCTGGCTGCTCGATCTTCATGCCCTCGAATGCGGCGGTCAGCACCCAGTTGTGGTCGATGTTCCGGTACCAGTTGAGGCCGCCGCGGAACCCGGACTTGGTGAACGACTCGACGTAGGTGTCGACGTCCTCCGCGGTCAGCCACGGCGGCAGGTCGTCGCCGGGGTCGGGCATGCGCGCCAGCATGTAGGAGGACGCGGGCGGTGCGCCTTCGGCGCCGAACGAACCGCCGGAGCGCTCGATCGCCCCCGAGGCGCCGAAGAGCATCTTGCGCATGGTGACCGGGATGTCGTGCTGCAGTTCGTGCTCGGCGACGCCCGGCGTCTGGAAATAGATCTGGTAGAAGAACCGGTCGCCGAAGTACTGCCGCATGCCATGGATCGGCGGCCACGGCGCACGACCCGTGAACGGGACCGACAGGGACGCGACGGCGCGGAACATGTCCGGGCGCATCTGCGCGAGGGACCAGGCTACGGGCGATCCCCAATCGTGTCCGACGACGACCGCCTGGTCTTCGCCGAGCGCCTTCACTAGGCCCACGATGTCGCCGGTGAGATGCAGGATCGAGTAGGCGGCGATGTCCTCCGGGGCATCGCTCGTCCCGTAGCCCCTTTGATCGGGTGCGACAACGCGGAATCCGGCGTCGGCGAGCGCGGGAATCTGGTGGCGCCACGAGTACCAGGACTCGGGGAAACCATGGCACAGCACGACCAGGGGGCCCTCGCCAGCCTCGGCGATGTGCAGCTTGATGTTGTTGGTCTCCACGGTGCGGTGGCTGATCTCGGTCATGCCTGACTCCCGGCGGCGAAAAGTGCGCATCCTAACGCGTCGGCATCGATGCGTGGCAGCGTCCCCGCGTCACGGTGGTGAGCCGACCGCTCTTCCGTCCAACACACCCGTGTCTTGTTACCTGGCGGTTTGCCCTGCCTCGCCGATTAGAGAATTCGCGCAGCGAATTCTCGGGGCGACCGCGAAGCGGTCGCCTCTTGACCCTGACGCGACGTTAGGCCCTACCATGCCCGCATGGGAACTCGGCAACTCCATACCGTGGGCGAGGTCGCCTCGCTGGCCGGCGTCACGGTGCGCACGTTGCACCACTACGACCGGATCGGGCTGCTCGTGCCGTCGGGTCGGTCGGAGAGCGGCTACAGGCTGTACGCCTATGCCGATCTCGAGCGTTTGCGCGAGATCCGGCTGTTGCGGGAACTGGGTTTCGGCCTGGACGCGATCGGCCGCTTGCTCGACGTCGCGGCGTACGACAGGCGGAGCGCGCTAGTGGCGCAGCGGGACTTGCTGGTGGAGCGGCTGGAGCGGACCCAGAGGATCATTCGCGGGGTCGACAGAGCCCTGAAGGCGACGGCAGAGGGAAAGGAAATGGATGAGACCGAGATGTTCGAGGGCCTCGAGGAATTCGACCACACACGCTACGAAGCCGAGGTCGAACAGCGCTGGGGCGACAGCGAGGCTTACAAGGAGTCGAAGCGACGCACCAGCGGGTACGGCAAGGCCGACTGGACACGGATCAAGAAAGAGGGCGATGCGGTCTTCGCGAGGCTCGCCGAGCTATTGGCGCGCGGTGCCCGGGCGGACGGCCGCGAGGCGATGGACCTCGCCGAGGAGCACCGGCGGCACATCGACCGGTGGTTCTATCCGTGCAGCCCGGGCCTGCACCGCCAAGTCGCCGCGTTGTACACGGCCGATCCGCGCTTCGAGGCGTATTTCGAGAAGCACGGCTCGGGACTGGCCGGGTATGTCCAGGAGGCGATTCGGGCGAACGAGGTCCGCTCGACCAGCTAGCGGGGCGTCGCCCTAGGAGGCACCCGGCTCCTCGGGCACTGGCACGCCGTCCAAGCCGCGGACGGCTTGTTCGATGTCCGCCCGGAACTCGGCGTTGAAGCTGCCCGGATGCTTGCCGAGGATCTTGCGGTCCGGACCGATCAGCACGTAGGTCGGAAAGCCGGTGACTCGCCACCTGCGGACGAGCTCGCTATCCGTGCCGACATGCCAGACCACCCAGGGCAGCGGGTTGTCGGCTAGGTAGTCCGTCACGGTATCCAGCTCTTCGTCGACGCTCACGCCGATGATCTGAAAGCGGTCTTCCGGCAGGTCGTCGGCCATCCGGCGGAGCTCGGGAAAGGCCGCGATGCAGGGTCCGCACCAGGTCGCCCAGAAATCGACAAGGACGACGCGTCCCGCGTAGGCGGCGAGCGTGTCCTCCATGCCATCCAATCGACGTGCCCGGACTTCGGCAACGACACTCCCGACCATTGTCGAGTCAAGGCTGTAGCGGAGCTCCGCCTCAGCGTCCGCGAATGTCATCGGTAGGTCGTTCCCGTCAGGTCCCTGACGTGTCAACACGAACGTCTTGTTTTCGACGCCGGCACTCAAGCCCGTGACGAGTTCCGCCGCTCGTTCCCGCTGCGCCATGCGCTCGTCGGCGGCGGTGTCCTGATTGTTCACGGACTGGATCATGTAGCTGGCCACGAAGTAGCGAGCGGTCGCACGCGCCAGCGGATCCTCGAGGGTCTCCGCGAGATCGATGATGAATTGCCTGACGGGCTCGTAGACGTTCGAGAGGCTGTTGAGTTGCTTCAGCCGGAGCGGCCATTGGTCGTAGTCCGGATAGTGGGTGGCGAGCGACTGCGCACCCTGGAGCGCGTGGGCAGCTCCGCCTCGCGTCTGACTGTCGAGCAGGAACTCTGCTGCTTCGCGGGTCTTCTCGTGCGCGCCGTCGGCATCGATGATCGCCAACGCCGCCACGACCGCTCGGTGGGCCACGGGTGCATCGCCCAGGTCCCGCAAGCGGCTCGCTTCCTCCTCTTCGGTTAGGCCGGCGTTGCTGACCGCCTCGGTTGCCTCCTCCCACCCGGCCAACGCGTCCGAATAGTCGTGCACGACGGTCCAGTCCGGGCCGACCAGTTCCTTGAGAGCCGATTCGCCGAGTTCCCTGGTGCGGACGAGCCACCACGGTCCCAAGACCATCGCGGCACTCCCGGGTCGCATCGAGTAGGTCTGCTGCATCAGGAGCTCCGCAGCGTCCAGGCTGCGCTCGTGGCCCGATGCAACGATGGCTATCGCTGCCGAGACGGCGTGCCAAGTCGGCGGTTCGACGCCTCGACTATGGTGCTCCGACCTCGCTTCGTCGGATTGGAAGGACTGTGGCGCCAACCACGCCGCCTGCGACTCGACGTAGCCCTCGACCAGCGGCCAATCCGGCCCGAAGTGCGCGGCAGCCGCGTCCAAGATCAACGCCTGGGACTCATCCGGTGGGACGACGCGAATCATGAGAAAGTCGGCCCCATCGAGAAACCGTTCGCCGTTCGACTCCACGATCGCGATTGCTGCAGCGACGGCGGCCGAATCGTTGGGGCCCCGGCCGAGATCCCCCTGCAGCCGTTCCTTCTCTGCCGCCGGAATCTCGGCGTTGTGTATTTCCGATTGCTTCGCCCAGTGCGCACGTGTCGCTTCGTCGTAAGCCGCGACGACGGCCCAGTGGCCCGCTCAAGGGGTGTTTTCGGGAGGTTCAGGACTTCGCAGTAAGTTCCTTAACCTTCTGATAAATAAACACTTTTTGACGTAAGGCGCATCACCGGGGCACACTGCTTCTCAGCACTCGTTTGTAACGGAACAAGGAATGGGAAATGAAAACCAGACCCCTCATGCTGTCGGCCACGTTCGTCAGGAACGTCAACGCGCCCGGTCGCTACGGCGACGGGCGCGGCGGTCTCGGGCTCGGCCTCCTGGTCAGGCCCGCCACCCGCGGCGGCCTCAACAAGTGCTGGACGCAGAGCGTCCGCATCGACGGCATACCGACGAGCCTCGGGCTCGGCCGCTACCCCGTCGTCACCCTCGGCATGGCGCGCGAGAAGGCGCTCGACAACGCTCAGGAGATCGCGCTCGGCCACGATCCCCGACGTTCGGCCGGCGACAAGACCGTCGACGCCGTGACCACCGCCGACGTCATGGCCGTGCTGTCGCCCATCTGGTCAACGAAGCGCGTCACCGCCAAGCGCGTGCGGCAGCGCATCGGCGCCGTCATGAAGTGGGCCATCGCGCAGGGCCTGCGCATCGACAACCCCGCCCGCGACGCGATCTCCGCCGCGCTGCCGAAGCACACGGCGGTCCAGAAGCACCAGCGTGCGCTGCCTCACGCCGAGGTCGCCGCCGCGTTGCGGCGGGTGCGGCGCTGCGAGGCGTACCGGGGCATCCCGCTCGCGTTCGAGTTCCTCGTGCTGACCGCCGCCCGCTCCGGCGAGGTCCGCGAAGGCCGATGGGACGAGATCGACCGCGACGGCGCGGTCTGGACGATCCCCGCCGAGCGCATGAAGAACGGACGCGAGCACCGGGTGCCGCTGGCGGACCGCGCCCTCGAAGTCCTCGACGACGCCCGCGAGCTGGCCGACGCCGGCCGTTGGCTGTTCCCGTCGCCGACCGGGCGCGCGCTGCACCAGTCGACCCTGTCCGGCCTCATGCGCGATCTCGGCATCGACGCCGTGCCGCACGGGTTCCGCTCCAGCTTCCGGGACTGGGCCGCCGAATGCACCGACGCGCCGCGCGAGGTCTGCGAACTCGCCCTCGCGCACGTCAACACCGATCGCGTGGAAGCCGCCTACCGGCGCACCGACCTGTTCGACCGAAGGCGCGTCGTCAGGGTTTCCCACGTCGGCTATGCCAATGGCCTCACCCTCGTTCGCAGCCGACACCGAGCACCTGCTGATCGGCCAGCCACGCTAGTCAACTTCGTCCCACCCGACGCGAACCGAACTTCGCATACTCACTGTTATGTTAAATAAAACAATGTTTTGTGGAGAAAACGGCTCGGCCGACGACGACCCGAGCCACAACCCCGTTCTGGCTACGGCCTCCCGCGCAGGCGTTCTTGCACATACCGCCCAAAAAACCCTCGCGCACATTCAGTTGCGGCGGCAAGGGGTTCAACCGTCTTCGGATCGATGTCTCCGAGCGGTCTTCGGGGGAGTCGGAGTCTTGCGCATAGCGGTGGCTATGCGCTTCTCGACGCCCCTCCCGGACAGGTGCCGACCGGTGATGCAGGCGTGGTGCGGGTTCGTGTCCGCATCAGAGGCCGAGTCGGGCCGACGACATGAATCGACGGACCTGGCCGGGCCTGTTAACCCCGGCCAGCCGCGTCCGGTCAATGTCGTGCATGCACGACATTGACTGACAAGTCAGTCAATAGAAGACGGCGGCGGCACGCATTTCGCGATGCCGTCGGGTCTGGGTACCCTGCGGGGCGGACGTGAACACCGCTCGCCGGAGGGGACATCTCTGAATTGGAGAAAAGGGGACATCTCTGAATTGCTTTGACAAAGCCGTCGATAGCGGTGGCGGCCGGATTCGGAAACTGATAGGTTCGCGGGGCCGACATCCGTCCGGGAGTGATTTGGCAGAATCTCCTTCCCGGACGGGGGACGCGGCCGTGGCCGGATGAACTGGCGGCGGCTTCACCATGACGATCAAGGGAGAGAAACCCATGAAGAAGAAACTACTCGCGGACCACCTTGGACGAGCATTCGTCGTAGTGAGTCTGCTGGTCGGACATGGTGTCTCCGGAGGGCAGGCGGAGACGAGCGTTCCGCCGCTCACGGAGGCCGAAATGCATGTTTGGACCACCTTCACCGCGGGGTGGAACCGGTCGCAGGAGACGGACCACACCGTCGCGGAGCTGCGCGCCATGCTTCCCGGCGTATCCACTGGCGATGTCGCTTGGGTTCTTGCCGAAAGGCAGTTCAACGATGATATGCTGGCGACCACCCACTCGACCCCCGAACAACTGTTGCTGGATATGCCCCACCTTCGCCTCGCTGGCAGGGCTGTCGGGCAGGCCGCTGCGCTTCATCACCAGTGGCCAGAAGTTCTGATCAGGACGCCTGACGGCAAGGTCAGGGGCGGAACACGGTGGGAGCTCTCCTTGACGGAGGAACAACTGTGGACGGCTCTGGGGCACCACTTGGGCGACGATCTCGCATCGTTCCGGTCGCAAGATAAGGTTCCGTTCACGGACCTGCTCTGGGTTCACATCGCGCAGAACCTCGACAGGGGCGTTTGGGAGGAGGCGCGGTTGACGGCCAGCGAGATGCTCTCCTCGCCCGACTATGGATTGGCGCGGAAGATGCTTACGGACCGAATGACCGAGGCGATTTTGATCGACTGCATCCCCGAACACGGCGGGGTCGGCCCGGTGTTCTGCAAATACTCCACGACTTCCACGACAATATGTGCGAAGTACTCCGCTTGGCCTGTAGGGGGTATTGCCCGGGGCGCGTGCTGATCTGCTATTGCGAAGCCGACTGCGTAGAATGCACCTGCAACGGCGGCGAGTCGGGAGCCTCATCTTGCTACGAGGCCTGTAAGGACGACCTCAAATGCGACTGTTGCTAGCGTGGTGGAGGCGAGGCGGGTCGAACCCCATCCGGCGAGGTGACAGCTCGCAGCTCGTACCGACGTTCGCACCCGGGCACTTGCCCACGATGATCTCCGCAAGGGTCCGGTCCGGACTGTCCGCGTCCTGCTCGATCGCCCCCGACCTCCCGCAGATCTGACAGCCGCGGACGCTTGTCCTGGCGCTGCTCCAGGCTCCGGTTCAGCTAGGAGCACGCCACCATCGGGCAGGGCAGCTCCTTCGCCAGCGCCTTCAGCGATCGCGGATCGCGAATACCTCCCGCTCCGCCTCGCCGACGACCGTCTCGCTGTCGGCACTCCGGGTCGAGCGTCGACGCCGCGATCCCGTTCGCGACCGCGAGCATCCGGCGCCGCGTCGCCCGCTCCCGCACGATGCGCGCGTACGCCGCCACGTTCGACGCCCCGGGCGTGGACTCCACTAGGTCGACCAGGTAGGCGGCGCCGCCCGCCTTGTCGAGGAGCGATCGGTTGGAGAGCGCGTCCCGCACGGTCACGTTGTCGATCGGCACGGATAACGTCCTGGCGTCGCTGAGTTCCACGCGCAGGGTCTCCGAGACAGCGCGACCAAGTCCGAGACGAGACGACCCGGTTCGCGGACGGCCAGCCTGACTCTTCGCCGGGCTCTCCCGGATCGCCGGCGACGCCCACGCCGGCTCGCTGGACGGATGCACCCGCGAGACGGGCGACGTTATCCGCCAGCGCGTCCACGAAGGCGTCAAGCCGGCTCGCGCACGCGGTCGCAAGGACGGACGGCCGCGGATCATGACCGTCGACAGGCTGCGATACGCACGCCATCTCATGGCCGACCAGTCACGGTCGATCGCGGACATCTGCCGGGACGACGACATGCCGAGCAAGCCCGCTGTACCACTACCTGCATGCCGACGGCACCCTCAAGGATCCCAGCAGCCGGCTGCCGGAAGCGCACGCCGACTTGGAGGCGGCCGCTGGATGATCGTCGGCTCGAGTGGCCCCCGACCTGCGCACTGGCAGCTCTGGGACGGAGAACTTCCTCCGGGAGCTGCGGCTCGAGAGGCGACGTGGCGCCATTGTCCACCGTTCCCAAGACCCAACCGCCCGGTTCTCGACGATGTCGCTGAGCTTGCGCCTCGACGAGGCGCACCTCGCGCACACCGGAAAACCGTGCAGTGTTTGCCGCGACGTTCCAAAAGCAGGACGTTGCAACAAGGCGCTCCGGTCCTCCCACTGGAAGCACTAACTGTACCAGTAACATGTGCTGGACAACCTCACTAAAACGCTGTTAAATCAGCATGTTGAGTTTGTCACGGACCAGTGGTCCGGTGAAGGCGCGGATTCTTCCTCAGCGATGCATGCCGCGACCAGTGGCAGCACCACCGCGGCCTTGGCGCCATGGAGGAGCCCGCCAGCACATGTACTTCTCGACCACTGTCTCGTTGAGCATCTTCATCGCGCAAGCCATCGCCTCGCGCGCCACTATAATCGACCGGCCATGAACGCCGAAGCGACCGGACACGGCTTTGGGGCGCTCGTGCCGTTCTCCCGTTCGTCTGCCTCGGCGATCGCGTTGATCCTAGGCACCGCCGCAGCCGCTGCCGAGCCCGACGACCGCCGCCATGGGCGCGCGGCGGACCTTGCCCTGGCGCCCACGCTCGACGGCCACGTGGCAAACGACCCTGCTTGGGACGGCGTTGCGCCTTTCACGGGTTTCACGCAACTGCTGCCTGACACTGGCGCGCCGGCTTCGGAGCGCACGGAGGTCTACTTCGGCTTCACGGACGACACCCTTCACGTCGGCGTCATCTGCCATGAAACCGACCCGGCGACCATCACGGTCTCCAACGAGGCTCCCCAGTCGGACTCGTTCACCATGGTTCTGGACACGTTCGGCACGGGCCGTGCCGGCGTGGCGTTCGGGACCAACCCGGTTGGCGCGGAGTACGACGGCCAGGTCGCCGGCGAGTTCGTCGACTGGAACTGGAGTACGCTCTGGAAAGTCCGTGCGCGGACCCACAGCACCGGCTGGAGCGCCGAGTTTGCGATTCCCTTCCAGTCGCTGCGCTACGAGCGCGGTGACGTTCAGACCTGGCGCGTCAACTTCGCCCGCGTGATCCGCCGCACCAGCGAAGTCGCGTACTGGTCGCCGATTCCCCGCCAGTTCACGATGTACCGGCTGTCCCTGGCGGGGGAGATCGATGGCATCCGCGTCCCGCGGCGGCGGCACTTGGAAGTCACGCCTTATGTGGTCGGCAGTGCGGCTCGCGGCGGGGATCGAAGCGGCGTCCAGCGCCGTGACGATGTCGGCTTCGACGTGAAGTATTCGATCACGCCAAGTCTCACGCTCGACCTGACCTACAACACCGACTTCGCGCAGGTGGAGTCGGACAAGCAGCAGGTCAACCTGGGCCGTTTCAGCCTGTTCTTCCCGGAGACGCGGCCTTTCTTCCTGGAGAACGCGGGGTCCTTCGGCGTCGGCTTCCCCGGGACGCGACTGTTCCATTCCCGGCGCATTGGCATCGCCAAAGACGGTCGCCGCCTGCCGATCGATGGCGGTGTGCGCGTCTCTGGCAAGGTGGGCGCGGCGACCAATCTCGGTTTCCTGCACATGCGCGCGCAAGGGGCCGACGGCAGGGCGCGAGACGATTTCACGGTGACCCGGGTGAGCCGCGATCTCCCGAACCGGTCGGCGGTGGGGTTCATCGCCACAGACCGCCGCGGCGGCGCCTCGAGCAGACAGACCTATGGCATCGACGGGACCCTCGGCATTGGGGCGAACGGGGAGATGTACGCGCTCGTCGCCCGGACCCGAACGCCTGGCGTCGGCAGCGATGACCACCTCATGAATCTCTACGCCCGCTACAACTCCACCGGCTGGGACGTCGACGGCGCCTACACGGAGATCGGCTCCGGTTTCGATCCGGCCGTGGGCTTCGTTACCCGTACCGGTTTCCGCCGGGTGGGCGCATTCGCGATGCGGAAGTTCGTGGACGAGGACACGTTGCGCGAGTGGCGCCCTTTCGTCTCCTACGCCGGTTTCTGGGATTTCGACGGCTACCACGAGAGCGGCGACTTGCACCTGGAGAGCTGGTGGATCTGGAAGAACGGCGCGGACGTGTGGCCGGCGCTGAACTTCATCCACGAGGGCGTCAAGCGACCGTTCGCCATCGCCGGCGTGACGGTCCCGGCGGGGGAGTACCAAACCCGAACCTTCCAGTTGGGCGCCGCCACGCCGCAAAACGCGACCTGGAGCGCCGGCGCTCACCTGGTGACAGGCGGGTTCTACAACGGCCGCCGCCACGCCGTTTACCCCACCGTCAACTACCGGCGGGACGAGACGCTCTCCGCGTGGGCGGGGTGGGACCACAATCGGATCGACCTCGATTCCGAGGACGGCTCGTTCAGCGTCAACCTGGCCCGCGCCGGGTTCTCCTATTCGTTCACACCGAAGATCAACCTCTCTGCGCTCGTTCAATACAACGACGCGGACGAGGAGTTCTCGGCGAACGTCCGCTTCTCGTGGCTGCGCTCCGCGAACGCCGGCCTCTACCTGGTCTACAACGAGCTCGATGCCCGGTCGGGTCTGGGGCCGCCGCAGCGCGAACTGGTCTTGAAGTACAGCCGCATCTTCGACCTGCTGTAGACGCGACGGGCTCGCCCGGAAGCCTACGAACCCGCCATACTGCGGGAGTCGCAAGCACGGACCACGCCATGAACGAAGACAGCGCGCAGCGCGGGATCGAGGTCGTGGAGGCCTTCATTCGTACCTTCAACGCCCAGGACCATGAACGCCACGCGGACACGCTGAACTACCCGCACATCCGCTTCGCCAACGGGAAGTTCACCACCATCGAGAACGCCGAGGCCTTCATCGCCGGCTCGCGCCGCGGCGAAGCGCGGTTGCAGGAGGAGGGTTGGCACCACACGGTCGTTGCGAGTCTCGAAGTCGTGCACGCAGGGACGGACAAGGTGCACATCGCCATACGCAACGACCGCTGTCGTGCGGACGGCACCGTCTACCACAGCTTCGACACCTTCTGGATCGCGACCCTCGTCGACGGCCATTGGGGCATCCAGTTCCGATCCAGCTTCCTGCACGCGTCGTAGGTGCGCGCGGGCTAAAGGCGTCCTCCCGTGCCAGAATGTACTCGTTACTGCCTCTGCGCGACTTTCCATGCCCCGAATCGAAAGCGTCACCGCCGAACTGCTGCACGACCAGCCACAGGTCAACGTGATCATCCGCGTACGCGACTCCGACGGCCTCGAGGGTGTCGGCGAGGCCTGGTGGGGCATCTACGACGCCAAGCGGCCGAGCCGGACGGGATCGCCGATCATCGCGGTCATCAATGACATGCTTGCGCCCCGGCTCGTCGGTCGCGATCCCGACCCCATCGAGCGGCTCTGGTTCGAACTCATGGACTGGGGCTACCGCTATGCCGACCAGGGCATCTTCCTCATGGGCCTTTCCGGCGTGGATCTGGCGCTTTGGGACTTGAAGGGCAAGCGCCTGGGCGTGGGCGTCGCGACGCTGCTCGGTGGCCCGGTGAGCGACGGCATTCCCGGCTACGCGAGTTTCCCGCGCTACCGGAATGCGGAGCGCCTGGACGCCGAGACGGAGCGCGCTATCGAGGCGGGATTCACCGCGATCAAGCTGCACGAGATCGACCTTGCGTTCATTGCGGGGCTGTGCAACGAGTACGCGGACGACGTCAAGATCATGGTCGACGTCAACGGCCACTTCGATCCATTGGAGGCGATCGCCTTTGGCTCGCGGCTCGAGGAGTTGGGGGTCACTTGGTTCGAGGAGCCCGTACGGCCCATGCGAGACCATGGCGCGATCGCCCGTGTTGGCGGGTCCATCGCCTGCGACCTGGCGGCTGGCGAGAACGAGTATTCCTTGGAGGACTTCGACCGGCTGCTCGCGACCGGCGCGCTTGCCTACGTGCAACCGGAGATCACCAAGATCGGCGGCCTCACCGCCGCTCGGCGCATCAGCACCCTCGCCGAGCTGTACAACGTCGCCCTCTGCCCGCACAACTTCCGCCTCGGCCCCTCGCTGTACGCGTCCATCCAGTGGGCGTTTACCTCCCCTGCATCCCGGTGGGTGGAGATGCCGTGGGTTTCGGCTGGCCAGGTGTTCTCCTTTCCGGCGACGATGCCGCCCATGCGCGATGGGCTGGTGCTGCCCCTCGACGGTCCGGGGCTCGGCTGCGGTTGAATGCCATGATTTCAAGACCTTACGACGGGGAGGCGGACCTTCGCGGCATGACGGCGTTCGCGGCCCACAATCTCGACGCTCGTCGGGGATGTTCTTATTGGCATCCTGGCGACATCGTCTGGATGATGGTCACCCACAGCCACATGGATCTCTTCGACAACCGCCGGGACGTTCGCCTTTGGCTGAACCCGGCGGGCGATTGCGTTGCACTCGCTTGGTTCTACGGACCGCGTTTCGCCCGTTTCGACGAGCATCCCGACCATGTGGACCTGGGCGAAGAGGTACTCGCTTGGATCGAAGACCGCGTCCCGACCATGAACCCGGACGAAGACATCCGCCTGCGCATCGACGCGATGGACGACGATGAGGCGAAATGCGAGCTGCTCGCGCGGGCGGGCTACCGGGCAGGACGACGCTTTGGCGAGGTGCTGTGCGCGGA
>JAPOVK010000039.1 GCA_026708185.1 Gammaproteobacteria bacterium | reverse complement strand
TGCAGGCCGAACACCGTCACCACCGGGAGGAGCGCGTTGCGCAGCGCGTGGATCCAGATCACCGTGCGCTCGCGCAAGCCCTTGGCCCGCGCCGTGCGCATGTAGTCCTGCGCGAGCACCTCGAGCATCGCCGACCGGGACTGGCGCATGATGAGTGCCCAACTGGTGATGCCGAGCGCGAACGCCGGCAGGATCATGTGCCGCAAGCCCTCGATCGGATCCTCCGTGATGTCGACATACCCCTGTGTCGGCAGCCAGCCGAGGATCACGCCGAACAGCAGGATGGCCATGATGCCGAGCCAGAAGTTGGGAATGGCGACGCCGCCGATGGACACGATCGTGGTGATGAAGTCCACGGGTTTGCCGCGATAGACGGCAGAGACCATGCCAGCGGGTACGCCGATCACCATGGCGAGGATCCAGGCGACGATGCCGAACTGCAGCGTCACGAGCGCCCGCGTGCCGAGTTCCTCCGCCACCGGCCGCTGATTCTGGGTCGAGCGGCCCAAGTCCCCGCGGAGCGCCTTGCCGAGCCAGATGCCGTATTGGACGATCGCCGGCTTGTCGAGGTTGTGTTCCTTGCGGATGAGTTCGAGCTGCTCCTCGTCGAGGGACTCGCCCGGGCCGATCAACGCGCGCGCGGGGTCCCCGGGAATGGCCAGCATGAGCGCATAGACCATGAAGGTGATGATGCCGAGCACCGGCAGCATCTGTAGCAGGCGACGGACGACGTACTGCCACATGGCGCCCGTTCAGGCTCCGGCTGTTCCAAGGGATGCCTCGCGACAGTAGATGCGAACGGCCATTGGCCGATTCTATGGCAACGGCCCGCGCTCGTACGCTCGATTCAACGGGGCGATTCCCTACAACAAGACGCGGCGATCGTCCCTTTTCCGCCGCACCTAACCCCGTGTCAAATGCCCCGTTCAAGGCCTGCAAGCCGGACGCGGAAACGGACTGTGGTACGGTTTCGACATGCGAAGAAGGGAACAACCGAACCCCGGCGCGGACGCCGCGCCGAACCGCGCAAACGTGCCGACAACGCCGCCGCACCCCTTGCCCGGCGGCGAGTATGACCGCGACGGCTTTCTCTACAAGTGCCCCGTGGAGAACTTCCGCCACGAGATCATCCGCACGGAGTTGGCGGCGATCCTTCGTCCGCGGATCGCCCGCCTGCACGGCGACCGCGCGGTGGTCGCGAGCGACGTCGGCCTGTATCCGCGCCCCGAGGACCGGTTCGGCCGGCCGCTGGCTCCCGACATCCTGGTGTCGTTGACCGCCGGCGACATCGACGCACCCGGCACGCCGCCCGCCCCGGACCGCATGTCGTACAAGCTCTGGCAGGAACCGGTCCCGGATCTGGTGATCGAGATCGTCTCGTTCGGTTCGGGCGAACGCGACACGGTCGACAAGCCCAACCGCTACGAGGCGATCGGCATTCCGGAGTACTGGATCTTCGACCCCGAGCGACACCGGATCGCCCATGGCTTAGGCGGTCGCCTTTTGGCCAACGGCGTGTACGCCGCGGCATCGCCGGTGCCGCCGGCTGCCGACGAGGTGCCGGTTCCGGCAGGCGCGGTCCCGTACTGGAGTGCGGTGCTCGGCCTCTACCTGTACGCCGACGGCAAGAGCCTGCGGCTGCACGATCCGGCAACCGGGCGCATCAACAATGTCGAGGAGGAGATCGCGGCCAGGGAGGCCGCCGAGACTCGGGCAGCCCGAGCGACAGCACGGGCGGACGCGTTGGAAGCTGAGCTCAAAGCGTTGCGTCAGCGACAGTAGCGACGGTCCGCAAAGGCCGCATTCACTCGTCGAGCCAGATTTCCTTCAGGTTCATCTTCCCGTCCCAGCCCATGAGGCGATCCAGGTTGCGCACCTTCCCCGGGGCGGCTGCATAGGTGACCCCGTACAGGAACGGCACGAACCAGGCCTCGCGCAGGATCAGCGCGTTGAGTTCGCGATAGACGCGCTGGCGATCCTCCGGGGCGTAGAGAGAAGCGCCCTCTTCAACGAGCGCATCGACGTCCGGACGCGGCAGGTTGCCCGCGTTGTAGAAGCCGTCGCTCTTGAACGCCAACGAGGCGATCCAGTCGGGCTCCGGGTAACGGCTCCACCCTGTGATGTAGACCGGATGCAGTCGACCGTGGAAAAAGTTCTCCGTGGCCACGCCGACGCTGAACACTTCGATGTTCATGACGACGCCGATCTTCTTCAGCATCGCGCGGATGATCTCCGCGGTCGGGATCAGCACCGGGCTGGTCCAGGTCAGTGCGGTGAACTCGAACCCGTCCGGCTTGCCGGCCTTCGCTAAGTATTCGCGGGCCTTGTCGAGGTCGTAGCGCGGCCGTGGCACGTCCGGGTCGTGCGCCATGGCACCCACGGGCCACATCCCGGAGTCGGCCACCAGGACCTTGTCGAAGTAGATGGCCTTGTTGATCACCACCGGGTCGATCGCGTGGGCGACCGCGAGCCGAAGGTTCACGTCGTCGAGTGGCGGGCTGCCGACGTTGAAGGCCAACAGCATCGCCACCGTCCCGCCGTCCATGGTCTCGATGCGGAACCGGTCGTCGCGCCGAAACGCCGCAACATCCTTGTACGGCAGGTAGGCCACATCGATCTCGCCTGTCCGCAACGCCGACGCCAGGACCGTTTCATCGCGGATGACCCGTATGGTCACCTCGTCGAGATAGGGCAGCCGACGCCCTTCGGCATCGACCCCCCAGTACGCCTCGTTGCGCACGAGTCGCACCATCGTGCCCGTGATCACACGGTCGACGCGGAACGGTCCCGTACCAGCCGGCTGCCAGCCGTAGTCGGCGCCGAGGCGCAGCACTTCGGCGGGCGAGTTCATGACGCCGCCGCGATCGGCCAGCATGTTGACTCCCGCCCCCCACGGGCGCGACAGGTTGAAGCGCACCACGTGCGTATCGACGACGTCCACGGAGTCGATGACCGTCATCGAGGCGCGCGGCGTGGCCTTGGTGGCCGGGTCCAGGATCCGCTCGACGTTGAACTTCACCGCCTCGGCATCGAACGGCGTGCCGTCGTGGAAGACGACGCCTTCGCGCAGGTGGAATGTGATGGCGTCTGGATCCTCGGAGATCTCCCAAGACGTCGCCAGGGACGTCGATGGGCGCGGGTTCAGGTCCCGATCCGCATCCACCAGTTGATCGTAGATCTGTCGCCAGTAGTAGGCGTCGCCGCCGGACCGGCCCAGCACGGCATCCAACGATGTCGGTTCCAAGGCGTAGCCGACGCGCAGATGGCCACCATGGACCGGCTCGGTTCGTACCGGTCGCTGCTGCCTACGCTCCGTCTCCTCGTCAGGGCCCGTGCAGCCGCCCAAGCCAATGAGCAGGGCGCCCCCAAGCACGACTGGCCTTAACGCAGATGGCATGCGACCTCGTGGCCTTCGGCGATCGGCTTGAGGCGGGGCTCCTCGGCACGGCACTGCGCCGTCGCGTAGGGGCACCGCGTGTGGAAGTGGCAACCCGACGGGCGGTTCACCGGGCTCGGGACGTCGCCCTCGAGGTGGCGCTTGCTGCGTGCGCGGCTCGGATCTGGAACGGGAACCGCGGCAAGCAGGCTCTCCGTGTAGGGATGCTGCGGATTCTCGAACAAGGTCCGCTTGTCGGCGAACTCGACGATGCGGCCGAGATACATCACCGCAACTCGGTCGCTCAAGTGTTCCACCACGGCGAGATCGTGGGCGATGAAAAGGTAGGACAAGCCGAACTCGGCCTGCAGGTCCATCAACAGGTTGATGACCTGTGCCTGGATGGACACGTCGAGCGCCGACACCGGTTCGTCGCATACGATCAGCTCCGGATTCAGCGACAGCGCCCGGGCGATGCTCAGCCGCTGGCGTTGGCCGCCGGAGAACTCGTGCGGGTAGTTGTCGAGTTGGTCGGCGCGCAGGCCGACGCGCTCGAACAGGGCTGCCACGCGTTCGCGGCGCTCGGTGCCCTTGGCAACATCGTGCACGCCGAGCAGTTCGCCGACGATGTCAGCGGCGGACATGCGCGGGTCGAGTGACGAGAAGGGATCCTGGAAGATGATCTGCATGCGTCGGCGATAAGGCCGCAGGTCTCGGTTGCCGAGCCTCGTGATGTCGTCGCCGTCTACGCGGATGGTGCCGGCCGTAGGCGCGAGGAGCCGAAGCACCGTGCGGCCGACGGTCGTCTTGCCGCATCCGGACTCGCCGACAAGGCCGAGGGTCTCCCCCGCACCGATGGCGAAGCTCACGCCGTCGACCGCGTGCACGTGTCCGGTCACCCGCCCGAACAGGCCCTTGCGAACGGGAAAGTGCTTCTCAAGGTCCCTGACCTCGAGCATCGGTGGTGTGCTCACGGGCCGCACTGGTCAAACGTTCCAGCAGGCGACGCTGTGACCGGCTTGCCCGCGCGCGTCGAACGCTGGGACTTCTGCACGGCAGCGGTCATCCGCCCGCGGACAACGCGGTGCAAACGCGCAGCCGCTGGGCATTGCAGTCAACGACGGCACGACACCGGCGATCTCGGCCAACCGCGTCGCCGACGCCTCGGACCCGGTCCCCAACCGCGGCACCGATGCCAAGAGCCCCTGTGTATAGGGGTGAAGCGGCGCGGCGAACAGGTCGTGGACATCCGCCTCCTCGACCTTGCGGCCCGCGTACATGACGATCACGCGGTGCGCAGACTCCGCGATCACCCCGAGATCGTGCGTGATCAGGATGACGGCCGTGCCAAGGCGGGCCTGCAAATCGCCGATCAGATCGAGAACCTGTGCCTGAATGGTCACGTCGAGCGCCGTGGTCGGCTCGTCGGCGATCAGCACCTTCGGATTGCAGGCCAACGCCATGGCGATCATGGCCCGCTGGCGCATCCCGCCAGACAACTGGTGCGGGTATTCGTCGAGGCGGCGAACCGGTTCCGGAATGCGCACCAGTTCCAAAAGCGCAGCGGCCCTGTGGCGTGCCGCTCGCCGCGACACGTTCTCGTGGCGGCGCAGCGCCTCGCCAATCTGGTAGCCGACGGTGAGCACGGGGTTAAGGGACGTCATCGGTTCCTGGAAGATCATGGCGATCTCGTTGCCGCGGACGTCCTTGAGCTCACGTTCCGGCATGGTCAAAAGGTCGCGCCCTTCGAGCAGCGCGCGGCCTCCGACCACGTGCCCGGGCGGACTCGGAACGAGCCCTAAGATGGACAGCGCCGTCACGCTCTTGCCGCAGCCGGACTCGCCGACGACGCCTAGGGTCTCGCCCGCACGCACGTCGAACGAGACGCCGTTGACGGCGCGGCCCGCGCCGTCCGGCGTCCGGAATTCGGTCACCAGGCCCGCGACCTCGAGCACAGGGTCGGCGGCGGGCTGCACGCGCGTTTCCAGCGACATCACCTCAAGCTTGGATGCGACCAAGCGTAGCCGACTTCGACAACGGACGCCGGGTGACACCCGGCGTATACTCGCGTGGCTACTTCTTTCTGCACGGGCGCAGGCAGCCGAATGCTCGAACCCCAGGATCCGCAACTCGCCGACAACCCGCTCTACGTCCGCCGGGCCGAGCGCGCCAACGCCGACAAGCCGCCGTCGCAGTCGACACCGATCGGCGCGGTGGCCCAGGTTCGCGCCCCCGGCGTCGCCAGCCGTCAGGCGATGATGGAAGGCATCCGCGCCCAGGACGACCTCGTCGCGGGCCATTTCGGCACGGTCTACTACAAGCCCGTCAAGGTGTGCGGCATCGACCTCAAGCTCGAACCCGTGCAGCCGAGCATCGGGACGATCGTCCACGGCCTCGACCTCGCCAAGGATCTCGACGACCCCGAGATGGTGGCCTTCCTGCGCAGCCTATGGCTCGAACGCAAGGTGCTGATGTTCCGGGGTCAAGCGCATCTCACCCGCCCACAGATGGTCGAATTCGCGCAGCGCTTCGGGGAAGTCGGCGCACCGTTCGGCGAGCGCGAGCACGTCCCGAACTCACCCCATGATTTGAATCAGCAGATCAAGGCTCCCGGCATTCCCGACATGCTGATCCTGCCCTCCGATGAAACCGTGCCAAACGCCGCATCGGGCTGGCATGCGGATGCAACCTGGCAGCAACGCCCGCCGATGGGGTCGATCCTGATGTGCCGCGAGGCACCCCCGGTCGGCGGCGACACGTGTTTCTGCGACTGCTACGGCATGTGGGAAGGGCTTGGCCTCGAGACCAAGGAACGCGTTCGCCACTTGAAGGCCGTGCACGTCGGCACCGTGGGCCACCAGATGGACGGTAAGACGCCCATCGCCGTGCACCCCGTCGCCCGGACGCACCCGGAGACGGGCGGCACGACGTTGTACGTGCAGCAGGGCTTCGTGCGGCGCTTCGCCGAGGAGCACGGCATCCCGGAGGACGAAGAACGGACGTTGCTGTGGCAGATGAAGCTCCAGGAAGGTCGCCCCGAGTACACCTGCCGGGTGCGCTGGGAAGTCGGCTCGATGGCGATGTGGGACAACCGCTGCGTGCTGCACAGCGCGAGCGGAGACTTCTGGCCTCACCGCCGGCTAATGGAACGCCTGACGATTCTCGATTACGACGAGTCACGCAGAACGCCGTACTACGCGCCCGGCGATTGAGCCCATCGGTGCGCTTTCAGGCGGCCACCGCCGCCTCGAAGCTGTCCACCAAGTCGCCGGCCGAGCGTCGACTCCAAGTCTCATTGACGGTGACCCAGAAGCCCGTCCGACGGGGTGGCGAAAGCACGATGCCCTCGGCCATGAGGCGGCGGCGGAACGCCGGGAGGTCGTCCGCCTTCACCTGCAGACGGGCGATGTTGGTGCCGTACGGAATCCGTTCGACCGCGAATGCACCACGCGTTGAAAGCTCGGCGAAGAATGCCTCGGAGACGGCAACCGCCTGGCCGAATCGACTGATGAAGCCCCGGGCGTAGTGGCTTGCGACCGCGAACGGCCAAGCCGCTGGCAACCCGGAACCGAACATCCGGCGCGTATCTACCATGCCGTCGAGCAGCGACTTCGGCCCGGCCAGGATCGCGCCGGAAGGCGTGTTGAATGACTTGTAGAGGGAGATGTAGACGGTGTCGAAGAGCGCCGCGTAATCGGCCACGGGTCGATCCTCGTAAGCCGCCTGGATGTGTAACCGGGCACCGTCGAGATGCAGGCCTATGCCGCGGTCCCTGGCGTACGCCGTGACGTTCTCGAGCTCTCCCGCATCGAACGTCTCGCCGTAGCGGCGACGGACAGGCGTCTCGATCGAGATCACCGACACCGGGGCCGCGACGCGCCGGGTTGTCGTCCGGTCCATGACTCGCTGGACCTGGGCCAGGGTGAAATCGCGCCGGCCGGCGCCGAGCGGGACCAGCGGGATGCCGCTCAAGCGCTGGACGCAGTCGCCGGCGTCGTTGTAGAGGTGGCTCTCGGCCTGCACGATCGCTCGGCCGTGTCCCGCGGCAAGCGCCCGCACGGCGAGGTGGTTGGCGAGCGTGCCGGTGGGCATGAAGATCGCCCGGTCCTTGCCGAGTTCCCGTGCGAACTGGCGCTCCAAGTGATCCACGGCACCGCCGACGGAATACCAGTCCGGCGTGATCGCCTGTCCTGCGGCCAAGCCTTCCAGGACCGCGGCGGTTTGCCTAGGCGTCAAGCCCAGGCCATCGCCGACCATGCGGACCGTTGAATCCGTCAGAGTGACCCCGGAAGAGGAGTCCTCGGCCGAAGTCTCCTGAGCCAGCATCCCAATGGCAGTAGCGACCGAACTAGCTTTGAGCAACTGCCGGCGGTTGACGTGGTCCATCCCTCCCTCCCGGAATAGGGGCTGCGATCATAGCCGGATGCGGCCCCGTACCGCGCCCCAGGGAAGGGCCAGGGAAGCCATCGACCTTGCACACGGTCGGCGTGCGTCGAGTGGACGTCCACGCAACCTCGACGTGTCGCATTGAACCAACTCGACGAACCGTGGGTCATACCGCCCTGTTTTGCGGGGAGCGGAGCGCCATGCGCGGTCCAAGTTGGTTCTTGGCGTTCGCAGCGGGGCTTCTGTCCGCCCCGGCTTCAGCCGAGCTGGAATACTCGAGCTACCTGGTCGACGTCGGCGAGTCCGACGGCATCGTCCTCCACGGCAATCTGACCGGTAGCGAGGTCGACAACCTCGTGGTCTTCGCCGACGGGGGCGAAACCCGCGATCGGCGAATGGCCCTGTTCGCGTTCGACGGGTCCGGCTGGGACTTGGCGTATGCATCGGACGTCCCCGATGACGTGATCTTCGTCGACATGGTGGAGTCCTCGGACCGGGACCGCTTGCTGATGTTCCGCCGGGATCACCTGGACTGGCTCGATCCCGACGGTTGGGTCCGGACAACGCTGGTCTCGGCCCCGTCCGTCTACAACGTGCCACCGCTCGATGTTCCCCAGGTCGAAATCGTCCGCGACGTCACCGGTGACACCTTGGCCGACCTCGTCCTCGCAGACTTCGACGGCTACTGGGTTTGGCTCCAGGACGAAACGCCGAACACCGACTGGATCGGTCCCGTGAAGCTCAAGGCCACGCCGACTTCCATCGCCGGGTTCCGGTCGGTCAGCTACCGACCGCGGGCGATCTACGAGCTGGACCACGACGGCGACGGACGCAACGATCTGGCGTTCTGGGAGGACGAGCAGTTCCTGGTCTACCGGGCGAACGACACGAGCTTCGATACCACGCCCGTGGCGCTCGATCTGCCCATCGAGTTCAGTTCGGACGACGTCACGATCTCCATCGGCGTCGGCAACCCCGACGAATCCGACCCGGAGCGGGTCACCCTTTACGATGTCGGCGACTACAACGGCGACGGCGTCGGCGACCTGGTCACCATCACGTTGACGATCACCGGCTTCCTCGACCAGTCGACGCGCTACGCCTTCTATTTCGGCGAACGTGTCGACGGCGGCACGCGGTTCGCCAAGACGCCGGCGACCGTGATCGAATCGGACGGGATCCAAGGCCCCTTCGAGACGGGCGACTTCAACAACGACGGCCGCAAGGACTTGGGCATGGCATCGATCGACATCGGCATCGGGAAGATCATCGCCGCCCTGTTGACCGGTTCGGTGCGCTTCGACATCGAGTTCTACGTCATGGGCGACAACGCCTACCCGGAGGAGCCCAACGTCACCAAGCCGATCCGGTTCCGCTTCAGCCTGCGTAGCGGCTCGGTTCTCTCCGGGCGTTGGCTGGACACCGGGGACTTGACGGGCGACGGTCTGACGGACCTCTGGGTTCCCGTTGACGGCGGAATCGAGGTCTATGCCGGGACCGGCGACGAGGAGCTCTTCCGGGACCGCCCGGCCACGATTCCCGTCGACTTCCCCGCCACAACCATGCCCGGTGGCGTCACCGTCGCCGACCTCAACGACGACGGGCGGGATGACATCGTCATGCGGTTTCCGCCGACCGAAGAGGACGACGCCAACCGCATCGGGGTCGTGCTGAGTCGCTGACCGGTCGCCGACTTGTGGGAGCTCTCAAACCACTCCTACCGGCCGCCGCAAGAGTTCGACCAACTCCTCGGTGCTCAAGCGCCCCGTGGCGTCCGTACCTTCCAGCAACTGTTCGGCCAGGTGCCTCTTGTGCCTGTGCAGGTCGACGATCTGCTCCTCGATCGTGCCTTCGGCAACCAGCCGGTAGATGGTCACCGGCCGGGTCTGGCCGATGCGGTGCGCCCGGTCGGACGCCTGGTCCTCGACCGCGGGATTCCACCACGGGTCCATGTGGATGACGTAGTCGGCCGCGGTCAGGTTGAGGCCGACGCCGCCGGCCTTGAGGGAGATTAGGAATACGTCGCCTTCGCCGGACTGGAATGCCGCGATGCGCTCCCGGCGCGCCTTCGCGGGCGTGCTGCCGTCGAGGTACTGATAGGAGATGCCGGCGTCGTCGAGGTACTCCGCGACGAGCTTGAGATGCTGCACGAACTGCGAGAACACCAGCACCTTGTGCCGGTTCTGCAACAATTCGTCGAGTGTCGCGGCAAAGGTCACGAGCTTCGCGCTTGACGGCACGTCCACGGCCGTATCGAGCACGAGCCTGGGGTTGCAGCACGCCAGGCGCAGGCGCGTCAAGTGGGCGAGCAGGGCGAAGCCGCGCTCTCCTGGGCTCATGTCGGCGTCCGCCGCTCTCGCCATCTCGTCGACAGCACGCTGCCGCAGGGTCTCGTACAGGCCCGCCTCCTCCGGCGACAGCGCGACATGCAGGGTGATCTCCGTGCGCTCCGGCAGGTCGTCCAGCACCTCGGTTTTCAGGCGGCGCAGGATGAACGGCGCAATGATGCGCCGCAGCCGCGCCTGGGCATCGAAGTCGCCGTCGCGTTCCACCGGCTCGGCGAAATTGGCGCGGAATCGGTCCTGCGATCCCAAGAGGCCCGGGTTCAGGAAGCCGAACAGTGAGTGCAGGTCCATCAGGTTGTTCTGGATCGGCGTACCGGTGGTCACGATGCGGAAGTCCGCGTGCAGCCGCTTCGCCGCACGGGCGCGCTTGGCGGTCGGATTCTTGATCGCCTGGGCCTCGTCGAGTACGGCGGTGTGCCAATGTACTTCCGCCAACTCCTCGACGTCGTTCTGCAGCAAACCGTAGGTGGTGATGTAGAGGTCGAACGGCTGCGGATCGGCAAGCAGCGGCGCGCGGGAACCGATCTGGCCAGTGTAGACCTTGACGTTCAGGGTCGGTGCGAAGCGGCGCGCCTCGTCGACCCAGTTGGCGACCACCGAGGTGGGCGCAACGACGAGCGCCGGACCCTCCGGCGCCCGCTCCAGCAGGACAGCCAGCGACTGCACGGTCTTGCCGAGGCCCATGTCGTCAGCGAGGCAAGCCCCCGCGCCCCAGCGGCCCAAACGGGCAAGCCAACGGTAGCCGTCGACCTGGTACGGACGCAGTTCCGCCTGCAGCGTATTGGGCAGGGCAGGCTCGAAGTCGCGCGCCGCGGCGACCCGCGCACGCAGGTCCCGCAACCCCTGGTCGAGGTCCGCCTCGGCTTCGGTGAGTAGATCCTCGAGCGACGACGCCGCGAACGCATGGATGCGCACGGCGTCGTCGGCAGCCGGGGCCGACAAGCTCTTGAGATCCTCGAGTTGGCGGCGGAATGCGCTTGTCAGCGCCAGGAATTCACCGCTGTCGAGTTCCAGGAAGCGCGATCCAGGATTCGCGTCGAGCATCGCGAAGAGGCGTTTCAGGTCGAGCACCGTGTCATCGTCGACGACGAGCCTGGCGGAAGCCTCGAGCCATTGCTCGGCGGACTTGATGGACAGCGTCAGGGCGGCTGCCGAACGCCGTGCGAGAATCCGGAACGGCTCTCCCTTGGGCCACTTGCAGCGCGCGCCCGCGGCCTCGAGCTGTTCGAGCAGCTCGAGACAAGGGATCGGTTCCGGCAACAGTAGCGGGGTGTATTCGGTCGGTCGCGACGCAAGCCCGGGACACGCGTCGATCAGCGCCGACACGGCTTGCCGCTCGGCCGCGAGGTCACGCCGCGCCTGGACGTTCTCGCCTTCCCGGTTCGCGAAAACCGTTCCGCCGCCCCGGCCCGGCTCGAAGAAGATGCCCGAGTCCGGGATTGGCTCGACCACGAGGGCGACGGTCAAGCCGGCTTCGAATGGTTCCAGACGCACCCATGGCGCCGCATCCGCCGCGACCTCCGCGATGGCGTGGACGGAGCCCGCCGCGCTCTGCACGCGGACCTGGCCGACGAGTCCCGACACCGCCTCGAGAAGCCGCGACTTGCCCTGCGGCGGAACCACCAGGCCCTGGGGCGGAATGACGTCGAATAAGCGCCGATGATCCGCTGTGAAGCGGCTGACCTCGTAGCGGTTGTCGGACACGCGCGCCACGCCGTACTCGTCCTCGCTGTCCCATCCGTGCGGTTCGAGGACGACGACCGCGCGACCGCCATCGCCCTCGTCGATCCGCAACTCGGGATCGCGGCGGACGATGTCCACCGGCTCGCCAGCGGCGTTGAAGATGTGCGGATGGCCGGCCAGGGCGTACAGCCCCCGCACACCGAGGACGTATTCCGGATTGCCCCAGTGGCGCTGGACCGTAATCGCTGCCGCAGCGGCCAGATCCTCTTCGCGAAGGAACTCCATGGTCTCGGCCTCGGCGGAGAGCCGTTTCAGGGCGACGCGGCGGCCCTTGCTCCAGCCTCCGCCCCGGGTCTCGCGCTGTTCGCGCGGGCTGAGCTGGATGCCGCGCTCCACCTCCACGATGTCCCAGGCGAGACGCTTGCGCGGTTCGGCGTCGCCCGCCGGTTTCTGATCCTTCTCGCTGCGCGCAGCGTAGGCGAACTGCTCCAAGGCTCGCAGCGAACGCTCCCAGACCGGAACCGGCGCCGCCAGGTCGGTGAGTGTCCTGGTCCCGAGCGCGGCGTGCAGCGGGGCCGGATCGGGTCCAGAGCCCGGTTCGCCCGCCAGCTCGGCGATCCGGCGCTGGATCGCCGCACATTCGGCCGCAAGCCAGGCATAGCCATTGGCTTGCGCCCGCTCGCGGAACGTCTCCATGAGCGGTCGCCACTCGTCGAGACCGTGCAGACGGTGCCCGCCGATCCAGCAGTAGCGCAGCCCGTCGCGGAGCACCTCGAGATGCGGAGTGTCCGCACCCCGCGCATAGACCGCCCGTCCGGTCTTCGCGCACAACGCGTCGACCGCGAGAGCGATCTCGTCGCGCCGCATGCTGGCATGCCGCTCCGCCGTGCGCAGCAACTGGGTCAGCAGCGCATGCGGCTCCGGGGCGTCCAGTCGTACAAGGGACAGCAGCGCCCATGCGAACGTCGTGTGATCCGGGAACACATGGCGTCGGCGGGTACCGATCTTCTCCGCGACAAGGCAGGCATCGACCGAGCGCCGCGCGGCGAGGTCGTCGCCGCGCAGCGTCGCGATCAGGGCCCTCGTGGCGATGCGCCCCGTCGTCGCCGGCTTGCGATCACGAACGGCCTTCGGCAAGGCGTCAAAAACCTCCTCGGCGGCCTGGAAACGTCCCTTGAGAATCTCGATGAAGGCGATCTCGGCCGCATGGATCGCCGGAGTCGTCGCCAAGTTCCGGCAGGCGTCGATCACCGGTTCCGCAGCGCCTGCGGTCTCCGCCACATGGCGCAGACACCCCGCCAAGGCGTTGTCGACGTGACCCCTAGGCAGCCGGGCCAGGACATCGACCGCCAGCGGCTCGGCGAGAAACCGCCAGTCATCCGGGTGCCGTTCGCGGCCCATCAACTCGTCGAGATTGTCGAAATCGCCGGCGACCGCGTAGCAGCGGAACAGCGTCTCGTACATGAATGGATCGGATCGGGGACTGGGACGGGTCGCCTCGAATGCACTCAGGATCGGTTCCAGGCGGCTTCCCTGCGCCGCCTCCGAGGTCAACGACACCGTCCACTCCGGACGCGCGCAGATGCCCGCGTTGGTCGGGCGCGGGGGTCTGAAGCCGATCCCGGCATCGACGATTTCCTGGCTGCAGCGGCGAACCTCGGCCTCAGCCAGGGGCCGTCGCAGCAGGCTGATCCCCGCGCGCGCAAGCACCTTGGTGATCCGTGGCACGCCCACGGTGTGCGGCGCGACCACGCCGTAGACCTGGGCGACCAGGCGCGCCGACGGCGAAAGGGCGGCATAGGCATCCGCCGGACTCGTCATCGGCACCTGTCCATCACCGCGTAAGCCGGGGCGGCCGCGATCACGAATGGGTAATCCCCTAATCGGCGGCACGGCCCGCCGTTCACGCCAAGATAGCCCGGCATCGCGCTGGGGACAATGGCGCACGACCAAGTCGTGCGCTAAAAGTCGGCCTCGATCCCGATCGCCTTCAGCACAGCCGCGTCAGCGACCAGCATGACCTCGCCACTCGGATACCCGTTCTCGGCCAGGATGTAGGCCAGCACGTCCACGTAGGCCGCGTCGCTCAAGCCGCCCGGCGCACCCTGGGGCATGGTGGCGCGCATGCCGGCGAGGTAGTCGTAGAGGGTCCTCTCGTTCCACCGAAAGGCAAACGAGACCCCCACCAGGGACGGCGTCATCTGCTCGCCGCGCAGGTCGGTCTTGTGGCATGCCTCGCACTGGGCGGCATAGACCTCTCGGCCGCGCTCGGCCTGGGCAGCCGTGTAGACGCCGTCACGTACCGAACGTGTCGTCGCGTCCTCTGCGAGTACGACGGCGACCAGCGCCACGCAGGACGTGGCGACGAGGGCGGCGAAGGCGTCTCGATCAATCCAAGCCTGGCCACCTGGATCGCAATGCGGCACGGCACTCAGCCGCGCTCGTCGTCGAAGTAGGGGTGGCCGGCGACCGGCGGGCGCGGGATATTCTCCGACGGCTTGCGCAGGGTCAGCTCCTCGAACAGGAGATCGGGGATGGAGATCGTGATGCGAGGCGTCCCGGGAGCCGGCACGCCTGAGAAGGAGAACGAGGGGAAGTCGGATGCGTCGTAGCTCATCGTGTACACGTTCGGCGCCTCGGAAACCGCCACGATGTCCTTGAACGCCGCCTCGCTCAACGCCGTGAACTCCGCGTTGCGGATCAGTTCGCGACGACCGTCCGCGAACACCTTGTAGGCCAGGGTCACGCCCTCCACCGATGTCTCCTGCGATGCGCCCAAGACGATCATCCGCGCGGTGGATGCGCCGTCCTGGCTGACCGAGGGGTTGCCCAAGCGGTGAACCACGACGCCGTACTCGGTTCCCCACTCAGCCACCAGTTGCGCGAACTCCTCGTTGAGGTCGGCGGGCGCCAAACCGCGCGCCGTGGTGACGAGAAGATTGCTCGGTAGCGGACCGGCGCCTCGCCGGTTGCCCGTGCTCGCGTCCACGCCCGGAACGGGGTTGCGCGTGCTCAGCAGCGTCCTGAGGATGCCCCGCTCGACCAGCGTCGTTGGGGCGGCCGGTACGCCGTCGTCGTCCACCGGGAAGCCGCCGAGAAAGCCATCCGCGGCGGCGATCGTCGGGTCGTCAACGACGGTGAGCAACCGCGGCAGCACGCGGCCGCCAAGCTTGTCGAGAAACGGATTCCTGGACGCGCCGAACCGGCGGAACTGCGGCGTCATGTCCGGAGCGCGTTTGCCGAGCAGGCGCGGCATGACCGCCTGCGCGAAGAGTTCGGCAGCGGCCTGCCCGGTGACCAGCACTGGGCCCGTGTAGCGCGTGAGGTCTGGGGCTGCCCGACGCGCCGCAACGTTCTCTCCCACCTCGCGCGCTGACGCCAGCAGGCCGTCCCGGTCGACTTCGTCCCAGTGCCGGCCGTGCACGGCAGCGAAGTCGTCCACGACCGCACCGTCTTCGGCTTGCGTCCGCGCCCGCACCCAGACCGCCGCGTGAGGGTCGGACCGGGTGAACGCCGTCCCCTCGCTGTTGACGTAGGTGATGTGCCGGTTGCTGAGCGTCGCGTTGACGGTCGAGTTGTACACGAGAGGCATGTCCACGAAGACCGAGGACGCCTGGCGCACAAGGTCGCGCACTTCGGCAACCGGGAGTGCGGAGGTGTCGGGCTCCTCGAAGTGGCTCGACGGCTCCTGGGCGTGGAAGTCAGCCACGTCCTCGCTGCGGGTTTCGTTTTGAAGAACGGCTCGCTTCTTCGCAAGCATCTCCAGCGCTTGCTTGTACGCGGCGTCCGTGGCGAGCCAGGTCTGCCGCCGGATCTCCTGGTAGTCGTCGGCGAGAGGAAGCGTCCGGGTCTGCGCGCGCGTCGGCAGGAACGAGCGATCGCGGTAGTTGGTGTTGTCGAACGCCGGTTCGCCAACGCGCAGTTCCACCTGAAGGCGCCGCGAACGCGACTCTGTGGTCGGCAACAAAGCACCGAAACTCGCGCCCGTCTCGATGGTGTCGGCGTCCACGACCGTGTAGGCGATGAAGTAGGGGGCGGGCATGCCGTCCATGCGCAGTTCCGCCATCGAGCGCGCCAATTCGTCGCGCAGCGCGTGCATGGTCGCGCCTTCGGGTTCCGCGCCGAACGGCGGGATCACGCCAACAAGGGCGCCCAACGTGGCCGCGAAGAGCCCTTTGCGGTGCGCTTCAGATTCGGTCATGGGTCTGCCCTCCGATGGGCGCAGGCAGCAGCGGCGGTCGCTCCTGCGATTTCGACTTCTTCTGCACCTCGATCTGGGAGACGAGGATTGCCGGCGAGGCCGCGGCGACCGGTACACCGCCCGACTCGGCACCGCAGGTGCCGTTGAAAACGGCGATCTGGTCGTCGCCGGCGACGATTCTGCTGAATGTCGTCAGCGGCGTGCCGATGAGATCCACCCCCCGCACCAGTTCTTCGCGACCGTCGGGATAGACCCGGTAGACCAACAGCGGTGTCACGTTGAAGGAGTTGGGAATCGTCCGGCCCGTGATGGTGAACCCGCCCTGGATCTCGACGAAGCGCAGCCCGAACGGCTTGCCCTCAGCTTGGATCGCGCTGATCAGCCGCGCCTTGAGCGCCTCGCTCGTGAGCGGATTCTCGACGTGCACGATCAGGTTCGATTGCCGTGCCACCGGCTTGTAGCCCATCTGCTTGCGACCGTGGCCGTTGGAGTTCGGGAAGCCGTCGATCGGCATGCGCGACATGAGGAAGTTCTTGAGCACCCCCTTGTCGATCACCGCAACGCGCCGTCCGGCCACGCCTTGGTTGTCGTAGCGGTAGCTGCCGACGAGGTCGAACGACGCGAGGCGCTTCTGGGTCGGGTCGAAGAACACCGAGAAGTTCTCCGGAAGCACGCGTTCGTTACGCATCTTCTTGAAGGTCTGTCCCTCGTCTTCCAGCTTCTGCCGATGCCCTTCGACGCGATGGCCGAGGATCTCGTGGAAGAACACGCCGCTCGCGGTGCCGGAGAGGATGGCCGGCCCGGTGTACGGCTCCACCACGGGCGCTTCACGCAGCGCGAGCAACGTGTCGATCATCGTCCTGACATCGCCGGCCACCGTTTCGTCGTCCGGCAAGCCGTCGAGGGTGAACGATCCGTAGTCTCGATACAGCGGCAACTCCATGCCGTCCTCGGCCTTGGTGCTCGCGGAGATGAACAACCGGTAGATCGTCTCGGCCGTCTGGATCGCGGCACCATCGCTGTTGACGAACCAACGCGTTTCCGTGAAAGCGCTCAGCCGTGCCGACGCGTCGAGAATCTCGCCGTAGGCCGAGAACGGCGCCGAGTAGCGTGCGACCTTGGCTTCCCAGTCCGCGCGATCGACATCGATCGGTGCCGCCTCCTCGATCGCCCGGTGTCCCGGCTCGCGGCTGAAGTCCCCGGCCTGGTCCTCGGCCTCCACCTTGACCTGCACGTTGGTCACGACGTTCGTGAACTGCTCCATGGCGAGCTTGTACTGGCGATCGGTCTCGCGCCACAGCACGCTGCGTATGGCGTCGACGTCATTTTCCACCGGCGCCGCCACGAGGCTCCAGAGGGACGACGGAAAAGCGTTTCTCGCGCCCCTGATCTGGCGCGTGTTGTCGAGCTTGTGGCCGCCGACGCGCAAGTCGACATCGAGCCCGCGGCTACGATTGTCGCCGCTGCTCGTCAGGGCGCCGAACGAGGCCGAAACGCCGACGTTGCGCAGCTCCGTGATCTCGTAGCTCAGGAAGTACGGCGGCTGCTCCTCGCCGGCAAGCGCCTCCATCGAACGCGCCAGCTCCGCCTGCATCGCCTGCAAGACCACCGGCGTCTCGCTCGCGTAGGCATCCAGCGCAAGCAGCGCCGTCAACCATGAGAGGACGCGGCACGCCAACTTGCGCCATGGTGGACCAAACTTCGGATGTAACATGGGTTCCAACAACGGGCAGCTAGGATGCTATGTTTCTAGCACGGTCGTTCCGGCGCGCGCAATCCCGGCGTTCGACGGGTGTTAGGGTTCGTAGCGGCGCGGCCGCTCGAGAGAAAGACCATGACTGAGTTCGCCGATCTGCGCCGTCGCGTACAGCGCGCCTTCGGCAGCGCCGTGGATTGCAACGGTCCGCTCGCTGGCAGCGGTGCCGGCATCCGGGTGAACGGGGTCGACTTGGGCAGCCAGCTCAATCCGGACCAGGTCTCAGTCCTTCTCGACGCACTCAGCCTTTACCGGATCGTCACCATCCCGGGCCAGGATCTCGCGACGTTCACGCTCGCCGACTTCGAACGGTTCGCCAACCACTGGGGCGCACCCGTTCCGCACCCGAGCAACTTCACCCGGGGTGGCAAACCCGCGCAGTCGGACGGCCCGAGCGACGGCTCGATCGCCATGGTCCCGCCCGCCAAACGCGCCGCGGCGGCCGTGAACGGCGCGTTTCCAGGGCGCTTGCAGTGCCTAGCGCACGACTCGCCGGCGGTGCTCGTGGTCGCCAACTTCCGCGCCGGCCAAGGCGAGCCACGCGTTGGCGGCGGCGGTTCCTGGCACACGGACATCGAATACGAACCGTTGCCGATCTACGTGTCCATGTTCCTCGTCCACGCCGTGCCGACGCGCCGGAACGCACCCGGTCGCACCTGGGTCACCGGGAACGGGAAGCATCCGTATTTCGACGGCGCCGACCCTAAGCTCATGCGCCGCCGCCTGCGACTGCCGCGCAACGGCGAGACGGCCTATGCCGACACCGCGGCCGCGTTCGCCGCATTGCCCGCAGCGGAGCAGGACCGGTTGCGCAGGGTCCGGGTGCGTCGGCGGCTGAATGCCGGCGACCCTGGCTGGCTTGCGCCCCTGGTCCGCACCAACCCGCGCTCGGGCATCGAGTCGCTGCACAGCCCCGTGTGGGCATCGCGTCCGCGCGTGCGGCCGCCGATCACGGTCGACGGCCTATCCGAGGCCGACTCGCGGCGGTTCCTCGATGCGCTGGAAGCCCACGTCCTCGACGCCCGGTTCCGTTACGACCATGTCCACGAGCCGGGCGACGTGACGATCTGGGACAACACCATGACCCTGCACAATTCGCCGCCGATGAAGGTCAACGTCAACGATGTCGAGGACGCGCGTCTGCTGTACCGCCTAAGCTGCAAGGGCGAGCCCGCTTTGACTTTGCCGCGCACCGACCCCGCTGAGTGGCTGGCGGCGCACGTGCCGGGAAGTTACCGGACCCCAGCGCCGATCATCCGTGGATCGCCCCCCGCCCTCGACGCACCGAGACGGTGACCAAGCCGACCGCGACGATCGCAAGCACACCCAGCAACGGCGCGTTCAGGAACCGCGCGAACGGCGTGGAACCCGATGTAGCCTGGACGGTGCCGGTGAGTACACCCTGCTCGAACTGCGGCAGTTCGGCGACGACGGCGCCCCGGTCGTCGATGAGAGCCGTGACGCCGTTGTTCGTCGCGCGCAGCAGGTATTTGCCGTTCTCGATCGCACGCATGCGGGCCATCTGGGCATGCTGCAGCGGCCCGATGGACGAGCCGAACCAGGTGTCGTTGCTCACCGTCACCAGCACGTCGGCGTCCCGGCCATGCTCGGCAACGGCCTTCGGGTAGGCAATCTCGTAGCAGATCGCCATGGCAAGATTCCAGCCGGCCGCCTTGAGGTGCGGTTGCGGTTCCGCCCCCGGCGTGCCACGCGACATCGGCAGATCGAAGAAGGCGATCAGCCCGCGCAGGGCTGACTCGAAGGGCACGTAGTCGCCGAACGGGACGAGTCTGCGCTTCCTGTAGATCCCGCCCGCGCTCGACACCGCGGCGTTGTAGACCGTGAGCGTTCCGCCTTCGTCCACCTCGGCCAGCACAGTGCCCTGCACGAGGTCGCCGCTCAAGGTCTGCACGGTGTCGTCGATGAACACCTTGGCGAGATGGTAGTAGTCCGGAATCGCGGCCTCGGGCCAGACCACGATGTCGCGGCTACGTGCGCGCGCGGTCAGCTCCCCGTAGCGCGCCTTCCACTCCGGCAAGCGATCCCGGTTCCACTTGGCATCCTGCGGGACGTTGGCCTGTACCAAGGCGACGCTGCGCGAGGCACCGCGCTCCGTCCACGCCACGGACTGTAGGGACCACGCCGCGACCCAGAGTGCTGCGGGCGCAGCCAGGACCAGGACGCGCCTGCGCGTCGAGTCCTGCGCGGGAAGGATGACCAGGCAGGCGGCCGTCAGCACGGCGACGAAGGACATTCCCAGTACGCCCGTGACAGGGGCCAATCCGGCGAGCGGCGTGTCGATGAAGGCGTACCCCGCAAACAGCCATGGGAAGCCCGTGAGGAACCAAGTGAGTACCCACTCCAGCGCCGTCCAAAGCGTCGCGAACGCCAGCGCTTCCACGATGCCGCCGCCTCGTCGGCCGCTTGCAGCCACGCGGTGGTAGACCAGTCCGAGGACACCGGTGAACAGCGCCATCCCCGCAACGAACAGCGCCACGAGAGCCACGGCCAAGGGGGGCGGTGCGGCGCCGAAGACGTGGATGCTGACGTAGATCCACGACGCGCCAACGCCGTACTTGCCGACGCCAAACCACCACCCGCCCCAGAACGCCCCAACCGGAGTCGCGGTGCGGCGCAGGATCCAGAACAAAGCCCCGGCCGACACCAGCATGAAGGGGACGATGCCGAACGGCGCCAGCGCCAACGGCAGTACTGCACCGGCACCGAGCACCGTCAAGGTCCGCAGGATTGCAGACACCGCGTCTCGGCCGGCTCGTGTCGTCGTGACCGTTATGGCGCCGGATGCGTGACGTGCAGGAGCGGCGGTTGCTCCAGGTAGGGATCGGCAATCCCCAGGCTCTGAAGGAGCCTGACCTCTTGCGCCTCCATGGCCACCGCCTCTGCTTCCGTCTGGTGGTCCAGTCCCTTGAGATGCAGCACGCCGTGGATGACCAAGTGGGCAAAGTGGTCAGCCAGGCGCTTGCCCTGCTCGCGCGCTTCCTGTGACGCAACAGGGGCGCAAATGGCGATGTCGCCGAGTAGGTTCGACTCGCCAGCGGGAAAGGCAAGCACGTTGGTCGGTTCGTTTCGGCCGCGGAAGCGACCGTTGAGTTCCGCGCCCTCCGCGACGTCGACGATGCGGATGCACAACGCGCGGTAATCACCGGCGAGCGCGGATTCCGCCCAAGCCGCGACGTCCGCCACGGACGGGGAGTCGCCCGTGCAGGCGATCTGTACAACGACGTTCACTTAAGAGGGCGGTTCGTTCCCCACGCCGCGCAGCGCCGCCGGCGCGGCGACGGTCTCCGTGTTCTGCTCCACCCGGGCGTATGCGTCCACGATCCGCTGCACCAGCGGATGACGCACGACGTCCTTGCTGTTGAAGTGGGTGAAGGAGATGCCTTCGACGCCCTCGAGGACGCGAAGCACATGGATGAGGCCCGAGCGCTGACCGCCGGGCAGGTCGATCTGCGTGATGTCCCCGGTGACGACGGCCGTGGAACCGAACCCTATGCGCGTCAGGAACATCTTCATCTGCTCGACAGTCGTGTTCTGGCTCTCGTCCAAGATGATGAACGACCCATTGAGCGTACGTCCGCGCATGAACGCCAAAGGCGCGACCTCGATGACGTTGCGCTCGATGTACTTGCCGACCCGATCCGTGCCCAGCATCTCGTAGAGGGCGTCGTACAACGGGCGCAGGTACGGGTCGATCTTCTGGGCGAGGTCGCCAGGCAGAAAGCCGAGCTTCTCGCCCGCTTCCACGGCCGGCCTCACCAGTAGGATGCGGTTCACCGCGTTGGCCTCGAGCGCCTCCACGGCGCAAGCGACCGCCAGGTAGGTTTTGCCGGTCCCGGCGGGACCCACACCGAAGTTGAGGTCGTGGCCGCGGATGGCGGCCACGTAGTTCCTCTGATTGGCGCCGCGGGCCTTGACCGTCTTCTTGCGCGTCCGGACGACGGTCGGGCCGTCTTCGGAGTTGCTGCCAGCCTGGCCCTCGACACTCTCGCGGGCCAGCAGGTCGATGACGCCAGACTCCTGCAGCAACAAGTGCACGGTCTCGACCGCCAAGGCTTCCTGGTCACGGGTCTCGACGTATAGCTGGGACAGCACCGCACCCGCGGCGTGCACGCGTTGGGCCGGCCCGGCGATCCGGAAGGCGTGCCCGCGATAGCTGATGCGCACCCCGAGGCGTTGCTCAAGGAGCTTCAGGTTCTGATCAAGCGGGCCGCACAGCGCGGCCAATCGGCGGGGGTCGTCGGGTTGGAGGTTGACGGTCGTGGTGAGCGGCACCACGCGCGACGAGTCGTCTGTCAAGTTGTTTGGAAAGGAATTGGATTGGGTGTGCAGAATAGCACGCGCGACGTGAATGGGAAGGACCGGCCGCTAGCGAGCGAGCGGACAACTAAGCAGCCGACCTCCACAACGGCCATCCCAAGCCGCCAGATTCACAGCACGAGATGCAGACGCATCGCCGCATCGATCTCTGCCATGGTCCGCTGAGGCGCGCGGCCGACCCGGTTGCGCAACCGTTCGATGGCGACCGCCCGAATCTGTTCCGCCTGTGCCTTGGACTCGCGACTCAAGCCGCACGACCGGGCCGCGAGTCTGACTTGAAAGGGATACACCCTTCGAACATTGCCGGTGACGGGCACGACCGTGACCACGCCGTGCCTCGCTACGGATGCACTTTCGTTCGCGGCATTGTTGCTCACGATGACCGCCGGTCGCTCGAAAGCCGCTTCGGCGCCTACCGGGTTAGCCAGATCGACCATCCAGATCTCTCCCCGGCGCGGTGCGTCGGCTTTCACCGTGACATGCCGTCGTTCGAGGTCCGCTCCCACGGATCGGCGTCTTCGCTCCACTCCGCCCAAGCCGACGCGTAGTCGTCGGCAAGCTGCGACGTTCGCAGCAGCCGCAGTGCAGCTTGAATCGCGCCGGATCGTGACTTGATGCCGTGCGATCGGGCGTATGCGTCCAAGAAGCCGACTTCCTCTACCGGGAGACTGATACTGAGTTTCACGACCCACCTGGTAGCAACTAGAGTGCTACCAGCGTACTACCATGGTCCTTAAGGCCGCAAGTCGAACCGCAACCTCTAGAGTCTGCCGCGCAACGAGTTCGGCAATGCCTCGATGACCTCGACATCCGCGAAGTCGCCGATGAGCGATTCGTCGGCGCGGAAGTTCACCACGCGGTTGTTCTCCGTGCGCCCAGCCAGTTCGCCGGGGTCGCGCTTCGCATGGCCCGTCACAAGCACCCGCTGCCGAGTTCCGACCATGGCTTCCGCGTGGCTCGCGGCCTGCCTACGCAACTGGGCCTGCAACGCCGCCAGCCGTTCCTTCTTAACCGTTATCGGCGTCTCGTCGGGTAGCGACGCCGCTGGCGTACCCGGTCGCGGGCTGTAGATGAAGCTGAACGAAATGTCGTAGTCGAGTTCGCGGACCAGCGCCATCGTCGCCTCGAAGTCCCGGTCGGTCTCGCCGGGGAAGCCGACGATGAAATCCGACGACAGGCTCAAGTCGGGCCGGACCTCGCGCAGAGCGCGGATCTTGGCCTTGTACTCGAGCACGGTGTGGCCCCGCTTCATCTTGGCCAGCACCCGGTCGGAGCCCGACTGCACGGGCAGGTGCAGGTGGCTGACGAGTTCCGGTACGTCGCGGTAGGCGTCACGGAGATTGTTGCCGAACTCGACCGGATGGGAGGTGGTGAAGCGGATCCGGTCGATGCCGGTGACGTCCGCCGCGTAATGGATCAGCTCCGCGAGATCCGCCTCGCCGTCGTCGATGGCCCCGCGGTAGGCGTTGACGTTCTGGCCGAGGAAGTTGATCTCGCGCACGCCGGCCGCCGCCAATTGCACCACCTCGCGCATGACGCTCGGCACCGGCCTCGAGACTTCCTCGCCCCGGGTATAGGGGACGACGCAGAACGTGCAGTACTTGCTGCAGCCTTCCATGACCGAGACGAAGGCCGACGGTCCCTCCGCACGGGGTTCCGGCAGCCGGTCGAACTTCTCGATCTCCGGGAAGCTCACGTCCACCACGGGTCGCCGCGACCGGCGCACATCGTCGAGCATGGCGGGTAGCCGATGCAGGGTCTGCGGACCGAACACCATGTCGACATACGGTGCGCGGGCCGTGATCGCCGCACCCTCCTGGCTCGCGACACAGCCGCCCACGCCGATCACCACCTCGGCGTTCGCCTGTTTCAGGTGCCGCCAGCGGCCGAGTTGGCTGAACACCTTCTCGGCCGCCTTCTCGCGGATCGAGCAGGTGTTGAGCAGCAGCACGTCGGCGTCCGCCGGGTCGGTCACCACCGCCGCGTCATGGCTTGAGCGCAACACGTCGACCATCTTGGACGAGTCGTACTCGTTCATCTGGCAGCCGTGGGTTTCGACGTAGAGCTTCACGGTGTCGCGAGGTGGCGAGGGCGCACGGATTATAGGTCCGGTGGCGCTGGATTGGCGCTTTCGGCGTGGGTCGGCACGCGGCGCCCAGAGCATCGCCGGCACCGATATCCCTTGAAATCGCGTCCGCGATGCCTATTAAATGCCGCGAAACGGTGGCCCGGCCTGTCCTAATGCCCGACGACAAGTCCCACATCTACCGCATCTATTTCCATAGCCACGGCCAGATCTACGAGGTCTACGCCCATTCGATAGACCAAGGCGAGTTGTACGGCTTCGTGGAAATCGAGGACTACATCTTCGGCGAGAAGTCGCAGATGGTGATCGATCCGTCGGAGGACAAGCTCCGCCAGGAGTTCGCGAGCGTTCAGCGCAGCTACGTGCCGATGCACGCGATCATCCGCATCGACGAAGTCGAGAAGGAAGGCACGGCCAAGATCACGGACAGTTCGGGAACGAACGTGACACCGTTCCCGATGCCGATTCCGGGCAAGAAGGGGCAATAGCCACCTAGTCGCCGCTTCGCCCTTGGTACGCCCGCGGCTCGGCGGGCGTCCAACCGCGTTCGCAGTAGTGAAATCTGGCAGCGGCTCAATGTACGCTACCGTTACGGCATCGAGACGCTTGCAGGCTCGAGGAGGATCGGGGTGGAGGGACACGGCCGTGGCGTGCTGCGCATGACGCCCGAGGCGATGCGGCGCCTCGCCGACAAGGCAACGCAAGCACTTATCGACCGCCTCGAAGGTTTGAGCGACTCAAGACCTTGGGACGGGGATTTCCGCGAAGTGCTGGAGGACAAGCTCGGCACGCCGCCTCCCGAACACGGTCGCTCCGCCGAGGACGTGCTGGAGCAGGCGTTGCGCGACGTACTCCCGTACGCGGCGCGGCTCGACCACCCACGGTTCTTCGGATTCGTGCCCTCGGCGACGACTTGGCCCGGCGTAGTGGCGGAATTCGTCGCCGCCGGCTTCAACATCAACTCGTGCACGTGGCTCGTGTCGAGCGGCACCAGCCAGCTCGAACTCGTCGTCCTGGACTGGATACGAGGCTGGATCGGCTACCCGGAGACCGGCGGCGGCCTGCTCACGAGCGGTGGTTCGGCGGCGAGCGTCGAAGCGCTGGTGACGGCCCGGGAAGCTGCCGGACATCCCGAGCGGCCCGCTGTCTACATGAGCGATCAGAGTCACAGCGCCTTGAAACGCGCGGCCCTGGTCGCCGGCGTGCGTCGAGAGAACATCCGGCTCGTGCCTTCCGACGACGCCTTCCGCATCGACTTGGCCAGGTTGCGTCAATGCATCGCCGACGACCGCGCCACCGGCCTGCAGCCCGTCGCGGTGTGCGCGAACGCCGGCAGCCCCGGAACGGGTGCCATCGACCCCTTGGTGCCGCTGGCGGACCTCTGCGCACGCGAAGGCATCTGGCTGCATGTGGACGCCGCCTACGGCGGATTCGCATTGGTGACGTCGGAAGGCAAGGACCTGCTCGCGGGCATCGAGAGGGCGGACTCGGTGGGGATCGATGCGCACAAGTGGTTCTTCCAGCCCTACGAAACGGGTGCGCTCATGGTGAAGGACGTTGCGCATCTCGAGGACGCATTCGCGATCGGCCACGACGTTCTGCAGGACACCGTGTGGGGCACGAACCACCCGAACTTCGCGGATCGCGGGCTGCAGCTCAGCCGGGCCCCGCGGGCGCTGAAGATGTGGATGTCCGTGCAGACCTTCGGCATGGCCGGGTTCCGCGCCGCGGTGCAGGAAGGACTGGACCTGGCGCGACGCGCCGAGGCCCACATCGAGGCCAGTCCGGTTCTAGAGCTGATGACGCCGGTGTCGCTGGGCATAGTCTGCTTCCGAGTGAATCCCGGCGACGGCCACGACGAGCGCAGCCTGGACGAGGTCAATCGGAACGTACTGGCGGAGGTGTTCTGGGACGAACTGGCGTTCTTCTCGTCGACATCGTTGAAGGGCGTGTTCTCGCTGCGGATGTGCATCGAGAACCACACCACGACGTGGGATGACGTGCGCAAGACACTCGACCTCGTGGAGCGGCTTGGGCGGGCGGCGTTGGCGGGCAAGTGACGCAGGTCCGCGCGGAAGGGCGCCGCCCCTGCTGTCTAGCGATGGGCCACAAACGTGGGTAATCTGTGTCGCCGTCTCGACGCGCAAAGCCGGATGTAGGCAAGAAAGCACTGATGACTGAACACCGTTGCCGCAGCCAGTGGCGATTTCAACCGGCTATAGGTCCTCGGGCCACCACCGGCAAGAAAGAACAATGACGGTCGTCATCGTCGGCGGCGGCCACGCCGGTGGCCAAGCCGCGGCCAGCCTGCGTCAGGAAGGCTACGAAGGCGAAGTCATCGTCGTCGCCGACGAGCCGCACATCCCGTATCAGCGCCCACCGCTGTCGAAGCAATACCTAGCCGGCGAGTACGGCCTCGAGCGCGTCTACCTGCGCCCGGAGAAGTTCTACGCGGACAGGGACATCGCCGTGCGCAAGGGCGTTCGTGCCCTTGGAATCAACCCCGATGCGAGAACGCTCGAGTGCGCCGACGGCGAGACCTTGGGCTACGACAAGCTGTTGCTCGCGACCGGCTCGCGGCCCCGGAAACTCATCACCGCCGGCGACGACCTGGCCGGCGTCCACTACCTGCGCACCATCGCGGACGTCGACGCCATTCGCCTCGATCTCAAGCCTGGACGCCGAATTGCCATCGTCGGCGGCGGCTACATCGGCCTCGAGGTCGCGGCGGTCGCCGTGGAGATGGGCTTGGCAGTGACCGTACTGGAGATGGAGGACCGGATCCTCGGACGCGTCACCACACCTGAGATGTCGGCTTTCTACCACGACCTGCACACTGGGAAGGGGGTCGTCATTCGCACGGGGTTGCGGGCGGAATCGTTCGTGGGGGCCGAGGGGCGCCTCGAGCAAGTCGTGTGCGCCGGTGGTGAGCTCGTGGACGCCGACCTTGCCGTCGTCGGGATCGGCATCGTGCCGAACGTCGAACTCGCCGCGGCTGCCGGGCTCGATTGCGAGAACGGCATCATCGTCGACGAAACCACGCGCACGACGGATCCGAACATCCACGCCGTCGGCGACTGCACCAACCACCCGAATCCGGTACTCGGGCGACGCCTGCGCCTCGAGTCGGTGCCCAACGCCATGGAGCAGTCCCGGGTCGCCGCCGCCAATCTCGCCGGCGGCGACAAGGTCTACGCCACCGTGCCTTGGTTCTGGTCGGACCAGTATGATCTGAAGCTGCAGATGGTGGGCTTCTCGGCGGACGCGGACGGGCAGGTGACGCGCGGCGATCCGACGACCAATCAGTTCGCGACCTTCCACCTGTCAGGCGATACGGTGATCGCCGCCGATGCGGTCAACAGCGCCCGCGAGTTCATGGCGGCCCGGCAGTTGGTCGGCAAAAAGGTCGATGCCGGCAGCCTCGGCGACCCGGGCGTCGATCTGCGAGCGATACTGAAGGCCGCGTCCTGACCCCGCGCTCGTAAAACAAGGTCGGCCTGGCCTGCTAGGGAAGCCCTTGCACGCCGCTCGAAGTTGTTGGATTGTTCGCAGAAGGACGCCCGGGGTGCGTGGGCTTCGGGCCAAGCAACGGACGTTGTGTCACGGCCCGAATGCGGGTGTGGCCGTCCGCGCACGTCAAGGCATAGATTAAGGGAGGCTGCGCATGAGCGATGAATCCGAAGGGGTCGGCGTCGTCGAGCGCGAGACCCTGGATCCCAAACTCAAGGACGTGGTCGATGACGACCCCCGACCCAAGGAAGGCTTCCTTTTCTGCACGGCGTGCTCCCATGTGATCGGCCACGTGCAGGACCGCATCGAGGTCAACGGCTCGTTCCAGCACACTTGCACCAACCCCTACGGCTACGTGCATCACTTCGGATGCCACAGCGACGCGCACGGCTGCGCGATCAGCGGCGGCGCGCATTCAGCCGATAGCTGGTTCAAGGGCTACGTCTGGCAGCTCGCCAACTGCGGCAACTGCGATCAGCACATGGGCTGGCTCTTCGAACGGCCTGGGGAACACTTCTACGGGTTGATCCTCGACCGCGTCCAAGCGGGCTGACCAGCGTCGCAAACCCGCGAAGACCAACGAATGGCCAATCCCAACGCGAACGACTACGACGCGCTCACCTTCGACTGCTATGGCACGCTGATCGACTGGGGCGCGGGCCTCGTCAGCCACTTGCAGCCGCTGCTGCTGGAGCGCGATGCCCACGTCATCGACGACTTCCTGCTCGAGTTCTTCGCCGACGCCGAGCCGGAGATCCAGGCCGACGGCGTCCTGTACGCGGACGTGCTCCGCGAGGTGCTCCGCCGGCTCGGATCGCGGCTCGGCTTCACGCCGAGTGACGAGGTGCTCGACGCCTTCGCCGCCAGCGTCGCCGATTGGCCAACGTTCGCGGACACCGTGCCCGCCCTCCACCGGCTGGGCGAGCATTTCGACCTCGTCGTCGTGTCCAATGTCGACAACGCCCTCTTCGCCGGCAGTGCCGAGCGCCTCGGCGTCGACTTCAAACACGTCATCACGGCCGAGGACGTCGGGGCCTACAAGCCGGATCGACGCATGTTCGATCAAGCCCGACAGGTCCTCGGCGACGCCCGCATCCTGCATGTCGCGCAGAGCGTCTACCACGACATCGAACCAGCCACCGCCCTAGGGCTTCCGACAGTGTGGATTCGACGCGACCGGAACGCGGCGAGGCCCGTTGAACACGCGAAGGCGGAGCCCACATGGTCATTCGACTCCCTGGGCGAGTTTGCCGATGCGGTGCTCGGCGACCCATGAGCGACCAGCGGCGGACTCGCATCGAAATCGCGAAGGAGGACATGCATTTCGCCGCCGCGCACTTCACCGTGTTGTCGGCGACCCGGCGCGAGAACCTGCACGGCCACAACTTCTTCGTAACGGCCACGCTCGACGGACCCATAGACCACGGTGGCCTTTGCTTCGACTACAACATCGTGAAGTCGAAGCTTCGCGAACTGTGCGACTCGCTCGACGAGGTCGTGCTGCTGCCGACCGCGTCCCCCTACCTCGACATCGAAGAGGGCCCCGACTATGTCACGGTCGCCTTCGGCGATGAACGATTGCCCTTCCTGCGCCGCGACGTGAAGCTCTTACCCGTACGCAACGTCACCGTCGAAGAGCTCGCGCACTGGTTCGTCACTCAACTGACGAGCAGCGCGGACTTCGCGGAACTACGCGTCGACGCCCTGGAATTGCGCGTCTCGTCCGGCCCCGGACAATGGGCCCGCTCGGCATGGAGGCCACGCTGAAACTCGCCATCGTCACCGGCGCGAGCGCCGGCATCGGACTCGCCGCCGCCGAGAAGTTCCTGGAACACGGCTATTCGGTCGTCAACCTGTCGAGGCGCGTCTGCCCGCTCTCCGATGTCACGCACATTCGCTGCGACCTCGCAGAGGATTTCGCCGACGAGGTCGCGGACGCGCTCGCACCCATCCTCGAAGACGCGGATGAAATCGCGCTGGTCCACAACGCCTCGAGGCTCGCCAACGACACGGCCACCGAGACGGCAAGCGACGACCTTCGCACCGTCCTCGACATCAACGTGGTCGCCATCAACACGCTGAACCGTTTGGTTCTGCCACACATGGGCAAGGGCTCGTGCGTGCTGTTCGTCGGTTCCACGCTGTCGGAGAAGGCCGTACCGGGTAGTTTCTCGTACGTGATCAGCAAGCATGCCCAGATCGGCATGATGCGCGCGTGTTGCCAGGACCTGGCCGGATCGGGCATCCACACCGCCTGCATCTGCCCGGGATTCACCGATACCGAGATGCTCCGCGAGCACGTCGCCGCGGACGCCATGGACGCGGTTCGCGGCATGTCGGCGTTCAACAGGCTGATCGAGCCCGCCGAGATCGCCGACGCGCTGCTCTGGGCCGCCTCGTCGCCGGTGATCAACGGGAGCGTCATCCACGCCAATCTGGGTCAGGTCGAGCGTTGACCCCAAGGACGATGGACTACAAGCGACGGCGGGAGCGCGTCTTCCTGGTGCTCGCCGGCATTTTCCTCGGCACGCTGTCGCTCTTGAACATCCTCGGCATCAGCCGGTTCATCGACCTGTCGTTCGAGGTATTCGGCTTGAACGTCCCCATGGTCGTGGCGGTGGGCGTGCTGCCGTATCCCATCACGTTCATCTGCACCGACCTGATCAGCGAGCTCTACGGCCGCAAACGAGCGACCGAGGTGGTCTGGGTCGGCCTCCTGCTCAACGTGTGGGTCGTGTTCCTGCTATGGATCGGCGGCGCGCTGCCCGGTTTCGAGGCGATCGATCCCGAGACCGGTGGGCTCCTGGCCGACGACGCCGGTCGGTTGCCGGTGTTCTTCGAGATACGGACGCTCGCGTTCGGCGCCGTAACCGCGTCCATGATCGCCTACCTGGTCGCGCAATGGTGCGACGTCCAGCTCTTTCACTTCTGGAAGTGGCTCACCAACGGACGCCACCTGTGGCTGCGCAACAACGGCTCGACGCTCATCAGCCAGTTGGTGGACACCGTTTCCGTGATACTCATCACCCACTACTGGGCCCGTGCCCTGCCCATCGACGAGAACGCGGCGCTCGGCGCGCAACTCGTGACGTTCATCGCCTCGGGCTATGCGTTCAAGCTGACCGTCGCCCTGGTCGACACCGGGCCGATCTACGGCCTCGTCGCAGTGCTACGCCCGTTCCTCGGCATCCGCAAGGGTGAGGAGATCGGTCCCGGCAGCGAACCCCATCAACTCGCCGGTGAGGACGCCCAGATGCTAGCCGAGGATCTCCGCCGCTAGGCGAACCGACCGCTCGAGCGCTTCCGGCTCCAGGCGGCCAATGCGCAGACGCGTGACCACGAGGTGCGTCACGCCGAGCTGCTCCACGTAGGCGGCCACCTTGTCCTTCACTTCGCTGCGTCCGCCGACGATCGCCCAGTCGTCGGGTTCGAGAGACAAGCCCCGCCGAAGTCCGCTCGAGGCGACTTCGCGCACGCCGATCTCCAACTGTTCGCGCACCCGCGCCACGAGGTCCGCGTCGTCCGACACGAACACCGTGCGCATCACCGGTACCTCCGGGGGAACGACGGTGCCCGCTTCTTCGCAGGCCGCCACGTGGCGTTGGTAATTGGCGCGCAGACGCTCGACCGGCTCCATGGGCGATGCGAGGTACGGCATCCCCAAGCGCCCGGCCTGGGCCAATGCCTTGGGGCCGAAGGCCGCGACCCAGATCGGCGGATGCGGCTGCTGCACCGGCAACGGCGCGAGGATGACCTCTTCGCCGTCGCCCACCGGGATCGGCTCGCCGCGCCAGGCCGAGATCATGTTGCTCAAGCACCACTCGAAGATGCGCCGTTTGTCCTTGCGCGACACCGAGAAGGCGTCGAACATCGCCGGCTGATAGCCGCGGCCCACCCCGAGGATGACCCGGCCGCCCGAGAGCTTGTCGAGGACGGCGACCTGTTCCGCAGCCTGCAGAGGATGCCGCAAGGGTAGGAGATAGGATGTGGTGCCCAAGCGGATCGTCGTGGTGTTCGCCGCCACGGCCGCGAGCAGCATCAGCGGATCAGGAATCGCCGCGCTGCCGCCGAAGTGGTTCTCCGGAAGCCAGAACGATTCGTAGCCCCAGCTTTCGGCCAAGGCTCCCTGGCGGGCCAGTTCGCGCGCATCGACGCGGCCGGAGATGTGCCAGGGGGTGAGCCCGAGGTGCACTCTAAAGGCGCCCGGACGGCGGCGGGGTGCTCTCCGGGGGTACCGCCAGGACCGCAACGGCCTGGAACTGTTCCTGGACGATGGCGATCGCGGTCATGGTCGCCTTCACCGCATCCAAGTGCCGGTCGCGGGCGTACTCGGCGTAGATCGGATCCCGCGCGAGTAGCACGCATTCCCGGCTCTCGTCCTCGGTACAGTCGAACTTCGCGTCGCGTCCGAAATTGTTGCCGGCGTCGCCGTAGCGCCCGAACTCACCGAGATCGTTGTCGAGTTCCCAAAACGCCTCCCAGGTCGACGGCATGCCGCGGATCGGCTCGACGATGGAGTCCAGCGTGCGATCCGCCGTATCGACCAGGAGGGTCTCCAACGTGCCGTCGGAGCCTCTTACCGCCGTGCAGTCGTCGGCCAGCGCCCGTTGCACGGCCCCGGTGTTGACCGGGTACGTGCTGAACCGGTCGGCGACGCTGAAGCGCCACCAACGCATGGCGAACACCGGGGCGACCTGGGAAGGCGTCGTAACGTCTTGGACGTGGTTCACGACGCGTCCCAAGTTCGTGAAGCGTCGGCTCAAGTCGCGCGCCTCGTTCAGCCGCCCGATCGCGCTGTCGTAGCGGTCGTGCATGCGTGTTTCGAACAGCCACAGCACGCGGCCGGCGGACTGGTCGCCGCGGTCGTAGTAGTCCCAGCGGAACATCCGCTGCCACCAGGGCGACTCCGCCTGGTTGGCGTTGGCGAGCGCCACGTAGCGCACCTGCAACGACGTAAGCCTTGCCAAGTGGGTGTCTTCCGCGCACCGGTTGTACTGTCGCGCCGCGATGAAGGTGAGCTGCTGATGGACATCACCCTCGTACGCCCACAGCGGCCCTGCGGGCAACGCCATCGCCAAGACGAGGGCTACTGCGGAGAATCTGATTGCCATCGCCCTTAGGCGCTGCCTTTGGTCGAGCAAGACCGGTAAGCATGGCGGGCATCGGTAGCGAGTGCAAGCTGAGCGAACTCGCGGCCCCGCCGATCGGGGTGTAGCCACGCTGCCCACCACCGCCATTGCCTGCCGTTCGCAAAAGCGTATAAGCAAATGCAGCGTCTCTTTGGTCGAAAGCAAATGCCAAGAGTTTCTGGATCGCCCGCGTCTAGCGGCAACGGACCGTGGACCGCCATCGCGGCAGCCGGGGCCCAAGACGAGACTGGCGCCGTGCGCGCGCGGCTCGCCGACGTCCCGTTCAGCTACGCCGAGCGGCGCCGAGTCCTCGACCGCGCTCGGGAGCTGGTCGCCGGATGCAGGCGGCGTGCCGACGAACGGTCCCTTCTCGACCTCTTCCTTCAGGAGTTCGGACTCTCCAACGAGGAGGGCATCGCGCTCATGTGCATCAGCGAGGCGCTGCTGCGCATTCCGGACGACGATACCGCCGAGGCGCTGATCGCGGAGAAGATCGCCACGGCCAACTGGGCCGAACACGCCGGCCAATCGGACTCGGTGTTCCTGAACGCCTCGACTTGGGCACTGATGCTGACCGGCAGCGCCATCGGCCTCGGCGAGAACATCACCGCCGATGTGCGGGGCTGGATCAACCGCCTTGCGGGTCGTCTCGGCGAGTCCGTCGCCCGCGCGGCGATGTCGAGAGCCGTACGTATACTCGGCGCCGAGTTCGTCCAAGGCCGGACGATCGAGGAGGCCTTGGTCCGCGCCGACGGCCACCTCGCCTCCTTCGACATGCTCGGCGAGGGCGCCCGCACCTACGCCGACGCCGAGCGCCACGGCGACGCCTACCTGCACGCGATCCGGGCCATCGGCGACGCGTTTCCCGAGGCCACGCCAACTGGTGCTTCGGGGATCTCGATCAAGTTGTCCGCGCTGCACCCGCGCTACGAGCCACTGCAGGAGAACCGCGTACGGGCCGAGCTCTACGACACCGCGAGGCACCTCGCCAACGAGGCGGCCTCGCGCAATCTCCACCTCACGATCGACGCTGAAGAGGCGGAACGGCTCGAGTTGTCTCTCACGCTCTTCGAGATGCTCGCCCAGGCACCCGAACTGAAGGACTGGGGTGGTCTCGGGCTAGCGGTGCAAGCCTACTCGAAGCGCGCCGCCGCAGTGATCGACTGGCTCGCCAATCTCACCCGGCCCGTAATGGTCCGACTGGTCAAGGGCGCCTATTGGGACCACGAGATCAAGCACGCGCAGGTCGAAGGGCACGCCGGATACCCGGTCTACACCCGCAAGCCGTCCACGGACCTGGCCTACATCGCCTGCGCGGCACGGCTCCTCGCCAACCCGGCGCTGTACCCGCAGTTCGCCACCCACAACGCCTACACCGTCAGCGCGGTTCTCGAAATCGCGACCGGCACGGGCCGCGCCTACGAGTTCCAACGCCTGCACGGCATGGGTGAACTGCTCTACGACGAGGCGCGGCGGCAGTTCGAGGACTTTCCACCGGTGCGGATCTACGCCCCGGTCGGCCCGCACAAGGATCTACTTGCGTACCTCGTGCGGCGACTGCTCGAGAACGGCGCCAACTCGTCTTTCGTCAATCGTTTCCTCAACGACCAGATCCCCGTGGCTGAACTGGTGCGCGACCCCATGACGGTCGTCACCGCGTACGACACGGTGCCGCACCCAAAGATCCCGCTACCGCGCGATCTCTTCGGTACCGACCGCAAGAACTCCGCCGGGCTGGATCTTGGCGACAGTGCCGCAGTCCGTACCCTGCTAGCGGGCGCGCATGACGGCGGCGCGGAACTCGTGGACGCCGGGGCACGCGACGTGGCGGCGACCATCGCCCGCGCTGAGGCGGCCTTCCCGCAGTGGGAGGCGAAGCCAGCCAGCCAACGGCGGCTCTGCTTCGACCGGTTGGCAGACCTGATCGAGGCCGACCGACCCCGGTTCGTCGACCTGCTCGCTCGCGAAGCCGGGAAAACCCTGACCGACGCCGTGGCCGAGGTTCGCGAGGCCGCCGATTTCTGCCGCTACTACGGGTATGAATGCGAGCGACTATTCGGGCCGGCCAAAGCGCTTCCCGGGCCCACCGGCGAGGACAACCGTCTGGCCCTGCGTGGGCGTGGCGTCTTCGCCTGCATATCGCCTTGGAACTTCCCCCTCGCCATCTTCACCGGCCAAGTGGTCGCCGCCCTGGCTGCCGGGAATACGGTCGTTGCCAAGCCGGCACCGCAGACCCCTGCGGTCGCAGCGCGTGTCGTTCGGCTGATGCAGCGAGCCGGAATCCCGTCCGACGCGATCTGTCTCGCTGCCGGCGACTCCGCGGTCGGTGCCGAGATCGTGGCCCACGAGCGCATCAGCGGGGTCGCCTTCACCGGCTCCACGGCGACCGCCAAGACAATACAGCGTGCGCTCGCCGCCAAGGACGGGCCGATCGTCCCGCTGATCGCTGAGACGGGTGGCCAGAACGCGATGATCGTCGATTCCACGGCCCTGCTCGAACAGGTCGTCGACGACGTGGTGGCGTCCGCGTTTCACTCTGCGGGCCAACGATGCTCCGCTTTGCGCGTGCTATATGTCCAGGACGACATCGCCGAGCCGCTCATTCAGATGCTCGGCGGGGCCATGGACACGCTCATCGTCGGCGACCCGGCGGATCCGGCGACGGATGTCGGCCCCGTGATCGATGACAACGCACGCCATCGCCTCAACGCGCACGTCGAAGATCTAAGCCACCGCATCCTGCACCGCTGCCGTCTGCCAGAACGGCTTGAGGGCGCCTTTTGCCCGCCGACTTTGATCGAGATCGGTTCGATCGCCGATCTCAATGCCGAGCACTTCGGACCGATCCTGCATGTGGTCCGCTTCACGACGGCCGGGGTTGGCGACGCCCTCGCCGACATCGGCGGCGCTGGCTTCGGACTCACCCTCGGTGTCCATTCGCGCATACAGCGGCGCGCGGAGGAGGTCATGGCTGCGGTTCATGCCGGAAACACGTACGTCAACCGGGACATGGTCGGTGCCGTGGTCGGCGTGCAACCCTTCGGCGGCGAAGGCCTTTCCGGCACCGGGCCGAAAGCCGGCGGACCCCACTACCTGCCCCGCTTCGGCGTCGAGCGGACGGTCACCTGGAACACGGTCGCCACGGGCGGCAACGCGGAGTTGCTAAGCTTGGACGATTGACTGTCAGCGCCTGCATGGGACTGACGTACACTCCAACTTGATCGATGCTTGAGAGGCTCCCATGAAAGCAGCCGTTCTACGCGAGGTGAACCAACCGCTGTCCATAGAGGACGTAAGCACCGCCGACCCGGGCCCGCGCGAAGTGCTCGTGCGCACGGCCGCGGCGGGCGTCTGCCACTCGGATCTGCACTTCCAGAACGGCTCGTACCCCTACCCGCTGCCATCGGTGCTCGGGCACGAGTCGGCCGGCGTGGTCGAGCGGGTCGGCACCGACGTGCACTACGTCAAACCCGGCGACCATGTCATCACCTGCCTCTCCGCGTTCTGCGGCCATTGCGAATACTGCCTGACCGGACGCATGGTGCTGTGCAACGAACCCGAACTGTCCCGGCGTCCCCACGAGCCGCCGCGCCTATCGGCCGGGGGCGAGGCGATCAACCAGTTCCTCAACCTGTCGTCGTTCGCGGAGACCATGCTCGTGCATGAGCATGCCGTCGCCAAGATTCGCGAGGATATGCCACTCGACCGCGCCGCGTTGATCGGTTGCGGGGTCACCACCGGGGTCGGTGCCGTCATTCACACCGCTGCCATCGAGCCCGGCAGCACGGTCGCCGTGATCGGCTGCGGCGGCGTCGGCCTGTCCTGCGTGAACGGCGCCGAGATCGCCGGGGCGTCGCGCATCATCGCCATCGACACGGTCTCGTCGAAACTGGAACTGGCGCGCAAATTCGGCGCCACCGACACCGTCAACGCCGCGGAAGTGGACGTCATAGAGGCGATCCGGGAGATGACCGACGGCGGCGTGCACTACTCGTTCGAGGCGATCGGCCTCAAGGCGACCACCGAACAGGCCTTCAAGATCATCCGCAACGGGGGCACGGCGACCGTGATCGGCATGATCCCGGTGGGCACCATGGTCGAGATCCACGGGCCGGAGTTCCTGCGCGAGAAGACCTTGCAGGGGTCGAGCATGGGATCCAACCGTTTCCGCGTCGACATGCCCCGATTCGTCGACTTCTATCTCGACGGCCGCCTGCACTTGGACGACATGATCTCGGGCCGCATCGGGCTCGGCGACGTCAACGACGCGCTGCAGGCGTTGGAGACCGGGGAAGTGGCGCGCCAGGTGATCATGTTCGACTGACGCGGATACGCACCCGCGGTTGGAGCGGGCGATGGGAGTCGAACCCACGTCACCAGCTTGGGAAGCTGGGGTAATGACCGTTATACGACGCCCGCTTGAACGCGAGATTATGGCTACGCTCGGAAGCCGCCTCAACCGGCGGCGCGAAGAGCCCTCAGCCGGGGAGCGCGAGGGGCTTGCCCCTCGCATGAAACAAATGCCAGAGCGAGCGCAGCGAGCGGCGGCGGTTGTTTCAT
>JAPOVK010000016.1 GCA_026708185.1 Gammaproteobacteria bacterium | reverse complement strand
GCCGGGGCATCACGCGCAACACGGTGCCGATCGGCACGGTGGTGGTGATCGACGGCTACCAGGGCAAGGACCGCGCGATGCGCGCCAACGGCCGGCGCATGACGTTCACCAACGGCGAGACGCTGTTCATGGGTTCGAGCGGCACCGGCGCGCCGCGGGACGGCGCGGATCCGACGGAGCGCTAGGCTCGTGGTGGCGCCGGAGATCGATCGACGACTCTTCCTGGCCGCCGCTCTCACGCTGATTGCCACGACCGGGTGCGGCACCTCCGAGGAGGCAGTGACCGCGATCGTCGGCGCCAAGCTGATCGACGGCACGGGCGCAGAGCCGGTCGAGAACGTCACGGTCGTGATCCGCGGCGACCGGATCGAGGCGGTCGGCGCCTCCGGCGAGGTCGATGTGTCGGGCGCCCAAGTCCTGGACGCGTCGGGTCAAGTCCTGATGCCGGGCCTCGTCGACCTGCACATCCACTACGGCGGTGGCGAGAAAGGGCTGCGACAGCAGTTCGCCATGCAGCTCGAGTTCGGCGTCACCACGGCGCGCAGCCTCGGCGCCGACGACGAGGCCAACGTCGCCCTCATGCACGCCGCCAACGCGGGGGAGCTGCCGGCGCCGCGGCTCTACACCGCGGGCACCGGCTTCTCCCATCCCAACGGGATGCTGGCCGGCGTCCCGTTCATCAACAAGCCGACGTCCACGACCGAAGCCCGGGAAATGGTGCAGAAGCTCAGCAGCCAAGGCGTCCACTTGGTCAAGATGTGGGTGGACGGCACACTCGACGGTTCGCTCGCCTTGGGTCCGTTGCCCAAGATCACCGCGGAGATCCGCACGGCCGTCGTCGAAGAAGCGGCGGCCCACGGACTACCGGCGGTGGCGCACATTTTCGACGAGGAGGACGTCCGCCAGCTCAATGCCGCGGGCGTCCGCCACTTCGTCCACACTGTTCGCCGCGAGCCGGTCGACGACGCGTTCACCCGGTGGGCGAAGGCGCAGGAGTTGACCTTCGCCCCGGCGCTCTCCAAGGCACAGGACTCTTGGTACCTCGCCGAGAATCCCCAAGAGCTCGAGGATCCGGGACTCGTCAAGGCGTTCGGGGATGCCCGGATCGCCTGGTTCAAGACCCCCGACCGACGCGACGAGATGCTGGCGAATCCCCAAGGTCCCCAGTTGCGCAAGGTCTATGCGCACATGCAGCGCTTCGTCAAACAGATGCAGGACGGCGGCGTCACCATCGCCGTGGGTTCCGACTCGGGGGCCGGCAACGTCGCCTTCGGCTGGGGCGCGCACCACGAGATGAAGCTCTTGGTCGAAGCCGGCCTGACACCGCTGCAGGCACTGACCGCGGGCACGGGCAACGGCGCCTACGTGCTTGAGGGAGACGACGCGGAATTCGGCACGATCCGCGCCGGCAAGGTCGCCGATCTGCTACTCCTCGATGCGGACCCGACAATCGACATCGACAATTCGCGACGCATCGCACGCGTCATGCAGGGCGGGGTCTGGCTGTAAAACGACTGACGGAAGAAACGCCATGAGAACAGTACACTTCACCATTTTGTCGGCCGGGCTGGCCGCCCTCGTGACGGGGTGCGCGCCGCCGGATCCGGGACCGGCTGGCGAATGGCCGCACCACGGCGCAGACCTTAAGTCGTCCAAGTACTCGGCGCTCGACCAGATCAACGCCGAGAACTTCGCGCAACTGGAAGTGGCTTGGCGCTGGGAGTCCGCCGACGCCCGCCTCCAGGGCGCCTACGACACCGGCAGCTACACGGCGACACCACTGATGGTCGGCGGCAAAGTGTACGCCGCGACGTCCCACGGCCAGGTGGCCGCCTTGGACCCGGCGACCGGCGAACAGCTCTGGCTCTACGACCCGCGGAGCTGGGCGCGTGAGTTGCCGACCCAGTTGCCACGCCGCACCCGGGGCATCGAGTACTGGACCGACGGCGAGGCCGAGCGGATTCTGATCGCCACGCTCGGCAAGCAACTCGTCTCCATCGACGCTGCCACCGGCAAGCCCGACCCGGCATTCGGCACCAACGGCATGGTGGACTTGACCGGCGACCTCGGCGGCGGCGATTGGGTAACGGCCAACCTCGCGCACAGTGCACCGCCGATCGTCGTCCGCGACACCGTCGTCGTCGGCTCCAAGATCCACGACTACGTTTCGCACAGGAACAACCCGCCGGGCCACATCCGCGCCTACGACGTGCGTACGGGCGAACTGAAGTGGCGCTTCCACACGATCCCGCAGGAGGGCGAGCCGTTCACGGAGACCTGGGGAGACGAGTCCTGGCGGTGGCAGGGCAACACGAACGCCTGGACGATGCTGGCCGCCGACGAGGAACTCGGCTACGTCTACATCCCCTTGTCCACGCCGACCAACGACTACTACGGCGGCGAGCGCATCGGCGACAACCTGTTCGCGGAGAGCATCGTCTGCCTCGACGTCGAGACCGGCGAGCGGGTCTGGCACTTCCAGACCGTCCACCACGGCATCTGGGACTACGACATCGGCTCGGCCCCGAACGTCCTGGACATCGTCGTCGACGGCAAGCCGATCAAGGCGTTGGCCCAGGTCTCGAAGACCGCGTTCGCCTACGTCTTCGACCGTGCGACGGGCGAGCCGGTCTGGCCCATCGAGGAGCGCCCCGTGCCGCAGAGCCGCGTGCCCGGCGAGGTCTTGTCGCCCACGCAGCCGTTCCCAACCAAGCCTGCGGCCTTCGACCGCCAGGGGGCGACCGAGGACGACTTGATCGATTTCACCCCGGAACTTCGCGCGGAGGCTCTCGAGATCGCGTCCAAGCTGAAGCTCGGCCCGATCTTCGAGCCGCTCATCGTCGAGGGCGAGGACGGCAAGCTCGGCACTCTCGTTGTCCCAGGGGCTGGCGGCGGAGCGAGCTTCCCCGGCGCATCGATCGACCCGGACACCGGCATCCTCTACGTGGACTCGTTCACAGGCCCGACGGGGATCTCCGTGGTCAGCACGGCGGACAACGTGACGCAAAGCCAGCCGGAGCCGGGCACTTCCGAGTACCGCTACGAGCTGAAGTACCAGCCGGTTGGCGGTCCGCAGGGGCTGCCGCTGCTGAAACCCCCGTACCGGCGCCTGACCGCGATCGACATGAACACCGGCGAGCATGTCTTCCAGGTCGCCCAGGGGCCTGGTCCCAAGGATCACCCTGCGATCCGGCACCTCGACCTCCCCGACCTCGGCAGCAGCCACTCTGGATCAGGCGCGGTCGCGCAAGGCGGCATCCTCGTCACCAAGACCATCCTCATCGATTTCCTGCCGGCACGGGTCGCGCCGCCATTTGACCCGACACGTGGCGAGGAGGAAGAAACAGAAGAGCCGCAGACCGGTGGCCACCTCCGGGCACTCGACAAGGCAACGGGGGCCGTGCTCGCCGAAGTGTGGGTCGATCGCCACTTCCACGGGGCGCCGATGACCTACTGGCATGACGGCCGCCAGTACATCGCCGTAGCCGGCGGCGGTGGACGCGAGCCCGCCGAACTCGTCGCGCTAGCGCTGCCAAGATGATCGGGGGTTCCGCGCGCGCACTTTGGCCCGTCGCGGCCCTGCTGCTCGCAAGCTGCGCCCCGCCTGATCCGGGCCCAGCAGGCGAGTGGCCCCACCACGGCAAGGACCTCGCCTCGACGAAGTACTCCCCCCTCGACCAGATCACCGCCGAGAACTTCAGCCAACTGGAAGTCGCCTGGCGCTGGGAGTCAGCAGACCGCCGACTGCAGGGCGCCTACGACACCGGCAACTTCACCGCGACACCCCTCATGGTCGGCGGCAAGGTCTACGCCGTGACATCGCACGGCCAGGTCGCCGCCCTGGATCCGGCCACCGGCGAACAGCTCTGGCTCCACGATCCGCGTAGCTGGGCCCGCGGATTGCCGACTATGCTGCCGCGGCGCACCCGCGGCATCGAGTACTGGACCGACGGCGAGGCGGAGCGCGTCCTCGTCGTCACCTCCGGCAAGCAGCTCGTGTCCATCGACGCGGCCACCGGCAAGCCGGATCCTGCCTTCGGCAACAACGGCATGGTCGACCTCGCCGGCGCCCTCGGCGTCGACGACCGGAACTGGGACCACATCTCCCACAGCGCACCGCCGATCGTTGTCCGCGACACGGTCATCGTGGGCTCGAAGATCTTCGACTTCGTCTCCGAGAACAAGAACCCGCCCGGCCATATCCGCGCCTACGACGTGCGCACGGGCGAGTTCAAGTGGCGCTTCCACACCATCCCCCAGGAGGGCGAGCCGTACACCGAGACCTGGGAGAACGAGTCGTGGCGCGAGCAGGGCAACACCAACGCCTGGGCCATGCTCGCCGCCGACGAGGAACTCGGCTACGTCTACATCCCGCTGTCCACGCCCACCAACGACTACTACGGCGGCGAACGCCTCGGCGACAACGTCTACGCCGAGAGCATCGTCTGCCTCGATGCCGAAACGGGTGAGCGTGTCTGGCACTTCCAGACCGTCCACCACGGCATCTGGGACTACGACATCGGCTCGGCCCCGAACGTCATGGACATCGTCGTGGACGGGAAGCCCATCAAGGCATTGGCTCAGGTGTCGAAGACCGCCTTCACCTACGTCTTCGACCGCGCCACGGGAGAGCCCGTCTGGCCCATCGAGGAGCGCCCGGTGCCGCCGAGCACCGTGCCCGGGGAGCGCCTCTCGCCAACCCAGCCGTTCCCGACCAAGCCGCCGCCGTTCGACCGCCAAGGCGCGACCGAGGACGACCTGATCGACTTCACGCCGGTACTGCGCGAAGAGGCGCTGAAGATCGCCTCCACGCTGAAGCTCGGCCCGATCTTCGAGCCGCTCATCGTCGAAGGTGAGGACGGCAAGCTCGGCACGCTGGTCGTGCCCGGCGCGGGCGGCGGCGCCAGCTTCCCCGGCGCATCCGCCGACCCGGAGACAGGCATCCTTTACGTCCCGTCGTTCACCTTGCCCGTGGGCCTCTCGGTCGTGGCCACCGCGGACAACGTGACCCGCAGTCAACTCGAACCCGGCACGTCGGAGTTCCGCTACGAGGTCAAGCACCAGCCGGTCGCCGGCCCGCGCGGCCTGCCGCTCCTGAAACCGCCCTACCGCCGCCTGACGGCGATCGACATGAACACGGGTGAGCACATCTTCCAGGTCGCCCAAGGCCCCGGCCCCAAGAACCACCCGGCGATCCGGCACCTCGATCTTCCCGACATGGGCAGCCGCCATTCCGGCGGTGCCGTCGCCGAGGGCGGGATACTCGTCACCAAGACGATCCTCATCGACTTCCTACCAAGCATGGAAGAGGGCGATCTTGGAGTCGACGAAAGCGGCATCTCCGTCCGCCCGGATGCAGAGGGCGGTCACCTGCGCGCACTCGACAAGATGACGGGCGCCGTCCTCGCCGAGGTCTACGTGGACCGCAGCTTCCACGGCGCGCCGATGACGTATTGGCATGACGGTCGGCAGTACGTCGCGGTGGCGGGTGGCGGAGGGGCCGAAAAAGCCGAACTCGTCGCCCTCGCATTGCCCGAAGGCAGCTACTGAGAGTGGTGCGCGGACGTCCACGTCCGCATCCGGGTCATCGAGCGGACTCGCCGACCGCACCACTTTGCTACTCTGCGAAGCAAGCACGTTCGGAGTTCGGGTGTACCGGCTCGGGAGGGTGGATTTGTGGCGACCAACCCAGAGACCGCAACGACGACCCAGGGCGACACGATTGAAACAGCCTTGGCCAATCTCAAGGAGGCGACAGAGCTCTTCCTCGAAGAGTCGCCGCCAATGTCTGAGACCAACTGGTGCTTCTGTTAGCACGCCAGTGATAAAGGCGAGTGAGTGAGGTCTTGAGCATTCATACCGCTCTGCCCACGGCCCGTGCGTGGCCGCTGATCGTTGTCGGGGCCTTCGTCGCGGGTTGTGGCCCGACGCAACCCGATGTCGACTGGCCCACCTATCTCGGCGACGAGGCCCGCACCCACTACAGCCCTCTGACCGACATCAATCCGGCCAACGTGGCGAACCTTGTAGTCGCTTGGCGCTACGACTCGGGCGACCTCGCCCCCGGCATCTCCGTCATGGACACGAGCCCGCTGGTGATCGACGGCGTCCTCTACGGCTTGTCGCCGACGCTCGACGCATTTGCGCTGAACGCCGCGACCGGCGAGGAACTGTGGCGGCACGAAGTCGGCGACGTCGGCATCGGGCACAGCCAGCGCGGTCTGCTGTGGTGGCCGGGCGATGACGAGTCGGGCGGTGCTAGCCGGATGTTCTATGTCGCGGGGTGGCACCTGATCGGCCTGGATCCGAGCACTGGAGAGCCGCTTTCCGGGTTCGGCGAGGGCGGCGCACTGGACCTGTCGACGATCATGGACGTTGAGCCGGCGACTGTTCAGGGCCCGGGGGTCGTGTTCGGCGACAAGATTGTGCTGGCAGTGTCGGACGGCGGCAACGACGGCGTCGTCATGGCGGTTGGCGTCGCCGATGGCGCAGTCGCTTGGCGAACGCCGACCAAGCCCGCGTCGGGTGGCGCGCCTACCGCGGGCATGGCCTTGGACGTCGACAACGGCCTGCTGTTCGTCCCGACGGAGGCGGCCATGCCAATGGCGTTCGGTCCGGAACCGCCGGAGGGAGACCTGAACGCCAACGGCCTCTTGGCGCTGAATGTCCGAACCGGGGAGTCGCGCTGGTTCCGCCCAATCTACGTCCGCGAGTCCTGGCCTGGTCGCTTGGCCTCGCCCCCGACGTTGGTGACATTCGAACGGGATGGCGCCGTGGTGAATGGCGTAGCACTGGCAACACGTCGCGGCCACCTATACGTGCTGGATCGCGAGACCGGCGAACCGTTGTCGCCGATGACCGAGCAAGGCGGCCAGTCGGTTTCCGCGTGGACGTTTACACGCCAATCCTTCGCCGCAAGCGATCGGCGGCCAGAGGCGGCCGAGGCCGTAGGGAAACTCACGGCATCGCTCGACCAGACACTTTGGGCACCCCCCTCGTCATCCGGTTCCCTGATGTTCCCAGGCACCGACGCCGGCGTAGGGTGGGGCGGCGCAGCGTTCGATCCTGCGTCCGGGCGGCTGATTATCAACACCCAGGAGACGGCAAGCGTCCTGCGTCTCCTAGAAATCCCGGCCGGCTTCAGCGACCGCAACGCCTACTTCGCCCACTGCGCCCGCTGCCACGGCGCCGACCGCAAGGGCCTGTTCGAGGACCGGGCCGAGCGTTACGGCGCCGGCGGACCGAGCCTCATCGGCGTCGGCGACCGCCTCACCCGAAAGGACATCCGCACCGCCATCGACCGCGGCCGCGGCTCCATGCCTGGGTTCGAACACCTGAGCGAGCTCGAGCGCATCGCCATCGTGCGGTACGTGTTGACCGCCGGCGACGACTTCACGGTCGACGACAGCACGACGGAGTTGAGCCACGTCTTCGCCGAACCGACGACCCTGCGCGACCCGGACGGCTTGCCGGGCAACGCGCCCCCGTGGGGAACACTGACTGCCTTCGACCTATCGACCGGCGCGGTCGACTGGCAGGTTCCGCTCGGCGAGTACCCGTCGTACCCGAACCTCGGCCTTGGCGCCGAGAACGTCGGCGGACCGGTGGTGACGGCATCCGGTCTTGTTTTCATCGGGGCAACGCCGGACATGAAAATCCGGGCCTTGGATATCCGCGACAGAACGGTGCTGTGGGAGGCAGACTTGTGGGCGTCCGGCCACGCCACGCCAGTTGTCTACCGGGCCTCCGAACGGCAGTTCATCGTGATCGCTTCTGGCGGTGGCCGGTCGGGGCCGCCTTCGGGATCGGAGTACGTGGCGTTCGCTGTGTCGGAGTGAGTTTTCGAGACCATGGCGACATCCGCTTCCCGATTGAGCGTTTGGGCAGATCGTCTATAGCGATCAAAAGGCGAGTTGCAGTCGAACGGCCCATGCATTCGGGGCCACAAGACAACGGCGGTCCGTCAAGGGACACAGGCAACCCAGACGAATGTCATGGCCAGGTTGGATCAGCCAAATTGGCAACTTCGTCAATGCCGGTAGCCGGACGCCGGTCTCCAACACGCCGCCGAACCGGCTCCAACCCTGGCTGCACCACCCGTCCGGCTGGCGAAGCCGCTTTATTGGTTCCCGAACCACTACCGCAAGCCCGTTGTGCTGGCGACGAGGTTAGCGAGCGGTGCCGGTTGTTTGGTCCCCGTCGCCGCGGGGGTGTTCGACTGATGTTTGCTGCGGTAGTTCCAGGGCTCGTGTACGGCGATCGACTGTGCCCCGGTGGGTTCTAGCCTGACGGCGGATGGGTTGGTCGCAAGGTTGAGAACCTGTGGGCTGCAACCGGCCATCGCCTCAACCGCACTGCTGGTGTCTACGAGCTTTGGACGGTCGTCTGTAGTGCCTGAGAATCGGCGCAGCGTGACAAGCCGCTCGAGCTTGGCCGCTGGAAGCGCCGAGTCGGCGCCGAGGAAGCCGCCCGCGGGCGGACGGCGGCGCTCCGCGATGACCACCTGGGGCCGTCTTGTCGGCATCCGGCCTCGTTGCGTGCGGCCGCAGGTGACCGAGGCGCGCAGCTTGTGGTGCGGCTGACCGAGAGCCCGTGCCTCGCTCGAAGCGCTCGTCGCCGAACACCTCGTGCTTGCGGAGGGTCGCCTCGCGGGCCGCCGCCCCGCCTGTCTGGCGGAGGGTGGCGATGTCCGGGAGGAGGCAGGTGTCCTTGCAGTGTAGCGGCGCTCGAATGGTATTGGCGGCCCGCGGTCCACCGCGTCGGTGACGATTGCGTCGTGTTCAGGTACTGGCGCGTGAGCCGCGCCCTCAACAGACCGGTCGTCCTGTCGAGAAGGCGCTTGACCGTGCCCTAGCCGAGCCGGGCGTGGGCCGAGCACGCCCGCATGCACCGGACGAAGCCCTAGTAGACCCCCTCACGCGTTCGTGGACGTCGAGGCTCGAGATCATCCTCCGACCCCCGGGCGTGGCGTTTCAGCCTCATTCGACAGCTCGCATGGTCGCCCGATTCCGTACACTTGTGTACGATTCACGGGCACCGTGGGCGCGGACGTCCGAATGATTGAGACGATCAAACGCATCCTAGAGCTCCAGCTGGACTATTCGTCAGAAAACACACCCGCCATGCGCGAGCGGGGCATTCTGCTCCGGGAGCAACTCTGTGCCGAGTTCGAGACGATCGCGCCCCAACTGTCCGCGGCCCTCGGTCGTTTTGGGCCTGACTTTGACGTGGAGGCGTCTGACGGCAAGGGGAGAAAGAGCGAACTCCCGTGGCTTCGTTTTCACTCGTCGGACATGTCCCCGGGTCCCAGGGAGGGATTCTGTGGCGTCGTCTACTTCTCCGTCGACGGTAAGGCGGTCCACGTGACCATCGGCTGTGGTGCCTCCAGTTGTGACAACGGCGCCTTTACTCCACTGCCTGAGGGCGAGCTCGACGACCGGACGACTTGGGCGAGGCGCGTCATCGAAGACGCGAATGACGGCTCGCTCGAACCGTTCATGGACCCGCCTGAATATGGAGCGACGAGGCGGATGGGGCTCACGCTCCAGCGAGCCACCGTGGTATCGAAGCGTATTGGCGTCCCCGAGCTGGTGGAGTCCGATTTCGTTTCCATCCTGGTGAATGCCGCCTCGTTTCTGCGATTGATTTACGAGGCGGAGAGCGACGGCCGGCTGCTCTCCCATGCGGATATGCAGGAGCACGAGGGCAGCCATGCGTCAGGGAAGCCTCGCGGGAGACGGGGCCAGGGCATTCGCCTTTCTCCTGAAGATAGGATCCTGGTGGAGCGTCGCGCTATGAGGGTCGTTGAAAGCTACCTAGGCGAGAACGGGTATGGCGTCAGAGACACTTCGGCGAACAAGCCTTACGACTTCGAGGCGACGAAAGGCGGCGCCACACTGCGGGTAGAAGTCAAAGGCACCACGGCGGACACCCTCGGTGCTATAGCCATGACACGAAACGAAGTCGACCTCCACCGACACGCGAAGGGCCAAACCGCCCTCATTGTCGTTTACCGGATTCGCTTGACCGACCGAAAGGGCAAGCGTCAGGCAACCGGTGGAAGTTTGGAGCCATACATCGCATGGGACATTGACGACTGGCGCGTCGTGCCGACGCAGTATCGGGTTGAGCCGCCTTGAGAGTGCTGAAGCATCGCGTGGCCTCGCCATCAGTCCAGCTGCTGGACGCTGGGGATGCGACACGGCCCGTACGGCAAGCCAGAGTTCGGACGTGTGGCCGCGCGACTAGGCATTGGCTCGACTGTAGGGGAGGGAACGCTCCAACCGAGAAGCCGTAACGGCACCGCCAAACCCGGGCAGTTGGCAATGAATCCATTGCCAATGTGCTCATTGTGCTCTACAGTTGACTCCGCTGGATCTGGTAGACGCGTGCCAGCGATGCGAAACCTGGCTGGCTCGCCCGTGGCAGGCGAAAACCTCTCAAGACAGCGCGACGAATATCGAGCGTTGTGGAACCGCCTAGGTCGTGGCGAGCACCTCCGCAATCTTCTTCGCGTCTGGTGGCGCAAGCACCGTAGCCGGGGCGCAATGATGCGTCAACGCATCTACAACCCGGCGCAGTTGACGCCGGACGAACTCAGGGCGTCCTTCGTCGCTCGGCACGAAACGCTCGCGCGCATGTTGCGGCTCTTGACGGACCAGAAGCCCGGCCACCCGTGTCAACACCTCGTACTCGTTGGCCCGCGCGGCATGGGCAAGACCACGCTCGGACTGTCCTTCCTGCAGGCAGTTCGGGAGCAGGAGGATCTCTCAACGAAGTGGCAGCCGGTCCCGTTCCCGGAGGAGAGTTACGAGATTGGTGATCTCGCGGACTTCTGGCTGGCCGCGCTACGACACCTGGCGCAAGCCACCGGCGAAGACCGCTGGCGGGACCAGGCCGATGGCCTCCAAGAGGACGTGAGCGACGCCGAGCGGCTGGCTGCCTACGCTCTAGCGGCGCTCTTGGACTTCAGCGAGGAGCGGCGTAAGCGGCTGATCCTGTTCGTGGAAAATCTCGACCTCGTGCTCTCGCAACTGAGCGACGAACGGGAAATCCACGCCCTGCGAGAGACGTTGATGACGCAAGCCGAAATCCTCTTGGTCGGCTCCGCAAACTCGGTCTTCGATGCCATACGCAGCTACGGCGAGCCGTTCTACGAGTTCTTCCGGATCGTCCCGCTGCCCGGGCTGGAGCCGGAGGAGTGTCGCCAGCTCTTGCAGGCACTGGCGAACCGGGAGGACGGGGACCGGCGTCCCGTGGCCTTGGACTGTGACGACGGTCGCCTGGAGACCATTCGCCGGCTGACCGGCGGCAATCCTCGCTTGCTCGTGCTCACCTGTCGGATGTTGCGCGAGTCGCCCCTCGGGACCGCGATGGAGGACTTGGAGCGACTCATCGACGAGCAGACGCCCTACTTCAAGGCCCGCATCGAGGCGCTTCCCGCGCAAGCGAGGAAGGTCTTCCACTGCCTCGCCAAGGCGTGGGCGCCCTTGCGCACGCGAGAGGTCGCGGCCGAAACGAAGCTGGGTTCGTCCCATGCGAGCGCCCAGCTCCGGCAACTCATGGACAAAGGCTACGTGCGGGAGGTGCGGCAAGACGGCGAGAAACGCAGCCGCTACGAGGTCAGCGACCGCTTCTACAACATGTACTACCTGTTGCGCTTTTCCCCTGCCGGACGAGTTCGATTGGAGCGCTTGGTGGATTTCCTCCATCAGTTGTACGGACCCATCGGGATGCGGCGCACCTATGAGGCGGCGCTCGATGAGTTGCGCAAGATTGCGGTCTCGACCACGGACCTGGCGGACTGGCTCGGTGTTTTCGCGGCACACGTTGTGGCTGACGAGGAATACCCGGCGCGTGCGAACTGGCTGATGGCCGCCTCCGAGCTAGTTGTCGAAATGTCGAGGCAGGATTCGCCGCCCCAGCGGGAGCTTGGTGCGGTCGCCGCCGAGGGATTGGGTCAGCCCGAGATGACACGGGTGATCCACGCCGGCCTTGTCGAAGTCCTGCACGGTGATGCGGCGCGTGCCGAGGCCGCGTTCCTCAATGTGATGGCCACAACGCCCGGCTCCGGGACTGTCCTGCAGTTGGCACTTGGGTTCGCGTTGTATCGACAGGAGGAGTTTGGCCGCGCCCTCGAGGCGTTCCGCCAAGCCGAAACGCATGCGGCCGACGGCACCGGACCCTTCGACCAGACCTTTCACGGCCTGGCCCTTTGCGGGGAGGCATTCGCGCTTCTACGACTGGGCCAGACGGACGCTGCCGGCGGCGTCCTAGCGCGTGCGCCAGCCCCCAACCGTTCCGCCGACCGGGTGTGGCGTCTTCCGCAAGCGTTGGCCCTGCGTGCTTTGGGCGACGCTTTCCACGCGCAGGGGCAGCACCACTCGGCAATGCAGGCGTGGTCGCGAGTTGCGGAGTTGGCGCGCTCCGACGATCCCGCAGAGCTGACTGATCTTGGTAGGGCTGCCATCATGCGGCAGGGCTTCGCGCAGTTGCGGCAACACAACGTGGAGGATGCTTACGCGCGCCTGAAGCCGATCGCCGAAGACGAGCCGGATGAGCTCCCGCCACAGCGCCACCACCAAGCGGGGGCGTTGCTCGGCGCGGCGCTTGCCGGTGCCGAATCGGGGCGGCTCGACTCCGCGATCGCGCTGCTGGCGGGACTGCCCGATTACATACGGGCCGATGATCCACTAGATCTGCGACGCGACACGACTCTGATGCTCGCGCTATTCAGCTCCACGTTTTCCGTGGTCGGCCATGCGGGGGCCGCCGAGATGATTGCTCGTCACGCAACGAGAACCGATCCCGAATGTCCGCTCGCTTGGTCCGCGTTGGCGGAAGCGTTGTTGTCACACGAGGGCCGCGCCGGCCTAGCGGAAGCTGAGCGCTGTGCGCGTCGCGCCGTCGAGTTGGCGCCGACGGACGACGACGGCGCGGTGACGCTACACGCTGTGTTGAAGCGGCGAGGAAGGCGCGAGGCCGCCAAGGACCTGCTTGCGCGGGTGCCAAGCGGCCACGCCGATGCCAGCGAGCGATTGACGCTACGCTGGACGCACATGCTGATTGGCATGATCGCCAACGGTGGCGCGGCGCAAGTCAAACGGTTGCTCTCCGATGACAACGCCACCGAATCCATGGAACCGCTGTGGCTTGCCGCGCGGGCCGAGTTGGGGGAGGACGTGGGCCCGCTACCAGCCGAAGTGCTGGATGCCGTGAAGGAGGTCCGGCGGATGATCGCCGAAGAGCGGAACTGACCGGTTTGGTGTCGCCCCAACACGGCGTGTTGACGAACACTTGTGATTTGGCCGAATTTGGAGCGCACTGTGGCCGAACGTGCGAGGAATACGACGTCATGGTCGAAGTGTTGGCTTTCGACGAGATCCGTGTCCGCTACCGTCCGCAACGACGCCGCGCGGTCGCGCACATCATCACCAACCTGTTGGTGGGAGAAGCACTGTCGACGTACTTGGCGGAGGTAGCGACCGCGTCCGTGCCTGGCGACGACCAGGCGCGTTTCCTGGCCACGGTCCGGGAGGACTTGGCTCTGGTTTCGCCGCCCCGCCTAGCCGGGCTAGGCGTCACCCGCCAGCAACTGGGCCGCTGGCTGGCGCTGGATGCGTAGCGCGGCCGGAGTTGGGAACCGGACGGATCATGTGTAGCCACTCACACTGCTGACCATCGGAGGAATGCGAGATGGCCAATGACACGGACAGACCGGACGGAAGTATTCGCGTAGGCACGTGGAACGTGGAGTGGGCGACGCCGCATGCGCGGAGAGCGCCGCTGCTGACCGAGGTCCTGGCGGCGCCGGACTGCGACATCCTGTGCGTGACGGAGGGCGGCGCAGGCGTCCTTCCCGACGGTGGCCATGTGATCGACGCCGGGCCGGATTGGGGGTATCCGTTGCCCAAGGCGAGCCCGGGCCGGCGCAAGGTCCTGCTATGGAGTAGACGTCCTTGGACGCCCGTGTTCGACATTCTGCAGGACGCACTGCCTGGCGGCAGGTTGGTTGCCGGCTTGACGGAGACGCCGGTCGGCAGGGTGACGGTGGTCGGCGTTTGCATTCCGTGGGGCGGTGCGCATGTGAACAGCGGTCGGCGCGACCGGGTGCAATGGCAGGATCATCTCGATTGGCTCAGTGGATTCGAGCGACTGTCCTACGCGAGATCGCGACGGAGGACGATCATCCTCGGCGACTTCAACCAGCGTTCCCCAAAGGGAGGCAAACGCCATGCCGCGTTGCAGAAGGCCCTTGTGCACTTCGGGCTATCGACTTCCGGGTTCATGGCCGAGGCGTCGACTCGGGTTGGCGCGAACGGAGTTCACCTGCGGGAGGTCGTGCTGATGGACACTCGGTCCGTCAAAGGCATGGCGCAATTGATCGACCACATCGCCCACTCTGAAGATCTGGTCTTGCACGAGCAGACGGCGGAACGCGAGGGGGCTCGCCGCATAGGGATCTTCCCCAAGGCAATTGACGGCACTCGGCTTTCCGACCACACCGGCGTCTGGTTCGACCTCAAGCTGCGTAGCCGGCCGCTGAAGCTGGCGCCCGCCACCCGTTCTGCGTGATTCAGCCAAGCTCCCGGGCTCCAGTCAGGCGCGACGCGCAGACTGGTCGTCGAATACCGCCGCCACCTCCACCGCGAGTCCCTCGAGCAAAGGCGATGTGGCTACCTCGCCGCTTGCGAACAGGCCGTGCTTCGAGTACTCGTCACCGCGCAGCGAAAGAACGGTGATCGTGGCGTGTTCCGGATCCACGATCCAATACTCCGCGATGCCGGCGGCGGCATAGTCGGCTCGTTTCTTCTCGTAGCCGCGGGCCGGATCGTCGGGACTGACGACCTCCACGGCCAGGTCGGCACCAAGCCAGTAGCGTTCTTGCCGACGCTCGTCATTCGCGTCCAGCATCGCCAGCAAGTCAGGCTCGCGGAACCGGCCTTCACGAACCCGCAGGCGTAGCGCGGCGAACCGCACGACGCCGCCAAGTGCATCGATGTGACGGTCGAACAGGCGGAAGAGGAAGGCCAAGACGGTTTGGTGCGTGTCTGTAGGCCACGGCAACTCCTCGACGCGACCGTCGGCAAGCTCCACCAATCGAGTGCAGTGGTTCGTGAGCCAAAGGTAGTCGTTCTCGCTCCAGCATCCTTGGCGCGGCCTGACCGCCAAGAGAAGGGCGTCGGCGGCTTGCGGCGTTGTGGCTGCGGAGTTCATGCGACGGCATGCTCACACATTGCCCAACTCCGACCCAACCCATCGGCTGTCCGATGGCGAAAAGTTGGGTGTTCGTAGCAACCTACGGCTCGCTGGTTTTGCGTGTGTTCCCGGATTCGATCCTGAAGATGCTGGGACCGCCAGGCTGAACGGCCGACTGCCCGAGGGTGAGTACGTCACAGCAGGCCGGCCGGTATCGCCAGCAAGTCGCTGCCGAGGCGCATCGCGGATTCGCGCAGGCAGACGACCGCGCCCGGACCGAGGTTCGCCGGGAACCTGCGCAAGGTCTGGAAGTGCCGGGTGTCCGTTTGGCTCGGGCGGGCAGTTTTCTTGAACTCCACGGGGTGCAATGTGCCGTCCGCTTCGATGACCAGGTCAATCTCGCGCTGATCCCGGTCGCGGTAGAAGTAGAACGGTGCGGAGCGGACGCGATGCCAGTAGCTCTTGAGCATCTCGCCGAACATCCAGGTTTCTAGGATGGGGCCTGACATGGCACCGGCTTCCAAGGTCTCGGGGGAGGACCACGCGGTGAGGTGGGCGCAAAGACCCGTGTCGGTGTAGTAGAGCTTTGGTGTCTTGACGAGGCGATTGGTCACGTTGCCGGAGTATGGCGGCAGCAGATGCACCACGCCGGAGGTCTGCAGGATGGATAGCCAGGCCTTGACGGTCTTCTGGTCGACATCCACGTCCCGCGCCAAGTCGGCGTAGTTCACGAGCTGGGCCGTTCGGGCCGCCGCGGCCCGCAGCAGTCGATGGAAGGCGAGTTCGTCGCCCACCCTGGCCAGCGCCCGAACGTCGCGTTGGATGTAGGTCTGCACATACGAGGTGTAGAAGACGTCGCGCATCGCCTCGCCGGCCTCCACGGCGGCGGGGAACGAGCCGAGCCAGATCAGGCGGTAGAGGTCGGGAAGGGACCGAGGCGCCGTATCGCCGGCTTGCGCCTCGGCGTTGGCGAGCCACTCGGACGTCGGCAGGAACGGTTGCGCGGCATCGGCCCGACCGTCGATCTCGGCCAGCGATAGCCCCAGCATGTCGATCACGGCCAGCCGCCCCGCGAGGCTTTCCGACACCTCCCGCATGAGGTGGAACTTCTGCGAGCCGGTCAGCCAATACATGCCTGGCTGCCGCGACCGGTCCACCGCGAGCTTGAGATGGCTGAAAAGCTCCGGCGCGTATTGCACTTCGTCGATGGTGGCGGGCGCGGGGTGCATCTGCAGGAACAGCGCCGGATCGGTGCGCGCGATCTCGCGCTGATCGAGGTCGTCGAGCGTGACGTAGTGTCTCTCGCCGCCGCAGTTCTCAAGCAAAGTGGTCTTGCCGACCTGCCGTGGGCCTGTGAGCAACAGGATTGGAAAGGCGGTCGAAATCCGCAGGATCGAGTCTTCGAGCGTCCGACGTATGTACATGGATCGGCGGATCTGGAGAAGACTCCCAGTTTAGCCGAAACGGCCGATGCCGGCTAATCTGTCAGTTGACTCCAGATCAGCCGACATTCTGCCCAACGCCTCAGTATCCGATTCGAACGTACGCGTGTGCGTCCAGAACGGCTACGCTCGGGTTCCGGTAGAGATTGTCACGTCGACACGTTGGATACAGACCCGTGCGCAGACACCTGATCCCAGGCCGGCCATGAGCGACGATCCGGACTTGCCCATCCGCCTAGCGGCATTCGCGGCGTTGGAGCGGCTAGCAGTCGCCAACGCGGGTCGTCTCGCCTGGCGGGACATTGACGACGGATTTCGGTTCCGTGGCGACAAGGTGCATTTCGCCAACCGAGCGCGCGGCATCTTCAAGCCGCGACAGATGACCGGGGCGCTGAGCGTCAAGACAACCGAACCGCGGGCCGGGCGTCGGTCTTGGTACCGGGACCAGGGGTCGATCCTGGACGTGGAGACGGGGCTCTTCTCTTACGACCTCGCGCGCGACACGGCGCGAGACTCGAACGACAGCTTGCGCGTTGCCTTCGAGCGCAAGGCGCCACTGATCTACTTCCTGGCGGTTCGACCAGCGGTGTACGAAGTGATCTGGCCGGTCTGGGTCGAACAGTTCAGCCAGGCGGAAGGTCGGGCTCTCTTGGCGGCCGCCGATTCAGCGCGGGCAAACGTGAGTTCGGTCGAGGCCGTGTTGGCGGGCGATGCCGAGTCGCGGCCAAGGTCGTACTACGTGGTCGAGAGCCGGCGGCGCAACCACCAAGCCTGGTTCAGCAGCCGCACCAAGTCGGCCTATGGCTACCGTTGCGCGTTCAGCGGATTGCCGTTGCGCGACCTCCTGGTGGGCGCTCACATCGTGCCGGACGCGGAGGAGGGTCCCGCCTCCGTGACGAACGGGATCTGCATGTCCACCTTGCATCACACCGCCTTCGATACGCACCTGATCGGCGTGGACCCGAACCTGCGCATCCACGTAGCCGAGAGCGTCTTCGAGGGTAGGGATGGCCCATTGCTTGAAAGCCTGAAGGCGCTCGCGGACCGTAGCTTGCGCGTACCGTCCGAGGCGCCCTTGCAGCCACGGCGGGAATACCTGGAGCAACGCTTCGCGCAGTTCGTGGCCGCACAGCCCTGACCGACCGTGGTGCCCACGAGCGGCTGGCCCTGCGTGACCACATTCCCCAGACCGTAATCGGCACGCCGTGTTGTTCCTCGTCGCGGCGGAAGAGCTTCTCGCTCCATGGCTTGCCTTCGGTTCGGTCGAAGACCACCAGGTGCCCTTCGGCGGCGCCGCATCGGTCCATGTATTCACACGTCTGTTCGAGACCGTCGCGGACCGTGCGGTCCAGGTTCCGGTGCAGCACCTTGCACTCGATGACCACTTTCTGGTGCTGCGAAGACGGGCCTTGCCGCGTCCCGGCCTTTGCGTCCTCCCCTTGGGCCGGCCACAACAGCAGGAGGTCCGTCCTCATCCGGCCAAGGCCGTACTCGCGCTCAATCCGTCCGCCACCGTTAACAATGCGCTGGAGAAATGCCTGCAGCAGCAACTGCGGTCCGGCTTCCTTGTACTGGAAACGCTCCACCCAGTGCTCCGAGTGCTCGCGGAAGAACTCCTGGAACGCGGCCAGCAAGTCGTCGACCCGTAGCTCGCCGTCGGCGCCTACGTACCAGGCCGCGTCGTGGTGGATACCCATTTCCGGGCATCCTGGATCGCATCTGCTGAGATTGCGTGATCGCGATCACGCCCAGTGCGGTCCTTGAAAGACGCCTCGAAGGCGATGGCGTTGACCAACCACGGCTGACCCGGGTCAGCTCCCAGATTGCGGCCTGGGCGTCGCCGGTGAATTCCTGGCCGGTTTCCGTGGTGTGCTGGGCAAGCAAGGATTGGACATCGTTTGGAGAGAAGTCGCCGAGCCGCAGGGACTCGGCGCGGATGTTGAAGGCACTCCCTCCGGCGATGACCGCGTTCTCGGCAGACGACTGGATCCGATAGTCGCGCACGTCCCTGACGCCGCACAAGACGACGCTCTGCGGGAAACGCCCCGGGCGTTCCGGATAGCCGGCGCGGAGCGTGGCGCAGCACCGCGATCAGCGTGTCGCCGACCAGCGCGTCGATCTCGTCGAACATGAGGACCAGCGGTCTGGGGCTCGACTCGCACCAACGCGCCAGCAGTTCGCGCAGGGCGTCGTGCGGGCCGGCGGTGTCGAGAATGTCGGGCCAGACCTCGGCGACGAACCCGTCGTTGAGCGTCTCGCGCGCGCTTCGTGCCAGGGCGCTCAAGATGGCGCGCATCGCGGCGCCGACGTCCTCTCGCGCCGATTGCCCTCCCTCGACGTTGACATATGCGCACCGGTACTCGTCGTCGGCGTTCAACGCGTCGCGCAGCGCGAGCAGTGCTGACGTCTTTCCCGTCTGCCGGGGCGCGTGCAGGACGAAGTACTTCCGCTGTTGGATGAGCAGCAGGAGCTCGTCCACGTCCAGACGTGCCAAGGGTGGCACGCAGTAGTGCATCTCGGGCTCGACCGGACCAGCAGTGTTGAAGAAGCGCATTGGCCGAGTATCGCACGCAGACGCCAACGGCGATCTGGCCTACCGGGGCGAGCGTTCTTTCTGGCCGTGCCTCACGGCATCGGTATCCCCAACGAAGCCAGGAAGGAGTTGCGGAAGAGCTGCTCGAGTTCGTCTAGGGAGAGATCGAGCGCGTCAGCCACCCGCACGAAGTTGTCGTTGATGTAGCCACCGAAGTAGGCCGGATCGTCCGAGTTCACCGTGGCCATCAGCCCGGCGTCCAACATGCGCCGCAGCGGATGGTCGCGCAGGTCGTCGACAACGCCGAGCTTGAGGTTGGACAGCGGGCAGACGGTGAGCGGTACCCGGTCCCGCGCGAGCCGCGCCACCAGGGCGGGATCCTCAATTGCCCGGTTGCCGTGGTCGATGCGGTCAACGCCGAGAACGTCCAGCGCCTGCCAGACATACTCCGGCGGGCCCTCCTCGCCGGCGTGGGCGGTGAGGCGCAGGCCCATGTCGCGCGCGGCTGCGAACACGTTGCGGAACTTCTCCGGCGGGTTGCCGACCTCGGTCGAATCCAGGCCGACCCCGAGCAACTCGTCGCGGTACCGTTCTGCGTTCTCGAGCGTCTCGAATGCCTCCTTCTCCGAGAGATGGCGCAGGAAGCAGAGAATAAGCGACACCGTCATGCCCCAGCCGCGCGCCTCGTCCGCGGCTACGGTGAGGCCGCGCATGACCGAGTCGAACGTGGTGCGCGGCGTGTGCGCCTGCGGATCGAAGAACATCTCCACATGCAACACGTGGTCGGCGTGTGCCCGGCGCAAGTACGCGATCGCCACCTCGTAGAAGTCTCTCGGCGTGTAGAGAACGCCCATGCCCGCGTAGTAGATGTCCAGGAAGTCCTGCAAGTCCGTGAACGCGTAGGCCGCACGGGCCTCGCGTACGTTGCGGTACGGCAACGCCAGCTCGTTCCGGCGTGCAAGGTCGAGGGCGAGCTCCGGCTCCAACGAGCCCTCGACGTGTATGTGCAGTTCCGTCTTCGACGCATCCGCAATCATGGCGCGCCGTTCCTCCGGATTCATGGTGCCCCTCCGCCGGACGGTCGCACACCATGGGCGGCCTCGGCTTGCTGCGTGGTTGCGGTGGTTCCCATCGCGGCGCGATGCTCGCACATTCCACGCGCTACCCGACACCGCCAAGCGGCAACGGGGCGCACCCGGCGGCTTGCACCTGCGGCCACAGCGCGTATGCTCTTACGCCGTTGGGGTCAGGAGGGCGGTCATGCGTTCCCGGTGGTGGCGCCGCTGCGTTGTCGCAGGGCTGGCCACGGCCTTCGGAACCTGCCCCGCCGCGTACGCCCAAGACGCAACGCAGCGCGGGGAACGAACTGCCTTCGAGCAGGCAGCGGAGTCTTTGCGTGCCGCCCAAGCCGCGAAGGCAGCATTCCACCCGGCGCACCTGCGTAGTCCTGACCCATCGACGATGCAGCCCGTGCCTCGGCCGCCCCACGTGTGGCTTGGGCGCAAAGTGTCCGAAACGCCGGCGCGGGTGATTCCCCGCATCGCGTTCTCGTCGGCGACGGGGGAGTCGGCGAGCAGCTATTTCGACGAGCACATCTCCCCGATCGTCCAGGACCAATGCGTCACCTGCCACGTCGAAGGCGGCGCGTCGGGGAATACGCGCATCGTCTTCGCGGCGGGATCAAGCGCCTCGCATCGCGAGCGAAACCAGGGGGTTGTTGCCGATTTCCTGGGCCTCGTCGACGACGGCGCGGAACTGCTCCTCAACAAGGTCCAGGGGGTCTCGCACGGGGGCGGCATCCAGCTTCGGGCCGGTTCTGCCGGATTCGGACACATGAGCACGTGGCTCGGCCTGCTCGGCGAGGAGCTTGCTGGTGCGACCGTGACGCCGGAGACGCTGTTCGACACCGTGCGAATGGCGCCCCTTGAGGCCACGTTTCGACGCGCCGCGCTCCTCTTCGCCGGCAGGAATCCGACTTCCGCCGAGCTCGACTCAATCGCGACCGGCGAGGTGGGCATCCGCCGCGCAATCCGCGACCTGATGCAGGGAAAAGCGTTTCACGATTTCCTAGTGCGCTCGGCCAACGACCGGTTGCTGACCGACAAGCACGTCTGGCGTGTCATAGAGCCCAACGACGAGTATTTCGTGCGGCTGGCGCAGCTCATGTACGAAGGGCGACAGCGTTACGGCAACGCGTTCTATGGGAGTCGGTGGTACCGCGCGGTGCAGTACGGGGTTGCGCGGGCACCGCTGGAACTGATAGCCCATGTCGTGGAAAACGATCTTCCCTACACGGAGATACTCACCGCCGACTACATCATGGCCAATCCCTTTGCAGCCGAGATCTACGGGGCCAAGACGGAGTTCGAGAACAGAGATGATCCGCTCGAGTTCCGACCGTCGGAGATCTACGCCTACTACGGCAAGCACCGGTCCAAGGTCACGCGGTTCAGCCAGGAGTTCGGCCTGCGGATCATCGCCAACGGCAACTTGAGGATGGACATCCCCCACGCCGGCATCCTCAACACCAACGCCTTCCTGCATCGCTATCCGAGCACCGCGACGAACCGCAACCGCGCGCGGGCACGCTGGACCTACTACCACTTCCTAGGGCTCGACGTGGAGAAATCGGCGCCACGGACGACGGACCCGGTCGCTCTCGCCGACACCGACAATCCCACCATGCACAACGGTGCCTGCACGGTTTGCCACGCGGTTCTCGACCCGGTCGCGGGCGCCTTCCAGAACTACGGCGACGAGGGCTACTACCGCGAGAACTACGGCGGCATGGACTCGCTCGACGAGTTCTACAAGAACCCGCCGGACGGTTCGGAGTCGCTCTACGTGGAAGGCGACACCTGGTATCGCGATATGCGCTTACCCGGTTTCGACGGACACTTCGCCCCGGACGCGGACCTCAGCCTGCGCTGGCTGGCAGATGAAATCACCGCCGATCCGCGTTTCGCCGAGTCCGCCGTGAAGTTCTGGTGGCCGGCCGTGATGGGGGCCGAGGTGACGACGGCGCCTGAAGACCCGAACGACGCTGGCTTTGAGGGTCGTCTTCTGGCTGCCAATGCCCAGGCCACCGAGGTCTCCCGACTTGCCGGCCGTTTCCGCGATGGCGTCAATGGCCGCAGGCCGTACATCCTGAAGAACCTGCTGACGGACCTAGTGCTGTCCCCGTGGTTCCGCGTGGGCACCGCGCTGGACGACAGCCCGATTCGTCGCGATGCGCTGCGCGATGCGGGCTTGGAGCGCCTGCTCACGCCCGAGGAACTCAGCCGCAAGACCGCCGCCATCACCGGCGTAGAGTGGGGTCGAATCCGCCCCCACCCCGCAAAGCAGTTCGCCTACCGCCAAGGACATCTGGGGCGGGACTACCGGCTGCTCTACGGTGGCATCGACTCGGCTGGCGTCACCGAGCGCGCCCGCGACATGACGCCGCTGATGGCGTCGGTCGCGCAGCGCCACGCCGTGGAGCTCAGCCGCATGGTTGTCCTCAAGGAGCTCTACCTGCTGGCGAACGAGGATCGGAAGCTCTTGCGCGGCGTGGATGTCCGGCGCTCGCCGGCGGCGGAGGCTGGCCGCGTCGTGGCAGTCCGCGGTTCCCGGGAAGTGCCGGAGACGCTCACGGTTGCCGGCCCCATGCAGCGCGGAACCAAGACCGTGAGTCTTGCATTCCTGAACGGGCGCTGGGACGAGGAGCGGCGCCAAGGCCGTCACCTGTGGGTGGACCGCGTGGATGTCTTCGACCCGGCAGGGAATCTTGCCGCGACCGCGGAACTGGAGGAACTCGGGGACTATGACGTGAGCCACTCGGGAGACTGCGGCCATTTCACAGACGACGCCTATCAGTTCCACGGCTGTGAGGGTGCCATGCTGCGCTTCCCGCTCGAGATCGCGGCGGACGGCGAATACCGTCTCGAGATCGTTCTCTGGGGCGAGCGACTCGACGGCGAGTTGCCCAAGCTGTCCGTGGCCGTCGAGACCGACACCATCCAACCTCGCGCTGCCAATCGGATCAAGGCCCGGCTGGCCGCCCTGCATTGGGATCTGCTGGGGATACGTGCCTCAACCGCCTCCCCCGATGTGGATGAAGCGTATGGGCTCTTCGTCGACGTTTGGGAGCAGAGGCGCGCTGCCGGCGACACGAGGCTGTGCGATTGGCCGGCCGGCAGGTGTCTATTGCATGTGGACCAGGGCTTTTTCGAGGGGATCGTGGAGGAGCAGCCCCTGCGTGGGAACGGCGCTGGTTGGCGCTGGGTGGACTGGGAGCGAGCGGAGGAGATCATTGGCGCCACGCCTGACCCCTACCATGTCGCCCAAACCTGGGCGGTGGTGATGGCTTTCCTGATGACCGACTACCGTTACCTCCATCTGTGAACTTGGAATACGAAGGCGACAGCGATGCAGATGAACCGACGCAACGCGCTTAAGGGCCTGGCCGGGGGGACTGTCGGCGCATGGGCGGGCTTCCGTTTGCCGCTGGCGTACGCCGACGACTATGCCGGGCGGTTCTTCGTATTCATCCAGGCGGATGGCGCCTGGGATCCGACCAGTTTCTGCGATCCCAAGACGAATACGCCCGGCGAGCCCATCATCAATCATTGGGCCGAAAGCGGTGACGTCGAGGAGGCCGGTGGGATCCGCTACGCGCCGGTTGCCGGCAACGCCGCCTTCTTCCGGAAGTACCACGACCGCACGCTGGTCATAAACGGCGTAGATGCGCAGACCAACTCCCATGCCACGGGTGTCCTGCACAACTGGAGCGGTCGGAACGCCGAAGGCTTCCCCACCATGACCGCCCTCTTGGCGGCCCAGCATTCGCCCGACAAGCCGCTGGCTTACCTCAACTTCGGCGGCTTCGCCGCCACCCAAGGCGTCACGCGCTTCACGCGCCTATCGGACGCGGACCGGATCCAGGGGTTGGCCTATACCAATCAGATCTGGGACAACGAGGAGATTCTCCGACCGGACGAGTGGTCCGCGCTGCAGGACTACCGCGCCCGGCGGATCGCCCGCCTGAACGAGGCGCCGGGCTTGCTGCCGCGCCAGGCGCGCAACCGCAGACACTACGCCTCGGCGCTCTCGGCGACCGCGACCGAGGGACTCAAGCGCTATGCCGATGCCTTGCCCGGCGAAGACGAGCTGGAGCGCGATGTGCGATACGCCTACGACGGCGACAACTTCTGGAACGGGCTCAAGCGACAGGCGCAGTTGACGGTGCTGGCGTTCCGCACAGGGGTCGCGGTGAGCGCCGACCTCTACCTGGGCGGCTTCGACACCCACAGGAGCAACGACCCCAAGCAGCACTGGCTGCTAGGCGCGTTGACCGAAAGCGTCGACTACCTGTGGGAGTACGCGGAAACGCATGGCGTTGCGGACCGCCTCGTGGTCGTCATGGGCTCCGACTTCGCCCGCACCAACCACTACAACGCGGAAGACGGCAAGGACCACTGGCCCATCGGCAGTTTCGTCATCATGGAAAAGAATCAGTCCTGGACCAACCGCGCCGTGGGAGAGACCGACGCGTTGCACTTCGCCCAGAAGATCAACCCCACGACCCGGCGCCGAGACGACGCCGACGGCACGATCATCTATCCGAAACACGTACACCAGGCGCTGCGTCGACATCTCGGCCTCGAGAACTCGCCTGTCGCCGAGCTGTTTCCCTTTCCGAATACGGAGCACTTCCGGTTTTTCGGCTAGGGGTGAGGAGACCAACGGATGACCCAACAAAGATCCGAAGAAGTGATGCGCCGCTACCTGACGGAGGTGGTCGCCCAAGGGAAGCTCGAGGTGATCGACGAGTTGGCGGCCGACGACATGGTGGACCACACCCAGTCCATCCCCGGCAAGGCTGGGCTGGTGGCCCACGTGACGAGTTTCCGGGAGCGCAACAAGGACGTCGAGTTGACCGTCGAGCGGGTGATCGCCTCCGATGACGAAGTGGTCGGCATCTGGACCTGGCGCGCAACGCACTCGACCGACATGTACGCGGTTCCGCCGACCGGCGGGACCCTCGAAGTGCGTGTTGCGAGCATCTTCCGGCTCCGCGACGGCATGCTGGTGGACTACGAGGTCATCAGCGACGCGCTGACGGGATTCCGTCGGATGGGCGCAACGGTGGCGATCGACCCACCAGGTCCCTGAGCAGACGGCCTGAGAACTCGCTCCGCGCGTCCCGTCGGGGTGGTAGGCTTCGGTCAGGCGCGCATTGGTGAGGGGAGAGGTTAAGTGACTACCACCGCAATCAGGAACGGCCTGGTCGTAGACGGCACGGGCGCAGCCCCGGTCCAACGCGACCTCTTCATCCACGACGGCAAGATCGTCGACAACGTCGAGTCGCCAGAACGCGTCATCGACGCCGCCGGGCGGGTCGTCAGCCCAGGCTTCATCGACATCCATACGCATTTCGATCCGCAACTGTGCTGGGACGGCCTCGCGACGCCGTCGCTGGAGCATGGCGTCACCACGGTGGTGATCGGCAACTGCTCGCTGTCACTGGCGCCGGTCAAGCCCGACGGCGCGGCGAAGCTCATCTCGATGTTCCAGGTCATCGAGGACATCAAGAAGCCAACCTTCGATGCTGCCGTGCCGTGGTGCTGGGAGACCTTTCCCGAATACCTCGACTTCATCCGCGGGAAGCTCGGCGTCAACGTCGGTGCGCTGATCGGCCACTCGGCCGTGCGCGCCTACGTCATGGGCAAGGCGAGCCAGGAACGTGCCGCGACGGCCACCGAGATCGACGCCATGTGCGACATCGTCGAGGAGGCGATGGCGGCCGGCGCGCTCGGCATATCGAGTTCCTACCTCGACATGGACGAGGAGGGACGGCCCGTGCCGAGCCGGTACGCGGAGATCGACGAGAAACTGGCGCTGGCGAAAGCGATGTCGGCGAGCGGCCGGGGCGTTTGGCAGGTCGTGCCGTACATCGTCGACCCCGAACAGCTGCTCGACAACATTCGCGAGCTTGGCGACATCAGCTTGGCCGCCAACATCCCCTGCAGCCTGCAGCCCGTTCTCGGCTCGGGCGGTCGCGCCCTGGACGACCAGGTTCGGGCGTTGACCGAGCAGCACGAGCGGGGCGCGCGGGTGTACGGCCAGACCATGCCGCGGACGTTCGACATGAACATGCGCCTGTCGGAGACCAGCATGCTGCTCTTCGGCTATCCGACCTGGAAGGAGATCATGAATCTCCCGTCGAGCGAGCGCGCAGCCAAGTTCGGCGACCCTGCCAACCGCGACGCGTTGGTGGAGGAGATGGTCCCCCGCGAAGGCAGCATCTTCGGTATCGCCAACATGCGCGTCGGGGACGTGAAGTCCGCGGAGAACGAGCGCTACCAGGGCCGCACCGTCGCCGAGATCGCGCAAGCCGAGGGCAAGAGGATCGGCGAGGTCGTGCTCGACCTGTCCCTCAAGGACGATCTCGACACCGAGTTCAAGCTCGCGGGCGTGGTGAATGCCGACCAGGACGCGGTGGCGCGCTTGATCGACAGTCCGCTTTGCCACTTCGGCGCGTCGGATGCCGGCGCCCACATCACGCAGTTCTGCGGCACCGGCGACACCACCTACCTGCTGTCCCACTTCGTCCGCGAGTCCGGAACCATGACCCTGGAACGGGGCATTCATCGCATGACCGGCGAAGTTGCCCGCGACTGGGGCATCCGGGACCGTGGCACGCTGGAAGCGGGTCGGGCCGCCGACGTCGTGATCTTCGACGCCGACCGGGTGGCCATCACCAAGGAGGAGTTCGTCGACGACTTCCCCGGCGAAGCGCGGCGCTACGTTCGCAGGGCCGAGGGCTTCGACAGGGTGCTGGTCAACGGCGAGGTGGTGTACGGCGCGGAAGGCTACACGGACGCGAGGCCCGGGAAGATCGTCTGACCCCGCAAGCGCAGCCGTAGCGCTCTCAAGGCCGGGTTGCGGGCCCAAGGGCCCGCGCACCGAGTAGGCGAACGTAGGCATGTCCATGCCCACGGAAGATGGCCATGCCCTCGACGGGCCGGTCGTGCCGACGTTCTTCCGCTACCTCGGGCTGTCGCTGGTCGGCCTCATCGCCATGACGTCCGCGTCGCTGGTGGACGGCGTCTTCATCGGCAACTACGTCGGGGTCACCGCTCTGGCGGTAGTCAACCTCATCATCCCGATCACGACGCTGCTCTTCGGCGTTGGCCTGATGCTGGCCATCGGCGGCTCCGTCCGCGGCGGCAAGTACCTCGGGGAACGCGACCCGGCCGCTGCATCGGCCGTTTTCAGCAAAACGCTCGTGGCCGCGACGCTGTACGGCGTTGGGGTGGTGGTCATAGGGTTGGTGCTGGAGGAGCAACTCTTCGCGGCGCTCGGCGCGACGGAGGACCTGTTCCCGCTGATGCGCGAGTACTACCGCATCATCATGCCGTTCCTCGTCGCGCAACTGGCGGCGATCGCGTTGTACTTCTTCATCCGGTTGGACGGCTTCCCGAATCTCGCGGCGACCGCGCTGACGGTCGGCGCGGTGGTCAACATCGCGCTCGACTACCTGTTCATCGGTGTTTTCGGCTGGGGTCTTGCCGGCGCGGCGTTCGCCACAGGGTTGTCGCAGGCGCTGCCGCTCGTCGTGATGCTGGTCTACTTCGTCAAGCCCGGGAGGAGACTGCGCTTCGGCTTTCGCCAGGACAACTGGAAGGAGGTCTTCCAGGCGGCATACAACGGGATCTCGGAGTTCATCAACGAAGTGTCCGGGGGCATCGTCGCGCTGATCCTGAACTGGATGCTGATCCAGCGTGTCGGCGTTGCCGGCGTGGCGGCGATCACCGTCGTGAACTACCTGATGCTGCTCGGATTCATGGTGTTCTTCGCGGTCGCGGACACGATCGGCGTCATGGTCTCGCAGAACTACGGCGCGCGGAACGCCCGGCGGATCGGCGCGTTCCTGGTCACCGCGGGTAGCACGATCGCGCTGGTGAGCGTTGCCTTCATCGGCCTGTTGCTGACGGTGAGCAGGCCGATGATCCTGCTGTTCGTGGACGGCCCGGACAGCGCGGCGATGGTGGCCATGGCGACTGACTTCGTGACCTACGTATGGCCGCTGTTCCTCTTTGCCGGTGCGAACATGCTGCTGTCGGGGTACTTGACGGCGATCCATCGGCCCTTGCAGTCGGGCGTGGTCGCCTTGGGCCGTGGCCTGGTCTTTCCGGCGACATTCCTGGTGCTTGGCTACTACCTGCTGGCGGACTATGGGTTCGTGGCGGCACTACCTGTCGCGGAAGGGGTGGCTGCGGTTTTGGCGTTGGGGCTGTTCCTCCGGCATTCGCCCGGCAAGGCGGTGGCGGCGTAGGCACGGTAGTCAGCCGTTTGGCTACGGAGTTCGCGAAGCGTCGTCTCGGGGAAACTGTCCCAGTCGGCTCACCCGCAGGAGCTGAGACCCAAAACGAGACGTAGACCCTCGTTCGCGTGGTATCGAGCGAAACTGGAGCGTACCAAGCACATCGTCGACCGAGGAGTCGACGTCGGCGTAAACCTCGTTCAGCTTGTCCGTGACCTGAGTGCCATCGTGCAGGCGCACGTACTCGCTCAGCGCCTTGGCGTAGAGTTCGCTCCGCGTCAACCCCGACGAGGCCGCGAGCCGCTCTGCGGCCTGGAACAGGTCATCGCGCAACGAGATCGAAGTCTTCATATGCGCGAAGTATGACTGTAGTCATACCGAGACCGCAGCCTCGAGTTGGTGCTGCCGGTTCAAGGAAACGTGAAACGGGTCGCGTTCTCGAACAGCCCAGTCCAAGCGATCGCCCGATGCGGGATGAACGCACACACCTCCGCGCGGTACTGATCGACCGACCCCCACCCGTACTTCGCGTGTGTCTTCTCGGCAATGACGGCCGCCAGTTTGTCCGATGCGCCGTCCACGACGACCTCGCCCTCAAGCATGACGGGACTCGCGGCGTCGTCCAGATGCACGCTGGCATGCGCGTTGGCTCTTAGGTTCCGCCGCCAGCGCGTGGCCGGATCGCCCCCGAAGTAGAGTGCGTTGGCGATCCAGACGCCGTCGAGCGGGCGTGCCATCGGCATGGCGTCCGGACCGACGGTGCATAGCCAGTAGTGCGAAGCGTGCATGAGTCTTTCGTTCGCCGTGGCCCACGGCATGAGTGCGGTGTCGGTCGGCGCCCCGTAGGCGGCTGGAAAGTGTGGGCGTGCCGCCACGGGTTTGCTGTTCTCCGGTGCTCTTGCTCGAAGCATCTGGCCCACCCCGCAGCGACGACGTCGTGATCGTAGGCGCAGTTCGGTTGGCGTTCCACATTGGAGATACTATAGTCAACGGCCAATGACTAAATTTAGTCATTGACAAATGTCTAAATTTGGATAGGTTTGGGCAGGGTATCGGGAGCCGACGGCCATGGACGCAAGATTCCTGGCTCACAACAGTCACTTGGCAGACCCGCGCCGGTTCCGCGAGCGGGATCCGCAACTGCGCCATCTGGCCACTTGTCCATTGCAGCACCGGTCTGGCCTCTTGGAGGAGTTGCCGACGTCCACGCCAGGGATCTACAGCCTTGGCGGGGGCCGACAGACTGGCAAGTCGACGTTACTCAAGCAATGGGTTGCACAGTTGTTGGACAGTGGCGTGGCGCCGAGCGCCGTAACCTACCTGACCGGGGAATTGATCGACGACCACCACGGCCTGCTGCTGCACCTGAACGTGCACCTCGAGGAAGCTCCACCCGACGGCCTCAACTACCTAGTGGTCGACGAAGTCACCTACATCGGGGACTGGGACAAGGCGGTCAAGTTCGCTGCCGATGCAGGCATGCTCGATCGCACGGTCCTGGTGGTCACCGGGTCTGACCTTCTGGTCACGCAAGAAGCCCGGATGCGGTTTCCAGGCCGTCGCGGGCACGCGGCGCAGGCCGACTTCCACTTGCACCCCTTGTCTTTTGGCGAATACGTGGCGTTGGCCGGAGTCCTGCCCGATGGCGAGGCGCCCGAGACCATCCCGCCCAGAGTCGTCGGCGAGATCTACGCCGCGTTCGACCGCTACCTGCTGCACGGTGGCTACCTCACGGCCATCAACGATCTGGCGAGCCACGGCTCGATCCGGCCAAGCACGCTCGCCACGTATTCCGACTGGATCCGCGGCGACTTCGTGAAGCGTGGCAAGCAGGAACCGTATCTCCGCGAAGTGCTCGCGGCTATCGTCAAGCGCTACACGAGCCAGATCACCTGGAACGCACTGGCCCAGGACTTGTCGATCGACCATCCGAGGACCGTTGCGGACTACGTGGCCTTGCTCGAACGCATGGATGCTGCGTGCGTCGTGCCCGCGCTGATGGAGGACAAGCTGGCACCGGCGCCGAAGAAAGCGAGGAAAGTCGTCTTCTCGGACCCGTTCATCCTGCATGCGGTTCGTGCGTGGCTCGATCCAGACGTCGACCCGTTCGAGACGCAGATCCTGTCGGCCAGGGCGGACTCCGTATGGGCGTCCCAGATCGTGGAGGCATGCGTTGCGGCGCATTGCCGCAGGGCTCACCCGACCTTCTACATCAAGGCCCGGGCGGAGGTCGACGTGGCCTACGTGCGCGACGGCCGTTTCTGGCCGGTCGAGGTCAAGTGGACCAACCAGCTTCGTCCTAAGACGCTGACGCAGATCACACGCTACGGCAACGGGGAGATCTGGAGCAAGAGCCGGACACCGGGAGAGATCAACGGGGTCGCGGTGTGGCCTTTGCCACTAAGGCTGCTGAGTTTCGAGAGGTGAACTCCGCTCGTGACCTGTGGCGCCCTTCATCGCGCGGTAGACGTTTGGCGGCGCGAACCCGCCAGCGATAGGATTGCCGGGTGATTCCGTTTGCGCCCAGCCTCCGACGGTTTCTCGGGACATTTGCCGTGCTCGCCAGTCTCGCCGGTTGGGCGGCGGCGGAATCACGCGTCGATGCCGCGGCGCTAGAGAACATCTACGCCGAACAGAAGATCCAGCGGCAGTTGCCGGTGGCGGCGCGGACGACATCACCTGCGGCCGGCTTCCGGATTCCGACCGCGTTCGCGTGGGGCTTGCTCGGCATCGCCGTCGTCGGCATCACGGCGCTGGCGCTGTGGCTGGCGGGCTTCGGCTTGGACACCGTCGCCATTGCGCCCGGTCGGTCCGGCGGACAACCTGGCGTCGAGCCGCGCGGGAAACCCGAACGTGCGGTACGGGCGGATTGGCTTCGAGTGGCGGACGAACTCGCGCGCCGAGGGCGATTCGGGGAGGCGATCCACCTGTTGCTGCTGGGCGTACTGGACACGTTGCGGGTCGACGATCCGCCATCGCGAGCGGCGACAGCGCGCGAGATTGCGCGGACGACCGTCGGGCCGCATCGGGAGTGTCTCCGGGCGTTGGTCCGCGCATCGGAACTCGTGCACTTTGGCGGTCGATCCGCCACGCGGGAGCAATATGCGGCTTGTCGACGGGACGCCGCCGAGGTGAATCGCGCGATTCCCCCACCGGCGTCGAGAATGCAACCCGTCAGTTAACAGTGGGCACTCTCAAGACATCCAGGTCGGAAGCCGCGTAGTGTCCGCCGATCACGACCGAATCCTCAATCCGCGGACAGCGGCCCTCCTAATCCTCATCGGCGGCGCGGCGTTGTGCGCAACGATTGTCCTCATGGTCATCGTGGACCCGGCCGATCGGGTCGTCACGCGGCCGAGCAGTTATTCGCCCTCGGCGATCGGCCATGCGGCCTTGGCGGGCCTGCTACGCGAGGCGGGCTACCGCGTTGAGGTCAACCGGAGCCGGCAGGGCCGGGGAGTCGCCGCCGAAGACCTGCTGCTGGTCCTGGAACCGGATCTCGGGATCAATACCGTGGCGGACATGCAGCGCCTCCTGGAGGGCAAACGCCGGGTGCTCGTGGCGCTCCCGAAGTGGCGGCAGCGCCTGACGGGCATGCCCACGGCGCTGCCTCGGGGATGGATCGAAGGCGCGGTGCCCATGTCGAAAGCCTCGGTCGACAAGGTCGCCCATGGCGTCCTGGGCGAGGCCACCATCGCGAGGCCCGGGTCGGAGACGGCCTGGACCGCCCGCCTTGGGCCTGTCCCGGAGATCGAACGACCGCAATTGGTAAGGGACAGTGATTTGCGACCGCTCGTTGCGTCCTCGGACGGCGGCATTCTCGTCTGCGAAGCGCCCGCTGCCGAAACGGACTCTAGGACGGTCGTGTTGGCCGACCCCGACCTGATCGCCAACCACGGCCTGCATCGCGGGAACAACGCCCGCTTGGCCTTGGGCTTGATCGACGAGTTGCTGACGTCGTCCGACGCCACCATCCATTTCGACGAGTCCCTCCACGGCTTCGCGATCGTGCCGAGTCTGCCACGGCTTCTCCTTGCACCGCCTTTCCTCGCCGCGACGCTACTCGCGTTGGCCACCATCGGGGCCATGGTCTGGCGCGCTGCGGTCCGATTCGGGACTGATCGCGCCGGGAACGAAGGAACGCCCGTGTTCGGGAGCGGTCACGAGACACTACTGGGCAACGCGGGCCGGCTTTTGGCGACGGCTGACCATGCCGCCTACATCGCCGATCGCTACGGCAATGCAACGTTGGAAGAGGCCGCCCGTCGCTTGCACGTCGACCAGCCGGGCTCGCGACCGGGGAACGACGAGTTGACCGAGCTGCGCGGCACCCTCGAAGGGATCGCCCAACGTCGCGGGGTCCAGACAAGGCTTCCCGACGCGGGGACACTGCGACCGTTGGCCAAGGCTCGCCGCTACTACGATTGGATGGAGGAGATGTTCGGTGGACATAGACCGGGTCGCGGCTTTGGCTGAGACGATCAGGGGGGAAATACACAAGGCGGTAGTTGGCCAGGATGCCACGCTCGACCTGCTCCTCGTCGGACTGCTCTCGGACGGCCACGTGCTGATCGAAGGCGTACCGGGCACGGCCAAGACGATGATCGCGCGGTGCTTCGCCGCGACGCTCGATCTCGACTTCGGCCGAATCCAGTTCACGCCAGACCTGATGCCCGGGGACGTCATCGGGACCAACATCTTCAACTTCACAGACTCGCGGTTCGTGCTCACCAAGGGTCCGGTCTTCACGCAGATACTCCTGGCCGACGAGGTCAATCGCACACCGCCGAAGACCCAGGCCGCCTTGCTGCAGGCCATGCAGGAGCGTGCCGTGACGATCGACGGCGTGGACTACCCGTTGCAGGACGGCTTCATGGTGGTGGCGACGCAGAATCCGATCGAGCAACAGGGCACGTACCCGCTACCCGAGGCGCAACTCGACCGATTCCTGTTCAAGCATGTGATCGACTATCCGGGCCGGGACGACGAACGCGCCATCGTGTCCGCCCACGGTAGTCGGGGCACGATGGCGAGTCCGGATGCGTTCGGCATCCGACCCCTCGCATCGATGGATGCGCTCCGGGAGGTCCGATCGTTGATCGAGAGCATCCGTTTGGGCGACGACCTCGTGGACTACGTCGTCGATCTCGTTCGAGCGACCCGCGAGCACCAGGGCTTGAGCTTTGGCGCGTCGCCACGAGCCGCCAACATGCTTGCAGTAGCGTCGCGGGCGTTTGCTGCGCTCGATGGGCGGGACTACGTCATCCCTGACGACATCAAGTCCCTTGCAACGCCGACCCTGCGGCACCGCGTTGTACTTTCCCCGGGCTCGGAAATCGAAGGCTTGGACGCGGACGGGATCATCGAGCAGATCATCGACTTGACGCCGGTTCCCAAGTGATCCACCCGACGGTCCGCGCTGCCACCGCTCTCGGCGTTGCAGCACCTATCGCCCTTGGCGTCGCATTCGCCGCCCCGACTTGGTGGGTATTGGGTCCTGTGTGGCTGGTCGTCGTGCTGGCCGCAATCGGCGCAGACGTACTCGGCCTCGTCCGTCAGCGCGTGGTTGCGGATGTCCGGCCGCCGGGAACATTGCACGTGGGTGAAGCGGAGCGAATCGCCGTCCGGATCGACACGCGCGTACCGGTTGCCGTCGACTTCACCGTCGACGTCCAAGGTCCGACCAATGCCTTGGCTCCGCAAACCGCCCGCGTCGCACCGGGAACCACCGCGGAACGCTGGGTTGAGATCCGTCCGCACCGCCGAGGCAGCGTGCGGCTGACGAGCCTCTGGATACGCACGGAAGGCCCGCTTGGATTCGCCGCCCGAACGTTCCGCCGTCCTCTCCATTTGGAGTGTCCCGTGGTTCCGAACATCGCATCGGTGAAACGTCAGGCCATCGCATTCGCCGCCACCGATGCGCCGCTCGGCGTCAAGCCGCAGTTCCAGAAGGGTACCGGCACCGAGTTCGAGGCACTGCGCGAGTACGCGGCGGGACTCGACCCGCGCACAATCGACTGGAAGCACTCGGCAAGGCACCGCGAACTGCTCTGCAAGGAATTCCAGACGGAGCGCAACCACCACGTGGTGCTGGCACTGGACACCGGCCGGCTGATGGCGGAGACCGTCGACGGTCTGCCGAAGCTCGACCACGCCATCGGCGCGCTGTTGCTGCTCGGCTATGTTTCCCTCCGATCCGGGGACAAGGTCGGACTGGCAGCGTTCGATGCACGGACGCGCGCCTTCGTCACACCGGCGGGCGGTATGGGGACCATGGCGGGGCTGCAAACCGCGCTGGCAGCTATCGACTACAGTACGCAAGAGACCAACTTCACGCTGGCGCTCGCCGACCTGCGGACGCGACTGTCGCGCCGCTCATTGGTTGTCGTCGCCACGGATTTCGTCGACACGGTGACCGCGGACCTGATGATCGAGAACGTGGGCTACCTCGCCAAGCGGCATCTGACTCTCTTCGTCGCGCTGACCGACACCTCGTTGGAGCGCCCATTCGCACGCCGTCCGGGCGACCTCGAGCACGTGGCACGGGCGGTCGTGGCCCATGACCTCATTCGCGAACGCCAAGCGGTCTTCGCGAAGCTCGCGCGCCTCGGCGTGCTTTGTGTTGAAGCGCCGGCCGCGCGTCTCGGGCCTGCGCTCATCAACCGCTACTTGGCCGTCAAGGCGAGAGACGAGATCTAGCGTGGCTACGCCGTTGACGTCCGCGCACCGTTGACCGCCATGTCGGAAGATCTCCTGAAGAGTTTTCGCTTCCGGATCGAACGGGAGGCCAAATGGCGTGAACTTGAGGCGTTGATCAGGCGTGCCGAAGAGGACGGCTTGCGGTCCCTGGGCGCGGACGAACTGTTGCGTGCGCCTGGCTTGTACCGCGCCTGCATGTCGTCGCTGTCGGTTGCCCGGAGCATATCCTTCGATGCCAACCTGTGCGCCTACCTGGAGTCCTTGAGCCTGCGGGCCTATTTCGTTGTGTACGGCGTACGCGCAGGTTTCGGGCAGCTACTCGCCGGCTTCTTCCGGCGTGATTTCCCGCGTGCGGTTCGACGGACCGGTTGGGCCACGGCGCTTTCGGCCTTGCTGCTGCTCGGTGGTGCCGCAACCGGATGGACGGTGACCACCCAGGAACCCGCCTGGTTCGAGGCCTTCGTCGACCCGGCCATGGCCCAGGGAAGGACGCCGGATGCCACCCGGGAGGAACTGGAGGCGGCGATTTTCCGAAGGCCGGGCGCCGCGGATCAGTTGACGGCCTTCGCGACATTCCTGTTCCAGCACAACGCCCGGGTCGGCATGCTCTGTTTCGCGCTCGGTGCGGTGTTCGGTGTGCCCGTCGTCCTGCTGCTCTTCTACAACGGCCTCGGCCTTGGCGCGATCTGCGCGGTCTTCGCCGGCCAGGGGCTCACCGTCGACTTCCTCGCTTGGCTCGCCATCCACGGCACGACCGAACTCACGGCCATCGCTCTTTGCGGCGGTGCAGGATTCCACCTCGCAGGCGCAATGATCAATCCCGGTCGTCGCACGCGCCTAGCGGCCCTTCGCGACACCGGGCGTACGGTGGCAACGCTCGTGGTGGGCGCGGTGGTCATGCTGTTCATGGCGGCCCTGCTCGAGGGTCTCGGTCGGCAACTGGTCACGGACACATCGCTGCGCCTTGGGATCGGCGCGGCCATGTTGGTTCTCTGGGGCGTCTATTTCGTGCTGGCCGGCCGTCTCGGTGGCGAAGGTACGCGACAGCATGGCGACTGACGCCGTCCTCCGCTCCGTCCTGACGCCCGAAGGCGTCCCGATCGGGGTCGAACTCGCCGATCACGGTGCCCGCGCCGGTGCCCTGTTGGTTGATCTACTGATCATTGTCGGGACGCTCATCGTGGTGGCCGTGGTCTTCTTGATCGCAGCGGCCGTGGCGGGAAACGCCGCCGTGGCGGTGTTCTTCATCCTCTCGTTCTTCCTGCGGTGTCCATTCTTCATGTTTTTCGAGCTGCGCTGGCGGGGCCAGACGCCGGGCAAGCGGATGTTCAAGTTGCGCGTCGTGGACCGTCGCGGCGGTGCGCTCTCGCCCTACGCCGTCGCGGCACGGAATCTGACCCGCGAGGTCGAAGTGTTCATGCCGGCCACGCTGCTCTTGATGCAACCGGGTACGGAGGAAGTCGGCGCCGTCGACAACCTGCTGGCCACCGCGGCCTTGGTCTGGCTCGCGATCTTCGCGCTGATGCCGCTGTTCAACCGCGACCGGCTCCGCGTCGGCGACATGATCGCCGGGACCTGGGTCGTCCGCTCTGAACCCGTGGCCCTGTTGCGGGACTTGACCACGGATCCCGCGTCGCGGCGCTACCGGTTCACGAAGGCGCAATTGGACGTCTACGGCATTGCCGAACTCCAGGTGCTGGAGAAGCTTCTCCGGCAACCGAAAACACAGACGACGCGCGAGACGAAACGGGACGTGCTCCGGCGCATTCTCGACAAGATCGACTGGCCGGACCGGGAGGCGGTGGACGGCCCGGCTTTCCTGAACGCGTACTACGCGGCGCTGCGGGCGCACCTCGAGCAGCGTGCGCTGCTCGGCGACCGGCGCGTCGACAAGCACGACGTGGCGGAACGCCGAGGCGCTCGCGACCCGACAGCCCCATGACGCGCCTGGGAGTGGATCAATCGAATACGGCCGAAACGGACCGGGTATCTACCCCTTCCTTCAGAACTCGGAGGTCATGGTAGGTGATCGAGACCGCCGTCGCGTAGATCCCAGCCGCCACGACGACCACGAACTGCTTGACGCAGTAGACCAGCAGGGCATCGGTGAGTATGGCCGACACGATCCAGCCTGCCACGCTCACGACCACGTAATCCGCCACCACCAGGATCAGGGCCAGGCCGAAGATCGGACCCCTGAAACCGCTTGTCAGGTCGGCACTTCGCGTGATGGCGCGTAGGCCGCCCCGTTCGATCACCACAACGGGTAACGCGACCCACAGCACGATCGACAGCCAGACACCGGGCACCACGAACAACAGAAAGCCGATGCCCGTGGCGACCGCGACGATCACGGTGACGCCGATCGCGGGAACGACTCGACCGGCGAACTGGGCCAGTGACTCCACGAAGCCGGCCTGTCCGCCCCGCAAGTGGCGCACAACGCCATACGCGAGCGCAGCGTTCAGCAGGATCGGGCATAGCCAGCCGACTAGACCTTCACGAATCGCGACGATGTAGAAGGGAAACATCGCCTCGGATGAGGCAACCGGATCAGCGTCCGGGTCTGGGAGGATCGGGGGATCGTTGAAACTGCTCGACTCGGGGAGCAGGACGATGAGGAACGACGGCGCCAGCGCAATCAGGGACAGTGGGAGGAACGCGGATAGGTTGTTGAAGTACACGGCCAGCGTCGTCCTGATGATGTCGCCTACCGAGAACGCCGTTACGTCGCGCATACAAAAAGGTCCGCTGTTTTCGCCGAGATGCTAGCGGGGCTCGCGGCGCGAGTCACGGACATGGGGATCCTGATCCGCTGGTGGGGTCCAGGGGTCCGCGTCGTTGACGGCTGCTCCCGTCAGTCGAGCAGGGTGGAGGCTGGGGTGTCCGCCCTCTCTTTCAGTACTCGCAGATCATGGTAGGTGACGGCGACCGCAGTCGCGTAGATTCCGCTCATCACGACGACCACGAACTGCATGGCGCACCACCTCGGAAAGCCATCGGGGAGTGTGTTGGACACAATCCAGGCGGCCACGTTTCCCACCACCAACTGGGCAGCCACCAGGATCACCGCCAGGCCGAAGATCGGCCACCTGAACCCTCTTGTCAGTTCGGCGCTTCGGGCAATGGCACGCAGGCCGCCGCGCTCGACGACCAACGCCGGCAAAGCGACCCAGAGGACCAGGGTCAGCCACACGCCTGGGACGATCAGGAATACGTAGCCGATGCTCGTGGCCGCCGTGACGATCACGGCGACTGCCAACGCGGCAGCCGCACACCCGGCGAACTGGACGAGTGACTCCAGGAAGCTGGCCTGTCCGCCCCGCAAGTGACGCACGACGCCATACGCGAGGGCAGCATGCAGCAGGAACCCGCACAGCATGCCGACCAGACCCTCGCGAACCGCGACGATGTAGTAGGGAAACATCGCATCGAAGGCGGCAACCGGATCGACGCCGGGGTCCGGGAGTGTCGGCGGATTGTTGAAACTGCTCGACTCGGGGAGCAGCACAACCAGGAACGTCGGTACGAGCACGATCAGCGACAGCGGGAGGAAAGCGGCCAGATTGTTGAAATACACGGTGAGCGTCGTCTTGACGATGTCCCCCACCGAGAGTGCCGCCACATTGCGCATACAGGTTCCGCCCTCTTTGGGCGAAATGCTATCGAGCATCAGGGCGGGAGTCACGGACGGCTCCGTCCCTCCATGCCGCAATGATGCGACACGCGGGCGTCGAACGGATCTTCAGCCTTGACCGGGGGTTCGACGCTTGTCCCGGTCTGCAGCGCCTGGGATAGCAGCGCGTCCGGCGGTCCATCGTTCGCACAGCGCGTTGGCCTTCTGGACCACGAACGCATGTGCGACAGGCAAGGCGAGAACCAGCACCACCTCCGCTCCCCGAGCAAGCAGGCCGGTGTAGGCGCCCACGGCCGCTAACGCGAATACGCACAACACCACGCCCGCAGTCGCCATGAACCCGTGCGCCCGCAAGTCGGCGGACTCCGCGAATTGCTGCATCCGCCAGGACAGGTACAACCGGTCCCAGCGGTTGCTGGACGACGTCCACACGCGCACATCGTGCCGCGGCCAACTGGCGAGTTCGTCGCGCACGTACCACGGCCACCAGAACCATGCGGCCACGACGAAACCCAAGGCGGCGAGAGTCATCGCGACCTTGAGGATATCGGCGGACCCGGAGACGGAGAACAAGCCGACAGCCGCCGTGAAGGCGAGAATCGCAAACACGAGCAGCCATCCGACGACGAATCCCGCGAATCCGACCATGACGAAGAAGCGGCCGACCCGTGAGTCGTCTGTGGTGTCCTTGCCCACGTCGAGTGCCTTGGCAGCCCCGCGCAGGAACATCGGCAGGACGAAGGCGATGAGCGGAAACCGGTAGGTCGGGTCCGAGACGAGGAACGTAAAGACGCCCGCTAGGACCGTTGGGGCGGCGAGGTGGCGGACCGCCTTGGTGGGCAGCAGTTCCAACTACAGGCCAAGCTCTCGGCGGTCCAAGGGTTTGAGACGAATGTCCGGGTCCGGCGACGGGATCGCGGACAGGAGGAGCTTCGTGTAGTTCTCCTGCGGATTGGCGAAGATCTCGTCCACCTCGCCGCTTTCTACGACCCGGCCCTGGTGCATCACCAGCACGCGGTCGCAGATGTGCTGGACGACGCTCAAGTCGTGGGCGACGAAAAGATAAGTCAGGCCGAGTTCCTGCTGCAGGTCCTCCAGGAGGTTGATGATCTGCGCTTGCACCGAGACGTCGAGCGCGGAGACGGACTCGTCGCAGACGACGAGGTCAGGGCGCAGGATGAGCGCGCGGGCGATGCCGATGCGCTGGCGCTGACCGCCTGAGAACGCATGCGGATAGCGGGTCAGGGCATCGCGGTCGAGTTGCACGTGGTTGAGCATGTCGACCACGGTGTCCAGCCGTTCGGTGCGGTCACCCACCTGGTGGATGATGAGCGGCTCCTCGAGGATCTCGCGCACCGTCATGCGCGGATTCAGCGAGGCGAACGGATCCTGGAAGATCATCTGCATCTCGCGGCGCAGCGGGATCAGCTCCTTGGGCCTCATGTCCTGCAACTCGACCCAGCCGTCGCGGCTGTTGTACTCGACGATGCCTTCCTCGTGGTCGATGGCGCGCAAGATGCAGCGCACGAGCGTTGTCTTGCCGGAGCCGGATTCGCCGACGATGCCGAGCGTCTCCGAGCGGCGCACGTCGAACGAAACGTCCTCGACTGCGGGCACCCCGTCGAAGGACTTCGACAAGCCCGTCACCTTGAGGATGGCGTCGCCGTTTGCGTCCGTGGTCATTCGGCCGCCAGTGCGACGTTGTCGGGTGGCAGGCTGACTTGCCGCCCGTCACCGAGCGTGGTCAGCGGATAGGGGGTGGTGATGTCCGTATCGCCCACGACGCTTGCGATGGTGGCGAGCGGCTCGCCCTTCGGCGCAAGTCCGGGGATCGCTGCGAGCAGTCCCCGGGTGTACGGGTGCACGGGCTCCTTCAACACTTGGCGCACCGTGCCGATCTCCAGGACGCGGCCCTGGTACATCACCACCACCTGGTCGGCGATCTGGGCCACGACCCCGAGGTCGTGGGTGATGAACAGGACCGAGTTCTTGAGGTCGCGCTGAAGATCCTTGATCAGGGTCAGGATCTCGGCTTGGATGGTGACGTCGAGCGCCGTGGTCGGCTCGTCGCAGATCAGGATTTCGGGATGACAGACGAGCGCCATGGCGATCACAACGCGTTGGCGCATGCCGCCCGAGAACTCGAACGGGTACATCTGGATGCGCCGCTCCATCTCGCCGATGCCGACGCGTTCAAGCATCTCGGCGGCTTCGCGCATGGCCTCCTTCCGGGTGACCTTGCGGTGGCAGAGGATCGCCTCGGCGACCTGGTTGCCCACCGTGTAGACCGGCGACAGGGCGGTCATCGGTTCCTGGAAAACCATGCTGATATGCCCGCCGCGCAGTTCCTGGAGCCGCGGATCCTTCTTGCGCAGCGAGACGATCTCGAACGGCGGCATGTCTGTGGGCGTGAAGTTGATCGTGCCATCGATGATCCGGCCCGGCGGCTGGACCAGGCGCATGATGCAGTTGGCGGTCACGGACTTGCCTGAACCCGATTCGCCGACGATGGCCGTCACCTTGCCGCGGGGCACGTCGAAGCCGACGTTGACCAGGGCGTGCGTCAGACCGGTGTCGGTCTTGAAGTCGACGGCGAGGTCGCGGATCTCCAGGACGTTGTCGTGAGACAACGCGTTGTCCGCGGGCGCAGCGTCGCTCACTTCATCCCCCCGGTGCTATAGGGGTCGGCGGCATCGCGCAGGCCGTCGCCGAGCAGGTTGAAGGCCATGACGGCAAGCACCACGAAGAGGCCGGGCAGCATCTGCCAAGGTGTCATCTCGATCACCAGCGGGTTCTGCGCTTGGAACAGGAGCACGCCCCAACTGACGACCGGGGGCCTCAACCCGATGCCGAGGAATGAAAGGGCCGTCTCGCCGAGGATCATCGCCGGCACGGCGAGCGTCGCCGTGGCGATGATGTGGCTCATGAAGCTCGGCAGCATGTGCTTGCGGATCACGCGCGGGGTGTCGGCGCCCATCAACCGCGCCGCCATCACGAAGTCCTCTTCGCGCAAGGCGAGGAAGCGACCACGAACCTGGCGGGCGAGTGCGGTCCAGCCGAACAGCGACAGGATGATGGTGACGCCGAAGTACACCAGGAGCGGCGACCAGTGCACGGGCAGGGCGGCGGACAACGCCATCCACAGCGGCAGCGTCGGCAGGCACTGCAGAACCTCGATCACCTTGTTGACGCCGCGGTCGGTGATGCCGCCCAGGTAGCCGGCAAGGCCCCCTAGGGTGATGCCGAACACGATGGTCATCACGACGCCGACGAAGCCGATGGACAGCGAAATCCGCCCGCCGTAGAGCACGCGCGAGAACATGTCCCGGCCGAGCGGGTCGGTGCCGAAGAGGTGGATGTAGCCGCCCGCGTCGGTCGTGAAGAGGTGGACGTCGGTGTAGAAAAGGTTCCACATCTTGTAGCGCTCGCCGCGCGCGAAGAAGCGGATCGGGATCATCCGGCTCGTGTCCTCGTCGTACTCGCGCATCCACGTGTCGGGGTTGACCTCCATGTGGTAGGCGTAAACGAACGGACGCAGGTGGAAGTTCCCCTGGGCGTCGAAGAAGTGCACGGCCATGGGCGGCGCGTTGATGGCGTCCTGGTTGCGCGTCGTGGTGCCGTAGGGGGAGACGAACTCGGCGAAGATCACCAGCACGTAGAGCACGATCAGGAAGATCCCGCTTGCATAGGCGAGTCGATGTCGCCGGAAGCGGATCCACATCAACTGCCGCGGCGAGATCGTCAGTTCCTCTTCGCGGACGACCGGCATATCGGGCTCGACGAAAGAGGAGCTCCCAGCCCCCGGTACGCCGCCCACACCGCGGTCTATCGGCGCGGCTTCACTCAAAGCGAATCCTCGGGTCCACCCAGGCGAGCAGGAGGTCGGAAATCAGGATGCCGACCACGACGAGGAGGGCGAGCCACATCAGCAAGCTGCCGGCGAGGAACATGTCCTGGTTGAGGAGCGATTGCAGCAAGAGCGGGCCGATCGTCGGCAGACCCATCACCATGCCGACCAGGGCCTCGCCGGAGATTAGGGCGGGCAGCATCAGGCCGATGTTGCTGATGAACGGGTTGATGGCGATGCGCACCGGGTACTTGACCACGAGCTTAGCGGGCCCGACGCCCTTGGCGCGGGCGGTCACGACGTAGGGCTTATTGAGTTCGTCGAGCAGGTTGGCCCGCAGGATGCGCATCGTGAACGCGGCACCGCTCGCGCCGACGATGACCATGGGCAGCCAGATGTGCGCCAGCATGTCGGCGAACTTGGCGATGCTCCACGGCGCGTCCTCGAACTCCGGCGAGAACAACCCGCCGGTGCTGATGCCGAACCAGGTGAAGCCGATGTGCATGAAGATCAGCGCCAGAAGGAACGGCGGCGTGGCGAGCCCCACGAGCGCCAGCGTCGTCATCAGGTAGTCGCCGATGGTGTACTGGCGAACCGCGGAATAGATGCCGATGGGCAGCGCGACCAGCCACGTGAAGAACAACGCCGAGATCGTGATCGAGAGCGTGTAGCCGAGCCGCTCCCAGACCAGTTCGTTCACCGGGCGGTTGAAGAGGATCGAGTAGCCCATGTCGCCGGTCAGGAAGTTGCCGGCCCAGACGAAGTACTGCATGACCATGGGCTTGTCGAGGTTGTACTGGCTGCGCAGGTTCGCGACATACTCCTCGGTTACGTCGACGCCCTGCGCCTGTAGGCGGTCCAGCATCGAGGAGACGATGTCGCCTTCGGGAAGCTGGATGACGGTGAAGACGATCACCGAGATGATGGCAAGCGTCGGGATCATCCCGAGCAGCCGGGAGGCGAGGTAGGATCTCATTGCTCGGGGCTATGTTCCGGACTGGCTTCGTCGAAGTACCAGGTGGACGGGTGGTAGGCCAGCGTCCAGCGGTTGTCCCAGCCCCAGATTCCGGTCGAGGTGACGTTCTTCAAGCGGGTGGACACGACCACCGGGTGCGGCGCCTGGCCGACCGTGCCGATGGTCCAGAGGTTCTCGGCGGCAGCCTCGAGCAGCGTCTTCGCAGCCTTCGTCCGGTATTCCTCGGTAGTTGCCTCCCGAAGTTCATCGCCCCAGAACTGCAGGTTCTTGACCAGCGGCGGCGGCTCCTCGCCCAGCCGACCGTCGGTCTGGTAGTAGCGCGCCCAGTGGTTCCACATGGCGATGTCCCAGCCCGAGCGATGCGGGTAGAACCAGTCCGGCACCAGCGGGAACAGGATGTCGGTGACCTTGTCGGCGTGCCACAGCGTCATCTGCATCTTGTTGGCTTGGGCGCGCTCGGACTGGAGGCGCCGCTCCACCGACTTCAGGCGCATGTCGATGCCCACCTCGCGCCAGTAGTCGCGCACCAGTTCCATGGTCATCGTCTTCGGCGTCTCGAAGTCCAGGTACTCGAAGGTGATGGTGAGCGGCGTGCCGTCGGGGTACTCCCGCAGGCCGTCCCCGTTGACGTCCTCGAGGCCCAGTTCGTCGAGCAGTTGGTTCGAGTAGTCCGGGTCGTAGCGCGTATGGGCCTTGGCGAAGCGCTCCTCGTACCAGCGGCTGGTCGGGTGGGCGGTCACCTGGCTCGGGACGCCGCGACCGAAGTAGATCACGTCGTTCATCTGCGGCCGGTCGATGGCATGGGACAGCGCACGGACGAACTTGCGGTCGCCTTGACCCCATAACAGCTCGCGGTACTTCGGGTCGTCGTAGTTGTAGTTCGGCTGGATGGACACGTCGCTGATGTGCAGCCGCGTCCAGACGTGAACCTTGTTTACGCCCTTGACCTCGCCGAGCTTGAGCAGCGGAATGTCCTCGGTCTTGAGCGCGAAGGCGGCGAAGTCGAGCTGTCCGGTGGCGGCCTGGAAGGCGATCATCTTGGAGTTCTCGAGCAGGATGATCGCGTCGATCTTGTCGATGTAGGGGAGCTGGTTCCCGGCCGGGTCGACCTTGTGGTAGTACGGGTTGCGCTCCAGGCGCATCTTCGTCGGGGTGCGTTCGATCACCTTGTAGGCGCGCAGCGTCGGCACCTTCACCGCGTCCTCGTTGCCCCAGCCGTGCAGTGCCCCGTACATCGCCATCCAAGTGACGAAACCTTCCTCTTGGATCAGCTCCTCAAGCTCCTCGGCATCCCGGAAGGCGCCGTGGTAGTTCTTGAAGAAATGCATGGGGTCGACGAAGTGCGAGCCGTACTGGGCGAAGAAGTTGGCGAACATCGGGTTCGGCTCGGGGAAGACGTACTGGAACGTGTAGTCGTCGATCTTCACGAACTCGCAGCCTTGGACCAGGCGGTAGACCACCGGCGAGATGTCGGGGTCCTGCCAGACGTGCACGAGGCGGAACATGAAGTCGTCGGCCGTGAGCGGGTGGCCGTCGGACCACTTGATGCCGGGGCGCAGGTGGATGGTGGTGATGCGGCCGTCCTCGCTCAACTCCCAGGACTCGGCGAGGTTCGGCAGCACGTCGCGCATGTTCGCGGAGAGGGTGAGGGCGTGTTCCCAGTTGAAGAACTGCCAGGTGTCCCAGAGCGTGATGCGCGCCGTGCCGCCGTACTTGCCGATGCTCTTGTACGGCTGGATGACGACGGGGTCGTCGGGCAGGCGTTCCTCGACCGGCGGCAGGTCGCGATCGTCGAGATACGGGCTCTGCGCGAAGCGGGTGAGGCCGACCTCGCTCGCTTTCGCCGGCGGCTCGAACCACTCCTGGGGCCAGGGTGCGTCGTCAGCGGGGGACGTATCGTCATCGGGGCCGTTGCCTAGCGCGGCATAGGTGAAGGCCGCGGCTCCGAGCCAAACAGCCGCGTGCCAGGCGGGCGGGCGCCCAATCATGTCGTCGGCTCGTGCAGCGACGGAACGCCCTGCCAACCCAGCATACAGCTTGCTTCCCTTAGGTGGTGTGACCCCTCTTGCGTCCGATAGTGGCGGTTGCCACAGGGGGCGTCAAGCGGCGTTGCCGGCAAGCACACGTGTGGGTCGCGACGGCGCGGCATCCCTCCGCAGCCGGTGTGGACCAGGCGGGCTTGCATGGCGCGGCGCGTTGACATCATCAAGATGCAGTCATAGACTGCATTGATCTGCAGTCATGTTCAGTGTCGTCCAGTGAAAACGATGACAATCCGAAACGTGCCTAGCGAGGTCGCACATGCTCTCGACGCGGAGCGGTTGCGGCGTGGCCTTTCCCTCAATCGCACGGTGCTCGCGTTGGTAGCAGAGGCGCTCGGAATCTCGGGCAAGCCACGAAGCAACGGTCTGCGAGGTCTCTCCGGCGACTGGACCGAGGAGGAGTATCGACAGTTCGAGGCCGCTACGGCGTCATTCAACGAGATCGACGACGAACTCTGGAAGTGACGCGGATTTGCCTGGATACGTCGGCTTACAGCAACTTCCGGCGTGGCCAACCTGACGCAGTCGCCTGGATAGATCAAGCGGAATGGGTCGGTGTGCCGAGCGTCGTCCTCGGCGAACTCTGGGCCGGCTTCGGGATCGGGAGCCAGGCACATAGAAACGCTGAGCGATTGGCCGAATTCCTGGCGCACCCCTTGGTGGAGGTCCTGGCGATCGACGCGGACGTCGCCAGGATTTACGGCGAAGTTTTCGTGGATCTCCGGGCCCAAGGACAACCTGTGCCCACCAACGATCTCTGGATCGCCGCCACAACCATTCGTGCCGGTGCGACGTTGCTGACCTTCGACAGCCACTTCCGTTCCATCACACGGGTCGGAGCTCAGATACTGCAGGCCGGGTAGGCAAGGCTGGTTGACCCGATCATTGTCCAAGAGGATCTTCGTGTGCCGTGGCTGGTGGCGTAGGATTCCATGGGATGCCGTGTTGTAGCTGGCATATGCTCGTGATATATAGTGTCCGTCTATGCAGGGGATGTGACGATGGAAGCAACGGCCAAGTTGTTCACGAATGGTCGGAGTCAGGCTGTCCGGATCCCCAAGGCCCTTGAATTCGAAGGTGTCAACGAGGTGGTCATTAGCCGGCATGGCGACGGCCTCTTGTTGGCCCCGGTCCGCAAGAGCTGGGAGTCTTTCGCTGCGGACGCGCCTGAAGTCGATGACGACTTCATGGTGGACCGCCCGGACCTGCTGGACGATGGCCGGGTTGACCTGTAGGGCTTGAAGCGGCTATGCGGTACATGCTCGACACCGACATCTGCAGCCACGTCATACGGCAGCGTGACCCTAGGCTGCTCGCGGTCCTGCAAACCCGGACCCGCTCCGGCGCGGCCGTATGCATTTCTGCCATCACATACGCGGAGTTGAGACTTGGTGCGTTGCGCTCAAGCAGCGCACGCAGGCATGGCGCGGCTGTTCAGGCCCTATGTGACCGGCTGAGTGGTGTCCTCGCCTGGGGCATGCCCGAAGCGGACGAGTTCGCACGCATCCAAGCCGAACTGCCCGCGGACGGGGCACCTATCGGGAACAACGACGCAATGATCGCCGCGCATGCCTTGAGTTCCGGCTCTACGCTCGTCACTAACAACGAGCGGCACTTCCGGAGGGTGTCAAGACTCGATCAGGAGAATTGGCTTCCCCAAGCGAAGACGGGCTGACCGCGAAAAGTCAGGGCTCGTCCTCGTCGAAGTACCAGGTGGACGGGTGGTAGGCCAGCGTCCAGCGGTTGTCCCAGCCCCAGATCCCCGTTGACGTCACGTTCTTCAACCGGTTGGAGACGACCACCGGATGCGGCGCCTGGCCGACCGTGCCGATGGTCCAGAGGTTCTCGGCGGCGGCCTCGAGCAGCGTCTTGGCGGCCTTGGTCCGGTGCTCCTCCGTCGTCGCCTCGCGTAGTTCATCGCCCCAGAACTGCAGGTTCTTGACGAGCGGCGGCGGCTCCTCGCCGAGGCGCCCGTCGGTCTGGTAGTAGCGAGCCCAGTGGTTCCACATGGCGATGTCCCACCCCGAGCGGTGCGGATAGAACCAGTCGGGCACCAGCGGGAACAGGATGTCGGTGACTTTGTCGGCGTGCCACAGCGTCATCTGCATCTTGTTGGCCTGCGCGCGCTCCGACTGCAGTCGGCGCTCGACGGACTTCAGGCGCATGTCGATGCCCACTTCGCGCCAGTAGTCGCGCACCAATTCCATCGTCATCGTCTTCGGCGTCTCGAAGTCGAGGTATTCGAAGGTGATGGTGAGCGGCGTGCCGTCGGGGTACTCGCGTAGCCCGTCGCCGTTGACGTCGTGCAGGCCCAGTTCATCGAGCAGTTGGCGGGAGTAGTCCGGATCGTAGCGGGTATGGGCGTTCGCGAAGCGCTCCTCGTACCAGCGGCTCGTCGGGTGGGCGGTGACCTGGCTCGGGACGCCGCGACCGTAGTAGATCACGTCGTTCATCTGCGGCCGGTCGATGGCATGCGACAGCGCACGGACGAAGCGCCGCTCCCCGGTGCCCCAGAGCAGTTCCCGGTACTTCGGGTCGTCGTAGTTGTAGTTCGGCTGGATGGAGACGTCGCTGATGTGCAGCCGCGTCCAGACGTGGACGGTGTTGACGCCCTTGACCTCGCCGAGCTTCAGAAGCGGGATGTCCTCGGTCTTCAAGGCATACGCCGCGAAGTCGAGCTGCCCTGTGGCAGCCTGGAAGGCGATCATCTTGGAGTTCTCGAGCAGGATGATCGCGTCGATCTTGTCGATGTAGGGGAGCTGGTTCCCGGCCGGGTCGACCTTGTGGTAGTACGGGTTGCGCTCCAGGCGCATCTTCGTCGGCGTGCGCTCGATCACCCGGTAGGCGCGCAGCGTCGGCACCTTCACCGCGTCCTCGTTGCCCCAGCCGCGCAACGCTCCGTACATCGCCATCCAGGTGACGAACCCCTCCTCCTCGACCATGGCATCGAGTTCCGCCTTGTCGCGGAAGGCGCCGTGGTAGTTCTTGAAGAAGTGCATGGGGTCGACGAAGTGCGAGCCGTACTGGGCGAAGAAGTTGGCGAACATGGGGTTCGGCTCGGGGAAGACGTACTGGAACGTGTAGTCGTCGATCTTGACGAACTCGCAGCCTTGGACCAGGCGGTAGACCACCGGCGAGATGTCCGGGTCCTGCCAGACGTGTTTGAGCCGGAACATGAAGTCGTCCGCCGTGAGCGGGTGGCCGTCGGACCACTTGATGCCCGGGCGCAGGTGGATGGTGGTGATGCGCCCGTCCTCGCTCAACTCCCAGGACTCGGCGAGGTTCGGCAGCACGTCGCGCATGTTCGCTGAGAGGGTGAGGGCGTGCTCCCAGTTGAAGAACTGCCAGGTGTCCCAGAGGGTGATGCGCGCCGTGCCGCCGTACTTGCCGATGTCTCGGTAGGGCTCGATGATGATCGGATCGTCGGGAAGGCGTTCCTCGACCGGGGGCAGGTCGCGGTCGTCGAGATAGGGGCTCTGCGCGAAGCGGGTGAGGCCGACTTGGCTCGCCTTCAAGGGCGGCTCGAACCACTCCTTGGGCCACGGCGGCTCGCCATCGGGGGCGTTGGCGAGTGCGGCACAAGAGGCCAATGCGAAGCCGAGCGACGCGGCTGTTTTGCCTAAGGTGCGGGGTCGCGGCTGCTGCATACGCTTCCCCTGTCTTGTGGCCTACGGACTTGGAGAGTGGCCGCTGTCACATCCCGCGTCAAGCTGCTGTCGAGCGTGGTTTCCGCTGCGCCACGGTCTGTGCTGAGCAGGACGGCGTTGCGTTGCCTCACCGCGCCAGCCACACGGCGAAACGGACGTTCATCTCGTCGCGGTTGTCGCTCCACCACTGCCAGTCGTTGGGCAGGGCGCGCTTCATGTTCTCGGGGTTGCTCGGCAGGTGGGGGCGCATTTCGACGCCCGTCGCAGCGTGCGTTCCGACCAGGGGCTGCGCGGATAGGCGCGTCGGGCCGTAGGAGATGTGCCGCGTCACACCGGCCATGGACGCCGGACGCGATGCGAAGCTGACGAACTCGCGCGCGGCCGCGAGGTTCGGTGCTCCCGAGAGGATGGCCAAGTAGCCCGTGTCGAGCACCTGGCCGTCCCAGACGATGACGAACGGCTGCTCCTCGATGGTCTGGGCATTGAAGATCCGCCCGTTGTAGGCGGTCGACATCACCACCTCGCCGTCGGCCAGCATTTGCGGCGGCTGCGCACCGGCTTCCCACCAGACGATCTCGTCCTTGATCGTATCGAGTTTGCGGAACGCCCGGTCGACGCCGGCCCTGGTGTCGAGCACCTCGTAGACTTGCTCGACCGGCACGCCGTCGCCCAGGAGGGCGAACTCGAGGTTGACCACGGGCGACCGGCGCATGCCCCGCCTACCCGGGAATCGCTCGAGGTCGAAGAAATCCTCGATGGTGGCCGGCTTCTCCCCGGAGAACCGTTCGGCGTTGTACGCGTACACGGTGGAGTAGAAGAGCTGGTTCGCACCGCAATCGGTGATCATGCCGGGGTAGTAGTCGTCCACCGGCGCCTCGCCGCCGGCACCCGGCGGCAGGGTCTTGGGATCGAGGAGCTCGAATAGCCCTTCGTCGCAGCCGCGCACGCCGTCCGCAAGTTCTACATCGACGACGTCCCAGTGCACCGCGCCGGCCTCGATCTGGGCACGCACCTGGGCGAGGCCGCCGTTGTAATCCTCGAGCCTGATCTCGATCCCGGTCTCGTCGGTGAATGCCTTGTGATACCCGTCGACGCAGGCCTTGGCATAGGACCCGCCCCAAGACACGACGGTCAGGGAGTCTGCCGCGGCGGCGAGACCGCCTGTCATCGCGAGGGTCGCAGTCGCGATCAGATCGAGAGGTCGTCGTTTGGCGAGGCTCATGAAATGGCTAATCCTTGGTACGTGGACGATAGGCCGTGGAAGGCTCGACAGCGGGGCGCTTGCAGGCAAGCGAGCATACCGCGCCGACTGGCGCGTTGTGCATCGGCGATTGAGCGGTCCTGCCACCGCGACCTTCTCCGACGTCAACGGCTTGAGCGTGCCGGCTTCAACCGGGCCAGCTATGATTGACTGCAACGCAAGGCGTAGGAGCCCTCAGCCGGGGAGCGCGAGGGGCCTGCCCCTCGCAAGAAATGTCGGTCGGAATGCTGGGGTATCTACGTAGGCGGGAGTTCGTGGGACGCAAACACGTTGCGTCGGTTTTCTGTGTCCTTGTCGTTGCTGCGCTGGCTCATGCGGTGCCGGCCAAGGCGCAGGGGAAGACGCTCGGCTACGTCCTCGGCCAGGTCTTCGCAACCTCGGGCCCGGTGTCGGACGCGACGGTGACGGCCTGGCACATCGACACCGCGCGTACGCGCACGGCGGTCAGCGGCGCGGATGGCCGCTACCGTTTTTCCGGGCTAGCGGTCGGACGGTATGCAGTCACGGCCGTCGTCGGCAACTGGCAGACGAGCACGGTGATCGCGGAGGTCAACGTCGGCGAGGGGACGGTGGTCGATCTCAGGGTGGAGAGTCCCCGAGCGGTCGAGGAAGTCGTCGTCGTGGGTGATTCGATCTCCCCCGTGGACGTCACGCGCTCCGAGACGACCAGGACGGTAACCGCTGGCGACATCGAGCGGCTGCCGATCCCACGGGATCCGAACGCAGTGGTGCTCATGGCGCCCGGCGCGGTCTACGGCGACACGGCGTTCGGGACGAACGCCAGACGCGAGCACTACGGCACCGGCTACGGCTATGCGTCGCTCGGTGGCGCATCCGTTGCAGAGAACGTCTACTACATCAACGGCATGAACGTCACGAACTTCCGCAACGGGCTCGGTGCGAGTACCGTCCCGTTCGAGTTCTACGATCAGTTCCAGCTCAAGACCGGGGGCTTCGGTGCGGAGTTCGGACGAGCGACGGGCGGCGTGATCAACTCCGTTACGAAGCGTGGGACGAACGAGTGGGAGTTCACGCTCGGGGGCTACCTGGATCCGGATTCCCTCCGGGGCGACGTACCGAACGTCGAGCATCCGTCCGTTTGGCGGCGCTACGACTCCGTGGACGGGCTGGGCGGCAAAGACGAGTTCGATCTGTTCGTTTCCGTCGGCGGGCCGCTCGTCCGGGACCGGCTCCTGGTCTATGGCATCTACGACTTCCGGGCCGTCGACGAGCGCACCTACAGCGTATGGGGCCGGCGCTATGACGACGTCGACGACGACGGGTTCTGGGGGCTTAAGCTCGACTGGCTGCTCTCCGACGATCACCGCATCGAATACACCGGGTTCTCGGACGACCGAACGGTCGAGCGCACGTCCTTTCTATGGGACGACGAGACCGGCGAAGTCGGCGAGGAGCTGAGGAGGAGCGGGTTCGAGCGTGGTGGCGTCAATCACATCCTGGCCTATCGCGGCTACTTCGGTACGCGCATTGCGACGTCGGTTCTCTGGGGCAACGGCGAGTACGATCTCACCAACGCATCAATCGAGGACGCGGCCTGCCCGCTTGCCATCGACTCGCGGTCGCATCGCTGGCGACCCCTCGGCTGTTGGACGAACTTCGTCGCGAGCGGGGCCAGGGATGAGCGCGAGGTGGCGCGAGCCGATTTCGAGTGGGCGATCGGCGACAGGCACCTGCTCCGCTTCGGAGTCGACCGTGAAGTCAAGACATCGTTCGACCTCGTGCAGTACTCGGGGGGAGGGTACTACCGGTACGTGGACTTGCGTCCGGGTGCCGTGCTGAGCAACGGCGCGGTCGTGCCTGAAGGCGTCACGGCCGGTACCCGCTATCGCGAATACTCGACTGGGGGCAACTTCGACGCGATCGCCTCGGCTTTGTACATCGAGGACGAATGGTTGATCGCGTCGGTCAACGCAACGCTACGTCTCGGCTTGCGCAACGAACGCTTCGACAACCGCAATTCGGCGGGACGTTCCTTCTTGAAGATGACGGATCAATACGCGCCGCGCCTCGGGGTGGCCTGGGATCCTCGCGGCGACGGCGCCTCGAAGGTGTACGCGAACTACGGCCGCTACCACCTGCCGGTGGCCAGCGTCGTCAGCATTTTCATGGCGTCCTCGACGCGACTCACCGAGGAGTGGTTCGTGCTCGACGGCCCAATCGCCGAGGATGGCAGCGCGGACTTGGCCACGCGGCTCGGTCCACCGGTCGTGTACTCGGACGGGGCTGCGGCGGATGTGCGCACCTTGGTGGACCGGGATCTCGAGCCGATGGCGCAGGACGAGTACATCCTCGGCTACGAGTGGCAGGTCTTCGCCGACTACGTCGCGAACGTCTCTGTGATGTACCGCAACCTCGTCCAGGGTATCGAAGACATCACGACCGACGAGGCGCTTGGGGCTTGGGGCGAGTTCAACTACGTGGTCGCCAACCCCGGGCGTGATCTACGCATCTACTACGACCGCGGCGACGGCGGGCTCGACGAGATCACGCTCTCGGGCGATGACCTCGGCTACCCTCGGACGAAGCGGTACTACAAGGCGTTGACCCTGGACGTCAAGAGACCTTGGGACGGCGTGTTCTACGTTCGGGGTGCCTACACGCTCGCGCACAGTGTCGGCAACTACGAGGGGACGGTTCGGAGCGATACCGGTGAGTCCATTGCGGGTGTTACCACCCAGTTCGACTTCACGGGCCTCCTCGACGGGGCATCCGGGGACTTGCCCAACGACCGTCGGCACATGTTGAGACTGTGGGGGGCGTGGCAGTTTGCCGAGCGGTGGCAGGTGAGCTTTGCGGCGGAGGCGGCCAGCGGTCGACCGCGCAATGCATTCGGCTACCACCCCGACGACCGGTATGCCCGCCTCTACGGTCCGAGTTCGTTCTACCAGCAGGGCAGGCTGACGCCTCGCGGCTCGCTGGGTACGACATCGGACATCTACCGGCTCGACTTCGGCCTCAAGTACACGCGCGAGGTCCCTGCCGGCGGCAAGCTGACGGCCCGCCTCGACATCTTCAACGTATTCGACTTCGATGCGGAGACCGAGGTCGACGAGCGCGCCGACAGCTATTGGGGAACAGAGCCTTCGGCGACGTTCGGGTTCCCGACCCGGTTCCAGCAGCCGCGAACGGTGCGAATCGGGCTGCAATACGGGTTCTAGGAGATGCGTGCGGCGGTCAAGCGGCCGCGAGCGCTATGGCTCCGCCGAGCGTCTTCGTATCACCCGCGCCGCCCATGTCCGGGGTCAGAACGCGGGGGTTGGCGAGCGCGGTCTCGATGGCCCGTTCCACCGCCTGCGCGGCCTCCCCCTGCCCCAGGTGTTCGAGCATCATCGCCCCTGACCAGATCTGGCCGATGGGGTTGCAGATTCCCTGGCCCGCAATATCCGGCGCCGAGCCGTGCACCGGCTCGAACATGGACGGGAACTCTCGCTCGGGGTTGATGTTCGCCGAGGGCGCGATGCCGATGGTCCCGGCGATCGCCGGGCCTAGGTCCGACAGGATGTCGCCGAACAGGTTGCTGCCCACGACCACGTCGAACCAGTCGGGATGCAGGACGAACTGCGCTGCCAGGATGTCGACGTGGAACTTCGCAGTCTCGATGTCGGGGTAGTCCGCCGCCACCGCCTCGAAGCGCTCGTCCCAGAACGGCATCGTGTAGGTGATGCCGTTGGACTTGGTCGCCGAGGTGACGTGCTTTGCGGGTCGCGTGCGAGCCAGTTCAAAGGCATAGCGCATGATTCGGTCCGTGCCGCGTCGTGTGAAGACGCTCTCCTGCATCACCGTCTCGTCGTCAGTGCCCGCGAACAGCCGACCGCCGATCTCCGAGTACTCGCCCTCGTTGTTCTCGCGCACGACGAGGAAGTCGATGTCGTCCGCCGTGCGGTCGCGCAGTGGTGACTCCACTCCCTTCAGGAGGCGAACCGGACGCAGGTTCACGTACTGCTGGAACTGTCGCCGAATGGGGATCAACAGGCCCCAGAGGGATACGTGATCCGGCACGCCGGGGAATCCGACTGCGCCGAGGAAGATGGCATCGTGGCCGCTGATCGCGTCGATGCCGTCGGCGGGCATCATCGCGCCGGTCTTGGCGTAGCGCTCGCAACTCCAATCGAAGTGGTCCCAATGGAATTCGATGCCGAATTGGGCGCCCACGGCATCGAGCACGCGGATGCCTTCCGGCACGGTCTCCTTGCCGATGCCGTCTCCGGGAATGACGGCGATGCGATAGCGGTCCAAAGCGGATCGCCCTAGCTGTCGCCGACGAGCTGCAGGAACTCGCTCCTGGTCGGGGGACTGTCGCGGAACCGGCCGAGCATCACCGAGGTCTTCATGCTCGAGTGCTGCTTCGCCACGCCGCGCATCGACATGCACATGTGCTGTGCCTCGATGATGACGCCGACGCCGGCGGCGCTGGTGACGTCCATGATGGTCTTGGCGATTTGCTGGGTCAGGGTTTCCTGGATCTGCAGCCGGCGCGCGAACATGTCGACGATGCGGGCCACCTTCGACAAGCCCAGAACCCGTCCTTGCGGCAGATAGCCGACGTGGCACTTGCCGACGAAAGGCAGCAGGTGGTGCTCGCAAAGGGAGTACAGTTCGATGTCCTTGACGAGGACGATCTCGTCGAGTTCGGTCTCGAAGAGCGCGTTGTTGACGACGTCCTCTAGGCGCTGCTGGTAGCCACGGGTCAGGAACGCCAAGGCGTTGGCGGCCCGTCGCGGCGTGTCCCGCAGGCCTTCCCGGCTGGCGTCCTCGCCGATTCCTGCCAGCAGTTCGCGGTAAGCCTCGGCGAGGGACCCGTGGGTCGCGGGATCTTCCACGCTAATAGGTGATCGAGGTGTCAAGCGTCACCCACCGGCCGTTCTGGATCTGCGACAGCGAGGACGAGTCCACGCCCTTGTGGTCATCCGGCCCGAAAGTGAGCTTGTTGCCGAAGAGGTCCGTGTACTCGCTCATGGACTCTAGGGCGGCAATCATGCCCTCGCGCGTCAAGTCTCGCCCCGCGAGCTCCAATCCCCGGATCGCGAGATCCGCGCCGCGGTAGCCCACCATGGCCGGCAAGTTCGGTGGCTCGCCGAAGCGCTCCCGGTAGGCGACGAGCCAGTCGCGCACTTCCGGTGCCAGGTTCTCGTCGTCTTCGTAGACCAGCGGGATCGGGACGAAGGCGTAATAGCCTTCGCCGGAGCCGCTTTTCTGGTCCGCGATCACCTGGCCGTAGGCGGCTTCGTTGCCGACCCAGTCCACGTCTTCCCAGCCCATCTTCCGCGCTGCCTCGAGGGCAAGGATCGTGTCGCGGTGCACGAGTCCCACCATCACCAGGTCGCAACCCGCCTCGCGCAGCCTGAGAACGGCGGCGGTGAACTCCACGTCCGTCGGCTTGTGCGCGGATGTCGCGGCCAGGGTAAGCCCCATCGCCTCGGCCTGGTCGCGGGCGCCGTCGAGGATCTCGATGCCATAGTCGCTGTCGTGGTAGATCGCGCAAGGCGTGGTCCTGCCCTTCTCTTCGATGAAGTACTTCACGCCGGCGCGGATCTCCTCGTAGTAGACGCCCATCTGGCTCACGACCAGCTCTTGGAACGGCTCCACCATGGCCCGCGCCCCGGACCCGGGGAACAGGTTCGGCACGCCGGCGGGCAATTGCTGTTTCATCGCCGCGATGTTGGTCTGGGTGCCGACTGCCATGATGAAGGCGAAGACCTTGTCGCGGTTGATCAGCTTGTTGGCGGCGGAGATGGCCTTCGGAACCTGGTACTGGGTGTCCTCGACGACCAGCCGGATCTGGCGCCCGTGCACGCCCCCGGCAGCGTTCGCTTCGTCGAAGCGCATGCGCAATCCGTTGACGATCCCCGTGCCCCAGATCGCGATGGGACCGGTGAGGTCGCTGTGTGTGCCGAACACCACTTCGGTATCGGAGACGCCGTCGACTTCCACGGTCTCGTCGCCGGTGGCGTCGTCCGTGGTCGGCGCTTCGCCGGTGCCGCAGCCGGCCAAGACGAGATAAGAAGCGAGGGAAAAAACTACGGCGATGTGTCTCATCGCGTCCTCCGCAGATTACGAGGTCGTTCAACGAACGCGAAGCTTACGGAATGGCGCGCCGTTGCGCTATGGTGGCACCGCCACGCGCCCGAGCGAGGAGACCAGTGGAGCCCTTGACCGAGGAGCAGAAGCGCAGCTTCGTTCGCGATGGCTTCGTGCATGTGGCCAACGCGGTTCCGCCAACCCTGCAGAGGCGCGCACGCCGCGCCATCAACCACTCCATCGGTTCCGGAATTGACCGCGACGACCTGACCCGGTTCAGCAACCAGTCGTTCTGCACCGAGCTCGTGGGTGACCCGCGTCTGTTGCGGCTTGCCACCACGCCCACGGTCTGGTCGTGTGTGCGCGCGCTGCTCGGCGACCGCCGTACCGCGAGGCCGCAACGGTGTCAAATCGCGCTGCGCTTCCCGCTCCCGGAAGGTACGCCGCGCAAGGTCGACGGCGGCCACGTCGACGGCTATCACACGCCCCACAATGGCGTGCCGGACGACGGCGTGGTGCGCAACTTCACGCTGCTGCTCGGGATCATGCTGAGCGATGTGCGCGAGCCGTTCAGCGGCAACTTCACCGTCTGGCCGGGGACGCACTACCGGATGCAACAGTACTTCCGCGATCACGGCGTCAACAGCCTGCAAGGGGGCTCCGTCAACGGTCTCGGGTTGCGCATGCCGAAGCCATTCCACGTCTTGGGCGAGGCCGGCGACATCGTCCTCGCCCACTACCAGGTGGCGCATACCGCCGCCCCGAATCTGTCGGGGGACATCCGCTACATGTGCTTCTTCCGCCTGTCCGTGCGGAATCTCGGCAGTCACCGGGTCGCGTCCATGCTCGACATTTGGCGCGATTGGCCGGCGCTGCGCGACCTCGCCGGGAACGCCGATGGCTCGTGAGGCGCTTGCCGCCGACGTCGCGCGGTTCAGGCGCGACGGGTTTCTTGCGGGCGTTCGGATCCTCGACAAGGACGATGCCGCCGCGCACCGGGCCCGGATGGCGGAAGCGGAAACCGCGTTCTGCCCACTGCACTACCAGGCCAAGGTGTACACGATCCTGCGCTCGCCGCTGGAATTGGCGACGCATCCCCGCGTGCTTGACCTGGTCAAGGCGCTGATCGGACCCAACGTGCTGCTGTGGAACGCAACCTACATCGTCAAGGAACCGCAAACGTCCGCGTTCGTGAGTTGGCACCAGGATCTCGCCTACTGGGGCTTGGACGGTGACGACCAGGTGTCGATGTGGCTGGCGTTGTCGCCGGCGAGAGGAGAGAACGGCTGCATGCGCATGGTCCCCGGCAGCCATCGGTCCGGACGTCGCGGGCACCGGACGACGCGCGACGACGACAACGTGCTCTACCAAGGCCAGACCGTCGAACATGTCGACGAGTCCACGGCCGTGGCCTGCGAACTCGATCCGGGGCAAGCCTCGTTCCATCACGGCTGGACCTTGCACTCGTCGCTGCCGAACGTAAGCGACCAACGCCGCATCGGCTTCAATGCGCAGTACATCGCCACGCATATGCGCCAGACGCAGCACGACCGCGACACGGCGTTGCTGGTCTGCGGCGTTGACGACTACGGGCACTTCGGCAAGGACACTCCCGCCGAGTCGGATCTCGATCCCGACGCGGTCGAGCGGCAACGCGAGCTCGACCGCATGGTCCGCGAAACGATGGGATACCGCTAGGGCCGTCTCGTGCGGTCAGTGGTCCCCGGTCAACGGCACGAAGCGCACGGGGAAGAGCGTCGTGTATTCGCCCCCGCGCTTGTCGTAGACGATCAGCTCCTGGAATCCGTCCGTGTCACCCAACGGCATGACAAGGCGACCGTCGTCGGTCAATTGTTCGACCAGCGCCGGCGGAATTTCGTCGGCAACCGCCGTCACGATCACCGCGTCGAAGGGCGCATGCTCCGGCCACCCGTACCAGCCGTCGCCGATGCGGACGTCGATGTTGGCGTAGCCGAGCGTCCGAAGCCGTTCGCGGGCCTCTTCGCCTAACTCCGGCACGATCTCGATGCTGTAGACCTCCGCGGCCAGGTGCGACAGGACAGCGGCTTGGTAGCCCGACCCGGTGCCGATCTCCAAGACGCGATGGTCGGACTTGACGTCCAACACGTCCGTCATGATGGCGACGATGAACGGTTGCGAGATGGTCTGGCCGTGGCCGATCGGCAACGGGTGGTTGGCGTAGGCGAGCGGGCGGGTGCGCGCCGGCACGAAGTCCTCGCGCGGGGTGTCGCGCAGCGCTTCGATCACCGGTGCACTGATCTGGCTCTGCCCGGTGTACAAGGCCGTCCGTTTTGCATCGGCCTGGATCTCGATGATCATCCTGTCCATGGGCGTGAGGTCGGTCTCGTTCGGTTGCGCGGACGTTACGGTGGCGACCATGGCCAGCGCGGTGAAGAGTATCCTGCCGGGCGTGCGCAACGGTGGGATCCTCAGGAGCTGCAGGACAGCATGGAGCAACCTGGCCGTTGCCGTGCCCAGTCGGGGCGTTTCTCGGCGTACTGGTCGCGACCGGGCTGCTCGTCGTACGGATGCCGCATGACGTCGAGCAGTTCGTCCACCATCGCGTAGTCGCCGGCTTCCGCCTTGTCGATCGCCAATTGCGCCAGGTAGTTGCGCAACACGTAGCGCGGGTTGGCGCGGTTCATCTGGGCGATCCGGGCAGCGTCGGGCCGGCCATCACCCTGGAGGCGCTTGGCGTATCTGCCGAGCCACGCGGTCAGTCGCTCGTGGTAGGCGGCCGTCAACTGCGAAGGCTGGTAGTACGCCGCCTCCAACGGGGCGGCTGAGGGCGCCTGCGGATCGACCAGGGCGAGGTTGCGGAAGAACAGCGTCATGTCGGTCTCGACTTCGCCGAGGAGGGCGAAGAGTTCCGTCGTGAGTTCTTCGTCCGCTTCGCCGTTGTAGGCCGCGAAGCCCAGTTTGTCGGCCGTCATCGCTTGCGAGCCTTCCGTATAGCGTATGGCGTAACTGCCCAGGATCGCGTTCAGGGGCTCGGCATCGCCGATCAGCGGGTAGATGGCGTTCGCAAGTTGCAGGAGATTCCACTGCGCCACCGCGGGTTGCTGGCCGAAGCGGTACCGACGGGTCGCGGCGTCGGTGGTGTTCGGCGTCCAGTTCGGATCATAGTCCTCGAGCCACCCATACGGGCCGTAGTCGATCGTGAGCCCGAGGACGGACATGTTGTCGGTGTTCATCACGCCATGGACGAAGCCGACGCGCATCCAGTGCACGATCATGTCCGCCGTGCGCTGGGTGACGTCGTCGAACCAGTTGAGGTAGCGGGTCTTCGCGTCGGCCGCGGTCAGATGCGGGAAGTCCGTTGCGATCGTGAAGTCGAGCAACTGCCGCAGGAGGTCGACGTCGCGCCGGGACGCGAGGATCTCGAAGTGGCCGAAGCGCGTGAACGAAGGGGCGACCCGACAGACCACGGCGCCGGGCTCCGGTGCGGGGTGGCCGTCGTAGAGGATGTCCCGGATCACGTCCTCGCCGGTCAGGGTCAGCGACAGCGCGCGCGTGGTGGGCACGCCGAGGTGGAACATCGCCTCGCTACACAGGAATTCGCGCAGTGACGAGCGCAGCACGGCGAGGCCGTCGGCGGTGCGTGAATACGGCGTCGGACCGGCGCCCTTGAGCTGCAGCGTCCAGCGCTCGCCTTTCTTGTTGACGATCTCTCCCAAGTTGATGGCGCGTCCGTCGCCGAGCTGTCCTGCCCAGTTGCCGAACTGGTGTCCGCCGTAGCAGGTGGCGAAGGGCTGCATGCCGGGCAGCAGCCGGTTGCCGGCGAAGACCTGCGCGAGTGCCGCGCCGTCACCCGCGTCCGCGGGCAGGTCGAGGAGTGCCGCGGCCTCGGGCGACCAACCGATCAGCCTTGGCCCCGCCACGGGCGTCGGCTCCACGTGCGAGTAGCACGCGGCAACCTGGCGGCGGAAGTTCGCGGCCTCTGGATCGGCGGGTAGTTCCGCGACGAATCGATTGTCGAAGGTCAATGCCGCGAGATCGGCTTCGACGGATGCGGGAGGTGTTGACGTGACGTTCATCCGGGCATCTTACCGGAGTCAAATTGCTTCAGCGGCGCGAGATCGGCGCAGACGGGTCGAGGACAGTCCGAGCACAAGTGCAGGCAGCAGCCCGAGACCGATGATGGCGAGCGCCGCCGTCGAGGCCTCGGCCAGCCGTTCGTCCGAAGCCAGCCGGTAGACGCGGGTCGCCAGCGTCTCGAAGTTGAACGGGCGCAGGATCAAGGTGGCGGGCAACTCCTTGGTGACGTCGATGAAGACCAGCAGTATGGCGCTCGCCACCGCGCCCCGCATGAGCGGCACGTGCACTTCGCGCAGTACCCGGAAGGATCCTGCCCCCAAGCTGCGTGCGGCGTCGTCCAGGCGGCGATGCACCTTGTCGAGGCCGCCTTGGCAAGCGTTGTAGGCGACGGTCAGGAAGCGCGCGAGGTAGGCGAATACGAGCGCCGCGGCCGTGCCGGTAAGCAGCAGACCGACGCCGAGGTCGAACTGGGCATTCAGAAATCGGGCAATGGCCTTGTCCAAACCCGTCAGGGGCATCAACACGCCAACGGCGAGAACCGCGCCGGGCAGCGCGTATCCCAAGGTCGCCGTGCGCATGGCCAGCCGATTGGGCGCGCTTTGATTCAGCCGCACGCCGTAGGCCAGCCAGAGCGCGAGCAACGTCGCGAGCACGGCGGTCGTGCCGGCCACGCCGAAGGTGGTGGCCACGAAGTCGCCGAAGCCGCGGCCGAGCAGCGGATCTCCGGTTTCGAAGGCGTAGCGTGCGAGTACGACGGCCGGGACGACCAGGCCGAGGAACAGCGGGAGTGCACAACCTAGCGTGGCGAGCCATGCCCGGGCACCTGACAGGCGCACGGGAACCGCGGCCCGGGTTCTGACGACGGGATTGCTGAACCCACCACGTCGTGCAGCTTGCTCGGCGACGATGAGTATGGCGACGACGACGAACAGCCAGCCGGCAAGTTGCACTGCCGCGCCGCGGTCTCCGAGCGCGAACCAGGTTCTCAAAATGCCGGTCGTGAACGTGGAAATGCCGAAGTAGTCGACCACGCCGTAGTCGGCGACCGTCTCCATCATCGCGAGTGCGACTCCGCCGGCCACCACCGGGCGAGAAGCGGGCAGGGCGATGGTGTAGAAGGCCCGCGCGGAACCCGCGCCGAGCACGCGCGCAGCATCCACAAGCGACGCCGCCTGGGCCTCGAATGCCGTTCGTGCGAGCAAGTACACGTAGGGATAGAGCACCAGGCTCAGCACCACCGCGGCACCGCCGAGCGAGCGGATCGGCGGGAAGGCGTACTCGCCCACGCCCCAGCCGGTGAGTGCACGCAATGCCGTCTGCACCGGTCCTGCGAACTCCAGAAGATCGGTGTAGACATACGCGACGACGTACGCCGGCGTCGCCAAGGGCAGTACCAGCGCCCAGGACAGGATTCGCCTCCCCGGGAAGTCGCGGGTGGCGACAGTCCAGGCGGCCGCGATGCCAATGATCGCGCTCAGCACGCCAACGGCCACGGTGAGTACTGCCGTGTTGACGATGTAGCCGGTCAGTACCGTCTCGCGGAGGTGGGACCATGTCGGACTCGCCGGACCCACCAGGGCGTACAGCACGACCGCGATCGGTGCCGCGACGATCGCGGCGATCAGCCACGAGCCAATGGTCCAGGCCCGGCTCACCGCGTGTGCCAGTACCGTTGCCGGCGAAGGCAGTGTCGGGCGCAACCGCCGATGTCGGCGCTGTGTCGGAGCATCTCGATCGCAGCCTTGTGGTTCGGGATCATCCGGGTCTTCTATGCAACAAACACTAAAGGAAGTAGCGACCGTCGGTGGTAGTTGCATGCGAGGTCGGCGTGGCCTTGGGCCGGAGTCGGTGCCGCCAGCGGCACGCGCTGGTGCCGAGCGCGCGCGAACTGCGTTCGCGTTGCGAGGTACCGGACACGGCTATGGGGCGCTCGCGTGCATATACTGGATCCATGAGTCTCGACTTCAAGAATGTCACGCATCGCTACGCGCGGGAGGAAGTCCTGCGCGACGTCACGTTGGGCGCGGCGCCCGGCGAAGTCACCTGTCTTCTCGGCGCCTCCGGTAGCGGCAAGACGACGCTCTTGCGCCTGGCCGCCGGGCTCGAGCGACTGCAGACCGGCGAGATCCAACTAGACGGCGAGATGTTGTGCTCGCCCGCTGAACACGCGCCGCCCGAGCGGCGGCCGGTTGGTCTCGTGTTCCAGGAACACGTGCTCTTCCCGCACAAGACTGTACTCGACAATGTCGCGTTCGGCTTGCGGGACATGGCACCAAGGCAACGGCGGGCGTCCGCCGAAGCGAGTCTTGATGCCGTCGGTTTGAGCACATTCGCCAATCGCTATCCGGACACCTTGTCGGGTGGCCAACAGCAGCGCGTCGCGTTGGCGCGCGCGCTGGCGCCGTCGCCCCGGGTGATGTTGCTCGACGAGCCGTTCGCCAACGTGGATGCCCAGTTGCGGCGTACGTTGCGTGAAGATGCGCGTCTTGTACTCCGTCGGTCCGGCACGATCGCCGTCATCGTCACGCATGACCCGGAAGAGGCCCTGGAACTCGCCGACCACATTGCGGTGATGGATCACGGCCGCATCGTCCAGGCCGGCACGCCGGAGGCGATCTGGGGCCAGCCGGCCGACCGCGCGGTGGCGGCGCTGTTCGGCGAGACGCAGGAGCTGGCCGGCACCGTGTCCTCGACCGGCGTCACAACGGCGTTCGGACCGCTGGGCGGGGATCGCGTCGAGGCGGCGTGTGGCGAGGAAGTGACCGTGTTCATGCGCCCGAGCGCCGTCGCCCTCTGCAAAGCGGGCGACGGCTCCACCCCGGGAACGGTGCGTGACGTACGGTTCCTGGGAGACCGCTACGTGGTTCTCGTGGAAGCGGACGGTCAGATACTGCGTGCCAGCGTCGCGGACTTGCGTGGCATCGGCATCGGCGATCGAGTTCGCGCGCACTTCGACCCAACGGGGGCGTTCGTCTATCGCAAGGGTCAGCCGGTCCCGCGCGGGTAAGGATTCCCGCCGCCCACCCACAGGCACGTTCGCTGGGCCGACGTCCACACCTCGTCATCCGGCCAAGGCGCCCGTTCGAGGCTGGGTTCCGCATTGACGGTTCCGGGCCGAATCTCAGTAGACGAGGTTGCCGCCGAAGTCCGGTGTCTTTCCGGCGGCGACGGTCGCTCGCCAGGCATCGAGGCGGTCGTCGTCCCAGAATTCCGAACACAGATCGAGATAGGCGCCGACGACCTCGAACTCACCCTTGTCAAGGAGTTCCAGCGCCAAGCTCATCCGCGGGCCGAACGATCCGAGTACCGGGGAGCCGGGTGTCCTGGCGGACCCGAGCAAGTGCTCTTTCGCTTGTCGGAGGTCGCCGTGGACGAGGGCTAGCCGGCCCAGGATCGTGTGCGCGTGGTGAACCAGGTCGCCGTCGCCCGCGTTCCACCCTTGGTCGAATGCCACGAGCAACGCGTTCGCGTGAGTTTTCGCGAGTACGTAGCGCTTGGCGATGAGAGCCGCCTGGGCACGACCGATGAGAACGCTGGATGGCACTTCGGTCCCGTGCAGGGCGTAAGCCCTGTCGTACGCGGCGAGGGCGTCGTTTGGCGCTGACGGATTCTCGGCCTGCCAGGAGCTGGAGATCGTGCCGCGCAGGAACGACGCACCCAGCCTCTCTGCCCACTTCGGGTTCCGCGGTTCGAGTTTCTCCGCTGCGCGCAGCAGATCTCGTGAACGCTCGTACTCGTTGACCGAAGTGAACCTCGCAAAGCGGTCCAGAACAGCCGTGTTCCGCGGTTGCCGGTCCAATTGGTGCTGCCATGCGTCCTTCACCGTGGCGTAGCCCGCCGGACTCAAGCTCTTCATGATCGAGGCATGTGCGACGTGGTCGAGCACGGGAGCATCCGGTGCGTGCCTCACGACCCAGGCCAGGTGCCGGGCGTGTTCGCGCTTGGCATGCATGGAATCCTCCGCCTGACCCCTATACCTCCTTTGCGCGTAGTGGTGGATCAGTACCGTGCGGGCGGCGATGTCGTCCGGTTGTTCGGCGAGCCGTCGTTCGTACGCAACGACCTCTTGGCGCGCCAGTTCCGGGGTATACCGAACCTCGGGGGTCGGGCCAACGTCCGCGTTCTCCCCCGCGGTCACCGAGCCCGCGCCAACAGGAATGATGATCGCGACGGCGAGCGCAGCCACGATCCCGCGTTTGGCCAAAGTCATGGGGTCGCGCCTGACACCGGTGTGTAGAACTGCTTGGAGCCGGGCTTTCAGCGCCTTGGATCCCACCGCGATGCCGAGCGGCTTCGCCGTCAGGTTGCTCTTGGCGATCGCCAGCAGCGTCTCCGCATAGTCGCAGGCGTCCCCGCCGGCCTTGAGCACCGCATCGTCGCAGGCACCCTCGGCGTATCGACGTTGGCGCAGCCACAAGGTCCAAACCAGCGGCTGGAACCAAAAGACGTTGCACACCCATCGGGATACGCCGTCGACAAGGCAGTCGCGGCGGGAGATGTGGCTTAGTTCGTGCGCCAGTGCCGCGTCCTGGCGTTCCGGCGGCCAGTCCTCGAAGTCCTCGGGTAGGACGACAACGGGCCGCCGTACGCCCCATGTCCAGGGCGTGGCGCACGCATCCACGCGGACATCGACCGGCCCCAGGGCGTCGGCGGTCGCCGACCGGCTACGGGGCAGCCGACGTACGTACCGGGCGACCCTTCGTCGTCCCATCACCGTCGACGCACCCAGCGCCAGCGCTACCCCCGCGTAGGTGGCGAATATCCAGGGTCCCCACGCAACGACCTGCTGACCGTGCTGCAGCGACTGGACGGCCGCCGTCGCTGCGGTGCCGGCTTCGGCCAGCGCACGCAGCGGGCGTTCGACCTCGCCGGGGATTACGTGCGTAACCTGTTCGGGTAGCGGCATTGGCCAAGCGGGGAGGCCACCATCCGTAGTCAACCAGATGGTCGCGGCAACGCCGGCCATGGCGGCCAAGCCCACCGTGGCCACGTTGTGACGCTCGGCCGCGGACAGATGCCGCACGGAGCAGAGCGCGCCAACCAGGACGAGGACGACCGTGGACCTCAAGAGGAACTCGACGGCGAACTCAAGCATCGTTGGTCCCCTTGCTTCTCGCTCTCGCGACCATCGCCTCGAGACGCAGAAGCTCCTCCTCGTCCACCGTGTCCTTGGACAGTGCGAGCAAGGCGCCGAGCGCCTCGCTGTTGCTGCCGCGGAAGAAGGTGTTGACGACCTCCCGCAAGGCGGACGAACCCGCACTCGACGATTCCTCGGTCGGTTCGTAGACGTAGCGCGGACCGTCGTAACGGTGACTCGCCAGCCCCTTGACGGCGAGCCGGGAGAGCACCGCCCTTGTTGCCGAGTAGGTCCCGCCGATTTCCGGCTGCAGTTCCGCGGCGGTGCAGGGGGAGAGGCGGTGAAGCGCCTCGAGGGCTTCCTGTTCGCGCCGCGCGAGCTTCCTTGGTGGTGCCATCGTGCGTCCTTCGGCAGCATGGTTGCTGGTGATGCACATATTTAAGCACTATGTTCTATTTTGTGCAATCAGTTTTGCCGCGTCGTGACGATGCAACCCGTCGGGGGTTGTTGATGGGCACTCAACATTGGTGCACGCTGACGGCGGACGTGATCGAGGGGGCAGAGATGGAAGCACCGATGAAAGATGGCCGGGGTTCGAGCTTGCCGCCCTTGCCGACGCGGACCAGGGCACCGGTCCGCCACGCGGAACGCCTCGAGTTCCTCTCGAACGACTGGATCGACGTCCTCCGCGACTACCTCGCGCCGCGGGTCGCGGAGCGCGGCGACGCGCTGCGCGGCAAGCGCGCGGCGTTGTGCGAGATCTTTACGGATGCGCCGCCGCATCTCGGCCACCCGGACAACGTTGCGGCATTCCACATCGTGGTCGACGATGGCGAACTGACGGTCGCCCGCGGCCGGCTCGACGACGCCGACTACCGGATGCAGGCGGACTACAACCAAGCTCACCACGTCGCCACGGCGGTCTTCGAAGATCAGCCGGAACGCCAGGCGCGCCTCGTCAACGAGGCCATGAATCGCCACGGCGCGTTCTTCAAGACGGAAGGTGCCTTGGACAGCGCGCCGGCCGCGCTGCTGGAAGCCATGGTCGGCATGCATGACCACCTCGCCAAGCGCACGGTGACCAACCCGGATACGGCACAGCGCATCGATCGGCTCGGCATGCGGCGCCACGTCGAGGACCTCGAGGAGCGGGGCTACACGGTGCTGGAGAACGCCATCAGCGACGCCCTGCGCGAGGCGCTCGAGGAAGATCTGCGACGGCTCATCGAGGAGACCGGCCGGGGGCGCGTCGCCTCGATGTTGCTAGCCCGCGGCCCCCTCTGGGAAGAGTTGGCGATGCATCCCTGGATCCACTCGCTTGCCCAGCACATGCTGGGTGCCGACTGCAACATGGGCCAGTCCTTAGGCTTCTTCAAGCGCAAGGGCGAGGACACCCATCGGTTGCACAACGACCCGCCGCACCCCCTGACGGGAGACCTGTGCTGCAATGTCACGACCATCTGGGCGCTGGGCGACTTCACCGAAACATCCGGTTCGACCTTGGTGGTGCCTGGCAGCCACAAGTGGCACCGGCCGCCGGACCCGGACGCCATGGCACGGGCGGAGAAGATCCTCATGCCGCGGGGCTCCGTGGCACTTTGGCATGGCTCGCTCTGGCACGGCTCCGCGATCCGCGAAGACCACGGCGAACGGTTGACCATCCACAACACCTACCTACGGAACTGGGTGCGGACGTTCGATAGCTACCTGGAGATCGACCCGGCCATCCTGGAACGCAATCCGCCGACTCTCACGACGCTGTGCGGCATCGACGACCTCTACGGGAAGAACACGTACGCCGGGCCGGATTTCTCGCGGGTTGCGTAGGAGTTGTTCGAGGAGATCGTGCGGCGGCTCGCTGATGGCGCACGGACGTGGCGCAGCCGCTCGGACGCCCCGAGTCGTCTCAGCGCAACGCCGCGAGCCGCTCGAGCAGCGTGTGTTCGCTGTAGCTGGGAACCCTGTCGCCTTGCGCGCCTGGGCACGTATTGCGTGCCCCGCACGTGCTCGGGTAGTTGGCTAGGCTCAAGACGTACCCTTGGCTTGGGTCATGTTCGTAGCGGGTCAAAACCACGAGTACGACCTTGCCGTCCGGCCATACGTAGATGTGCTGTCCCTCGAGCCCGTGCGCGGCGCTGACCGCAATGGGCGGCTCACGGCCTTCGAAATAGGTCGCGTTCATCACCCACCACTGCAGCCCATAGAAGGGGCTTTGCGCCGACAGGCTCGTGTGCACGTAGTCCGCAGGGATCAGGGTGTCGCCTTCCCAGTCGCCGTCGTTGGCGAAGAGCACGCCGAAGCGCGCGAAATCGTCCGGACGCATGTCGAGGCAGCAGTACGTCAGCGGCTGGGTCCCGGTGGGATCCAACCACATGCCGATCGCGCCTCGGTCGACGCCGATCGGGTCGAGGATCGTCGAAGCCAGCCAGTCGTGTGCGTCCATGCCGGTGGCCCGCCGAATGAGCGGTTCGAATAGCTGCGAGGTTATGTTGGAGTATTGGAACGTGGTGCCGCGAGCGCGGACGGGACTCTGCGCGAGCGCGAAGGCCGTCTGGTCCCGCTGCACGAAGATGTTGGGATCGGGCAGCCCCGCCCGCATCTCCAACAGGTCCCGGACCGTGATCGCCGCCTTGTTCGTGCCGGCCCACTCGGTGAAGAAATCGCTGGCCGGCTGGTCGAGCGAGGCGATGTGGCCCCGATCGATGGCGACGCCCACCGCAGCGCTGTAGAAGCTTTTCGCGACCGACCAACTGGTGCCGAGGCTGGCGACGTCGTAGCCGTCTGCGTAGCGTTCGGCGATCACTGTGCCGTCGGCGACCAGAAGGACGGATTGCACGGCGTGGTCGGTGAACACGTGGTCGACCACGTCGTTTGCCGAGCAGGCGGCGATGCCGGCGTCATCCGGAACGGTGCGCGGCAGTGCCCAGTCGGGCCGTATCGGCGGTTGGACGGTTGCCGTGAACGTGATGAAACCGCCGTCGCTTGCCGTCACGGTGACCGTCGCCGTACCGGCCACTACGCCGGTGAGCGTCAGCGTCGTTCCCGCGACGTCGGCGGTGACAACGCATGGATCGCTTGACGTGGCCTGCAACGCGAGGTCGTCGCGCGCGCCCAGGGGAACCGCGAGGACCAAGGTCGAGCCCACCATGAGAGTCTGATCGCGAATCGGCCCGCTGTTCGCCGCCAGCAAGCTCAAGAAGCGTTCGAGGTCCACGTACTCCGGCGAACCGTCGGCGATCTGCTCGCCGCCGCCGTGGTCGGCCAGGCCGCGCACCTTGTCGAGAACGAGCATCGCGCGGTCGTCCGCGCCGGCGACGAAGGCTCTCATGCGCTCGAAGTTCGTCGCCTGGTGACCGTCCGCCGCCGATGTCACGAAGACCAGCCGCGTGGCGTCCGCCTCGCCACCGCTGACGTGGCAGTCTACGCACTTGCCTTGCACGATGGTCGGGTAGATGGTGGCGTTGAAGCTCTGCCGGGCCGCCGTTTGGGGATCGTCGGACGGGTACACGTCGGCGAGCAGCGTGAACGGGCCGGGGGCCGCGGCGGTCACGTGGATGTAGTAGATCCCCGGTTCGACGTGTCGTTCGATGCGGAAATTGCGGCCATGGCCGCCGCCGTCGCGCACGGTCAGCACCGCGCCGGTGCTATCGCGCAACTCGCCTACGGTATCGGCTGGCCCAGTGCTGCCGACGCGCAGCCCGCCTGCGTTAGCGGCTTCCAGGCGAAACGCGTCCGTGTCGCCAGCGGGGGAGATCCGCCCCGTCGTGCGGATGCCCAAGGGCAGGAACGTCGATGCGCCGGAGGTGTCGCCGTGGTCATCGCCCGACCGCCGAATTCGCGCCGTCATCTTGTAGCCGCCGGTGTCCATGTCGCTGGCCACGGCCACGTAGTAGACGCCGCCCGGCAGCGTGGCGACGATCCGAAAGTTCATGTCCGTGCCAGCGTCATCGTCTCCCGCGATGATTCCGCCGTCGCTGTCGTAGAGCGTGCCATGGGTGTCGAGTTGGCCGCTGCTGCGCATCTCGACCTCGGCGCGCCCCTGCAGATCGAGGCGGAAGACGTCGACATCGCCGAGCGACTCGAGCTCGCCGTCCTCGCTGACGCCGTAGTGTTCGACGAGCGTCGCCGCGAGCCGGGTGTCGCCGTGATCGTCGGCGGGCTCGGCCCCGGCGGCCGCAGCGACGAGGAGGATTGCCGTTGTGCGAACGCAACTGACCATGGTCGGGGTGTGCCAAAAGCCTCCCGTCGACATTATGGCGTGGCGGCGTCCCCGCGCACGGGCTTCCGCCCGCGCCGACCAATGCACTACAATCGCAAACCGTTCGTAAATGCAAATGGTTCTCAATATGCATAATTTGTCACGGCTGGTCCTCGCGACGCTCGCCTGTGTTTTCGCGATCGGCGGCATCGCGCAGCACAGCCCCGCTTCAGAAGCGGTGGTCAATGTCTACTCGGCGCGGCACTACGACACCGACCTGGCGCTGTACGAGCGTTTCACGGAGACCACGGGTATCAAGGTGAATCTCATCGAAGGCTCGAGCGACGGCCTGATCGAGCGCATCGTCAACGAAGCCGAGTTCAGCCCGGCCGACATGCTCGTCACGGTGGATGCCGGGCGCCTTTGGCGAGCGGCCGAGGCGGGCGTCTTCCAGCCCGTCGAGTCGGCGGTGCTCGACGAGCGCGTCCCAGGATACCTGCGCGATCCCGCGGGGTTGTGGTTCGGACTCTCGAAGCGTGCCCGCGTAATCGTCTACAACAAGGCCAACGGGCTTCCCGCGGGCGTCAGCCGTTACGAGGACTTGGCGGGCGATGCGCTGCGCGGGCAGGTCTGCATGCGCTCGTCGGGCAACATCTACAACCTGTCGTTGCTCGGTTCCTTGATTGAGCACCACGGCGAAGAGCCGGCACTCGGCTGGGCGACTGGCGTGGTCGCCAACTTCAAGCGCGCGCCGCAGGGCAACGACACCGCGCAGTTGCGAGCGGTTGCGGCGGGCGAGTGTGGCGTCAGCATTGCCAACAGCTACTACATCGGCCGCTTGATGGGGTCGGTTGACGAAGCGGACACGGCTGTGACGGATGCGATCGGTGTGCTGTTTCCCAACCAGGAAGGCCGGGGCGCGCACGTCAACATCAGCGGCGCGGGTGTCACCCGGCATGCGCCCAATCGGGCCAATGCCGTCCGGTTCCTCGAGTACCTGACGGGAGACTTCGCGCAGCGCTTGTTCGCGGAAGGCAACAATGAGTATCCGGTCGTGGGTGCCGCAACCGGGCCCATCGCCGAGCTCGGTCCGTTCAAAGAGGATGCCGTCAACGCGTCGGTGCTCGGGGCGAACCAGGCGCTGGCCGTGCAGGTCTTCGACCGGGCGGGCTGGCGGTAAAACGCCCGGGTCTCGCGATCATGTCCATCATGCTCGCCGCTTGCCGCGAGGTGGTGGTTGGGAACACCGCCCTGGACTAGCCTTCACCGTAGCGAGCGAAGCGCAGCCCGTGCTCGCGCACCTAACGGTGTCCGAACCCGGCATACAATGTCGCGTCTCGGATCATCGTCATGCGGAGGATGCGTGGAGAACAACATCGGCTGGTGGCTCACCAAGCGCGCTTTCCTGATGCCGGAACTGGAGGCCTATGTCGACGGGGATGGCGGCGAGCGCTTGACCTTCGCCGAACTCAACGCGCGTGCCAATCGTACGGCCAACGCGTTCCGCGCGGCCGGCATCGAGAAGGGCGAACGGGTCGCCCTCCTGCTCATGAACAGCCCCGAGTTCGTTGAGTTGTTCTTCGCTCTCGGCAAGATCGGTGCCGTGGTCGTGCCCCTGAACTGGCGGCTGGTGGCGGACGAACTGGAGTTCATCCTGAAGGACAGCGGCGCCACGCGCCTCGTCTTCGACGACGACTTCGTCGACACGGTGGCCGAACTGCACGGCCGAGGCGACAAGACGGATATCCGCAACTGGCTGCAGGTCGCCAACGGCGAGGTCGCCTACTTCGGCACGGACTACCGGGCATTCCGCGACGCCGCGAGCGATGCGGAACCCGAAATCGGCGCATCGGACGACGACATGGTCTACATCATGTACACGTCCGGCACGACGGGGCTTCCCAAGGGCGTAGTTCACACCCACAACACGTGCATCTGGGGCTGCATCACCATCGCCGCCAGCACCTACTACCGCGAGAACGACCGGTTCCTGTCGCCGCTGCCGATGTTTCACGTCGGCGCGCTCACGCCGATCACGCTCAACGTCTACCGAGGCGTCACGAGCGTCGTGATGCGCAGTTTCGACCCGGTGCGGGTTTGGGAACTGATCGACCAGGAGAAAATCACCATCGGCCTCGCCGTGCCGGCGATGCTCACTTTCATGCTGCAGGTTCCCAACATCGAGCGCTACGACTTCTCCCAGTGGCGTTGGTGCATGTCCGGTGCCGCGCCGGTGCCGGAGTCGCTGATCGAGGCGTGTGCGGAGATCGGCATCGAGGTGCACCAGATCTACGGCCTGACCGAGTCCTGCGGCCCCGCGGCACTCATCGATCCGGAGAATGCGCTCAAGCGCATCGGTTCCACCGGCAAGGCGTTCTTCCACACCGACGTGCGCATCGTCGCCCCCGACGGTACCGATTGCCCGCCTGACGTGCCTGGCGAAGTACTGGTCGCCGGCCCGCACATCATGCGCGAGTACTGGAATCGGCCCGAGGCCACCGCGGAGACCATCGTCGACGGCTGGCTGCACACCGGCGACGTGGCGCGCATGGATGCGGACGGGTTCATCACCATCGAGGACCGCATCAAGGACATGGTCATCTCGGGCGGCGAGAACGTCTACCCGGCCGAGATCGAGAAGGTGCTGCAGACGCATCCCGACATCGTCGAGGCGGGCGTGATCGGGCAGCCGAGCGAGAAGTGGGGCGAATCACCCTTCGCCGTCGTTGTGAAGGGTGATGAGGCGCTCACCGAAGCGGACGTCCTAAACTTCTGCCGCGGCAAGCTTGCCGGCTTCAAGCAGCCGAAAGGGGCGGTGTTCGTCGAGGCGCTGCCGCGCAATCCGAGCGGCAAGATCTTAAAGCGCGTGCTACGCGACCAGTTCCCGGGGCCGGCGCCGGTCTGACCGCCGTGGACCTGGCCGAACTGGAGTCCCGCCTCGGCCCATTCTGTGCGGCCAAGTACGGTCGTGCCGTGCGCGTCTTCGATGTGCACACGATGCCGGGCCACGCGGGGTTTTCCTACGGTTTCAGCGTGGCCTTAGGTTCAGGGATCGAGTCGTGGTTCATCCGCCTGCCGCCGCCGAACGTCAACTGGCGCGGCACGGCCGACGTGCTGCGCCAGGTCGAGGCCCTGAATGCCCTTGACGGAACCGAAGTGCCGCACTGCTCGGTGCGCTGGTCTGGGAAGGACCTGGACTGGTTCGGTTGCCCGTATTTCGTGGTGCCCAAGCTCGACGGCGACGTCATTCGGCTAGGCCCCGGCGAGTGGGCCGCCGCGCTTTCCGAACAGCAGTGCGCGGACATGGGGCGGCAGGTCATGACTGCGTTGGCCGGCATCCACAAGGTGGACGCAACCCAAGCGCCCTACCTCGGCGAGGCGGTACCGTTCGCCGAGGACGTGGAGCGCTGGGACCGATTCTACGAACGCGCCGCGGATCCCGAACTGCTAGGCCGGGCCCCGGATTGCCGCCGGCGCCTCCTGGACACGCTGCCCACCGACGCTCCGGTCGGCATCTTCCACGGCGACTTCCAGACCTCCAACCTGTTCTTCGATGCAGCTGTCACGGGCACGCCCAAGCTGCTCGCCGTCATCGACTGGGAGCTGACCGGTATCGGCGCGACGTTGAACGACGTGGGCTGGATCTGCACGTTCAGCGACCGCGGAGCGTGGGCGAAAGGCACGGGCGAGCGCCCCATGTTCCTCGACCCCGAGACACTCATGGCGCTGTATGTCGAAGCGTACGGCGACCGGCTGCCGGATCTGAACTGGTTCCGGGCGCTGGCGGCGTACAAGTTCGCCATCATTACCGGGTTCAACCTGAGTCTGCATCGACGCGGCAAGCGCGTGGATCCATCGTGGGAGGTGACGGCGCTGTCGATGGCACCTCTCATCGACCGCGCACTCGAACTCCTCGGCTGACCCCGGCGATGACCAAGCCGAACATCCTACTCGTCCTCGCCGACGACATGGGCTTCTCGGACATCGGCTGCTACGGTTCGGAGATCCGCACCCCCAACCTCGACGCGCTCGGGACGAACGGACTCCGCTATACGCAGATGTACAACTCCGCGCGCTGCTGCCCGTCGCGCGCGGCCCTGCTGACGGGCCTCAATCCGCACCAGGCCGGCGTTGGCTGGATGACCACCACGCTCGTCGGCTCCACCGATGCCTACCAGGGCTACCTGAACGAGCGCTGCGTGACCATCGCCGAGGTGCTCAAGGGCGCGGGCTACCGCACGTTCCTATCCGGCAAGTGGCATGTCGGCAACGCCTACGACGCCCAGCGCCCCGACACCTGGCGAGCCGGCGAGCCGGGTTGGCCGACCCCGACGCAGCGCGGCTTCGACGACTTCTACGGCACGCTGGACGGCGCCGGTTCGTTCTGGAATCCGCACTCGCTAATGGACGGCGAGTCCTACATCCGCCCCGACTCCCCGGACTTCTACTACACCGACGCCATCGGCGAAAACGCGACCGCGCGGATCGAAGCCGCGCTCGATGCCGGGACGCCGTTCTTCGGCTACGTCGCGTTCACGGCCCCGCATTGGCCCTTGCACGCTCGTGAGCAGGACATCGCCCGCTACGCCGACGTGTACCGCTGCGGCTGGGACGCCATCCGCTCGGCTAGGCACGAAACCCAGCGCGACGCCGGGCTCGTCGATCGCCGCTGGACGATCAGTCCGCGCGACACCGAGTCGTGGCCGTTCGGGCAGAGCCGCTATCCGGACTGGGAGGCGCTACGCATGGCCGTCTATGCCGCCCAGATCGACCGCATGGACCAGGCGATCGGCGGCATCGTCGCAACGCTTTCCCGGCGCAAAGCTCTCGACAACACGCTGATCTTCTTCCTGTCCGACAACGGTGGCTGCGCCGAATTCCTCAAGGAGGACACCGACGCGCCGGCCCCGCACCGCTACAACATGCCCACCGTGGACGGCCGGCCGATGCACGTCGGCAACCTGCCGCACCTCAAGCCGGGGCCGGCCGACACTTTCATGTCCTACGACCTGCCGTGGGCGAATGCATCCAACACCCCCTTTCGCCGCTACAAGTCGTGGGTGCACGAGGGCGGCATCTCGACGCCCTTCATCGTGCACTGGCCCGACGGAATCGCAGCACCCGCGATCGTCCACGCCCCGATCCACATCACCGACATCATGCCGACGTGCGTGGAGGTCGCCGGCGCCCGGTATCCGGAGAGCGTCGGCGACCATGCGATCCAGCCGATGGAGGGGGCGAGCCTTGCGCCGTCGTTCCGTGACGGCGGCTGGCAGCGCGGCAAGCCAATCTGGTTCGAACACGAAGGAAACCGCGCGGTACGCGACGGACCGTGGAAACTCGTCAACCGCCATCCGCGCCAGTGGGAGCTCTACAACATCGACGACGATCGCACTGAACAACGCGACCTCGCCGACTCGGAGAGGCGCCGCGTCGAGGCCATGGCGCGGTATTGGCGCGGTCAGGCCGAACGCGTCGGGTACGCGCCGAACCAGGCGTTGGTCGATCGAGTCGCCGAACGCCATCCCGAGAACTGGGCACTCGTCAGGAGACGCTTCAAGGCGGCGTGAAGGCTCGCGCTGGTGCGCCGGGTGCGCCGCGAGAGGAGCGGGAGGCGCAGGCGGCTCTCTGGTCTGGTTTTTCGGTGCATACTGAGCCGCCTCAAGTCGGGGGACGGGGGAACCAGTGACCGAACCAGTGGACGTACTGATCGTCGGCGCAGGCGCGTCGGGCGCGGCGGTGGCCTGGAGTCTGGCCGAGACCCGTATGCGAATCGTCTGTTTGGAGCAGGGCGACTGGATGAACCCGGCCGAGTATCCGAGCAGCGGTCGGGACTGGGAGTCGCGGGCCTTCAGCGACATGAGCATCAGTCCGAACCGGCGCAAACGCGAGACGGACTACCCGGTCAACGACGCCAACTCGCCGATTTCTGTCGCGAACTTCAACGCCGTCGGGGGCAGCACGATCCTCTACGCCGGACATTTCCCGCGTTTCCACCCCTCGGACTTCAGGGTCAAGAGCTTGGACGGCGTCGCGGATGACTGGCCCATCGACTACGACATGCTGGAGCCGTTCTACGCCGAGAACGACCGCATGATGGGGGTGTCCGGCCTAGGCGGCGATCCGGCGTATCCGCCGAAGCAGGCCATCCTGCCGCCCCTGCCGCTCGGCAAGTCGGGGGCAACCATCGCCCGGGGCTTCAACAAGATGGGCTGGCACTGGTGGCCGTCGGACACGGCGATCGCCACCGCGGAGTACGACGGCCGCGACCGCTGCATCAACCTCGGCGCTTGCAGCAGCGGCTGTGCCCAAGGGGCCAAGGCGAGCACCGACATCACCTACTGGCCGCACGCGGTTCGCGCCGGCGTCGAGGTCAGGACGCGCTGCCGAGTACGCGAGATCACGGTCAACGCCGACGGCATGGCGTCCGGCGTCGTCTACTACGACCGCGACGGCGTCGAGCAATTCCAAGCCGCACAGGTGGTCATCGTCGCGTGCAACGGCGTCGGCACACCGCGCTTGCTGCTCAACTCACAGTCCGGCGCATTCCCCAACGGCCTGGCGAACTCAAGCGGCCTGGTGGGCAAGAACCTGATGTTCCACCCGTACGCCTCGATCCAGGGCATCTTCGATGAGCCCTTGGACGGCTACCGCGGGCCCGGGGTGTGCATCTGGAGCCAGGAGTTCTACGAGACGGACCAGGACCGCGGGTTCGTCCGCGGCTACACCTACGAGATCAACCGCGGCCGCGGCCCGGTCGCAACCGCGGCAACGGGCATGTTCTCGGGGCGCATCCCCTGGGGTGCGGGGCATCACGAGCGCTACCGGGAGTTGTTCAATCGAATCGCCGGCATGGTCGGCATCTGCGAGGACCTGCCGGAGGAGCACAACACCGTCACGCTGGACCCCGAGCTCACCGACGGCCACGGCATCCCGGCGCCGAAGATCGACTACACGCTGTCCGAGAACAGCCGGCGCATGCTCGACCACGCGGTGGCTAGGGCGACGGAGGTGCTGGAAGCCGCCGGTGCCGTCGACGTGATCACCGAGGCGCCCATCGGCGTCGGCGGCTGGCACCTGATGGGCACCGCGCGCATGGGGACCGATCCCGAGCGGTCCGTGGTCAACGAGTGGGGGCGCGCGCACGACGTCAAGAACCTGTTCATCGTCGACGGCAGCATTTTCGTGACCAGCGCCGGCGTGAACCCGACGCGCACCATCCAGGCGCTGGCGCTTTATGTCGCCGACTCGATGAAGCGACGCCTCGCCAACCTGTTCGATTGAGGAGCTTCCAGTGACGACGATTGCGAGCGACAACCCGTTTTCGGCCGCGGAGCAGCACACGCTTACGGCGTTCGCCGGTGCGGTCATCCCGGCGAGCGCGGAGTACGGCGTGCCCGGCGCCGACGATGCGCAAATCGTCGCCGACATCCTCGCGACGGCACGACCGCACTACGAAGCGGTGCGGCCCGGGCTCGGATTCCAGGACACCGTGGCCGCGGCGGCGTACGGGGTGCCGTTCGCCGAGCTGTCGGAGGCGGATCGCGCCGATTTCGTCGAGCGCAGCAACACCGAGGGCGGCTTCGATCACATCGAGTGGGAATTCGACCCGGGCGCGATCGCGGGCCAACGCACGTTGATCAGCATCATCCTCCAGTGCTACTACCGCGACGACCGCGTCATGCAGTCCTTGGAAATGGAGCCCCGCCCACCCTTTCCGCAGGGGTTCGAGGTGGAACAGGGCGACTGGTCGCTGCTCGAGCCGGTGAAGCAACGCGGCAAGATCTACCGTCCGGCGTAGGCGGGTTCAGTACGTTTGCGTAATCGTCAACCACCATCAAGTCGGCAATCCGTTGTCGTCGTAGCCGAGAATGTGATTGGGTGCACGGTTGTCGACAACCGGGAGGGAAGCACAGTGTCGCGCGATCTTGTCAAGCTCGGCGCGTAGGTCGCGACCGGCGCGTCGCCGTTGGACCTTGACCAAGTGATCACGCAACGCCCGCGTCGCCGCTGCGAGCTTCTCGGCAATTCGGTCTCTGATGTTCAGGGCCATCACGGTCTTCATTACGTGTAGTTCGCGAGGTGCACAGTATCGTCTTGGATCGACGTTTCGAGCGGAGGCTTTCGAGTGGTTCCGCCTATAATCTCACCGTCGGCCGCCAAGGGGATCATCATGTCGGAGCCCGCAACGACGTTGGAGACTTCGAGCGTCCGCGCATCGCTTGCCTACGCGGCGCCCGGGGGCGACAAGTACTACTACGAGCTAGCCACTCCTGGGTCTGAAGGCCGGAACCGCGGCAGCGGGTCGGCCCAGCACGAGATGACGGTGTTCGATGGCCGGGCGTGGCCCGAAGCGATTTCACTGGACGTCCACGGCTTCGAGCTTCGGCACAGTCCCTTACCGACGATCGACTTCCTCGACGCCGCCAGCGTTACGCGACTGTACTACCCAGTCATGGCCGATCTGGCCGAGCGTTGCACCGGCGCGAGCCGAATCCACATCTTCGATCACACCGTTCGGCACGGCGACCCGGACGTGCGTCGAAGCACCGGCCTGAAGCCGCCAGCGCGCGGCGTGCACAACGACTATACGCACTGGTCGGCGCGCAAACGCGTGCGCGACTTGCTGCCTGACGAGGTGGATGAGCTACTCGACCGACGCTTCGCGATCATCCAGGCTTGGCGGCCGATCGGACGGCCCATCGAGTCCGACCCGATTGCCATCGCCGATGCACGCACCGTGACGGCAGACGACCTCGTGCCGGTTCCGCGCACGGCCCCGGGCCGGGTGGGCGAGACCTGGCGGGCGCTCTACAGCCCGCGACACCAGTTCTTCTACTACCCGTTCATGGCGCCGGACGAGGTGCTGTTTTTCAAGGTCTACGACTCCACGACGGACGGGCGTGCGCGCTACACGTTGCACACCGCGTTCGAACTGCCGGAGCCGCGAGCGGACGCGGCCCCGCGACATAGCTGCGAGATGCGGCTATTCGCCTTCTACTGAAGGTACCGCGAACCTGCTACCCATCCAGTCCGGCGAGGACCGCGTCGATGGACCCGCCGCGAAGGCCTTGCTTGACCGCGGCATAGGCACTGCCGTCGAGATCGAGGAACCCACGAGCCGCAGCCAGGGCCGCGTGCTTCAGCTCGTCCGCTGCTACCACCTCGTCGAGGAAGCCCGCGTCCTTTGCTTCCTCGGGTGAGAACATGGTTGCGGCGATCGCCGCGCGCGTCAGGTAGCGCTTTGATAGCCGCTCACTGGCGAGCATCAGCCCGAACGGCGGAAGACTCATGCCGATGGCGGTCTCGTTCAAGCCGATACGGAAATCGCCGGCGGTGCCGAGGCGGTAGTCGGCGGTCAGCAGGCAGAACGCACCCAAGGCGATCGCGTGGCCGCTGGCCGCTATCACGACGGGCAGCGGCAGACCGTAGAGCCGCATCATCAACCGGGCGCCGCCCAGGCTCATGATGCGCGCGGCTTCCGGGTCGTCACCGCGAATGACACGCAGGTCGAAACCGCCCGAGAAGAGCCCCGCCCGACCCGTGAGCACGACGGCCTTGGCCTCGTCCTCGGCGCGGTCGAGCAGGCTGTTGACGGATGCGATCATGTCCGGGCTGAAGGCATTGGCCTTGCCGTCGTCCAGGGTCACCACGGCCACGTGGTCGAGCAATTCATAGGTTGCGAGTTCGGACATGGTTGCCCCTCGAAAAAGCGCGGAGTTTACACCCGCGCACAGCGCCCCCCGGCGAGCAGCGCGTCGGGGTTTGTAGTAGGCTCGATGGACGGTTGCACGACTGGGGGAGGTTATGGGCCGACTGTTCTACTCGGTATCCGGCGTGGTGTTCGCGCTGGCCTTGGCAGCAGGTTGTGCTCCTCCTCCTCCGGCCGAACCCGAGGCCACCGGATATGTCGTGCCGAAGACGTCTGACGGCGACCCGGACTACAACGGCATCTGGCAAGCGCTGGGTGCGGCCCACTGGGATCTCGAGGACCATGCGGCGCGGCAAGGCCCGGCCCCGCTGATGGGTGCCCTGGGCGCCATTCCCGCAGGTCGCAGCGTGGTCGTCGGCGGCACGATTCCCTACACCCCGGAGGCGCTCGCCGTACGCGACGAGAACCGCGCCGACTGGGTGCGACGCGACCCGGCCGTGAAGTGCTACATGCCGGGCATCCCGCGCGCGACGTACATGCCCTTCCCGTTCCAGTTCGTACAATCGAAAGACGCCATTTTTGCTGCTTACGAGTTCACCAGTTCCACGCGCATCATCCACTTGGACCGCCCGGGCACGGAGGCGGAGTTGCCTGCGTGGATGGGCTACTCGCTGGGGCGCTTCGAGGGGGACACTTTGGTCGTCGACGTGACGGCGCAGGTCCCCGACACGTGGTTCGACGCCTCGGGCAACTACCACACCGCTGATCTCAAGGTGACCGAGCGTTATATGCGCACGGGCCCGGACACGTTGCAGTACGAAGCCACGATGGAGGATCCGAGCATCTTCACGGCGCCGTGGACGATCAGCATGCCGTTGTACCGGCGGCTTGAACCCGGTGCGCAGATCCTCGAGTACAAGTGCGTCGAGTTCGCCGAGTATGCGACCTTCGGCCACCTGTACCCCGAAGGCGTGCAGTAGACGCGACCCGCCAGGTCGCCAACGAGGGAGGTTAACGACGATGGCCATCTCAACGATTACCCGCGGCTCGGTTGCAGCGTTAGCGCTCGCCGCCGCGCCAGTCTTGGCAAGCGAGGACGCGGGATCTGCGTCCATGAAGACGTCCTGGGGCGTTCCCGACCTGCAAGGCACGTGGGATTTCCGCACCATGACGCCCATGAACCGGCCAGAACGGTTCAAGGACAAGGAGTTCCTCACCGACGAAGAGATTGCCGAGTTGGAAGAGGGCAGAAGGCAGGGGAACGAAAACGCGTTGGCGCGCGAAGCGTCTGACGAGCCGAGCCAGGGCGATGTCGACGTCGGCTACGACTTCATCTTCATCGACATCGGCACCAAGGTCACGGGTACGCGGCGGACGTCGCTGATCGTGGATCCGCCGAACGGGCGGATGCCGGGTCACACGATGTTTGCCCGGATGCGCATGGCCGAGAACCGTGCCGTTTGGGAAAAGCGCCCGATCACCGCCCGGGACCGCCCGCCCGCTACGCGTTGCCTGGTGGGCTTCAACTCCGGACCGCCCATGAGTTCAGGCGCCTACAACAACATGATGCGCGTGGTGCAGTCGCCGGGCTACGTCGCCATCCTCAACGAGATGGTCAACGACCACCGCGTTATCCCGACCGATGGCAGTGAGCATGTCCCAGACCATGTTCGGCTCTGGAAGGGCGATTCCCGGGGCCGCTGGGAGGGGGATACGCTGGTCGTGGAGACTAGGAACTTCCGCCCCGAGACCAACTTCTCCGGTTCGGGCCCCAATATGATCCTGACCGAGCGCTTCACCCGGATCGACCCCGACGCGTTGCGCTACGAGTACACGGTGGACGACCTGGAGTCGTTCGAAGGCAAGTGGTCAACCGTGCAGGACATGCGCCGGACCGACGATGATATCTACGAATACGCCTGCCACGAGGGCAACCGGGCGATGCATCTCATGCTCGCCGGGGCGCGCAAGGAAGAGCGCGACGGCAGGCCCGACTCGGAAGGCTGGTTGCCGTCTTGGTACCGGGGCTTGCCGAAGAAAGAGGAACTGCTGAAGGAATCCAGCGAAGGCGAAGAATAGCGACTTGTGCAGCTTCACCGGGCCGCCGGTCGCTGGCGGCCCGCGGTCAGCGTGTCAGGTCCGGCCCTGTCGCTGAATGACGGCCCAGGCGAGACATCCCACCCAGATGAGCAAGGTCCAACCGAAAAGCAGGTTTATGAGGAATAGGGCCAGTCTGTGGGGATGTCCGCTACCAGCAATCAACGTGGGCAGAAAGTAGACCGCCAAGCCCACCGCAAGCAGCACAATGGCGAGGGCGATATCCATCCGCTGACGTCCGACGCAACGGACTTATTCCTGTTCCTCGTCAGGTAGGTTCTGGTCCTCCGCCCGCGCCGGTTCGCGGGGATCGGCCCCGTCGCGCGGCGCACCGGTGCCGGATGACCCCATGAAGAACTTGCGACCGTCCGGGAACTGGATGTCCCGGCCGCTGCCCGAGCAAATCGGCACGCAGATCTGGTCCTTGCTCTGGTAGCCGCGCACCACGACCTCGGTGCCTGGCTGCAGGAGGGTCCGGGTCATGCCGCGGCGCAGCAGGGTATTGGGGGTGCCGGCCTCGAGCTGCCAGACCTGCTTCGAGCCGTCTTCCTTGACGTGTGCCACGTGCACCCACGCGTGCGGGTTGATCCAGTCGACCTGGACGATTTCGCCCTGTACCCGGATGGGCAGGTTGGCATCGAATTCCGCCGAGAAGGCATGGTGCGCCAAAGTGCTCGACCCGGTCACGACCGCGCCGGCGACGGCCAGCGCTGCCAGGGTTGGCTGGATGCGAATTCTCATGTCCCCTCCGGAAAGCCACTGGGCCGCGAAAACCGCTAGTATCGTACTCGTTCGCGCCAGCAGTCGCCATACGACACCCTCGCGATGGCGTCGACGGCGCAGTTGAGGGGAGACTGGTCATGTCAAGCATCCGACGTCCCGCAATGCTGGTTCTCGTCCTGGGCGCGGCGCTGTTCATGCTCAACGCCTGCGCTCCGCCGGAAGCCGGCGAGGCCCCCGAAGCCGCCGAAGAGGCCACGGTCGAGGCTACCGAGCTGACACCCGCCGCAGCGACCCCGGTCGCGGGCGACTTCGAGACCGATACGCACAGGTTCGAGGAAGTCGCCGACGGCGTCTACTTCGTGACCTATACCGTGCCGATGTTCAACAGCAACTCCATGGTGGTCATCAACGAAGACGACGTCCTGGTGGTGGACTCACACATCACGCCTGCCACGGGCCGGCAGTTGATCGACTCGATCCGCCAGGTCACCGACAAGCCGATCACGACCGTCGTCAACACCCACTTCCACTACGACCACGCCCACGGCAACCAGGTCTTCGGTCCCATCCAGATCGTCGGCCACGAGCACACGCGCATGCGGATGGCGGGCACGCCGCACGAGGAACCCACCTGGGCGAGCTACACGGCTGGCCAGCGCAACGGGCTCGAACGCTTGGAGGCCGCGCTTGGCGAAGCGGAGGACGAAGCGGGCCGCGCGGAGATCGAAGCGCGCATCGAGTCGCTCAAAGGTCAGATCGCCGCGAACGCGGAGGTGGTGCCCACACCCCCGAATACGACGTTCAACGAGCGCATCACGCTCGTGCGCGGGGATCGCGAGATCCAGGTGATCTTCTGCGGTCGGGCGCATACCGGCGGCGACGTCGTGATCTACCTACCCGCCGACAGGATCGCGTTCACCGGCGACATGATGCTCGGTGGGCCGTCCTTCCTCGGCGATGGTCACGTGGACGAGTGGCCGGAAACCCTTGAGAACTTGAAGGCCCTCGACATCGAACTGATCCTGCCGGGGCACGGCCCGGGCATCACTGATCTGCAACTGATCGACCATGTGCAGGCGTTCTACCGCGACTTATGGAGCCAGGTGGTGGCGTTGCGGGCGGAAGGAAAGGACATCGGCGAGACGACCGCCGCGGTGGACTTGAGCGCCCACGCGGAGAACTTCGGTCGCCCGGTGGGGACGAACGCCCAAGCCGTGGGCCGGATGTTCTATTTGCTCGATGAACGCGGGGAGTAAGTTGCGGACTCTCAAGTCCCGCTAGAGTTTCGGCGGTAGAGCCGGTGTCGGGACGGGCCGGAAACCGATCTTACCGGGCCGCTCTCCCGTGCCGCCGACTTGAACGCGCTCGGCCGGCTCGACCGCGCGCACGGGACCGGTTTCACTCAAGCCCGTGGTACTGCCTTCCATCGCCACCCCGCGCTCGACGTCGGCCAGCGCATCGAGAACCGCCCGTGCCGTCTGAGCATCCCACGTGATCCGATAGGCACGCGGTTCGCGCCGCGCCGCCGGCCCATCGAGCGACGAGACCCACAGGTAGATCGTGCCCGGCGTTCGGGAAGCCTTGTCGGGGTCTTCGACGCTCGCGTAGTGCAGGCGAAAGCGCTCCGGCAGCGGGTCGTCGCTGGCCCAGCCGAGCAACCCCTTGTGGCCGTGCCAGGCGCCGACGTACAAGGCCGTGACCAGGGCGATGGCGGCCACCTTGATGGGGCCGCGACGTGGCGTGGCCAGGTTCAGGTTGAGCAGCAGGGCCGCGACCGCGACGTACGCCAACGTCAAGAGCCACACGCCGGGTTCGAAGCCGCTCATCGGGCCGTCCGGTCGAGCAGGGCCTTCGGCAATTCGTTGCGGGCCACGATCGCGCCGTCCGCACCGACGGTGAACCGCACGGCCGTCTGTTCGTCGCCGATCCCGCCGAGCGTGCGCTTGCCGTAGTAGATCAGGCTCAGTCTCGGATTCAGACGCTCGACCTTGATGTGCACCGGCACCGGCCCGTCGTTCCCGGCCCGGTAATGCAGCACGTTGACGACGTATTCGCCCGCGGCGAGAGCGCGGATGCTCACGGTCTCCTGGTTTATGGCGCTGCCGACCACCGTGCCGCCGAGCACCGCCCGGTCGAGTGCGTTGCCGCGGTCGTCGCGTTCGAGGTGCATGAGGCCCGAGTCCGGGTTGCGGAACCACACCAACTCGCCGCGCGGATCCTCGACGAGGACGTCCACATCGTCGTCGTAGTCGTCGGGCCAGTTCACGGTGACGAGCACCTCGGCCTTGCGCTCCGTGTTGCCGCGGGTGCCCGGCTCCGCGATCAGGCTGAACGCGGCGACGAACATGAACGCGAAGCCGAGCAGGGCGTTGAACAGGAGATCGGTGAACGCGCTCCCGCCGCCGTCGCTGTCCGCGAACCTATGGCGCATCGTGGTCGTCGGTCCGTCGAAGAGCCGCCGCGTGCACGTCGGCGAGCACGCCCAGCCGGGTCGCCAAATCCGCCGCGGAGGCGTCTAGGACGTGGTACTGCAGCTTCAGCAAGGTGCTGGTCACCAGCCCGGCCAGCGTGGTGTAGAGCGCGACCGCCATCCCTTCGCTCATGCCGGCCAGCAGTTGCTGCATCAACGCCGGTTCGAACGCTTCGATCTCGCTCACCGGCAGTAGCATGAGGATGAAGCCGACGATCGTGCCGAGCAGGCCGAGCTTGATGAGCGCATCGCTGACGAAGTGGCCGAAGGCGTGGCGGTTCATGAGGGCGTCGCCGAATGCGGCGACGAGGGCGGCGGGTTCGTCCGCCTCCCGCGCGCGAAGGTTGGCAAGGAAGCCGCCGACCATCCCATCCGCCGCCTGGCCGGCCGCTTGGCCCAGCGCCACGCGGTGTTCGAGCGCGGCGAGGCGCGCGCGTTCGCCGCTCAAGGCCTTGGCCAGATACAGCCAGTGCGCGCTCGCCAGTGCGTACACGGCGAGGATGACGGTCGAGATGTAGCTCCGGTCGGCGTCGAACGCGATGCGGATCAGGCCCCGGTCGTTTGCCAGGTAGAAGCCGAAGCCGACCAGGCCCAGGATGACCAGAGCCCGGAAAACCAGGTTCGTGTCGGTCAGCCGACGCATCGGCCTCTGCGCCGGCTCACCGGCGCGGCCGCACGCTGGCGAGTCGCGCCGGGGCGGATGGGCGGCCTACCGGTTCGGTCCGCGCGTTTGCGGGTACGGCTGCCATCGACGCAGCTTGGTGTGCGGCAGAACCGCGGGGTTGACGGCGCTCCGCGGCCACATGCCCTGCAGCACCGTGGCCAGTTCGCGGCCCAGCCGCCGCCGCGTCTCCGGGGCCATGCGCGCCGTCGCCGAGGCGATGTGCGGCGTGCAGATCACGTTGTCCATGTGCAGCAGCGGGTTGTTGGTGGACACCGGCTCCTCTTCGAAGACGTCCAGCGCCGCGCCCGCGATGCCGCCGGACTCCAAGGCACGAATCAGTGCGGCCTCGTCGACCGTCGGGCCGCGGCCGTTGTTGATGAAGAGGGCCGAGTCCTTCATGCGCCCGAAGTGGGCATCCGACAGCATGTGGTGAGTCTCGGCATTCAAAGGCGCGTGCATGGACACGTAATCCGACCGCTCGAGCAGTTCGAAGAGGCTGGTGACGGGTTCGACGTCGGCTGCCGTCATTTCCAGCTCCGCCACGTAGGGATCGAACGCGATGACGCGCAGCCCGAAAGCGTGGCAGCGCCGGGCGACGGCCTTCGCCACGTTGCCGAACGAGATCAGGCCGATGGTGAGCCCCCACAGGCGCGGGATGTCGGAATGGTACGGGCGTCCCTCGGACCAGCGGCCCTCCTGGGTCATCCTGTGCATCAGGAGCAGCCGACGATGCGCGGCGAGGAACATCATCATCGTGTGATCGGCGACTTCGTCGATGAAGACGTCGGGCACGTTGGTCACGACAATGCCGTGGTCGGTCGCGGCGTCGACATCCACGGTATCGGCGCCCACGCTGCCGAGACCGATGACAGAGCAGTTCTCGAGGCTCGCGATGATCTCGCGACTGATGCGGCGTCCGCGGGCGATCAGCGCGTCCGCATCCGTCTTGACGGCGTCGATGAACTCCTGCTCGTTCTTGGCGGGAACCTCGATGATTTCGGCACCGATGGGATCGAGTGCCTCGCGCTCGATCTCGTAGCGCGAGTCGGCGAGGTCATAGGAGACGCCGCGTTGGGCCTGCACCATGACTTTGTACTTGGGGTCGGTCATATTCTGTGTTGTTTCCGCTGGGTGACAAGAGCAACGCACTATGCTCGCGCAAACGCGCCGTGCATGCCACCTGTCCGCGGTCGCGGCCGCCTTGGTCGTGTCGATGGAGATCGTTGCGATGGCCGAGTCGCGCCAGTTGGCCGACCTGCCGCCGGCCTTGGCAGCGACCCTGCGAGAGGCGCGCGACGAGGCCGAACGCGTGGCGTCGAACTCGACCGATGCCTCGGCGCGGGCCGCCGCATGGGGGAACCTCGGGATGCTTTACCACGCGCACCGGCTGCGCTTCCTGGCGCGCGACGCATATGTGCAGGCGCTCGCCGAAGCGGAGACCGTGCGCTGGCGCTACCTTCTCGGCATCGCCCTGGCCGAGCTCGGGGAGATCGAACGAGCGGCCGAGGGCTTCCGCCTGGTGACCACGGCGACGCCCGGCAACATGCCCGCCTGGTATCGCCTCGGGGTTTCTCTCCTGCTGAGTGGCGATTTGACAGGTGCGCAGACGGCGCTGGACCAGGCACTGGGCCTCGACGGCGACTCCGCGCTGGTGTTGGCGGCGCTCGCGGACGTGGCCAGTTCCCGCGGGGACCATCGCGTGGCCCTCGGCCTCTTGACCCGCGCGGTCGAACTGGAGCCGGAGGCGGGGCAGTTGGCCTACAAGCTGGCGATGACGCATCGGGCGCTGGGCGACGTCGAGCGCGCGACGGCGTGGCTCGCTCGCAGCCCCGACAATCGGCTGGCACCGAAGATCGACGATCCGGTGCTGCTGGATGTTGCGCAGATGAGCCGCTCGGCGCGGTTCTACGAGATCGCCGCCGACTGGGCACTCGGCCGCGGCGACCTCACCGGTGCGGTCGACGCGCTCAAGAGCGCGGTCGCCCTGGCACCGGAAGACGTTGGCCTCGCTCTGAGGCTAGCGACGGCGCTCGACGATGCCGGCCTCGGGGCCCTGGCCGTCGTGGAAACGCGGCGTGCCTTGACGTTGGACGACCAGTCTGCAGCGGCATGGTACCGGTTGGCTTGGCTGTTGCGCCGATCCGACGCGCCATCCGACATCGTGGCCGCCGAGGACGCCATCGGCCGGGCATTGGCAGTCGCCGATGGTCCCCGTGCGCGAGCGCTTGCCGGGGCGTTCGACATGCGAAGCGCACGGTACTCAAGTGCGATCGGACACTACCAGCGTTTGGCGGCGCTGGTACCTGGGGACGCCTATGCCCACTTCTGGCTGGGCATCGCGCGCTTGGGTGCCGAGGACTGCGCGGCGCGGGACTCGCTCGACGAGGCTCTGCGCTTGCGCGGCGACTGGGGTGAAGCACACATCGCGATGGCACGCGCCGATGCCTTGTGCGGGTTCCCCGAAGCAGCGCGCAACCGCGCCGCGACCTTGCGCAGCGTGCAGGACAGTCCGGAGACCCGCATCACGTTGGCGTTCGCCGAGGCTGCGGGGAGGGGGTCGGATGCGGCTAGTCGTCTGGCGACATCGGCATTGCCCCACCCGGACGCGAAGCTCTTGCTCGACGCGTTGGCGGCGGACGCCTTGCCGGCTAGGCCTTTCGCGCCGCAGTCGCGATGGTGGTTGCCGCCGGAACTGCGCTAGGTGGTGCCGGCACCCACCACCTGGGCGCGTAGACGATGCCGTTGACATCGTCGACTTCCGCCGACGGGTTCCGCTCGTCGAGGCCCAAATCAGATACCGGAGAATACCCTACCTTGTTTCCGCCCTCGGACTGTCCAAGCAACTAGGACCACCTCACGTTCTCGCCGGGGGCCAATGGGCATTGGGCCCGCCTGGGTGTTAGAGTGTTACGTCTGTGTGGGTGACCGGGGCAGTGCTCTCGCCACCGTGGAGTTGCATGGGCCAGCGAGACTCTGACTTTGTTCTTGGCAGTATGGGACCTGCACCGTGTCAAAGATGATCTCCCTAAGGAATCCGCCGCACGACTTCGAGCTGCACGTGGAACACTCGGAAGGCAACGTCTTCAACGTGGTGGTTGAGTTGGACGGTGAGCCTTACCGATTCATCGGCAGCAAGGTCGCCCTCAATCGTCTAGTAGCGCGCCTTGACGACGAAATCAGCCGCGCCCCTTCAAGTCGAAACTGATCGGGCGTGGAACATGCCGTTGCTATGAAACAGGCAATCCGGACCACCCCAAGTTCCTAGTGAGTCAGTCCCCGACGCACCACACTGTCCTCCTCATAGACGCAGAGAACATCTCGCACCGCCACGCACCTCAGATTCTGCGCATCGCCAAATCGATCGGCTCGCTCGAACTGAGGAAAGCCTACGGGGATTTCAGCCGGAGTCACCTTCAGTCCTGGCGCGAACCGATGCGCCGCCATGACATCCGGCCCCACTCGAACTATCGGTACTCGACAGAGAAAAACTCGGCGGACCAAGCCTTGATCGGCGACGCCCAGTTCATTCTCGGCACTGGCCATTTTCACGCCTTTCTGATCGCCTCCGCCGACTCAGACTTCACGGGTCTTGCACACCGGATCGCCGCCGCCGGCGCCGTTCCTTATGGCATCGGGAGCGCGCGCGTCAACACCACCTATAGACAGGCCCTGAAACGCTACTTCGAGATCCCCCACATTCCCACGATCAAGCAGTTCAGAGAAGCCATCTTCGATTGCCAACGTCGCGATCCGACTTCCCACAACGTAGACGCGCCTGTCGAGAGCCTCCGGTCGACGATGTTCCACCTCAACCGGGTGTCGACCGTCGCTCGGGACTATGGCCTCTCCGATTTCGCCGCGCTGCTCGAATCCGCAGGGTTTGAAGTCAGTTCCGATAGGCGGCCCGCCATCGTTCGCCTGCGTGTGCCGCCACCGCTTTGAGTCCATTGAAAGCGCGGGCTAAAGTGACCGTGGTATCGACCATGCCCCGAACACTGACGAGGAGCCGATGACGAACGCTACAGGAACACCGATCTTGGTCGCGCCACTCGCGAGCGCACCACTAACCCGCGCCAACGATTGGAACGAACGACGGCTCCAGGAACTGATCTACGACCACCCCACTTGCCTACCCTTGGATCAGATCGAGCCCGGCATCGGGCGACTGGTCTCGGTCTGCATGGAGTTGCCCCTACGGGTTGGCAATGCCGACAATCTATTCGTCACGCCCGAAGGCAATCTGGTCTTGGCCGAGGTGAAGCTCTGGGGCAACCCCGAGGCCCGCCGCAAGGTGGTCGCCCAGGCCCTCGAATACGCGACCGCGTTGTTCAAGCTCGACTACACGGAGCTCGAGACCGCGGTCATCAAGGCGGATTTCAACGGGGCAACACCGCCCACGAGCCTCTACGGCCTGATCGACGGGGCCGACAGTCCAACGGAGAGTGTCTTCGCCGATCGCGTCACGCGCAACCTGCGTGAAGGCCGTATCGTGGTCTTGATCGTGGGCGATGAAATCCGGCCGGAAGCAAACGAACTCGTCGCCGGGCTCCAGGCTCACGCGAACTTTCACTTCACATTCGCGCTCGTCGAGATGCCCGTGTACTCGAGACCGGACTCCAACGACGAGTTCATCGTGATGCCGCGCACTCTCATCAAGACCGAGACGGTACCTAGGTTCACGATTCGTACCGAGGGTGGCTCGACCGACGTCAGCGACGCAGGCACGGATGCGCGGGAGGCCGCCCGCCCATCCAGGCGATCGAACATCTCTTCGGAGGGCTTCTTTGAGGCGATGGCCGAACGATCTCAAGAGGTTCCGCCCAAGCTGAAGCAGTTCCTCGACGAGGCGGCCGCTATTGACGTTCGGCCGGAGTATCTCGGCTCACTGAATCTCAAATGGGATCAGCCCGACGGGAGCCCTGTGAATCTTGGCTACATAAGGCCGAGCGGCGGCGAGGTCTGGACCGATGCCAGCTACTGGAAGGTAGACCGGGATCTCGCGGAGGGCTACAACGTCCATCTCGCCCAGCTGTTCGGTGGTGAGGTCAGAACCGGCCGGACCAAGAAGGACGGCGCTCCGGAACGCTGGGTCACGCGTAGGGACGGAACGCCGTTTCGCGTCGAGGACATCCTTGATCAACTGCCGGGCTGGATAACGGTCGTTCAGACCTTCCAAGACGCGGTCCGAGAGCGCGCCCAAAGCGGAAAGCACTAGGCTTAGGTCAGGTGGCCGCGCGGCGCGCTAGGCAGCATTGCCAGCTACCTCTAAAGCGCTAGGGCCTGAGCGCCGGGTTCCCATCGGCGTCGCAGCGTCCATGGCTTAGCGCGCGGCGCCCACAGTGTCTGCCCAGAGTTCGATGTCCCTGTAGGACACGTTTGCATCAGCGTGGATCGTGTCGACTAGGCCTAGGGAACGTGCTTCGACTTTGGCCGTTCCGAAGGGGTCGTGCGCCAGTCCCTGACGTTGCCTCGCCGCATCGCGGATGTTCGCATAGCTCCTGTGGCTTCTTCGCTTGTGGTCGCAAGCGATGCTCTGCTGTTCTTCGTTCATTCGAGGAGTCCCTATGGTTTTGAGTGACGCCGAAAGTAGCTTCATCGGAGGCAGATGTAACCCCTTCGATTGGCTCAACAGTCAGGGTGCGATTGACACACATTGGCTCGTACGTCGGACGTCGCCACACTGTCCGTGTTCGATCGGCGAGCATGGTCGCAGGGATCAAAGCCCACGTGTTGGTGAGTCCCTCGCGGTTTTCCATGGCGTACACTCCCTTCGCGGAGGGGTGGTTCCTCGTGAAGTAAGACCACGTTGGCCGAGCAGTTGGGACATCTGGCGTTTTGGGGAAAAGCTCGACCGCATGAGTTGAGTCCGCGCTCGCACCCCTTGGCTTGGCATTCACTGGACGTGGCTGCGGTCGCTGACGTGTTGTTCAGAGCCCGCCGAGGCCCTGCTCAGGGGGTGACCCGCCTGCTCGGATGGCCTCGCGAGGAAGCCAACCGTATCCTGTGCTACCTGCTCGCGTTGCATGATGTCGGGAAGTTCGCCAAGCGGTTCCAGGCAAAGGCCCCGGAGTGTTTCCCCCAAGCATTCAATGAAGACCCGGCTGGCGTTGTGACCAGCTACGACCATGGTTCGGGTGGCCTGGCGTTTTTCGATGCGCACGAGTCCATGTTCTTGGGCGGAATTCGTTCTGATGCTATGGCATGGCGACTCATGGTCTCCGCTGCATTCGGCCACCACGGCGAGCCGCCACGGGCCTCGCCGGGGGCGATGGCCGATTTGCGAGTGGACTTTGGTCGAGCGGGGCTGTCAGCCGCTCGGGGCTTCGTCGAGCAAATCCGCGATTTCTTCCACGTATCGCCGCTGCCCCGCCTCGACGAGGGTCGCGCCGCACGCGTTTCCTTTACCTTGGCGGGCCTCGCCGTGCTGGCGGACTGGATCGGCTCGAATCAGGAGTGGTTCCCGTATCAAGAGCCCAAGGGAGATATCCCAACCTACTGGGCTTCAGCGAGGGATCGCGCGGCCGTTGCGGTCGCACGCTCGGGCGTGTTGCCGGCGTCGATCAAGACGCAGCTTGCCTATCGACAGTTGCTCCCAGGCAAGTCGAAGCTGCGAGTCAGTCCGATGCAGGAATGGGCTGAGTCGGTCAAACTGCCGGACGGGCCTTCGATGTTTCTCATCGAGGACGAAACGGGCAGCGGCAAGACCGAGGCCGCGATCATGCTGGCTCATCGGCTCATGAAGGCTGGCTCGGCCTCTGGGGTCTACGTGGCCTTGCCCACAATGGCGACGGCCAACGCCATGTTCGAGCGACTCGCCAGCCGGTATCGCCTTCTGTTCGAACCGGCCCCGGAACCGTCCCTTGCCCTCGCCCACGGTGCCCGTGACATGCACGATGGGTTTCGCGCTGCGAAGCTGGCCGGGGGGCGGCCGGAACCGTCCTACTCTCCGTCAGCGGGTGGCGACGCTTCTGAGGTCACTGCCTCTGCTGCGTGTGCGGAGTGGGTGGCGGACGACCGACGTCGCGCGTTCTTGGCCGACGTCGGTGCTGGCACGGTAGACCAGGCTCTGTTGTCGATCCTTCCTAGCCGCCATCAGTCGCTCCGCCTGCTCGGGCTGTCGCAACGCGTTGTCGTCCTGGACGAGATACACGCGTACGACGCATACATGCAGCAAGAGATCGAACGGCTGTTGGAGTTCCAAGCGGGTCTAGGCGGCTCCGCAATCCTCCTTTCCGCGACGCTGCCTTTGAACACACGGCGCCGACTGACTGACGCATTCGCGCGAGGGCTGGCAGCGCCGACCGACGACCAAGAAGCCCCGATGGCATATCCGTTGGCGACGGTCTGTGCGAGTGCCCATCGGTCTGCCCACGCGGTTCCCGGAAGGCCGAGTAGGGCTCGCACTCTGCCAGTGCGGTTCATCCGTTCGGCAGACGCGGCCATTCAAGAGGTGGCGAACGCGGCCGACCAAGGCAAGGCCGTCCTGTACGTTCGGAACACGGTGGATGACGCCCTCGATGCTCACGCCAAGCTCGCGGAACTGAAGTTGCCGGTTGCACCGAGTGTCTTCCATGCGCGGTTCGCGCTGGCCGACCGCTTTGCCATCGAGCAGCGAGTGCTCGCGTCCTTTGGTCCCGCCAGTACGTCCGCCATGCGCGGAGGGCGGGTGCTGGTCGCGACGCAGGTTGTCGAACAGTCCTTGGACCTTGACTTCGATGTGCTTGTCACCGACTTGGCTCCCATCGATCTTCTGATCCAGCGTGCGGGGAGGCTCTGGCGACATGGTCGCGCGGGGCGAGAAGGAGAACCGGAGCTTGTGGTTGTGGGCCCGGCGTCCGATCAGCGTGTCGACGAGAAATGGTTCAGTCGTCTTTTCCCTCGAGCGGCCTATGTGTATCGCGACCACGCGAAACTGTGGTTGACGGCCCGCACGCTCGAGCGAGCCGGCGTGATCGACAGTCCACGCGGCCTTAGGGCGTTGATCGAGAGCGTCTATGGCGACGACGCCGAAGCCGAACTGCCGGATGCGCTGCTGCGCTTTCACTACGACGCGGAAGGCAGGTCCGGTGCGGAACGCGGGGTGGCCAACATGAACGTCCTCAACCTGGCTTCCGGCTATTGGCGTGATGGGGGTGCCTGGGATAGCGATGCACGCACCCCGACTCGGCTGAACGACGATCCACAACGGACGCTCCGATTGGCTCGCGTCGAAAACGGCGAAATCGTCCCGTTCGCCGCGACCTCGGGGTCGGAAGAGGCGTGGCGGGCGTGGCGCCTGAGCGAAGTCCATGCCCCGGAAAGGCGCGTTGGCGGTGAGTTCGTCGACCACGAACACCGCGAAGCCGTCGAGGCAGCCAGACAGGCTTGGACGCGTTTCGACCGACACACGATCTTGGTCGTGTTGCAGCAGGCAGGCGACCGCCAAGCCTACGAGGGGCTAGTCCAGGACGCCAGCTCCCCACCGCGTGTCGTCACACTGGGTTACGACTCGGAAAGCGGGTTGACTTGGCGCTGAGGTCGAAGCACGATTGCGGCCAGTGAGACGTGCATGAAGCCGCATGCTTGGAAGTTGCGGTCCGGAGCCTTTCAGGCGGTACTCGGCGCGTGCATGACTCGACGCATGGAGTAGTGGCGGAAGGACGGTTCGCCCAGCGTGACTGATGACTAGGGTCGACAAGCGGCAGTCATTCAACCTTGTCCGGGATCCCTGGTTACCCGTGAGGCGCCGTAGTGGCGTAGTGGCGTGGATATCGCCTGCGGATCTAACTCACGGTCTGCGGGACGACCCTGCGGTCGCGTTCGCGTGGCCGCGACCGGATTTCAACGGTGCCGCCCACGAGTTCATGATTGGCCTGTTGACCACGGCCGCTACACCGAACGACGAGGAGGAGTGGCACCGTTGGTGGTTGGAGCCGCCTGACCCGGAGACGCTGCAGGCGCGTTTGGCGCATGTCGCGTGCGCTTTTGATCTTGACGGGCCTGGCCCCCGGTTCTTGCAGGATTTGGACGGGTTGGAAGGCGTGCCCAACAGAGACGTTGCCACGTTGTTGATCGACGCGCCGGGCACCGAGACGTTGTCGAAGAACGCCGACGTGTTCGTCAAGCGAGGTGGTGTGCCCGCATTGGGCCGACCGGCTGCCGCGATGGCGCTGTTTACCCTCAGTGCCTACGCCCCCACTGGGGGCTCGGGCCACAGGACCTCCCTCCGAGGAGGCGGCCCGCTGACGACGCTCATCGTCCCGGAACACCAAGGGTTCGGGGAAACGCTTTGGACCCGCCTTTGGGCTAACGTCGAATCGAGCCAACAGATCCTGGCCCGGTCGCCCAACGGTCAATCAGAAGGCGTGGTCTTTCCTTGGATGCACCCCACCCGGCAGTCGGAGCCGAAAGCAGGCGGACGCGCGACGACGCCAGTCGATGCTCACCCGCTCCAGGTCTACTGGGGGATGCCGCGTCGTATCCGGCTGGAGTTCTCTCGTTGTGAACGAAGGCGTTGCGGCCTGACCGGCGAGCCGGATGCCGTGACCGTCGAGAGCTATAGGATGCGCACCTACGGGACCCACTATTCGGAAGGATTCGAGCACCCGTTGTCGCCGCACTATCGGAGCAAGGTGTCGGATCCGGTGAAACGGTCGTACCACGCACAGCCCGGCGCCATCAGTTACCGACTCTGGCCCGGGGTTGTAGTGCCGAGCACGGATGGTCTTCGTGAGCCTGCGTCGACGCTTAGGCAGTGGTACGGGCGGCGTAGCAAGCGTGCGCAAAACATGGCCAATTGCCGGTTCTGTGCCTTTGGCTATGACATGGACCAGATGAAGGCGCGTGCCTGGATCGAGGGCGAGAAGCCGTTGTGGCGGCTTGATGACGAAGGTTCGTACGAGTTGGTTAGCAGGTTCGTCGATTGCATCGTCGCAGGTGCCGCGTCTGCGGCGAACCTGGTTGTCAAGGCGATCAAGAATACCCGGCGAGACCGCCCCAAGGATGCGCTTGGGAACTATGGGTTTGTCTCGGAGCGGCTGTATCGAGAGACGGAGCATGCATTCTACGAAGCGCTCAGCGATGCAGCGTCGATGATCCGAGCCCATCTGGACGCCGACGACCCTGCCGTAAGCGTCCGTGAGCGGTGGTCCCAAACCGTGGCCATAGCGGGCTTGGCGCTGTTCGACGAGTACGCGCCGACAGAAGGCGTAGAAACGCGCGCCATGCACCGCCATGTCAAGGCGCGTTTCAATCTTGTGGCCGCCCTCCACGGGCACGGCCGACAGGGGAAGGCACTTTTCAGGGACTACGACCTCGCGGGCCCGTCGAGAGCCGCGAAAAGGAGTTGATGTGGTCGAGGAATCCCGCCAGCTGACCGCCCAGGAAGTCGCGCGAGACTGGTGGGCGGACCTCACCTCCAAAGGAACAGGCCCGGGACGCGCTGCCTTGGCCCGGATCAGACGTGCTCACACGCTGGTGGAAGTGGTCCAGGAGCCGGCCGCGTTGCGGTTGCTGGCGCGGCTCAGGCCCTTCCGTCTCAACGTTGATCGCGTGGCGGTTCTTGCCGGTGTGCTCGCATGGGTTGGCGAGTCGGAAGATGTGCCCCTTGCCAAGGCTGTCGGCCCGGGCGGCCTGGACGCCGACAAGCCCGCGATTCTCTCGAAAGGACGGTTTCAGCGGGTGTTGCAGTCCAACCAGGCCGACTTGATGGACCAGATGCGCCGCGTTGTGCGTATGAACAAGGGCAAAGCGAGTGTGGAGCACTTGGCTCGGGCCATCCTCTTCTGGGGAGACCGGATCAAAAAGGAGTGGATCTTCGACTACTACGGCGTCGAACAGAGGGAGCCGTGATTCTCGCGGCCGCACGAAACGGATTGAATTGATATGGAGCCAGGGAACAAGCCATGTCCGACTTTCTCCAACTGCACCTACTGACCGCCTATGGGCCGTCCAATCTGAATCGCGACGACACCGGGCGCCCCAAGAGCGTTGTGTTCGGTGGGGTCCCGCGCATACGTGTGTCTTCCCAGAGCCTGAAACGTGCATGGCGGCAATCCGCCGTGTTCAAGGAACAACTTGACGGCCACCTTGCCGCTCGGACGCGAAGGCTGGGCGCCGATGTGCTGGAACGCCTGCGAGCTGGTGGCATGGACGAGGACCGGTCGCTTGAGGTCGCGAGGGAGATCGCGGGCGTTTTCGGCAAGCTGACGAGCGAGAAGGAAGACACGCAGGCCTCCATCCAGCAGCTTGCGTTCATCTCGCCGGAGGAAAAGGCGAGAGCGCTTGAACTCGCCGACCGTGCCTTGGCGGGCGAAGAGATCGAGCCGACGCCGGATGGGCTCCTGCAGCGCGCCGATTCCGCGGCGGATGTGGCCATGTTCGGGCGCATGTTTGCCGAAGACCCCAAGTTCAACCGCGAGGCGGCGGTCCAAGTTGCGCATGCGATCACAACGCATCGGGCCATCGCGGAGGACGACTACTACACCGCTGTGGATGACCTAAAGTCCCGTGATGAACCTGACGACGCGGGGGCTGGCTTCGTCGGTGTTCAGGAATTCGGTGCAGGTCTCTTCTATCTCTATGTCTGCGTGGATCGCGGCTTGCTCTTGAACAATCTCGGAGGCGACAGGGCAGTCCGCGACGCCAGCCTTGCGGCCTTGGTCGAGGCCGCGACGACCGTTTCGCCACGGGGCAAGCAGGCGAGCTTCGCTAGCCGCGCCTGTGCGACGTATGTGTTGGCGGAGAAGGGCACGGCGCAGCCCAGGAGCCTTGTTGCTGCTTTCCTACGCCCGGTTGGGAGTACCGATCAAGGTCGCCACTCAATCGAGGCCCTCGAGAGGTTCCGGAAACGGTTGGACGATGCATACGGCGTGCGAGCGGATTCGCGTTGCACGATGGATGTCGAGGCGGAGTCCGGAACACTTAGCGACGTCATTTCATTCGCTGTGAGCTAGGGACGTGCGGGTCTTGCTGTTCACCCTCTACGCCCCGATGGCATCGTTCGGCGACATCGCCGTTGGCGAGCGTCGTGCCAGTTGGTCCCGACCGGCGAGGTCGGCAGTGCTCGGTTTGGTTGCCGGTGCCATGGGGGTCGATCGCGGGGACGAGGAAACGCACCGTCAACTGGAGGAGTCGCTGCATTTCGGGGTCCGTACGGAGACCCCGGGGCTGGCGATGGAGGACTACCACACGGTGCAGGCTGCGCGTGCTCGTAAGGGACAGTCGTTCGGGACACGACGTGAAGAACTGTTGCTGGGCAACCTGAGCACGGTTCTATCGTCGCGTGAGTGGCGCGTCGATTCGTTTTTCACCGTGGCCCTGTGGAATCGCGACGGCGCCGGCGTTGATCTGGGAGACATGGCGGACGCGCTCAACAGACCGACTTTCGTGCCGTACGTCGGGCGCAAATCGGCACCGCTCGGCTTGCCTCTCAACCCAAGTGTTGTCGATGCGGATACATTCCTTGCAGCTTTCGACGTACGGTCGCCCACCAGCGCCGAACGAGAAGTCTTAGATTCCGTTGGTTACGACCAGACTGCGCCGCGTCTGATTGCGAGCGATGTCGGCGTTCCGGGTATCCCCAACGACTTCCGGGTCGAGCGTCGCCGCGACGCCGTAGCCAGCCGGGCTCGGTGGCAATTCCATGATCGCGGAGAGGCTGTGTTCGCTTGGGGCGGCGAAAGCAGGTGACGGGCACCTTGTACCTCTCACGCGCTCGACTCAGGGGGGACGCCTCCGTGAAGGCGCTGGTGCCGCTGATGTTCGGCGACGGCGGGTTAGCTAGAGGCGGCGGGCAGCCCGGCCACAGCCTGATCTGGTCGTTGTTTGCAGACGACGCCGAGCGGCAGCGTGACTTTCTCTGGCGCGAGATGGAGCGGGGCCTCTTTTACGTCCTGTCGGCAAGGCGGCCCGAGGATCGACACGGGCTCTTCGAACTGTCGCCGCCAAAGGTGTTTGCGCCTGACTTGGTGGAGGGCGACAGGCTTGGCTTTTCCTTGCGGGCCAATCCCGTTGTGCGTCGTCGGAACGCCGCCCGAGGGCGCTCGGTCAAGCATGATGTCGTGATGGATGCCTTGAGTTCCGCCGGTGAGGGCAGTTGGGCAGACCTTCGCAATCCCATTATCCAAGACCGAGGGTTCTCGTGGCTGAGGAGGCAAGGCGAACGAGCGGGATTCGATGTCGCAGAGAGGTCCGTGCGCATAGACGGCTACGAGCAGCACCGTATCGGCCGGCGTCGGGCACCCACAATGGCCTACTCGAGCTTGGACTATGACGGCATTTTGACTGTGACGACTCCGGAGGTGTTCGTTGAGGCGATCAGCCGAGGTTTCGGGGCTGCCAAGGCATACGGATGCGGCCTCATGCTCATTCGTCGGTACGACGCCCAGCGATTGTCCGCGTGAGTTGGGTGCGGTTGGAAGCATAGAGGTCGCGTATTGGCCAAGCCACCTGGGATCGCGCCGCCTCGCCCAATACCCATTAAGGACAGGGCTTCGATTCTGTACATTGAGAAGGGGCGGCTTGACGTTCTCGACGGGGCGTTCGTGGTCGTAGACCGCAACGGTGTTCGGACGCACATCCCGGTAGGTGGCTTGGCGTGTTTGATGCTGGAGCCCGGAACGCGCATCTCACATGCGGCCGCCACCTTGGCAGGGCGAGTTGGCTGCCTAGTCGTTTGGGTGGGCGAGGCCGGCGTGCGTCTATACGCCGCCGGACAGCCTGGCGGCGCGCGCGCCGATCGGCTCTTGCATCAGGCCAAGCTCGCCTTAGATCCGGATTCCCGCCTGAAAGTTGTCCGCAAGATGTACGAGATGCGTTTCGGCGAGCCCGCCCCGGCGCGGCGATCGATCGATCAGTTGCGGGGAATCGAAGGCGCGAGAGTGAAACGTCTTTACCAGCTACTCGCGCAGCAGCATGGGGTGGCTTGGCGCCGCCGACAGTACGATCCGGGCGATTGGGAGGCGGCAGATCTTCCGAATCGCTGCTTGAGTCAGGCAACGGCGTGCCTCTATGGCTTGGCGGAAGCGGCCATCCTCGCGGCTGGCTATGCACCGGCGATCGGTTTCCTGCACACGGGCAAGCCTCAGTCTTTCGTCTACGACGTTGCGGACGTGTACAAGTTCGAGACCGTGGTTCCGATTGCCATGCAAGTGGCGGGGGAAGCACAACGTGGCAAACGACCTGCAGCTTCCGATCCTGCCGGGCAGGTTCGCCGAGGCTGTCGAGATGCGTTCCGCAAGGCGGGTGTATTGCAGAAACTGATTCCCGGAATCGAAGAGATGCTCTCGGCTGGCGGACCGCCTCCCGAGCGACCCGACGAAGCACAACCAATCGCGTTCACCGAGGTACAGAGCGGCGATGTTGGTCATCGTGGTTAACAACGCACCGCCTCGCCTCCGAGGTCGGCTCGCCGTCTGGCTCCTGGAGATTCGCGCAGGGGTCTATGTCGGCGAGTACTCACGCCGCACGCGGGATATGATCTGGACGCAAGTCAGGGAAGAGATTGCGGATGGCGATGCAATCATTGCGTGGTCGACCCCCAGTGACAACGGCTACGACTTCGACACTTGTGGGGTGAACCGACGATTCCCGGTCGACATGCAAGGATACAAGCTGGTTCGGTTCCTTCCGATGGACTATAAGACGCCTTCGTCCGACGGAAGCGACTCGATCTCTTCAGAGCTGTTCTGATGCCGACTCAGTTAGCTGCGGTCGGTACGTTCGTTAACATGGCAAACTAACTTTCTGTTCAAGCGGTTACGGAAAGAGTGTTCCCCGCACGCGCGGGGATGAACCGTCCGCCGCGTAGTTCGACGGAACCGGCACGTTGTGTTCCCCGCACGCGCGGGGATGAACCGTACGACCACAGGTCGATGTCGACGCCCTCCGGGTGTTCCCCGCACGCGCGGGGATGAACCGGACGACGCTTATGGCGCTCACCGACGACGACAGTGTTCCCCGCACGCGCGGGGATGAACCGATGAGGACTCCGCTGCGCTCTCTCCTGGTGCGGTGTTCCCCGCACGCGCGGGGATGAACCGAAGCCGTTGATGTCGTCCCGTCCCGCGCGCAGGGTGTTCCCCGCACGCGCGGGGATGAACCGGCAGTCCCCTGCGGGCGATGTCCGGTGACTGTGTGTTCCCCGCACGCGCGGGGATGAACCGGTGCGCAGGGCGTGCAGGTCCTGGACCTCGTCGTGTTCCCCGCACGCGCGGGGATGAACCGGTCCATGACGGCTTTGTATGGGGCTCTCGCGTGTGTTCCCCGCACGCGCGGGGATGAACCGAACGACGCCGCCGGCCTGGTCGTACTGGTAGGGTGTTCCCCGCACGCGCGGGGATGAACCGTTGCCCACGTACTCCCCGATGTACGTTGCCGTAGTGTTCCCCGCACGCGCGGGGATGAACCGTAGAGTCTTCATCGTTGGTTCTCCCCTTTCGTAGTGTTCCCCGCACGCGCGGGGATGAACCGCCCCGCCCGATGGATCCGCCGCAGACCGGCACGTGTTCCCCGCACGCGCGGGGATGAACCGGGTGCTGAGGCTTCCCAGGAGAGCGCAGGGCGGTGTTCCCCGCACGCGCGGGGATGAACCGCTGTTGTCGTGGCTGGCCCGCAGGATGCGGGTGTGTTCCCCGCACGCGCGGGGATGAACCGTGCAGCGACGGCTCCCACAGGATCCAGTACGGGGTGTTCCCCGCACGCGCGGGGATGAACCGTGCTAGGCATCACCGGCGAACAGCGATTCCTGGTGTTCCCCGCACGCGCGGGGATGAACCGGCGTGGAAGCCGTCCGTCTCGCGCTCGTACAGGTGTTCCCCGCACGCGCGGGGATGAACCGATGTTCGCCATCGCTCAGAACTGGATCGTGGCGGTGTTCCCCGCACGCGCGGGGATGAACCGGGCTGGACGTCGATCAGGTGCAGCAGGTTACCGTGTTCCCCGCACGCGCGGGGATGAACCGGGCGGCAAGGTGGACGTCATCCCCGCCGGCGTGTGTTCCCCGCACGCGCGGGGATGAACCGTATTTCGCCAACAAGATCGGCGACACGCTGACCGTGTTCCCCGCACGCGCGGGGATGAACCGTCTCGCCGACCTGACGTCCATGGCGTCGTACCGTGTTCCCCGCACGCGCGGGGATGAACCGGTGCTCATCGAGTACGCCGTGATGTTCTGCCGGTGTTCCCCGCACGCGCGGGGATGAACCGCTCCTGCGTGATTTCGGTGGCTTCGTTCGAGCGTGTTCCCCGCACGCGCGGGGATGAACCGATAGACACGGGACCTTCGACCTCGGGGTCGTGGTGTTCCCCGCACGCGCGGGGATGAACCGGTGTGCCGAGCGGTGCCCGAGCGGACCCGAAAGTGTTCCCCGCACGCGCGGGGATGAACCGGCGGTCCCACACGCCCTCGCCGACGCCGTCGAGGTGTTCCCCGCACGCGCGGGGATGAACCGACGTTGGCAAGTGGGCGGCGAGGTGCGGACTCGTGTTCCCCGCACGCGCGGGGATGAACCGGATTGGGACTGTCCGTCGAAGACGTGAGCCTCGTGTTCCCCGCACGCGCGGGGATGAACCGAGTACGTCGTCGAGTTCGCAGCCGGTCAGGGCGTGTTCCCCGCACGCGCGGGGATGAACCGTCCTCGCCCGGCTCCAGCGAATCGACCGCATCGTGTTCCCCGCACGCGCGGGGATGAACCGGCGTTGCGGCGTTCCAGACCGCCGGGAGAAAGGTGTTCCCCGCACGCGCGGGGATGAACCAAGGCCGCGCGACCACGCGCGCGAACATTCCGACGTGTTCCCCGCACGCGCGGGGATGAACCGAACTACCGGGGCAAAGAAGCGCAGATGGCGCGGGTCCGAAAACTGCACACTTCTCGCGAAGGACGTGGGAGCGGATTTGACGTGCGGCTGTAGACGGCGGAGGAGTATCGCCGCCTGGGGATGTGCCGCCGATCTCAATGTCGTTGGATGAGAGTCGGGTGTTCCCGCCCAAGGCGGGATGAACCGTGGTCCGACCACCATAGGCTTTTGCAGCGCCCGTGTTCCCTGCATTCGCGGGGATTGACCGTCATGGTCGCCGCTCCTACGTCCTGCTTGTGAGACAAGACCGTCCGGTTTCCAGACCCCGCTCCGCCTAACCGTCAGCAGTCGCGACCGGTCGTCAGTTCTTGACTGCCAAGGTCAGCCCGTCGCCGACCGGCAACATGGAGACGTGCACCCGTTGGTCGCCGTGGACCTTGCGGTTGAGCGCGCGAATCGCCCGCGTGTCCTCGTCGTTCGCATCCTCGTTGGCCACGCGTCCGCCCCAGAGCACGTTGTCGATACCGATCACGCCGCCTTGGCGAAGCAGCGTGAGGCATCGCTCGTAGTACGCGTCGTAGTTGGCCTTGTCGGCGTCGATGAATGCGAAGTCGTAGCCGCCGGCGCCGCCGTCCGCTACGAGTTCGTCCAGGGTCTCGACCGCGGGCCGCAGGCGCAGGTCGATCTTGTCCGCGACGCCGGCGCGTTCCCAGAACGGCCGCCCCATCGCCGTCCACTCGGTCGAGATGTCGCAGGCGATCACCCGGCCGTCGATTGGCAGGGCTTCGGCGACCACGAGCGCGCTGTAGCCAGTGAATGTGCCGACCTCGATGGTCCGCCTCGCCCCGATGAGGCGCACCAGCCACTGCATGAAGGCGCCCTGTTCGGGCGAGATCTGCATCGGGTGCCAGCGTGTGGCGGCGCGTGTCTCGGCCCGCAACTCGGCGGCGACCCGGGACTCCCGCGTGCCGTGTTCGAGCAGGTAGTCGTGCAGCGTCTCGGTGAGTTCGAGGGTGAAACTGGACATCAGCGGCGCGTCCGGCGGGGTTCGGCCGGCGTCGGCTCCTCGGTTGCTTGCGCGGTCATGGTTCCTCCAAAGCGGCTGCCAACGCGATTATGCGCTCTTGCGGCCAAGCGTTCGCTATCATCGCGGCGCATGGACATGAAGCAGCCGTTTGCCGGAATCCGCGTCGTCGAGTTCGGCCAGTTCGTGTCGGTGCCGTTTTGCGCCCAATTGCTGGCCGAGGGTGGCGCCGAAGTGATCAAGGTGGAGGCGCTTGCCGGCGATCCCACCCGCCTCCTGCGCCAGGTCTCGGCGCTGGAAACGCGTACATTCGTGTCTCGCAACCGCGGCAAGCGGTCGTTGCCGCTTGCGCTGCGCGACCCGGCGGCTCGGCCAGTGATAGACAAGCTGCTCGGCTGGGCGGATGTCGCCTTGATGAACTTCCGGCCGGGGCTCGATGTTGAACTCGGGCTGGATGCCGAGACGCTCAAGGCCCGGTTTCCGCGGTTGATCGCCGGGGCGGTGACGGCGTTTGGCAAGCGGGGTCCGGAGGCTTCGCTCGCCGGCATGGACACCGTGGTCCAGGCCCGCACCGGACTGATGGCCGCCAATGGTCGCGTGATCGACGGCCGGCCCGCCCCGGGCGATCCGGTGAGCGCGGACTACATGTGCGCCATGAGCCTGGCCTTCGGTGTGTCGGCGGCGCTGCTCCGGCGGGAACGCACGGGCGTGGGCGGCGCAGTCGACGTCTCCTTGATGCAGGCGGCCATGACACTCGCGAACAACCAGCTGATCCGCTCGGAGGTCGAGGACACGCCGCGGCACGAGGAGATCCTGGCGCGCTTGGCGGAACAGCGCAGCGCGGGTGTGCCTTTCACCGAACAGGGCAGGGCGATGACGACGGCGCGGGCTCTGCCCATGGTGCGCATCTACCTGCGCACCTACGACACGGCGGATGCCCCCATCGCGATCGCCTGCGGCAGCCGCTCGCTGCGCGTCAAGTTCATGGCCGTCGTAGGCCTCGTCGACGAGGCCTTGGATGCTGCCGACAGCGAGGATAAGCACCAGTACTACGACCAGTTGACCGAATGCGTCGAGGCGGTGATGCGCACCCGGACCAGCGACGACTGGACGCGGGCGTTCAACGCCGCCGGCGTACCGGTGGCGGCCGTCAAGTTTCCGGTCGAGTTGTTCGAAGACGAGCACGCGCGTGCCAACGGGATGTTCCATCTGCTCGAACACCCCGAGGCGGGCGACTTCACGGTGCTTTCGCCGCCGGTGGCGATGGACGGGGACGGCTTCCGGTCGCGGGAAGCTACCCGGCCGTTTGCATCGGAGACGCGCGAACTGCTCGGGGAAATCGGCTTCTCAGCCCCGGAGATCGACGACCTGCTGGCGGCGGAGGTGACACGAGCCGGCGCCTGAGTACATGCCTACCTAGAGGGAGCAACGATGACAGCGGCATCGGAAATCGTGGCCCGTACCACGGGACTCAAGCGACGGGTCGAGCAGCTTGGCCTCGCCGCGAACGTGGCCGACTTGGCCATCGACGGCTATACGGTCATTCGGGACGCGGCCCCAGAACCGTTCTTTGAGGATTTGCGCACGGCCGTGACGACCGTGGCGCAACGGGTCCGGCACTTTCGCCGCTTCCCGACCAACCTTCTGCTTGAAGGTCGTGTCTTCGAGCAAGCCGTGCAGGTCGAGAAGCTCAACACCCTGTATGAACACCTCTTGGGTCCTGGCTTCATCGTCAGCCAAGTGTCTGCATCGGTGAAGCGCCCGACGCCCAAGGCTTTCGCAATCCATGCTGACATGAACGGCTACGACCAACCTTTTCCCGGGCATGCGGCAATCGCCACGGCGATCTTTTGCTGCGACGAGTTCACCGAGGCCGGCGGGTGCACCCGGTTCGTTGCCGGCTCACACCATTTGCGGCGCCACCCCGTCGGCGACGAGGGCGAGGCCGAGGCGCACCCGGCTGAAGCGCCGGCCGGCTCGATCATCCTCTGGGACGGCGCGGTTTGGCACGGCAACTGCCCGCGCACCTTGCCCGGAGAACGAGTCGTCCTGCACCTGACCTGCAACCGGCATAACGTGCGCCCCATCGAATCCTATGCGGACATCGACCCGAGCGTGCTCGAGCGCAATCCGCCGGAATTCGCGCGGCTGTTGGGAATCGGTGACCGTTGGGGCCGCAAGCAGATGATGCCGGATGCCCGCCCGCCCCGCTCAGTGCGTCCGGCGGTAGCCCGTTAGCTTGTAGGTGACGATCGCGGCGGCGACTTCGCGACCGTCGGCATCGGAGACGCTCACGTCCCCAGTGCACAACGTGCCACCGCGTCGCCTTACGGTGGCTGTCGCGGTGAGATCGATCGCCACGGCGAGGTTCAGGAAGTTGATGGTGAAGCCGACCGTGGCGCCGCGCGAGGCCGCCGTGACGTCGGGGCTGGACCAGAACGCCGCGGTTGCTGCGATGTCCACCAGGGCGCTGATGGCGCCGCCGTGGATCCGGCCGACGCCGAGCTTCGGCGTATAGGGGAGTTCGACCACCGCGCGGTCGCGGGCGCTGTCGACCAAGCGGGCGCCGAGGAGTGCTGCGAAGTTCTCGCTGGCGATGCGCTGGACGTTGCTGGCTTGGACGGCCATGGAGCCCACTTACCGCGTAAAGCGGCGGATGTTAGCTTATCGGCATTGCACCGGGAGCAGTCCATGGCCACCGACATTCCGAGCATCATGAGTCACGTCTCCATCGGCACCAACGACCTCAAGCGTGCGCTTAAGTTCTACGATGCGGTGCTCGCCACCGTGGGCGGCCGACGGCAGCACGAGGTGCCCGGCGTCGCCGTGGCCTACGGCAAGTTCTTCCCGGAGTACTGGGTGCAGAAGCCCTTGGATGGCAACGCGGCGGGCACTGCCAACGGCGTCCACTTCAGTTTCATTGCGCCGGACCGGGAGGCCGTGCATGCGTTCCATGCCGCCGCGCTTGCCGCGGGTGCCACCGACGCTGGCGCGCCAGGCCCGCGCCCGGAGTACGGGCCCGACTTCTACGGGTGTTTCGTCTACGATCCCGACGGCCACAAGATCGAGGCGTCGACGATTCCCGGCTGACGTCCCGCCGATGGGCTCGCGACGTGCCTACCAGGTGTCGATGGGGTGTTTCTTCGCGGACCTCTGACGCGCTTTGCCCAGCAGTGACAGGACGCGCGCCACCCGTTCACGCGTTTCGCGTGGCGGGATCACGTCGTCGAAGGCGTTGTGGTCCACCACCGCCGAGAACCCGTCTCGGCACCCGATCTCCACGCCCGGCCATCCGAGGCGCAGTGCCTGCACACCGCGCGTTGTCGAGGCGCCGGTCATCAGCGCCGCGCCCAAGCCCCGGCCGCGGCGGATCTGCACGCTCAGCAGCGGCACGGTGCGCTGCTGGTGTGCGATCAACGCCCGTGCATGCCATCGGGTGAGGCCGGGTTCGACGGTCTGCGGCTGGCCCTTCACGCGCCAATTCGCAACGCACCCCGGCGTGTCGATGAGTGTGACGATCGGGTATTCGTACGTGTTGCAGATCTCGACGAAGCGGGTGATCTTGGTGGCGGCGTCGTTGTCGATGACACCGTCGGCGACGAGGGGCTGGTTGGCGAGAACGCCAACGGCGCGGCCTTCGATTCGGGCGAGGCACGTGAGAAGCGCCGGGGCGAAGCGGGGGCGTAGCTCGAACACGCTGTCGGCATCGCAGAACCCCAAGATGATTGCGCGCATGTCACAAGGAGCGTCCGCATCCGGCGCCAAGGCGTCGAGGTCGACGCCCATTGGCTGTCCCGACGCGAAGTCGTTGTCGTAGAAGGACAGGTAGCGTTTCGCCGCTGCGATGGCGGCCTCCTCGTCCTCCACCAGCAAGTCGATCCCGCCGCTCAACTCGTGCATCTCGGCACCCGCGAGTTCGTTCGGCTTCAGGCGTTGCCCAAGGGCGGCTTCCACCATGGGCGGCCCGCCCATGCCGATGGATGACCCCGGCGTGCTGATGAGGAAGTCGGAGAACCCCGCCAAGCTCGCGTGACCGGCGAACGACGGGCCGGACACGATCGCCACAACCGGGGCCCAACCGGACAGTTCGGGCACGCCGTCGAGGAACGAGAACCGGCCGATGGGGCCGCTCGTCTCGATGTGGCCTAAGCCCGCGCGGGGATGTCGTGCCCGACTGCCCCCGCCGTCGACGAACAGCACGACGGGCCAGCGCTGTTCGTAGGCGAGGCCGAACAGCCGTCCCAACCGTCCCGCGCCGTAGCCGCCGCCATGGTCCGTGTAGTCCGTGGAGGAAGCGACGACGGGCCGGCCCGCCACGGTGCCGACGAAGTCGACGCCCCCGGCTTCGGCAACCCAGTCGCCGGCACCGCTCTTGGCGGCGATGCTTCCGTATTCGACCGCGGAGCCTGGGTCGAGCAGCAAGCGGATCCGCTCGCGGGCCGTGAGCTTCCCGGTCTTGCCGACCTTGGTCACGATCTCCGGGCGCGCGGCATCCTTGAGTCCGCTGCGCGCGGTTTCGAGCGCCTTGATGTCGTCGCGTCGCATCAGCGTGGATCGATGGCGTGCTTCTTGGTGGGAGAGCGCTGCCGCGGAATCCGCCGCAGCAAGGTGCTGATCGTGGCTCGCGTATCCGAAGGCGTGATGATGTCGTCGAATTGGTAGCTCCGACCGGCGCGGAGCCCGGAGGCGGCATCACGCATGCGCTCTGCATACCCGTTGCGGATGGCCATCGCTTCCTCCCGGGTCGCGGCGGCAAGGATCTCCTTGCGCTTGACGAGGTAGGCCGCGCCTTCCAGCGACATGCCGCCCGACTCCACGGATGGCCAGGCGAGGCGCATTTCCGGCACGCGGCGCGCGGCGCCCCAACCGGACATCGCGTAGGGGCCGAGGCCGTAGGCCTTGCGGATCTGCACCGAACACAGCGGCACGGAGCGGTGGTGCAGCGCCGCGAGCGGCCGGGCATGGTGGCGCGCGATGCCCTCCCGCTCGGCTTGCGGTCCGACCATGTAGCCGGGGTTGTCGACGAAGCTCACGAGGGGGTAGTCGTAGGCGTCGCAGAGTTCGACGAAGCGCGAGGCCTTGTCCGCGGCCGCCGCGTCGATGGCGCCTGCTAGCGGCGACTTCGGCTGGTTGGCGAAGATGCCGACCGTGCGTCCTTCAAGGCGGGCCAGCGCGGTCAGCATCGATCGGCCCCAGGCTGCGCCGAGCTCGAAGACGGTGTCCGCGTCGGCGAAGGCTTCGACGACGCGGCGCATGTCGTAAGGCCGCCTGCGGTTCTCCGGGATCAGGTCCGCGATGGTGTCGGCGCCGACGGCGGGTGCCCCGGGCACATCGTTGGCGACGAACAGCGCGAGGTAGCTGCGCGCGGCTGCGATGGCATCCGCCTCGCCATCGACCAGGACGTCGACGTCCCCGCTTTTCGCGTACTCGGTCGCGCCCCGAAAGTAGCCCTCCTGCGTCCCGAATTCCGCGGTCCGTGTCGCGATCACCAGGTCCGAGAGCATCGCGATCCCCGCGTGCCCATCGATGCTCCGCCCGCTTGCGATCGCGACCGTCGGCGCCCAGCCGTTGAGCTCGGCGAGACCGTCGTAGAGATCGAAGCGGCCCCTGGGGGTTACGGCGATGGGTGGTGGCGGCGCCGGATCGTCGGACCGGGCGCCGCCGCCGTCGACGAAGCAGACGAACGGCCAGCGATGCTCCACGGCCAGGTAGAGCAGCTTCGCCATCTTGCGCTGGTTGCGGTCGCTCTGAGTGCCGCCGCGCACGCTCAGGTCGTAGCTGGCACCGGCGACGGGCTGGCCGCGCACGAGGCCGACTCCGCCAACCAGGCCGTCGGCGAACGCGTCGTCATCGGGTTGGGTCGTGGCTCCGGCCAGCGCGCCGTACTCGATGAAACTCGCGGCGTCGAACAGCGCGGTCAAGCGCTCCCGTGCCGTCAGGCGCTGGCGGCGGTGGGCGCCTTCGACCAGACCCGGTCGGGCATCGTCGCGGCCACGTGCCCGGGCCTCGGCGATCTGGCGTACGAGTTGCTCTTCCAGGGCGGGTCTCTGTCTGGCTTTACCGCGAGAATAGCACCGCGGTCGCGCTGACTCCGAGGCGCAGAAGGCGAGGACGCGCGGCGGTCGCGTGCGGCGAGTCGCCGCGAATTCGTTAAGCTCACCGATCGCAACCGACGGGGCCGATGGATGGCAGCAAGAGCGGAACGGCGCAGCTTCTGGACTTGGGGCTACGTCTCCGACGAGCCTTCGGAGGCCGCGCGCAAGGATGCGGCACGAAATCTCGCCGAGCGGCTCGGGCACGGGATCGAACCACCAACCGTGCCGGCGATCGACGCCATCGCGCTGCGACCGGCGCGGCTCGATGTCCCCGCGGCGTTCGCGGACTGGGTGTCCGCCTCAGCGGAGGAGCGGATCACCCATACGCACGGCGGCCACTCCCTGGAACTGCTCAAGGGCCTCAATGGGCGATTCGACAGTCCACCCGACGCCGTTGCGCATCCCCGCACCGAGGACGAACTCGAGGCGACCCTGGCCTGGTGCGACCGCGATGGGCATGTCGCGATTCCCTACGGTGGCGGAACCTCGGTAGTCTGGGGCGTCACCGTGCCCGAAGACGCGGCGAGCGCGGTCACCATCGACCTCGACAACCTGAACACGGTGCTCGAAGTCGATGAGGTCTCGCGCGCCGCACGCGTGCAGGGCGGGATGCTGGGGCCGGACCTGGAAGCCGCACTCAAGCCGCTCGGGCTCACGCTGAGGCATTTCCCGCAGAGCTTCCCCTGGTCCACGGTGGGCGGCTGGGTCGCGACGCGCTCCGGGGGGCACTACGCTACCAATCACACGCACATCGACGACTTCGTCGAGTCGACGCGGATGCTCACCCCGCAAGGCTGGGTTGAGTCGCGACGACTACCTGGCAGTGGCGCGGGACCGAGCCCTGACCGCCTCGTACTCGGTTCGGAGGGCATCCTCGGCGTGGTCACGGAATGCTGGTTGCGGCTGCAGAAGCGGCCGACGTTCCGCGCCACCGCCGGAGTCCTATTCGATTCGTGGCACCGCGGCACCGAGGCCGTACGCGCGATTGCCCAGGCCAAGCTCATGCCCGCCAACTTGCGAATCCTGGATCCGGGCGAGGCAGCGTTCTCGGCAGGGTTGGACGGCAACCACGCACTCCTGATCATCGGTTTCGAGTCGAGCGAAATTCCGCAAGGGGACAACGCGCGGGCCGCGGTGGCCATCGCCCGCGACTCGGGCGGACTCATCGAGGACGACGAGATTCTCATCGACGACGGGACGGGCAGACCGACCGGCCGTGGCGGCGCGGTGGGCGCGTGGCGCAACGCCTTCATCGGCGTCAACGCGGGCCTGACTGCGGGTCTCGGACTGCTTTCCGACACCTTCGAGACGGCCGTCACTTGGGACAAGTGGCCCGACTTCGACGCCGAGGTGCGCGCGCGGGTCGGGGCGTCCTTGCGTGAAGCGATCGGCGAGGACGCCCGGCTGTCGTGCCGCTTCACCCACGTCTACCCGGACGGCCCCGCCCCATACTACAGCTTCAGCGGCGTCGTGCCACGCGGCGCCGAGGAGGAGCGCTGGCAGGCGGTCAAGGCGGCGGCGAGTGCGGCCGTTGTGGCGGCGGGCGGGACCGTGACCCACCACCACGCCGTTGGCCGGATGCATCGAGACGGCTACGACGAGCAGCGGCCGCAACTGTTCGCGGAGATGCTCCGTGCGGCTAAGCGGCGCGTGGACCCGAGAGGCATCCTCAATCCGGGCGTGCTGATCGATGTCTGATGCCGTGCGCGTCGAACCGGATGAACGACACGATCTGCTGGCGCGCCTCGCGCCCGGAGGAGCGGAGAACTTCATCACGGAGGCATTCTGTTGGCTCTTGGACCGCACCGGATTCGGTGAATTTTTACTCGAAAGGCTCACCGACCAAGGTTGCACCGTACGGTTGACCGGTGATGGTTGGCGCTGGCGAACCCAGGAAACGGCCAGTGACGGCAGCGCCAAGCGACCGGACATGGTCGGTGAGTCCGCTGACGAGAGTCGGGGACTGATCTTCGAGCACAAGGTCAGCGCGAAACTTGGCAATTGCCAGCTTGCCGCGTACCGCAAGTTTGGGGAGTCAAAGTTCGGCATCGGCAACTTCGCGATCATCCTCATCACGAAGAGCAAAAGCCAGTGGGGGCAATGCCCGGATTGTGCCTTATTGTGGCAGCAGGTTTACGAATGGCTGTCTACTTGGCTCGACGATGGCGGCGCACGCGACACGGTTGATGAGTTCGCGACGCGGAGTTTTCTTCACCTACTGGAAAAGCGAGGGCTAGGACCGATGACGCCGATCACGCTTGAGGAGCTACAGGACATCCCTGTGCAACTATCAGTCCAAAGGCAGGCGCGGTCGCGGGTCGACGCCTTGGTCAAGCGGATCCGATCCCTGACTGACAGTGCCGCCGACAGCCACGTCTGGCGCGAGATGGTCGGAGTCACGGAGCAATCTCTCCCAAGAGGCAAGAGTTGGGGGCGCTGCGGGTTCTACTTGCGGGGACACAACGACGCGGTCGATTAGGATCCAGGCGTTTTCATCGGCGTGATGCACGACGGGGAAGATCATGATTTCCCGGCCGTGAACGACGACTCCGGCGATGGCCCGCTCGCCTGCCTGGTCCTTTCCGTCAACATAAGGCGGTTCCGTCACTACCGTGAAAACGGTAGCTATCAGGAGTTAAATGATGCGTTACACCACCTAGACCAGAGTCCCGGGTGGGCGATCTACACCGGACGTAATCAGTGGCATCCGTTCATCATCCACAAGCCGCTGGCGCAGGTGATCGCTGGTCAAGACACGGCAGACGAACAGGTGGACGCATTCGTTGCCGATGTCAGTCTTGTCGCAGAGGAAGTCCTTGGTCTCCCCGAACTCGGAGCCTTTCAAGGCCACCTGACCAGCAGTACCGACCCAGCCTGACGGCACCCGGCAGCTACTCTGACCCTTGGCCCGCCGACGGACAGTCAGAACAGACTCGATGGTGGTAGGCTGGCGGAACTTGGAAGGAGATCTTAGGTGAGAGAGCGGCAAGCTGCGCAGATGGCGGTCGCGTTCATCCGCAAGGCCAACGCCCCGATTGGCAAGCTACGGCTCGTCAAGCTCATGTATCTGGCCGAGCGCGAGGCTATGCTGCGGTACCTTCTCCCGATTGTGGAGGACGACGTCTGCGCCATGCAAAGGGGCATGGCGCTGTCCGCGACATGGCGTCTTGCAAGAGGTGCCCGTTCGCCGATGCCGACCGGCGATTGGGGTGGCCACATTGTCCAAACCGACCGCGGGCTTAGCGTTCGCAAGGGCGTATCGGTTCAGTCGCTAGACGGCCTGAGCGACGACGATCTCCATGTGATCCAACAGGTTTGGGATGACTACGGTGCGATGAGCCAAGACGAACTCGTACATGATGTCCACCACAAGCTGCCCGAGTGGGACGTCTACTGGAACGCCAAAGGCCGTAGGAGCGGTTCGGTGACCATTCCCTACTCGGACCTCTATCAGACGATCTGCGGCGTGGACGAGGCGGAGGCCCGATTTCTGACCGAGCAATACCGCTCCGCCCGCGATCGCTGGATCGTGTCTGACCCGGAAATCCTCGGCGGGACGCCGGTTGTGGTCGGGACTCGCGTTTCCGTGTACGCGATTCGAGGGCGGCTCGCCGGCGGCGACGGGCTCGCGGAACTGCTGGAGGACTACCCCCGCATTTCCTTAGAGGCACTCCATGCGGCGAACACGTATGCCCAAACGAAACCGCTAGAGCCGCATCCGTGCGGCAAGCCTTGGGGGACGCCGACTAAGCCATTCCGCCGCTTCCAAGCCTAAGCCCGCTGGCGCGTCGGCAGGAACCGTGCGCCTGTTCCTCGACGAGTGCATCTCGCCACAGATCGCTCTCGCTTTGAACGATGAGGGTGACCACGTCGTCCTCCATCCGCGAAATGATGGTGGCCTAGGCGACCCCGACCACCGCGTGCTGGACCGGTGCATCGACCACGACCTCGTCCTAGTCACACAGAACGGTCGCGATTTCCGCAACCTCGCTGCGCGGCAGGACATCCATCCCGGATTGGTTGTCCTGCCCAACGTCGAGCGTGCACAGACGGAGGCCTTTCTCCGCGCTGCCTTGGCCCATCTCGTCCGCCAGGGCAACCCGATGGACGCGATGGTCAACCGCGTACTTGAAGTGACCGAGACCGGCGAAATGCGCTCGAGCGACCTGGCGGCCATCAACGCGCTGTAGCATATGTCCTTTGGCGAACGCGGCTGGACACGGCGCAGGCCCCGCAACGCTTGTGCGTGCCGTTTATCCCAACGGTCCGGCGGGCTACTCCGCCCGCCGCCGCAGCCAATCGCGCATCGTGGTGGACACGAGATCCGCTGCGTCCTGCTGCACGAAGTGGCTTGCGCCTGGGACCGTGACGAGGGTGAGATCGGCGTCAACCCAGTTCCACGTTCCGTTCAGCGCACCCGGCAGCAGGGCGGTGTCTTCGAGTCCGTGGAACATCAACACGGGCATCGTCACGTTCGGTGCCTCGGGGGCGATGGTCGCCGTTTCGGCATCCGGGCGCGGGTAGTTGGCCTTGTAGTAGTTCAGCATGGCCTCGAAGTCGGACTGCTCGAACGCCTCGACGTAGCGCTTGCGTGCCGCTTCGTCGCGCACCCAGCCCGCGAGCCGATCGGCCTGCAAGGCCTTGTGGGCGTCCGGCTGCTGGAAGTCGAACGCGTACTGGCTGTTGCGCCGCTGCTCGGGGTTGTTGGCGATCTCGCGCATCAGCCCGCGCGGATGCGGCAGGTTGAGGATGACGAGCAGGCGGACCACGCCCGGTCGCGTCATGGCGATGTTCCACGCCACGGCGCCGCCCCAGTCGTGACCGACCACCACGGCGCTTTCGGCGGACTCGGCGGCGATCACCGCCGCGACGTCCGCGACGAGGTGTGGCATGGCGTAGTTGTCCACGCCTTGTGGCTTGTCGCTCAGGTTGTAGCCACGCATGTCCAACGCGGCAACGCGGAAGGAGTCGTCGAGGGCGGCCATCTGTTCGCGCCACGAGTACCAGAAGTCCGGGAAGCCGTGGACGAATACCACGAGAGGTGCGTCCTCGGGCCCGGCGACCGCGTAGTGCAGGCGGACGTCGCCGTTGCTGGCGTAGCGGTGGTCAACGCGGTCGAACATGTCGGCGGCTCCTGGTTGGGCTGGCATCGAGAGCGCGAGCGTTGCCAATCCGCAAACTGTTGCCGTGCGCACTCCCATGTGTGGCCTTTCCGTGAAACGGGACTTCCATCATGCCACACGAAAAAGGCGCCGTTGCCGGCGCCTTTTTCGCGATGGTCGTTGAGACCGTAGTCAAGCTGCTTGCTGGAACTCCGGGTAGGCCTCGATGCCGGTTTCGGAGATGTCCACGCCCGAAAACTCCTCTTCCTCGGACACCCGGATGCCGACTGTCGCCTTCAAGGCGTACCAGATGACGAGCGAGGCGATGAACACCCAGCCGAAGATCCCGAGGATGCCCATGATCTGCCCGAGAATCGTCGCATCGCCGTTGTTGAAGACGACGGCGATCACGCCCCAGATGCCGCACGTTCCGTGGACGCTGATGGCACCCACTGGGTCGTCGATCTTGAGCTTGTCGAGCAGCACGATCGAGCACACGACGATCAAGCCGCCTACCGCGCCGATGATCATCGACCAGAACGCGCTGCCGGACAGGGGGTCGGCGGTGATGGCGACGAGTCCCGCCAAGGCGCCGTTCAGCGCCATGGTGAGGTCCGCCTTGCCGAACCACGCCCGGGCGAGCAGGAGTGCCGCGACCAGCCCGCCGCAGGCGGCGATGTTGGTGTTGACGAAAACCTGCGCGACGGCATTGGCCTCGTCGACGTTGGAGATCTTGAGCTCCGAGCCGCCGTTGAAGCCGAACCAGCCGAACCAGAGCACGAACATGCCGAGCGTCGCCAGCGGCATGTTGCACCCCGGGATGGCGTGCACTTCGCCGCTTGGGCCGTACTTGCCGGTCCGCGGTCCGAGCAGCAGGACGCCGGCCAGCGCCGCGGCCGCACCGCACAGGTGGACGATGCCGGAGCCGGCGAAGTCGCTGTAGCCGAACTCGGAAAGCCAGCCGCCACCCCAGGTCCACATCCCCTGCACGGGGTAGATGATCCCGGTCATGATGACGGCGAAACCGAGGAAGGCCCACAGTTTCATGCGTTCGGCGACCGCGCCAGAGACGATGGACATGGCCGTGGCCACGAACACGACCTGGAAGAAGTAGTCGGAACGCTCCGAGTGATCGGTGGCGACGCCGCCAGCGGTGCCGTTGATGATCTGCTCGGCCGTGTTCTCCTCGCCGATCAGGAAGCCGAAGCTTGGAAAGATGCCGCCTCCCGGGGCATCCATGTACATGATGTTGTACCCGATCAACAGGTACATGATGCACGAGATGGAATACAGCGCGACGTTCTTGGTGAGGATCTCGGACGTGTTCTTCGCCCGGATCATCCCCGCCTCGAGCATCGAGAAGCCGCATGCCATGAACATCACGAGTACTCCCATCAACAGGAAGTAGAAGGTGTCTAGGGCATAGTTGGTCTGGATAAGATCTTCCACGATTCTCTCCTAAGGTTTTGAGTCGGGCTTCGCGGCGGCGTCGCCAAGCGACGCGCCGATGCCCTTGGGCGAGGCGCCGGCGCGCCTAAACTGCGTCGGTGCCGGTTTCGCCCGTCCTGATGCGAACTGCCTCTTCGAGCGAGGTGACGAAGATCTTGCCGTCCCCGACCTTGCCGGTATTCGCAGCCTTGCCGATCGCATCGAGACATTGGTCCAGGAGACCGTCGTCGATGGCGACCTCGACCTTGACTTTCGGTAGAAAGTCAACGACGTACTCGGCGCCGCGATACAGTTCGGTGTGCCCCTTCTGCCGACCGAACCCCTTCACTTCCGTCACCGTCATGCCTTGGACGCCGATCTCGGAAAGCGACTCCCGGACGTCGTCGAGCTTGAACGGTTTGATGATTGCCGTGATGAGTTTCATGGGTTCCCCCTGTCAATGCGCGCGAGAGGTCCGCACCCGCCCTGTGGACGGGCGCGACCTCTTGAGCGCTGGTTAGTCTCCTTGGCGCATGTCTCGTGGAAGATCAGATGCCGCCAAGGATTGTGCCTTGATTACAGGCTTAGCGAAAGAATCGGGCGGAGTTCGCAGTCGCGGCCACAACTGCCGTCGTCGTCGATGTCGGTCCCGTAGAGGCCGACGGATACGGAGGCGCCAAGCAACTCGAACGACACGGCGGCGCTGTAGTCGATGTACTCGTCTCCTTGCTCCGTGCCGAAGAAGTCACCGCCGGGGGAGTCCGCCATGTTGAAGCCAAGATGCAGATCCAGGGTGACGAACTCGCCCAGGGCATAGCTGTAATCGGCATACGGGTACATGAATGTGACGTCACTGACGGCGAGGTACTCGGGCGAGTAGTTGACGCCCAAGGTGAAGTCCGCGAACGACAGTGAAGCCGCCAGTTCCTGGTAGTTGAGGGCCTCGCGGTTGCCTGGATACTCGAAATTGATGAAGGAGACGTCGAGGCCGACCCCGTCAGCCACTTCACCAGCCCAGCCCAGGTAGAGGTCCCACTCCATCGAGGCGACGTTGCCGTCGGCGTCGGCGCCGAAGTTGACGTTCGAACCCCACGTGCCAACGTAGAAGCCGGACGCGAACGCGAGGTCGAGTCCACCTTGGATCGCCGGGTCGCGCTGTGTCTGCGACCACCCGCGGAAAGAGTAGTCGGAAGCCAAGGTCACGTTGCCCTCGATCGTGGGGCCGTCTTGGGCGAAGGCCATGGGGGTGGCCAGCAGCCCGACGGCGAGGAGCATGGGTAGTTTCTTCATTTCAGATTCCCCTTGTTGAGTTTGCGTATGGCTCGGCGCACCGGTTCGGTCACCGAGGGACCGCGTATATGATGCGCAAAACTGCACATGGCGTGCCAGAAACAAACGTATTTCGTTTCAGTAGGTTATGGCTATCGCCCTGCGACATGCCTCCATGCGGTGCCCAAAAATGTCGCCAAGGCACCAGATTGGTGCACACGGCCGGAGTCGTCCGCATGAGGACTTGCCGGGTGAAGGCGTGTCCGGCGATGGTGCCGTTAGCACCACGACGGGTCGATTTCCTACAAGCGCACGAGGCGTTTCTCCCTTTCCGTGCAGTGGTCGTCGCCCCTACAGTGCGTCCGCAAGATGGCTGTCCCCGTCAACACCCGTGCGCAATACGGTCTCGAAGCACCGCAAGTGCTCGTCGAGGCGCACTACCAGCCTGGTGCATCCTCCTTCACGTTGGTCGGTATGCCGCAGAAGGCCGTGCGAGAGGCACGCGACCGGGTCCGCAGCGCGATCAAGAGCGCCGGGCTCGACTTCCCGCTGGGCCGCCTGGTGGTCAACTTGGCCCCGGCGGACTTGGCCAAACACGGCGGTCGATTCGACCTCGCCATCGCCGTTGCCATCCTCACGGCTACCCGGCAGATCCCCGATCGCCACTTGGCAAGGCTCGAGTTCTTGGGGGAACTCTCGCTCTATGGCGAACTTCGGCCGGTGGCCGGCGCGTTCTGCGCGGCGGCGAAGGTCGCCGGGACCGGGACCGGGCTGGTGATCCCCAGCGCGCAGCGCGAAGAGCTCGGCCCCCTCGCTGACACCGACCTCGCCGTCTACCCCGTGGACTCCTTGCTTGATGTGGTGGGACTGCTCGCAGCGGATGAGCTGCCGGGCGCAGTTACGCTCGCCAAACCCCGCCCGGTGGCGAACCGGTCGCCCTCGTTGAACGACGTGCGGGGCCAGGCGCATGCCAAGCGCGCGTTGGTGGTCGCGGCGGCGGGTGGCCACCACCTGTTGATGGTCGGCCCGCCGGGAACGGGCAAGACGATGCTGGCGCGCCGCCTGTCGGGGTTGCTGCCGCCACTCGAGCCGCGCGAGGCGGTTGAGGTTGCCAACGTCTACTCGGTTTCGGCTCGCCGCGCCCCCGGCTTCGCCGAGCGCCCCTTCTGCGATCCACACCACAGCGCGTCGGCGGCAGCGATGATCGGCGGCGGGAATCCGATCGCGCCCGGCGAAGTCACGCTTGCGCACTGCGGCGTCCTGTTTCTCGACGAGTTGCCGGAATTCCACCGCGACGTCCTCGAGGCCTTGCGCGAGCCGCTCGAGGGCGACGACGTCGCCATCGCCCGCGTCAACCAGACGGTACGCTTTCCGGCCCGGTTCCAGCTCGTCGCCGCCATGAATCCGTGTCCGGCCGGATTCGTTTGCGACCAAGCCCGGTGCCGCTGCGCACCGCAGCAGGTCGCGAAGTACCGAAGTCGCGTGTCGGGACCGCTGCTCGACCGGATCGACGTGCGCATCGAAGTCGGACCGGTTGCCGATGACGACCTGTGGGCCGAGCGCGTGCCGACACTCGATGACGGCGCATTGCGTGGCGCTGTTGCCCAGGCGCGCGACCGACAGTGGCATCGAGCCGGATGCCTGAACGCGACGCTGGCGGCGCGGGAGGTGGACGAGTACTGCACGCTGGAGCCTGCGGCCCAGAGCCTGCTGCGCCGCGCCGGTCGGCGGCTCGGGCTATCGGCGCGTGCGATTCACCGGGTGCGCAAGGTCGCACGGACGATCGCCGACTTGGCGCGCGCGGAGTCGGTTGGCGCCGTCCATGTGGGCGAGGCCCTAGGCTATCGGGCGATGGAAGGTGGCCGAGACCCCGACGCGTGACCGCTGGCTTCAAGGCGCGCGGTGCAGGGCTCAACCGGCGTCGGCGTCACCCGTCATGAAGTCGATCGCGGCCTGAAGCTCGGCGTCCGAGCACGCCATGCAGAGTCCCATCGCTGGCATCAGCCCGTCGGCGAATCCATCCTTCGTGTTCTGCAGCAGAACCTCGTTGCCTTTCGCGAGGCGCGGTGCCCAGGCCTCGGCGTCGCCGACCTTGGGCGCGTCGTTGAGCCCCGCGTCGTGGCAGGTGCGGCAGAACGTCCCGTAGACGTCGCTGCCACTCAAGGCGGCAACCGGCGTGGCGGCCTCCGCCGACGGGTCGCCGGCGCAGTCCTGACCTTCAAGGCAGAGCTTGCCGAACGGTGCCGTGCGTTCGGCGATGTCGGCAACCGTGCCGGGGTCCATGGTCTGCCCGAAGGCCAATACGGCGACGAAGGCGGCGACAGAAAAGCACAGCTTGTGCTTGGCGTTGGACATCAACGACTCACCCGGCGGGCACCATGGGACGGCGGCGCATTATACATACGCGACGCGACCACTTCGCGGTCGCCGCCGGTAGCGAGGCGCCGACCGCCGTTAGTCCGACTCGAGGCTGACGAGTTCGACGCCTTCGTCCACCCGGTCGCCTACTGCGCAGTGCACGGCTGCGACGGCGGCGTCGGCGGGTGCCCGGATGCTGTGTTCCATTTTCATGGCCTCGAGGACGACCAGCACCGCGTCGGCCCGCACGCGTTCGCCGGCGGCGACGGCCACCGAGACGATGCGCCCGGGCATCGGCGCGGTGACGCGCCCGCCGCGCTCGCTGGCACGACCGAAGCCACCGGCATCGGGCTCGACGATGGTCAGGCGCTCCGTGGCGCCGTCCGCCATGGCGAACACGTCCTGCCCGACATGCACGAGGCGCACGCGTACACGTTCGCCGTCGACGCGGGCCGAGAGCTGACCGTGTTCGAGATCCACGTCCTCGAATCGCAACGCTCCGGCCGGCGTGTCCACCTCGTAGTGGTCGGGTTGCGCAACGATGGAGATGTCGTGGGTCTTGCGGCTGCGCCGGACGCGGATGGTCTGTTCGTGGGCCCGGTTGATCTGGAAGGCGTCGTTGCGCGACCAGGGGTCGCCACCCGTCCGCCCTAGCACATAGCCGAGCAATCCGGCGGCGCTCAAGCTCCAGTTGTCCGACGGCGTCAGTTCGTCGGCGTGCTGCTCCGCCATGCGGGTCGTATAGGTGCCGCCGGCGAACTGCGGATGGCGAAGTACCTCCCGGAGCCAGGCGATGTTGTGCTCGACACCGGCGATCTCGGTCGCCCGCAAGGCCGCGTCCAGTCGCGCCACGGCCTGGGCGCGGGTGGCACCGTGGGCGATGACCTTCGCGAGCATGGGGTCGTAGTGGACCGTGACCTCGGTGCCGTCGCGGATCGCCGTATCGACGCGGGCCTCGCCGAACGCGACGCGCTGCAAGGTGCCGGTCGACGGCAGGAACCTCTTGCCGCGCGTGTTTTCGGCGTACAGCCGGGCCTCCACGGCGTGGCCGTCGATGGCAACGTCGTCCCGGTCGAACGCGATCCGCTCGCCGGCAGCGATCCTCAATTGCCACTCGACTAGGTCCAGGCCGAGGATCGCTTCGGTGACGGGGTGCTCGACCTGCAGGCGCGTGTTCATCTCCATGAAGTAGAAGTCGCCCCCCTCCGCGATGAACTCCACGGTTCCCGCGCCGACGTAGCCGACCGCGCGAGCCGCCCGGATCGCCGCATCGCTCATGCGCGACCGCAATGCGGGATCCACGGTGGGCGCCGGTGCTTCCTCGATCACCTTCTGATGGCGTCGCTGGACGGAGCAGTCGCGCTCGAGGAGCGACAGCGTCTTGCCGAAGGTGTCCGCCAGGATCTGGATCTCGATGTGCTTCGGCGCCGTCAGGTAGCGCTCGAGCAGCACGGTGTCGTCGCCGAACGCGGCACGCGACTCGCGCTTCGCGCCGGCGAGCGCCGCGGCGAAATCCTCGGCGCGATCGACTTGGCGCATGCCCTTGCCGCCACCACCCATGGATGCCTTGATGAGGATGGGGAAACCGATCTCGGCGGCTTGGTCGGCGAGGGCTTGCGGGTCCTGGTCGGCTCCATCGTAGCCGGGTACCACCGGCGTGCCGGCCGCTGCGACCAGCGCCTTGGCACCGATCTTTGCGCCCATGGCGCGGATGGCGTCGGCCGAGGGTCCGACGAAGGTCGCCCCCGTTGCCGACACGGCTTGGGCGAAGTCGGGGTTCTCCGACAGGAAGCCATACCCGGGATGTACCGCGTCGGCTCCGCTCGCGGCGATGGCCAGAACGATGGCGTCCTGGTCGAGGTAGCTCTGCGGTGCGGGCGCCGGTCCGATTCGAACAGCGTCATCGGCCTGTTCGACGTGCAAGGCTTGCGCGTCGGCATCGGAATAGACGGCAACCGTGCGGATGCCCAATCGGCGAGCCGTACGGATCACGCGGCAGGCGATTTCGCCGCGATTCGCGACAAGGAGCGTCTTGAACATCGTAGCGTGCCTACATCCGGAAAATGCCGAACCGGCTGTCTGCACGCGAAGCCGGCTCGCGCGCGGCCACGGCGAGTGCCAGGCCGAGCACCCTGCGCGTGTCGACGGGATCGATCACGCCGTCGTCCCACAGCCGCGCGCTGGCGAAATACGGGTGGCCTTCGTGGTCGTACTGCGTGCGGATGTCGTCCATGAAGGCATCCTGTTCGGCCTCCGGCCAGGTCTGCCCGCGCGCCGCGAGGCCGTCCCGGCGGACGGTTGCCAGAACGTGCGCGGCCTGCTCGCCACCCATGACCGAGACCCGCGCATTGGGCCAAGTCCACAGCATGCGGGCGCCGTAGGCGCGCCCGCACATGGCGTAGTTGCCGGCGCCGAACGAACCGCCGATCACCACCGTGAATTTGGGCACGCCGGCGCAGGCCACCGCCGTGACCATCTTGGCGCCGTCCTTCGCGATGCCGAGGTTTTCCGCCTTGCGCCCCACCATGAACCCCGTGATGTTCTGCAGGAAGAGCAGCGGCACGCCGCGGCGGTCGGCGAGCTGTATGAAATGCGCGCCCTTCAATGCCGACTCGGAGAACAGGATGCCGTTGTTGGCGAGGATCGCGACGGGGGTGCCTTCGATGTGCGCGAAACCGCACACAAGCGTGTCGCCGTAGAGCGCCTTGAACTCGTGGAAGTCGGATTCGTCCACCAGCCGGGCGATGATCTCGCGGACGTCGTACGGCGTACGGGTGTCGGGCGGTAGCACGCCGTAGAGCTCCTCCGCGGGATAGCGGGGCGGGGCCGGCGCGCGCCTGGCGACGTTCTCCACGTAGCGGATGGGCGTCGCAGCGATGATCTCGCGGGCGAGCGCGAGCGCATGCTCGTCGTTCACGGCCAGGTAGTCGGTGACGCCGGAACGGCGCGAGTGGACGTCGCCGCCGCCGAGGCTCTCGGCGTCCACTTCCTCGCCCGTGGCAGCCTTCACCAGCGGCGGGCCACCGAGGAAGATGGTGCCTTGGTTCTGCACGATGATCGCCTGGTCGCACATGGCCGGCACGTACGCGCCGCCCGCGGTGCAGGAACCCATCACCACCGCCACTTGCGGGATGCCGGCGGCGGACAGGTTGGCCTGGTTGTAGAAGATCCGGCCGAAGTGGTCCTTGTCGGGGAAGACGCCGGCCTGCATCGGCAGGAAGGCGCCGCCGGAGTCCACGAGGTAGATGCACGGCAGGTGGTTCTCGGCCGCGATCTCCTGGGCACGAAGATGCTTCTTCACGGTGATCGGGTAGTACGTTCCGCCCTTCACCGTGGCGTCGTTGGCGATCACCATGCACTCCGTGCCGGCCACGCGGCCGATACCGGCGATCAATCCTGCCGCGGGGATGACGTCTTCGTAGAGCCCGTGACCGGCAAGCTGGCCGATTTCCAGAAACGGCGACCCGGTGTCGATCAGGCCCTGGACGCGCATCCGGGGGAGCAGCTTGCCCCGGCCGACGTGGCGGGTGCGCGACCGTTCGTCCCCGCCTAGCGCTATGCGTTCGGCGAGGTCCTTTAGCTCGCGGCTCAAGGCCCGGTTGTGGGCGTCGTTGGCGACGAACGCCGGGTCGCTTGCTTTTAGGGATGTTTCGAGGAGCGCCATGCGGTCTCGCCTAAGTCGACCGTGAGTGTCGCAAGAGCGACGCCGCGAAGGCAACGCTGTGCGCCAGGACCTGAGGAACTGATCCATAATCGTGCCCTTCGCGCATGGGGAAAAGAACATGAGGCTTGACGGCAAGGTCGCAGTGATCACCGGTGGCGCCGGCGGCATCGGCCAGGGTGCTGCGAGACGCTTCGCCGCCGAGGGCGCCAATGTGTTGATCGTGGACCTGGCCGAAGACGCGCTCGACGACGCCTTGCGCGCGATCGGCAGCAACCGGGTGAGCGCGTGCGCCGCCGACATCACCCGGGCCGCAGACAACGAGCGCATGTTCCAAGTCGCCACCGAGCGCTACGGCGGCGTGGACATCTTCCTCGCCAATGCCGGCATCGAAGGCGCGGTGGCGCCGATCGTCGAGTCGCGCGAGGAGGACTTCGACCGCGTCATGGCGGTCAACGTCAAGGGCGTGTGGCTGGGTTTGAAGTCCGCCATCCCGGCGCTCGCCGCCCGGGGCGGCGGCAGCATCGTGATCACGTCGAGCGTCGCCGGCCTGTCCGGGACGCCCGGGATCGCGCCCTACGGTGCGAGCAAGCACGCCGTCATCGGCTTGATGAGGGCCGCCGCGCGCGAGTGCGCGCCCATGAACATCCGCGTCAACACCGTCAACCCCTCGCCGGTGGACACGCGCATGATGCGCAGCCTCGAAGCCGGCATGTCGCCGGACGATCCGCAGGCTGCGCGGGAGCGAATCGCGGCCAACATCCCGCTCGGCCGCTACGCGCAGCCGGACGACATCGCCCGTGTCATGCTGTTTCTGGCCAGCGATGACGCGGCCTTCGTCACGGGCGCCATCTACAAGGCGGACGGCGGCAGCAGCGCCTACTAGGAGGGACGTTATGGCCAGCATCGCCAGCACAGCCAGGACGGTAGACGTCGAGGACGATGTCCTGGCCGCGATCGACGCCTGCTACGAACGGGGCTGGACCGACGGCCTGCCGGTGGTGCCCCCCGAGATGTCGCGTGTCGAGTCGATGCTCGCCATGGAAGGCCGCCCGGCCGAGACGGTGATCGCGACCCACCCGACCACGGGGCTCGAGTGCAGCATCCTGGCCGCGGCGGTGAACGCGGTCATGGCGGGCTGCCTTCCGGAGTACTTCCCGGTTGTCGTGGCCGCGTTGGAGGCGGCCAACGAGCCCGCGTACAACTTTCACGGCTCGACGGCCAGCACCGGCGGTTCGGCCCCGATGCTGATCGTTGCCGGTCCGGTGGTGACCGACATCGGCATGAACGCGGCCGGCAACGTCTTCGGCCCCGGCAATCGCGCCAACGCGACGATCGGACGCGCCATGCGGCTCGTCATCATGAATGTCTTCGAGATGATCCCAGGCGTATCGGACCAGTCCACCCAAGGCCACCCGGGCAAGTACTGCTCGTGCATCGCGGAACGGGCCGAGCGCAATCCTTGGCAGCCTCTGAACGTGGAACTCGGCTTTGGCGAGGACATCTCCAGCGTGACGGTGTTCGCCGGCGCCGGTTTCTGCAACGTCGAGAACCATGGCGGCAACACGCCGGAAGCCATCCTCGACTGCGTCGCGGACTCAATGGCCAACTTGGGCTGCATCACGACGGGCCAGTCGGTGGTCGTGCTGTCCCCCGAACATGCGGAGATCGTCGCGAGCACCGGCTGGACCAAGGCCGATGTACGGCAGTACCTGTTCGAGAATGCCTCGCAGTCCGTCGAGGCCATGAAACAGGTCAGGAAGTACGTTCCCCGGGAGCACGAGCGCCAAGGTACGGCGGATGTCCGCCGCGGTTTCGGCCCGGACGACATCCTCGTCACCGTGGCGGGCGGCGATGCCGGCGGTCACTCGGCGTTCATCCCTTCGTGGAGCCGCAGCCGAGGCTCCATCATGCAATCCAAACCCATCGGCGTGTGTATCGACTGCTAGCGAGGCTTACGCTGCGCAACTAGGAGGCAATCCAGAATGAGCATGACCTTGATCGACCCGGGCGGCCGCGGCGGATCGACGGAACGGACCCTGGCGCCCCGTCTCGACGACCTGGCCGGACGGAGCATCGGCCTGTTGTCCAACGGCAAGGCCAACGCGGACGTGCTGCTGAACGAGACGGCCGCTCTCTTCGCCCGCGACTTCGGCTGCGAAGTCGGCGGTTTCATCAACAAGGGGAACGCGTCGAGACCAGCGCTTCCGGAACATCACCGGGAGTTGTCGGGCAGGGCGGACTTCCTGATCACGGCGGTCGGCGACTGAGGGAGCTGCTCAACGTGCAGTGTGCATGACGGCATTTCCTTCGAACAGCTTGGCAAGCCCGCGCTGGTGATCTGCACCTACCCGTTCGAGGTGACGGGGCGCAACATCGCCAGGGCACTCGGCATACCGAGCTACCCGTTCGCGATGGTCGACCACCCGATCGGCAGCCGTACCCTGGACGAACTCAAGGGCCGGGCACGTTCAGCGTTCGAGCAGGGCGTGGGGATTCTCACAGGCGCGTAGCGTCGCGCCGTTCGGGACCAGGGCGCCAGCGCTCGATCCGAGGCCACAGATCGGACGCCTCGGCGCGAGCAACGACGCGCCGCAGCCGTGGTTCGTCCAGCGCTCGCCACGCCAAGGCCCCTACGGAACAGTCGATCGGAAGATCGTCACGCAAGGTCGCGAGCCGTTTCACAAGCAGCGCTTCGTCGCGTCCGGCGAGGAGTTCCGCGGCCAGCCGTGCCTTGCCGGGGACCTTCGGTTCCCAGTCAGCGGCATTCTCGGGGATGCGCTCGATTGCCCCGTAGCAATGGAGCATGGCGGCCGCCGTCCGTGACCCCCAACGCGGCACACCGGGCAGCCCCTTGGCCGGCGCGCCGACCAAGGCGAGGTGGTCGGGAAACTGCTGCGGTGCGATACCGTAGCGGCTGCGGAAGGCTGTCTCGTCCGTGACGGTCTTGGAGATGCGGTTCAGCACGACCACGCGCTCGCCGCGAATGCACTGGAAAAGGTCCGTGTCGCTGGTGCAGAGGACGACCCGCTCCACGCCTGCGTCCTCGCGGAGAACCCGTGCGCCCGTGGCCAGGGCATCGTCCGCTTGGAAGCGAACCATGGGCCACAGTCGGATGCCGAGCGCGCGCACTGCGTCCAGTGCGAGGGGCGCCTGGCGTCTGATCAGAATGCCCGGCTCGTCCTTGACCGGGCCACGTGCCGCCGGCAACGCATCGAACGCCACCGCCACGTGGCTGACGTCGTCGGACTTGAGCAGGGACAGCAGCGTGTGCAGGAGGCCGCGGACAGCGCCGACCTCCTCGCCCTTGGCGTTGACGTGCCGGGGCGCGCCGTGGAAGCAGCGAAACAGCTCGAAGGTGCCGTCGACCAGGTGAGCTTGGACGGCCACGGCCCGAATCCGGCGCTAGCGGGCCTCCGAGCCGAGCGCGCCACCGGCGCGCAATCCGTCGATGTCCGCTTGGGACAGGCCGAGATCCTCCGCCAAGACCTCGTCGGTGTGCTCGCCGAGTAGCGGCGCCCCTTTCATGGTGACATGGCTCTTCGACATCCGCGCCGGCCAGCGGAGAAGGCGGACATCGCCGTGCTGCGCGTGGTGGACCGTCTGCACGAAATCGCGCGCCAGCAGGTGGGGGTCGGTGAACAGGTCGTTGGTTTCATAGACCTGGCTTGCGCAGACGCCGGCTTGGGCGAGTGCGGTCATAGCGGCCTGCTTGGACTGGCTGCGCGTCCAGGTTTCGATTTCGCCGCGAAGCGCCGCCGAGTTCGTGCGCCGCTTCGCCGCCGTGTCGAAGCGCTCGTCCGCGAGAAGGCCCGGCTGGCCAATGGTGCGGCAGACGGCAGCCCACATGCGCGGGTTGACCGCCATGATGAAGACGTAGTCGTTCGGCCCGTTGCCGCGGCAGGGATACAGCGACACGAATGGATTGTCGCCGTTGCCGATTCGCGGCGTGGGCTCCGTGCCGAAGCCTGTTCGGGACACGGCGGTGCGCAGGTAGTAGGTCATCGCTTCCTGCATGGACAGTTCGACGTACTGCCCCTCGCCGGTGCGCTGCTTCTGCGCCCAGGCGGCGGTGATGGCTAGCGCCGCCTGCACGCCGGTACCGGCATCGCCCATGGTCGGTCCGGGACGCATGGGCGGCCCGTCGGGCTCGCCGGTGATCGAGAACGCGCCTGCCGCCGCCTGGGCGACCATATCCATGCACTTGTAGTCGGCGTACGGCCCGCTGGTGCCGAAGCCCTTGATGCGCACGTAGATGATCTCGGGGTGCACGTCGCGCATGGCGTCGTAGCCGATGTCGAGTTTCTCCACCACGCCGGGACCGTAGTTCTCCACGAAAACGTCGTAGTTGGGCACCATCTTCATGAGGACCTCGCGGCCCGCGGGCGTATCGAGGTGCAGGGTCACGCTGCGCTTATTGCTGTTCCAGTTGACGAAATACTCGGCGTCCAGGGCCGCGCCCCGGGCCCTGCCGCGCCCCGGGTCGCCGACCTCGGGCCGTTCGACCTTGACGACGTCGGCACCGAGGAAGGCGAGGCTCTGCGTACAGGAAGTGCCGGCTTCGTACTGGGTCATGTCGAGAATGCGCATTCCGTCAAGTGCTGCCACAAGCGCCTCCTTGTCTCCTTAAGCGGGCGTCGATCGGGTGGGCCAAGGCAGTATAAAGCGCATCGGTGCTCCCGTTCGTCGCGACGCAACGTTTAAACTGCGCCGTCGCGTACCGCGACTCATTCGCGTGCCGCGGCGACAAGCAATCAAGGAGACCATTCCAATGTTCTACGAACTCAGGCGCTACAAGATCAACGACGGCAAGATGGACGAATGGGTGGAGTTCATGGAAGGCACGATCATCCCGTTCCAGGTCAGCAAGGGCATGGTCATCGCCGGCAGCTTCCGCGGCGAAGACGAGACCACCTACGTGTGGATGCGGCGTTTCGCGTCCGAAGCCGACCGCGAACAGCAGTACGCGGACGTCTACCAGAGCGACACGTGGAGGAACGACATCGCGCCGCGGGTAGCCGAGTTGATGCAGCCGGACATCGAGGTGACGCGGATCGTCCCGACCCCGCATTCGGTCATTTCGTAGCGGCGGCTTCCTTAACCGGCGACCATCACGCGAACTTGGCGCTCCAGTCGTGGAGCGTCACGAACCGATCGTCCTCGACCATCGTGTAGTAGACCTGCTGCAAGCCTTGCCTTCGACCGGGGCCGAACGAGACCGGCTCGCCGATGCCGAGGTCGAAGTCGCGCACGGTGAAAACCGCCTCTTCGAGGTCGTGCCGGTTGGGCGGGTCCGGGAGTCGGCGGAGCACCTCGACCATCAGCTTCGCGTCCAGGAAGCCTTCGAGGCTCACGAAGCTGTGCGCGAACGGCGCATAAGGTTCCTTCAGCAGGTCGGAAGGCAGCTGGGGATCGTGCTGCGCCATCAGTTCCCGGTATTCGCGCACGGCCGGGATGCTGCTGTCCTCGTAACTGGGCACCACTTGCGAGTTCACGAGCATACGCGTGTAGCCCGCGCTGTCCGCTTCGTGTTCGGTGAGCAACTTCAAGAGATTCTCGCTGCCGACGAAGGACAGGTTCGCGATGGGCACGTCGAGGCCTAGGTTTACGGCATCGCGGACGAACCCCGCGCACGCCGCGTAGGCGCCGATGCAGATCACGGCGTCGGGGCTCGATTCCTTGAGTATCTCGACCTGGGCACGGAGGCTCGCCGTGAACTTGGTGCCGCGCCGATAGGTGGCCTCGCCGACGATGGTCTCGCCATGGCGGGCCAGGGCACGGCGCACGCCAGCCCAGCCGCTACGTCCATAGGCGTCCGCCTGGTAGAAGACGGCGATCCGGCGCCGACCGATTTCTACGAAGTTGTCGACGAGGCCGGCGGTCTCCTGGCGGTACGAGGCGCGCAGGTTGAAGGCGAATGCGCCATAGGGCGGCTCGCGTTGCGGCTGTGCTCCGGTGAACGGAAAGAACAGGTAGACGTTCCGATCCTGGAACTTCTTCAACAACGGCAGGACCCGGGTCACGGTTGGCGTGCCGACGTAGCCGAACAGCAGGAAGACATCGTCCTCGAGCATCAGGGAGACCGTGTTGCGCACGGATGGATCGGGCTGATAGCCGTCGTCGTAGGTGGCAAGTTCGATCTTCCGAGCCCCCACGCCACCGTTGTCGTTGACGTGTCCGAAGTATGCGCTTGCACCGCGGTAGAGCTCGATGCCCAGGCCGCGCGACGGACCGGAGAACGCGGCGGACATGCCGAGCGTGAACGCGGTGTCGGTCACGCCACCTTGGGCTCGTGCTCGAAATGCCGGTACAGCCAGCGTCGCCCCGAGGCCAGCGCGAACCAGTGACCGTCGGTTCATGACCATATGCAAAACGCCAATCTTCGCCGACCGAGTTTAGGCGCGCGGTTGGCGCGATGCGACCGAAGGTTCATGCTCGCGATATGCCGAACTGCGCCAGCGTACTGGCCAACGTGGGCTTGCGCAGCCGCACGGGATCGTCGTTCAGGAGGTAGGTGAACACCCAGCCGCCGCCCAGCATCATGATCCCGATGAGGAAGCAGTACATGACGGCCCGGTCGGGGTAGGCGTCCTTGAGATAGCCCACGTAGAGAGGCCCGAAAATGCCTGCAGCGGCCCAGGCGGTGAGGATCGCACCGTAGACGGGCGACATGCGCGCCGCACCGAAAACGCGGGATATGAACGACGGCATGACCGCGAAACCGCCGCCGAAGCAGAGCAGGACGTAGCAGACCAGCGCCGAGAAGATGATCGGGTTGGTTTCCGTGAGCAGGACGCCGAACACCACCATCTGCGTTGCCAACAGCAGGCGGAACACCTGCACGCGGCCGATGCGGTCCGCGATCATGCCCCACAGGAGGCGTCCCGCACCGTTGCACAGGGACGACACCGCGATCAGCATCGCGCCGTATTCGGCGAGCATCTCGGGTTCAACGGTCGGATCCGCCAATCCCCAGACTTCCTGCAGTAGCGGCGACTGGAAGCTGATCACCGCGAGGCCCGCGGAGATGTTGAAGAAGAAGACGATCCACATCACGGCGAAGGCGGGCGATCTGAGGCACGGCGCGACGGCGTCGATGTCGTCGCCCATGGGGGCATCCCGCCCGGGCACTGCCGGGATTTCGTAGTCCGGGGGCGGATTGCGCAAGGCGAAACCGGCGGGAATGGCGAGTGCCGCGAACACCACGCCCAGCCAGAAGAACACCATCGTGAGATCCCCTTCGGTGCGCACGACGAGGAAGGGTGCAAGGCCTTGGCTGAGGAGGAGCGCGCCGACGCCGAAACCCATCACGACCACCCCGGTCGCGAGCCCGGTGCGTTCGGGAAACCAGCGCGCCGCGGTGGCCACCGGGGTCACGTAGCCGAGCCCGATCCCGACGCCGCCGACCACGCCGTAGCCGAGATAGAAGAGGATCAGGGAGTCGATGTGGAGCGCCAGGCTCGCCAGCATGTAGCCGCCCGCGAACATAACGCCGCCGGTCACGGCCAGCAGACGCGGACCCAGGCGTGGCAGGAGCGCCCCGGCGACGGCCGCGGATACGCCAAGCGAGAAGATCGTGGTGCTGAACGCCCAGGCGGTGTCGGTATAGGTCCAGCCGAGGTCGCGCACCAGCAGCGACTGGAAGAAACTCCACGCGTACACCGTGCCGAAGCAGAGCTGCAGCACGGTGCATAGCGCGATGATCACCAGTGGGCGCATGCTGCCTTGCGCCATCTGTGGCCTCCGACTCCGGCCCACAAGGGTTATTCTAAGCCCAAGCGCGCCTGCAAGGGCGCGTCGGGGTACGCGAACCGCGCCGTCCCGGAGAGGAGGCCCGATGAAGGTCAAGAAGCTCTTTCAGAAGACGCTGTTCGGCATCTTCGTGGTGTTCGGGTGCATCGGATTGGCGACGTCCATCCTGACGGTGTACACCGTCGATACGCACCTGTCCGAGGAGTACCAGAGCAACGCAAGCAACATCGCCAAGACGATCGCCGATTCCAGCGTGGACATCCTGCTGAACCGCAATCTCACCGCGTTGCAGTCGCTGATCGACCAGTTCGTCGAAATACAAGGCATCAAGTACATCTACATCGCCGACGAGGAGGGCGAGTTCGTCGCCCACACTTTCGTGCCGGGCATCCCGGCGGAAATCCGTGCCGACGATCCCCAGCGAACTGAGCCCGTCGAACGCAATCTGCCCGGTATGGGCGACTTCATCGAGGTCGGCAGCCCGATCCTCGCGGGGGTGGCCGGCACCGTCCACGTCGGCATGGATACCGGCCTGATCGCCTTGAAGATCCAGCGCGCCATAGGACGGCAGGTGTACTTGATCTCCATCATCTTCATCGTCGGCGTATTCGCCGCCATATGGCTGGTCAATCTCGCCGCGAAGCCCATGGGCGGACTGCTGGCCTACACCGTGGACGTCGCGCGGCAGGCCGGGCACGCCGAGCCTGCAGCAGAGGGTCCGGAACTCACGGCACAAGCCCGCGAGAAGCTCCTGGCGCGAAGCGACGAGGTCGGCCATATCGCACGCTTGTTTTCATATCTCGCCGAGCTCGCGGACCAGGCCCGTCCTGCCGGACGGGATCATCCGCACTCGGCCACCGTAACGGGAGACCCTTCATGACCGGATTGGCATTCGCCAGCGCAACGGAACTCGCGCGTCGCATCAAGGCGCGCGAATTTGGCTGCGTCGAGATGCTCAAGATGTACTTCGATCGGGTGGATGCGTTCAACGCCGACCTCAACGCCATCATCGTGCAGATGCGCGAGGCGGCGCTCGCAAGTGCCGAAGAGGCGGATCAGGCGCTTGCTAGGGGGGACGACGTCGGACCCCTGCACGGGGTGCCGATGACCACCAAGGAGTCCTACGACATTGCCGGGACGCCGACGACATGGGGCGTGCCCGAGCAGAAGGACAACATCGCGGCCAAGGATGCGCTCGCGATCCGGCGATTGAGAGCCGCTGGTGCCGTGATCTTCGGCAAGACCAACGTGCCGCTGATGCTGTCGGACTTCCAGAGCTACAACGACATCTATGGCACCACGAACAACCCGTGGGATCTCGCGCGCACTCCGGGCGGCTCGTCGGGCGGGTCGGCCGCGGCACTGGCAGCCGGCCTGACGGGTCTCGAGACCGGGTCAGACATCGGGGGGTCGATCCGCAACCCCGCGCATTTCTGTGGCGTCTTCGGGCACAAGCCGACGTGGAGCCTGTTGCCGCCGCGGGGGCACGCCATGCCGGGAATCCTGAGTCCCTCCGACATCTCCGTGATCGGTCCATTGGGGCGCTCGGCGCGCGACATCGAGACCGCCATGCGCGTGATGGCCGGTCCCGACGAGATCGCCTCCAAGGGGACGAGGCTCGAGCTCAAGTCCTTGGCGAAGCCGATCGACGAGTTGTCGGTCGCGGTTTGGCGGGATGACGACATGGCCCGTGTCGATGACACCGTGGCGGCTCGGGTGGATGCCGTGGCACAGGCCCTTAGGGATGCCGGTGCCGCAGTCGATTTCGATGCGCGGCCGGTGGATGCGCGGCATTCCCACACGGTCTACCAATGCCTGCTGCAAGCGACGATGTCCGCGCGACTGCCGGAAGAACGGTACCGCGAGGTCGAACGCCGCGCGGCGGCCCTGGATCCCGAGGATCAGAGCATCGGCGCGACGGTTCAGCGTTCGCAGGTGGCCAGGTTCCGGGATTGGATCGCCAACAACGAGAAGCGCACCCACCTGCGCTGGCAATGGCATGGCTTCTTCGAGCCCGCCGGGGGCGGCTTCGACGTCCTGATCGCCCCGATCATGGCGACCTCGGCCTTTCCCCACGATCATCGGCCTTTCGGCGAGCGACGCGTGGTCGTCAACGGTGCCGAAGTGTCCTATTTCGACCAGGTCTTCTGGGCAGGCCTCGCGAGTGTGGCCTACCTGCCCGCCACGGTGATCCCGACCGGCCCGGACGACGCCGGGTTGCCGATCGGCGTCCAGATCATCGGCCCGGAATACGGCGACCTCGTGACGCTCGGCGTCGCGCAGTTCTTGGAGGATTCCGGCTTCGCCTTCACGCCGGCGCCAGCCTATCAAGGGGAATAGCGCATGGCGGTGGCCGTCGCCCATCCGAACATCGCCCTGGTCAAGTACTGGGGCAAGCGTCCGGGGCACGGCAACGTACCGGCGACGCCTTCGCTGTCGATCACGCTGGACGGCTTGACGACGCGGACTCGCGTGGACGCGGCCGCCGAGGACAGCCTGGAGATCAACGGCGAGGGGCGCCAGGACGCCAAGGTCGCGGGGCTCATCGCGGCATTGCGAGAGCGCTTCGTGCTGCCCGCGATGCGCATCACGAGTTGCGGCAACTTTCCCGTCGGCGCGGGTCTTGCGTCGTCGGCGTCGGGTTTCGCAGCCCTGGTCACGGCCGTGGACGAGACCTTCTCCCTTGGCCTGTCGCCGTCGGCGCGGGCGGCCTGGGCGCGTCGCGGGTCGGCGTCTGCCGCGCGGTCGCTGTTCGGTGGTTTCGTCGCGCTCGACCCGGACGCCGGCGCGTCGGCTGTTCTGGACCGGGACGAGTGGCCGCTCGAGGTCGTCATCGCGGTCACGTCGGACGCCGTCAAGGCGGTGTCGTCCACCGAGGGCATGGAGCGGTCTCGCAGCACGTCGCCGTTCTACGGGGCGTGGATGCAATCGACGGCGACGGACTTCGACGAGGCGTGCCGCGCAATCCGTCTTCGCGACTTCGAAGCCCTGGCGGACACCGCGGAGCACAGTTGCCTGAAATTGCACGCCCTGATGCTCTCGACGCGTCCCGGGTTGCTGTACTGGAACGCAGGGACGATCGACGCGATTCGCGCCGTGCGGGGTTTGCGCGGCGCCGGCACCCCGGTGTTCTTCACGATCGATGCCGGACCGCAGGTGAAGGCGGTCTGTCTGCCGGCCGCGACGACGACGGTCGCGGATCGGCTTCGCGAACTGAGCGGCGTCAAGCGCGTGATGCGAGTCGGTCTCGGGGCCGGTGCGCGCGTGGTCGAGGACTAGGCGCGTCGCTTGGCGGCGACGCGATTGAGAAATGCTCCGCATTCTCCCACCGGCGTAGAAGACTTGACGCGATTGTCAACATTTGGCGCTCTCGAGACTACTAGGTGACGATGCTGCGCGGCATCGGAGAACCCGCCTCGTCGGTACTGGGTGCCAGGGCCTTCGCCGTCGAGGCGTCGGCGCCCGGCAAGCTCGTCCTCAGCGGCGAGTACGCCGTCCTGGCCGGTGCGCCGGCCCTGGTCGCCGCGGTCGATCGGCGCGTGACCTGCACCCTGGTTCCGCGCGACGGGGGAGGCTGGCGGTTCGTCAGCACGGGTTTCGAGACGGAGCAGACGCTCACCCGGGACGAGGTGTTCCAGGCACCGGCGGACAGTGTCGCGGGGGTCGTGCGGCGGGTGATCGCCGAAGACCGGGCACCCGGGCACATCGAAGTGCGCATCGACTCGGCGCCGTGTCACCTGGACGGTGCCAAGCTCGGCGTCGGTTCGAGCGCGGCGCTGGTGGCGGCGGTCGCGGCCGCGTTCTCCGTTGTCGGGGGCGATGCCCCGGGGTTGGGCACGTTGGTCGACATCCACAAGTGCTTCCAGGGCGGCGGGAGCGGCTTGGACGTCGCCGCGGCGATAACGGGCGGCGTGATCCGATTCCAGGATCAGCGCATCGTCCCGTCGCGTTTGCCGGACGTGCACAAGGCCTTCATCTTCGTCGGTACCAGTACGCGAACCGCTGAGCTGGTCGCGAGATTCGATGCTTGGCGAGGTGCGGCGAATCCGCCCGCGCTGGAGCGGCTGATCGAGGCCGCCGTGGAAGTGGCGGATTGCACAGTAAATGCGGATGTGTTTCTCGACGCTTTGAGCGAGTATACGGGTGTGCTGGAACGCATGGACCGTATGGCGCGAATCGGCATTTTCGGCCCTGGCCACCAAGCGGCGCGCGAGATTGCCACGCGTTGCGGGGTGGTCTACAAGCCTTGCGGCGCCGGTGGCGGCGATACCGGAGTCGGCTTTGCCGCGAACGGTGACGCGGTGGCCCGCTTCGCCAACGAGGCCAGCGACTCCGGCTTGACGATCGTACCGATGGAGGTCTCAGACGATGGCATCCGAATCCGCACAGAATGACGGGTCGCGAATACCCAACTTCTTCAAGATGGACGTCGAGGCGCGCATCGCGGCGCTCCGCGAGCGCACCGCCCTGACCGACGAGGACCTGCACGCCCTGGAGACCGGCGGGCACACGCTCAAGCGCCACGTCGCGGACAAGATGATCGAGAACGTGGTGGGCGTCTTCGGTCTGCCGCTCGGCGTCGCCCTGAACTTCCGGATCGACGGTCGCGACGTCATCGTGCCGCTGTCGGTCGAGGAACCGTCCATTGTCGCGGGCCTGTCCGGTGCCGCGCGCACCGCGCGTCTGTCCGGCGGCTACACGACCGAGGTGACGGACCCGATCCTGATCGGGCAGGTCCAGGTGGTGAACGTCGGCGACGTCGACGAGGCACGCCGGGCGCTGATCTCGCGCAAGGACGAGGTCGTCAATCTCGCCAACACCCTGCATCCGAAAATGGTCGCCCGCGGCGGCGGCGTCCGGGACGTGGAAGTCTTCCACCACCGCGCCCCCGAGGGCGGTGACCCCGATGCCGTGGCACGCGACATGCTGGTGCTGCACCTGCTCGTGGATACGCGTGACGCCATGGGCGCCAACATCGTCAACGGCATGTGCGAGGGGGTGGCGAGCCTCGTCGAGGCGATCACCGGCGGGAAGGTGTTCCTGCGGATTCTGTCCAACTTGAGCGACCGGGCCTTGGTGCGGGCGAAGGTGCGCATCCCGGTGCAGAACCTGGCCATGAAGGACTATTCGGGTGCCGATGTCCGGGACGGCATCATCCTCGCCAACGACCTGGCCCTGGTCGACGCCTACCGGGCCACGACCCACAACAAGGGCATCATGAACGGTGTCGACGCCGTCGCGATCGCCACCGGCAACGACTTCCGCGCCATCGAGGCCTCTGCGCACGCTTTCGCCGCCCGGAGCGGCCAATACCGCGCCCTTACCCGCTGGTACGCGAACGAAGACGGCGACCTGGTGGGCTCTTTGGAAATGCCCATGAAAGTCGGCACCGTCGGCGGCTCGCTGGAGACCAATCCGACGGTGCGTCTGAACCACCGCTTGCTCGGCAATCCCGACGCCGCCCAACTCGCGGCCGTGATGGGCGCCGTCGGCTTGGCCCAGAACTACGCGGCGCTGCGCTCGCTGTCCACGGCGGGCATCCAGCAGAACCACATGACGCTGCATGCCCGCAGCGTCGCCTCCGCGGCCGGCGTGCCGGACGAGATCTTCAACGACGTGGTGGACGCGCTGATCGAGAGCGGCGATATCAAGGTCTGGAAGGCGGAAGAGATCGCGCGGAACATGACCCGGGACGCCCCTGGCCCGCTGGTCGATGTCGGCGAGCCCCGCAGTTCCGCGTGCGGCAAGGTCATCCTGCTCGGTGAACACGCCGTGGTCTACGGACGATCGGCGCTCGCGGCACCGATTCCGTTGGCCGTCGAGGCCCGCGTGGTGGACGCCCCTGAGGGTGTTCAACTGCTGATCCCGCGCTGGGGCATCGAGCAGCGCGTACCGCCGATGAGCGAACACCCGACGGGGGCCGCGGGCATCCTGGCCTTGTTGCTGGCGCGGCTCGAACTGGGCGATCGTGCGATGACCATCGAGGTCTTCCCCAGCGTACCGCGCGCGATGGGCCTCGGGGGCTCGTCGGCCTTGGCCGTGAGCGTGATCAGGGCCCTGGACCAGCACTTCAGGCTCGGCCTGGCCGCGGACGAGATCAACGACTATGCCTATGCGTGCGAGCAGGCCGCTCACGGAACGCCCTCGGGCGTTGACAACACGTTGGCGACCTATGGCACGACGATGCTGTTCAGGGCGGCTAGCCAAGGGCGTCGATCCCGGTTTGACGAACTGACGCTCGCGCGGCCATTGCCACTGGTCGTCGGGATGACGGGCAAGGAGAGCCTGACGGCGACGACCGTCGCGCGGGTCGGCAGCGCCTGGCGACGCAATCGCCGCCGCTACGAGGCCGTCTTCGATCAGATCGACGGCCTGACCCGCGCAGGTGCCGACGCGGCGCGGGACGGTGAAATGGGCGAACTCGGCGAGTTGATGAACCTGTGCCACGGCTACCTGAATGCCTTGCAGGTGTCGACGCGCGAACTCGAGGAACTCGTCGACATCGCGCGCCGCAACGGTGCCGCCGGTGCCAAGTTGACCGGCGGTGGGGGCGGCGGGGCCATCGTCGCGCTCTGCCCCGAAGGCGTGGAGCCCGTTGTCGCGGCGATCAAGGCTTCGGGCTACGACGCCCTGGCTTTCGAGGTCAGCTAGTGCTGCCCTGGAACTAAGCGGCGAGCGGCGCTTGAAGTCCCCGTTTCCGGCCACCATGCTGCCTCGCTAAGGAGGCATCGATGCCAGTGCGCAACATTCCCGACGAACGGTTCTTCTTGGACGGTGCCGTTACATGGATTCGGGGCCTCGATACCGACCGAGATCCCTGAGGCAAAGATGTGGGCCGCGAGGCGTATCCGACGAGCGGACTGACGGATCATGGCGGGCAAGTACGTTAAGCCCACCGTCCGCGCACCACCATGCGACGGAAACAACGATCCGATGCGTGTAAAGTTACACGGCACCGTTCGTTGGGAGGTGTGGTGCGGCCTGCGCTCGGAGTACTAGCTTGCTCTTTCCTCGTTCTCGCCGGCTGCGGCGACGACGGCGGTGGTGCGGGCGGCCCGGGCGGTGCTTGGGGCGGTCCGGGCGGCGGCCGTCCGGCCACACTGGTCGCGACCCAGCCTGCGGTTGTTCGCTCGATCGCCGATCTCGTCGAAGCGATCGGCACGGCGCAGGCCAACGAGTCCGTCACCATCACCGCCAAGGTCACCGACGCGATCCGCCAGGTGCGTTTCGAGGACGGCGACTTCGTCGAAGAAGGCGCAGTGCTGGTCGAACTGACCAACGAGGAGCAGACCGCGCTTCTCGCCGAAGCCGAGGCCAACGTCCGGGACATGCGCCGGCAGCACGACCGCCTGCGGGATCTTCTTGAACAAGGCAGCGTTCCCGTCTCCGATGTCGACGAGGCGCGCGCTCGCCTGTCCGGTGCGATGGCGCGCTACCAAGCCGTCGTCGCTCGGCTCGACGATCGCCTCATCCAGGCGCCGTTCACGGGCCTCTTGGGGTTTCGGCAGGTGAGCGCCGGAACCCTCATCACCCCCGGGACACCGATCACGACGTTGGACGACGTGTCCATCATCAAGCTCGACTTCGCGATCCCCGAGGTCTACCTCGGCGTGGTGCATCCCGGGCTGGAACTGACGGCCGAGAGTGCGGCCTTCCCGGGCCGGCAGTTCGAAGCCGAGGTGAAGACGATCGGCTCCCGTGTGAATCCGGTCACGAGGGCGGTTCCTGTGCGCGCGCATATCGAGAACCCCGAAGCGCTGCTGCGGCCAGGCATGTTGTTGACGGTGAAGCTCACTACCTCGAGCCGCGACGCCCTGATGGTTCCGGAGACCGCTCTGCAGCAGCGCGGCGCCGAGACCTTCGTGTTCACCGTGGAGGAGGGCAGGGCGGCGATGACCGCCATCGACCTCGGCATCCGGCGCGACGGCTGGGCCGAAGCGCGGTCGGGCTTGATGCCGGGCCAGGAGGTCATCAGCGAGGGCGTCCTCAAAGTCCGGAACGGCGTGCCGGTGCGCACGGCCGACGACGGCGCCGGGCGTCCGCCGGGACGCCGTGGGGGACGCCCGGCGGAACAACCTGGAGACTGACGGATGTGGCTCTCTGATACATCGGTGAAGCGCCCCGTGTTCGCCACGGTGATCGCCCTGACCCTCGTCGCGTTCGGCGTGCTGTCGTTCAGTATCCTGCCGCTGCGCGAGTACCCCGACATCACGCCGCCGGTGGTGTCGATCAGCACGTCCTATCCGGGCGCGTCGGCGGCGGTCATCGAGTCGCGCATCACCACCGTGATCGAGGATCAGATCAGCGGCATCGAAGGGGTCAAGTCGATCCGCTCGTCGAGCCGCGACGGCGGCGCATTCATCAATATCGAGTTCGACCTCGACCGCGACATCGACAACGCGGCCAACGATGTCCGCGACCGCATCTCGCGCGTGAATCGCATGCTGCCGGAGGATGTCCGCGCGCCCGAGGTCCGCAAGCAGGACTCCGATGCGCGGCCGGTGATGTACATCAACGTGGTTAGCACGCAATTGAGTCGCATGGACCTCACCGACTACACGGACCGCTACATCGCGGACCGTTTTTCGGTCATCCCCGGCGTCGCCAATGCGAGCGTCTTTGGCGCCCGTCCGGCGATGCGGATATGGATCGACCGCCTCGCGTTGGCGGCGCGCAATCTGACGGTCAACGACATCGAGGCGGCGCTCAGACGGGAGAACATCGAACTGCCGGCCGGTCGCATCGAGAGCAACGACCGGGAACTCACGGTGCGCATCGCGCGGGGCTTCGAGAGCGCGGCGGACTTCCGGGAACTGGTCATCGTGCGCGGGGACGACGGCCACCTGGTGCGGCTCGGCGAAGTGTCGACCGTCGAACTCGCGCCGCAGGACCACCGCTCGATCTACCGGGCCAACGGCCTGCCGACAGTGAGCATCGGCATCATCAAGCAGTCCACTGCCAACACGCTCGAGACGTTGGAGGAGGTCAAGGCGGAGATCGCCGACCTCAACGAGAACCTGCCCGAGCACATCGAACTGTCCACCGGTTCGGACGACTCGGTGTTCATCCGCGAGGCCATCAACGGCGTCTACCGCACGATCGCCATCACGACGGTCCTCGTCAGCCTCGTGATCCTGGCGTTCCTGGGCTCCTTCCGCACCATGGCGATCCCCGCGGTGACGATCCCGGTATGCCTCGTGTCCGCATTCATCGCGCTCGCCGCTTTCGGTTTCACCGTCAACCTGATCACACTGCTTGCCCTGGTGCTCGCCATCGGCTTGGTGGTGGACGACGCCATCGTCGTCCTGGAGAACATCCATCGCCGCATCGAAGAGGGCGAGGCGCCGTTGGTGGCCGCCTTCAACGGCTCGCGGCAGGTCGCCTTCGCGGTGATCGCGACCACGGCTGTGCTGGTAGCGGTGTTCACGCCGATCATGTTCCTCACCGACAACATCGGCGTCATCTTCAGCGAACTGGCGGTGACGATTGCCGCGGCCGTCGTCTTCTCAAGCGTGCTGGCGCTGTCGCTGACGCCGGTGATGTGCTCCAAGCTGCTGCGGGCTTCTTCGAAGGAGAACCGCCTGACGCGGTGGATCGACGCCGGATTCGCGGCACTGCGCAACGGCTATGCGCGCGTACTGCGCGTGCTCATCCACCACCGCTGGATCTCGGTAATCGTCGCCTTGTTGACCCTTGGCGCGGCGTACCTGCTGCTTGAGCGCGTGCCCCAGGAATACGCGCCGCAGGAGGATCAAGGTTCGTTCATGGCCATGTTCTCCGGTGCCGAAGGCATGGGCATCGAACGCATGAAGGGCGAGGCGCTGAAGCTCGAAATGCCGGCGATGCAGATGGTCAACGAGGGGATCGCCGACGTCGTCGTCATGGCCGTGCCCGGATGGGGCGGCAATGCCTCCAACAGTGGGGTCATCATGGTGACCATGCGGCCGTGGCAGGAGCGCGACGTCACCACGGCGGAAGCGGCCGCCCGGGCGACCGGCGCCTGGCAGAACATTCCCAGCGTGCGCGCCTTCGCCTTCGTGCGTTCCGGTCTGTCCCGGCGCGGCGGCGGCCAGCCGGTGCAGTTCGTGCTTGGCGGGCCGGACTACGACACGCTCGCTGAATGGCGGGACGTGATCCTCGACCGTGCGGCCGAGTTCCCTGGCCTCGTGCGCCTCGACAGCGATCTCAAGGAGACGCAGCCGCAGGCGATCGTGCGCATCGACAAGAATCGCGCGGCGGCGCTGGGCGTGTCGGTGCAGAACATCGGCCGGACGCTGTCCACGATGATGAGCGAACAGCGCATCACGACGTACGTCAAGGACGGCGAGGAGTACGACGTGATCCTGCTGGCGAAGGACGACCAGCGCGCGTCGGCACAGGATCTCTCCAACATCTATGTGCGGTCCGAAGGGTCCGGCGAACTGGTGCCCCTGGCGAACCTGATCCGCGTCGAGGAACGTGCCGGGCCCGGCACGCTGAACCGCTACAACCGGCTGCGCTCGGTGACCCTGTCGGCGAGCCTGGCCCCGGGCGCGGCGCTGGGCGATGCCCTCGACTTCCTCGAACAGGTGGTCCGCGAGTCGTTCCCCGAGCAGGCGCAGATCGACTACCAGGGCGAGTCGCTGGAATACCGCGAGTCGAGCGGCAGCTTGGCGTTCATGTTCGGCTTGGCGCTCCTGATCGTATTCCTGGTGCTCGCGGCCCAGTTCGAGAGCTTCGTCCACCCGTTCGTGATCCTGGTCACCGTGCCGCTGGCGATCACGGGGGCGCTGATCGGCCTCTATGCCACGGGGTCCACCATCAACATCTACAGCCAGATCGGCGTCGTCATGCTGATCGGCATCGCGGCGAAAAACGGCGTGTTGATCGTCGAGTTCATCAACCAGCGGCGCGACGCGGGCCTCGACTTCGAGGACGCCATCATCGACGCCTCCGGCATCCGTCTGCGTCCGGTCGTCATGACCACGATTTCCACGGTGATGGGCTCGATCCCCCTGATCCTGGCGACCGGAGCGGGTTCGGAAAGCCGCACGGTGCTCGGCATCGTGGTGTTCTCCGGCGTCACGTTGGCAACCTTCCTGACGCTTTTCGTCGTCCCGTCCTTCTATGCGCTTCTCGCACGCCGCACGGGCTCGCCGCAAGCCGTCGCGAAGGCCCTGGAGCGGCTGATGGGCGGTCCGCGGGAGCCGGGCGTGGGCGACGTGGCGGAAGTCCGCTAGCGGGACGCAACCCATGTGGGTGCTGATCGCCATCCAGGCGCTCGTTCTCGCCGGCATCGGGGTACTGCTCGACCTGGATCTTTGGCCGAGCGGCCACCCGGCCGTGCTGATGCCCATGCTGACCGTGGCCTATGCCTGGCCGACGGTGTCGCTGTTCACGAGTGAACCCGGCGATGTGCGGCGCGGAATCGCCTTTGGCGGTGCGTCCGGCGTCGTCTTGGCGGGGCTTGCGGGCTATGTCGGCTGGCAGGCGATGCCCGTGGGCCAATTCGATGTCGAGGCTTTGCAGGCCGTGTACGTGATCACGCTCCTGGTCACCGGGTTCATTGCGCTCGCCTACCTCAAGCTCATCGTCCTCGGCGAACCGATCCGGTATCCGACGCTCTTCGCCCATGCCTGGCGCAATCTTCTCGTCGCCGGGCTGGCCGCGGCGCTCCTCGGTGGCAGCGCGATCCTGCTCGTCCTTTGGGCGGCGCTGTTCGCAACCCTCGGCGTCGACGTGCTCGCCGAGACCTTCCAGAAGCCGTGGTTCATCTTGCCCGCCGCCGCTGTTGGGTTCGGTACCGGCGTCCTCGTCTTCCGTCCCCGGCAGGGGCTGATCGACAGCATCGTTGGGTTGCTCGAGAACCTGGCCCGGTATCTCCTGCCGATGGTCCTGGCGATCATCGTCGTGTTCCTGCTGACGCTGCCGTTCGTCAGCCTCCAGGCCTTGTGGGATACCGGCAACGGCAGCCTGATCCTGATCGCCTTGAACGCCATCGCGGTCGTGCTTGCCATCGTTGCGCACCGACCGGAGGCGGAACAGCCGTATCCGGCGCTGGTCCAGGCGCCGGTCACCTTGGCGGTTGCCTTGCTGCCGATCGTCTCCACGCTCGCCTTGCTCGGCGTCGGAATTCGCGTCGACCAGTACGGCTGGACGGTCGCCCGCGCCTGGGCGTTCACGGGGGCGGCGGTGTTGGCGCTGTTTTCGCTCGGCTACACCTGGTCGATCGTCCGCCGCCGCCGCAACTGGCCGGACGGGATGGCGCGCGTCAACGTCGCCATGGGCTGGGTGATGCTCGGCATCCTGCTGTTGATCAACACGCCCGTCTTGGATTTCCGGGCGATCTCGACGCGCAGCCAGATCGCGCGCGTGGAGTCGGGGGAGATCCAGCCGATCGAGTTCGATTTCCGCTACGCCCAGGAGATGCTCGCCAGGCCCGGGTATTTCGCGGCGCAACGGCTGATCGAAGATTTGGGGTTCGACCCGTTGGCGGAAGGGGTGTCCAAGAACCCCGTCATCGTGCACCGCGATGCGAGCGACGACACCGGCGAGCAGGAGCGGCGGAACCAGGAGATCCGCGACGCATTCTGGAATACGGTGGCTATCCGTGGCGATCCGTTTCAAGTGCCGGAAGACGTCCGGGCGGCGATCGACCGCGGTGCTTTCCTGCTCGAAGGGATCGACCATCCGACGCTTGCTCGTGTGCACCTCGACGACGATCTTGAGCAACCCGAGTATCTGCTGACGGGCGTCCGCACATTCGAGATGCCCGCTAGCTCCGCAGAGCCGGCGTTCGCATTCCACCCCCCGGCGGCCTTCGCCATAGTCAATGCAGGGCAGGGCTGGCAACTCCTCGGTCTGGCGCCATACGGCGGACGGCAGCCGATCGGTGACGCCGAGGCCGTGGCCGCGCAGTTGCGTAACGGGCGGATCGAGCGCGTCGGGCGTCGCTACGACGATGTGCGCATCGGCGGCACGCTGTTCGCCTTCCCCGCGCTAATCGGAGGTGCTGGCGCAGACGAGCGGATAGGTTTCACGGCTCCGGCGACCCAGGGCCTCGACCCGGAACTGATCGCCGACCTCGAGAAACAGTTCGGCTTCGACAAGCCGGTGGACGACGATGGGTGACGGTACCTGCGGGCACTTCGGCATTTTCGGAGTCCGGTAGTGCCGAACAGCCAAACACGCGTCGTCTCGAACGGGCCTTGCCCTGTCAGTCCGCGGCGGGCAGCGGTGTGTTGGGATCGAATACCTTGGTGAGGAACGCACTCCGCGGCCGGTACGGTAGCCCGCCGCCCAGGATCGCTTGCATCCGCGTCTCGGCTTCCGAGTAGACGTAGCCGGGGTCTTCTTCGGCTTCCGCCATGATGTAGAACGTGCCCGTGCGGATGGCGTCGAATACGAACTCGGCGCAACGCGACGGTGGCATGCCGAACGCCTTGAAGCGCTCGGCGATTGGGTTCGACCCGCCGCCGCGTGGTCCGCCGTAGCGTTCCGGCCGGTTGCGTTCGGACGTGATGATGTTTGTCGCCACCGCGTTCGGACACAGCACGTGCGCGGTGAGGCGCCCTTGAAGCTCCTGGAACAACGCCTCCGTCAACGCGACGCAGGCGTGTTTCGAGACGCCGTAGACGCCTTGGGCCGCGCACAGCCCGTCCTGCGAGGATGTCGTCACGACCGAACCGGCGACGCCGCGTCCCAGCATCTCAGGCACGAAGGCGCGGATGCAGTTGGCAACGCCCTTGACGTTGACGCCCAGCACGAAGTTCCAGTCGGTGTCGCTCGCCCGCAGCACCGGCCCGCCGCCGCCGACACCGGCGTTGCAGCACAATAGGTTGACCGGCCGATCCGGGAAGCGCTCCGCCACGGCCGTGGCCAGCGCGTTCACCTCCGTCTCCTGCGAGACGTCGACCGTGAAGCCGAACACCTCGACGTTTGACGTTCGCGCCGCGGCTGCTAGGCGCGCCTCGGCCTCCCGGATTGCCGGGGCTTCGATGTCGGCGAGGACCGGGTAGAGCCCCAAGCTGATGGACTTCTCCGCCAAGGCGAAACCGATGCCGGACGCGCCGCCGGTGATGACGGCCACGCCGCCGGCGAGCACGCTCAAGTCCGGGTGGGCATTGCGAGCGGTATCGTTCATGGAGTCTCTCCTTGGCCTAGATCGAAACAGGATACGCGCAGACCTGCGGCTGGTGGCGCGACACCGTTGTGGCAGGATAGTCCCCGCTCGGCTGCGAACGACAAGGAAACCATGCCAACCGTCACCAACGCATTCGGCACGCACGAACTGAAGCGCTTCGACTACCGCGTCGCGACCGAAGCCGGCGCGGACGCGTTGGCGCGGCTCGACGACGACGTCCTGCGGAGTCTGGATCGGCACGGCTTCGTGGTTATCGAAAACGCTGTCTCGACAGACGATTGCGATCAACTCGTGGCGGAGATGGCGCCGTACATCGACGCCACGCCGCACGGGCTGCATGGCTTGGGCGGGACGCGTCGCGTCGGCGCGTTGGTGGCACGCTCCCAAGCCAGCCACAAGATGATCGCGCACCCGGCGATCCTGCGCCTGGCGCAGTCCGTTCTCGCCGAACAACGCCTCTCCGGGGATGCCGTGCGCATCGGCGGCAAATCGGGCAAGGGCGAAAAGGGCTTCCGGTACCCATGGCAACTGCACCTCACCCAGATCATCGACGTCGGTCCCGGCGGCGGCACCGATGCGCTTCCGCACCACCTCAAGATGCATCGCGCCAACGGCATGTGGGTCTACGACTTCCAGGACGCGGGCATCGACCCGCAGGTGGAGTGCATGTGGGCTCTTTCCGACTTCACGCTCGACAACGGTGCCACCCACATCGTACTGGGCAGTCATCGGGAACAGCCTCGCGGCGGGCACGTGAGCCACACCGAACCGACCGTCCAGGCAAACATGTCCAAGGGCAGCGTATTGATCTGGACGGGTTGGTCGGTCCACGGGGCCGGCGCCAACACCTCCGACGCGCGCCGCATCGGCATGAACATCAACTACGCCCTGGCGTTCCTAGCCCAGGAGGAGAACCAACTGCTGGCCTGTCCGCCGCATTTGGCACGCAAGCTTGACCCCGCTATGCAGCGGCTCATCGGCTACCGCCAACCCGCCGGCGCGCTCAACTACGTTGCGGAGTGCCAGGCACCGGCCGATTCGGTGCTCAAGGGAGATTTCGACGTGCTCGTGCCGGGCGCCCACGGCCACGAGATGGACCCCGGCATCGACGGACCCACTTACGCGCCGGCGGACCCTGCGGCCTTCGAGGAGAAGCGGCGCGGACTCGAGGCGCGAAAGGCCGAGGCCATTGCCGCAGACGACCTGGAAGCCGCGCTGCATTTCAAGAACGCCATCAGCGTGCTCACCCGGTCGCCGCGCATCTAGTCGCCGGCCGCCGAGGTTGAAGCGGCGAGGTCGAAAGTACGATCATGCACGTTTGCCCCGAGTAAGGACGCGACATGGCCTCCGCCGATGCCGAGAGCAAGCACAAGAACGACATCTACGGCGATGTCGACGATCCCCGCGCCGCGAAGGCCAAGCCCGCCACACCGGCGGCCACCGTCGTGCTGCTGCGCGACAGCGATGCCGGGCCCGAAGTGCTGATGTTGCGCAAGAACGCCAAGATCGACTTCGGCGGCATGTGGGTCTTCCCGGGCGGGCGGATCGACCCCGAGGACGCCGACGGCGACGGCAATCCCGAGTCCACGGCGCGCAATGCCGCGGCACGGGAGGCTGCGGAGGAGGCCGGCATCGAGGTCGATCCGACGGACTTCGTCTGGTTCGCGCACTGGACGCCCCCGCCAACCACGCCGGTGCGGTTCGCGACCTGGTTCTTCGCGGCACGAGCCAACGATCAGGCCATCACCATCGACGACGGCGAGATCAAGGACCACCAGTGGATTACGCCGGCCGGGGCGTTGGCCAAGCACACCAACGGCGAGATCGATCTCGTGCCGCCGACCTGGGTAACCCTCTACCACCTGTCACGCTACCAGCCGGTGGACGCGCTGCTAGCCCACTTGGGGTCCCGCGAGGCACGCTACTACGAGACCCGGGCCGTGAAACGCGGCGATGGCGTTCGCGTGGCGCTGTGGGCCGGGGATGCGGGTTACGAGGACTGGGACGCCGATCTCGCCGGCCCGCGCCACCGTTTGGTGATGCCGGAGGACGGCTTCAGTTTCGAGAACGACGCCGTGGACTATTGATCGGCGCGGGCCTTCACGACGTCCCGATCGACAGCAGGTTGTCTACCGGCCGGTAAAGCTCCTCGAGGTAGGCGATGTCCGCCTCGTCGAGCGTGATACCGCACGCTTCGACGAGTTGGTCGAGCTGCTCCACCCGCGAGACCCCCACCACCGGCGCGTGGATCTCGGGCTTGCCTAGCAGCCACGCCAAGGAGATCTGGGCCGGTTTCCTGCCGTACTTCTCCGCCACCTCCACCACGCGCTCGGCGATGTCGAACGTCGCGTCGCCGCGATACAGCCCCTCGGTGCGCATGCGGTCCCGGCCCTGCGAACGATCCGTCGAGCCGCCGCCGAACCCACCTCGGTAGGATCCGGCCAGGATACCGCGCGCCAGCGGCGACCAGGGGGTCAGGGCGACGCCCGTGCTGGCGCAGTACGGGTTCATTTCCCGTTCCTCTTCGCGGTAGACGAGGTTGTAGTGGTTCTGCATGGACACGAAGCGCGTCCAGCCGTTCATCCGCGCGAGCATCTGCAACTCCGCGAATTGCCAGGCGAACATCGACGAGGCTCCGAGGTAGAGGACTTTGCCCGCCTTGACGACGTCGTTGAGGGCCTCCATCGACTCCTCGATCGGAGCCTGGACCTGGCCGGGCACGCCGTGCGGATGGCGGTGGATCACGAGCTGGTCGATGTAGTCGTGACCGAGGCGCTTGAGGCTCGCGTCCACGCCCTCCAGGATGTGCTTGCGCGACAGCCCGCCCTGGTTCGCGCCGCGACCCATCGGCATCGTGACCTTGGTTGCCAGCACGTATTCGTCGCGCCGGACGAGTTCCTTCAGAAGCGCGCCGACGACCCGCTCGCAGGCACCGATGCCGTACACGTCCGCGCAGTCGAAGTAGAAGAGCCCATGGTCGAGCGCCGCCTTGAAGATCGGTCGTGCCTCGTCAGGCCCTAACGTCCAGTCCCCTTGGTGGCCGCGTCCAGGCTCCCCGAAATTCATGGTGCCGAGGCACAGCGGCGAGACGCGCAGACCGCTCAAGCGGCCGAGTTGGACGGGTTCGAGCATTGGGGCTCCTAACGAGTGTGAGCGACACGAAACCGCGTACTATCTGCGAACGTTGGCGCTTGGTCAAAGCGTGCGTTGTGGAAACCGATAGATCGAGGGTGTACGGATGAAACTCTTCTGGTGTCCGAATACGCGGGCGTCCCGCGTCGTGTGGATGCTCGAGGAAGCGGGTGTGGCCTACGACCGCGTGCTGGTGGATATCCGTGAACCAGACGCAGAGCGAGATCCGGAGTTCGCAGCGGCAAGCCCTATGGGCAAGGTGCCGGCCCTGGCGGACGGCGATGTCAGGATGGCGGATTCCGCGGCCATCTGCATCTACGTGGCTGACCGCTACCCGGCCTGTGGTCTGGCGCCCCCCGTCGACGACCCGGCTCGGGGAGCGTACCTGTGGTGGATGCTCTTCACGCCCGGGGTCATGGAACCGGCGCTGTCGGAGCGGTTCCGTGGCGCCGAGCCGAACCGCTTCTCGAGCGGCTGGGGCGACTTCGACGCCATGGTCGAGACATTGCATGAGGCCTTGAGCGAGGGACCGTGGTTGCTTGGCCCGGAGTTCAGCGCCGCCGACGTGATGGTCGGCTCGAGCGTGCTCTTCATGCAAGAGTTCAACGTAATGCCGGACTCCGATCGCTTGAAGGCCTACGCGGAGCGCTGCGCAGCGCGCCCCGCCTATCGCACGGCCATGGCTTCGGACGGGTAGCGCCAGTCGTGGTTGACATATGCGTTTCAGTACACACGACAGTTCTGCAACGAACTGTGGCGCAGGACAGTGATGACAGCGCCTGGCCGCACCGGGATTCGCGCCAGTCCCGTTGCTGGCGAGGACGCCCGCCACACCTCCCGCCGACAACGCCGGTCGTTCAGTTGGCGGCCCATGGATGCCGCCACATGAGTCAGATGCTGCCAGCCTTGACCGCGACACAGCGCCTCCCGATACTCCCCGGCCTTTGGCCGCTGGACGGGTACTGAGTATTCGGCTGGCGGCGTCGTGCTTGGAGGGGACATGAGCATTCGAATCCTGTGGCCGCGTTCCGGCCGCGATCACTCGGTGGAGGAAGAGGCGGTCGGCGAGGGCATCGTGACGGAGTTCGGGCGCGGATTCCAAACGGTCACCGAGGAGCAGTGGCGCAGCTGCGACGGTATCGTCGGTGTCGCGCCCCCCGTCGAGTACCTGCCGAAGCTCGACAAGTGCCGCATTGTCGTCAAGACCGCGGTTGGCTTCGACGACACCGACATCGAGGCCTACGGCAAGGCCGGGATCCCGGTGTGCAACTGTCCGGATTACGGCACGCGCGAGGTCGCCGATCATGCGATCGCGCTCATGATGACGCTGACCAAGAGCATCGCCTTCCATGACGAGGAGCTGCGCGCGGACCCGATCGGCAACTGGCGCCCGGCCCTCAATCCCTACGGTCGACGCTTGTCCGCGTGCACGTTCGGCGTCGTCGGCATGGGCCGCATTGGCACCACGGCCATGCGCCGCGCCCAGGCTTTCGACATGGACTGCGTCTTCTACGACCCGTACCAGCCAAGCGGCCTGGAACTGGCCCTTGGCGTGCGTCGCGTCGACACGCTTGAGGACCTCATGGGTGAGTGCGACATCGTGAGCATCCACACGCCGTTGAACGATGAGACCCGCAACCTGATCGGCGCGCAGGCGTTTGCAGCCGCGAAGAAGGGAATCATCGTCATCAACACGGCGCGCGGGCCGATCATCGACATCGATGCCCTCCACGACGCCATGCGCGACGGCACCGTTCTCGCCGCGGGCTTGGATGTGCTACCGGATGAGCCGGCGAACCTGAACGCGCCGCTGGTCGCGGCTTGGCACCGCAACGAGGATTGGATCAAGCACCGGCTCGTCGTGACGCCGCATTCGGCGTTCTACACGCCGGAAAGCGTCCGCGACATCCGCGCCTTCTCGGCCCGAACGGCCGCAGTCTATCTGCGTGGCGGGCCCCTCAAGAATTGCGTCAACGAGCAGTACCTGACGCGACCGCTTCGCGGTCGCCCCGAGAATTCGCTGGGCGAATTCTCCTGATCGTCATCAGGCCGCGCTGTAGACGGCTCGCTGACGCGACCGCTTCGCGGTCGCCGTTCTCAGTTCGCACCGCCGACGGCGCGAATGTGCCGCCCCGTCTTCCAATCACGGCCATCGGTGGTGCAGCGTGGCGACGCGAAGTGGGCGGAGATCGCGCGCCTGAAGCCTGCGCTGCGGTTGCGTCCGGAGCCGTGGATCAGGAGCGGATGGAAGAACAGGGTATCCCCCGGCTGCATCTCGACGTGCACCCGCCGTGCTTGGTCGACACCATCGACGCCGTAAAACGCGTGGTTGACGTAGTCCCAATCCGGGTCGCCGTGCGGCCGCAGTCCGCCCAAGTGCGATCCCGGCACGACGGCGAGACAACCGGTTTGCCGCGTGCACGGCCTAAGCGCCGTCCATGACGCGACGATGCCGTCGGCGGGGCGGAGCCGGAAGTAGCGCAGATCCTGGTGCAGCGGGTGGCGACCGTCGACTCCGGGTGGCTTGTTGAACACGTTGGTCGTGATGACGTAAAGCGGGGAGTCGGGCGACGCGTCGACGAGTTCCCGTGCCACGTCGAGGATGCGGGCGTTCTGGGCGTAGGCGAACAGCACAGGATCGGTTTCGAAGTTGAGGATCTTGTTGATCCCATGCAACGCCGTGGGAGGCTCAACCGCGCCCTTGACGACCATCACGTCGCGCATGGCGATCATCCCTTCGGGTAGGGGCACCCGACCATCGGCGAGTTGGACGAAGCGGGCGTCGTAGCGCGCGCGGGCCTCGGCATCGATGAAGTCTCGGCACAGGATGTAGCCCGCATCCCGGAACGCCGCGCGCTCCTGCGCCGTTAGCGCGTCCGCCGATGGTCCGGTCAAGCGATGTCCTGGGCCGGCGTGGGGCCATGCCGACGCGCCGCCTGGGGGCCGTGCTGGGCACCCGGCGTGGCCAGATCCAGGAAGCGGCGCGCGAGAGCCGGTCCGGCCCCGGTGTCCTCGTGCTTGAAGAAGGCGAAGCCCTGCTTTGCTCCGCTGGCGGCCGCGCGTTCCGCCCAGCTCTGCAAGGCGGCGTTGTCGTAGCCCGGTTTGCGCAGTCGGAGGTAGGCCCAGTCGGTCGTCGTGAGGTGGTCCGGCAGCGGCAGCTTGCCGTCTTCGGAAACGCATAGGCACGTGCCGTGGGCATGGAGCGACTCATTGGTCTCAATGTCGAACCACGAGGCATGCCGGAACTCGACGGCGGCCGGGAACGCCTTGGGCCAGAGTTCCAGGAAGGCGTCGAGTCGTTCCAGGTTCTTGCGCACGTAGGGCGGCAATTGGAAGAGCACGCAGCCGAGCTTGTCGCCAAGGGTTTCGAGCCGCGACGCCAGGTAGTCCACCGGGCCTTCGCAATTGGCCAGGCGGGCTTGGTGGGTGATCTGTCGCGGCGCCTTGATGACGAAGCGGAAGTCGTCCGGAACGGCTTGGCGCCAGACGTCGAGCACTTCGACGCGCGGCATCCGGTAGAACGTGTTGTTGATCTCGACCGCCGGTAGCTTCGAGGCGTAGTAAGCGAGCATGCCGTCGGCCGCGATGTCTTCGGGGTAGAAACTGCCTTTCCACGCCTTGTAGCTGTATCCGCTGGTCCCTGCAAGCCAGCGCATTGGCGCCTCCTTAAGAGTCGGTGAACCCTACTGCAACATACCAGTCGGGCGCAGAAAGGTCACCATCACGATGGCCAGAAACACGAGGAGTGGAGTTGCGAGGTTCGGGCCGCCGCGGAGCGCCAGAAACTCGAGCTGGCGTTTGCGATCGAAAGCGAATTCGGCCTTCGCCTGTTCGACGCGGGCTGTCACCCACCGGTAGTAGAAGCCGTTGGCGTTGAGCGGCACATAGACCCCGAGCACGGCGATCAGAAAGCCCAGTTGCAACGTTGTCCCTAGGGCCGGGTAGCCCGCCAGGGCCACCTGTCCGGTCAGGACGGCCACGAGCAACGCGGCGAGCGCGAGTCCTGCGGCCCAGCGGTACTGACGACGGTAAAGAAACCAGAACACGCCGAAGAAGAACGTCGCCCAGTTCCATGACACCGGCGGGTAGCCGCGGTCCGCCGCGCGACGGAAGTAGGGCAGGTAGAAACCCGCCTTGCGGCCGACGGCGGCGGCGTAGAGTTCGTAGTCGGCTTCGCTGCTCATTCGCGAACTCTACTGCATTAGATGGCTAGCGGCGGGTCGTCCAAGGCGGCAAGCTGCTCCTTGAGGGCGAGGATGTGTTCGCTCCAATAGCGTGTCTCGCCGAATGCCGGAAACGCAACGGGAAACGCGGGGTCGGCCCAGCGTCGGCCGATCCACGCGGCGTGGTGGAGCATCCGTAGTGTGCGCAGCGGCTCGATCAGTCGGGTCGCCCGCGTGTCGAAATCGTGGAACGCCTCGTAGGCCGACACCAGTTCGCGCAACTGCCCGGAGCGCTCGGCCGCATCGCCAGCCAACAGCATCCACAGATCCTGGATCGGCGGGCCCGTCACGGTGTCGTCGAAGTCGACGAAGTTCGGCCGTGCGCCGAGCGGGGCGTCGGCGTCGTCGCGCATGAGCAGGTTGCCGAGGTGGCAGTCGCCATGAATGCGGATGCCAGGGACATCCATCATGGTCGGTTCGATCCGTTCAACGAGTTGGCGGGCCACTGCTTCGTAGGCGGGGAGCAGTTCGACATCCACGAAACCGCTGGCGACGAGGAAGTCCACAGACCGGCGTCCCAACGTTTCAACGCTCAGGCGCGCCCGGTGTACGAACGCCCGGCTCGCGCCCACGGCATGGAGGCGACCGAGCGCGTGGCCGAGTACGCGCAGCACCGCCGGATCCTCGACGTTCGGGGTTCGGCCGGCCTCGCGTGGGAAAACGGCGTAACGGAAACCGGCGTGGTGAAACAAGGTGCGGCCATCGTGGCTCAAGGGTGCAACGCAGGGCACTTCGGCGCTGTCAAGTTCCTGCATGAAGGCATGTTCCTCATCGATTGCCGCGTCGCTCCAACGCCCGGGACGATAGAACTTGGCGACCACCGGGGCTCCCTCCTCGATGCCGAACTGGTAGACCCGGTTCTCGAAGCTGTTGAGTGGGGTGACGCTGCCGTCGGCGCGCAGGCCGAGCGCCTCGATGGCGTCGAGCAGCGTGGCTGGCGACAGGTCGTCGTAGGGCGTGTCGCTCACGGCTGCGGTCCGAGTTCCGCGGTGGTCCGCACCGCGACCGATTTGATCAACGCGAGCACCCGCGTGCCGGGTTCGAGGCGAAGTTCGTCCACCGAGCGCCGGGTGACGCGTGCGAGCAGGCTTTGTTCGCCGCATCCGACGCGGACCAGCGCCGCCTCTCCATCCTGAACGATGGCGTCGACGGTGCCAGCGACGCGGTTCAGGATGCTGACCTGGTCGATGGCGGTTGTCGACAGGCTGACGTCGCGAGCGGGAATGTGCAGCAGGATGGGCCCGCCGACGGCCGAGAGGTCACCGGGCACGAACAGCGGCGCATCGGCGAAAACGAGCTCGGACAGGCCATAGCGCGCATCGAACGACTTGAACCGGCAGGCGATGACCGCACCGGCCTGGTCGTCGCTCATGAGCGGATGATCGAGCGCCGTGGAGAACGCGGGCAGGGAGTCCACGGCCGTAACCGACCCGGCGCTGGCGATCCACACTTGGTCCGCGATCGCGAGCACTTCCGGCAGCGAGTGAGAAACGTAGACGATCGGCACGGCGTGGCGTCGGCAAAGGTCGTAAAGGTAAGGCGCGATTTCGCGCCGCGAGGCCGGATCCAGGGCGGACATAGGCTCGTCGAAGAGCCACAGTTTGGCGGGGGCGAGCAGCGTACGGCCTAGCGCGACCCGTTGGCGCTGCCCGCCCGACAGTTCGTGCGGGTATTGCCCGAGGAGGGGCTCTAGGTCGAGGACGTGCACGACTTCGTCGAACGCAAGCTTGACGCCGGGCCGGCGGCTCCGGCCAGCGAATTCCAGGTTGCCGCGAGCCGTGCAGTGAGGGAACAGGCGCGACTCCTGGAACACGGTTCCGACCGCGCGGCGATGTGCCGGGACGGCGCTTCCCGTTCGGTCGGCGGCTTGCCAGCGCTCGCCGTCGACCTCCACCGTGACCGTGGCGTGCGGCTCGAAGCCGCTGATCAGACGCAGCAGGCTGGACTTGCCGGCGCCGGACGCGCCGACCAGGGCCGCGACCCCGTCAACGTCGACATCGAGGTCGGCAAGCAGACGGAAGTCCGGACCGCGGGTCAGCTCGCCTTGGGCCTTCAGACGCATCACGTGCGCAGCCAGCGGTATGTGAAGGTGAGCACGATCACCGCGAACGCGAGCAGCAGCGCGGCGATGGCGTGGGCGCCCGCATAGTCGAGCATCTCGACCCGGTCGAACAGCGCGATGGAGAGAACGCGCGTCTCGCCCGGGATGTTCCCGCCGATCATGAGCACGATGCCGAACTCGCCGACGGTGTGCGCGAAACCAAGGACACCAGCGGCGACAAGCGCCTTCCTGTGCAGAGGCAGCACCAAGCGTAGGAAGCGCGTCGTCGGCGATGCACCGAGGCTCGCCGCTGCTTCCAGGAGTTGCCCGTCCGTGGTCCGATAGGCCGCGGAGAGCGGCCCCGTCACGAATGGTAGCGAGTAGATGATGGAGCCGATCACGAGGCCGGTGAACGTGAATGCGAGCGGCGCACCGCCGAGTGCTTGCGCAATCGCACCGAACGGTCCTCCCGGTGCAAGCGCCAGCAACAGGTAGAACCCGAGCACGGTGGGGGGTAGGACCAGCGGCAAGGCGACGAACGCCTCCACGAGCGGTCGCCACCGGGACCGGGTCTGTGCGATCCACCAGGCCAGGGGGGGCGATACCAGGAGCAGGACCGCGGTGGTCGTCAGCGCCAGCAGGCCCGTCACCCAGGCGGATAGCAGGATGTCCTCGGCGACGGACACGTCAATCCCGGCTGTCGTCAACGCCGGCGACGTCGCCGGAGACGCGGTAGCCGGCCGAACCGATCAGCGATTGGGCGTCGCGGCCGAGCAACTGGGCAAGCCACGCTTGTGCCTCGGCCTCGCGCTCGCCATGCATGACGACGGCCACTTGCTCGATGGGTGCGTGGAGACGGTCGGGAAGCAACCAATAGCGCTTCTCGGCGATGCCTTGGGCCGTAACCTGTGCGAGGGCTACGAACGCTCCGTTGGCGGCACCGCTGGCGGCGAAATGAAACGCCTGCGCCACGTTGAGTCCGTTGATCAGTCGGGGACTTGCGCCGAGGGCATCGAGCGCCTGCCGGGCAGCACGGCCGTAAGGCGCGGTTTGGGGATTGGCCAGGGCCACGCGTCTGTCCGTGGTCAGCCAATGCGGACCCGGCGAGTCCTCGTTCACCAGCAACACCAGGCTGCCGCGCGCGTAGACCTGCGGACCGAAGGCGCGGCCCTGCGCCACGAGCTTGAGGGGACGTTCCCGGTCCGCCGACAGGAACGCGTCGAAGGTTCGGCCCTGCATGATCTGCGCATACAACAGGCCGGTCGAGCCGTACGTGGGGTCGGCGGGCGCATCGAGGCTCGTCCGCACCGTCTCGAAGGCGTGTTGGAAGTTCGACGCGACGGCGATCCGCAGTGGCGCCGCGCTGCTGGCCGCGCCGCAGACAAGGGCAACGACCGCGACCACGAGGTGCCCCGGCGTGGGCCGCATCACACGGCCTTGGCCGCCACCCACAAGTGGACCTCCTCGGCGCCGCCGGCGAGCAGCGCGGTACTCGCCGCGTGTGCGGTTGCGCCGGTGGTGGACACGTCGTCGACCAACGCGACGCGACGGTAGTTGATGGGGCGCTTCACCGCGAAAGCCGTGCGGACGTTGCTCAGCCGCGCGTTGCGCGGCAAGGACCGTTGCGGCGGCGTGTTGCGGATGCGGACGAGGTGGCCGGACAGGCTCGGCAGTCCGAGCCGGCGCGCGGTCGACCGGGCGAGCAGCGCCGCTTGGTTGAAACCGCGCTGGCGGAGACGCCGACGGGTCAGCGGCACGGGGATGAGCGCTTCGGGCAACTCGGTCGCCGCGTACTCGGCCTTGGCAGAGGCCGACAGCAGCGCCCCGAGAATCCGCGCTTGTCGCAGGCCATTGCCCGACTTCAGGCCCTCGATGACGCCGGTCAACGGCTGCGCATAGGTGTATGGGGCGAGGGTGCGCATCCAAGGCGGCGGCGTTGCCACGCATCGACCGCACACCCGCACGCCTCCCGAAGCGGCCAGCGGCGCGCCGCACACGTGGCAGGCTTGGTCATTGCACGTGAAGGCCCGTTCGCACGACGGGCACAGATCGATCGTGCGCCGGGACCGCCGTCGGCACAACACGCAGATGCCTGGGAACAGGTTGCTCAGCATTGGCCCTCGTCTCGCTTTGCCGACGGCTCGCTACGGCCTGGCCCCAGGCCGCGTCTGCAGCCACGCTTGGGGATCGACCGGCACGCCATCGCGGCGGATCTCGAAGTAAACGCCCACCTCGTTGACGCTGCCGCTCTGGCCGACCGACGCGATCGGTTCGCCGCCTTCCACGCGATCTCCGGCCGTCTTGTAGAGCGTGTCGGCGTGGCCGTACAGCGACATCGTAGCATCGCCGTGGTCGACGATGGCCAGCATGCCGAAGCCTCGCAGCCAGTCGGCAAAGGCCACCGTGCCCGAGGCGACGGCGACGACGTTCGTGCCGAGCGGCGCGCTGAGGTAGACGCCCTGCCAGCGCATCCGGCCGCCCGCCCGGGAATCGCCGAAGCGGTGAACGAGGCGTCCGGGTACCGGCCACAGCAGGCTGCCCTGGTCGTGGCGGGTGCCGGTTGCGAGAGCCGTTTGGCGGGCGACCTCCCGGAGCAAGGTCTCGAGGCGTTTCCGGTCGGCCGCAAGCGTATCGCGCTCACGCCGCTTGACGAGCACCTCGGACTTGAAACCGGCGAGGAGTCGTCGCTGCTCGCGCCGCTCGTCAAGCAGTGTCCCGCGGCCCTGGTCCAGGGCGGCTTGGGCAACGTTGAGCGCTTCGCGTTCATCGGCGAGCCGCGCGTCGCTGTCGGTGAGCGCGACCTGCGAGTCCTTGAGCGCGGCCAGATCGGTCGCGCGTGCCTTGGCCAGCAATCCGTGGTAGCGCATCAGCCGTTCGGCGTCGGCCGGGTTCTCCTGGTTCAGAACCTGTTTGACCACGTCCCGCCCGGACAGGCGCCACGCCATGCGCAAGTGCCCGGCGAGGCGAGCTGCGAGCCGGGCGCTTTCGGCCGCCAAGCGGTCGCGTTCGACGACGTTCCGCTGCTGCACCGCCTCTAGGTCGGCGACCTGGGTTCTCAAGGTCCGAACGCGGCGGGCGTGATCGGCGATCCGAAGGTCGGTGGCATCCAACGCGCGCTGTTGGCTGGCCAGGTGCTCATCGGCTTGGCTCAGCCACGCCTCCATGGCGTTCAGGCGCGCGACAACGGCTTCGAGGTCGTTCTGGCCGGGCTCCGCGTCTCGACTGTCCTCGGCGGCGAGCCCGAGCACGGCGGCTGCCGTGATACCGGCGAGCACAGCCAAGCACGCCCGCCGCCTGGTCCGATCGGCCGTGGTCACGATCATCCGGACCCGGTCACGGCTGGTGGCTTGCGGCGATGGCAACCCTGTCATTCTGTCGGCTGTCTTCGGTGCCGTCGGCGACGACCAAGGACCGCCCGGTCATGGCCGCAGGGCGAGAGATCCCCATCAGTTCGAGCAGTGTCGGGGCAACGTCCGCGAGCGTTCCGGGACGCAGACCCAACGTCGCTGGGCCCACATAGACCAACGGCACCGCATCGGTTGTGTGCGCCGTATGCGGGTCACCGCTCGAGGGCTCGCGCATGCGCTCGACGTTGCCGTGGTCGGCCGTGATCAGGCACTGCGCGCCGGCCTCCGCAATGCCGGCCGTGATCCGGCCGAGGCAAACGTCGACGACTTCCACGGCCTTGACGGCAGCATCGAAGTTCCCGCTGTGGCCGACCATGTCGCCGTTGGCGTAGTTGCAGACGATGAAGTCGTGGCGGCCGCCGTGGAGTGCTTCGAGCAGTCGGTCCGTGACGGCCTGGGCGCTCATGGCGGGCGCGAGGTCGTACGTGGCGACCTTGGGCGACGGCACCAGGGCGCGCTCCTCGCCGACGAAAGGTTGCTCTCGACCGCCGGAGAAGAAGTAGGTGACGTGGGCGTATTTCTCGGTCTCGGCGAGGCGCAACTGGCTCTTGCCGCGTCGGGCGAGGATCTCGCCGAGCGTGTCCTTGAGATCCAGCGGGCCGAACAAGGCCGGTGCGTCGATGTCGTCGGCATACCGGGTGAGGGTGGCGAAAGCGGCCAGCGGGACGCGCAGGCCGCGCCGGAAACCGTCGAAGTCGTCCCGGAGCAGGGCGTGCGTCAACTGCCGGGCGCGGTCGGCGCGGAAGTTCATGAAGAGCCCCGCATCGCCCGGGGCGATGGTCGCGGGCTGTTGCGAAGCCGGGTGGACGGCGCTCGGTTGCACGAACTCGTCGGACTCGCCGCGCTCGTAGGCGGCCTCGAGCGCGGCTGCCGCGGTGTCGTAGTGGTGCGGGGTCTCGCCATGAACCAGCAGGTTGTAGGCGCGCTCGGTACGGTCCCAGCGCTGATCGCGATCCATGGCGAAGTACCGGCCGGTAACGGAAGCGAGTACGTCGGGAAAATCCTCATTGAAGCGACCCAGAGAGGCTAGTGCGCTCTTCGGCGGCGTGTCGCGGCCATCGAGAAAGGCGTGCAGCCTGATCCGCATCGAGGCCTGTTCACCCACCGTCTCGAGCACCTCGGCGATGTGCTCTTCGTGGCTGTGCACGCCGCCGGGCGAGAGCAATCCGAGCACATGCAGGGTCGCGGCGCCCGAGTGGATGATCTCGCCCAGCCCCGGGTTGCTTGCGAGAGCGCCGCTGGCGATGGCCTGGTCGATCCTGGTGAGGTCTTGCGGAATTGCGCGACCGGCCCCGATGCTCATGTGCCCGACCTCGGAGTTGCCCATCTGCCCGGGCGGCAGCCCCACGTCCACCCCGGCCGCGGACAGCTTGGTCGTTGCCGTGCCGGACCAAAGCGCATCCCACACGGGCGTGCGAGCTTGCGCGATGGCGTTGTACGCGACTTCGTCGCGCAAGCCCCAACCGTCGAGAATCACGAGCAGAGCCGGGCGTCTACGCATCGGTTTGCATGGCCTTGCAGCGAGGATCGCTTTGAGCAGCGGCTATTGTGCCCGCCAACATGGGCAGGCGCACCCACTTGCGCGCTGGCGGGCTATGCGTCAGGATTGGCTTGAGCGCTGTCCAACAGCGCGCAAGTGCGGCGTCGCGTTGCCGGGTCGCCCGCTGAATAAAACAGCCACCACAGGGGCGCGGGGTCGCTCCCCGCGTTCTGGCGAATAGGCGCGGAACTCACATGACCCATGTGCGTCTTGCAACGGCCCGGCTCCCGTCGCGCTAGCCTATAATCGCGCCCCGCCATGGAGCAGCTGTTCGAGTTCATCGGAAACCACCCGATCCTGGTGGGCGCATTCGTGCTGGTCTTCGCGTTGTTCGTGCGCAACGAGGTGGCGCGCGGCGGCCGTTCCGTCACGCCACAGGAACTCGTCAACATGGTCAACCACGACAAGGCGGTCGTGATCGACGTTCGTGATCCGGCCGAGTACTCGCAAGGCCACATCGTCGACGCCATCAACGTCCCCCACGGCGCAATCGCGGGCCGCGTCTCGGAACTGGCCAAATACAAGGACAAACCCGTTGTGCTGGCCTGCAAGATGGGTCAGCACGCCGGTGCGGCCGGCACGGTGCTGCGCAAGGCCGGCTTCGAGAACGTGTCACGCCTAAAGGGCGGTGTCACCGAGTGGCGCAACCAGAACATGCCGGTAGTCAAGGGCCGCCGGGCAAAGGGTTGATCTAAGCATGGCCGAGGAGAGCTTCACGGACCCAGGCGCGGCTCCACGCGCGCCGCAACTGGCCATTGAGCGCGTCTACGTCAGGGACGTGTCGTTCGAGTCGCCCAAGTCTCCGGGCATCTTCGGGAGCGAGTGGAAACCCGAGGTCCACATGGACATCAATACGCGCAGCAATGCGCTCGATGCCCAGCGCCACGAAGTCGTGCTGACGCTGACAATCGAGGCGCGCATTGACGGGGAAGCGGCCATGATCGTGGAACTGCAGCAGGCCGGGATCTTCCGGCTCGAGAACATGGATGGCGTGCTCACCGAGCAGGTGCTCGCCACGGCCTGCCCAACCGCCCTGTTCCCGTACGCGCGCGAGACCGTGGACGCCCTTGTGACGAAGGGCACGTTCCCGCCGCTCATGCTCGCGCCGATGAACTTCGACGCGCTCTATGCCGAGGCGAAGCGTCGCGCGGCCGAGCGCGAGGAACGGCCACCCGACAGCTTCGTCAACTAATCCCGCGCCAGCGCAGCTCCGTCTCGGCTTGCGGCACCTTCGAAGCCGAGTTGCCGCCAGGCCTCGTAGACGACCACGGAAACCGCGTTGGCGAGGTTCAGGCTCCGCGACTCGGGGCGCATCGGAATGCGCAGGCGATGCGCTGCCGGGACGGCGTCGAGGAGGTCGTCCGGTAGACCACGGCTTTCGGGACCGAACAGTAGGGCGTCGTCGGGAAGGTAGTCGACGTGGTCGTAGCGATGCGTGCCCCGGGTCGAGAACGCCAGCAGCCGACGCCCTTCGATGGTCCGCTGAAAGGTGTCGAAGTCCGGGTAGACGGTGGTGGTTGCGAGGTCCCGGTAGTCCAGTCCGGCGCGTCGCAACCGGGTATCGGTCATTTCGAAGTTGAGCGGCTCAATGAGTGCGAGGCGGGCTCCGGTGTTGGCCGCGATGCGCATGATGCTCCCGGTGTTCGGCGGGATTTCAGGCTCGAAGAGCCCGATCACGAGGTCATGCATTGATACCGAGGTCGGCGAGCTTGCGCGTCAGCGTATTGCGGCCCCAGCCTAGCAGGTTGGCAGCATCGCGCTTGCGACCGCCCGTTTTCTCCAGCGCCACGCGGATCATCGTCGTCTCGAAAGCGGGCAGCGCGTCGCTCAAGATCGCGTCCCGGCCACCGTCCAGTTCGCGTCGCGCCCATTCGGCCAGCGTGGTCTGCCAATCGCGTTCCCCCTCGATGGAGGCACCCGCGCCGCGCAGTTCCGCCGGCAGGTCGGCGATGTGCACCTCCCTCCCGGGAGCCATGACCGTCAGCCAATTGCAGGTGTTCTCCAGTTGGCGGACGTTGCCAGGCCAGTCGAGCGTCTGCAGGTAGGATAGCGTATCGGCCAGCAGCACCTTGCGTTCACCGCCGAGTTCGGTCGCGGCCTGCTTGAGAAAGTAGTCCGCCAGAAGGGGGATGTCCGACCGGCGTTCCGCGAGTGTAGGCACATGCACGCGGATCACGTTCAAGCGGTGGTAGAGGTCTTCGCGGAATCGCCCTTCGGCGACCAGCGCGCGCAAGTCCCGGTGCGTGGCGGTGATGATGCGAACATCCACCTGCACGCTGTTGCGACCACCGACCCGGAAGAACTCTCCCTCGGCGAGCACGCGCAGCAGCCGCGTCTGCGCGTCGGCCGGCATGTCGCCGATCTCGTCCAGGAACAAGGTGCCGCCGTTGGCCTGTTCGAAGCGTCCAACCCGCTGGTCCTTGGCGCCGGTGAACGCGCCCCGTTCGTGACCGAAGAGCTCGGACTCGATCAGTTCGCTCGGGATCGCCGCCATGTTCAACGCCACGAGGGCGTTCCCCGCGCGTTGGCTGTGGCGGTGCAGGGCGCGTGCGACGAGTTCCTTGCCCGTGCCCGACGCCCCCTCGATCATCACGGTGATGTTGGATCGGGCCAGCCGACCGATGGCCCGAAACACCTCCTGCATCGCGGTTGCCTGGCCGATGATCTCGGTATCGGTCGGCGGTGCCGGGGTTTCCACGTCGGGCTGCTGCTCGCGCCGACGCAGAACGGCGCGCTGCACCGTGGCGACCGCGTCGTCGATGTCGAACGGTTTGGGGAGGTACTCGAAGGCGCCGGATTGGTAGGCCGCCACGGCGCTGTCCAAGTCGGAGTGCGCGGTCATGATGATCACGGGTAGATCGGGGTGGCGGTTGGCGAGGATCGACAGCAGTTCGAGTCCGTCCCGACCGGGCATCCGGATGTCGGACACGACCGCGTCCGGCGCCTCGTAGTCGACGCGCTCGAGCACATCCTCGGCGGCGCCGAAGGACTCGGTGTCGTACCCGGCCTGCGCCAGGGCGCGTTCCAGAACCCAGCGGATGGAGCTGTCGTCGTCGATGATCCAGACGTTTTCGTTAGCCACGAGTTGATTCCAATGAGGCCTTCTCCGCCATGAACGGCTTCGCGCATGTATCGGGCTGGCGGATTGGCAGGTAGAACGAGAACACGGTGCGGCCCGGCTCGCTTTCGCACTCGACGAGCCCGTTGTGCTGGGCAAGGATGGTCTGGGTGATGGCGAGGCCCAGCCCCGACCCGCCGGGTCGACCGCTGATCATGGGGTAGAAGATGTTCTCGGCGATGTCGTCCGGCACCCCCGGGCCGTTGTCGCGGAACTCCACGTTCGCGACCAGCCGGTGGCGGAACGTGCCTATCGTGAATTGGCGCAGGACCCGCGTGCGAAGCTGGATGACCGGATCGTCAACCTCTTCGAGGGCCAATGCGGCGTTGCGCAACACGTTGAGGGTCGCTTGCACGAGGGTTTCGAAGTCCCCTTCGATTTCCGGAAGGCTCGGATCGTAGGCGCGTTCGAACCGGATTCGCGACGGCGCCTCGGCATCGAGGACCTTGATGACCCGTTCGATGACATGGTGGATGTTCACCTGTTTGAACTTGAGCCGCCCGTTGGGGCCGAGTATTCGATCGACGAGGTTACGGAGCCGGTCCGCCTCCGCCATGATGACGGACGTGTACTCGCGTTGGTCGTTGCGGGTGAGTTCGCGTGCGAGCAGTTGGGCGGCCCCGCGGATTCCCCCAAGGGGATTCTTGACCTCGTGGGCAAGGCCGCGGGCGAGCTTGCGCATGGTTTCCTGCAAGGTGACGTGGCGTTCGTCCCGGTCGATTCGGATGAAGCGGTCGAGGCGCTCGAATTCGACGAGCAACTCGGTCGCCGACAGCGGCGCGATGGAGTAGTTGACGCGCACTAGCCCGTCGGGGAGGTAGAGGGGCGCCTCGCGCTTGGTGAACGGCTGGCCGGTGGCCAGGACGTTGCTCAGCACGGCGGGGGTGGTGTGGTCGTCGCGAATCAGCTTGACCAAGGGCAGGCCGATCACGCGGGCGTCGCTGCGCCCGAACAGGGACTGCCCCGACTGGTTCAGGTAGGTGATCCGGAACGATGCATCGGTTGCCGCGTCCACCACGGCGACGGCTGTGTTGAGTTGATCCAGGATGTCCCGGTAGGTGGCCATCGATGACTTGCGAGCAAAAAACGTTCCACGCCGTCCCGGGCGGGCATTGTGGGTGCGCAGCCATCGGAAGCCGGCCAACATTGCACTAAATTAGTGCACAGGGGACGAAGTGGTCAAATCTGGTGCATGAAGGTGCGCGCATGCACCTCGCCGCGTCGGGGGCGACCCGCCTAGTGCCTGGCCTCGATCAGGAACCGGAACCTGTCGCCCTGGTCCACCGACTCGAGGAGTACATGGCCGTGCACGCGGCACCAGGCGGGGATGTCCTGCAGCGTGCCCGGGTCGCTCGCCACGACTGTGAGGGTATCGCCGCACGCCAGCGTCTTGATCCGGTCCTGGGTGCGGATCACGGGCAGCGGGCAGAGCAAGCCGGAGGTGTCGAGGCGGTGGGCGCTCACGGCCCGATGTGCCAGCGCGGGTCGATTTCCCAGGGGGCGAGCGGAGCCACGACGAACTGCTCGGTGACGCCGCCGACGTGGCAGGCGTCGATGCACACTTGTGCAGCATCGCGTCCCTGCGAATAGCGGGCTGCTATTCGCGCGGCCAGGGTGAGGTCGGCGGCGTTCGGACTGCCGTCGATGAGCGTCAGCGGCCCTTCGTGGCTGACCATGCGCAGGTGCGGGAACCGGTGTCGATACCCGGCCAGGAAGTTGTTCTCGCCCTCCTCGCGGCCCACGATCAGCTTGTAGTTTAGGGCGGGCCGGAGGTGGCGTCCCACCTTGAGCAGCATGATGTCGTCGAGTTCGTAGTCGCGCTCGCCCTTAGCGTCCCACAGGTCCTTGAGCTTGCTCGAATAGCGTGGATCGGTGAGAAAGCAGCAACCGCCGGCCGGCTGGGCGTAGTCGTTGAAGCCATAGCGCTCGGCTAGGGCGATCTGCGGTTTGCGGTCGCGACCGTGGAAGCCGTAGAGCTTGTCGCGGTCGACCCAGCCTTCGCGCTCCGGCAGCGTCGGCGGCAGGTTGTGCGCCGACAACGGGCGCAGCAGGCGATCGCCGGCACCGGATTCCCGTGCGATGACGGGCATCGTATCGCTGCGCTGCGACATGGGCCGTTGGCCGACGACCTCGCCAGTGATGACGAAGTCGAACTCGCCGCCGGTCACCAGGTCCTCGGTCAGGGCGTTCTTGACCATGAACGTCTTGCAGTCGAGGCAGGGGTTGAGATTGGCCCCGTAGCCGTGCTTCGGGTTGAGCACGACGTCCTTGTAGTCGTCGATGACGTCGACGATGTGCAACTTTATGCCGAGCTGTTCGGCGGTCCACAAGGCGTTGTTGCGCTTGGCCTTCGAGCGCTCGCGCTTGCGGATGGCGTGAGTGTGCCCCTCCACGCAGAAGCCGGTGAAGAAGTTGACGCCTTCCACGTCGACGCCCTGGTCGAGCACGACCTTGGCCGCGAGCATGGAATCGAGCCCGCCGGAGATGAGTGCCGCCGCCCGCGGGCGGCGAGCTTTCCTGTATCCCGCCATAGCCGGTATTTTACGCCCCCGATACGCCAACGACGGGGCTCTCCATGCGCGCCTTACTGCAACGCGTCAGCCGTGCGGCGGTTTCCGTCGAGGGGCACGAGATAGGGGCCATCGATCACGGCCTGCTGGTCCTCCTCGGGGTATTCCGCGACGATCACGAGAGGCTCGCAACGCGGCTGGCCGAGCGCACCTTGGCGGCCCGCATCTTCGCTGATGAGCGCAAACCGATGAATCGGTCGGTACTCGACGTTGGCGGCGGCGTCCTGGCCGTGTCGCAGTTCACGCTCGCCGCCGATACGGGGCGCGGCAACCGACCGAGCTTCGGCCACGCCGCCCCGCCCGAGGTCGCGCGGCCGCTCTACGAGTCCTACGTGGCGGCCCTGCGCACGGGCTGCGAGCGGGTCGAGACGGGCGCGTTCGGCGCCGAGATGCGCGTCGCGTTGATCAATGATGGACCCGTGACCATATTGCTCGAAGCCACCTGAAGTGGTGCGCGGACGTCCTCGTCCGCATCCATGTCAATCGTTGATGTCGGGCTTCTCCACCATGCGCGCGAGCAGGATGCCGATCTCGAACAGGAGCCAGGCGGGCACGGCAAGCAGGATCTGGCTGATCACGTCCGGCGGCGTGATGAGCATGCCGATGACGAAGCAGCCCACGATCACGTAGGGGCGCTTTTTCGCCATGCTGCGCGAGGACGTGAGCCCCGTGAGCGCCAGCAGGACGGTCGCCACCGGGATCTCGAAGGCAAGGCCGAAGGCGAAGAACAGCTTCAGTACGAAGTCCAGGTAATGGTTGATGTCCGTCATCATCGCGACGTCGGTCGGCGTGACGCTCGCGAAGAACTGGAACACGAGCGGAAACACCGCGTAGTAGGCGAACGCCATGCCGAGGTAGAACAGGACGGTGCTCGACACGAGCAGCGGGACGGCGAAACGCTTCTCGCGCAGATAAAGCCCCGGCGACACGAAACCCCAGGCTTGGTGCAGCAGGAACGGGATGGTGATGAAGATGGTGGTGTACACCGCGAGCTTGAACGGCGTCAGGAACGGGGAGGCCACCTGTGTCGCGATCATTTCGCCCGGGAGTTGCGCGCGCAGGGGGTCGGATACAAAGTCGAAGATGTCGGTGACGAAGTACATGACCGGTACGAAGACGACGACGAGGAAGAGCAGGCTGCGCAGGATGCGCTGGCGCAGTTCGATCAGGTGACTGAGAAAGGGCTGCTCGTTGGCGTCGACCTTCTCGTCGTGCTGCCGCTCCTTGTTCTCGTCAGGGCTTTTCTTCGCCACGTTCAACATGCTGCGGTGTCGCGGGGGGAGCATCGGGCGACGGCTGTGGTGCGGGCTTGGACTCGGACTCGGTGCCGTTAAGGTCGTCGCCGATTCCCCGGACCTCGCGCTCCACGCGACGGACGTCCTCCATGACCTGTTCGTTGTGCAGTTGGCGGCGCACCTCGTCCATGCCGATCTCGCGTTCGATCTCGGTCTTGACCTGGAAGTAGCTGCGCCGCAAGCGCCCGAGCCAGAGCCCCATCGTCCGCATGGCGACCGGCAGGCGATCCGGCCCGAGTATCAGCAGCGCGACCACGGCCGCGATGAAGAACTCGAAGAGGCTGATGTCGAACATCAGCCGTGTCTACTTGACTTTGGTTTCCGCCTTGGCGTCTGCGTCCGCGGTCTCCTTCGCGAGCGCCTCGGCACCGGCGGCATCTTCTTCGGCGTCCTTTTCGCGCACGGCGTTGCGGAAGCCCTTGATCGCATTCCCCAGTTCGGAGCCGAGGCTCTTGATGCGCTTCGGCCCGAACACCACGAGCACGATCACCAGCACGATGAGGACGACGACGAGTTCCCTGGGCCCGAACATAGAATTCTCCGGTCTGGCCTTCGACTGATCTGCGCATCATAGGCTTTGTAGCGGCCCGGTCAAAGGTGCGGAATAGGGTGTTGGGCGGGCAGCCAATGGCGGAACTGCTTAGGTCGGCGCTACCGAGATGGCGATGGGTGGCACGCGTGCGTCCCGAGTCGTCGTGGTTCGCGGTCCGGCCCCGCGGCACGGGAACCATACTCGTCCCGAAGCTGGCCCAGCTCTTTCTGCGCATCCATGAGGCGCAGAACCTCGCGGATGACCGCCGACGGTGATCCCGAATCGACGGCGTCCTTGACACCGTGAATGCGCTTCAGCAACAGGTCAGTCATCCGAATGGAAGCCATCGCGCTACGCGCCGCCAGCTCGTCAAGACGCCGCTTCACAGCCGGAGATAGTCCCTCGTCGTCCGAGAGGACCGCATGATCGACCATGGCGTCACTGTCCGATGCGCGACCGTCCAAGAGCCCTCGCAGTTCTGTCGCGAACCGAGACTTCTCTTCCGCCGTGTACGTGTCGTAGGTACCGTCTTCCAGGATCCTATACCGTGCCGGGTCTGCCGCCTTGATGCCGCTAAGCAGCCGCGCAGCTTCAACGCCCTTCAGCTCGTCTGCAGCCGCCGCATTTCCGGCCACCAAGGCCGCCAAGCACACGCCCACGGTCGCCGCGAGCGAGAATCTTGATCGAACGAGCCAAGGCAGTTTCGGGTTCATCATCTTCCGTGTTTTCGGGTCATTCGGGTTTGCGTTCTGGCTCATCGCCACAAGCGCTACGCGGTTTGGTGTGCTTGGCGCGAAATCGGCGGGGCGGCGAGGACGGCGACCAAGATGACGCGAGACGAACTCCAACGCCTGATCCGCCAGGGCGAGGCCTCCGGGCAAGAGTTCAAGCGCGACGAGGTGACGAACTTCGATCTTGCGCGCGAGGTCACGGCGTTCCTCAACCACGTGGGCGGCACGGTCCTGCTTGCGGATCTGGGGACACACGTCTCGGTTAGATGACAGGTCGATAGCACACCGGAAAGATCGTGGCCACGGAGGGGTCGACGCCGTAGTGCCGCATGTCGAAGGCGAACGCTTGGCACAGTTTCGCGGGCCGTCGGTAAGCCGCCGCCCGCGGAGATGCGGAACGCGTGTGTCCCCAACCCGACGTTCAGAAATGCAACGGGATCCAGACGGGCTATCCCAACTCCGGCGACTCGCCCCAGCTCGCCAACACCCCAGCCGCCGGCTAGGCGGCCAGCGCCCTTGGTGCCTTGACCCGCGCGCCGACGGCAAGGCTCACGGCAACTCGCTTGCCAACGCGATTGTGCGGGCGTCGGTCGCGTTGCAGCTCAAGTTGCACGACTCACTGTCTCGGCGGCAGCGTCTCACCTCGTGTTTCCTTGCCGTGAGATCGGTTACCAAGGCACCCGGAGTCAGGCCCAGGCCCGAACTCGTTTTCACCGGCGGCACGCAATCTCGGAACGACAGCGAACACTGTTGCAGACAGGGCGATGCGTCCGCGAACTCGACCTCGACCACTCGCTTGCCTTCGTACGCAACACCAGTGGCGCATCCGCCGGTCGCTAGCGCTGTTGTCAGCACTGCCATGCCGACAAACGTCGCCAGCGAATGCCTTGTCACGTCAACCATCTGAGTCAGTTCCACTATGCCAATCCCCATTGCGACATCTCCAACTAACTTAGGTCAGACGTCCGTCCTCGTACACCCTCGGCGGTCCATAGTCCCGCGGGTCGTGGTGGCGGGCGAAATCGCATTCGCCCGCCGCCAACAGCAGCCCAGGTCAGAGGTGCCCGTACGGAACGAGCGTGGTGCGTACGGCATGTTCCTGCACGGTGAACGTGCTCACCAATGCAGGCAAGCACGTGCCACCTTCAGCCCGAGTGACGCGGTACGGGTTCCGTACCCGCCACGCACCCCGGGAGCAGGAGCATACGTCCGGATTCAGGTGCACATCTTTGGACACACGTCTCGGTTAGATGACAGGTCGGTAGCACACGGCAAGATCGTGGCCACAGAGCGGTCGATGCCGTAGTCCGCATGTCGATGGCGAACGCTTGGCACAGCTTCGCGGGCCGTCGGTTAGCCGCCGCCCGGAGACGCGGAACGCGTGCGTCCCCAATTCGACGCCAATTGGGCGGTAAGCGTTCGTATGACGGAACGGCTACGCGACTTTGATTCGACAGGAAATCCCCGCTGCATCGCTTGTCGCGCTCCGGGCTAGGTACGCGCGGATCTGTCGGCCACTTTGCCCCTTCGCGACGTCCGAGGCGGTGTACTATTCTCGGGATGCAACCGTTCGCCGAGGAAACCTCTCTAGGACCTAGACGGTCCTGTAGCACCGGCCCACTGCACTAAGGGCCCAGGCTGCCCCTGTCAGGGGACTTCCTTCGTTTCGACGACAGACGCAGCGTAATGGTGATCGCAGCGACTTGGGCGGCAAGTCCCACGCCCAAGGCAAGCAATGTGCCGTGACCACTGTCAAGCGGCTGCGCGATCAGAAGCGTCCCGATGAAGCCCAAAGGGAACGGAACCAAGAGCGAGTACACGTAAACGCGTCCTACCTCGATGTCCTTCGCACCCTGCTCGCGCATCCGCCCGGCCTCCTCGTTAGTGGGTAATCTCGCAGTTGCTTCGGTCCAACCGTCGCTGCAGCCAACCGTCGTCTCGTCATGCTCCACTATGCACTCGGGCTGTGGTTCGTCTGCGGCACAAGGATAGCCCGTTCCCCAACCACCGACTGTCCCGCGCCACGATCCTGCCAGAACCTCGAAACACAGACTGCACGTATTGACGCTGACGAATCCTGGAACGCCTAGACGGCACAGATCCCTTTGCACATCCCGCGATTGCCAGCACTGACGCCAGCGCCGCCATGCGGACAGCGCTGCTAGCGCGTGCTTGGTGAGGGCGTGTCGATGGGCAATGTCTCCGATTCCCGTGCGACATCGGCCCGGCGTAGCCGTGGGTCGCCGGAAGGACGGCGTGCGAGATCTCCTACGCACTGTAGGACGCACCACGCGTGTGTCCCCAGCTATCGATCAAGGCGGCGCTATTCCCGGTGCGGGTCCGTGCGCGCTCCAAGGCGCGGGAGACGCGCCTATAGGTGCTCCGCCAGTAGGGCCACGGCAGGAGGCACAGCGCGATCACGACGACTTCGATTGCGAGGATGGCGGCTAGTCCCAGCCCAGCCTCGGACGCAAGCTCCCATGTGCCATAGCACGCGAGCACCGCGAGCGCGGCATTCGCGTAGCCTTGATCGTCAGGTGCTTCATGGTCGGCAAACCGTGACACCGCACGCCTAGCGCAAGTAGCGCAACGAGTCCGAGGACGCCCAACGCGTGTGTCCCCAGCTCCCTCGGCCCCACCGATTTCCGTGCGACATCGGCCCGGCGTAGCCGTGGGTCGCCGGAAGGACGGCGTGCGAGATTTCCTACGCACTGTAGGACGCACCACGCGTGTGTCCCCAGCTATCGCGCGTCCCAGCAGGTCGATGCGCTCCACGAGCCACTGCCTGCGGTGCGAGTAGTCGCGGCCGGTGCGGCGGTCGCGGCCGCAGAGGAAGGCGCCCTGCACGCAGCGCGACACGGGGTGGTAGTCGCAGGCGTTGACGGGGTCGACGAGCAGTCGTCTCGGGGTGGTCATGGCGGAATCGTCGCGGTCCGACCGGGCGGTGTCACTGGCCAATGTCCCGAATTGCCGTGCGACATCGGCCCGGCGTTGCCGCGGTTCTCGGGAAGCACGGCGTGCGAGATGTCCTACACGCTGTAGGACGCGGATCGCGTGTGTCCCCAATCGTTTCCCGTTCTCCGCGCCCACAATCGACTCAGGCCTGGCCTAGTGCCGCGGTGGCCAATCCCAGCGTTCAACCCCTTCACAGCCCGCCCGAAACTGGTCCCACGCCACACCAAAGCCAGCGGTAGGGGTGTAGAGTTGGATGGTGTGCGTTCCAGGCTTCTCCGGTACGGGCGCATAGACCCAAAGGTCCCCTTCGTCCGAGACAACGATGGATAGGTACGGGCGATTGGCCTCGAAGTGCTTCAGCGACTGCGCCGCACTCAACACCATGCTCGACTCCGTCGCCGTGAATCGCTGCCATACGCGCCCGCCGGTGTCGCGCCGAACGTCAGCGTCGAACGTCCAACGCAACACTGGCGACGTGAAGCCTAGCCCTCGCGCACTCGGTTCGGCACGGCACTCAAAGCGCAACTCGAAACCGGCCTCCGAACTCAACCCAAGCCGCCAACTATGACGCGACAGTGGTTGTGCCTGCCACACGTCCAGACGTTGCGCCAAAGCGCTGTTGCCAAGCGTTAACAGCAAGGCAGCCGCCAGTTTTCCGACGTTCATCCACATGGTTGTTCCTCAGAGTGCCGCACTCGGGCAAAAGTCAGCTCGGGACCAGCGTATGGGTGTGCCCGGGTCGCCGGGGTCAACGCGCGATCCAGCGCCGGCCATCGCCGAGCAACTAGCCCCCTTGCCCAGCGGAGCAACGCGGCACATCCCGCGATTCCCCGCACTGACGCCAGCGCCGCCATGCGGACAACGCTGCCAGCGCGTGCTTGGTGAGGGCGTGTCGATGGGCAATGTCTCCGATTCCCGTGCGACATCGGCCCGGCGTAGCCGCGGCTCACCGGAAGGATGGCGTGCGAGATCTCCTACGCGCTGTAGGACGCCCAACGCGCGTGTCCCCAACTAACGCCCTATGGAAGCGCGATATCCGCGCGGCAGGACGGAAGCGCCGCATCCGAGATCTCCTAGACGCTGTAGGACGCCACACGCCTGTGTCCCCAATCTTTCTTGCCGCGCTGCCGCGCTGTACTCGGGGAGTACTCCGCTATCAAGCCTTGGACTAATCACGGAGGGCAAATGAAGGACAGCAGAGCTGTGTCGCACAACGCGCGCGTGAGGGCTTGTCCACGGTCGCTCAGCATGAGCCACAGGATCCAACAAGTGAACGCAAACATACACAGCGAAAAAGCGTAGCGACGGACAACCCGGACCGCTGACCACTTGCCCTTCTCGTTAATGTAGCAAGGCATCCGACATCCAATCCTTTGGTCACGAACAATGCATATGAGCGATCAATCCCCCAAGACTCACACCGACTCCCGTTGCTCCGACGAACACCTTAGTGGCTAGTGCAGATGCGGGGATACCGGCAATACTTGTGGCAATGCCCATCTCGGCAACCATGATAGCAATCTCGCCGCAACTAGGCGGATCAATGACGCACGCTCCCTCGATGTATACCCCTGTTCTCGGGTTCGCCCGGACGCCGGTCCCGCTAGGCATCAACGCGGTACAAACCTGGCCATCCGCCGTCGGATCCTGACAGTAATAGAGTCCATCGGAGCCTAGCTCCTTACGGTCACCGCCGTCACACCAGCAATCGCTGTTGCCACTGCCGTCTCCACAGTGCGGCGGTCCTTGGCAATAGAAGCCGCGCGTCTCCGAGTAGACCTTTTCCTCTCCTCGCCCGCACGTACAGTGCGCCACGGTCGAACCATTACCACAGGAAGGGGACGGTACTGCTTCCGGGTCGGACGGCACATCGGGTGGTGCTTCGTGGGGTTCCCTCGGCAGCGGACAGCCATCGTTGTCACTAGGACCCGACAGATGAGGGCAGCCATCGTGTATGTCGCGAATACCATCACCGTCGCTGTCAAGTTCCGGGTCGTAGTGATGGTCGTCGGCAAACGCATGGCCGGCTGTTGGCGACGCCAGCAGCGCGACGGGCGCGCCTGGCGTACCGAACATTAGGAACACCACGACGAACGCCGCTGTGCCCGAGAACTTCATCAAGCTTTTCAAGGTCATTCTCCTTTTCCTCCGACGCGGCCACCCGGCGATGGCTGCCCGGCACCTGTTGAACCGGCTCTTGCCGGCGTTCGGCGGATCGCGTGCCAAATCACGGGAGGCGTTAGTCAGAAGGACCACCGACCTCTCTCGATTCCGCAAGTCCGCTTTTGTGGAACCAATCGGAGGAGGCGAGAGATGTCCGAGCACGTGCCAGGCCACGGCTACAGCGACGAACGCCGATGCGGCTCCCCCTTGATTCCCAACGCGCCTACGCCTATTCGGAGCGTTCGCGGATCGCCGCACCGACCTGCCGGCGGTTCCGGTGGACACCCCATCGGCACGCCCGCCGCGTCGGCTCGGGACGATCCGCTTCGTGCAACGGATTCGGGAGAAGACGAAGAAATGGCCGACCGCGTTCAGGCGAACGACGCCGACGACAAGACCAACAACGGAGCGAGCGCCTCGACGCCGCTCTCCGACCAGGCACTGGCGCCGAGCACGCGCGAGGTCTACGACCGCGCCGCCCGGCAGTTCGACGACTGGCGCGACGGACGCCCGCCTACCGATGCCCTAGTGGCGGACTACCTCAGCATGCTGTTCAAACGCGGACTGTCCCCGGTGACCGCGGGGATCGCGGTCGCGGCGCTAGCCAAACGCGCCGAGAGGGAAGGGGTCCCCTCGCCTATCGGAACGCAGACCAAACTGACCCTGGCGGGTTTCCGCCGCGAAGGTGCCGAGCGCGGCACGGGCCAGGCCGTGGGCATCATGTGGGAGCAGGCGGACCGCATGGCGGAGTTGGCCGAAAACACCAATACGAACGCGGGCTTGCGCGACGCGTTGCTGACGCGAATCATGTCCGACGGTCTGCTGCGCGTCGCCGAGGCCGCAGCGCTCCAGGTCGCCGACATCGCCTTCGTCGACGACTGGCTGAGCGTCTTCATCCGCCGCAGCAAGACCGACCAGGAAGGTGCCGGGGCCGTCAAGTACGCCGGTCCACCGACTGCGGGCCTTGCCCGTCAGTGGCTAGAGGCCGCCGGCATCGAAGACGGTCCGCTGTTCCGCCGCGTGAACAAGGCCGACGTCGTGCAAGAGGCCGGGGTGGGCGCCCGCAGGATGCGCGACATCATCAAGAACCGTGCTGCCGACGCCGGCATCGAGGGCCGCGTCTCAGGGCACTCCTTCCGGATCGGCACGGCGCAGTCGCTGCGCCGCGCGGGCACCGACGATACGGAACTGATGGAGGCGGGTCGCTGGAAGCGCGTCGAGACCATGGCCCGCTACGTGCGCACGCAGGATGCGGCGTTGGGCCCGGTGGCCAGGCACCGCTACGGCGTCGAGCCGCCCGACGGTGTCCGTCACGGGAGTGCCACTCCGCGCCGCTGCTGTTGCCGGGAGCCGCAGGTTGACAACACCGCGGCCCTCGCCACCGAAGAGCTGTCGCGCATCACGGAGGAGGTATTGCTCACAAGGAACGAGGCGAAAAAAGTCCGAAAAATGGTTGCACAGCTCGAAAAAGCCGTGGTAGGTTCCACTAAAGCGGATTTGCGGACCCAATCGCAAACCGTTGTTCCACTTGGACCTTTCGGATCGCCAGAGGTTCCGTGCGCCAAAGCGGCGTCTCGTGAACTCGGTCGATCGCGGCGATCCACGCCGCAGCAATCGATGCCCCTGCTCCGCGCGCCGGATCGTGCCGGCTCACCGGAGCCCTTTAGACCGACGATACGAGTGGCGGCGAACCGCTTGGCACGAAGAGGCCGGCAGGCGTCGGGTTGCTAGACGGCGCCAAGTCGCAGACCGTTCTGGATGCAGATAGTGGGCGCACCCAAGTCCCCGACACCGGCGAGGCAACCGAGCGTGCCGGCGTGAATGCGTCTGAAGAGCGCCGTTCCCCAGCCGGGCTGGAAGGTCACGGCGCTTACATGGCAGGTCGATAGCGTAAGGGCAAGGTCCGGGCCACTGAGATGCCAACGCGCGGCCCGGTCCGCACCGTGGCGTATCGCGTGCCGTCGTCGAGGATGCTTAGCCCCTCTCGCGTGGTGAGATCGACGCCGTAGTGGCGCATGTCGATGGCGAACGCCTGACACAGCTTGGCGGGGCCGTCAGTCAGCCGCCGCTCTGGCACGTCGCCGCGACGGCAGCGCATCGTGGCGATACCGGTGACCGGCGTCACCGCGCGGATCAGCACGCAGCCCGGGACGCCTTCCTCCTGGACGGCGACGTTCAGGCAGTGGTGCGCCCGCGTCCGGTAGACGTAGGCATGGCCGGCGGGTCCGAAAAGCACGATCGTGCGCGGCGTCTTGCCCCTGAAGGCGTGGGCGGCGGGATCGTCCTCGGCGAGATAGGCCTCCGTCTCGATGATCCTCCCGACCGTCGGGCCATGCAGGAGCAAGGTGCCCAGCAAGTCCGGCGCGACCTCGCGCGGGTCGCGCTCGTAGAAGTCTCGTGGGAATGGACTGGCGTGCTGGAGCAAGTGTCACCTCTGTAGCTGAACGGTGTGCGGTCGTCCGCGTCGGCACATTTGGTCTAGTTCATCTCCATGCGGGCGAGGACGCCCGCGTACCTAGATTGCGGGCGAGGACGCCCGCGTGCCTGCCTCCATTGCGGGCGGGGACGCCCGCGTACCTCGGTCGGTCACTTCACAGGAGGGGCGAGATCTGGACCTTGATCGAACCCGTGCCCTTGTCGAGCGCTGTCTCGAAGGCACGGTTGACGTCGCCAAGGCTGAACCTGTGCGTGATCACCGGCTCGAGCTTGTCGGCGAGCTGTTGAAGCAACGCGGTCGTCATCGCGAAATCGCTCACCGCGCCGTCGAAGGCGTAGCAGTTCGACGCGACGAGCGTGAGTTCCTTGTCGAAGAATACGAGGCTCGGGATGGGCGTCGTGCCCATGAAGATGCCGAGCTTGACGATGGTGCCGCCGGGCGCGGCCAACGTTGCCGCATCGATCAAGGTGTCGGCCTCGCCGCCGACCGTCTCGATCACCGTCTCCGCGTAGCCGTTACCTACGGCATCGACCAGCGATTGGGTGTCGGCGAAGACCTGGTGTGCGCCCAGGTGCCGCGCGAGTTCGCGCTGTTGCGGATGGCGGGCGGTGATCAGCACCTCGCCGGCGCCCGCGGCTAGGGCGGCGGGGATGGACAGCAGCCCGATGGTGCCGGCTCCGATGATGGCGACACGCCCGGCGAACCCGATCCGCCCGAGTCGTGCGCCGCGCACGCAGACGCCGAGTGGCTCCGACAAGGCTGCCAAGTGGCCGTCGAAGCCGTCGGGCAAGGGATGCAGCCGGTGCGCTGGAACGAGCACCTGCTCGGCCAGACCGCCGGGGGCGCCGGCACCGATCAAGCGGCGGTTCCGGCAGCGGTTGTAGTGACCCGTGCTGCAGTGGCCGCAGTGATTGCACGAGTCGATCGGTTCGAGCGCGTAGAGCGCGCCTTCGGTGAGATCGACGTCGGCGTTGACCTTGTCGACGAAGCCGGCGACCTCGTGGCCCGGCTGGTGGCCCGCCTGTCCGCCGCGGCCGTGGCGGAAGCCGTGCAGATCGGACCCGCAGATGCCGCAAGCCGCGACCGCAAGGCGCGCCCATCCGGGCGGTGGCTCGGGAGCTGGACCGTCGATGACGTCCAACGATCCCGTCGTGTTCCAAGCGGCTGCCTTCATCGCTGCTCCCCCAAGCGGCCAACGTCCGTCCAAGGCGGCTGCGCGTACAATGCACGGTCGCGCTGGGCAAGTCGAGGTTGTGCAACGTGGACGCCCGCCAAAACCGTGATCGCGATCGCCGTTACGAGCGGATGCTCGGGCGCGCGTTCTGGCTGATCGCGGGCTTCGCCGGCGTGGAGATCGTCGGCGCGGTGGTCGGCAATTCGCTCACCCTGGCGGCCGACGCGGGGCACATGTTCCTCGACGCGTCGGCACTTGCCCTGTCGTGGTTCGCCATGCGGCTATCGCGTCGCGCTGCGACGAACACCTTGACCTACGGCTACCACCGGTTTCAGGTGCTCGCTGCCTTCGTCAACGGGTTGGCCTTGATCGCCTTGTGCGCGTGGATTGTCTATGAAGCGGCGGGCCGGCTACGTGCCCCGGAAGCCATCCTGCCGCTGCCGGTTCTCGGTGTGGCGCTGGTCGGCCTCGTGGTCAACGTCGTCGCCTATCGCATGCTCCATGGAACCGACAACCTGAATGTGCGCAGTGCCGCGCTGCACGTGCTCGGCGACCTGCTCGGCTCGGTCGCGGCGATCACCTCGGCTCTAGCCGTCCTTGCGTTCGGCTGGCGTTGGGCGGATCCGGTGCTCGCGTTGGCTGTGGCAGCGATCATCGGCCGCAGTGCCTGGCGCGTGCTGCGGGACGCAGGCCATATCCTGCTCGAGGCGTCGCCCAGGGGATTCGACATCGCCGAGGTCCAGACGGCGCTGACAGCCGAGGTGCCAGGCGTGGTGGCAGTCCATCAGGTGCATGCCTGGGCGTTGACCAACGAACGCCCGGTGCTCACGTTGCACGCCACCGTGGAGGCGAACGCCGATACGCAGTCGACCATCGAACGCATCAAGGCGGTCCTCAAGGCGGCCTTCGACATTCATCACTCTACCGTACAGGTGGAGCACGGCGACTGTCCGGACGAAGACCAGCATGCCTAAGCCGGGCCACACCGGGTTGGCGCGGATCGTCAAGGCGTTCCGCTTCTCCGTGCTGGGCTTTCGCTCCGCTTGGCGGTACGAGTCCGCGTTCCGACAGGAGTGCCTGCTGGCGATCATCCTCGTGCCTTGCGCCTTCCTGCTCGCCGAGACGTATACGCAGGCCGCGCTACTGATCGCGGCAACCGGCCTTGTCTTGGTGGCCGAGCTTTTGAACTCAGCGGTCGAGGCGGTCGTGGACCGGATCGGCGAAGAGCACCATCAGCTCGCCGGGCGAGCCAAGGACATGGGCTCCGCGGCCGTGTTCGCGAGTCTCGTGATCGTAGTGGTGACGTGGTCCTTGGTCGCTATCGACCGTTTCCTGACCTGACCTACGCCGCTTCGGCCAGGGCGCTCTCGGTGGCCGGGTTCCCGTTGACGCGCGTGTGATGCATCACGCGCGGCTCGTCGAGGCTCCACGGTCGGGCGCGGTGCAGCACGCAGCGGTTGTCCCAGATCACGACATCCCCCGGCTGCCAGCGGTGCGTGTGGACCCGTGGTGGCCGACATGCGAAGTCGACGAGGTCGGCAAGCAGGCGGCGTGACGCCTCGGGGTCTAGGCCGGGGATTCCGTAGGCATGCCGGCCGATATACAAGGCAGGCCTCCCGGTCACGGGATGGACCTTGACGAGCGGTCGCAGCGGCGGTGAGTTGGCCTGGCGATAGCCTGCGCTCGAGTCCGGTGATCGGGTTCGGTCGCCGGCGTGCAATACCGCAAGTCCCTTGGCCGTCGTGTCTTCGCCTTCGCCTATGGCGGACTGCGAGTGATAGAGGGAGTGGTAGGCGGCAAGCCCGGCGATCCGGTCGCGCGTCGCTACGTCGAGTGCCTCAAACGCCGCACGCATGTCGGCCCACTCGGTCTCGCCTCCCTTGGTCGGTACGGTGCGCGCCGACAGGATCGATGCCTTCGCGGAGATCGGCTGGAACGAGCTGTCCGTATGCCAGCCCTCGTTGCCGCGGAACAGCCGCATGAGGGGATCGTTGGCGTCACGCAAGGTGCCGTCGTCGCGCTGGTTGCCGAACGACAACGACTCGATCGACAGTTCGCCGAAGCGCGCACCGAAGGCCATCTGCTGCTCGTCTGACAGGTGCTGGCCGGGGAAAATCAGCACGGCGTGTTGGTGGAACGCCGCCTCGATCGCGCGCCACTGGTTTTCCGTCAAGTCACCAAGTCGCGGACCCGTGACGACGGCGCCCAACGTCGCGGTCGTGGGTCTGACCGTTACCCCGGCGTCCATCAGTTACCCCGGAGCGCGTCGACGTTCAGCAGCGGAATGGCGTCGCCGCCGGTGAATTGCGGCAGTTGCCCGTCCCACTTCTCGGCCAGCCGGAGCTGGATCAGGTCCGGATTGTCGCGTAGTGCCTCGGCTTCGCGGCGAATGGCCTCGGCCTTTGCGACCGACGCGACCTCGATCTGGTAGGCCTCCGCATCGGCGGCCAAGGTCCGCTCGGCGGCTGCGGCTTCCGCCTGGGTGACCCGTCGCAGCTTCTCGTTCTCGGCCTTGAGCGCCTCCTGCTCGGCGCGCACCTTCTCTTCGATGGCGCGGTTGAACTCCGCGGAGAACTCGAAATCGGTGATGGCGACGTTGGCCAGTTCGACGGCTCCGGCCGCGCCTTTCTGCGACAGCGTGGTCTCGATGTTGGCGGCGATCGCGTCCTGGATCTGGATCTTCACCTCGGCGCGTCGGGTCACCAGTTCCTCCGCCGTGTACTGCGCGGTGATCGACTTGACCGATTCCATGATGGCCGGGTAGATCACGTTCGACTCGACGGTCACGGCCCGCGCACCGATGCGCTGAAAGGTGAGCGGCATGACGTCGCCGGTCAGCGAGTACTGGACGGCGACCTGCGTGCTGACCACCTGCAAGTCCTTCGAGGCCGCGGTCGCATCGTTCTCTGCCTTTCGCAGACGCACGTCGAGTTGCACCACATCCTCGGCGAACGGGATCTTCATGTGGAAGCCTTCTTCGAGCGCAACGGGCTCGACGGCACCGAGGAAGCGGACCACGCCGACGTGGCCGCTTTCCACGATCACCCAACTGCTCCACAAGAGCCCGAGAACGACGACGCCGATCACGCCGGCGATGATCTGCTTGTACATGCCCGTTCCTTACATCTGGCCCGTTGAAGGGAATCATACGCCGTCGCGTCGCGCCTGCGCTCGCTGCTCGCTTGCGCGGAGGGAGTCGCGAGCTACACTTCGGCCATGCTGATTGAAGGCAAGAGCGACCCGGGACGGGTGCGCGAGCACAATCAGGACATTTTCGTAGCCCGCCCTGACCTGGGGCTCGCGCTGTTGGCCGACGGCATGGGCGGTACCCGCGCAGGCGGCGTCGCCGCCGAAATCGCGGTCGATGCCGCCCTGGAGCACCTGACCGGGGCGCTCAAGCGTGGACCGCTGACCGGCGACCATCTCGGTGCCGCCGTCAAGGCGGCCAATTCGCGCGTCGTGGGTATGTCAAACGCCGTCTCTGCGTACCGGGGGATGGGCACCACGTTGGTCGCCGCGGTCATCAACGGGCCGAAAGGCTACATCGCCCACGTCGGCGACTCGCGCGCCTACCGACTGCGCGGCCGTGCGCTGCACCAGGTGACCAAGGACCATAGCCTGGTCCAGGAATGGGTGGATGCCGGCGTGATCTCGGCCGACGAGGCCAGGACCGCGCCCAATCGCAACGTCATCACGCGCGCCATCGGCGCCAAGCCCTCGGTGCAGGCCGACGTCACGGAGATCGACGTCACGGGCGAGGATACGCTGCTGATGTGCAGCGACGGTCTCACCGGTATGCTCGCCGACGACGAGATCGCCTTCGCGCTCGCCGAGACCGCGGACCTGGCCGACGCGGCGGCGACGCTGGTCAAGGCGGCGAACCAGGCGGGCGGCACCGACAACGTAACCGTCGTGCTGATCCGCTGCTGACTCGCGCAAGAGGACAGCCATGCTGCAGGAACGCATCGAACGCAAGCTCGCCGAAGCCTTGGACCCCGAGCACCTCGAGGTCGTCAACGAAAGCGGCAACCACAACGTGGCGGACGGCTCGGAGACCCATTTCAAGGTGGTGGTCGTGGCCCAGGCCTTCGAAGGCGAGCGCTTGCTCAGGCGGCATCGCCGCATCAACAGCACCCTGGCCGAGGAACTCGCCGGTGGCGTGCACGCGCTCGCGATGCACACCTACACGGCGGCGGAGTGGCGCGAACGGTTCGGTTCCGCGCCGATGTCGCCGCCGTGTCTGGGCGGCGACGGGAGCCTTCCGGCACGGTCGGACTGATGACAGCGGTCGCTTCGTTCTACGTCTTCCGCCCCCTGAACGACCTCGACGCCCTACGGAACAGCCTCGACGAGGCCTGCGCCGCCGAGCGGCTCAAGGGCACGGTGCTGCTCGCTCGCGAGGGCGTGAACGCAGCGCTGGCAGGCCGCCGACCGGGTATCGAACGCGTGGTAGCCGCGTACTTCCCGGAGGCAGACGTCAAGTGGAGCACGGCCGACGCGGACAATCCGGTGTTCGACCGACTCAAGGTGCGGCTGAAGCCCGAGATCGTCACCTTCGGACTTGAGCTCTCGCCGGCCACACGTGTGGGTGCCCATGTGGACGCGGCGACGTGGGACCGTCTGCTCAGCGACCCGACCGTGACCGTGCTCGACGTCCGCAACGGCTACGAGTCGGACATCGGCACGTTCCGGGGTGCGAGGTGCACGGACACCGGGACGTTCGGCGAATTCAGGGACTTCGTTGCCCGCGAACTGGATCCCGGTCAGGACCGCAGGCTAGCTCTGTTCTGCACCGGAGGGATTCGCTGCGAAAAGGCATCCGCGTATTTGATCGAGCGAGGTTTCGAGGATGTATGTCAGTTGGGCGGTGGAATCCTCGGCTACCTAGCGGAAATGGGCGCCGACAGCGCGTTCGAGGGGGAGTGTTTCGTGTTCGACCAGCGGGTCAGCGTGACGGGCCGCTTGGCCCGGGGGCACCATGCGCTGTGCGACCGTTGTGGGCGCGCGATTCCTAGCGACGTTCCCCGGAGTGTTGCGTGTCCTGCGTGCCGCGGCTGTACAGCTTCAGGCGGGGGACAAGCGGAGCGCCTCAATCCGCGCCTGTAGTGGCGGGTGGCTCCAGGACCATTCGTCGAGACGCTGGCCGGTGATCTCCGAGAGTCGCTCCAAGGCTTGCGCCAGCAGTTCGCCGTCCCCGAGCATCTCTGCGGCGAGCCGATCCGCGCCGAACTCCATGCGCCGCATGAAGAACCCCGGGAGCAACATCATGAACACGCCGGCGAACAACCCCGCGAGGATCGTGCCGCTGGCGATTCCCCACACTTCATGCGTCGCGAATAGGGGATGAGAGACCTTCACCACGGAAATCGCGTGTAGCGTGCCGCCTACAACGACGAGCGGCAGGAGCAGGCGGGGCACGTCCCGACGTGCGACGTGAGCGATTTCGTGCGCCACGACGGCCCGCAGGTGCGCTGGTGACATGCCGTCGACGAGGCCTTTGCCGACCACGATCAGGTGGGTGCCCAGCCCACCGATTGCGAACGCATTCTCGAACCGCCCGTTCTGAACACGGATGCGGAACTTCGGAATGTTGCGCCGTGCTCTGAGGTCGCAGATCCAATCTTGTAGTTCGGACAAGCGCGCCGTCTTTAGGGTGGGTGCCCGCGCGTATTGGACCCACGGCAACAGGAAGGTTTCGTACAACGGGAACAACGCCACAAAGAACGGGAACAGCCAGAGCGCAAGGCCGTATGGTGAAACGGCGTGGCCGATCACGAATACCAGCGTCATCGTGGCGGTCATGCCCAATAAACCCAAACACGTCGTCGTCAGCGCCTCGCGCCACGTTCGTTCGTTGTCGTTGGCTGTCCGGAGGGACCAGCGGAGCAGGGTGGGGGCGAGTTCGGCGAGGATCACCCGTACGGTAAGGAAGATGGTCGCGCCCATGAGGGCACCCGCTGCTGCCATGCCGGCATAGGTTGGCTCGAACCAGCCGGGCGGCGGTGCCATCCATTTCACCAGAGCCCACACGAGACCAAGGACCGCGAAACTGATGCCGAGGGATGCGCCCACCGCAGTCACAGCAGCGAAGGCGCCGGGGGCCTCCCCGCCGCGGCTAGCCCATCGGGTATAGGCCAGCCCTGCGGCGGCCGAAAGTCCGATGGTCAGGGTCGCGGCAAGGAGTACCATCGCAACGGTTGGCGCCTATAGGGCGCCGAGTCCGGCGCCGAGGATGGCGCCGCCCGGGCCGAATGCGGCACCGACCGAGGCACCGATCCGAGCGCCCAGCCAAGTGGCCGCTCGTGTGCCGACCTTCTTGCCGACGTAGGCACCCGCAAGGCCGCCCGCCGTGCCCATGGACCCTTGACCGAATGCCTGCGCCGCCGGATTGTTGTTGAGAGTGTAGTAGGCGATCGCGAATCCGGCCTGCGCGTTCAACGGTTCGCCAGCCGGCGCTATCGCGCCCGCCGATCCCGCGAGTCCCACTGCCAACGTCGCCGCCACCAGATGCTTCTTGACTTTCATGTCATTCCTCCTGTGTTTCAAGTTGACGAAAATCCAAGTTGCAGGAGGCACTCTACGGAGGCGATTCCGGGCCGAAAATGGCCAACCTCCCCGACGCCGTGTAAGACATTGACGCTTTGTGATTCCCGGGCCACTGGCGGACTCCGCGTGAGCTGAGTATCTGGCCATTCTAAGGGGAACTACGTACAAGCCCAACGGGTATTGGGTGTCCGTAACCGGTTTGGCGTCAGTCCGCCCCGAGCAAGGGCTCCAGAACCGGCCACACGTTGTCCAGCAGCAGCGGCTGGGCCTCGGCGTTCGGGTGGATGCCATCGCGCTGCATCAGCTCGTCGAAGCGTTCCGGCGTCGCCACCCCTTCGAGCAGGAACGGCACCAGTGCGGCGCCGGTGTCGGCCGCGACCTCGGCGAAGAGGGTGGCGAATGCGTCGGTGTAGCGCGGGCCGAGGTTGGGCGTCATCTGCATGCCCGCGATGACCGGCCTGGCGCCGATGGCGAGGACGGCGTCGGTCATGGCGAGCAGGTTGTCGCGGATGGCCTCGATCGGATAGCCGCGCAGGCCGTCGTTGCCGCCGAGTTCGATGATGACGATGTCCGGGCTGTGCACTTCGAGCGTCTTGGGCAGTCGCGCTAGGCCGCCGCCAGTGGTGTCGCCGCTGATGCTGGCGTTGATCACGCGGTGCGTGGGATCGAGCCGTTCCTGGAGGAGTTGGACCCACCCCGGTTCGCCGTTCTCGGTTTGCAGTCCGTAGGCCGCGCTGATACTGTCGCCGACTATCAAAACGGTCTTGCCGTTGACCGGGGCCGGCTCGTCGCCGAGCGGCGCGATGGCCACTGCGAGCAGCAGGCCGAGCAACACACGCCCAGCGACGGATTGGCGTAACCAGACCGTATTGGTCGAAAACAAACCCTTCGAGTAGCGTTTCATGTCGGCATCCATACTGCGCGCAAGCGCACTGGTCAAGCGCGTACCCACGGCGGAGGGCGAATTGACCATCCTTGAGGGGATTGATCTCAGCATCGCGAGCGGCGCGCAGATCGCCGTGGTGGGCGAATCCGGCTCCGGCAAGACGACGTTGCTCGGCATCCTCGCGGGCCTGGATCTGCCGACCAGCGGCGACGTCTGGCTCGATGGCGACCAGATCACCACCATGGACGAAGAGCAGCGGGCGCGGGTGCGTGCCCGGAGCGTCGGCTTCGTCTTCCAGTCGTTCCAGCTCATCGACAGCTTGACGGCCCTTGAGAACGTGATGCTGCCTTTGGAGTTGCGCGGCGACGGGCAGGCGAAGGACGACGCGCTCGACTACCTCGACCGCGTGGGGCTGGCCGAACGGACCACCCATTATCCGCGCCAGCTCTCCGGCGGGGAACAGCAGCGCGTGGCCATCGCCCGCGCATTCGCCTCGCGTCCCCGTGTGCTGTTCGCCGACGAGCCGACCGGGAACCTGGACACGGCGACGGGCGGCCGGGTGGCGGATCTGCTGTTCGACCTCAACCGGGAAACGGGGACGACGCTGGTGCTGGTGACGCACGACGCCGCCCTGGCGAGCCGATGCGGCGATGTTATCACGCTGGAGGCGGGCCGCATGCGCGCGCCGCCGCCGGAGCGCCGCGTGGCCGCCACATGACCGTCTCGCTGGTCCTCCGCTTCGCAGCCCGGGACTGGCGCGCCGGCGAGTTGCGCCTCTTGCTCGCGGCGTTGCTGTTGGCCGTGGGCGCGGTGTCCGCGATCAGCCTGTTCGTGGACCGCCTGCAGCGTGCGCTCATCGCCGAGTCGACCACCTTCCTCGGCGCCGACCGCACCATCGACTCCTCGCGGGCGATCCCGGACCGGTTCCGCGAACTGGCGGCGGCCGAAGGACTCGCGGCCGTCGACATCGTGAGCTTCCCGTCCATGGTGGCCGCCGCCAGCGCGGAGAAAAGCCAGTTGGCCAGCGTCAAGGCCGTCGAGGCGGGCTATCCCTTGCGCGGCGTTCTGCGCATCGCGGACGAGCCGTTCGGCGACAGCCAGTTCACCGATGCCCTGCCGGCGATTGGCGAGGTGTGGATGGACTCGCGGCTGTTCCCGGCGCTCGGGCTTGGCATCGGCGACCGGATCTCGGTGGGTTACGCCGAGTTCACGGTCAGTGGCGTGCTGGCCTCCGAGCCGGATCGCGGCGGCAGCTTCTTCGACTTCGCGCCGCGGCTCCTGATGCGGGCCGAAGACGTTCCGGCGACCCGCGTCATCCAGCCGGGCAGCCGGATCAGCTACCGGTTGCAGCTCGCGGGCGATGATGCGGCGCTCGGGTCGCTCTACCGGTCGATCGAAGGCGAACTCCGGCCCAATTACCGCTGGCGCAACATTCGCGACGCCAATGCGCGGATTGGCCGGGCCTTGGAACGCGCGGAGAGCTTCCTGCTGCTCGGGGGCCTCCTGGCCGTGCTGCTGGCCGGCATCGCCGTGGCCCTGGGCGCCAACCGTTACGCGCGCCGACACTTCGACCACGTCGCGGTTCTGAAGACCTTGGGCGCGACGCCCAAGGAAATCCAGTGGGGCTACACCGGCGTGCTCCTGGTTGTCGGCGTGGTCGGGGCATTGCTGGGCCTTGTGCTGGGAGTGCTGGTGCACCTCGGGATCATCGCGGCGATCGGAAGCTACCTGCCCATCGAGTTGCCGATGCCAGGGCCGCGACCGGTGTTCGTGGGCTTGATCACCGGCTTCATCTGTCTACTGGCGTTCGCCCTGCCTCCGCTCTTGGGCTTGCGCGGCATCTCGCCGATGCGGGTGATCCGGCGCGACCTCGGGGGCGGAGTCGGCCCGGCGGTGACCTATGGGTTCGCGGCGGCAGGCAGCTTAGGCTTGCTGATCTGGTATAGCGGCAGCTTCTTCCTGACCGTCTGGGCGCTGCTCGGCGCGGTTGTCGCGGGCGGTGTCTTCGCGACGCTTGCGCTCCTGCTCCTGCGCGGCGGCCGGGTGCTCGGCATGCAGGCCGGCAGCACCTGGCGGCTGGCGTTGGCGGGCCTGCAGCGCCGCTACCGCGAGAACGTCGCGCAGATCATGATCTTCGGCATCGCCATCATGCTGCTGCTGATCATGTTGCTGGTACGCACGGCGCTGATCGACGAGTGGCGAGCGCAGATCCCCGAGCGGACGCCGAACCACTTCCTGATGAATGTCTCGCCGGATGATGCGCGCGGTGTGCAGGAGCTGTTGACCAGCCGCACCGACTACGACGACCAACTGTTCCCGATGATCCGCGGCCGCGTCACCCTGGTGAACGATGTCGATGCCCGGGAATGGCGCCGGCAGCACTGGCGCCAGTACTACCGAGACGACGATGATGACCGCGACGACGACGATGACGACGACGGCGGTCGAGGAGGCGGTGGCGGTGGTCCGGGCGGAGGCGAGCGCAACCTGACGTTCTCGGCGGACTTGCCCGACAACAACGTGGTCGTCGACGGTGAGTGGTGGACCGACGACGCCACGGAGCCGCTGGTCTCGGTCGAGGACGACTACGCCGCATCCCGCGGCCTGTCCGTCGGCGATGTGCTCACGTTCGACGTAGGCGGCGTGCCGTTCACGGCGACCGTGAGCAACTTGCGGCGCGTGGAGTGGGATAGCCTGCAGCCGAACTTCTTCATCATCCTGTCGCCGGGTGCGCTCGAGGGCTTTCCGGCGACCTACATGACGAGCTTCTACCTGACGCCCGAACAGAAGCCGTTCCTCAACGAGCTACTCTCGAACTACCCGACCATCACGGTCATCGAGGTCGACAACATCATCCTCCAGGTCAGGAGCATCATCGACCGGGTCAGCCAGGCGGTGGAGCTGGTGCTGTTCCTGGTGCTCGGGGCGGGCGTTCTCGTCCTGATCGCGTCCATCCAGTCCAGCCGCGACCTGCGGCTCAAGGAACACGCGCTCCTGCGCGCGTTGGGCGGCACGCGCCGGCTGATCAGCGGTGCCTTGGTGAGCGAGTTCGCGATCCTCGGCGCCTTCGCCGGCATCGTTGCGGTGGTAGGCGCCGAGATCACCGTGTACGCGCTCAACACCCGCGTTTTCGAGTTGGGCACTGATCTGCACCCGCAACTGTGGGTCGCCGGACCGCTGTTCGGCATGCTCGTCATCGCCGCTGTCGGGTACTTGGGCACCCGCAAGCTCGTGCACTCGCCTCCCGCGACCGTCCTGCGCGAGGTGTGATGCCCAGCGCGCAGCACAACAAGCTCGCCCGGAAGCTGCGCGGGCTGACCGGCAAGGCCGTTGCGGACTACGCCATGATCGAGGCCGGCGACCGGATCATGGTTTGCCTTTCGGGCGGCAAGGACTCGTACACCTTGCTCGACATGCTGCTGTCGCTGAAGCGCAGCGCGCCGATCCGCTTCGACGTCGTTGCCGTGAACCTGGATCAGAAGCAGCCGAACTTCCCCGCCGACGTGCTGCCGGGCTACCTCGACGGCTTGGGGATCGAGTACCACGTCGTCGAGGAGGACACCTATGCGGTCGTGAAGACCCTCACCCCGGAGGGCAAGACGTACTGCCCGGTCTGCTCGCGACTGCGGCGCGGCGTGCTCTACAGCTTTGCGACGCGCATCGGCGCCACCAAGATCGCGCTCGGCCATCACGCGGACGACGCCGTCGAGACCTTGTTCCTCAACATGTTCCACGGCGGCCGGCTGAAAGCGATGCCGCCGAAGCTCCTATCCGACGACGGCGCGCACGTGGTCATTCGGCCGTTGTATTACGTGCGCGAGCGCGACATCGCGCGTTTCTCGCGCGCCCGCGCGCACCCGATCATTCCCTGCGACTTGTGCGGCTCCCAGGAGAACCTCGAGCGCCAGCGCATCAAGGCCATGCTCGTGCAATGGGATGCCGAGCGACCGGGCCGCGTGGACAGTATCGCCCGGGCACTGCGCCACGTGACGCCGAGCCACTTGGCGGATCAGGCGTTGACGGATTTCGGCGCGCTTGAGCGCACGGCCGCGCTGATGCCGGTCAAGGACCTGACCGCGGCGTAGCGAACCTCCCTCTCTGTCAACTGGCGCGCCAAAGTGGCGCGTTGCCGGGGACGCTGGCAGACTGTGGCGCGTATTCACGCAGTAGGGAGGGGGTATGAACTACTCGTCATCACCGCTTCAGGAGCTTGATCAACGCATCATCAGCCTTGTGCAGCAGTCGTGGGAGGAGCACCAAGTGCCGCTGCTCCTCAGCCGGCTCGGTGCCCAGGACGGCGGTGAGATCGCCCGTCTCGCCAAGCAGGAGTCGTTCAGCCTTGCGGGCTACTTGCGCGACCGCTTGGCCGGCGACGTCCGGGTCATCCAGCACAGCTCGAAACCGGTCGTGGTTGGCGCGGTGCCGGCGGACGTCGACGGCGAACCGGGGGATTTCGACGCATGGCTGGAGCGCACCCACGGCCAGTCCGTGGGGATGCCCCCACGGTTCCATCCGGCCTTCTGGGCGGCGTTCCGAGTCCCGTTGGATGAGAACAAGCGGCGCTACATGAGCCTGGTGCCCCCGCTCCGGTTCGTCGACGCCTACCCGGAGGATCGACCCGAGGGCGACAGCTACGCGGAGATCGAGTGGGAGTACATCGACTCGGATGTTGAGCCATCGGAGGTCCAGCAGAACGTGGACGACTGGCTCGAGGCGAATGGCCTCGACGCGATGCCCTTTCTCGCCGCGAGCAAGTCGAGCGGCGGCCGCTCATCGTCGGATGACCTGCTCGGGCGACTCCTCGCGGCACTCGACGCCGACGACCAGAAGCGCGTGTCCTTGCCGCTGGACATCGTGGCGAAGCTGCGCAGGGCTTAGAAGACCGCCGAGTAAGAGTGAGCCGGCCACTGCTCAACGCCCGCGGGTTGACCTGTGTCGTCGCGGGGCAACGACTGTTCGCTACGCTCGACCTCGCTGTCCACCCCGGCGACCTCGTGGAGGTCAGGGGTCCCAACGGTTGCGGCAAGAGCACGTTGCTCCGCTGCCTCGCCGGTCTCTACCACCCGGAGGCCGGACGCGTCGAGCGTGGCGCGCCCTTCACGTACCTGGGGCACCGCGCAGGCTTGAGCGCCGACATGACCCCCCTCGAGAATCTGCGCTGGTTCGCCGGTATCGATGCGGCCCGTGTCGAGCCGGCGACGCTCGACGAGGCCATGGACCGCGTGGGCCTCGGAGCGGCGCGTTTCGACCGCTGCGGCATGCTCTCGGCGGGCCAGCAGCGTCGCGCGGCGTTGGCGAGGTTGCTGGCGGGCCACGCATCCGTCTGGATCCTCGATGAACCCCTGACCGCACTCGACGACGCGGGGTGCGCCTTGACGCGTGGCTTCATCGACGAACATCGCGCCCGCGGCGGTGCGGCCGTTTGCGCCACGCACCGGTCGCTGGCCTTGCCGCGTTCCGCGCACGCCAGCGGCCGGGACGCGCGGTTGCCCCAGACGCGGGTCGTGGCGCTGGGGTCATAAGAGCGACGATGTCCACTGGAGAGGTTGTCGCAAAGGCCGTTGGGAGCGATACGACAGTGTTTCTCGAACGCGCCGCGTCCGCGACGCGCCTGGGTTCGTGAGGGCTTTCGCGGCGTTGTTCCAGCGCGATCTGCTGGTCGCTTTGCGCCGCCCCACGGACGCCGCCAACCCCTTGGTGTTCTTTGTGCTAGCGGTGCTGCTGCTCGGCGTCGGAGCCGCCAGCGCGGAGAAGGGACTCGGCGGCAGCGCCGCAGGCGCGGTGTGGGTGCTCGCCTTGTTCGCCAACCTGCTGGCCGTCGAAGGCGTCTTCCGCCGCGACGTCGAAGACGGCACCCTGGAGCAACTGCTGATTCACGCCCGACCGCGGTTTGCCGCCGTACTCGGCAAGCTGGCGGCCAACTGGTCGTGCGCCGGCTTGCCCGTGCTGGTGCTGAGCCCGCTTGCGGTGTACGTGCTCGGGCACTCGACCGCCGGGGCGGGCATGGTCATGCTGACCTTGCTTCTCGGCACGCCGACGCTGACGCTGCTGGGCGCCATCGGCGCGGCCCTGACCGCCGGCACCGGTCGCGGCGGCCTCCTTTTGGCGGTACTGGTCATGCCGTTCTACTTGCCGGTGCTGATCTTTGGCGCGGGCGCGAGCACGGCCGCGGGCGCAGGGGGGGACGCGGCGTTCGAACTGCTGGTCTTGGGAGCCCTCTTGACCGGCTCGATCACGGCCGCGCCGTTCGCGGTGGGCAAGGCCTTGGCGATCAGCCAGGAGTACTGAGCTTACGGCTCCGCGCGGTCTTGCTGGCGTAAGCGTGCGCTGCTGTGCAAACTTCACGACAACATCCCTCGAAGGGAACAGGACGCTTTACCGTGGGCTTGGTGGATTGGGCGAAAGGGGCTTTCCACAAGACCGGCTCGCCCCGGTGGTTCTTCCTGGGTTCGCGGCGGTGGATGGTCGGCCTGTACGCGGCGGGCATTGCGCTGATCGTCGTGGGATCGACCATCGGCTTGGGGTTCGTCCCGCCGGAGCGGTTCCAGGGCGACAGCTTCCGCATCCTGTTCGTGCATGTCCCGGCCGTGCATCTCGCCCAGGCGATCTACGTCGCGGTCGCCGTCGCGGGGCTGGTCTACTTGGTTTGGCGGATGAAAATGGCCGATATGGTCATCGAGGCGGCGGCGCCCGTCGGCATGGCGGTGACGGCTGCCGGCCTCGCGACCGGCGTGGTCTGGGGCATGCCCACTTGGGGCACGGGCTGGGTATGGGACGCCCGCATCATTTCGACGCTGGTACTCCTGCTGCTCTTTTTCGGGCTGCTGGCGCTGCGCCAGGCGATCCCTCGCCCGGACCGTGCCGCGATGGCGGTATCGCTGCTGGCCGTGGTGGGCGTGGTCAACCTGCCGATCATCAAGTACTCCGTCGAGTGGTTCACGACGCTGCACCAGCCGGCGAGCCTCACCCTCGGCGAACGCCCGACGATTGCGCCGGTGTTCCTGGTGCCGCTGGCGTTGAATGCCCTCGGCTACTATTGCCTGGCAGCGGGGATCGTCATCGCCGCGTTGCGCATGAAGATCATCGAACGCGAGTCGGGCACGTCGTGGGTGGCGGACTGGCTAGCGGGGCACGAGGACCGAGTAGGCGGGTGAGTGATTTCCTGGCCATGGGCGGACACGGCGTCTACGTGTGGACGGCCTACGGGTTGAGCCTCTTGGCACTGATCGCCGTGGGTGCCTGGCCACTCCTCGGCATGCGGACGCTGGTGCGCGGACTCAAGCGCCGAAGCCAGGTCGGCGCCGCAGTGGCCAGCGGTGAGGCCGAGTCCAAGTGAAGCCCGTTCGAAAGCAGCGCTTGGCGGTCGTCCTGTTCGTCCTCGTGGGTGCCGGTGCCACCGCCGGCTTGGTGATGTCGGCCATGCAGGAGAACATCAACCTGTTCTACGAACCGGCGAAGGTCGTCAACGGCGAAGCGCCGTTGGGGACGGTGATTCGTGCGGGCGGCATGGTGGTGGACGGCAGCGTCGTCCATGACGACACGGGATTGGGCGTTCGTTTTACGCTCACGGACTACGCGGGCCACGACTTCGACGTGGTCTACAACGGCATCCTGCCGAGTCTGTTCCGCGAAGGGCAAGGCATCCTCGTCACCGGAAGGCTGGACGACGACCGAGTCTTCGCCGCAGCGGAGGTGCTCGCCAAGCACGACGAGAACTACATGCCGCCGGAACTGGAGGGCATCGCGGGTCACCAGTCGGCGACGGAATAGGGATCGTTCGGATTGTAGAAGTTCCTTGTCGGGTCTGCTGATGCCGTTGACTTGACCTTGGAGCCGTGGTTTAGTCGGGCTCCATCGCTCGGAGGGCGGCGCGGTCCTTTGGGTGGAGCCCTCAGCCGGGGAGCGCGAGGGGCGTGCGCCTCGCACGAAGGATCCCTCAGCCGGGGAGTGCGAGGGGCGTGCGCCTCGCACGAAGGAGCCCTCAGCCGGGGAGCGCGAGGGGCGTGCGCCTCGCACGAAGGAGCCCTCAGCCGGGGAGCGCGAGGGGCGTGCGCCTCGCACGAAGGAGCCCTCAGCCGGGGAGCGCGAGGGGCGTGCCCCTCGCACGAAAGAGCCCATTGACGGGCGAAGCATAGGCGACGAAAGGACTCTGTCGTTATTCAATGCGCCTGACGGAAATCAAGCTCGCGGGGTTCAAATCCTTCGTCGATCCGACGACCGTGACCTTGCGCGGCAACCGCAATGCCGTGGTCGGGCCCAACGGCTGCGGCAAGTCCAACGTGATCGATGCCGTACGCTGGGTCATGGGCGAGAGTTCGGCGCGCCAATTGCGCGGCGAAGCGCTCACCGACGTGATCTTCAACGGGTCGAGTTCCCGTCCGGCCACGGCGCTGGCGTCGATCGAGCTCGTGTTCGACAACCGCGATGGCCGCGTTGGCGGTCAATTGTCCGACTATTCCGAGATATCAATCCGCCGCGAGGTCAGCCGGGACGCGCAATCGACCTATTACCTCAACGGTACCAAGTGTCGGCGGCGCGACATCGCGGACGTCTTCCTGGGCACAGGTTTCGGGCCACGGACATACTCGATCATCGAGCAGGGGATGATCAGCCAGCTCGTCGAGGCCAAGCCGGAGGACCTGCGCAACTACCTGGAAGAGGCCGCCGGCATCTCCCGGTACAAGGAACGCCGCCGCGAGACCCACAATCGGATCCAGCACACCGTCGAGAACCTCGCTCGGTTGAGCGACATCCGCGAGGAACTCGACCGGCAGCTCGGCCAACTCGAGCGCCAAGCCAAGGCCGCCGCCCGCTACCGCACGTTGAAGGAAGACGAGCGTCGCCGGACGGCGGAACTCGTCGCCATTCAGCTCAGGGCGGTCGAGGGCGAACACGCGACGCAGGACGATCTCGCGCGGTCGCTCGCCGTCACCCTAGAGAAGGCCGCGAGCGAGCGCCAAGGTCTCGACACGACGCTGGAGCGTGCCCGCACCACGTTGGCGGAAGGCAACGACGACGTCGTCGTCGCCCAGGGCCGCTACCACCAACTCGGCGCCGATGCCGCCAAGCTCGAACAAGCCATCCGTTTCAACGCGGAGCGCATCGGCCAACTCAAGGAGGATCTCGACGCGCTCGCCGCCCAACGACAGGACGCGGAACGCCAATTCGACGCGGACGCGTCGCGGATCGCCGCGCTGCGCGACGAGTTGGCGACAAGCGAGCCGAAGCTCGACGCCAGTGAGACGGCCGCGGCCGATATGGCCCGCACCGAAGAGCGCCGGCGCACCGAGATGCAGACCGCGGATCGCGCCTGGGAGGCGTTCGGCGTTCGACGGGCGAACAACGACCGGGATGTCGAGGTGTGCCGGCAGCGCATCGACTACGGCGACAGGGCCCTGACTCGACTCCGAGAGCGCCTGCGACAGCTTGGCGAGGAGGCCGCGGACATCCCGGAGTCCGATTTGGACGACTTGGCGCGACGTGTGGCGCAGGCCCGCGAGCGTCTGGATGCGCTGGATCGAGAGGTCGACGCCAATGGACAGGCGTTGGCGAAAGCCGTGGATGCGGCCGCCGCGCGCGAGCGGGCGGCCCAGGCCGCGGAGGGCGAGTTGCAGATCCAACGCCGCGAACTGGCTGCGCTCAGAGCTGCGCAGGAGGTTGCCCTGGGCAAGGATCCTTCGGGGTCGGGTAGCGCGGTCGTGGAGTGGCTGGCCGAGCACGACCTCGGCTCGGCGCCGCGGCTCGGCGAGGTCCTTACCGTTGAACCGGGTTGGGAACGCGCGGTGGAAACGGTCTTGGGCGATGCGGTCCAAGCCTTGCTGGTCGAAGCGGACGCCCCGCTGGCCGCAAGCATCGAACCCTTGTCGGAGGGGCGCCTGACCTTGCGCGGCGCACCTCGGGATACCGCGACGGATGGCCCCTTGGCGGCACTGCAGGACCATGTGGACGGACCCTGCGGATCGTTGTTGGCCGGTGTCTTTGCAGCGCCGACGGTTGCCGTCGCGTTGCGCCACCGTGGCCAACTGTCGGCTGGTCAGAGCATCGTGACGCGGACGGGCGTATGGCTCGGCGCCGATTGGCTGCGGGTCGACAAAGGCGCGCCGGATGGCAACAGCGTGCTTCAACGGGGACGGGCATTGGATGCCATGCGGCGGAGAGTCGACGAAGCGTCGGCGAGGTTCGCGGAGGCGCGCCGCAGCCTCACCCAAGCCCAAGGCAAGGTTGCGGATCTTTCCGGCGAACGAGAGCGGCTGCAGCGGGAGCGCGCAGACGCAGTCGCGGCCGAGGCCCGGGCGCAGACCGAGCACGACGTCGCTCGTGTGCGTATCGACGAGGCGGAGGCGCGCGAGCGCCGGAACGCTGCCGAGCAGGCCACGCTCGTGAGCGAGATCGAGGAGCAGGAACGGACACTCGGCGCGACGCGCGCTCAACTGGGACAACTCGTTGAGAAACAGGCCGCGCTCGCCGAGGAGGAGACGGGGTTGCGAGCGGAGCGCGAGCGCCTCGAGGGTCGCCTCGAAGCGGCCCGGGTTCGTGCACGGCGAGCCCGGGATGAGCATGAGCGTGCACGACTCGCCTACCGGAGCCTGCAGGCGACCCTCGAGGCGGCCGAGGCGGGTCGGGAAAGACTGCTGCGCACACGTCGTGATCTGGAAGCCCGGGCCGACCAACTGTTGGCGGCGTTGGCGGATGTCGAGGCGGAGGGACCGCTCAAGCAGCAGGCCTTGGAGAACAAGCTGGCCGACCGCGCGGCCGTCGAGAACGCGCTGCTGGATTTGCGGCGCAAGCTGGATCGCGTCGGGTCGCAGATCCGCGAGCTGACGACGAAGCGGGCGGCGGCGGACGCGCACTTCGAGTCGGTTCGTACCGACTTGGAGGCGGCGCGCGTCGAATGCGCCCGGCTGGTGACGAAGCGCGACAACCTGCGCGCCCAGTTGGCGACCACGGGATTCGCGTTGCCCGAGGCGCTCGACGGCGTTCCGGAGGACGCCGACGAGGCGACGTGGACTGGGCTGCTTGAGGCGTTGCAGCGTCGAATCGCCCGACTGGGCCAGATCAACCTGGCAGCCATCGACCAATACCGGCAGGAGTCCGAACGCAAGGCCTATCTCGACCGTCAGCACGCGGACCTGGAAGCGGCCCTGACAACCCTGCGCGGAGCGATCCGACGCATCGACACCGACACGCGCAAGCGTTTCAAAACCACGTTCGATGAGGTCAACGGCCACTTGAAGGCGTTGTTTCCCCGTGTTTTCGGTGGTGGCCATGCCTACCTGGAACTCACTGGGGAGGACTTGCTGGACACCGGGGTGACCCTGATGGCGCGCCCGCCGGGCAAGCGCAATACCAGCATCCACCTTTTGTCGGGTGGCGAGAAGGCGATGGCCGCCGTGGCGTTGGTTTTCGCCATCTTCCAGCTCAATCCGAGTCCCGTCTGTCTACTCGACGAGGTCGATGCGCCGCTCGACGACACCAACGTCGCGCGGTTCGCGGAGCTGATTCGAGACATGTCGGCGGACGTGCAGTTCGTCGTGATCACGCACAACAAGCAGACCATCGAGATGGCCGACCACCTGCTTGGCGTCACCATGCAGGAGGCCGGCGTCTCCAGGCTGGTTTCGGTGGATGTGGAGCGTGCAACGCACATGGTGGCAGCGGGCTGAGGGAAGTCGAGGGAGTCGTCGAGGTCAATCGTCGAGGAGAGTCCCGATGGGGATGAAGGAATACGTGCTGTGGGGCGGCGGCCTTCTGGTCGTGCTGGTGGTGGGGCATGGTCTCTGGCAGGCATGGCGGTCGCGGCGCCGCCGCAACGTCGCGCGTGCCGAGATCGAACCCGAGCTGGATTCCGACGACACGGAGCAGATGGACATCTTCGAGCCGCCGGTTTTGAACGACGTCGATGACGATGCGGACTCGAGAGGGTTCGTGGACGCTGGATCATCGGAGGACGCTGCGTCGGCCGGGAACGAGGATGCCGAGGAGAGTGTTGGGTTGGTCGAGGACGCGACGATTGCGACCGACGATGTTGCAGAGCCCTCAGCCGGGGAGCGCGAGGGGCTTGCCCCTCGCAGGCAGGAGCCCTCAGCCGGGGAGCGCGAGGGGCTTGCCCCTCGCAGGCAGGAGCCCTCAGCCGGGGAGCGCGAGGGGCTTGCCCCTCGCAGAGAAGAGCCCTCGGCCGGGGAGCCCGACGGGCTTTCCCCTGGCGAGGACGAGACGTACACAGTCGAACCGGACGACGATACCGATGGCGGCAAGCGCGGTCGTCGGGTCGTGATCCCGGGCAAGCGGACCGAGCCGACCGTGCCGCGCAACGACCACCTGTTCAAGGTCCGCACGTCGGCACCGGAACCGAGCCGGGCACCGCCCGCGCCGCCGGGCCTCGACCAGGTCGTCGTCATCTGGGTGGCGGCCAAGGACGGGACCAGCTTCGGCGGTCACGAACTCGTCAAGGCACTGGCCGACAACGGTCTGAGGTACGGCAACGACGCGCTGTTCCGCAAGTACGATGTGGACAGTGGCGAGGAGCTGTTCTCGGTGGTCAACGGCCTCGAGCCGGGCACTTTCGACCTTTCGGACCTCGACGCGTTGTCGACGCCGCGCATTGTCATGCTATTGTCCCTCGTGAATGCGACCACAGGACTTGCCGCCTTCTCGGAAATGCTCGATGCGGCGCAAGACATCTCGATCTCGCTGGGAGGGGAACTCCGAGACGAGAACATGGGCCCGATGACCGGCCAGACGATCGAGCACTACCGCCAGAGGATCAGCGACTACAAGCGCAAGTCCCTGCGCAAGTGACCGCCGGCGTCGCCACCAAAGCCGCCCGCGAAGCGGCGGAGCTGCGCGACCGTCTCGACTATCACCTGCATCGTTACCACGTTCTCGACGACCCGGAGATCACGGATGCGGAGTACGACGAACTCTTTGATCGACTCGTCGAGATCGAAGCCGCTCACCCGGATCTAGTGGTCCCCGATTCGCCGACCCAGCGCGTCGGCGCCGAACCTTCCGAGCGATTCGCGGAAGTTCGCCATGAAGTGCCGATGCTGTCACTCGACAAGTGCAACTCCATCGTGGAACTCAACGCCTGGGAGGAACGCTGCAGGCGGCTGCTCGACGAGGGCGACGAACTGCGCTACTACTGCGAGCCGAAGATCGATGGCGTTGCGGTCAGCCTGCTGTACCGCGACGGCGCGCTGGTGCGCGGCGCGACCCGCGGCAACGGCGAAACCGGCGAGGACATCACCGCCAATGTGCGCACCATCCGCGAGATTCCTCTCCGGTTGCGCGGTGCAGATGTGCCAGCCTCCGTCGAGGTGCGCGGCGAAGTCTACATGCCGATCGACGGCTTCCACGCATTCAACGAGCGGGCCCGTGAAACGGGCGAGCGACCGATCATCAATCCGCGCAACGGCGCGGCGGGGAGCCTCCGCCAGCTCGATCCCGCGATGACGGCCAAGCGACCGCTGTCCATGTTCTGCTACAGCGTCGGCGACACCCCGGACTGGACGCCGCCGCGGCACTCCGACGTCCTGGAGGCGTTCCGGTCGTGGGGCTTGAGGATCAACCCCCGCGCACGGCTTGCCGGCGACCTTGACGGTTGCGCCCAATACATCGAGGCGCTCGAGGCGGAGCGCGACGACCTCGGCTACGCCATCGACGGCGCCGTGGTCAAAGTCGACGACTTCGACCTGCGCGACAAGCTCGGCCAGGTAACGCGCAAGCCGCGCTGGGCGATCGCCTACAAGTACGCGGCGGAGGAAGCGAGCACCGTGCTCCTCGATGTCGACTTCCAGGTCGGTCGCACGGGCGCCATCACGCCGGTCGCCAAGCTCGAGCCGGTGTTCGTCGGCGGCGTCACGGTGTCGAATGCCACCCTGCACAACATGGACGAAGTTGCCCGGCTCGACTTGCACCTTGGCGACACGGTCATGATCCACCGGGCTGGCGACGTGATCCCCCGGGTCAGCAAGGCGGTGACGTCGAAGCGCCCCGTCGGCGCCCGCCGCCCGGAGTTACCCAAGGAATGCCCGGTCTGCGGTTCGCCAGTCGTCAAGCCCGAAGGCGAGGTGGTTGCGCGGTGCAGCGGCGGCCTGCGCTGTGGCGCTCAGCAGCGGGAGCGTTTGCGCCATTTCGCCTCCCGGTTGGCCCTCGACATCGAAGGCCTCGGCGACAAGCTGGTGGATCAGTTGGTGACCCAGGGCCTGGTCCAGAGCCCCCTCGACCTGTATCGGCTGACGCGTGAGCAACTCGCCGGCCTTGAGCGCATGGGCGAGAAGTCCGCCGACAACCTGCTGGCGGCGTTGCAGGCCAGCAAGGAGACGACGTTCGCCCGTTTCATCTATGCGCTCGGCATTCGCGAGGTCGGCGAAGCCACCGCAGCGGCGCTGGCGGGGCGGTACCGGACTCTGGCCCACTTGCTTACCGCCGACGTGGCTTCGTTGCAGCACGTGGAGGATGTAGGCCCCATCGTCGCCGCCAAGATCGTCGACTTCTTTAGCGCCGCCGACAATCGGGCACTGGCCGTTGAGCTACACGACGGGATCGGCATCGATTGGCCGACCCCGGATGTATTGGACGACGCCGCGCCGCCGCTGGTCGGCCAGACGTGGGTGCTGACGGGGACCTTGACCGCGATGACGCGCAACGAGGCCAAGGCGAGATTGAACGCCCTCGGCGCCAAGGTCGCAGGATCGGTGTCCAAGAACACGAGCTGTGTCGTGGCGGGCCCCGGGGCGGGCAGTAAGTTGGCGAAGGCGGAGGAACTCGGCATCGAGGTCATCGACGAGCAGGCCTTCGTCGACAAGCTCGGTGGTTTCGGGCCGAGCGAGGAAGGTGTGGAGATGGCACAGGAGCACGAGATATGAACAGCCGATACGGCAAAGTGCTGCGGTTTGCGGGGGTCGGGTGCGCCACCGCGTCGCTGTTCCTGGTGGCGGCCTGCGCGTCGGTGCCTTCGAATCCGGAGAACCTCTGCGCGATCTTCAAGGAGCGCAAGAGTTGGCACCGGGCCGCGGAGCGTGCCGAGCGCCGGTGGCGCATTCCGACACCCGTGATGATGGCGGTGATGTACAAGGAATCCAGCTACGTCCACGATGCCCGCCCGCCGCGAACCCGGCTGCTGTGGGTGATCCCGTGGCGCCGCGAGTCCTCGGCCTACGGTTTCGCCCAGGCCACGAATGCCGCGTGGCAGGACTACACGCGGGCCACCGGCAACCGTCGCGGCGACCGGGACGACTTTGCCGACGCGGTGGACTTCGTCGGCTGGTACCTGAACCGAGCACATCGCCAGGCGGGAATCCCGACGACGGATGCCCGCAGTCTCTATCTCGCCTACTACGCCGGCGTCGGCGGCTACCAGCGCGGAACCTGGCGAAACAACGCGTGGCTGAAGCGGGCGGCGGGTACCGTCGCGGCACGCAGCGACCGCTACGCGCGGCAGCTCGCAAGCTGCAAGCTCAAGCGACGCTGGTGGTGGTTCGGCTAGCGCGGCTACTAGCGGACGTCAACGCTCGTAGAAGTCCGCCCCGTGGCGGTGGTCCACGCCGTTGGTCATCCTCAACAGTTCCTTCTGCCTTGTCGTCATGCCGCCGAGCCACTCCTCGCGGAATCCGTCGTGCGGATCGCATTGGAAGCGCAGCCAATGGCTGTGGCGGTAGTGGGCGAACATGGCCGTGCGCATTTCGTCCGAACGGTTCGCACCGCCCGCGTGCCAGGTCTGGCCATGGAAGATCACCACGGAGCCCGCGCGTAGGTCGGGTTGCGCCTCGTGCGGCAGGTCCAAGCCCGGCGGCGGCTCGCGCAGGTGGCTCTGGTGGCTGCCTGGCACCAGCCGGGTGCCGCCGTTGCCGGGGTTGAGGTCGGAGAGCGCCCAGACCGTGTTCATCATCAGCGGCGCATCGTCCCCGTAGCGCTGCATCGCCAACGGCACGTCGCCGTGCAGGGTCTGTTCGGCCTCGCCCGGCCGGACCACCCGGGCGTTCAACGAGCCGAGGATCAGGTCCGTGCCCATCATCGCCTCGATGTAGGGGAGGACGGCGGCGTGGTCGATGACGGGCAGGAACATGGGATCGAGCGCCACCAGGTTGGCGAGGTGCCTGGCGGTACCGCGGTAGCCGTGCTCGACACCGATGTCGAACGCCTTTTCGACGACGTAGTCGCGCATCGCCCGCGCGACGGCCGGGTCGAGGACGTCGGGGATCACCGTGAAGCCCCAGACCTTGAGTTCGTCGAACCGGCGCGGGTCGATCCGCATGTCGGCCGATGCGCGCGCTCCGTCGCCGTTCATCGGTCCTCCCGCGGTTGCTGCCACTGTGCGACCACGCCAGCATCGACGAGCGCGGACGTGCGATCTTCATCGTAGCCGAGTTCGGCGAGGATCTCGACGCTGTGCTCGCCGAGGCGAGGCGCCGGCCCCTGGATGCTGCTCGGCGAGACACTGAAACGCGCCGCCGGCGTGGCCTGGCGGACCTCGCCGAAACCGTCGACATCGTGCCGCTCGATGGACTCGTTGACCCGGATTTGCTCGTGATCCATCAACTCCATGCGCGTGAGGAGCGGTGCGCTCGGTACGTCGTTTGCGTCCAGGCGAGCGAGAATCTCGTCCCTTGGCCACTTGGCGATCTCCGCCGCGGTGATCCGCTTGCGCTCGTCGCCGTTCCGGCCGCGGGCGCGCGGGGTGGCGAAGCGCTCATCGTCGATCAGGTCTTCCCGGCCCAGCGCCCGGCACATCCCCACCCATTCCTTGGTGGAGATCGCGCCGGCGGTGATGTAGCCGTCTTCGGTCTCGAACACCAGGTCCATCGTGCCCTGGCCGCGGGTCACGTCGAACTCGCGTTCGGCGAACGTGAGACCGCCCATCCCTTCCGGCCAGAAGAACGCAAGCATGGACTCCAGCATCGACAGCCTGATGTGCTGGCCCTCGTTCGCGCGCTCGCGGTGGAAGAGTGCCGCGGCAACCGCTTGTGCCGCCGTCAGCGAGGTCACCTTGTCGGCGATGATGATGCGGAACATTGCCGGCTTGCCGGTCTCCCGATTCGCCTGGATGTCGGTGGCCCCGGACAGCGCCTGGATGACGGGATCGTAGACCCGCTTGTGGGCGAACGGCCCGTGCTCGCCGAAGCCGCTGATGGAGACGTAGATGATCTTCTCGTTCAGTGCCCGCACGCTCGGCTCGCCGAAGCCCATGCGCTCCATGGCACCCGGGCGGAAGTTCTGCAGCAGCACGTCGGTGCCGCGAATGAGATCGGCCAGTACCGTCTTGCCCCGCTCGGACTTGAGGTCCACGGCGATGGAGCGCTTGCCCCGGTTGCAGGAGTAGAACATGGCGTTGACCCCGTTGTGGGCTCCGCCGAAATGCCGCATCTGTTCGCCGCCGGGTGGCTCGACCTTGATGACCTCGGCACCCTGGTCGGCGAGCATCATCGCGGCGACGGGCCCGGACACCATGGTGGTCAGGTCGAGCACCTTGATTCCCCGAAATGGTCCCATCGTCGCCTCCGTCTCTTGATTGGCTCGCCTCAAGATCGACCTTTAGTGTCGCCGCGCCGTGGCACGGACCCGGCAAGTTCGATTACATTACGGCCTTCGCGGAAGGCCACCACGCAATTCTTTGAGGAGAGGGCACCATGCCCATGAACGTCAAACCCGTGCCGACGTTGGATGATGAAGTCAACGAGGTGCGGCTCGCAACGGCGGAGATCGTCAATGACGACATCCTGCCTTTCGAGAACAAGCTCTGGGCACACCGCACGGATGGCGGTCGCCCGAGCAGGGAGCAGGCCGAGGAGGCGCACGAACTGCGCATCGGCGTCCAGAACAAGGTCAAGAAGGCCAACTTGTGGGCACCGCACCTGCCGCCCGAGTTCGGCGGCATGGGCCTGTCCTTCCTCCAGCACGCGTACATGAACGAAGTGCTCGCCTACAGCCCCGGTGCCGCATCGCTTTTCGGCGTGGTCGCGCCGAACTCCGGCAACCAGAAGATCCTCGTCAAGTACGGCACCCCCGAGCAGCACGAGAACTGGCTGAAGCCGTTGACCGAAGGCCGCATGCAGTCGGGCTTCTCGATGACCGAACCGCACAACGCCGGCTCCGATCCGCGTTCGATCCAGACCCGGGCCGTGCTCGACGGCGACGAATGGGTGATCAACGGCCACAAGTGGTTCACGTCCAATGGCCATGCGGCCGACTTCTACATCGTGATGTGCCGCACGGCCGATCCGGACGATCCCGGTGGCACCAACGACAAGATGACCCAGATCATCGTGCCCAAGAACACGCCCGGGGTGAACATCGTCCGCGGCGTGCCCGTCTGGGGCAAGGCCTCGAGCCACTGCGAGATCATCTACGACAACGTCCGCGTGCCGAAGACCAACCAGCTCGGCAGCACCGGCACGGGCCACCAGGCCGCGCAGGACCGGCTCGGGGCCGGACGCATCTACCACTGCATGAACTCCGTCGGGTCGATGTGGCGGTGCTTCGACCTGATGGTCGAACGGATCATGACCCGGACCGTGCACGGTGGCGAGAAGCTCGAGGAGAAGCAGTTCATGCAGGGCTTCATCGCGGACTCCTACATGGATATCCAAGCCTCGCGATTGATGGTCGTGGACTGTGCCTGGAAAATGGAGGAGGGTGCCGACTCCCGCACCGACATCTCCTCGATCAAGGTGTTCGTGCCCAACGCCTACCATCGGGTCGTCGACCGCGCAATCCAGGTCTACGGGGCGGCCGGCGTCTCCGGCGACTACCCGTTCGCGGGCATGTACGAGGGCGCACGGACCTTGCGCATCGCGGACGGCCCCGACGAGGTGCACAAGATCCTGATTGCGAAGAACGTGCTGCGGCGCTACCACGCCGGCGAGTCCTGGGACTTCGGGAACTGATCGGCATGAGCGAGTTGGCAGACAACATGGCGGCGGCGATCCGCGCCGGCGAAGCCTTGCCGAAGATGCCGGCGGGCCTCGATCTCGAAGCGGCCTATGCGATTCAGAAGGACGTTGTGGCGGCGGTTTCCGGCGGTGCCGTCGCGGGCCTGAAGGCGGGCATGACGGCCGCTGCCGGACAGCGGCAGTTCGGCTTGACGCACCCGCTGATCGGCAGCTTGTACACCGCCGGCCACTTGGCGTCGGGCGCGACGTTCGCCGCCGCGCCCGGGGTGAGCCTGGAGTGCGAGATCGGCATCGTGGTCGACGCCCACGGGGCGCCCAAGACGGCCGGGCCGGTCATCGAAGTGCCGCGCATGGCGTTCGCCGATGCCGAGGATCGCAACGGCGCGAATCTGACCGCCTGCAACATCGCCGCGGACCGCTACATCGTAGGCGACCAGCAACCGCTGCGCGACTCCTACGGCGACGTGCAGATCACGCTGACCCGTGACGGCGAGACGGTCTGTTCGGCGCCGGCATCGGACGCCCTGGGCGGTCCGCAGGCCGCGCTGGCCTGGATGCTTGCCGAAGCGCGCACCCGGGGTCTCGCCATCGAGGACGACATGCTCCTGATCACCGGGGCGTGCGGGGGCATCCACCCCGCCGAACCAGGCTACTACGTGGCCGACTACGGCGACCTCGGCAGCGTCGAGTTCACCGTCACCTAACACACGGGAAGTGCCTGACGGCCCGGCCATGGCCGACGAGTCCCACGCCGGGCTGACGGACGAGGTCAAGGCCGAGATCCAGGAGGCCTATCGCAACTGGCTTGCCGCGCGCGGCTTCAAGCCGCGTCGTGGCCAGCGCGAGATGATCGCAGAGATCGCCCGTGCGCTCAGCGCGGAGAGCGACAGGCTTTGCGTCGTGGAAGCCGGCACCGGCACGGGCAAGACGATCGCCTACTGCCTGGCGGCCATCCCGCTCGCGCGCGCCCTCGACAAGCATGTGGTGATTGCGACGGCGACGGTCGCGCTCCAGGAACAGGTGGCCTTGCGGGACCTGCCCGACCTCAAGCGTCACACCGGCCTCGATTTCAAGTCCACCTTGGCGAAAGGTCGGAGTCGCTACGTCTGCCTGAAGCGTCTCGACGACCGGATCGGCTTCGATTCGAGTCGCGAGGCGCCCCTGTTCGAGCCACCCGACGCCGAGGCCGTGTCGATGTACCGGCGTCTGCAGGCGGCGTTCGCCGACGGGACGTGGGATGGCGACCGCGACAGTTGGCCGGAAGGGGTTAGCCTCGAGGCGTGGGCGAGCGTCACCAACGACCGGGCCGGTTGCGGCGCGGGGCGGTGCAGCTACTACCACCAATGTCCGTTCTTCAAAGCGCGGCAGCAGGCCGCGGACGTGGATGTCGTCGTCGCGAACCACGACCTCGTGCTTGCCGATCTCGGGCTTGGCGGCGGCGTGGTGCTCCCCGATCCCGCCGAGACCATCTATGTGTTCGACGAGGCGCACCAC
>JAPOVK010000041.1 GCA_026708185.1 Gammaproteobacteria bacterium | reverse complement strand
ACCGCTCGAAACCACGGCCGAGTTGGCTGCAGTCGTACGCGCCGCAATGCCTGGGGGCCAAGCTGCAAGGAACACCGCGACCCGGGTGTTCCAGGCAATCCGGATCCACCTCAACGACGAACTCAACGAGCTGGCGCGCGGTCTCGACGCAGCTTTCGATGCGCTCGGTGCCGGCGGCCGGCTCGTGACGATCACATTCCACAGCCTCGAGCATCGCCTCGTGCGCCAGCGCTTCCGGCAGTGGGTTCGCGGCCCGGACCTTCCAAGGCGGCTGCCCGTCCGCGGTCTTGCAGCGGGGCGCGCGCGACCCGTCGCCGGCGTCGGCAATGGCCAACGGCCGTCGCCCGAGGAGATCGAGGCCAATCCGCGCGCCCGAAGCGCCTTCCTGCAGGCGGTAGAGAAGGAGCCCTCAGCGGGGGAGCGCGAGGGGCGAGCCCCTTCCATGAAACAAGCCCAAGTCTTGTTGCCTGGCGGTCGGCGCCGCCTCGCCGCCGGGAGAATTCGCGCAGCGAATTCTCGGGGCGACCGCGAAGCGGTCGCGTCTCGCATGCAAACGTCGCCAGCGGCGGGTGCCGGCCTTAGGTGAGCATGGTGAAGGGGCAGAGGGGACGTTCGTCGACGGGCTTGTGGGTCGCCTTCGGCTTGGCGACATATGCCGCGGTCGCCGTAACCGGCGTGCAGACGGCGGTGCAGTCCAACGAGGTGCGCGGCTACAACCAGCGGCTCTCGGACATTCAGGCCGTTCAGGATGAACACCTGACGCGGCACCGCCTGCTGCTCCTCGAGCGCGCGACCTTTGCGGGCTACCTCAACGTGGAACGGGTTGCGCGGGAGGAACTTGGCATGGGCTTCCCGCAAGAGGTGGTCAGGGTGCGGCGATGAGCAGACGGACCTCGCGACAGGCACGGGCCGCTAGGGCGCGCAAGCGCGACCTGGCGAGGTCTGTCGGACGAGAGCCGACCTCGACGGTGGTGCGGCACCGTGCGGTCGTGGCCGGATTCGTGATCGCGTTGGTCGGCCTGACGGGCCGGGCCGGCTATCTCATGGTCACGGAGCGCGACTTCCTCAAGCTGCAAGGTGACGCGAGGTCGGTGCGCGAGGTCCCGATCCCCGTGCACCGCGGCATGATCTTCGACCGCAACGGCGAACCGTTGGCGGTCAGTGCACCCATGGCGAAGGTTTGGGTCGATCCGTCGCGGACGACGCTGACCGACTTCGACCTCCGTCGTCTCGGGGTCGCACTGGAGCTGGATGTGACCCGGCTCGCGGCGCGCATGGCGGCCGGAAGCCCCCAATACGCGAACCTCGCTCGGCGCGTGCCGCCAAACCTTGTCTCCCGGGTTGAATCACTGGACATCGAGGGTGTCCGGATCGGACGGGAATACCACCGCTTCTACCCTGCCGGGGAGACCGTGGCCCACGTCGTCGGGCGTACGAATGTCGACGACGTGGGCCAGGAGGGTGTCGAGTTGATGTTCAACGACTTCCTCGCCGGTGTTCCGGGTGTCAAACGGATCCTGCAGGACCGCAAGAGGCAGTTGATCAAGAGCCTCGGCTACGTCCGTATGCCGGAGTTCGGCGAAGACCTGCACCTGTCGTTGGACCTGCGGCTGCAGTTTCTCGCCTACCGCGAGCTCAAGGCTGCAGTGGAGCGGCACGGTGCGTCGTCGGGTTCCCTGGTCATGCTCGACGCGGCTTCCGGCGAGATCCTGGCGCTGGCCAACCTGCCCTCGTTCAACCCGAATGATTGGCCCAATCGCGGCGTCTCGGGCGTCCGCAACCGGGCGGTCGCCGATGTCTACGAGCCGGGCTCGACCGTGAAGCCGTTCGCCGTACTCGCCGCTCTGCAAAGCGGCGACTACCAGCCCGAGACGGAAGTCGACACCGCGCCCGGGTACTTCCGCGTTGGCCGCAAGCTGATCGAGGATCCGCTGAACCGCGGTCGGATCGACGTCGCCACGGTCGTCGCCAAGTCGAGCCAGGTTGGCATCGCCAAGATCGCGCTGTCATTGCCCGAGTACGCCGTCTTCGACGCCCTCCAGCAAGCGGGTTTCGGCGATCTGACGGGAAGTGGCTTGCCCGGCGAGGCGATCGGCGAGTTGCGCACCGACGACCTGGACAAGCCGATCGGTCGAGCGACGTTGGCCTACGGATACGGGTTGACCGTGTCGCCGCTGCAACTCGCGCGCGCCTATCTCGCATTGGCGGCCGGCGGCGTCCGTCGCGACCTGACGATTCTGCGCGGGGCCGCGGTTCGTGAGGACGTGGTGTTCCAGGAGCCGGCGGTGACGGTCTTGACGTCAATGATGCGTGGCGTGCTCGAACCCGGTGGCACGGCGCCTAGGGGTCGCCCGACGGGATACACGGCGGCAGGCAAGACGGGAACGGCACGCAAGGTTGGCACGTCCGGCTACGACGATCGCTCGCACGTGGCGTTTTTCGCCGGCTTCGCGCCGGCCTCGACCCCGCGCATCGTCTTGGTGGTCGTAGTCAACGAACCGCGCGGTGGCCTGATCGGTGGCGGCGTTGTGGCCGCGCCGATCTTCGCGCGCGTAGCTGAACGCGCGCTGCGAGTGCTTGGCGTGCCGCCCGACGACGCGACCGCATCGCCTGCGGACCTCGCCGCCATCGAACGTCGCGGGGGGCGCGCATGACGATGACCTTGGCGGATTTGCTGGGGCGTCCGGACGCACCGGCGACGGTGATCGGTGGTTTGGCCAGTGACTCGCGTCGTGTCCGCCCGGGGGATGTGTTCTTCGCCTACCGCGGGAGTGCATACGACGGCCACGACTTCGTGTCCGACGCCGTGGCGGCCGGGGCCGTCGCCGTCGTCTCCGAGCGGCCGGTCGCCGTCGACGTGCCGAGTGTGGTCATGGGCGGGGTTGGACGGCGGATCGGTGACTTTGCGCGCCGCTTCTTCGACGCGCCAAGCGGGGAACTCGACGTCGTCGGCGTCACCGGCACCAACGGCAAGACCACGGTGGCATACAACGTCGCCCGCGTGGCGGGGACCGCCGCCTACATGGGTACGCTGGGCTGGGGCTCGCCGCCATCGCTGTGCGCTGCTGACATGACGACGGCGGATCCGATCACGCTGCTCGCGCGCCTGCGCGCACTCAGACACCAAGGCTTCAACGCAGTGGCCTTGGAGGTGAGCTCCCATGCCCTGGATCAAGGCCGCGTCGACGCGGTGGACTTCGCGGTTGGCGTGTTCACTAATCTCGGTCGCGACCACCTCGACTACCATGGCTCGGTCGCGCGCTACGGAGCCGCGAAGGCCAAGCTCTTTGAACGGTCCCTTGCGCTCGGCGCCGTGGTGAACGCCGACGATGCGCTCGGCCGGTCGATCATCGCGGACTTGCCGAGCGGCACCTCGGCGCTTTCCTTCGGCGTCGACGCGGATGTACGTTGGGATGGGATCACCTACGGGCCGGACGGCATCGCCGGCCGGTGGCGAACGCCGTGGGGCGAAAACGCGTTTACGTTGCCGCATTTCTACGGGCCGTTTTCGGTCTACAACGCTGCCGCCACGTTGGCGACATGCTGTTTGCTCGGCATGCCGCAGGCGGCGGTCGTCGACGCAATGAAGACATTGCATGCCGTGCCCGGCAGGATGCAGCTCGTGGCCCGTTCGCCGCGCGTCGTCGTGGACTATGCCCACACGCCGGACGCGCTCGATGCGGCGCTTCAGGCGGTCCGCAGCCATGTCGCCGGCGCGGGGCGTGTGATCCTCGTATTCGGCTGCGGCGGGGATCGCGACCGGGGCAAGCGCGCCCTCATGGCCCAGGCCGCCGAGCGCGGTGCGGACCTGGTGATCGCCACCTCGGACAATCCGCGGACCGAGTCACCCGAGCGCATCCTCGACGACGTCGCTGCGGGGTTCCGGGCGCCGCAGCAACTGCTGCGCATTGCCGACCGGCGTCGGGCGATCGCCACGGCTTTGCGTCAAGCGCAAACGGGCGACGTCGTCCTGCTCGCGGGGAAGGGGCACGAACGCTACCAGGAAGTCGGCGGCGAGCGCGTCCCGTTCAGCGACGCGGCGGTCGCCGAGACCCTAGCGGCGCGGCGCCGCAGACAAGAGCCACCAACGCCACGCGACGACCGAAATGCAACCTAACCGCGCCCACGAACCGCGGTCACCCGAACGGGCGGGGGCCGAATAATGCTGCTCTGGCTCACCGAATACCTGGCGACGGTCATCAGCGGATTCAACGTCTTCCAGTACCTGACTTTCCGGACGATGGTGAGCGCCTTGACCGCGCTCGCGATCTCGTTGCTCCTGGGGCCGACGATGATTCGTCAGCTTTCCCATCACCAGATCGGCCAGGTCGTGCGCGAACTGGGCCCCAAGAGCCACCTGACAAAGGCGGGGACGCCCACGATGGGCGGCGCGTTGATCCTCGTGGCGATCGTGGTGGCCACATTGCTCTGGTGCGACCTCGCCAACCGCTACATCTGGATCGTCCTCGGCGTCGTGGTGTCGTTCGGCGCCATTGGATGGGTCGACGACTACCTCAAGATCAGCGAGCGCAATTCGCGCGGTCTGTCGGCCGGGTGGAAATACCTCTGGCAGTCCGTGTTCGGATTCTTGGCAGCCGTCGTGCTCTTCAGCGCGGCCAGCACGCCAGCCGAGACGAGCCTGATCGTGCCGTTCTTCAAGGAGGCCGCATTGCCGCTTGGCATCGGCTTCGTGGTACTGACCTACTTGGTCATCGTGTTCATGAGCAACGCCGTCAACCTCACGGACGGCCTGGATGGGTTGGCCATTCTGCCCACGGTGATGGTGGCTGCGGCGCTCGGCCTGATCGCCTACCTGGCCGGCCACATGGAGTTCGCTGCCTACCTGCAGATCCCCCATATTCCGGGGGCCGGCGAGCTGTCCGTGTTCTGCGGCGCGCTGATCGGCGCCGGCCTCGGGTTCCTGTGGTTCAACGCCTACCCGGCGCAGGTCTTCATGGGCGACATCGGCGCGTTGGCGCTCGGCGCGGCATTGGGCGTGGTCGCGGTGGTGGTACGCCACGAGATCGTGATGCTGATCATGGGCGGGTTGTTCGTGGTGGAGGCGGTGTCGGTCATCATGCAGGTGGTGTCGTTTCGGCTTACGGGCAAGCGCGTCTTCCGCATGGCGCCCATTCATCACCACTTCGAACTCATGGGCTGGCCGGAGCCTCGCGTCATCGTGCGGCTGTGGATCGTCACCCTGGTGCTCGTACTCGTGGGTCTGTCGACGCTCAAGCTCAGATGAACGGCCACGACACCATCGTCATTGGCCTAGGGGCGACGGGATTCTCTTGCGTGAAGCACCTGTGCGGCGGTGGCGACACCGGGGAACAGGTGTACGCCCTGGATACGCGGTCGTCGCCGCCCTTCGTCGATGCCGTGCGCGAACGATACCCCGAGGTCGAGATCCTCTCGGTCGCCGACTTCGGGCGGGCCGTGGGGACCGCTGGTCGCGTGATCGTGAGTCCCGGCGTTTCTCTCGACCACTGCTTAGTGCGCCAGGCGCGTGCCGCCGGCCTTGCGCTCACCAGCGACATCGAGTTGTTCCTCGAGGCCGCCGGCGCGCCGGTCGTCGGTATCACGGGCACCAACGGCAAAAGCACCGTGACCGCGTTGGCGAGCGAGTTGCTCGCCGCTGGCGGTCTCTCTGCACCCGCTGGCGGCAACCTCGGCACGCCGGCCCTGGACCTCTTGGCGGACGGGGTCGACGCCTACGTGCTCGAACTGTCGAGCTTTCAGCTCGAGCGGATCGCAGCGCCGAGCCTCACCGTCGCCGCCATCCTCAATGTCACCGCCGATCATCAGGATCGCTATCCCGACCTCAAGGCATACGCGGCCGCCAAGCAGCGGATCTATGCGGGCGCGAAATGTGCGGTGTACAACGCCGACGATCCGTTGACCGCGCCGCCAGCGGACTTCCAAGGGCGCACGATTGCGCTCAACCGGGATCCGTCGTGGCGGGTCGATGACGATCTGGTCATCGCCGGTGCCCGTGTTCCTGTCGCCGACATGGCTCTCAAGGGCCGCCACAACCACTTCAACGCGTTGGCAGCGGCTGCCATCGCCCACCAATTGACCGAGGTTCCCGTCGCGACCACGCACCGAGCGCTCAAGCGTGCGCTTGCCGGCGGGCTTCCGCATCGCGCCGCTTCCGTTGCCGAGGTGGGCGGGGTGGCCTTCATCGACGACTCGAAAGCGACCAACGTCGGTGCCGTCGTAGCCGCATTGGAGGGTTTCGGCACAGGCGATGGGAACATCGTGCTGATCGCGGGTGGCGATGCCAAGGGCGCATCCTTCGAAGCGCTGAGGTCCGCCGTGGCGCGGCACGTGTCGCACCTGGTGTTGATCGGCCGCGATGCCGAAACGCTCGAACGCGGACTCGCGGGCTGCGCGCCCGTGCTGCGGGCCGAGGGCATGCGCCACGCGGTGCAGTTGGCCGGCCGGCATGCCCGGGAGGGCCAAAGCGTGTTGCTCTCGCCCGCGTGTGCGAGCTTCGACATGTACGACAGCTACGAGGCGCGCGGTGAGGATTTCGCCGCCGCGGTCTCGGAATGGGCGGCCCGTGACCGTTCGGAATCCGCCGGACGGGGAGCCCTCGGCGGCGGAGCGCGAGGGGCGGGCGCCTCGCAAAAAGGAGCCCTCAGCGGGGGAGCGCGAGGGGCGGGCCCCTCGCAAGAAGGAGCCCTCAGCGGGGGAGCGCGAGGGGCGGGCCCCTCGCATGATGAGGCGTCGTGACCGAACGCCTGGACATGACGCTGGTACTCGCATGGGGTGCGCTTCTTCTCGTTGGCTTGGTGATGGTGACTTCGGCGGCGGCGGGCCAGCCGGAGGGGACCTATTACTACCTGTTCCGGCACGGCCTCTACGTCGCGGTGGCCGTGTGCGTATTCGGGTTGCTTGCCGTCGTGCCGTTGCGCGCTTGGGAAATCGTCCACAAGCCTTGCCTCGTGCTCGCGTTCGCCCTCTGTCTCCTGGTCTTCCTGCCTGGGCTCGCCGCGGCGGCCAAGGGCGCGCACCGGTGGATCGACCTCGGCCTCGCGCGGTTCCAGCCGGCCGAGGCGGCGAAGCTGCTGGCGATCATCTATTTGGCGGGCTACCTCGCCCGCGTCGGCGGCCAAGTGAGCGTGAGTCTGAGCGCGTTGCTCAAGCCCGTGATCTGGGTGGGCGGGCTGTTGGCGGTCATCCTCGTGCAACCGGACTTTGGCAGTACGGTGGTGCTTGCCTTGGTCATGGGCGGGATGCTGTTTCTCGCTGGCGCGCGACCGCGCGACTTCGCCCTGTTGGTCGTCTTCGGCGGTATGCTGCTGGCCGGTGCCGCGGTGATCGAACCGTACCGCGTCGTGCGGCTACTCTCGTTCGTCGACCCTTGGGCGGACCAACTCGACGCGGGGTACCAATTGACGCAAGCCCTGATCGGGTTCGGTCGCGGCGAGTACTTCGGCATCGGGCTCGGCGAGGGCGTGCAGAAGCTCTTCTATTTGCCGGAAGCCCACAACGACTTCATCTATGCGGTGATCGCGGAGGAGCTCGGCTTGGTCGGCGCGTTGGGCGTTTTGGCGCTGCTGGGGTTTCTCACGGTACGGATGTTCGGGATCGGGCGTCGCGTGGTCGCGGCGGGGCAGGTGTTCGCGGGGTCGCTCGCCTATGGCGCCGGCCTGTTGATCGGCATACAGACGATCATCAACGTCGGCGTGAACACGGGTGTGCTGCCGACCAAGGGACTCACCCTGCCGTTCGTCAGTTTCGGCGGCAACAGCCTGCTCGTGTGTTCGGCGGCGGTGGCCCTTGCATTGCGCGTGGACTACGAGTACGAGCGCGGGGGCGACTCAAGCGGCGCGGGATTCCCGCCGAGCGACCTGGCCTCCTCGAGAACACAAGGGGGCTACGCATGAGTCCCACCGGGTCGGTGACCAAGCAGCCATTGGACATGCGCGGCGTGCGGTCCGTGCACTTCGTCGGTATCGGCGGCGCCGGCATGTGCGGGATCGCAGAGGTCCTGCTCGCGCAGGGTTTCACGGTGACGGGCTCGGACTTGCTGGACTCGCAGGTCACCCGGCGTCTGGCCGCGCTTGGTGCGCGGGTGAGCCGCGGCCACGCCGCCGCGGCCGTGGGCGACGCCGACGCGGTCGTCGTGTCGAGCGCGATCCGCGGGGACAACCCCGAAGTCGTTGCCGCGCGAAGAGCGCGCGTCCCGGTGATTGCACGGGGCGAGATGCTCGCCGAGTTGATGCGTGGCCGGTTCGGCATTGCCGTTGCCGGCAGCCATGGCAAGACGACCACCGCGTGTTTGGTGGCCAGCGTGTTCGAGGCCGCCGGACTGGAGCCTACGTATGTCATCGGCGGCCAGGTGACCAGCGCCGGCGCCAACGGCCGGCTCGGCGCTGGGCGTCACATGATCGCCGAGGCTGACGAGAGCGACGCGTCATTCCTGTTCCTGAAGCCCGTTCTGGCGGTGATCACCGGCGTCGACCGCGATCACTTGGATACCTACGGCCAGGACTTCGAGCGGTTGAAGGCGGCGTTCGTCGAATTCGCCGACCAGTTGCCGTTTTACGGTTGCGCGTTGATCGCGGCAGATCACCCCCATGCTCGGGAACTCGCCGAGCGAATCTCGCGGCCGACGCGCCACTACGGGTTCAGTCAGGATGCCCACTACCGGGCCTCTGGGTTGAGCGTCGAAGCGGGCCGCTGGACGTTCGATGTCACCCGTCCCGCGGGCGACGCACTGCGCGTATCCATTCCGATCCCTGGCAACCACAACACCCTGAACGCGCTCGCGGCCATAGCCGTCGCGACCGAGGAAGGCGTCGGTGACGAAGCGATCGTCGCGGGACTGTCCGAGTGTCAAGGCGTGGAGCGCCGCTTCCGCGTCGGCCGAGGCGTCATCGACTCGAAGCCGGTGATGATCGTCGACGACTATGGCCACCATCCGACCGAGATCGCGCAGATCATCGATACGGTGCGGCGCATGTGGCCGGGCCGCCGCCTGGCGATGGTGTACCAACCCCATCGGTTCACGCGCACACGCGACCTGCTCGCGGAGTTCGCGGCGGTTCTGGCGCGCGCGGACGCGTTGCTGCTCGTCGAAGTCTACGGTGCTGGCGAGGACGCCATCGTCGGTGCCGACAGCCGTGCGCTGGCAACGGCGATCCGGCACCGGAACGGCTCGGATGTTCCGGTGGTCGCGACACCTGCCGACGCCTTGGCGGCGCTGTCCGACTGGACGGCGGCGGACGACGTGTTGGTGATTCAGGGTGCGGGCGATGTTGGTGAACTGGCGCATGCGGTGGCGGTGCACTAGATGGGAGGCGTGGCCTGATGATACGAGCGTTCATCACGGTGTTGGTCCTTGGTGGCGCTGCGCTCGGCGCGTTGAGCTTTGCGAACACGCTCGCCACCGTGGACGTCAAGACCGTGCGCCTCGCCGGTGATCTCACGCACGCCGAGGGCCGGGAGGTGCAGGCAGCGGTGGCTTCGACCCTGGCGCACCCGGCCTTTAGCGGCGCGTCCGATGTGGTGCGCGCGGTTGAGGATCTCGACTGGGTGCGGGACGTGCAGGTCCGGCGGCTTTGGCCGGACATCCTCCATGTCACGGTCAGCCGGCAGACCCTGGCGGCGCGCTGGGGCGACGACGACGAACTCTATCTAACCACCGGCGGCAACGTCGTCGCGCTCCCGCCAGAAGACCGCGATCCGCTGCTGAGCCGGCTGCCCGTGCTCAAGGCATCCCATGCCAGCAGCGCCGAGGCCATGCGTCTCAACACATTGCTTGACGAGATCGCCCGCACCGACAACTTGACCCTGGATCGTCTCGAACAGGACGAGACAGGCACCTGGATTGCGACCGTGGCCGGGGGTGTAGAGGTGGTCTTGGGCAGTACGTCCCTAGGCGAGCGGTTTCGTCGCTTCCTGGTCGTCCATCGGCGCGCTCTTGAGTTCGAGATCGCGCGCGTGGCGCGGGTCGATGCCCGTTACGAGACCGGCGTGGCGGTGCGTTGGTTGAGTGCCGATCCTGATAGCGCGGGGCAAGTCGCGGATCGGATGGACTCAACGCGGGCTCTCTTGGCGAGGGGCGAGGCCCCCGCCCCCCGCTTCGCGGCGGGGGCGCTCCCCGGGCTGAGGGCTCCCCTTGCGAGGGACGAGCCCCTCGCGCTCCCCGGGCTGAGGGCTCCTCTTGCGAGGGACGAGCCCCTCGCGCTCCCCGGGCTGAGGGCTCCTTAGGTGGCGGCAACGGCGAACGAACAGAGTCGAAGGATCGTCGGTCTCGACATCGGCACCAGCAAGGTGGCAGCCGTGGTCGGCGAACAGGCCCCCGGCGGCGAACTGGAGGTGATCGGGATCGGTTCCCACCCGTCGCACGGCTTGAGAAAGGGTGTCGTGGTGAACATCGAGTCCACCGTGCAATCAATCCAGCGCGCGGTGGAAGAGGCTGAACTCATGGTCGGCGGCGAGATCGAGTCGGTCTACGCCGGCATCGCGGGCAGCCATGTGCGTGGCATGAACTCGCACGGCATCGTCGCCGTACGCGATCGAGAGGTCTATCCCCAAGATATCGAACGGGTCATCGACGCGGCGCAGGCCGTCGCGATACCGGCGGATCAGAAACTGCTGCACGTCCTGCCGCAGGAGTACCTGGTGGACAGCCAGGAAGGCGTGAAGGAACCACTCGGCATGTCGGGCGTGCGCTTGGAGGCGAAAGTCCACCTCGTGCACTGCGCGGCGAACGCGGTGCAGAACGTCGAGAAATGCATTGAACGCTGCGGTCTGGTTGTGGACGACATCATCCTCGAGCAGCTCGCGTCGAGCTACGCGACGCTCTCGGATGACGAGCGCAACCTTGGCGTCTGCCTCGTGGACATCGGCGGCGGCACGACGGACATCGCGGTTTTCACCGACGGCGCGATCCGGCACACGTCCGTGATCCCGATCGCGGGCGACCAAGTGACCAACGACATCGCCATGACCTTGCGGACGCCGACGCCGCATGCCGAGGAGATCAAGGTGAAGTGGGCCTGCGCGCTGACCCAACTGGCCAAGCCCACCGAGACCATTCGCGTCCCCGGCGTCGGCGACCGACCGCCGCGGGAGTTGTCGCGGCAAACGCTTGCCGAGGTGGTGGAGTCGCGCTACGAGGAGCTGTTTCGCCTGGTGCAGCGCGAACTCCAGCGCAGTGGCTTCGAGCAGTTGATCGCATCGGGCGTCGTATTGACAGGCGGCGCCGCCAAGATGGAGGGCGTTGTGGAACTCGCCGAGGAGGTTTTCCACATGCCCGTATGCCTGGCCGTGCCAAGCAGTGTTGCCGGGCTGACGGACATCGTAAGGAATCCCATCTACGCCACGGGCGTTGGACTCCTGATGTATGGCTGGCGAGAGGAACTCGAGCACGGCGGCAAGAGCGCCGCGCGCAAGGGTGTCTTTTCTCGCATGAAGAGCTGGATAAACAACAACCTGTGACAAGGCGGCCGACGGCCGTGGACTAAGGAGAGTAGACATGTCATTTGAGCTGGTTGAATCGCCGTCGCGAACGGCCGTGATCAAGGTGATCGGTATCGGGGGCTGCGGCGGCAATGCCGTCGAGCACATGGTGTCGAAGTCGGTATCCGGCGTTGAGTTCATCGCCGCCAATACGGACTTGCAGGCGCTTGGCGAACTCGACCCCGGAATCACCATGCAGATCGGTGCGGAGGTGACCAAGGGGCTGGGCGCGGGTGCGGATCCTGATATCGGGCGTGCTGCGGCGATGGAGGACCGGGCGCGCCTGCAGGATGCGATCACCGGTGCCGACATGGTGTTCGTGACTGCGGGCATGGGCGGCGGCACGGGCACTGGCGCGGCACCGGTTGTGGCGCAGATTGCCAAGGACCTGGACACCCTCACCGTCGGCGTGGTGACCAAGCCCTTCGCGTGGGAGAACCGGACCAAGGCGGCACAGCAGGGCATCGTCGAACTGACGCATCACGTCGACTCCTTGATCGCCATCCCCAACGACAAGCTGCTCACCGTGCTCCCCGAGGAGGTCACCATGGAGGACGCTTTCTCGGCGTCCAACGATGTACTGCTCGGGGCGGTGCAGGGGATTGCCGACATCATCCTGCGGCCGGGACGGATCAACGTCGATTTCGCCGACGTCTGCACCGTGATGCGGGAGCGCGGCGTCGCGATCATGGGCACCGGCCAGGCGAGCGGCGAGGGCCGTGCCCAGGAGGCGACGGAAAAGGCGATTCACAGCCCCCTGCTCGAGGACGTCGACCTGCACGACGCCCGTGGGGTTCTGGTCAACATCACGACCGGTCCGAGCTTGGGGATCCGCGAGTACGCGGATGTGGGGACCATGGTCCGGGAATTCGCGGCCAAGGAGGCCACGGTGGTCGTCGGAGCGGTAAATGACCCGGACATCGGCGAGGACATGCGCGTAACCGTGGTGGCTACCGGGTTGGGTGGAGAACGAAAGCCTGGGCTGGCCGCCGTCGGCAACTTGGACACGGCACCAGCGGCGGCGCCTGGCGAGTACCGCGGCTACGATGAGCCGGCGATCGGACGTGCCCGAAGCGCTGGCGCTGAACCGCCACCGCCACTCGAGGCGGACGACTCGGAGATTCTCGATTTGCCGTCGTTTCTGCGGCGCAATGCGAGCTGAACGAGGGCGGCCTTGTTATTCGAGGGGCAGGGCCCCGCCCTCCGCTTCGCGGCGGGGCGCTCCCCGGCTGGGGGCTCTTCCATGCGAGGGGCTTCCCCTCGCGCTCCCCGGCTGAGGGCTCCTCCATGCGAGGGGCAGGCCCCTCGCGCTCCCCGGCTGAGGGCTCCTCCATGCGAGGGGCTTCCCCTCGCGCTCCCCGGCTGAGGGCTCCGATACAAAATGATACAGACCCAAAGACCTTCGACGGGGCAAACTGCGTCGGCCGGTTCAAGGGGAGGCTGGCTCGGTTGCTCCGGCAGAGAACAACAAAAAGGGCCGTCAGTGTTGCGGGTGTGGGGCTGCACAGCGGAGGTGGTACCCGCGTGACCGTCCGGCCCGCTGGCGCGGGTACCGGCATCGTCTTCCGTCGGATCGATCAGGGTCTTCAGGAGCCGATCGCGGCGACCGTTGCCAACGTGGTCGACACGAAACTGGCAACCACGTTGGGGCTTGGCGACGCCCGTGTGGCGACGGTCGAACACCTGCTGGCGGCCCTTGCGGGCCTCGGCGTCGACAATGCCTTCGTGGACGTGGCCGGCGAAGAGTTGCCGGTGATGGATGGCAGTGCGGCGCCGTTCGTTCGGCTTCTGCGTTGGGCCGGCGTGAGGGAAGTTGCGGCGCCGAAGCGCTTCCTTCGGGTGCTTCGGGAGGTCGCCGTCGCCGACGGTGATGCCGTAGCCAGGCTTCGGCCCTACGACGGCTTCCGGGTGGAGTACACCATGGAATACGACCACCCGTTCTTCGACGGACGGCCCCAGTACGCGGTCGTGGACTTCGCCACGGCGACGTTCGAGCGGGATGTGAGCCACGCGCGGACGTTCGGCTTCCTTAAGGATGTCGCGAAGCTGCAGGCGGCGGGCCTGGCCTTGGGCGGCGGGCTCGACAACGCGGTGGTCTTGGACGACGACGGCGTCATCAACGAGGGCGGCCTGCGCTACCAGGACGAGTTCGCCAAGCACAAGATCCTCGACGTGATCGGTGATCTCTACCTGTGCGGTCATCCGATCATCGGCGCATTCGCGGGGCACCGCTCGGGGCACACCACGAACAACGCGTTGCTGCGCAAGCTCTTGGCCGACCAGAAGAGCTACCGGATTGACACGTTCGACGTACCCGCCGCGGCACCGGTCGACCTTTACCAAGCCGCTGGTTGAAGCGGCACGACGCGTACGTGCGGTGGGCGCTCGGCGCTAGGCCGCGATCGTCATATCCCCGACCAGCACCGATCCGGTGCGGATGTTGTGCCGGTTGTCGATGTCGTCGCCGCAGGCCACGATGCCCTTGAACATGGCGTCGAGGTTCGACGCGATTGTGATCCGATCCACCGGGTAGACCGGTTCCCCGTTCCTGATCCACATCCCGGCGGCGGCTCGCGAGTAGTCACCGGTGACCAAGTTGACGCCTTGTCCCATCAGGCTGGTGACGAGTAAGCCGGTACCCATGGTCTGCATGAGCGCGGTCGCCGGCTGTGCATCGGTGACCACGTCGAGATTGAATACGCCGCCCGCGTTTCCCGTCGTGGCCAAGCCGAGCCGGCGTGCCGAGTACGAACCGAGGATGTAGCTCTTGACCACGCCGTCGTCGACGAAGGCCTTGGCGCGGGTGGCCACGCCGTCGCCGTCGTGGGCCGCGCTCGCGAACCCCTTGCGACGGTGGGGGTCTTCGGCCAGGGTGATCCCCGGCGCGGTCGCTTGGCGACCCAAGGAGTCGAGCAGGTAGGATTCTTTGCGATACAGGCTCGCGCCGCTGATCGCCGACAAAAGGTGACCGAACAAGCCGCTCGCCGTGGGTGCGTCGAACAGCACCGGATACTGCCCGGTCTGCACGGCGCGGTGGCCCAACCGGGCGATGGTCCGTCGGCCCGCCTCTCGGCCCACGGCGGCGGCGTCTTCGAGATCGTCGGCGGCGCGACCGATGGTGAACGCGTAGTCGCTTTGCATCCCGTCCTTGTCGGCAGCGATGACGCTGCAACTCAAGCTGTGGCGGGTGCCCCATGCGGCTTCGACGAAGCCGTGCGAGTTGCCGTAGACGTGGCAGCCCCGCTGAGTCGCGAGGCGCGCACCCTCGGAGTTGACGATGCGCTTGTCGACGCCAAGGGCGGCCGCTTCGGCGTCCAACGCGAGTCGACTCGCGTCTTCGACGTCGACCGTCCACGGGTGATCGATGTCGAGGTTCGGGAAAGTGTGCGCCATCAAGTCGGCGTCCGCGAGGCCGTTGCAGGGATCCGCCTCCGTGTACTTGGCGATGTTCAGCGCTTGGCGGACCGTGGTTTGGACAGCGTCTGGACTCGCATCCGAAGTACTGGCGCTGCCCTTGCGCTCGCCAACGTAGACCGTGATGCCGAACCCCCGGTCGTTGTTGAACTCGACGGTTTCCAGTTCGCCTTTCCGGACCCCGACAGACAACCCCGTCGTGTTCCCCACGGCCACCTCGGCGGCCGTGGCGCCGCACCGATGCGCCTCGTCAAGGATCTGTCCGACGAGGCTCTTGAGGTTTGGGGCAGTCTGGTCCGCGGCCGCAGGCATTCCGGTAGGCCGCTGCCTAGATGTCTTGGGAGAGTCGAATGTCGTCAATTGCGTCAAGTCTCGTTACGTCGGCGGGAGAATGCGGAGCGTCGAACCGCTTGCGGTTCGCCTCGATCGCGCCCGTGGCGCGCCGTCGCCGCAGCGACGCCCCTAGGCGTTCGTACCACCGACCGTGATCTCGTCGATCTTCAGGCTCGGCTGTCCAACGCCCACGGGCACGACCTGGCCTTCCTTGCCGCAGATGCCAACGCCCGTGTCGAGTTCGAGATCGTTGCCGACCATGGAAATGCTGGCCATCACCTCGGGGCCGCTGCCGATCAGGGTTGCGCCGCGAATCGGCGGGCCGATCCTGCCACCCTCGATCAGGTATGCCTCGGTGGCGGAAAACGTGAACTTGGCGGACGTCGGCTCGACTTGGCCTCCGCCAAAGCTGACGGCGTAGACGCCCTTGTCGACGCTGGCGATGATCTCGTCCGGATCAGTTGTGCCGGGCAGCATGAACGTGTTGGTCATCCGGGGGATCGGCAGGTGCGCATACGACTGCCGACGCGCATTGCCGGTACTCGCCGCACCCATCAGCCGGGCGTTGTGCTTGTCCTGCATGTAGCCGACCAGGACGCCGTCCTCTATGAGCGTCGTGCGCTGTCCGGGCGTCCCCTCGTCGTCGACGGTCAGCGAGCCGCGGCGGTCGGGGAGCGTTGCGTCGTCGACGACCGTGCACAGTTCCGAGGCCACCCTCTCGCCGATGCGACCGGCGAAGGCCGACGTGCCCTTGCGGTTGCAGTCGCCCTCCAGGCCGTGGCCGACGGCCTCGTGGAGCAGCACGCCAGGCCAACCGGGTCCGAGCACCACGGGCATCGTTCCTGCCGGGGCGTCGATGCCGTCGAGATTGACGAGCGCCGTCCGTACCGCTTCCCGGGCGTACCGCTGGGCGGCATCCGTGGCGAACAGCCAAGCGGTATCGAAACGTCCGCCGCCGCCCCCGAAGCCACGTTCCCGTCGGCCCTTGCGCTCGGCGATCACCATGACGTCAAAACGCGCGAGGGGCCGAACATCAGCGCTCATCGTGCCGTCGGTCGCGACCACCAGGTTGATGTCGTGGTTCAGCGAGACGCGCACCGTGACCTCCTTGACAGCCGGATCCAACGCGCGCGTGAAGGCGTCGATCTCGCGCAGCAAGGTGACCTTGGAGTCGTCGTCGGCCGAGGCGATCGGGCTCGCATCGGCATACCGCGCAGGCGGTTGGTTGCGACTGAGTGCCTTGACCGCGCCGCTTTGTCCGCTGCGGGCGATCGCGCGAGCGGCATCCGTGGCGTTGGCGAGGGCCGGCAAGACGACCTCTTCGGCGTAGGCGAACCCGGTCTTCTCGCCGCTGATGGCACGGACGCCGACGCCTCGGTCTACGCTGTACGTGCCGCTTTTGACGATGCCATCCTCGAGGGACCAGGACTCGGACTCGCCGAGTTGAAAGAACAACTCGCCGGTATCGATGCCGGGACTGGTGAGGCGGCCAAGCAAACCGGTCACGTCGCGTTCCGCGATTTCGCCGGCGTCCCACAGGGCGCGGGTGGCGTTTTCAAGGGCATCGGTCACGGTTCGGTCTCCATTTCGTCGATCACGTCGCTTGGCGGCGCTTGCGCGGTTCGCGGGGGTGCGGTGGACGCCGTCGGCGCAACGGATTCCGGCGCGTCCTCGCCGCTGTTGCCCGGTGGGCCCGCCGTTCGTTCGCCCCCCGCCGCGACGTCGGCATGATCGGCGAAGGGGCCCTCGAACTCCACCTCGGGCTCCTCGTACGTGCCGCTTATCCGGTATTTGCCGCTGGTCAGCCGCCTGATCTGGTCCTTGAAGACCTGGCGGCCCACAACCACCGCGGCAGCGCCGGGCGGGTTGGACAGTGCGAGGAACCCGGCGACCCAAGGGAGGCTGGCGTGAACCGGTAGCGTTACCACCATCTCATTGTCAAGCGCGCCGCTGTCGAGGTCCACGGTCCCGGCGAGTCGGAAGCTCGATCCCGTGCCCACGATTTCCGCGGCCTTCGTAAACCGCGCCAAGCCGTCGTCCACCGTCAAGTTGGCGATGACTTCCTCGAAACTGACGCCTGAGCCAAACACATCCGAGAAGTCGAGATTCATCCGCTTGGCGACCGTGGAGAAGTTGATCAGGCTCAGGATCGGCGTCGCGCCTTGGGCGACGTCGAGAAAGCGGCCGTTCGTCACGTGCAGTCGCGCATCGCCTGAAAGGTGGGCCAGGTCGAAGTTGAGCGGCGACCCCGGCCAGCGCACGTGACCCGAGGCGTGAAAGGCCTCCGATTCGACGCTAGGTGCGAAACCCCACAACGGGAGCACATCGTGCAGGTTCCCGGCGGAGACCTCGCCGTCGAAGTCCGTCTCGCCGGTGCGGGACCAGTAAACGTCACGGCTGGACTCGATGTGCAAGCCGCGTACGTTGGCGACGACGTCGGTGAGGGTCACGCCGTTGGCGTCGGGACGCATGCCAAGCTTCCACGAGCCGTAGTCCTCGTCGCCAATGATGACGCGGTCGAGTTCGACGTCGGCGGGAAGTACCCGGTCCATGGCAGCCGCGGTCAGCGGGTCGCCCTCGCCTTCCGGAGCGGGGAGACGCAGTTCGTTCAACTTGACGCGCCACGGGGCGTCGCCGGACTTGGCGACAGTCCCCTCGAGTTCGGCGGCGTCGATGGCGAAACTCACCTCGCCGGCATCGGAGAAGCCGTCGAGTACAGCGTCGGTGATGGTGAACGCGTCGAGCGTCATCCGGCCAACCGAGAAGCGACGCAGTTCCCAGGCGAAAGGGCGATCGACACCGGCCGAGGGTGCCAGCAACTCGGTCATGGTCTCGGAGTCGATCTCCTGGACCCCGCCGCCCAACACGACCCGCCCTTCGGCCGCGTCGATCATGGGCACGCTGGCGCCGATGCCGATGGAACCAGCGCGGATGCTGCCGTCGGCGGTGTGCAGCCAGCCATCGGCTGCGCCGTAGCGTGCGGAAACGGCGACATGGGAGTCGAGGAACTGCATCGAGGCGGTCATTGGCCGGGCGTCGTCCGCGGACTTCGCGAGCGGCGGGGGCAAGCGAACGGTCAAGCCCTCGAGGTCGCTGGTGACGTGCAGTTCCATGGCGCGGTCCACGTCCGGAAAAACCGTGAACAGGGCGTCGTACCGGAACCGGCCTTCGGCGATCTTCGGGTCGTCGATGTCCATCAGCCGATACGCGTCATTTGGCGTTGCGCTGCCCGCTAGGCTGAACTGCACGCTGTCGGCATCCGAGGTGATGGCGATCGTCACCGGTTCGCCGAACAGCGACGCCTTGAGGGCGGTGCTGGTCACGTTCGCCGGATACTCGAAATGAAGCCGCTCATCCATGTCGGCGAAGGCGAGGCCGATGTCCGCTAGGTCCAGATAGGCGTCGCGGAACTCAAAGTCGGCGCTTACGTCCCCAGGATTCAGCGGCCGGTTGCCAAGCGGTATGTTCAACGCCGCGCTGATGCTCACCCGCCCGCCGCCGGTCCAGGCGTCCGACAGGAAAGGCAACGCGTCGCGGATCGGCGTCGCGCGGGCGAAGTCGAACAGCCGCGATACGGTTGTTTCACAACTGAGCTCGACTGCTGCAGCGTTGACGGTCCGCGCCCTCCCATCGGCCTCGTGGCGGACGCTGACGGCGAGATCCGGCAGTTGCACCCCGAATGCCTCGGCTTGACCGTGCATCCGGGTGCGACGGGAGGTGACCGCGAGTTCGCCTTCGGCGTTCGTGGCCGTTGGCCAGTCAGCATGGTAGGCAACCGTCGCGTTGGCGAAGCGCGAGCTCATTTCGAAGCGGCGCCAGGGAAGGTCGTCGTTGATCGTCGTGCGGCCTTGGTAGACCATGCGCGCTCCGGTCAACTCGCCCGACCGCACGCTGTCGAGGAGCCATTCTCGCAGGTCGGGCGACAACGTGAGCGGCACGTATCCGCGAGCGATGTCGACGTCGACCTGGTTGACCCGGCCATCGACGATGACGTGGGAGTGCGAGTCGCCGATGCGGCGCGCGAGTGCGAAGTTACCGGTGGCCTGCATCCCGTCCTTGCGGATCAGGATGTCCGCGCCGCGAAGGCCGAGACGGTCGCTGGCGTAGACGAACGTGAACGATCCTGTTGCCGCGTCGTGGGTCGTGTAGGCCGTGAGGTAGTCGGGAAACGCCAAGAGCACATCGCGACTGTCGATGGTTGCGCGTACCGCGTACTGGCCGCCCGCGAACGAGAACGTGGCGTTGTCGACTGCCGGTACGCCCTTGTAACCGGTCATCGAGGCTTCGGATGCATGACCTTGGAAGGCCACGCCGCTCTCGTCGACATGTACGCCGGCCGCGCTGATCTGGGCGCGCGGTGTCAGCCGGCCGATGTGGCGGCCGAGTACGTGCTTGGGGCCGAAGGCATGCGCGACTGGTCCCGTAAGGCTATCGAGCGCGAGCGTCGGCAGCCAAAGCTCGGCTTCGCGGGCACTCGGCCGGACGACGAAGCCACCGCCGTCGAGGCGGAACGCGGCCTCTCCACTCGTGAGCGACAGGGAGCCGATTCGGCCGCGGTACCGCTCGGTGGTGTCGCGCCAGGCTTCGGCGTCTAGCCCGACCGCCGCCGGAGCGCCCGGAAGGCCGTCGAGGTTGGCCGCCAGGTGGAGCCTCAAGTGTTCTTCGCCGGTCGCCTCGCGGCGCCAATCAGCGCCGAGGTCGACGCCGAGACGCTTCGCGGTCGCGCCGGCATACAGGGGACCAAGTCCGGCCAAGTCGACGAGGTCTCCGGCGACCACGACCGACTCGCCAGCTACGCGCACCGCGCCCGGACCGTCGGCCGTGATGTCTCCGTCGATGGTCAGCGCGCAATCCGGGCAACTCGCGCCGGTTTGCAGGCCGATGTGGAAGCGATGGTTGCCGTCTTGGTTGATGAGCATGGACTCGACGTGGATGGTGCCGGCCAGGGACGGGCCAAAGAGACCGATGCGACCTCGGAGCCAGACCTGGTCGCTGTGCGTCAAAAGGGCGCGCAGATCGAATCCGCTTGCACCTGACGCGCCCCGCAACTGCCAGCCCATCGCCGTCTTGTCGAACGCGACCCGACCGTCGGCGATGGTCAGGCGCCGTGCGACGATTCGGTTGCGGCCCAGGCTTTCCAAGAGGTCGAGTTCGAAATCCAGTCCCCTGGCCTGACCGGCCGGGAAGTCGATCCGATCGGCGTAGAGGCCCGGGTTGATCCCGTTCCAGCGGCTTTCTATACCTCGCACGGCGACGCCTTGGTCGGCCAGCACGTCGTTGAGCGCGCTCTCCAAGTGCGGCAACTGCCAGAACACGACCCGGCCTACCACCTGCACCAGGGCGAAACTGACCGCCGCGATGGTGGCGATGAGGAACGCCGTGCGGAGCAATGCGTTCATGCTGTTTCCGTTCCGGGCCTTGGCACGCCGATGAGGTCGAACTGGTCGTTTCGATAGGCCGGCTCCACTTGGAGTTCCACGTTTCGCCCCGTTCGGCCTACGAGGGCGGCGAGGTGGTGCGCGTCCTCGTCGAGCAAGCGGTCGACGACCGCTTCCGCAGCGTGCAGGACGTAGCTCGAGAGACCGGGGCCGTCGACGGCTGTGCGACGCAACAGCGTGCGGAATATGTCGAAACACGTGCTCTGCGCCGACTTGGCGTAGCCCCGCCCGACGCAATCCGGGCAATCGCCGCTCAACTGGCTGAGCAGGCTGTCGCGGATCCGGCGCCGACTGATTTCCACGAGGCCGAGGTCGGAGAATCCCGAGGCGGTGAACCGCGCCGGGTCGTCGTTCGCGGCCTCGAGGAGTGTGCGGTGCACCCGGTCGCGGTGTTCGTCCGCGACCATGCCGATGAAGTCCACGACGATGATGCCGCCGATGTTGCGCAAGCGCAGTTGACGCGGTATGGCCGTAGCGGCTTCCAGATTGGTCACGAGGGCCGTCTCAGCCCGGTTGGCGGAATCCAATGCGATACCGCTGTCGACGTCGATGGTGGTCATGGCCTCGGTGTGCTCGATCACCAGTTGGCCGCCGCTTGGGAGTTCGACGCGGGGGTCGAGAATGCTGTCGACGGCAGCTTCCACGCCATAGGCGTCGAACAGCGGTCGCGTGCTTCGATAGCGCACGACCTTGTCGCGAAAGGCGGGGAAATGCGCTTCGACGTGACTACGAACGGTGGCGCAGGCGTCGTCGTCGTTCACGAGGATCGTGCCTAAGGTCGGCCCCGCCAAATCGCGGACCGTGCGTAGCATGGCGGGTAGCTCGTGAAACAGGAGTTTTGGTGCCGCCTGAGTGCGTTCTTGCCGGTGCCGAATCTGCTGCCAGAGGCGACATAGATAGGCGATGTCGGCCGCGATCTCCGTGCGCGTGGCGCCTGCGGCCGCGGTCCGCACGATGCAGTCCCATGGCAGGCCGAGGTCTTGGAGGACGTCGGCCACGAGTGTGCCGAGGCGGCTGCGCTCGCCGTCGGCGACGAGTCGGCGCGACAGGTTGACCCGCTCCTTGCGGGGGGCGAGCCCCTCGCGCTCCCCGGCTGAAGGCTCTCCCGGCCCGTACTCAGTGGCGAGCCCTTCGCGGCCCGTGCGCGTTGCCAACGGAAAAGCCACCACGTAGCGGCCGACGAGTGAAGGATTGGCGCTGAGTCTCGGCCCCTTGCCGTGGCCTCCGCCGCGACCCTTCAGCGGCTCCCTGGCGACCTGGACCAGGATGTGATCGCCTTCCCGGACAGGCCCGGCGCCATTCGTCCCGCGTGGAGTTGCCCCCGTGTCGAAATCGGTTCGGTACGGCTCGTTGAACAGCGCGCCGAGCGCTTGCGTCCCGATATCTACGAATGCAGCCTGGATTGCGGGTGCAATACGCGCGACCCTGCCTAGGTAGATGTTACCGACCAGGCTTCCCGGTCGGGCCTTCGGGTCGCTGGCCGGGCGCTGCAGGTGGATTTCGACCGGCTCGCCATCGCGCAACAGGGCGATGCGCGTTTCAAACGCGTTGGTGTCAACGAGGAGTTGTTCGGACACCGGGTGGTTCCTTCAGTGGCGTTGCCGCTTGAGTTTTTTCGCCATTCTCCCACCGCGGGCGGCGTTTTGCCCGCACATCGCCCCGCCGACCGTGTGGGGCGCGTTGTCGTGCCTCTGTCGAATGCGGCATCGGCGCCGCCCCGGTCGGGAATCAACTCGTCCGCCAGTGCCACGCATCGATTCCGAAGGCCGCCAGCAACTCCTCGGTTTCGGCCAATGGCAAGCCGACGACGGCGTGATAGCTGCCGTGCACCATGCGCACGAATGTGCCGCCGAGCCCTTGGATGCCGTAGCCCCCGGCCTTGTCTTGGGGTTCGCCGGTGGACCAGTAGGCATCGATCTCGGCGGGCGCGATATGGCGCAGGGTGACCATTGCGCCGACTGTGCGGACGGCCTCGCGCACGCCCCAGCGCAGGGCGACGGCGGTGAGCACGCGATGCTCGCGGCCCGAGAGGGTGCGCATCATGGTGACGAAATGCGGCTTGTCCCGGGGTTTGCCAAGCAATTGGCCATCGATGGTGACCACCGTGTCCGCAGCCACCACGGGTAACGATTCGCGGACCGCGCGCGCCTTCGTCCGGGCAAGCCTTGTGACGTAGTCCTGTCCGGACTCGCCGGCTTCGGCCGTCTCGTCGACGTCGGGTGTTTGGACGCGGAACGGGATACGCGCTTGGCGAAGCAGGGCGGCGCGGCGTGGAGACGACGATGCGAGGACGATGTGTTCCGGTGTCACTCGACGAACCGTTTCGTCTGCCGCGGGACCGCGACCACAAGCAGCACGAACACGGCGGCCGTTGCCAGCGGCGGCACCAGCAGGAATGGCGAAACATCAGCGCCCACCGCCGCGGCCCGGAACAGCGCTCGGGCAAGCTCCGTGGCCAAGGCGGCGCCGGCGACGAAACCGGCTTGCTGTAGCAGCTTGAAAAGCACTAGCCGCTGCTGGAATCGTGCGGTGGCGAAGACCGCCAACGCGAGGGTCATGGCATGCAGGCCGAGCAGATCGCCGTAAAGCACATCGACGAGAATGCCCATCAGCCATGCCCAAACGATCGCCAGGCGCGCGGGGGCGATCAAGGTCCAATACAGCAACACGGCCAGTGCCCAGTCGGGCCGGAGCCAGCGCACCCACTCCGGCGCTTCGACGGGCAAACGAGCGGCGGTGAGGAGCAGTGCGCCGAGGACGGTCGCCGCGACCAGCGCGTACCGGTTAGTCACTAATTGACGCTCCGTCGACGCGGGCTCGATCCCCTGGAATGCCGGTCAGCACCAACAGATGGCGGGACCGATCGAGCGCCGCGCGGGGCTTGATGGTCGTGCGCAGGAACGGTTCGGCCGCGTCCTGCGTCGTCCCGGTGACGACGCCGACCGGGTATCCGTACGGGAAGCGTCCGCCGAGCCCGGAACAGTTCAACTCGTCGCCAACGCGCACGTCTAGTGTCGCGGCAGCGTACTTGAGCGTCAGGTTGCCCAAGCCGTCGCCGACTGCGATCGCTCGCACGCCGTTACGGAGGACGTACACCGGCACGGCGTGGGACGGGTCGGTGACTAGGCGCACGTTGCTGGTGATAGCGGTCGTTTCCACGACTTGGCCGAAAAGGCCTGCCGCATCGATCACGGGCTGCCCGACGCGGACACCGTGGCGCCGTCCCTTGTCCAGGATCGCTTCCGCGGGTTCCGGAACGAGGGCGATCAGTTCGGCGATCAAGGTCGTGTGTGCCAGCGGAGCTTGGGAGTTCAGCAGCGCCCGCAACGTGTCGTTTTCCTGGGCGATGGCATCGAACCGCAGTAGCACCGCCTTGAGTTCGAGGTTCTCGTCCTCCAAGGCCGTCAGGCGGTCCTGCAAGGTGGCGCGGTCGGTGAAAAAGTCGGCGATCTCGCGGAAGGCGAGATAGGGCGAGCGCGCAGCGAACTCCAACGGGTCGAGGGCGGTACCGATCACGAACCTGGCAGGCGCGAGCCACCGCGTGTTCTGATCCACGACCATCAATAAGCCCGACAGCATGACCAACAGCGACAGCCTGTAGATGCCGCTTCGCTGCCGGGCGAACAGGGAATCAGCGGTCGGTTGCCGTCGCCGGCGCGGGGATCTCGAGGACCTGCCGAGCACGATGGGGCTGCCTGTTGGTCTTGCGGCGGCGGAATCCTTGCACTTAAGCCGATGTTTCGCAACGCCTACGGGCGATCGCGCGATGAAAGCGACGCATCCCTATGGCTAGTTTGGTGAAGGTGGCCTACTCGTCCCAGAGCAAGTCGGCGTACCCCTCGAAGTCCTCGAGTGCCCGCCCGCCACCGCGGGCGACGCAGGTCAACGGCTGCTCGGCGATGATCACCGGCAAGCCGGTCTCTTCCGCAACGAGCACGTCGAGGTCCTTCAGCAGCGCGCCGCCGCCGGTCAGGACGACGCCGGTCTCGGCGATGTCCCCCGACAGTTCGGGCGGCGTGGCCTCGAGCGCATTCTTGACCGCCTGTACGATCATTGCGAGCGGGTCCCGCAGGGCTTCCAGGAGATCGTTGCTGTTGAGCTTGAAGCTCCGCGGCACGCCAAGGGACAGGTTGTGGCCGCGAACCGTGATCTCCTGGACGTCGTCCTCCGCCTGTTGGTAGGCGACGCCGATCTGTTGCTTGATCTGCTCGGAGTTGGCCTCGCCGATTAGGCTCCCCTTGGTTCGGCGGACATAGTTGATGATGGTCTCGTCGAATCGGTCGCCGCCGACGCGAACAGTGTCGGAATACACGACACCGCTCAACGAGATGATGGCGATCTCGGTGGTGCCGCCGCCGATGTCCACGACCATGGTGCCGATCGCCTCGTGAACCGGCAGACCCGCACCGAGCGCGGCCGCCATGGGTTCTTCGATCAGGCGGACGTCGCGCGCGCCGGCCGACTTGGCGGATTCCCGGATCGCCTTGCGCTCCACCGGGGTCGACTTGCATGGCACGCTGATCAGGACCCTAGGGCTGGGTCGGATCCAGGAGTCCTGGTGCACCTTCGAGATGAAATGCTTGAGCATTTCCTCTGTGACCGCGAAATCCGCGATGACGCCGTCCTTGAGCGGGCGGATCGCGCGGATGTTGGCGGGCGTGCGGCCGAGCATCCGCTTGGCGTCCAGACCGACGGCGATTACGCGATGGTGGCGGTTGCCGTCATTGCGGATCGCCACGACCGACGGCTCGTCGAGAATGATGCCCTGATCACGGGAGTAGACCAGCGTATTCGCCGTGCCGAGGTCAATCGCCAGATCGCGCGAGAAACGTCCGCCTAGGAGCTTCAAACCGTACTTCCCGGTCGTGCCCGATACCAACTTGGCACTCTACCACGTCCCGCATGGACGGAGCATTGGGGCAAACCGCAGGGAGTGTGAAGGAGCCCTCAGCCGGGGAGCGCGGGGGGCCTGCGCCACGCATGCAACAATGCGCAGTAAGCGCGTGATCACACTAGGCCCGTCGCCTCAGGGCGACGCGACACGGAAAACGCGCCGCGTTCTCCGGCGTCGCAGAATGTACGCCCAAACACCCGCGCTCCACTGCATCTGGCCACGGCCATTGGCGTACACTGCGCGGCTCTAAAGAAACGTCGCTACGTGGGAACGCCGGTGGCACTTCCGGGAGACGTCGTGGAGAAGCTGTTGCGGCTCTCCGCGCTCAGCTTGGAGACGGACGAGAGGTCCCTGCTGCAAGGCGACCTCGACAAGATCGTCGGCCTGATCGATGCCATGCAGTCCGTCGATACGCGCGGCGTTCTGCCGCTGGCCCATCCGCTGGACGGCACGCAGCCGCTCCGGGCCGATGCTGTCACCGAGTCGGTCGACCGCGACCGCCTTCAGCGCAACGCGCCGCGGGCCCGGGACGGGCTCTACCTCGTGCCGCGGGTCGTGGAATAGGCTGCAGGACGCGCTGGGCGGTGGACAATCTGGGGACCCTGACCGGGATCCGAGATGCGCTTGGGGCGAAGGCGGCGAGCAGCGTCGAGATCGTCCGTGACTGCATCAGGCGAATCGACACTGCTCGGCACGTGAACGCCTTCATCACGGTGTGCGAGGAGGATGCCCTAGGGCACGCCGCACGGGCTGACGCCGCCATTGCCCGGGATGGCATGCGTGGATTGCTCGGCGTGCCGATCGCCCACAAGGACATCTTCTGTACCGATGGCGTGCGCACGACGTGCGCATCGAGGATGCTCGAGAACTTCGTCTCGCCCTACGATGCGACCGTGGTCGCACGGCTGCGCGCGGCCGGAGCGGTCATGGTCGGCAAGACCAACATGGACGAGTTCGCGATGGGTTCCACCAACGAGACGAGCTTTTTCGGCCCCGTGGCCAATCCTTGGGATGTCGGCCGCGTTCCCGGCGGCTCGTCCGGCGGCTCCGCGGCGGCACTCGCTGCCGGCCTGGTGCCCGCCGCTACGGGCACCGACACCGGCGGCTCGATTCGCCAGCCTGCGGCGTTCTGCGGCGTCAGCGGCCTCAAGCCAACCTACGGGCGGGTGTCGCGCTTCGGCATGGTGGCGTTTGCCTCCAGTCTGGATCAGGGGGGACCGATGGCGCGCAGTGCCGCCGATCTTCGGCTGCTGCTGCACCACATGGAAGGCCATGACCCGCGTGACTCGACCAGCGCCGACGAAGCCCCGACGCCGCATGCGCCGCAACGCACCATGAACGTCGGCATCCCGCGTGAATACTGGGCTGACCTCGGCGAAGACGTCGCGCGCCCGCTCGAGGAGGCCGTCGAGTCGCTGCGGCGGCTCGGACACCGATGCCATGAGGTTTCGCTCCCGCACACCGCGTTCGCGGTGCCGGTGTACTACGTGGTTGCCAGTGCCGAGGCATCGACCAACCTGTCGCGCTACGACGGCGTTCGCTACGGGCATCGCGCTGGGGAGCCAGCCGACCTCGACGACCTGTACAGGCGCTCGCGCAGCGAGGGTTTCGGGATCGAGGTGAAGCGGCGGATTCTCACCGGGACGTATACGCTGTCGGTTGGCTACTACGACGCGTACTACGGCCAGGCGCAACGGGTTCGTCGATTGATCCGGCAGGACTTCCTCGACGCCTTCGGGCAGGTCGATGTGCTGCTCACGCCGGCGACACCGACGCCGGCCCCGGCATTGGGCGCGTTGACCGGCGGGGTAGACCCAACGGTGATGTACAAGCAGGACGTCTACACGGTGCCGGCGAGCCTCGCCGGCCTTCCGGCGTTGTCGATCCCATGCGGATTCGCGGACGGCTTGCCCGTGGGTCTGCAGCTCATTGGTCCGCACTTCGCCGAAGATCGACTGCTCGCCCTCGGCGAGGCGTTCCAGCGGGAGACCGACTGGCACTTGAGAACGCCAACGGTGCCGGAGGCGGCTTGATGGCCAGGTGGGAGAGCGTCATCGGCCTCGAGGTGCACGTGCAGCTCAACACCGCCTCGAAGATCTTCTCGGGGGCGGGAACTGCGTTCGGCGAGCCGCCCAATACGCAGGCGTGCACGGTCGATCTTGCCTTGCCCGGCGTCCTGCCGGTACTGAACGGCGAGGTCGTGCGCAAAGCCGTGCTGTTTGGATTGGCGGTCGACGGCGAGATCGCGGAAACCTGCCGATTCGACCGCAAGAACTACTTCTACCCGGATCTGCCGAAGGGCTACCAGATCAGCCAACTCGACGAGCCCATCGTGCGTGGGGGTCACGTCATGGTAGACACGGACGACGGGCCTCGACAGATCGATCTCACGCGCGCCCATCTCGAGGAGGACGCAGGGAAGTCCCTGCACGAGGACTACGCGGGTCTGACCGGGATCGACCTCAACCGTGCCGGAACGCCGTTGCTGGAGGTTGTCAGCGAACCGCAGTTGACGAATCCGCGGGAGGCGGCGGCGTACTTCCGGGCCATGCACGCACTCGTGCGCTATCTCGGCATCTGCGACGGCGACCTGAGCCAGGGCTCAATGCGCTGCGACGCCAACGTATCGGTGCGCCGGCCCGGCGCGCCGCTCGGCGAGCGCACCGAGATCAAGAACCTCAATTCGTTCCGCTTTCTCGAGAAGGCCCTGGTGTTCGAGATCGACCGGCAGATCGACGTCCTCGAATCGGGCGGCTCGGTAGACCGGGAGACGCTCCTCTACGACGCCGAACGCGACGAGACGCGGCCCATGCGCGGCAAGGAACTGTCCGACGACTACCGGTATTTCCCGGATCCCGACCTCCTGCCCGTCGTGGTGACCCAGGAACTGCTTGCCGAAGTCCGTGCGACGTTGCCCGAGTTGCCCGATGCAAAGCGGGAGCGCTACGAGCGTACGCTGGGCCTCGACGCTCGCGACGCCCGTTGGTTGGCGGCAGACCCCGATCGGGCGGCCTACTTCGAGGCGGCGGTCGATGCGGGAGGTCAACCCAAGGCCGCAGCCAACTGGATCATGGGCGATGTCGCCGCGGCACTCAACCGCGACGGACGTCCGCCCTCGATGATCCCGGTACCCGCGGAGCAGTTGGCGAAGCTGATCGTGCGGACATTGGACGAGACGGTCTCCGGGAAGATCGCCAAATCGCTATTCGAGATGCTGTGGTCGTCAGGCGAAGGCGACGTGGACGATCTGATTGCAGAGCACGGTTTGAAGCAGGTCAGCGACGATGACTCGTTGACCGAGTTAGTCACGAATATCGTCGCCGCCAACCCGGCGCAGGCGGCGCAGTATCGCGCCGGCCAGGCGAAGCTACTCGGGTACTTTGTGGGGCAGGTGATGAAGGCGACGTCGGGGAAGGCCAATCCGCGCAAGGTGAACGAGTTGCTACGCGAGCACCTGCGTGCGGAGTGACTATGGAACCACGCTCGGACCTGCTACTGCGGATTGCCCCGGACAGGGAGAACTCCATTGTCGTGTTGTAGCACGGCGTGACCTACAGGTGTAACGTTCGCACTGATGGATACCGCCGCGACCACGCAGGAAGCCGTGGACGCCATTGTGCGCAACGCCGTGCCTCCACAGGGATGCTGGAGCGACACCGACTACCTGTGGCTCGCCGGGCGTCTGGCGAGGCACCTCGAGATGACCGACGGTCGAATTGAGCAACCGCCCATGCCGACCGAGACCCACCAGCTCGTCCTACAGTTTCTCTTCAGCGCCTTTGCCGCCTTTGTTCGTCCTCGCGGCGGCGTCGTGCTGTTCGCGCCTTTCCCGTTGCGCGTCCGCGAGGGAAAGTACCGGGAGCCGGACCTGGCTGTGCTCTGTGACGCCGACGACGCCCGCCGAGCGGATGCTCGGTGGACCGGCGCAGACCTGGTGCTCGAGACGGTCAGCCCGGATGACGCGGCACGAGACTACGTGGTGAAGCGGGCCGACTACGCGGAGGCCGGGATACCAGAATACTGGATTGTGGATCCGCGCACCGAGTTGGTCACGGTGCTGACGCTCAGCGGCGACGCCTACGCCGAGGACGGCGCATACGGTCGCGGCGACACCGCCGTCTCGAGGGTTCTGGACGGCTTCGACATTGCGGTAGACGCCGTCTTCGACTTCGCCCGGCGCTGACTGTGCCATCGTTAAACATATAACCACATCGACTTGGACGCGCGCGGGGGAGTCCCGTATAAAGCGCGCCTTTTTCGGTTCTTGCACTTAGGTGTCCGCGCATGCCGGGCTACACACTCACGCACCTCAAACAGCTCGAGGCGGAGAGCATCCACATCATCCGCGAAGTGGCAGCCGAGTTCGAGCGGCCGGTGCTGCTGTATTCCATCGGCAAGGACTCCTCCGTGCTGCTGCACTTGGCACGCAAGGCGTTTTACCCGGGCCGGCTCCCGTTCCCGCTTCTCCACGTGGACACCACTTGGAAGTTCCGCGACATGATCGCCTTCCGCGACCGCATCGCCCGCGAGCTGGAACTGGACCTCATCGTCTACACCAACGAAGAGGGCCGTGCCGCCAACGTCACGCCGTTCACGTACGGCAGCCGCAAGTACACGGACATCATGAAGACGCAAGCCCTGAAGGATGCGCTCGACAAGTACGGCTTCGATGCGTGCTTTGGCGGCGCGCGGCGCGACGAGGAGAAGTCACGTGCCAAGGAACGGGTGTACTCAGTGCGCGACCGCAACCACCGCTGGGATCCGAAGAGCCAGCGCCCGGAGCTCTGGAATCTGTACAACGGCCGCATCAACCCCGGCGAGGAGGTGCGCGTCTTCCCGCTGTCCAACTGGACGGAGCTGGACGTCTGGCAGTACGTCTATCTCGAGAACATCGAGATCGTGCCCCTGTACCTGGCCGCCCAGCGACCCGTCGTTGAACGCGACGGTACGCTGATCATGGTGGACGACGACCGCATGGAGTTGGAGCCGGGCGAAGAACCGACCATGCGCTCCGTGCGCTTCCGCACCCTTGGCTGCTATCCGCTGTCGGGCGCCATCGAGTCCGAAGCCGCCACGCTGCCGGAGATCATCCAGGAGATGCTGATCGCCACGCACTCCGAGCGCCAAGGCCGCGTGATCGACTACGACGCCTCCGGTTCCATGGAGCAGAAGAAGCGCGAGGGCTACTTCTGATGGTCCCGGGAACTCGAGGGTCTTCCCCCTCGCAACAAGGAGAGCTGATTGCCAGCGACATCCATGCCTACCTCGCCCAGCACGAGCGCAAGGAGATCCTGAAGTTCCTCACCTGCGGCAGCGTCGACGACGGCAAGAGCACGCTGATCGGCCGCCTGCTCCACGACTCGAAGATGATCTACGAGGACCAGTTGGACGCCATCGTGCGCGACAGCAAGACCACCGGCACGCAGCGCGGTGGTGTCGACTACGCCCTCCTGACCGATGGTTTGCAGGCGGAGCGCGAACAAGGCATCACCATCGACGTCGCCTACCGCTACTTCTCGACCACCAAGCGCAAGTTCATCATCGCCGACACGCCGGGCCACGAGCAGTACACGCGGAACATGGCAACCGGCGCGTCCACGTGCGACCTGGCCGTTATTCTTATCGACGCCCGGCAGGGCGTCCTGCCGCAAACCCGCCGCCACACGTTCATCGCGCGCCTGCTCGGAATCCGGCACCTCGTGGCCGCTGTGAACAAGATGGACACGGTGGACTACGACGAAAGCGTCTTTGACGCTATCCGTGCCGACTACTTCGCGTTCACGTCGAAGCTTGGCGTCGACGAGTTGCACTTCATTCCGATCTCGGCGCTGCATGGCGACAACGTCGTCGAGCAGTCGCCGCACATGCCTTGGTACCAGGGCGCGACGCTGATGCACCTCCTGGAGAACGTGCAGGTCACCGCCGACAAGGACATCGAGCATTTCCGCCTGCCCGTTCAAGTGGTCAACCGCCCGGATCCGTCGTTTCGCGGCTACAGCGGCAGCGTCGCGGGTGGCGTGGTCCGGTCCGGCGACGAGGTGGTGGTCGTGCCCTCGGGTCGTCGCTCGACTGTCGACCGCATCGTCACCATGGACGGCGACCTCGACGAAGCGTTCGCACCCATGGCGGTGACGCTGACGCTGACCGACGACGTCGACGTCAGCCGAGGGGACGTGCTGGCCGCGCCGGGGGGGCTGCCTTACATCGCCGACCGGCTCGACGCGATGGTGGTTTGGATGGCGGACGATGCACTGGTTCCGGGGCGGCAGTACACCGTCAAGCACGGTACGCGCCAGGTGGTGGGGCAGGCGGCGACGTTGCGCTACCGGGTGGACGTCAACACGCTGCAGCACGAACCCGCCGCACAACTCAGACTCAACGAGATCGGCCGCGTGGAAGTCGCGTTGACGGAGTCCATCGCGTTCGACGCGTACGGTGCGAATCGCGACTTGGGCAGCCTGATCTTCATCGACCGCATCTCCAACGTGACGGTCGGCGCGGGCATGGCGTTCGATCCCGGCGGTTCGATCGCACAGGCGGCTTGGGATCGCACGCCGCGCGGCGAATTGCACGCCGCCGTGAGCCGCGTGGCGGCCGACGAACGGGCGGCGCGCCTCGGCCAGCATCCGGTGACGGTGCTATTGACGGGCCTGGCCAAGGTCGGCAAGACCGTCATCGCCCACGCCGTGGAACGCAAGCTGTTCGACGCGGGCGGACTCGCCACCGTTCTCGACGGCCAGAGCTTCCGCCTTGGCATGAGTCGCGACCTGGGGTTCAGCCCCGAGGAGCGCTCGGAGAACATCCGCCGCGCCGCCGAAACCGCGCGGCTGATGAACGACGCCGGCCTGATCTGCCTTACGTCGTTCGTCGCGCCCGAGGAGGCGGTGCGGGAACGGGCACGTCGTGCCATTGGCGAGGACCGCTTCCTGGAGGTCTACCTGACGGCGCCGTTGGCCGTTTTGAAGGACCGTGACGAGGACGGCCTCTATGCATCCGCGGAGCGCGGCGAGGCGCCCCACGTGCCGGGCGTCACCGAGGACTTCGACGAGCCCGTCGCGCCGGACCTGACGCTCGAGACCGACCGCCTCGGAATCGACGCCTGCGCGGAGCGCATCATCGAGCTGCTCCGCGCGAAGGACTTCATTCACTAAGCGGCCGCGTCTTTGACGCGGCCCGACCTTTCGCCTTAAGGAGGACACCCCTTGGCCACCAAGACAGACGTCGTGATCGTCGGCGCCGGACCGTGCGGCCTGTTCCAGGTCTTCGAACTCGGTCTGCTCGGGATCCAGGCGCACATCGTCGACGCCTTGCCGGCACCTGGCGGGCAGTGCGCCGAGTTGTATCCCGACAAGCCCATCTACGACATCCCGGCGATCCCGGTCTGCGATGCGCAGGAACTCGTGGATCAGTTGCTCGAACAGATCAGGCCGTTCGACGCGGGTTTTCACCTGGACTCCCAGGTGACCGAGGTCACGCCCGTCGACGGCCGCTTCCGCGTGGTCACCAGCCGGGAGGAAGAGTTCGACGCGGGCGCCGTGGTCATCGCAGGCGGCGTCGGGTCCTTCCAGCCCATGCCGCTGCGCGTGGCCGGCGTCGAGCAGTTCCTGGACGAGCAGGTGTTCTACCGTGTCCGCGATCCGTCCGCCCATCGCGGTAAGGACCTCCTGGTCCTGGGCGGCGGCGACTCGGCATTCGACTGGACCGTGGAGTTGGCGCCGCACGCGAAGTCGATGACCCTGGTGCACCGCAGCGACCGGTTCCGGGCGGCGCCCGCCACCGTCGCGCGCATGCGCGAGCTGGAGGCGGCCGGACAGGTGCGTTTCATGGTCGGCAACTGCGTCGACTTCGAAGCATCGAACGGCACCCTTGAGCGTCTGTGCATCCGGCACACGGACGAGTCCGTGACCAAGGTCGACATCGACCACGCGCTGGTGTTCTTCGGCCTGTCGCCGAAGCTCGGGCCCATCGCCGAGTGGGGCCTCGAACTCTCGAAGAGCCAGATCCCCACGGACACGGAGCGCTTCGAGACCAACATCCCGGGCATCTACGCGATCGGGGACATCGCCACCTATCCGGGCAAGAAGAAGCTCATCCTCTCCGGCTTCCACGAGGCGGCGCTCGCCGCGTTCGCCATCAAGGCCAGGCTCAACCCCAACGAGAAAGTGCATCTGCAATACACGACGACGAGCCCCATCATGCACGAGCGGCTGGGCGTGTAGTCTCGCCGGACTTTCGCCAGAGCGCGGTCTTGTGCGAGAGTAGTGCCGAGGTCGCGGGCAAGGGACACGCGTGGAACAGTCAGGCGAGTACCGCATCGCGGGTCCGCGGATGCGCGTCTGGGAAGCCCTGAACGATCCGGCGGTTCTCGTGCGCTGCATCGACGGCTGCCGCAGCATGACGCCGGTCGGCGACGACCGCTTCGAAGCTGTCGTCGCCGCCCGGGTCGGACCGGTCAAGGCCACGTTCAACGCGGCGATTGCGCTGTGCGATGTCGAGCCGCCCGAGCGCTATCGCCTCGAAGTCCAGGTGAAAGGCGGGGTGGCTGGATTCGCCAAGGGGACCGCCTTGGTCGAACTCGAGGAAGTCACCACCGAGGAGACCCTGCTCAAGTACCAGATCACCGGGGGGATCGGCGGCAAGTTGGCGCAGATCGGCTCGCGGCTCGTGGAGAGTGCAGCGCGCAAGCTGACGGCGAGCTTCTTCGAACGATTCGCGGTGGACTTCGCGGCCTAGGTAGCGTTGTAATCGAATAACTCCGAACGCTTTAGGGAGGGCTAAGGGAGTGGACATCAAAGTCACGGTCAACGGCACGACGCACCATCTCGACGTGCCGGACAACACGCTGCTGGTGGACGTGCTGCGCGAGCGGCTCGGCCTCACCGGCACCCACGTCGGATGCGACACCAGCCAATGTGGCGCCTGCGTTGTGCACATGGACGGCACCGCGGTGAAGTCCTGCACGGTTCTCGCCGGTCAGGCGGACGGCGCCGGAGTCACCACCATCGAGGGCATCGGCCGGCCCGACGACCTGCACCCGATGCAGGCGGCGTTCCGCGAGAACCACGCCTTGCAATGTGGCTTCTGCACGCCCGGCATGATCATGAGCGCCATCGACATGGTGCAGAAGAGCGAAGGGCGGTTGGACGAGGCGGCCGTTCGCGACGGACTCGAAGGCAACCTTTGCCGCTGCACGGGCTATCACAACATCGTCAAGGCGGTGTTGTCGGCCCAGGACAGCATGTAGATCAAGGGAGGGGAGCGGACAATGGCTACAGAAACCGGCATCGGCGCATCGGTCAAGCGCAAGGAAGACGCGCGTTTCATCACCGGCGCGGGCCGCTACACGGACGACGTGGGCCAGCACGGGCAAACCTACGCGGTGTTCGCGCGCTCGCCGTACGCCCGCGCAAGGCTCAACGGGCTCGACACCAGCGCGGCGCTCGCCACCGACGGCGTGGTCGCGGTGTTCACGGGCGCGGATCTTCAAGCCAGCGAAGTGGGCGATCTGCCCTGCGGCTGGATGGTGAAGTCGAAGGACGGCTCGGACATGGTCCAGCCGCCCCACCCACCACTCGCGGTTTCCAGCGTCAACTACGTCGGCGAACCCTACGCGGTGGTCATCGGCGAGACCCTGGAGGCGGCCAAGAACGGGGCCGAGGCTCTCGATCCGGACTTCGAGGAACAGGACGCGGTCGTCGACCTCGCCACGGCCGCCGAGGCGGACCAGATCCACGAGTCCGTCCCGAACAACCAGTGCTACGACTGGGAACTCGGCGACAAGGCGGCGACGGACGCCGCGTTCGCGCAAGCCCACCACGTCGCGTCCATCGACATCGTCAACAATCGCCTGATCCCGAATGCGATCGAGCCCCGGGCGGCGCTCGGCGAATACGACGAAGCATCCGGCACGTACACGCTGCACACCACGTCGCAGAACCCGCATCTGGAGCGGCTTGTGCTTGCGGCGTTCGTCAACATCGCGCCGGAAGCACGTTTGCGGGTGATCTCTCCGGACGTCGGCGGCGGCTTCGGTTCCAAGATCTTCGTCTACGCGGAAGAGACCGCCGTCATCTGGGCAGCAGGCCAACTGCGGCGCCCGGTGAAATGGCGCGCGGAGCGTTCCGAGTCCTTCCTCGCCGACGCCCACGGCCGCGACCACGTGACGCACGCGGAACTCGCGCTCGCCGAGGACGGGCGGTTCCTAGGTCTGCGGGTCAAGAACAAGGCCAACATGGGCGCCTATCTTTCGACATTCGCGTCCAGTGTTCCGACCTATCTCTACGGCACGCTGATGGCTGGCCAGTACAAGACGCCAGCGATCTACGTCGAGGTGCAGTCCCTTTTCACCAACACCGCACCGGTGGACGCCTACCGCGGAGCGGGCAGGCCGGAAGCCACCTACGTCGTGGAACGGCTGGTGGAAACCGCCGCGCGCGAAATGGGGATCGACCCGGCGGAACTGCGCCGGCGGAACTTCATCCAGCCGGCCGACTTCCCGTACGAAACCCCCGTCGCACTGACATACGACACGGGCGACTACGAGGCGAGCCTCGATCGCGCGCTGGACCATGCCGACTACTCGGGATTCCAGGCGCGAAGGGAGGCGTCCGAGCAAGGGGGCAAGAAGCGCGGCATCGGCTTCTCGTGCTACATCGAGGCCTGCGGCCTGGCGCCGTCGCAAGTGGCGATTTCCCTAGGCGCCGGCGTGGGGCTCTTCGAAGTCGGCGAGGTGCGCGTGGACGTCACGGGGTCGGTCACGGTGGTGACCGGTTCGCACAGCCACGGCCAGAGCCACGAGACGACCTTCGCGCAGATCATCTCCGACAAGCTCGGCGTGCCGTTCGAGAACGTCACCGTATTGCACGGCGACACCGGCCGTTCCGACTATGCGCTCGGCACCTACGGTTCGCGGTCCCTGGCGGTTGGCGGCTCGGCCATCATCAAGGCGACGGACAAGATCATAGCCAAGGGCAAGAAGATCGCCGCCCACATGTTGGAGGCGAAAGAGGACCAGGTGGAGTTCGAGGACGGCAGCTTCAACGTCGCCGACTCGAACCAGTCGCTCACCTTCGGCGAGGTGGCGTTCGCAGCCTACGTGCCCGCGAACTACCCGCTCGAGGAACTCGAGCCCGGGCTTTCCGAGAAGGCGTTCTACGATCCACCGAACTTCACCTATCCGGCGGGCGCCCACATCTGCGAGGTTGAAGTGGATCCCGACACGGGCGTCGTGACCATCGAGAAGTTCGTGGCGGTGGATGACTTCGGGCACGTGATCAACCCGATGATCGTCGAGGGCCAGGTTCACGGCGGCCTCGCCCAGGGCATCGGCCAGGCGCTCCTCGAGCATGGCGTCTACGACGACACGGGCCAACTGCTGTCGGGATCCTACATGGACTACACCATGCCGAGGGCGGACGACCTGCCGAGCTTCACGGTCGACACCACCGTGACGCCCTGCACGCACAATCCGCTCGGCGTGAAAGGCTGCGGCGAAGCGGGAGCGATCGGCTCCACCGCTGCCGTGATGAACGCCGTGACGGACGCCTTGGGTGTCAAGGACGTGCCGATGCCGGCGACATCGGAGACGGTGTGGCGCGCATTGCGCAATGGCGGCAACGGCTAAAGGAGGCACGAGCATGTACCAGTTCAACTACCACAAGCCTTCGACGCTCACCGAGGCGACCAGCCGGATGGTCGAGGCGGAGGAGGGCGCGTACCTGTCGGGCGGCATGACCCTGATCCCGACGCTCAAGCAACGCCTCGCTGCGCCGTCGGACGTGATCGACCTGTCCGGCTTGCCCGGCATGTCGGGCATCAGCATCGACGGCGACATCGTGTCCATCGGCGCGATGACGCGGCACGCCGAAGTCGCCGCCAGCGATGCCATCCCAGCTCTCGCGGAGCTGGCCGGCGGCATCGGCGACGCCCATGTTCGCAATCGGGGCACGCTCGGCGGCTCGATCGCCAACAGCGACCCGGCGGCGGACTACCCGGCGGCCATCGTTGCGCTCGACAGCACGGTTCGCACGTCGATCGGTCCCATCGCCGGCGGCGACTTCTTCACGGGGCTCTTCGAAACAGCGCTGCGGGAGGGCGAGATCGTCACCTCGGTGGACTTCCGCATCCCCGACGCCGCGGCCTACGAGAAGTTCCCCAACCCGGCTTCCCGCTACGCGGTGGTCGGCGTGATGGTGGCACGCTGCGGCGATGCGGTCTGCGTCGGCGTCACCGGTGCCGGACCCCACGCCTTCCGCGCGACGGCCCTGGAAGAGGCGCTGGCGGCCGACTTCTCGCCAGGCGCGGTTGACGGAGTCGCCGTCGACAGCAGCGACTTCAACGCGGACATCCACGCGTCGGCGGAGTACCGGGCGCACTTGGTTGGCGTGTTGACCAAACGAGCGGTGGCGCGAATCGGCTGAGACGAGCCGGGCACACGTTTGGCCGACCGGTCCGGCCCCGCTCTGCTGGCCGCCTAGACGCCCACGGGCCAGTGCTCGACGACGAGTCCGTGCATCGGGAAGTCGTCGATGTTCGCGGTGGCAAGATTGGCACCGATTCCTGCTGCCGCGGCCGCGATCAGGCAGTCAGCCTGATGCAGCGTGACGCCGCGTGTCGCGAATGAACGCCGCCAGGTGCCGGCTCGCCTCCCCTCTGCAGCGCCGAGCGGGGCCACGCGAAGCGCATTGAAGAGCCGACGTGCGCTGCCCTCCTCGGTCGACTGCAGGCCCCGCCAGATCTCCTCCACGGAGATCGCGCAAACCCAGGGCTCGATGCCACGTCGACGCAGTCGAACCACGCGCGCTGCGGCGGGGCGGCCGCGCAGCGCGTCGATGAGCACCGTCGAGTCGAGCAGCAATCGCGGCATCGGTCAGCCGGACCGACTCTTGTCGCTCCGGCGTTGCTCGCGGACCCACGCGGCCGGGTCGTCGTCCCAGGCGTGCCCCCGACCGTCAATCGTACCCAGCGCCGCCTCGATCTCGTCCCAGCGCTGCTCGTCGTCCAGTCCTCGCTCGATCAGCTTGCAGATGAAGGCACTTCGGCGACGCCTGCCGGCACGCCTGTCGAGTTCCGCGACAAGCGCGTCCGGGAGAGCGATGTGTATTCTCATGGGCCAACGTTAGCACATAGGGCGCTCGGGGTTGTTTGACAACGCCGTAACGGCCTCAGCCGAGGGACGTTGAGGGCGATCGACGCCGTCACTCGCTTAACGCCCGTTGGTAGGCGTTCTGACGAAACGCGCGGTGGCGCGTTCCCTTTGGCGGATGTTCCATCAAAGCGCCCCATAGCCATGTCCGGTACCTCGCGTTCGCTCGGCACCGGCGCGTGCCGCTTGCGGCACGCCGACTCCGGCCCAAGGCCACGCCGACCCCGCATGAAACACCGCCGCCGCTCGCTATGCTCGCTCTGGCATTTGTTTCATGAGGGCGAGCCAACTTCGCTGCAATGCGGGTGCTGCGGCAGCGGTGCCTAGCAGAACCAATGCTCGCCAGAGGAAAAACTGCGCCCGGAGCGCCCGGGCAACGGGGTGCGGTTAGTCCGCTCAGCTCGACAGGCAGGTTCTGAACGACGTCGCCATGTCGCGCAGAAGCGTGAAGTACAACTCCGGGCCGCTCCGGATTGTGCTACCTAGGGGATCTACCGACCCCACCTTCGCCTCGACGCCCTGGACGATCACGTGGACGAGCCGCGGGTCGAATTGCGGCTCGGCCATCACGCACTTGACTTCGAGATCCCGGACCTTCCGCCGCAACTCCCGGATCCGCCGCACCCCGGGCGAACGATCGGCGGTGACCACCGCGGAACCGGCTGCCACCAAGCCGAAGCGATCCTCGAAGTGCTGGTACGCGTCGTGGAAAACGAGGAATCCCCGACCACGAACCGGAGCTACTTCCGATGCGATCTCCGTCGTGAGTTCTTCAAGCCGCTGCAGGAGACGCGCGGCATTGTCGATGTAGACGGCGGAGTTGGGCGGATCCGCCGCTGCGAGGGCGTCGGCGATCGCCCGGGTCATGGCCCTGGCGTTCGTCGGATCCAGCCAGACGTGCATGTCGAAGGCTTCCCCGGCATCCGCGTCCGTCTCTAGGACCGCGCCGTCTTCCGTTCGCTGGTCCGCGCCGTGGTGGGCATGTTCATGGCTCCACTCGAAGCTGCCGCCCTCGCGCAACGGCCTTTTGACGATGCCGTCAGCGCTCGCCAACACGACCACCCGGGCGTCGGCCGCGAGCGCGTCGATCGACTGGGAGATCGATGTCTCCACCGCCTCGCCGATCAGGAACACCAAGTCGGCGTTTTCCAGCTTCCTGGCGTCCGATGGGCGCATGCTGAAGCTGTGCGGTGACGTCGTACCCCGGATGATGAGCTGCGGTTTTCCGACGCTGGCCATCACGGCGCTCACCAGCGAGTGGAGAGGTTTGATGGTGGCAACGACCGCGAGCTCGTCGGCTGCGGGTAGCTGCGCGGACAAGGTGCAGAGCAAGCCCGCTGCGATCACGCGGGCCGGGCGCCACGGTTTCCGGGCGGGGCTGTGGGACGCGCTGCGATCCTGACCATACGCTTGCCTGCCGGCCGCCCATCGCTGCAAAGTAGGGTACGTGCGCGCCACGACGATGCAGCTTAAGGGGGAGGCCTTGTCCATGCAACGCGAGCCGACGGAAGGCGACACCGCTGCCGACGCCCGGCCGCTTGTGCGGACGCGCGACGTCGGGGTGCTGCGCCAAGGCCGCTGGATCATCCGGCACGTCGATGTGGACGTGTACCCGGGCAAGCTGGTCTACCTGATTGGCGCCAACGGCGCCGGCAAGTCGACGCTCGCCAAGTCGATCCTCGGATTGACCGACATCAACGAAGGTACGATCGAGCGTGCGCCATCGCTCGGCATCGGCTACGTCCCCCAGCGCCTGCAGGTCAGTCCCAACCTGCCACTCACCCTGCGCCGCCTGCTGACGTTGACGCGACGTTTCCCGCCCGCTGACATCGACGCGGCTTTGGCAGCCGCAGGTCTGGATCGATTGGGCGACCCGTTGGTTTCGACCCTGTCCGGTGGCGAGTTCCAACGCGCCTTGCTGGCCCGGGCGTTCATCCATCGGCCCGACCTGCTGGTGCTGGACGAGCCTGCCCAAGGCGTCGATGCCGCAGGCACCGAGATCTTCCAGGAGCGCATCGAGGCGATTCGGCACGAACTCGGCTGCGGCGTCCTCTTGATTTCGCACGACATCCGGGTGGTCATGGAAACGGGCGACGACGTGGTGGTACTGGTACCCCACGAGCACGACGACCCCAATCCTTACTTCCATGCTCGGGTCGAGCAAGGGCGCGCCTCCGCGAACCTAGAGAACAGCTAAGGCCGCATGCACGCGATGCTCGACGACTTCGTGGTGCGCGCTCTCCTTGCCGGTGTGGGGCTTGCGTTGGTGACCGGCCCGACCGGCTGCTTCATCGTCTGGCGCCGGCTCGCCTACTTCGGGGAGACTATCGCTCACTCGGCGCTGCTTGGCGTTGCTGTCGCTATCCTGGTAGACCTGCACGTCGCCGTCGGCATCTTCGCGATCTCGTCCGTCGTCGTTCTCGTGATGTTCTTCCTGGAGCGCCGGGAGACGCTGCCGACGGACACGCTGCTCGGCCTGCTCGCCCACGGAGGGCTGGCGCTGGGCCTGGTCATCCTGTCGTTCTTCCCAGCCGTGCGTCTCGATCTGCAGGCCTTGCTGTTTGGCGACATCCTCGGCGTTACCCGTGCGGATGTCCTCCTGGTCTGGGCAGGCGGCGCGGTGGCGCTCGGTGTCCTGGCATGGATCTGGCGGGCGCTGCTGACGGCGACGGTGAGCGTGGACCTTGCCGCGGTGGACGGCCTCAAGCCGGAGCGCGCGCGTCTCGTGTTCGGGTTCCTGGTCGCTGCCATCATCGCGGTGGCCGTCAAGCTCGTCGGTGTCCTGCTCGTGGTCGCCTTGCTCGTCATACCGGCCGCGACGGCTCGCCGCTTCGCCAGGAGCCCGGAGGCGATGGCGTTGGGAGCGGCGATGACGGGCGTTTTCGCCGTTGGCGGGGGACTGTACGCCTCCGCGGAACTCGACACGCCGACGGGCCCCTCGATCGTCGTCGTTGCGCTGTTCCTCTTCGCCGTGGCGCGTCTGCCTTGGCCGGCAGTCCGCAGGGTCCGCTAGGCCGGCGCAGCCGCTCTATAGGTGCACCGCGACACGCAGGCGCGCCGTGCGTGGCTCCAGGGGATGGAAGTGGGTGTCGAGCACGCCGTGCGACGGTTCGCCCGCGAGGCGCGAATGGTAGTAGTAGGCGATGTCGTCGCCGGCTGAGTCGAACAGGTTGAACACCTCGAGGCCGAAATCGGCGCGTCGGTAATGCCAGCCGAAACCCGCGTGAGCAAGCCAGGACGCTTCGGATCGGACGCTGCCGTCGTTGGACAGGGGTGCATCGCCGAGATAGCGCGCGTTCATGCTGACGTGTACGCCCCGTCCGAGGAGCGCGTTGACGCCCAGGCTGCCCGTGACGCCAACGGCCCCGGCGACCGCGTCGCCGGTTTCCAGTTCCGCGTCGCTGTGGGTGAAAGCTGCGTTGACTGTCAGCCAGTCGCGGGCATGCCAGAATCCGGCGACTTCGACCCCGCGCCGGACCGAGGCGTCGCTGGGTTCGGTAGTACCGGCGTCGCCGACGTACACGAGCTCGGAATCCAGTCTGACCTCGAAGCCGACAAGCGTCGCGTTGAAGGACGAATGCGGTTCGAAACGCAGACCAAGCTCGGCGCCCTCGCTGGCCGCAAGCAGGTCGTCGCTTCGCCTCGCACTCAGGGTGTCGTCCTCCACAGGCCGGAGCCGAACGTCGTTCGAGTGAAAGCCGTAACCCCAGTTGGCGTACGCTTCAAGCCCGTCCAGGATCCGGAACGCGACGCTGATCTTGGGACTTGCGATGCTGTCGTCGCCAGCGGCGTGGTCGTCGTGGCCGAGGGCCGCGACGTCCCAGTCGTAGTAGTCCGCGCGAAGGCCAAGCACGGCCCGAATCCGCTCCGTGGCATGCACGCCTAGCTCGCCGTAGGCACCGACGGACGCCTCGTCGACACGGTCATGCCTGCGGACGTGGGTCCGCGTTCGCGCCTGGGTGCCGAAGAGCCCCACCTCGTGGATGTCGTCGCGGCGGCCCTCGACGCCCCAGCGGAGCAGGACCGGTAGCGCGCCAAACCAGACGTTCCGCTCCGCGGCGACCCAAAGGCCGCTCTGCGTGCGGTCGTCACGCTGCTCGAACTCGTCGCCAAGCACGGGGTCGTCGAGCAGGTAGGTGAAGTTCGAGTACAAGGTGAAGTCGTAGTCGAGGCGGTACATGCCGGCTTGCCAGCGATCAGCCTCCACACGCGCCACCAAACCCAAGCGACGTGTATCGCCGCCGAGATCCGGGTCGATGTATCCGGTCCGTCGCACCAAGCCGGCCCGTACGGCGCGGCGCGGTATCTGGTCGGTCGCGTTCCACTGCCCGGTGTATCCGTGCAGCGCGATCTGCGCCTCTGCGGGACCGAGCCAGAACCCGTAGCCGAGAAAGAACTTGGACTGCGCGAGATCCTCGTCCAGTTCCCACGGCCCGTTGTAGAGGGTCTTGTCCACGGCTCCGGTGAGCACACCATCGCCGATGTCGGCACTGCCCGCGGCGATGCCGCGGACATAGCCGTGTTCGCCCCACGTCGCTTGCAGGAAGGGCTCGGGGAGCCGCCGGTAGTAAGAGAAGTCGACGCTGCCTGCCGAGGAGAAGTCGCCGTTCTCAGCGTGGTGGACGCCCTTGCGGTAGACGGCGGTCTGCACGAGTTCGGGAATGACGAAGTTGAGGTCGAGATAGCCCTGGCCATGGCCATGGGAACGCATGTTGACGGGCACGCCGTCGAGATGGACGGCAAAGTCGGTACCGTGATCGAGATTGAACCCGCGCAGGAAGTACTGGTTCGCCTTCCCGGTGCCGGAATGCTGGGTGGCGATCATGCCGGGGACGGCTTCCACCAGTTCGCCGACCCGCAAGAGCGGCGGCAGGTGGTAGTCCGCGTACCCGACCACGCCCTCGGAGGCCGAGGTCGCGGCGCCGATGTGGTGCTGAGCGCGACCGTAGACGATGATCTCTTCGTGGATGTGGGGTTGGTCGTGGTCGTGGTGGTGCGCGTGTTCCGTCCCGGCGAATCCGGGCGTGGCAGCCAAGCCGCAGCAGATTCCTAGTAACCGTGCCCAGCGCCCGCCCGCACGCCTCGCGCGGCAGTCCGGTCGGTCTCTGTTCTCCGTCTCCCGGGACGGTCCCTTCGGCATTTGTTCCCGGGAAGGGTCTGTATCTCGTAACACCGGGCTACTCTATCTTTGCCACGAAACTGACGCCGCTTCGTAGGACTCGCAGAACAGCATCATGCCGGAATCGGCACGAAGGTCGTGCCTGCCCGGCTACATTCTCACATCCCGAGCGCGTAGCAGCTCGCGGACGCGGGAGAGGAGATCGGTCCGCTCCAAGCGGACGTCACGGATCATGGCGGCGAGCACTCCGTCCAATCGCTCGTCCTCGGCAGCGACCAACGCATCGAGCGCGTTGCGGCGAACCGCTTCGGTCGCCTCGGGATCCGGTGCCAAGGTTGCGAGCGCTTTGCGGATGGCCTCCTCGATCGGCCTGGTCGGACGGTCCCCCTTCGGCAACAGCGGCAACAGCTTGGCCGCAGCTCTCGCACCGGCAATCACAAGAACTTCGCTGCGAGATGCCAGCGCCGCCGGGAGGAGCTCGACGGCATCGACATCCCCGAAGTCTGCCCGGGCCAGAAGCGCCGCAGCCGCGAGTGGATGTTTCGGGTCGCGCGTCAAGGCCCCGAGCTCTTCCGCAAACGCGGCGTGCCGGAGCAGGCCAAGGCCGCGCACGGCAGCCCGTTTCCATTCGCGATCATTGCTTCTCGCGTAGATGTCCAGCAGTTGTTCGGCGGTTCCGGGCTTGGCGATGCCGGCGATCGCCTCCAGCGCCGCTTCGAGGTAGCGTGGCTCGGACAGGTGCTCAAGCGCGAAGGGATAGCCGTCGTCGAAACCGTGGCGACCGAGGAAGGCGGCGAAGCGCAGCTTGCGGAGCAGGTCTTGCTCCGTCGGCATGTGCGGCCGCAAGGCCTGCGCGGCTGCTCGGGTGTCGATTTCCATCAGGAGTTCGCCCGCCAGCTGGCGCAGTTGGACGTAGGCGCGGCGGGGATCGAGCATGTCGCCGAGAGCCGGTGCGAGCTCGGGTGCCGGCGCCCATCGCGACGCCCGGACGAAGGCCTCCTTCTCGGTGGTCGTCAAGCCGAGTTCGAGCAACGCTCGCTGCAGGGGCCAGGGGTCTTGGGTCGTTGGCAGTATCTCGCTGAACGCTTCGATTTCAGGCTCACGGCCGAGGCCGATCGCGTGCTTGCGTCCCATGCGTTCAAACAGGAGAACCGCGCCGCTGGCCGAGGTGATGCGGGCCCACGCCCGGGCGACGGATCGTTGCAGGTGGCCCGGTGCGTCCAGCGGCAACTCGGCAAGCAGCCCGCCGATGCCCGGCGCGGCACCCTCGTCCTTTCGGATGCGTCCGAGTACCTCGAGGCGCGCCGAGAATTCGGAAAGGGTCTCGAAGGGCGTATCGAGCGAGATGATGCGCATCGCGTCCTCGTTGCCGACAACGGCCTCGGCGGCATCGCCCAGCGCCTCGATGGCAGCCACGCGTGCGCCGAGCGACGTCTCAGACCGATCCAGAGAGACGACGAGAGCGGAAACGGCCGCTTCGCGGTTGCGCCGGTTCTCGAGGTAGTCCGCCTGCAAGAGGTTGGCGAGGACATGGGCTGCGGCCTCGCGCA
>JAPOVK010000045.1 GCA_026708185.1 Gammaproteobacteria bacterium | reverse complement strand
CCTCGCATGAAACAAATGCCAGAGCGAGCGCAGCGAGCGGCGGCGGTTGTTTCATGCGGGGTCGGAGTGGCCTTGGGCCGGAGTCGGCGCGCCGCAAGCGGCGCGCGCCGGTGCCGAGCGAACGCGAGGTACCGGACACGGCTATGGGGCGCTCGCAAAAGAGAACGACAGATCGAGTTCCCGCGCCGCCTTGACGTCGTCCAAGCGGGTGACGGGCAGCGTATGCGGCGCGGTCCTGACCAGCTCGGGCTCGCGTTCCACCTCGTCGCGAATCCGGATCAAGGCATCGACGAAGCGATCGAGCTCCTCGAGCGTCTCGGTCTCGGTGGGTTCGATCAGGAAGCACTCCGGGACCAGCAGCGGGAAATACGTCGTCGGCGCATGGCAGCCGTAGTCGAGCAATCGCTTGGCGATGTCCATGGCGGTGACGCCCTGGGTCTTGGCTTCCTCGCGGAACGTGACGATGAACTCGTGGCTCGCTCGGCGGGTGGGATAGGCCAGTTCGAAGCCCGCCTCGCGCAACCTCTCCATCAGGTAGTTGGCGTTCAGCGTCGCGTACTCGCCCACGCGACGCATGCCTTCCCGGCCGAGCATCTGCGCGTACGCGAGCGCGCGCAGCAGAATCCCGGCGTTGCCCATGAACGCCGACAGTCGACCAATGCTCTGCGGGCGGTCGTCCACGGACAGCCAGCGGTAGACGTCGTGTCCTGACGCGTCCGTGTCACGCGCCACGAACGGGGTGGGTAGGAACGGCAACAGGCGCTCGCCCGCCGCGACGGGGCCGGCGCCCGGACCGCCGCCGCCATGCGGCGTCGCGAACGTCTTGTGCAGGTTCATGTGCAGGACGTCGAATCCCATGTCCCCCGGGCGCGCCTTGCCGAGAATCGCGTTCAGGTTGGCGCCGTCGTAGTACAGGAGCCCGCCGGCGTCGTGCACGATGGCGGCGATCTCCACGATGCGCCGTTCGAAGACGCCGCAGGTGGACGGGTTGGTGAGCATGATGCCGGCCGTATGCGGACCGACGGCGGCCTTCAGCGCCTCGATGTCGACATCGCCGTCGGCGCCGACGGCCACTTCGCGGGCCTGGTAGCCGCACATGACGGCCGTCGCCGGGTTCGTGCCGTGGGCCGCAGTCGGCACCAGGATCTCGCTGCGCCCCTCGTCGCGTCGGGCGTCGTGGTAGGCCCGGATCATGGCGACGCCGGCGAACTCGCCCTGCGCGCCCGCCATCGGCGTCAGCGACACGGCCGCCATGCCGGTGACCACCTTCAGCGTCTCCTGGAGTTCGTATAGGCACGCGAGGTATCCCTGGCTCAAGGCGTCGGGCGCGAGGGGATGCCTGTCGAGAAACCCGGGCAGGCTCGCGGCGCGATGAGCACCGCGCGGGTTGTATTTCATCGTGCACGAACCGAGCGGGTAGAACTGGTTGTCGATCGAGAAGTTGCATCGCGACAGGTTGGTGTAGTGGCGCACGGCCTGCAGTTCCGAGACCGCCGGCAACGCTGGACCATTGGTGCGCAAGCAGTCGGCCGGCAAGTCGCTGACATCGCCGTCCGGGGCGAACTGCGCATGCGCCCGCCGACCCGGGGCACCGAGGTCGAAGATCGTCGTCGTTCCGGCGGCCGGCATGCGCTCGCTCATGACGCAAGCGCCTCCGCCAGCGTCCGGCGGAACGCGGCGATGTCCGCATCCGTGCGCTTCTCGGTCGCGCACACCAGGAGACAGTGGTCGAGTTCAGCGCGGAAACCGCCAAGCGGGAGTCCGCCCACGATGCCCGCGGCCGCAAGCGCTTCGGCGATCGGGCTGGCGGGCCGCCCGACATCGATCACGGCCTCGTGGAAGAACGGGCCGGCAAACCGCGCGGTCACCGACTCGATGCTCGTCAAGGCGTCCACCAGGTCGCGCGTCCGGGCGTGGCAACGGGCCGCCGTTCGCCGCAGGCCGTCGGCGCCCACCACGGCCAGGTAGACCGTCGCCGCCGTCACCAACAGCCCTTGGTTGGTGCAGATATTCGACGTCGCCTTGGCACGGCGAATGTGCTGCTCGCGCGCCTGCAGGGTCAAGGTGAATCCCGGGCTGCCAAGGCTGTCCACCGTGCGGCCGACGATTCGACCCGGCAACTGCCGAACAAGACGCTGCCGGGTGCAGAGGAACCCGAACGACGGGCCGCCGGAGGCCATGGGGATACCGAGGGGCTGGCCATCTCCGCAGACGATGTCGGCGCCGTCGTCGCCCCACTGGCCCGGTGGCTTGAGCAAGGCCAGGGCCGTGGGATTGACCACGCCGATCAAGAGAGCCCGGTGGCTCGCCGCCCACGCCGTCACCTCGTCCACGCGGTCGATCAGGCCTAGGAAATTCGGCTGCTGGACGACGACGGCGGCCGGCGCGGGTCCGGCAGCCAAGGCATCGAGGTCCGCGCGGCCGTCGGCGGCGACCAACGGCTCGCCGATCTCGATGCCCTGATTGCGGGTAATCGTCCGCGCCGCATGAAGGTACAAGGGGTGGCACGCACCCGCGACGGCGATGTGCACCGGGGCGCTGTCGCGAGTGCCGCCCGGCCGCTGCCGTCGACGGCTGGCGCGCACGGCCATCAGCACGGACTCGCCCAAGGCCGAGCCGCCGTCGTAGACCGAGGCGTTGGTGACGTCCATGGCGGTGAGCGCGGTCATCATCGACTGGTACTCGTAGATGACCTGCAGCGTGCCTTGGCTGGCCTCCGCCTGGTACGGCGTGTACGCCGTCATGAACTCGCCGCGGCTGGCGATGTCCCACACCGCAGCGGGGATGTGATGGTCGTAGCAGCCGGCACCGATGAAGCAGGGGCCGGTCTGATCCCGCCGGGCACGCTCGGACATTGCCGCGAGCATGTCCATTTCCCCGACGCCGCCGGGCAATGCGCCGAAGTCGGCGCGCATCAGTTCCGGGTCGATCTCGTCGAACAGCTCGTCGATCGACGCGGCACCGATCCGCGCAAGCATCGTCCTCGTATCCTCGGGCGTGTGCGGGATGAATGGCATGGAGGAAGCTCGCCCTGCTTTAGGACTCGCGCGCCCCGTCCGTCTCGCAGTGGTCCCGGTAGGCATCGGCAGCCATCAGGTTGTCGAGTTCGCCGGGGTCGAGCGGTTCGAGCTTGAAGAACCAGCCGTCGCCGTAGGGAGCCTGGTTGACGCGCTCCGGCGCGTCCTCGAGGGCGTCGTTGATGGCCACGACCGTCCCCGATACCGGTGCATAGATGTCCGAGGCCGCCTTGACCGATTCGACCACCGCGATTTCGGCACCGGCGACGACCTCCTGGTCGAGTTCCGGCAACTCGACATACACGACGTCCCCCAATGCGTCCTGGGCGAAGTCGCTGATCCCGACGGTCACCACCCCGTCCTGAAGCCGAGCCCATTCGTGGCTCGCGGCGTACCGCAGTTCGGCAGGCGTATCACTCATCGTCTGGCCTTCCATGAAACAAATGCCAGAGCGAGCATAGCGACCGTCGGTGCTTGTTGCATTGGAAGGTCGGCGTGGCCTTGGGCTGGAGGGGTACCCGGCGCACAGCGTCAGCGCCGCGCCGGGCCGGCTCTAGGGCGCTCTGATCGAAAAGTCCGTTTACCGTCCCGCACGAACGGTGGTCGAACGATACGCGCGGGCACCGATGCGGCGCGAATCTTGACGGTGCAGTCTCCCGCGGCGCCCCGCGGCAGGCGCGCCAGGCCGATACTGTACCCCAAGGTTGGCGAGAACACGCCGCTGGTGACGACGCCGCCACCTGCGTTGGTCGCCACGCCGTAGCCGTGGCGCATTACGCCCTTGGCGCCGAGCACCACGCCCTTGAGAACGCGGGCCGGCTTCTCGGCCCGTTGCCGCGCCAACGCCGTGCGACCGATGAAGTCTCGCTCCTCGGGCGTCCAGGCGACCGTCCAGCCGAGGTTGGACTCGAGCGGTGTCACCTGTTCGTCCATGTCCTGGCCATACAGGTTTAGACCGGCTTCCAGGCGCAAAGTGTCGCGCGCCGCAAGTCCCGCCGGGGCCACCCCGGACGTCTTCAGCCGACGCCAAAGCGCCACCGCCTCCGCGGCTGGCAGCAGGACCTCGACGCCGTCCTCGCCCGTGTAGCCGGTGCGCGCGACCATCCACGCGTCTCGCTCCAAGAACGAGAACGGGCCCAAGCCATCGGTGTCGATGCGGGTCACCGCGGCGAATCGTGCGCGGGCCTCCGGACCTTGCACGGCGACCATGGCGATGTCCGTGCGTTCGCGCATCTCGACATCCATCGCGCTCGCATGTCCGCGCAGCCAGTTCAGCACCTTGTCGCGGGTCGAGGCATTGACGACGGCGCGGTAGCCGGCGTCACGACCGTAGACGATGAGGTCGTCGATGATGCCCCCGCCCGCGTTCAGGAGTACTCCGTAGACCGCTTTGCCGGGAACTGCCTTCGCGGGGTCGTTGGCCATCGTCAGGCGCAACAAACGCAAGGCGTCGACACCGACGACGTCGATCACCGTCATGTGCGATACGTCGAACATCCCGGCGGCGCGGCGCACCGCGTGGTGCTCCGCGATCTGGGAGCCGTAGTGCAAGGGCATCGCCCAGCCAGCGAAAGGGGCCATCCGGGCGTCGGCCGCGACGTGTTCGTCGTATAGCGGGGTTTTCCTTTCGCTCACGGCTCAACCGTCCTTCGCGGACTTGGGGGCTTCGCCGAAATCGGCCAATGGCCCCAGGCCAAAGGCTTCGCGGATCAGGTGTGCCTTGACGTTGGGCGATGCGTCGATGCGGCGGATGGTGGCGTTGCGGGCCAGCCGCATCCACGGGCTCGCCGCGCTTGCGCCGCAGTAGGCGGTCAGCAGCGCCCGCATGGCGGCCATCATGGCCTTGGAGCGGACCCGACGGGCCCGGGCGAAGTCGCGCCATCGACCCGCGGCCCCGAGGTCGCCGCCGGCGACCGCCTGGGCGGCGAGCGCCCGCACATCCTCCAAGCCGACGTTGACGCCCTGACCGGCAAGAGGGTGCAGGGTCCGCGCGGCATCCCCGATGATGAGCGTGCGCGGCAACGGGTTGAGGTCGGCGGCCGAAGTCTGTTGCAGCGGAAAGGAGACCCTGCGATCGACGGCCTCAAAGCCGTCTGTGACGCTTTCCGTTTCCTCGGCAAGCGCAGCGATGAATGCCGCGTCGTCCAGCGCAGCAAGGCGCGTGCTGACCGACTCGGACGCACTCCAGATCACGGCAACGTGGTGCTCGTCGGTCAGCGGCAGCAAGGCGACCGGGCCGGTTGCGCCGAAGCGCTGCCAAGCCGTGTCGCCGTGGGAACGCCGGATCCTGGCGATCGTCGCGAGGGCACGCTGCATGCCTTGCCTTGGCGTCGGCTCCCGGCGGACGGCGACCCCGGAGAGCGCTCTGACAACGCTGTTCTCGCCGTCCGCCGCGATAAGCAGCCGTGCAGAGACGTTGCGCCGTCGCTCGCTGGCGGGCACGTCCTCGAGGGTCAGGGTCACGTGGCCTGGACTCGCGTCGACGCCCACCACCGAGGCAGGCGAGAAAAGGTCCATGCGCCGCTCGGCGGCGGCCCACAACGACGTGGTGATGTCGCTGTTTTCCGCGACCCGGGCTAGGGCGCACGGGTGCTCGAACGTCAGGGACGCCGTCCCGTCGAACTCCCAGATGCGCATCCTTCGTACCGGCGCCATCGCGCCCGGATCCGCTCCTAGCCCCGAGACGAACGCCGCCGCATCGGGCGTCAGTGCCACCGTGCGGATGTCGAAGCCTAGGTCCCCGCGTACGCGAGTGGGAGGGGTCCGCTCCACCAAGGCCACGCGGAAACCGGCCGACGCCAACGCCAGCGCGGCGGCCAGTCCGACGATGCCGCCGCCGACGACGGCGGCATCGTGGATGTTCTCTGTCGCAGCCATGGCGAGGAGTCTAAGCGCGTCGCGGGCACGAGGCGAACAGGCGAAGCGCGTCCCTACACCGACAATCGGTCGGTCGCAGCCCTTCACAGCATTGTGGATCAAAGGCACAATGACCAAGATGACGAGGGCGCTTGCGTTCCCGGCTTAAGAAACCTGTATGAGTGGTCCATGGAAGAGACGACTACCGCCGCTTTGACATCCCGCATTGACGACCTCATCGCCCTCTGCGCAACCCTTGCCCGAGAGAACCAGGCGCTCCAAAAGGAGCAGGCTGCGTGGCGGGCGGAACGCACAAGGCTCATCGAGCGCAACGAACTGGCGAAGAGCAAGATCGACGCGATGATCGGCCGGCTACGAAGCCTCGATGAGCCCGAGGCGGGCGGACAGACCAACATGGCTGGGGGAGGAGCCCTCAGCCGGGGAGCGCGAGGGGCCAGCCCCTCGCATGGAGATGCCCTCAGCCGGGGAGCGCCCCCGCCGCGAAGCGGGGGGCAGGGGCCCAGCCCCTCGCATGGAGATGCCCTCAGCCGGGGAGCGCCCCCGCCGCGAAGCGGGGGGCAGGGGCCCAGCCCCTCGCATGGAGATGCCCTCAGCCGGGGAGCGCCCCCGCCGCGAAGCGGGGGGCAGGGGCCCAGCCCCTCGCATGGAGATGCGGCCACCGAGCATGATCCGAGCGAGCAAGCGCGCTGACCAAGCGGTCCAGGAGGACGACGTGTCGAAAACCACCATTGCCGTAGAGATCCTCGACCACGCGTACCAAGTCCGCTGCGAAGAGATCGAGGTCAACGACCTGATCGCATCCGCTCACCATCTCGATGCGCGCATGCGCGATGTGCATGACGGCGGCAAGGTCTTCGGCCTGGACCGGATCGCGGTCATCGCGGCTCTCAACATCGCCCACGACAACCTGCGCTTGCGCAACCAGCTCGAGACCTTGAACGGCGATGTCGCCAAGCTGACCGGCCGTGTCGAGGGCGCCCTTGCCAAGCTGCAACCCAACCAATCCTAGCCTCGTCGCCTTTTTCATCGTCACGACCGAGCAAGCTATACTTGGGGTGTCTCCTGGGGTGTTGGCCAGCTGGCGTCATCCTTGAGCCGTTATAGAAACGAAAGGGTGTTCGGCACCGATTGCGGTGTGCAGACCTAAAGCGTCAAGCGATGCGCACGCTGCCGCTGCGGGGAGCCTTAGGAACCGGGCACGGACTCCCGCCTTGAACCAGACGGTTCAGGGTTACCAAGCAGCCGCATCGCCGGGAGACAAGACGCGACCGCTTCGCGGTCGCCTGACGTTTCGCGGTCGCCACAGACCAGCGTTTGTTTCACACAAGAACGTAGCCGGACCAGTCGTTTGATGGCGTCCAAGCGATCCTTGCGCAAGCAGATGCGTGCGAGACGCCGGGCTTTGTCGGCGTCCGAACAGGTGTCGCACGCCAGCGTTGTCGCGAAGACCGTTGCCGCTCGTCTCGATGGCCGCGAAACCGTCGGCGTCTACCTCGCGCGCGACGGCGAGTTGGATCTCACGCCGCTGATCCAAACCTGCTGGCAGCGCGGAGTCGCCGTCGCTGTGCCAGTCATCGACGGCCAGCAACTGCGCTTCGCCGCCTGCCGCTTCGGCGATTCGATGCGCCGCAACCGTTTCGGGATCGCCGAACCTGCCGAGCCAGCCTGGCGTACGCCCACCATCCTTCTGGCACCCCTCGTCGCTTTCGACGCCACGGGCCAGCGGCTGGGCATGGGCGGCGGCTACTACGACCGGTACTTGAGCGCACACCCCGACCTGCGCCGGGTCGGCGTGGCGCACGAGTGTCAGCGCGTCGCTGCAGTTCCCGTGGCCGACAACGACGTGCCGCTACCGGCTGTCGTCACCGAGTGCGGCTGGCAATCCTTCGGCCCGTTGGCCGATACTCGGCATCCTCCCGTCTGAGTTCCCGGTAAGCGTCCCATGGCCGTCCGCAAGATCATCCGCATGGGCCACCCCGCACTGCGCCGACCCGCGCGGGCGGTGGACGAGGAGGACATCGGTTCCGACGCCATGCATCGCCTGGTCGCCGATATGATCGACACCTTGCACGACTACGGCGGCATCGGGCTCGCGGCGCCGCAGGTCAACGAAGGCATTCGCCTCGCCATCGTCGAAATCCCGGGCGGCCCCACGCGGTACGGCGAATTAGCAGCGCGGGAGTTGACAATCTGCGTCAACCCCGAGATCGAAATCGTCAAGCCCGACACCGCAGGCTACTGGGAGGGTTGCCTTTCCGTGCCGGGCCTGCGCGGCTTCGTCGAACGTCCGCAGCACATCCGTGTGCACTTCACCACCCTTAGGCGCGAACGCCAGACCATCTCGGCCGACGGCTTCCTCGCCACGGTCTTCCAGCACGAGTTCGATCACCTCGACGGCACGTTGTACGTCGACCACATCAAGGACCCCCGCAAGCTGGTGTTCGAGGAGGAATACCTCCGCTACGTAGTACCTGCCGAGGGCGCCTCGAGCGGCCAAGCCCGCATAGGTACCTAATCTGAAGCCCCAGGATCAACAGAAGCGCGACGTTGCCGATGCGGCCATTGCCCGGATCGAGCCGCTATTGCATCGGGACTGCGTTCTCGGCGTCGGCACCGGGTCCACGGCCAACTTCTTCATCGATGCCCTGGCGGGTTTTCGGGACCGCTTCTATGCCGCCGTGTCGAGCAGCGCCGCGAGCACGGCCCGCCTCGAAGGTTGCGGCATACGCGTCCTGGATCTGAACGACGTGGACACGATTGCAGTCTACGTCGATGGCGCCGACGAAGTGGATCCGGGCCGCGCGCTCACCAAGGGCGGTGGCGGGGCTCTCACGCGGGAGAAGATCGTCGCATCAGCCGCGGCGCGGTTCCTGTGCATCGTCGACGACAGCAAGATGGTGGACGTGCTGGGCACGTTCCCGTTGCCGGTCGAGGTCATCCCAATGGCCCGCCGCACGGTTGAGCGCACCCTCGCCGCCCTCGGCGGCCAACCGCGCCATCGGAGCGGCTTCGTCACCGACAACGGCAACGACATCGTCGATGTCCACGGCCTCGCGATACCCGACCCATCAAGCCTCGAAGCCGAGATCAACGCCATCCCCGGCGTGGTCGAGAACGGGCTCTTCGCGCGGGAAACACGCCCAGAGGCGGTCCTCGTCGGTACGCCAAACGGCGTCGAGCTACGCGAGTAGCTTGCCCGGGTTCATCACTCCGTTCGGGTCCAGGACCGCTTTGACGGCGCGCATGACGTCGAGCTCCACGGCGCTGCGGGAGTAGCTCAAGAAGTCGCGCTTGAGCAGACCAACACCGTGTTCCGCGGAGATGCTGCCACCGCGCTCTCGGACCAGTTCGAACAGCTTCGGGCTGATGGCGTGGCAGCGCGCGTAGAAGTCGGCCATGCCGAGGTCGGGCGGCTTGAGCACGTTGAGATGCAGGTTGCCGTCGCCGATGTGCCCAAACCAGCAGATCTCCCAGTCCGGGTAGTTCGCAGCGACCACCCGATCGACGTCGCTCAAGAACCCGGGCATCTCGGAGATGCGCACGGCGAGGTCGTTCTTGTAGGGCGTGTACGGGGCGATGCTCTCCGTGATGCCGTCGCGCAATGCCCAGAGCGCCTGGGCCTGCGCATCGGATTGGCTGATCACGCCGTCGCTGACCCAACCCCGGTCCAGCACCGCCTCGAAGGCGGCGAGCGCCTCCGCTTCGTCAGCGCGGTCGAACTCGAGCAGCGCGTAGAACGCCGCGGGCGCGGCCAGCGGCGCGGATAGTCCGCGATGCGCCACCACCTTGCCGAGTGCGAGCTCGGAGAAGAACTCGAACGCCGATAGCTTGAGACGGGCCTGGAACGCCGGTAGGACCTTAAGCACATCGGCGAATCGATCGAGGCCCAGCACCATCACGCGGCTCGGGGCGGGGGGATCAGTGAGCCGGACGTCGACCTCGACTATGAAGCCGAGAGTGCCCTCGGAGCCGATGAATAGGTGGCGCAGGTCGTAGCCCGTGGCGTTTTTGACCAGTCCCCTGTTGAGCTTCAGAACCTCGCCCGTGCCTGTCACCACGGTCAAACCCGCAACCCAATCGCGCGTCATGCCATAGCGGATGACCTTGATGCCGCCCGCGTTCGTCGCGACATTGCCCCCGATCTGGCTGGAGCCGGCCGAGGCAAAGTCGACCGGATAGCTCAGATTCCGTTCCTCCGCGAAGCCTTGCAGGGCCTGGGTGACGACGCCCGCCTGGCAGCGCACCAAACGGTCCGCCGAATCGAAACTCAAGATCCGGTTCATGCGGTCGAAGGACACCACCACTTCGCCGTGACTCGCCACGGCCCCACCCGACAGACCCGTTCGACCACCGGACGGCACCAGCGCAAACCCTTCGCTATTGGCGAGCTTCGTGACGCCGACGACGTCCTCAAGGCTCTCGGGGAATACGATGGCCGACGGCGCGACGTCGTAGCTGCGCGTCCAGTCGCACCCCCAGACCGCGAGGTCGTCCGGCGCGCACTTGATGCGCGACGGCGGGAACATTTGGCGCAGCACCGCCTCCATGGGTCAGGAGTTTGCCACGAAGCCCAAGACTTCAAGCCCCGACGTCGTCGAGAAAACGCCACATGCGCCGTCGGATGCTGGCCGCCTCATTGACCAAGTGGTGGCGTGCCTCCCGCATGGCCAAGAGGGTGACGTCGTATCGGCGCTTGAGAACCTTGACGTTGTAGCGCCCGTCCACGGTGGCGTCGCGTCCGCCCTGCAGGACGAAAACGGGTCGGCCCGACGGCTCGCGCCTCTCGAACCGGCTCTTCCAGTCCATCATTGCCGTGACCCATTGCACGGGTAGCGTCCGTGCCTGCAACGGGTCGGCCTGGACCAATGCCGCGAACTCGGCGTTCTCGGTATTCACGGCGAACTTGCGTGGCACCTCCTCGACGACATGGCGGCCAACGGCATAGGTGATGCGGCTCAACGGCCACGAGGCCGGCCGCACCAGCGGCGCGAACAGCACGATGTGCTCGAATGCGCCCCCTTGGCCGGCTTCCCGGGTGTCGAGCAGCTCGAGGATCACCGAGGCGCCCATGCTTTGCCCGACCAACCAGCGCGGCTTCGCCAAGGCCTGCGCGTGGGCATCGACGAAGGCACCGAGATCATCGGTGTAGCGGTCGAAGGAATCGATCGTCACCGGGCGGCCCGTGGACAGGCCGTGCCCTTGCTGGTCGTACGCCAAGACGCGCAAGCCCCGGCCGAGCAGGTACCGGATCGGGTGGCCGTAGAGGCCCACATGGTCGTAGTAGCCATGTACGACGATCGCGGAGCCCTCGACCGGACCCGCCGGCTCGAATCGCTGCACAGCGAGCCGCTGCCCGGCGTGCTCGAACCAGTGGAAGGACTGCCCGAGATCGAGATCGAAGAAGCTGCGATAGGCTGCCCCGAAGCCTTCGCTAGGCTGAAACGTGCCTTGTCCGCGCACTGCCACGAGCCGTCGCCAACTCGCCTACGCCTTGCGAGCGCGGCGCAACGCGTCCAGCGCCGGCAAGGTCCTGCCTTCCAGGAACTCAAGGAACGCGCCGCCGCCCGTCGACAGGTAGGAGATGTCCTCGCGGACGCCGTACTTGTCGATGGCAGCGAGCGTGTCGCCACCACCTGCGACAGTAAAAGCGGCGGACGCCCCGATCATCTCGGCGAGTTGGCGCGTCCCTTCCCCGAACTGGTCGAACTCGAACATGCCGAGCGGCCCGTTCCAGACAATCGTGCCCGCGTCCTCGAGCAACGGCTGCAGGCGGCGGCATGTCTCGGGCCCAACATCGAGGATGATCTCGTCGCTGCCGACTTCCTCGCAGAGTCGCAGCCGCGCTTGCTCGCCGGCATCCACCGTGGTCGCCGTCATGACGTCGACGGGCAACGGCACGTCCGACGCCGCCATGACCCGCCGGGCAACGTCGAGCAAATCCGGTTCGCACAGCGACGCCCCTACCGGGTGGCCTCCGGCGAGCAGGAACGTGTTGGCGATGCCGCCCCCGACGATGACGGCATCGGCTCGTGCGGCCAACGACTCGAGGATGGCGAGCTTGGTGGACACTTTCGCACCACCCACGACCGCTACCAATGGGCGCGCCGGGTTCGCGACGATTCGCCCCAGTGCTTCGAGTTCCGCCTCGAGCAATGGCCCCGCGCAAGCGGACGCCGCAGCTTCGACGACGCCGCAGGTCGAGGCATGGGCACGGTGCGCCGTACCGAAGGCGTCCATCACGAAGATGTCGCACAGCGCCGCAAGGTCCGCCGCCAGGATCGCATCGTTGGCGGTCTCGCCAGCTTCGAAGCGCAGGTTTTCGAGCAGCGCCACCTCGCCTGGTTCCAGGGCCACGCCGGCCCGCCAGCGCTCGACCAAGCGCACGGGGCGACCAAGCCTTTCACAGAGCGTGTCGGCTATCGGCTTGAGGGAGAGGTCCGGATCCCGATGACCGGGGTCCGGTCGTCCAAAGTGGGATGCGAGAAGCACGGCCGCGCCCTGTGCCAGGCACAATTCGATGGTCGGCAGGGCCGCGTCGATCCGCGCCGCATTGGCCACGACACCGGCGTCGAGCGGTACGTTCAGATCTTCGCGAATCAGCACGCGCTTGCCGGCCAAGTCGAGGTCCGCAAGCGACGGGACCGCGAACGGAGTCGCCCTAGTCACATCATCCATACCGAGGTTTCGGCGCGCCATTGGGCCAACACGGAGGTAGCGTACAATGCGCGCCCTTTCCACCAAAAGGCCCGTTTGCTGATGAGCGATTATTCGGTCTTCACCTCGGAGTCGGTGTCGGAAGGCCACCCGGACAAGATGGCCGACCAGATCTCCGACGCCGTCCTCGACGCCATGTTAGCGCAGGACGCCGATTCCCACGTCGCTTGCGAAACCTTGCTCAAGGGATCGCTGGTCGTCGTCGCGGGCGAGATTCGCTCGCGTGCCGAGGTGGACATCGACAAGCTCGCGCGCGGCGTCATCCGCGACATCGGCTACGGCGATCCGAAAAGCGGCTACGACCTCGCGTCCGTCGCCATCGTCAACGCCCTCGGCCAGCAATCGGACGAGATCAACGCCGGTGTGGCGGAGACCGCCGACCACGAGCAGGGCGCGGGCGACCAGGGCTTGATGTTCGGCTATGCGACCGATGAGACCGACGTGCTGATGCCGGCACCGATCGCCTACGCCCACCGCCTCATGCAACGGCACGCCGAAGTGCGCCGCACCCGCCTCGACTTCCTCCGCCCAGACGCCAAGAGCCAGCTTTCCTTCCGCTACGACGCCGACGGCTCGCCCAGCGCCATCGACGCCGTGGTCCTGTCCACCCAGCACACGCCCGAGGTCGACAACGCCACACTGCACGAAGCCGTGACCGAGGAGATCATCAAGCCGGTCCTGCCCGGCAACTGGCTGACGTCAAAGACAAAGACCTACATCAACCCCGCCGGCCGTTTCGAGGTGGGCGGACCCGTCGCCGACTGCGGGCTCACCGGGCGCAAGATCATCGTCGACACCTACGGCGGCATGGCCCGCCACGGCGGTGGCGCGTTCTCCGGCAAGGACCCGTCCAAGGTCGACCGCTCCGCCGCCTACGCCGGTCGCTACGTCGCAAAGAACATCGTCGCCGCCGGCCTCGCCAAGCGCTGCGAGATCCAGGTGAGCTACGCCATCGGCACCGCGGACCCCACTTCGATCAGCGTCAACACGTTCGGGACCGGGGCCATCGCCGACGCGAGAATCGTGCAACTCATCGTTGAGTTCTTTGACTTGAAACCTCGCGGACTGATCGAGATGCTGGATCTGAAACGGCCGATCTACCAAGCCACCGCGGCGTATGGGCATTTCGGTCGCGACGACGAAGCCTTCTCATGGGAACGAACGGACAAGGCCGAAGCACTCCGCGCCGCGGTGAACGGCGCTTAGGGCCAGGACGCTCAGCAATCGCCCAGTATGGAACTCCGGACGCTAGCGGCATGGTGTCGTTGAGCTTCGAGTTCTTCCCACCACAGACCACGCGCGGCCGAGCGGCCCTGATCCGAACAGCCCGGCAGCTCGGCGAATACAACCCGGCGTTCTATTCGGTCACCTACGGTGCCGGCGGGTCGACCCGAGACCGCACATTCGCCGCCGTTAGCGAACTGCGCGGGGCGGGTATCGAAGCCGTGCCGCACCTGTCGTGGGGTAGCGACAGCGCCGAACAGGTGCTCGACCTCGTCGCGGCGTACCAGCGTCAAGACGTGGAACGCCTGGTGGTGCTGCGCGGCGACGTGCCATCCGGCGTCGGCACGACCAAGCAGGTTCGCCACGCGGAGGAACTGGTGCGGCTGATCCGCGCTCAGGTCCACGCGCCCCTGATCCTTGAGGTGGCTGCCTACCCCGAAGTCCACCCGGAGGCGCCCTCCGCGGATGCGGACATCGAGTACCTCAAGCGCAAGGTGGACGCGGGCGCCGACGGTTGCATTACCCAGTACTTCTACAACGCCGATGCCTTCTTCTACTTCCGCGACCGCTGCGCAGCAGCGGGCATCGCCGTGCCCATCGTGCCCGGCATCATGCCGATTTCGAACTACGACAACCTGGTCCGCTTCTCGGACAAGGCAGGGGCTGAAATCCCGCGTTGGATTCGCACCCGCCTGAAGGACTTGAACTCGGACGCCGACGCTCTCGAACGATTCGGGGCCGACGTGGTGACCTCGCTGTGCGAGCGCCTCGTTGCGGGCGGTGCACCGGGGCTGCACTTCTATACGCTGAACAAGGCCGCGCCGACCGTCGCCGTCGTGACGGAGCTCTTACCTCCCGCTTAGCAGCGCAGCACTCTCCTTCGACCACTTGGCCAGCGCGTCCTTGAGGTCTTCCAAATCGCGAACCGTCTCCGACAGTTCATCCACCGTCCGCTGCGCGTCTCTGGTTCTCCCCGCAGCCACGCGGGCGCGAACGGCTTCAAGCTGATCTGCCAGGCGAAGAACCACTGCGTCCATGCCCTCGACGATCGCGCCCACCGTTCGTGGCTCGTCCCGCGTCGTTTCGCGCATCCCCGGCGACGGCTCGTCAAAGCGCCCCAACTCGACCCGTGACCCGTCTTCTCGTTCGGTGAGCACCGGCGGTTCGCCAGACGACGACGCGGGCGCGAAGCTGTCCAAGTCAACGTCGGTGACACCGGAGGCCATGAGGTCGAGGCGCTCAATCAAGTCCAGATGGCGATCGGATCCCCCGGCGCTCTTGAGGCCTACGGCCGACTCGGCGACGAGTTCCATCGCCGGTTCGACGGGCGACACGGTCCCGGTGAGCACACCGTCGAGCAGGTTTTCCACGGCCTGCAGGAGCGGCACGGCGGTCTCGTCCGCTTCGGCCATCTTCGCCAGTCGGTTGTTCAGCTCCCGGATCGCCGCAGATCGATCGACACCGGCGATGCAGGCCGCGATCAGCGCGTCGAGGTCAGGCGCGTCTTCAGACCGAGCAAAGGCATCCATGCGCAGCGTCTTACCAAAACCAGACCGCCTTGTCGCGTTGGCGCAACCCGGTTACTTTCCATTTCAACGTTGTCGCAACCCGCAAGAAGTAGACCGCGATGGTTCATGTCGCGTTCGTGATCGACCCGATCACGACGTTCAACGTCAAGAAGGACTCCACCCTCGCCATGATCCGCGCGGCACAAGCGCGCGGCTGGCGGACAACGGTCCTGGGGCCACAGGACCTGGCCCTGCAGCATGGCCAGGTGATGGCATGGTCGCGGGACATCGCCCTGACGCCGGACGCCATGCGCTCGCTCGACGCGATCGAAGGGGCCGACTACTACCGCCTGGGACCAGAAGCCCGCTTGCCGCTCGCCGTGATGGATCTCGTGATGATGCGCAAGGATCCGCCGTTCGACATGGAGTACGTCTACGCCACGTACCTGCTCGAGCGCGCCGAGCGCGAGGGCGCCACGGTGGTCAATGCGCCGAAGAGCCTGCGCGACTGCAACGAGAAATTCTTCGCTACGGACTTCCCGTCGTGCACGCCTCCCCTGATCGTGGCGGCGCGCCAGGATCTCCTCCTGGACTTCCACGCGGAACATCGCGACGTCGTGTTCAAGAAACTCGACGGCATGGGTGGGATGAGCATCTTCCGAATCCGCGAGGACGACCCCAACCTGCGCGTCGTGATCGAGACACTCACCGACAATGGCCGGCGCCCGATCATGGCGCAGAAGTTCATCCCCGAGATCAGCGCGGGCGACAAGCGCATTCTGCTCATCGACGGCGAAGCCATTCCGTACGCTCTTGCACGCGTACCGATGCGCGGCGAGACACGCGGAAATCTCGCCGCCGGCGGCGCAGGCGTTGGCCAGGCCCTGTCCGATCGCGACCGGGCTATCGCCGAGGCGGTGGGCGGCACATTGCGCGAGCGAGGGCTGCGCTTCGTCGGCATAGACGTGATCGGCGACTACCTCACCGAGATCAACGTCACCTGTCCGACCTGCATCCGCGAGTTGGACCGGCAGTTCGACCTCGACATCGCGGGGTCACTGCTCGACAGTTTGCAGGCCACGTTGGGTGACGCACCCCCGGCGCGTTGACACACCGAATCCCGATGTACCGCGTGTCCGACAATTCCCGCTTCTTGGCGGCCCTGGTCGTCGCCGTGGCAGCTCATGCGGCGCTGCTCGCGGGCATCGACTTTCGCGGTTTCGCGCCATCAGAGACGGCCCCTCCGATCACGATCACCCTCGCCGGATACCCGCAATCGACCCCGGCGATCACGCCCGATCCCGTCGAGCCGCCCACGGCCCAGGCCGCCTTCCATGCAACAGACACCAAAGGGAGCGTAGCGACCGACGGTGGCTGTTGCATGGGAGGTCGGCGTGGCCTTGGGCCGGAGGCGGAGCCGGTGCCGAGCGAACGCGAGGTACCGGACACGGCTATGGGGCGCTCAGAACCGCTGCCTGAGACACCGCCCCCGCCGCTCGCCGTCGAGCCGAAAAGTCCGGCCACGATCCCCGTCAGTCGGCCTTTCGCCGGCAAGACTGCCGTCGATCTCGCCCGCGACATCGCCGCGCTCGACAGGACGGATGCCGCCCCCGCCGACCCGACACAACGCGTTCGCCGTCTGCTCGCCGGGGCCACCACCACGCCCGAATTCGCCTACTATCTGGAGGCATGGCGGCGCAAAGTCGAGCGGATAGGTAACCTCAACTACCCGCGCGAGGCACGGTCGCGGGGTTTGAGCGGCAGTCTCCGGCTCCTCGTGACGATTACCGCCGACGGTGCCTTGCGCGATGTGCGCGTACTCGAGACGAGTGGCCACAGCACGCTCGACGAGGCGGCCGTGCACATCGTTCGACTGGCGGCCCCGTACGCGCCGTTTTCGCCGAAAATGCGCGCATCCACCGACCTGCTCGAGATCGAGCGGACGTGGCATTTCCGCAACAGCCGTTACTCTTCCTGACCGCCCCACGGAGTAAAAGTGAAATCCCTGACCGGACAGTTTCTCATCAGCATGCCGAAGCTGCGCGGCAGCCTATTCGCCGACTCGGTCATCTACCTCTGGGCACACGACGAGCAAGGTGCGCAAGGCCTGGTCGTCAACCATGCCTACGATCTGACGCTCGCAAAGCTATTGGACCAGCTTGAGATCCCCTCCCAAGGCGGCCTCGATGTGCAGGTCGCTGCCGGCGGCCCCGTTGAACCCCAGCGCGGCTTCATCCTGCACAGCGACGAGGTGAGCATCGACTCCAGCGAGCCGGCCGGCGACGGACTGGCGATCTCCTACAGCCGGGAGATCCTCGACCTGATCGGCGCACATCGGGGTCCCGCCCAGTATCTCGTGGCGCTGGGCTACTCCGGCTGGGGGCCCGGGCAGTTGGAGCACGAGCTCGCCGACTCGGCCTGGCTGACCGCGCCGAGTTCCCAGGAGGCGCTGTTCGAACTCCCCTTCGAACAGCGCCTCGACCACGTCGCCAACGTGCTCGGCATCGACCTGCGACTCCTCGGTGCCGACGCCGGGCACGCATGAGCCGACGAACCAGCGCGCCCGCATCCGCACTGGTGTTCGACTTCGGCCTCAAGCACATCGGTGTGGCCGTCGCGCTCACCGAGGAGAACCTCGCTCGAGGCATCGCGACCGTCGCGGCCCGCGACGGCCGGCCGCATTGGCCGGCCCTCGACGCCCTGCTCGACGAGTGGCGGCCAGACCGCCTGGTCGTCGGCGACCCGTTGAACATGGACGGTAGCGCAAGCCCGATGGCCGCCCGGGCACGCGACTTCGGGCAACAGATCGCCGAGCGATATGGACTTGCCGTCGACCTCGTCGACGAGCGGTTGAGCACGTTCGAGGCCCTGTCCCGGGGAGCCGACGAGCAGAACGCCCACGCCCGCGCGGCAGAGACCATCGCCGAAACCTGGCTGGGCCGAGCCCCGCCGCCCGTCTAACACGGCTACCCGACGCGTCGAGAGACGCACTGTTTCGGTAATCCCTTATATCCAACGCCATGTGGCGTCAATGCAATGCCGTAAGTAGCTGCGACGTTTTGCCGGAATTGCCGTCCCGGCTTGCGATGCGAGTCCTTGGACGCGGCTCCGGCTCGCCCACGCGTCGCTGCGTCAAGGGTCAATAGTCACAAATCGGGGCGTTGGTGGCAGATCCCAATCGTCAGGGCGGGCAGGATGCGACACGGGTAGCTATGAAGCCAGGCCCGTCGGTGGCCTAGGTGTCTACATCGTCGACTGGCACACCACATAGCCCAACCCTTTCCACGCTCGCCCAGGCCATCATGGACACAGCGGTTGACAGCATCGTCGTGGCGGACGAGGAAGGCATCATCCGCTACTACAACGGGGCCGCCGAACGCCTCTTCGGCTTCACGGCCAAGGAGGCGGTGGGCAATACCCTCGGAATCCTGATGCGCGAGCCGGAGCGCCGCCACCACGGCGAGTACATCAGCCGCTACCTTGCCACCGGCGAGAAGCACATCGTCGGGACCGGGCGGCCGGTCGAAGCCCAGCACAAGGACGGGACACCGCTGACGGTCTATTTGGCGGTGAGCGAGTTCGAGACAGCGAGCGGGCCGTGCTTCGCCGGCGTGATGCACGACCTCTCACCCGAGCTAGAGGCTCGTGAACTCCGCGGTCGCCTCGAGCGTACCGGACGCTTGAGCGCCATGGCCGAAACGGCTGCGGCGATCGTCCACGAGGTGAGTCAGCCGCTCGCCGCCATCGCAATCTTTGCCCAGACGGCGCGCGACCTCGCCGACGGCAACGTGCCGGATGAGAGAATGGTCGCCGCCCTCGACAAGGTCATCGAGCAAGCCCTGCATGCCGGCCTCGTCATGGAACGCGTGCAGAGCCTTATCCGCGGCGACGAGGGCCAATACGAGACCGCCAACATCAACGCGCTGGCAGCCGACGTGGTGGAGATCGCCCGTCTGGACGCACGAGGGCACAACATCGGCGTGGAACTCAGCCTGGAGGACGACCTGCCCGGTGTCGAGTGCGATGCGGTGCAGATCCAGCAGGTGGTGTTGAATCTCCTTCGCAATGCGATTGAGGCCATGTCCGAGCCCGACCGGCGGCGCGGCGATACGATCACCGTCAAAACACGGGCCGAAGACCCGGGGCACGTCCGCATCGATGTCATCGATCGCGGGCCAGGCCTGGTCGACGACATCGAGGGCGACTTGTTCACCACATCCCATGCCGTCAGCAAACGCGGGCTCGGCGTCGGGCTCGCGATCTGCCGGACAGTCGTGCTGAATCACAATGGGCGCCTCGACTACGCCAACAACGCAAACGCGGGAGGCGCGATTTTCAGCGTTACACTGCCGCTCATCCACGAAAGCGGCCTCGAATGAGCAAGGACCGTCGATCACGGCAGACCGTGTTCGTCGTCGAGGACGACGAACCCATGCGCGATGCGCTCGCCCTGGCACTCGGCAAGGCGGGTTACGCGTGCGAGACCTTCCCCGACGCGACCGGGTTTCTGAACGCTTTCACCCGATGGCCGGCGGACCGCAGCGGCTGCCTCGTGCTGGACATCTTTCTGCCCGATATCAGCGGTCTAGACCTTCAAGACCGCCTGAGCGCCACCGCCGACGGCTTGCCGATCATCTTCATCACCGGCCGTGGTGACATACCCATGGCGGTGCGGGCGATGAAAGGCGGTGCCGTCGACGTCCTGCCGAAGCCCTTCAAGGCCGAAGACCTGCTCGAGCGGACCGCCGCCGCCCTTTGCGCGGACGCGAAGCGGCGCCGGATACGCCGGGCTCGGAAGGAGTTGCGGGACCGCTTGGTGCGCCTGACGCCACGCGAGAAACAGGTCTTCGAACGAATCGCGGGGGGACAGGCCAACAAGGCGGTCGCCATCGACTTCGGGATCAGCGAACGCACCGTGGAGATCCACCGCAGCCGCGTGATGAAAAAGATGCAGGCACGGAACCTGGCCGACCTCGTGCGCATGAAATTCTGCTTGGAGGGGCGGCAGAACTGACGCCGGCGCACTCTCCGGCACCTCGCCGGGTCGGGCCGACTTCACTCCATAGGCGTCAAGGAAAGCGAGCCTTGGCTCGCGCCGTATCGGCGCTGACCGCTCCGACTTCGACAAGCGCCTTCAAGCTCTGATCAAGAGTCCGCATGCCGGCGGCTGCGGACGTCTGGATCGTGGAGTAGAGCTGCGCCACCTTGTGCTCCCGGATCAAGCTGCGAACTGCAGGCGTGGCGAGCATGATCTCGTGCGCGGCGACCCGGCCACCGTCGACCCGTTTAACGAGCGTCTGTGCGACAACGGCCTGCAGACAGTCCGCAAGAAGCGCCCGGACAGCGTCCTTCTCGGCGCCCGGGAAGACGTCGACGATGCGGTCGACGGCATTCGGCGCGGACGGCGCATGCAGCGTCGCCAGCACGAGGTGACCGGTTTCCGCGGCGGTCAGGGTGAGTTGGATCGCCTCCCGGTCGCGCATCTCGCCGATCAGGATGACGTCCGGATCCTGCCGCAGCGCCGCGCGCAACGCGCCGGCGAAGTCGGCGCAGTCGCGGCCGACCTCGCGTTGGGTGACCAAGCACCCGCGCGGTACGTGAACGAACTCGATGGGATCCTCGATGGTCAGGATGTGCTGGTGTCGCGAGGCGTTGATGTAGTCGACAATCGCCGCCAGCGTCGTGCTCTTCCCCGACCCCGTCGCTCCGGTGACGATCACCAAGCCGTGCGGCACGTCGGCGATGCCGCGGAACACGGCACCCATGTCGAGTTCGGCCATTGTCGGCACAGTCACTGGCACGACGCGGAATACCGCAGCCGGACCCCGCGATTGCTGGAAGAGGTTGACGCGGAATCTCGCGACCCGGGGCAGTTCGACGACGAAATCCGCATCGTGCGAGCACGCGTCCGCCTGACCCGGCGCAACCTCGTCCACCACGGCATGCATCTCTGCGGCCGAAATCGCCGGTTTCGATGCCGCTTCGAGGTCGCCGTCGATCCGCAGCATCGGCGGCAAGCCGCAGGACAAGTGCAGGTCGGATGCGCCGCGCGCGACACAGGTTGCGAGCAACTCAAGGATCTCCATCTCTCGGCCTCATCGGTCAACGAATCGGCACCGTAATCGCTCGGCAGCGGCCGCGTCTTCGGCGAATCGCTAATTCGGCTGTAGGAAATCGGCTTGCGCCCACCGCGCCTCGAGTCGGCGCGAGCGCGTTATGATCTGCCGCCATGGCTGCCAATGACGTCTTCGAAGAACGCGCCGTCCGGTTCACCAAACCCGCCTCGCGCCACGCCATGGCCCTCGCGCAGGACGGACGCTTCCTCGCGCTCGACGAATCCGGAGCCGTTTCGATCGCCGACGAGGTTTCGGACGCCGCGATGTGGCACCACGGGGACGGACGGCTCGAGCACGCCACCCACCCTGTCGCGCTCACCGTGACCAGCATCGAGGACGACCGTTACCGACTCTCCCCGATCGACGGTTCGATCCGCGTGGCCGACGACAGCCAGACGGCGTCCTATGCCATCGTTCCCGGACCGGAGTTGCTGCCATCGGAGTACCTGGCCCATTTCAAGACCCACGGCTGGGTGTGCCTGGCCGCCATCCTCGATGCCGAGGTCGTCGACGCCTTGCAGCGCATCGCGTGCACCGATGGTCACGCTCACCGGAAGCCGGACCGGTCCCGGCGGCAGATCTGCCAAGGCAGCGCGCTCGCCAAGACCGCGTTGGAGCCCGTCTCCGTCTGGCTCGCCCGCCAGTACATGCAGACGGACGACATCCGCCTCGCCCACTCGCCCGGCATCGGGGTCATGACACCGGACGACGGCAAGCGAACCGTGCAAGGCTGGCACTCCGACTACCCGTACCACTGGGGGATCAACGCCGAAGGCAAGGTGCCGACGCCGAGCGGCCGGACCGTCATGGGCGTGCAGCGCATCGTTTGCGTCTCGGAGTTCACCAAGTACCGTGGCGCAACGGCGTTCAAGCTCGGCTCCCATGCGCTCGACCGGGGTCCGCCGAAGGACTGGGGACTCGCCAGCGCCGTCTACGACCCGGACTATCGCGCTGCCCATGGTCTGCCCTACAACGGCGCCGACGCCGACGTTATCGAAGCGCCCGCCGGCAGCATGATCCTGTTCGACACCCGGACCTGGCACCGCGCGGGCATCAACCGCAGCCGCCAGAACCGCGCCGCGATCCTGATGGACATAACCCCGGCCTACATCGTTCCGTACTCGGACACGACGGCCGACTACCGGGCCTTGGTCGAAAGCGATGCCCACGATGAACTGAACGACCGCGAGAAGCGGGAGTTCCAGCGCTTGATGGTGCACCGCTTCTTGGGCCCGGCCGGGTCACGGGCCGTCATCGGCACAGATGCGGAGCTGACCGAAAAGCTGCCCGCCGCGCGCAGGCCGCTACGCCGCTACTAGCGCCGCGTAGACCGCCGCCGTCGGGCGGTCGAAGCAAACGAAGCGCACCAAGTTGACGCTGGCCGGCGCAAATTCCCGGACGGTCGCGATGGCGATCTCGGCGGCTGCATTCGGCGGGTAGCCGTATACACCGGTCGAGATCGCCGGGAACGCGATACTCTCCACGCGGTTCTCTGCCGCGACCTCGAGGCTGCGCCTGTAGCACGAGGCGAGCAGTTCCGGTTCTCCTTCGTTGCCGCCTCGCCACACCGGTCCCACCGTGTGGATGACATGCCGGGCCGGCAAGTCGAAGCCGGGCGTGATCTTGGCATCTCCCGTTGCACAGCCGTGCAACCGTCGGCACGCCGCCAAGAGCTGCGGACCCGCCGCCCGATGGATCGCACCGTCGACGCCTCCGCCGCCCAGCAACCGCGAGTTCGCGGCGTTCACGATGGCATCGAGCGGCTCCCGCACGATGTCGCCCAGCACGCTCTCGATCAGCGGCAATGTGCTCCTCCAGATGCCATACGCACCGCTTGGGAGTGTGCCATTCCCCTCGCCAAACCTCGCCATGCATCGCGGTAGACTGCTCGGCGTGTCCAACGCCGTTACAACCGTTGCGAGGCCGAGCATCGACGCCGTCCGCGGCGCCATCGGCAAGGCCGAGGACGGCGCCCGGCGAAGGTCCGGCAGCGTGCATCTGCTCGCCGTATCCAAGGCCAGGACGGTAGCCGAGGTACGCGCCGCCCACGGCCACGGTTTGCGGCACTTCGGCGAAAACTACGTCCAGGAAGCGATCGCGAAAGTCCAGGCGCTGGCCGATCTCGACATCACCTGGCACTTCATCGGCGCCATCCAATCCAACAAGACGCAGGATCTCGCCCGGCACTTCCAGTGGATCCACACCGTGGACCGCACCAAGGTGGCGAGGCGCTTAAGCGCCGCGGCCGAGCGCGACCTCGACGTCTGCATCCAGGTCAACATCGACGCCGAGCCGCAAAAGGCCGGGGTCGATCCCGACGAGCTGCCCGCGCTCGTTAGCTGCGTCGCGGACCTGCCGCGACTTAAACTCCGCGGCCTGATGGTTATTCCCGAGCCCGGCAATCCACGGGACAGCTTTCGGCGCACGCGGCAACTGTTCGACGCCCTCTCGCCCAGCGCGGGCGAGCATTGGGACACGCTGTCCATGGGCATGTCGGACGACTTCGCCGACGCCATCGCCGAAGGCGCCACCCTGGTGCGTATCGGGACGGCGATCTTCGGGCCGCGAACTTAGGCGTAGAAGCCGCCCGTCGCTGGCCGCTAAGCTTCGCCTTCTCGGGGGCTATCCCGCGACGGCACGAGGAGCACGAGAGAATGACCACGGGGATCGCCTTCGTCGGCGGTGGCAACATGGCGCATGCTCTGGCCACCCGCCTGTCGGGCTCGTGGCAAGGGCGGATCACCGTTGCCGAGCCCGTCGCCGCCCAGCGGGCGCGCTTCGCCGCCTCGATCACCACTACGGATGACAATCTGGCCGCGGTTGCCGACGCCGGGATCATCGTCCTCGCCGTCAAACCGCAGATTCTGGAGACGGTGGCCCGGCAGATCGCGCCGGCGCTCGAAGACCAGCTTTTGATTTCGATCGCAGCTGGCGTACCCAGCCGCGCGCTCGAGACGTGGCTGGGCGCTGACCGTGCCATCGTGCGCTGCATGCCGAATACGCCCGCACTCATCGGCGCGGGCATTACCGGCCTCGTCGCCAACGCGTCTGTGTCCGCTAGCCAGCGCGCGAGTGCAACGGAACTGCTCGCCGCGGCCGGCGAAATCGTTTGGTTCGAGTCGGATGCCGAGCTCGATGCCGTCACCGCGCTGTCCGGGAGCGGGCCCGCGTACTTCTTCTACGTCATCGAGGCGCTCGCTGAGGCCGGCGCGCGGCTGGGGTTGCGTCCCGATGTCGCCAAGCGCCTGACGATCGCCACGGCGGCTGGCGCTGCGGCGATGGCCATCGACGACGATCCCGCCACCTTGCGCGAGCGCGTCACCTCACCCGGTGGGACGACCGAACGGGCGCTGGCTATACTTGCCGAGCAGTCGCTACCGGCGACCCTCGATGCCGCCGTGCGCGCGGCGTTCCATCGGTCTCGGGAATTGGCAGAGGAGTTCGGCAAGTAAATGACGGATCCGTTCACTTTCGTCGTCACGCTGGCCCTGCGCGTCGCCGCCCTGATCTTCCTGTTCCGATTCATCCTCCAGGCCGCGCGGGCCAGTTTCTACAACCCGTTCTGCGAGGGCATCGTGCGCATCACGGACCCTGTGCTCAATCCGCTGCGCCAGGTGTTGCGGCCCTACCGCAACCTCGACTTCGCATCCTTCGCCACCGCGTGGGTCGCGCACATGGCGGCCGCGGCGATCTACGCAGTCTCCGTGGGCGCGCCCTTGAACGTGCTCTACATCTTGAACGACAGCCTGCACTCGACGCTGAGCCTCGTCGTGTGGATCTTCCTGATCGCCATCTTCCTGTCGATCGTCATGAGCTGGATTGCGCCCAATGTCTATTCGCCGGCGGCGAACGTGGCCCGCGAGGTGGCCGAACCGCTGCTCTCGCCGGCGCGACGCATCCTGCCGCCGCTCGGCGGTCTGGACCTGTCGCCGATGATCACCGTCGCCGTTCTGCTGGTAATCGAGTCGTTCGTACTGGGCACGCTGCTGCCCATTCGGGTGTGGGCCGGTTGAGCGGTCCGAGCCCCGCCGGCGCACGCGAGACCGCGCCGGCATCTACAGCGGCGCCCCCGACGGACTCCGTGGGCATCGTCGCGCCGTGCCGGGCGCACTTCGACGACTGCCTGACTCTGCAGTGCGGGGTGACCCTCGGCGGCTTCGACCTGGTCTACGAGACCTACGGCACTTTGAATGCGGAGCGCAGCAACGCCGTGTTGATCTGCCACGCGCTGTCCGGGAACCACCATGCCGCCGGGTTCCACACGCCCGATGACGTCAAGCCGGGGTGGTGGGACACCTGCATCGGACCGGGCAAGCCCATCGACACCGACCGGTTCTTTGTCGTTGGCGTCAACAACCTCGGCGGTTGCGACGGCAGCACCGGCCCGGTTTCGGAGAACCCGGCAACCGGCGAACCCTGGGGTGCAGCTTTCCCCACGGTGACGGTCAAGGACTGGGTGAGGACGCAAGCCATGCTCGCCGACCGGCTCGGCGTGCACCGCTTCGCCGCGGTCATCGGCGGCAGCCTGGGCGGTATGCAGGCCATGCAGTGGGCGATCGACTACCCCGACCGGATCGCCAACGCCATCGTCATCGCCGCGCCACCGAAGCTGTCGGCGCAGAACATCGCGTTCAACGAGATCGCCCGCCACGCCATCCAGTCGGATCCGGACTTCCTCGGCGGGCGCTACTACGAGGCCGATAAACGGCCCCGCCGGGGATTGATGCTCGCGCGCATGATCGGCCACGTCACGTACCTATCCGACGACGGAATGGGCACCCGGTTCGGCCGAGAGCTCAAGTCCGGCGACATCGGCTCCGCCCAGGACGTGCAGTTCCAAGTCGAGAGCTACCTGCACTACCAGGGCACGTCGTTCTCGGAGAAGTTCGATGCCAACACCTACATCCTGATGACGCGCGCGCTCGACTACTTCGACCCGGCCTTGGAATCCGACGGCGACCTGGTGCGTGCCGTCGCCGAGACGAATGCCCGTTTCCTGATCCTGGCCTTCTCGTCGGACTGGCGCTTTTCGCCGGCCCGGTCCGGGGAAATTGTCGATGCGCTGATCGCGGCGCGCAAGGACGTAGTCAGCGCGGTGATCGACTCGCCGCATGGACACGACTCGTTCCTGATCTACAACGAGCGCTACTTCGAGGTGCTCGGCGGCTACCTGGACGAAGCGTTGCGGCGCCTGGATACGTAGGCCGACTCGGTCAAGGCTTGAAGCCCATGCGCAGAGACCTCGAGATCATCGCCGCGCTCATCAAGCCGGGCGCCCGGGTGTTGGACCTCGGCTGCGGCGACGGCGAATTGCTGCATCACCTCGCCCGCGAAAAAGGCGTCAACGGCTATGGCGTCGAGAAGGACGCGGCGGCCATCAGCGCCTGCGTCGCCGCGGGCGTCAACGTGATCGAGCACGACCTCGACGAGGGCCTCGCCCGGTTCCCCGACTCCAGCTTCGACATGGTGGTGATGACCGAGACGCTGCAGGCGGTGGCGGAGCCCTCGCGCCTGCTCGACGAGATGTTGCGCATCGGCGACGAGTGTGTCGTGACATTTCCCAATTTCGGTCACTGGCGCTGCCGGGCGCAACTTGCCACTAGCGGACGGATGCCGGTTGCGCGCCATCTCCCGCATGACTGGTACAGCACGCCCAACATCCACCTGTGCACGTTTCGCGACTTCGAACTGCTCGTGAACGAGAAGGGGCTGCCGATCATCGAGCGCTTCGTGGTCAACGGCGACCACGAGTTCCAGGCACACATCAATCGCTTCCCGAACCTTTTCGGCACGACGGCGTTCTACCGCCTAGGGCGTGCCCCGCGTTGAAGACGCTCACCCGCGCAGTCGCCGTCGCCCTGCTGGCGCTGGTCGCCGGCTTGGCCAACGCCGAGCAGTTCGAGCGTTACGGTCCGTGGCGCGTCCACTACATCGCGTTCAACGCGTCGCTCCTGTCGGCGACCATCGCCGAACGCTACGGGATCGTGCGCGGGCGCAACAAGGGGCTGGTCAACATCACCGCCGTTGGCGCCGCTGGCCGGGGCGAGCGCGCCGGCGTGACGGGCCATTACCGCAATCTCCTCGGCCAGACGTACGACCTCGAGTTCCGGGAGATCGACGACGGCAACGCGGTCTACTACCTGGCAGCATTCGACTTCGACAACGCGGAGACGCTCCGTTTCGAGGTGCTCCTCGATCTGCCCGACCACGGCACCGAGACGTTGCGTTTCCAGCAACCGCTGTACTACGCCGACTGAGTACGGTGCGCCGAAGGGTCGTGGTCGCAACCGCCAACGCCGGCAAGGTGCGCGAACTGACCGAGTCCCTCAAGCCGCTCGGCTTCGAACTCCTCGTCCAAGGCGAGCTTGGCATCGCCAGCCTTCCCGAAGTCGGCTGCACCTTCGTCGAGAACGCACTGGCCAAAGCCCGCCACGCGGCCCGCGAGTCGGGTCTGCCCGCGATCGGCGACGACTCCGGCCTCGTCGTGCCGGCGCTCGGCGGCGCCCCCGGCATCCGTTCCGCCCGATACGCGGGCGAACCGGCCGACGACGAGCGCAACAACGCCAAGTTGCGCCGTACCCTGGCCGCACACGCGAACGCCGGTGGCCGTGGCCACCGGGACGCGTTCTTCACCTGCACGCTCGTCTACCTCGGTGCGCCCGACGATCCTGCCCCGCTGATCGCGACCGGGCGGTGGCACGGCACGATCATCGACTCGCCCCGCGGCCACAACGGCTTCGGCTACGATCCGCTGTTCCTGGTTGCCGAACTCGGCAAGACCGCGGCGGAACTCACCGTCGCAGAGAAGAACCGACTGTCGCACCGCGGCCGCGCCTGCCGGCGTCTCGCCGCGCTTCTCGAGTCCGCGTGACTCCGGTGCCGCTCGGCCTTTACGTCCACTTTCCGTGGTGCGTGCGCAAATGCCCGTACTGCGACTTCAACTCGCATCCGCTTAGCGGCGAACTCCGCGACGACGACTACCTAGCCGTTCTGCTCGACGACCTCGACGGCGAGTGCCAGCGATTCGACGGTCGGCCCGTGCGGACGGTGTACTTCGGCGGCGGCACGCCGAGCCTGTTTCCGCCGGCAGCGTTCCGTGCCTTGACTCGTCGCGTGCCGGAGGCGGTCGAGGTCACTCTGGAGGCCAATCCCGGGACAGTCGAACACGGTGACTTCCGGGGGTATCGACGCGCCGGCGTGACGCGCATTTCCCTGGGCGCGCAGTCCTTTGACGCCGCGCAACTCAAACGCCTCGGCCGAATCCACAGCGCCGCAGAGACGCGCCGCGCGGCCGCAGCCGTCGAATCCGCCGGCTTCGCCAGTTTCAACATCGATCTCATGTACGGCCTCCCGGGACAGACGGTGGCCCAAGCGATCGCAGATCTTGCTCATGCAGTCCGCTTGGAGCCGCCGCACATCTCGTGGTACCAGCTCACCATCGAGCCCAAGACCGCCTTCGCGCAGCGACCGCCCGCCGGACTCCCGGACGACGACGAGGCGTCCGAGATCGAAGAGGCCGGCGTCGACTTCCTGGCCCGGCACGGCTACGTTCGCTACGAGGTCTCGGCATTCGCCCGCGACGGCCACCAATGCGCCCACAACCTGAACTACTGGACCTTTGGCGACTACATCGGCATCGGCGCCGGTGGCCATGGGAAGCTGACAACGCCGGACGGGGTGATCGTCCGCACCGCGAAGGCCCACCAGCCGCGTCTCTACATGCGTGGCGCGCCGACAACGGCCAATCCCGTCCACCCCCATGAGCTTCCCGGCGAGTTCATGATGAACGCCCTGCGGCTCGCCGACGGCGTCGACCGGGGGTCCTTCGGGACGCGCACCGGGCTCCCCGATGCAACAATTGCGGGAACCATCGCGGAACTCGTCGACTGGGGTCTGATGCGCGCCGATCGGCTGGCGTTGACCGCCTTTGGCTATCGGCATCTGGATGCCGTCGTCGCGCGCTTCCTCAAGCGTCACCGAACGTGACGCCTATGGGCTAGCCGACGCGCCGATAGGTCAGATCCACGACCGCGCGCCCGGCCGCTGTCCCCTTGGCTTCGAACGCCGTCATTGGGCGCGAATCCGGGCGCTCGGTCTGGCCGCCGTGCAGCGTCGGCACCGCGGCGAGGATCTCAACCATCTGCTCGGCATAGGGTTCCCAGTCGGTCGCCAAAGACAGCGTTCCAGCCGACTCCAAGCAGCCCGCGACGGCGCTCCCAAAGTCGGCATTCACCAAGCGCCGCTTGTGGTGGCGCGCCTTGGGCCAGGGGTCTGGGAAGAAGACGTTGACGAGACGCACCGACGCCGGCGCGAGGCGCCTGAGCAGCGTCAACGCTTCGCTCTCGACGATGCGGACGTTGCCGATGCCGTCCTTTTGGCAGGCGAGCATCAAGGCGCCGAACCCGGGGCGGTAGACGTCGACGCCGACGCAGTTCCAGTCCGGGTTCGCGAGCGCTAGATGCGCAAGCGCGACGCCGTTGCCGAAGCCGATCTCGATGGCGAGCGGCGCGGCGCGGCTGAACTCAGCCGCCCACAGCGACGAGCCGATGGGGCCTTCGGGGAGCTTGAGCAGATACTCGTCGGAGAGGGTGTCGAGGGCGCGGGCCTGGGCCGCGGTCATCCGGCCCCGACGTCGTAGGTAGACGCGCGTCGGCGTCGCCTCAGGCGTCGGCGTCGATGTGCTTCCTTAGCTTCTTCATGGCGTTGCGCTCCAACTGCCGGATCCGCTCGGCAGACACGCCGTAGCGTTCGGCCAACTCCATGAGGGTCAGCTTGTCGTCGCGCAGCCAGCGCGACTCGAGGATGTCGCGCGCCCGGTCGTCCAATGTCCTGATGGCCTCGGCGAGTTGCCGCGATGCGGTCCTGGCGGCATCCGCATCGGCGACCAGGTCCACCGGGTTCGCACTGGTGTCCTCGAGATAGTAGGCCGGTGCCAGCGGCGCCTCGTCGGCGTCGTCGTCGGCATGGCCGTCGAAGGCCACGTCGCGGGACGACAAGCGACCTTCCATCTGGGTGACCGCCGCCGGCGTGACCCCGAGGTCATGGGCGATGGCCCGGGTCTCGGCGTCGTTCAGCCAACCGAGCTTCTTCTTGTTGCTGCGCAGGTTGAAGAACAGCTTGCGTTGCGCCTTGGTCGTGGCGACCTTGACGATGCGCCAGTTGCGGAGGATGAATTCGTGCATCTCGGCGCGGATCCAGTGCACGGCGAAGGACACGAGCCGGACGCCGACGTTCGGATCGAAACGCTTGATGGCCTTCATCAAGCCGACGTTGCCTTCCTGGATCAGATCCGCCTGGGCCAATCCGTAGCCGGAGTAACTGCGTGCGAGGTGGACGACGAAGCGCAGGTGGCTCAAGACGAGTTCGCGGGCCGCATCGAGGTCGTCTTCGTGGTAGAAGCGTTCCGCCAACGCGCGCTCCTCCTCGGGACTTAGGATCGGGAACGCGTTGATGGTCTGAATGTAGGTCTCCAAGTCGCGGCCCGGCGAGAGACTCGCGATCGACAGGACATTGGTGTTCATCCTTCCTACCTCCCTCAAGCGCGGCAGTGCCCGCGCCTGTTTGCTACCTGCGGTAACACTTCGACCGCATTTTAGCACTCTAGTTCCTTCGCTGCTAACCGCTGATCACGGTGGTCGGTCCGATTGCGCCGCCGCGAGCCGCGCACCTAGCGCGCCCAGCACGGCGCCGCAGCCCAGCAGCACACCCAGGAACATGGGGTCGAATCCCGACAAATGCAAGTCCACGCCGTAGCTGGCGAACAACCTGGTCAACGGCGCTTCGAGGGCCATCAGCGCAGCGGCCAGCAGCGCCGCCGCGACCACAGCACCGCCGATTCCGTAGAGAAAGCCGAGATAGAGAAACGGCCGGCGGATGAAACGGGCGTCGGCACCAACCAGCGCCAGCACCTCCCGCTCGGCCAGGCGTGCCGCAATGGCGAGCCGCACCGAGGCCGCAGAGATCAACACCGCGCTCACCCCCAAGAGCGCCGCGACAATCACTGCAATCCGGCGGATCACGTCGCGGATCGCCGCCAAGCGCTCGAGCCACGTCTTCTCGATTACGACCTCGGCGACACCGGCTTGCATCCCGGCCGACTCGGCGATCGCCAGGAGTCGGTCGGGCGAGCTCCCGAGCGCCAAGGTGGCGCGGATGGTGACCGGCAACGGATTGCGCTCCAGTCCATCGAAGACCTCGACGGCATCGCGCAGCCCGGTCTGGCCGCGCAATTCGGCCAGCGCCTGCTCCGGCGTGATCAGTCGCACGCCGGAAACGTCCGGTTCCGCGCGCAACCGAGCCGCCAAACCGGTCGACACGGACGCGTCCAAGCCCGGCTCGAAATACACCGAGAACCCGGGCCGGCCTTGCCACTCCCCGGCGGCGCGGGACAGGTTGGACTCCACCAAGTAGAGTGCGGCGGGAAGTGCGAGTGCAGCCCCGATGAGCAACCATACGACCACGGTCGTGGGCCAACGCTGGCCGACGTAGGCGATGCTCTCTCCGGCAACGCGCGCGCGCTCCAGCCATACGCTCCGAAGCGCACCAGAGGCTGCGGGCCACACTTCCTTGGGGCGGCGTGCGGTCCGGGGATCTGTCCGGCCGCGCTGCGTGTCCATGGTCATCGCAAACTACGCGGCGCTGTCGCCGACAAGCCGCCCGTCGGCGAGTTCGACGATGCGTTCGCCCATACCGGAAATGAGCCCGGTGTCGTGGCTGGCGACGATCACGGTTGCCCCGAGGCTCCTGAAGATGCGGAACAGGCTCATCACGCTCTCAGACAGCGCGGGGTCGAGATTGCCCGTCGGCTCGTCCGCCAAGAGCACCTTGGGACGGTTGACGACTGCTCGGGCGATGCCGACACGTTGCCGCTCACCGGCCGAAAGGGCACCCGGGAGGACGCGGTCCTTGTCGAGCAACTCAACGCTCGACAACGCGGCCCGCACGCGGCGGCCGATCTCGCGCTCACGCACCCGGGCAACACGGAGCGGCAGCGCCACGTTGTCGTACACGGTTCGCATCGGCAGCAGTTGGTGGTCCTGGAAGACGACGCCCAGATGGCGTCGATAGGCCGGGATACGGCGGCGCGCCAACCGAGAGATGTCCACGTCGTTGATCAGGATCCGGCCGCGCGTGAGCGACTCGAGACGCAGCACGAGCCTCAGGAAGGTGCTCTTGCCGGCACCGGAATGACCGCTCAGGAACAGCATCGAACCTTCCGGAATCACGACATTGACATCCCGCAAAGCCTCGGTGCCATTGTCGTAGCGCATGACGACATGACTGAACTCGATGCCCGGCACGGCAGGAACCTAAGGCGCTGCCAGCAGCGCGTCCACGAAGGGCCGCGGCTCGAAGGTTGCGAGGTCGTCCACCCCTTCGCCTACTCCTACGAAGCGCACGGGCAGCCCGGTCGCTGCGGCGACGGCTAGGATGACGCCGGCCTTCGCGGTGCCGTCGAGCTTGGTCACCGCAAGCGAGGTCAAGCCAACCGCCTTGTCGAACTCCGCCACCTGCTTGAGCGCGTTCTGCCCGACGCCGGCGTCGAGCACGAGGAGGACTTCATGCGGAGCCCCGCTGTCCAGCCGCCCCATGACCCGCTTGATCTTGTTGAGTTCCGTCATCAGGCCAACCTTTGCCTGCAGACGCCCGGCCGTATCCGCCAGGACGACGTCGACGTTCCGGGCTTTGGCCGCCTGGATCGCGTCGTAGATCACCGAGGCGCTGTCCGCACCTTGGCGTTGCGCGATCACGGGCACCGCGTTGCGCTCGCCCCACGCCGTCAACTGTTCGATCGCGGCGGCCCGGAACGTATCGCCGGCGGCGAGCAGAACGGAAAACCCCTGCTCACCGAGTTTCGCCGCCAGCTTGCCGATGAGCGTCGTCTTGCCCGCGCCGTTGACGCCGACGACGAGCACCACGAACGGTCGCTCCGCGCCGACCGTGAACGGTTCCGCCACCGGGTTGAGCATGTCGGTCAACTCGTCCGCGAGGGCCGCGTGCAAGGCCTGCGTATCGCCGAGCTCGCGCCGGCTGACGCGGGCCTTGAGTGACGCCATGATGCGTTCCGTGGCGTCCACGCCGACGTCGGCGACCAAGAGGCCGGTTTCAAGCTCGTCGAGCACGTCGGCGTCGATCTCGCGGGCACCGAGCAAGAGGTCGCCGACGCCGGTCGCGATCTGGTTGCGCGTCTTGGCAAGCGACCGGTTGAGGCGCGACCACAGCGAAGGCTCGGCATCTTTGGCGCGCTGACCACCCTCGGCGTTTGCTTTTGGCGCCCGTTTCCACATGATCGACATATGCCTCGCGCTATTTCGCTTGACCGCGGTTCATCATTTGCGGTTGAACAGGATCTCTGGCCGGCCTGGTTCGGAGGTCCCTGATGGGCCGCAGCCCCGCTCGCAGACCGATCAATCGCGTCCGCATTATCGGCGGTAAGTGGAGGGGGCGAAAGCTCGCCGTCGCCAGCGCGGCGATCCGGCCGACGCCGGATCGGGCGCGCGTCACGGTGTTCAACTGGCTGGCCGCCGACCTTCCCGGGGCGCGGATCCTCGACCTTTTCGCCGGCACGGGCGTGCTGGGCTTCGAAGCGCTGTCGCGCGGCGCGGCGCACGCGGTGCTGGTCGATGACGACGCCTCGGCGTGCCGGTTGCTCCGCCGCCACCGAGACGAACTCGAGGCCGCGGCCGACGTCCACCGGGGGAACGGTGTGCGCTGGCTGCGTCGCCGCCGGGAGGACGAACGCTGGGACGTGGTGTTTCTCGATCCGCCCTTCGGGACCCCTCTGCTCGACGCCGCATTGCCCGAAGCCGCTGCCAGACTGGCCGCTGACGGCGCGATCTACGTCGAGGCCGACGCGGATTTCGACCCGGGCCGGATCGAACAGGTGACAGGCCTGATGACGACCCGCCAGTCGCATGCGGGCGCCTCCCACTTTCGCCTACTGCGGCGTCACCAATAGGCTCAACCGACTGTGAACTGACTGAATTTAGACAAATATGGTATACACTACAGGCTGAATTTACATTAATTCGGTCTGTTTATGGCCGACTACATCCCTCAAGCGCAACTGACGAGGCTCCGTCGGCTCCTCGCGCCAAACAAGGTGGTCGTCCTCTACGGACCACGGCGGGTCGGAAAGACCACGTTGGTCCAGCGGTTCGTGCAAGAAGACGATCCTCAAGCACTGGTCGTATCCGGCGAAGACTTGAGCGCCCGCGAGTTTCTCGCCAGCCAATCGGTCACCGCGCTTCGCGCGATGGTCGGCAAACACCAGACCCTCATCGTCGACGAGGCGCAACACGTCCCGCAGATTGGGCTCAATCTGAAGCTGCTTGCCGATCACGTCGAGGGCTTGCGCATCGTTGCGACAGGGTCGTCCTCGTTCGAGCTGGCGCAGCAAACTGGTGAACCGTTGACAGGCCGCAAGGTCACGCTCCTGCTCTTGCCGTTCGCCCAACTCGAGCTTAAGTCCCGCGAGGCCGCGCACGAGACTCGCGCGCAACTCGACGCGCGGATGATCTACGGTTCCTACCCCGAGGTCGTCCTGGCATCCGGTGCCGAGGACCGGGAGGTCTACCTAAAGGAATTGGCCGGCGCCTACCTTTTCAAGGACATTCTCGCGCTCGAGGGCATCCGCCATCCGGACAAGCTGCTCCGCCTACTGCAACTGCTCGCGTTCCAAATCGGTCGCGACAGTTCGATATCGGAACTCGGCAATCAGCTCAGCATGGGCAAGAACACGGTCCAGCGTTACCTCGACCTCCTGGAGAAGACCTTCGTGGTCTTCAGCCGGATGGGTTTCAGCCGCAACCAGCGCAAGGAAATCGTCAAGAGTCGTCGCTACTACTTCTATGACAACGGCATCCGCAACGCCGTGATCAACAACTTCAATCCGCTTGGCCTACGCGATGACGTCGGTGCATTGTGGGAGAACTACATCCAGGTGGAGCGCCTGAAGTACAACCTCTACACCGGTCGCCTAGCCGAGGGCTATTTCTGGCGCACATACGACCAGCAGGAAGTCGATCTCGTCGAAGAGCACGGCGGCGCACTGCACGGCTTCGAGATCAAGTGGTCGCCGAAGGCCAATGCGCGTGCCCCGAAGGCTTGGACGAAAAGCTATCCACACAGTACGTTCGATGTGGTGAGTCCCGCCAACTACCTCGAGTACATTGTCGGCCCGGCATAGTGTTCTGGCCAAGCTCGCTCCCCCAAGCGCGCGACGGGACAAGGCCGGCTAGTCCGGGCTAACATCCCGACCACCTCAAGCGCCACGGAAGCGCGATGACGAGCGTCGTCTACCCCGGCAGTTTCAATCCCATCACCTACGGCCACCAGGACATCGTTGAGCGCGCCCTGGGCCTCTTCGACAAGGTGATCGTCGCCGTCGGCACATCGTCCGACAAGGATCCGTCGACCTATCTGGCGGATCGGATCCAACTGTGCCGGGCAGCGCTCGCAGAGTTCGGCGACCGCGTCGAGGTGGATGGCTTCAACGTCCTGCTCGTCGACTACGTCCGCTCCAAGGACACCCGCTTCATCGTCCGCGGACTGCGCACGATTTCCGATTTCGACTACGAATACCAGATGATCACGATGAACCGGGAGATGGACCCGGACCTTGAATACGTCCTGCTACCCACGTCGAGGCAATGGTCCTTCTTAAGCTCCTCGCGAGTTCGCGAGATCGCGGGCCTCGGCGGCAACATCGACGAGTTCGTCCACCCGGCCGTTGCGGAGTACTACCGGGACGGGGGGGTGTGAATCGGAGTGCCGGCCAAGATCTGAGCGGTACGTCCTCGCCATTCCGAAACCTGATGGCCGTGAAGTACGGACGCCGAACGTGGCGTCTGACGAGCGAATGTCACAGGTGAGCCGGGTGCCCAACCTCCATTGGCACCGTTCAGCTCGGAAGCTGACGAGCCTTGCGGCAGAACAGAGTGCCACCGATCACAGCAACGCCTATAGCGAGCAACATCGACGCAATTGCGAGGGTGAACTCGGCCCAAGGCGCGTACAACGCATCAGACCAGTAAGCCCAGAGCGATTGAGCGTAGAAGACGGCAAGAAAGAGAAAGGCGCCCACCGCTAGCCCGCCCGGCCAGACTCTGCTCTCCGTGAAGAATCGCCAGCACAGCCAAGTCGTAACAAGGGTAGCCGGGATTGCCACGATGAACGCAATCGGCTCAGATCGAATCGCGATCACGACAACCACCATGGACAGGAAGAATGCGGCCACAGCGGCTGAGGCTATCGCGGTAGCTCGGACTAGCGGGGTCATTTGCCTTCCTCCTCCTTACATCAGGGGTAGTAGTCGGTGCATTCGAGCCTGCACACGTTCCGGTCATGGCCGCAAATAATGCCCCTGAACGGAATGTACCAGAAACCCTCCATGCAGTCGCAGTGGTTCACATCGCACTTGTCAAGACACGCCTCTACGGGGTCTCGCCATGGGATCCATGCCCTGCACGTCGCCGCTGCTGGGATCGCTATAGACAGGACTAGCATTACCGCGAACGCCTTTGGTACAACAGCCCGGCCAATGACCCCGGTCGCCGCACGGTTGACCTCAGCAACGTACTGTGGAAACCACGCCTTCGCGCTTTCGATGTAGCTCTTTGCCATTTGTGTCTCCCCGACCCGGTACCGGGCCGTTGAGACACGTCTGCAGAGCGCAGGAGTGTTCCCGCCTGTTCGCCGGGGGTTCGGGTAGCTACTCCCTTGCCCGGGTTGTCGGCTGTTGTATTCGACGGGCAACCCGGCTCTGTGATGGCCGGATTCGCTCCGCAACGTGTCTCACCATTAACGCTACCAGTTTGCGCACGCGGGGCGCAAGGGGGCTAGACCGGTCAGACCGGCCCTGTCGGTGGCAAATGGATCTGTCCGCTTTTTGCTACACATGATCTGTCCGGTTGCCGCGACTCCGTGCCGGGGACGCCGACGTGCCTCGTCGACACGCATGTGAAAACGAGTTGCCCACATGGAACGCAACATCACGGCTCCGGGTGAAATGCGCGGGCTAGCGATGCGAAAGGCCGCGGCCCGAACCAAGGTTCACCGGTCGGCCAAGATGCGCGGGCACCTAGGCGGTCTAGTGCTGGCAGCGGGGGCAGTAGACCGTTCCTCGCCCGTTGAGGCGGACCTCCTTCAATATCGTGTCGCAGCGTCGGCAAGGCTCCCCGCCGCGCCCGTAAACGCTCAGTTCGTGCACGAAATAGCCCGGCCGCCCATCGCTTCCGACGAAGTCCCTGAGCGTCGTGCCGCCGCTTTGGATCGCGCTTTGCAGAGTCGCCTTGACCGCATCGGCAAGCGCCGCCAGCCGTGGCCGGGACAGGCGGCCCGCCGCGATCCGCGGCCTGATGCCCGCGATGAAAAGCGCCTCGTTGGCGTAGATGTTGCCAACGCCCACCACCACGCGGGAGTCCATGAGGAACGACTTGACGGCGACTCGGCGGCCCCGGGCGCGCACGGCGAGATGGCCGCCGTCGAAGTCGTCGGACAAGGGCTCGACGCCGAGGTCGCGCAGCAGCCAGTGGTCATCGACCGGGAGCGGTTGCCAGTGCAGGCTGCCGAAGCGGCGCGGATCGGTCAGGCGCACGGTACGGGCATCGTCGAGCTCGAAGTCGACGTGATCGTGCTTGGCTGGCGTCGAACCGGTCGGCACCACCGACAGGTGTCCGGACATGCCGAGGTGGACGATCAATCCGCCGGTGTCGAGATGCACCAAGAGATACTTGGCGCGTCGTTCGACGGCATTTATGCGCTGATTTCGGATCGAATCCGGGAGCCTGACCGGCCAGCGCAGCGCGGCGTTGCGGACAACGACCCGGCGCAATTGACGCCCGCGCAGAACGGGTTCGAGGCCGCGCCGCGTGGTTTCGACTTCCGGGAGTTCGGGCAGGCGTGCCCTCGCGACCCTACTTGATCTTCTCTTCCCGGTAGACCACGTGCTTGCGCACCACCGGGTCGTATTTGCGCAGTTCCAGCTTGCCTTCCATGGTGCGCTTGTTCTTGGTGGTCGTGTAGTAGTGGCCGGTACCGGCACTTGAGACGAGCTTGATCTTGTCGCGCATGGCTACCTCACTGATCCGCGCCTATCGCGCCGCGGCTTGGCGGCGTGCCTCGATGTCTTTGAGCACAGCCTCGATGCCCTTCTTGTCGATGACCCGCATGCCCGCGGCCGACACGCGCAGCCGCACGAAACGGTTCTCGGACGGAACCCAGAACCGGTGGTAGTGGAGGTTGGGCGCGAACCGGCGCCGCGTCTTGTTGTGCGCATGGGAGACGTTGTTGCCACTCACCGTGCGCTTGCCCGTGACCTCGCAGACCTTCGACATCCGAAGAGCCCTTTTACCTGTCACCCTTGAGGGCCGCGCTTTATACCAGACGCTGCACCGCTAGCCAAGCGCGAATGCTTGAGCATCGTGGTAATGTAGCGCGCTTTTTCGTGATGGCCCGCCGGGTGCCGCAATGAGCAGCGAGCGCTACGATCCAGCCGCCGTGGAGGCGAAGTGGCAGGCGGAGTGGGAACGCCGCGGCACCAACCGTTGGACCGAGTCGGACCTTCGCCGCGCCAAGGATCCCTACTACAACCTGATGATGTTTCCCTACCCGTCCGCGGAAGGGCTGCACATCGGCAACCTCTATGCCTATACCGGAGCGGACGTCAACGGTCGCTACTGGCGCCTCATGGGCAAGGACGTCTTCGAGCCCATGGGTTTCGATGCGTTTGGCATTCACTCGGAAAACTACGCCCTGCGCGTCGGCAAGAACCCCAACGACCTGATCCCCGCCAACATCGCCAACTTCACACGCGTGCTGAAGCGGTTCGGCGGGATGTACGACTGGAACCACACCGTCAACTCCACCAGCGTGGACTACTACCGGTGGACGCAATGGGTCTTCCTCAAGCTCTACAACGGCGGCCTGGTCGAACGCCGCCGCGCCCCGGTCAACTGGTGTCCGTCGTGCAAGACCGTGCTCGCCAACGAGCAGGTGATCCAGGGGCTCTGCGAGCGCTGCGAAAGCCCCGTCGAGCAGCGCGAATTGCCGCAGTGGTTCTTCAAGATCACCAGCTACGCCCCGCGCCTGCTCGACAACCTCGATGCGATCGACTGGTCCGACATCACCAAGAAGGCCCAGGCCAACTGGATCGGGCGTAGCGAAGGTGCCGAGGTGGATTTCGCTGTCGCCGGACGCGGCGACGCAGCGTCCGGCCAGCAGTCCGCGATACGCGTGTTCACCACGCGCCCCGACACCCTGTTCGGCGCCACCTACATGGTGCTCGCTCCGGAGCATCCGCTCGTGGACGAGTTGACGACACCCGAGCAGCGTGCCCTGGTCGACGCCTATCGGCGCGACGTCACCAAGCAGGACCTGGTCGAGCGGCAGAAGGTGGACAAGGACAAGACCGGGGTCTTCACCGGCAGCACCTGCATCAACCCGGTCAACGGCGCCGAGATTCCGGTGTGGATCGCCGACTACGTCCTGATGGGCTACGGCACCGGCGCCATCATGGCCGTGCCCGGGCACGATCATCGCGACTTCGAGTTCGCCGCGCGTTTCGAGTTGCCCGTGGTTCGCGTCATCGCGGAGCCCGGCTGCGACGCCGGCACGCCGCTGACAGAGGCCTTCGACGGCGACGGACGCCTCGTCAACTCCAGTGAGTTCGACGGCCTTTCGGTAGCCGACGGCAAACGCGCCATCGTCGAGTCCCTCGAGGCGCGCGGCCTCGGCACCCGCCAGGTCAACTACCGACTGCACGACTGGTGCGTCTCGCGCCAGCGCTACTGGGGTCCGCCGATTCCGATCATCCACTGCGAAGCCTGTGGACCGGTTCCGGTGCCCGAAACAGACCTGCCGGTAGTCCATCCCTACCTCGACGATTTTCGACCCGACGACTCCGGCGTCAGCCCACTGGCGCGCGCCAAGGATTTCTACGAGACCACATGTCCGTCGTGCGGGTCCGCCGCTCACCGGGACACCGACGTCACCGACAATTTCCTGTGCAGCGGCTGGTACTTCCTGCGCTACCCGAGCACCGACCGGGACGATGTCGCCCTCGACCGAGAACTCACGCGCAAATGGTTGCCGGTCGACTGCTACATCGGCGGCAACGAGCACGCCGTCCTGCACTTGATGTATGCGCGCTTCCTGACCATGGCGCTCAGCGACCTCGGCGTACTCGACTTCGAGGAGCCGTTCGACCGTTTCCGCGCCCACGGCCTCTTGATCCGCGACGGGCGCAAGATGTCCAAGAGCCGCGGCAACGTCATCAACCCCGACGCGATCATCGAGCAGTACGGCGCCGACACCATGCGCCTGTACCTGATGTTCCTGGGCCCCTACGACCAGTTGGCGGACTACCAGACGCGCGGCATCCAGGGCCCGTTGAGCTTCCTCAACCGGCTCTGGCAGGCCGTTGCCGACGCCCAACCCGGCGCGCCTGATGCCGGCGTCGAACGCGTCGTGCACCGCACCATCAAGCAGGTCGGCGAACAACTGCCCGAGCTGCAGTTCAACACCGCGATCGCCGCGATGATGGAGTGCCTCAACGCGGTTCGGGCGGGCGGGCGCAGCGCACGCATCGCCGAACTCGAACCCCTCGTGATCATGTTGGCGCCGTTCGCGCCGCACATCGCGGAGGAGCTCTACGCCCGCCTCGGCCACAACGGCGGCTTGTTCGACACGGCCGCGTGGCCCGCCTACGACGAGGCGAAGCTCGTGGAGTCCACGGTGGAAGTCGTCGTGCAGGTGAACGGCAAGGTGCGTGGTCGCGTGTCCGTACCCGCAGACGCCGACGAAAGTGCCTACGTCGGGGCGGCAAGCGGCAACGAGAACGTCGCGCGCCACCTGGCAGACGCGACAGTGCGCAAGACGGTCGTCGTACCCGGGCGGCTCGTCAACTTCGTGGTGTCGTGAAGCGTACGGTCGCCCGCGTCGGCCTGCCCTGCGCAGTCGCCCTGCTGGTCGCCGGCTGTGGATTCCATCTGCGCACCTGGGACCTCGGCACAGCGCTCAAAGCCGTGCACATCGACGCCGATTCCACGGTCGACCTCGACCGCGAACTCGCGCAGGCCATCCGATCCGCGAAGGTCCGCTTGACCACGGTCGCGGCCGAAGCCGACGTCGTCGTCAAGCTCGCCGGGCAGCGCCAGAACCGGCGCAGCGCCTCGGTGACGGCCGGGCGCGCCGCCGAGTACGAGATGTCGCTGTCGATCCGCTTCGCGCTCGAATCCCCGTCGGGTGAGGTGCTCACCGCCGCAAGCGAACTGACGAGCGAGCGCGTGGCCCGCCTCGACCGCGACAACATCGTCGGCAGCAGCGAGGAGCAGGCGCTCCTGGTGCGGGAAATGCGCGCCGATCTCGTGGACCGGATCGTACGCGTCCTGGGTGCCCGGTCACGCGTAATCGCAGCGGCCAGAGATGCAGGTCAGAGCTAACCAGCTCGCGCGGCATCTCGCGGCCGGCGATTTCGCCGCCGCGTACCTGGTCTCGGGAGACGAGCAGCTCCTGGTCGACGAAGCCTGCGACGCCATCATCGACGCCGCCGCGCGCGACGGTTTCGACGAGCGGACCCTGTTCGAGGCCGCGCCACGCGCCGCCTGGGACGACCTGTTCCGGGGCGCTGCCAATCTCTCGCTATTCGCCAACAAGCGGTTGCTCGATGTGCGCATCCCCGCGCGCGGGCTCGATCAGGCGGGGTCCGCCGCGCTGCGGCGCTACCTCGGTGCCCCGTTCCCGGACACGCTGCTGCTTTGTCGAGCGATAGGCCTCGAATGGCGCCAGCGCAGCAGTGCCTGGTACAAGGCCATCGACAAGGCCGGCGTGGCGATCCCGATCTGGCCGATCGCAAGTCGCGAGTTGCCACGCTGGCTTGACGGTCGTTGCCGTGCCGCCGGCCTGCATCTCGACCGGGATGCGATCGACGCCCTGGCGGAACGCATCGAGGGCAACCTCCTCGCGGCCAAGCAGGAGATCGAGAAACTCAAGCTCTTAGGAAGCACGGGCCCGTTGAGTCGTGATGCCGTCATCGACGCGGTCGGCGACTCCTCGCACTTCGATACCTTCGAGATGATCGACGCCGCTCTCGCCGGAGAGGCCGCGCGCGCCCGCAGAATGCTCGCCAACCTGCACGCCGAAGGCGTTGCGGTGTTCATGATCATGGGCGCGCTCGTCAACAACCTGCGCCGGGTGAGCGAACTGGCGCAGGGTGGCAATCCACGGCTGGCGCGCAACCGCCGGCAACTGGTCGAACGCGCCGTACGGCGGCTTGGCCCGGACCGGGTCGACGCGCTGCTACGAGACTGCGCCGTGCTCGACCTGCAGGCCAAGGGGATGTTGCGCGGCGATCCTTGGGAGTCCCTCGAAGATGTTGTACTGGCGGTCGCCGGCGTGGCGCGGCAAGGCCTTTCGGCCCAGGCGGAAGCCCTGCAGCCTGAAGCAGCCTGGCGAGCCTAAACTGGCGCGGCGCGGGCCGGCAACAGCCCGCTAGGGCGTCAATCGTCGTCTTCGACGACCACGGCGGTGCCCACGGCCAGCAGCTCGGCGGCACCCCCCATCATCACCGACGTGGTGAAGCGCACGGCGATCACCGCGTTGGCGCCGAGGCTCTCCGCTTCGCCCACCATGCGGTCGAGTGCCTGTTCGCGACTCTCGGCAATCAGCTTGGCGTATTCGTGCACCTCGCCGCCGACGACGTTGCGCAATGCGGCCAGGATGTCCTTGCCAATGTGCCGCGCCCGTACCGTGTTGCCGCGCACAAGCCCCAATGACTTGACGATGCGTTTGCCTGTCACGGTCTCCGAAGTAACGACGATCATCGGTTAGATCTCCACATCTTTGTATCGGTCGGTCTTGCGCGCGAGCATGCGTTGCCGGATCACCGCCAGCAACAGCACCCCCAAGCCTACGTAGAACGCAATGAGGCCCCATTTCAATAAAGGAGCATCGGTCTGTGCGAGCAGGAACTCGTAGATCGCAAAGCCGAGTACGGCGATGCCGCCGCCGATCAGCAGCAGCCAGCCGATCCCGCGTGTCGTTCGTGCGGTGGCGTCGTTCATCATTTTCCTCCAAGTCTCCCGGTCGAGCTGTGCAATGGGCAGGGCGCCGACACCGGCGCGGACAGCCTTCAGTTCGTCAAGCCGCGCGGCACAACGCGCACATCCGTCGACGTGGACCTCGACGCGCTGGCGTGCGCCCTGGGTCAGTTCCCCGTCAATGTGGCCCGACAGCAGTTCGTCGATTTCGTCGCAGTCACTACGGTCGTTCATCATCCCTCCGGCGCAGGCGGTCCGCGAGCGCGGATCGGGCCCGGTGCAGCCGCGACATGACCGTGCCCGCAGGCACCGACAGCACCCGCGCGATTTCAGCGTAGGACAGATCCAGGTACTCGCGCAGGATCAGGATCTCGCGCTGCTCGGCCGGTAGCCCGGCCAGTTCCATCGCAACCTTCGAGGCCCGCTCGCCGCGTGCGAACAGCGTCTCGGGGTCGGCGTCGACCGCCGCAAACGCCGTCTCGTCGAACTCGACCAGGGGCCGCCGCTGACGCTGGCGGAGCAGATCGAGGCAGCGGTTGCGGACGACGGCGAGGAACCATGCCTTGAACGTGCCTTGGGCGGGGTCGTACGCATCCGAACCGAACGCCCGGACCACGGCGTCTTGGAGCGCATCGGCGGCATCCTCGCGACTGCCGAGGAGTTGCACGGCCAGCGCGTATGCGCCCGGGGCCGCCTGTTCAAGCGCGAGTCGCAATTGTGCTCGTTCCATCGGTCTGTGCCGACGATACGCTTCCGGCAGCCGGTTTATTCCGCGACCGCGCTGTGCCGCAGCGATTAGGTATGCCCCGCAAGCGCGCGACGAACGCCCTACACCACATCCAAGGCAAACGTGAGCGGCTTACCGTCGATCACGGCCTCGACTGACGAGTCGTCAACAGCACCGCACGCAAAGTCCGTCGCCAGCGTCTCCCGGGCAACGTAGGCGCGGTGCGTCTCGATGGCACTCTCCAACGCCGGATCGCCGCGGTAGCGCACGCGAATCCGGTCACTCACGTCGAAACCGCGCTTCTTGCGGTCCCGCTGGATCCGATTGACGAACTCGCGGGCCCAGCCTTCCTGAACGAGTTGGTCGTCGAGCGCGATGTCGAGGTCGATCGACACGTAGCGATTGGAGATCGCATTCGTTCCCGCTTTGGCTTCACGCAACACCTGGATTTCGGTCGTGTCGAAGGTCTCGCCGTCGATCGCGATGCTCCCGGCCTCCTGGAAGGACTGGATGGCGGGCGCATCGAGCGCTGCGATGCTGGCCTGAAAGCCGCGCATGCGCTTGCCGAGCCGCTTCCCGAGCACCGGGAAGTTCGGCTTCGCGACGAGCGCTATGTACTTCGACTCGTCCGTGTCGTACTGCACGTCCTTGACGTTGAGTTCAGCTTTGACGTAGTTCTCGAGCGTCCGGATCTCGGCGAGCAGCGCCGCGTCGCGATGGACGATTGTCAGCCGCCGTAAAGGGGTGCGCAGGTTGATCTTCACGTCTTCGCGTTTACGGCGACCGAGCTCGATGACCTGTTGCATCCGGGACACCGCCTCCTCGAGAAGGACGTTGGCCTGTGCCTCGTCGGCCTCCGGGTACGGGCACAGGTGAACCGACACCGGTTCGGGTTTCCCGGCCCCGGCGAGTCCGGCAAGGGACTGATAGATGTGCTCGGCGAGGAATGGTGCGAACGGCGCCATGGCGACCGACAGCTCGTTGACGGCCGTGTGCAGGGTCGTATAGGCCGCGGCCTTGTCGGGCGTCATGCCCTCGCCCCAGAAGCGCGCGCGGTTCAGGCGGATGTAGGTGTTCGTGAGGTCGTTGATGAACGAGAACAGCTTCGGCACGACGTTGTAGAGCCGATAGCGCTCCATCTCGACGTTGATGGACTCCTTCAAAGTCTGCAGGCGCGAGAGAATCCATCGATCCAGGATGTTGTCGCCCGGCCGGGTTTCCGTCGCAGGCGTCCAGCCGTCAATGGACGCATAGGTGGCGAGGAACGAGTACGCGTTGTACCAGGGCAGGAGCGCTCGGCGCACCATGTCGCGGACGCCCGAGTCGGCGAACCGCTGCTCTTCGGCGCGTACGAGACCGGAGTTGATCAGGTACAGGCGCAGAGCGTCGGCGCCGTAGTTTTCCATCAACTCGTCCGGTGGCGTGTAGTTGCGCAGGCTCTTGGACATCTTCTTGCCGTCTTCGGCGAGGACCATGCCGTTGACGATGACGTTCTTGAACGCCGGCTTCTCGAAGAGCGCCGTCGCGAGCACCATCAGGGTGTAGAACCAGCCGCGGGTCTGGTCGAGGCCCTCAGCGATGTACTGCGCCGGGAAGCCGGCCTCGAAAAGGTCGCGGTTCTCGAATGGATAGTGCAGTTGCGCATACGGCATCGAGCCCGACTCGAACCAGCAGTCCAGGACTTCCTCCACGCGCCGGTACACGCCCTCCTCGCCCTCGACGGTGAACGTCAGCGGATCCACGTGCTCGCGATGCAGGTCGTCGACGCGCACGCCGGTCGCCTGCTCGAGTTCGTCGCGCGAGCCGATGCACCGGGCGTTGCCCGTGACGTCGTTGATCCAGATCGGCAGCGGCGTGCCCCAGACCCGGTTCCTGGAGATCGCCCAGTCGATGGCGTTCTCGATCCAGTTGCCGAAACGGCCGTGCTTGATGTGTTCCGGCACCCAGCGCACTTCGTCGTTGCACGCCGCGAGATCGCCGACGAAGTCTGTGACGCGCACGAACCAGGACGGTACCGCGCGATAGATGAGTGGCGCGTCGGTGCGGTAGCAGTGCGGGTAGCTGTGCACGGTGACGTCGCGCTCGTACAGGCTGCCGGCGGCGTCCAGATGGCGAATGATGTCGCCGTCGGCGTCCTTGACGAACCGCCCGGCGAAGTCGCGGACCTCGTCGGTGAAATCGCCCGCCATGGTCACCGGGCACACGAACGCTTCGATCCCGGCCTTCCTGAGCACCCGGTAGTCGTCTTCACCAAAGGCCGGCGCCTGGTGCACGAGGCCTGTGCCCTCGTCCGTGGTGACGTAATCGTCGGCAACGACGACGAATGCGCCGCGGGTTTGCTCGGACTCGAAATAGTCGAACAGCGGCCGGTAGCGGCGCCCGACAAGATCCTCGCCCTTGACGCGCGCTTCGACCGCGAGCCCCGGGTGTTTCTCCCGATACGCGTCGAGCCGTGCCTCGGCCAGGTAGAACGACCGACCCGCCTCCGCATCGGCCACTCTCACGTAGTCGATGTCCGCGCCGACACAGACCGCGAGGTTGGAAGGCAGGGTCCACGGGGTGGTCGTCCACGCCGCCAGCGCGGCATCCTCGTCCTCAAGCTGGAACAGGACGGTGATCGCCGGATCCTGGACGTCCATGTAGTTCTGGCCCGCCTCGAAGTTGGCGAGCACCGTCTCGAGCGCGGTGGACACGGGCATCACCTTGAAGCCCTTGTAGATCAGCCCCTTGTCCCAGAGTTGCTTGACCACCCACCACACCGACTCCATGTACCAGGCGTCCATGGTCTTGTAGTCGTTGTCGAAGTCCACCCAGCGGCCGAGCCGCGTGATCGTCTTGCGCCACTCGGCGACGTAGCGTTCGACGATGGCACGACACTCAGCGTTGTACCCGGCCACGCCGATCTTGGCGACGGTCTCCGCGGCCGACATGCCCAGCGTCCGGTCGATCTCCTGTTCGATGGGCAAGCCGTGGCAGTCCCAGCCGAAGCGCCGTTCGACCCGGTGGCCCTTCATGGTCCAGTACCGCGGCACGATGTCCTTCAGCACGGAGCCGACGAGGTTGCCGTGATGAGGCAGGCCGGTGGCGAACGGCGGGCCGTCGTAAAAGATGTAGGGCTTCTCGTTGTCCGCGTTTTCGACGGAGCGGCGGAACACGTCGTGCTCCTCCCACAGCCCGAGCATGCGGTGCTCCATCGCAACGAACGAGAACGCTCCGGGCGTCGACATGGGAAGTCAGTGCCTCGCGGGTTTGGACGGCGCGCAATTGTAACGGGACGCAAGTCGGCGCGTCCGGCCCCGCAAAGTGTTACTGCACCGGTCGAGCGCGCGTGGTGGCAGGGGGGATCCGTCCAGCCAGGTCGGATAGCTCGAACAACGACTGGACGCTGATGCGCTCGTGGACTGGATAGGACTCCGGGCTCGGGCAGACCACGAACAAGTGGTCGAGTCTGAGATCGTCCACGACGTTGTGCATGCTCCGGGTCACGTCCGGGGCTTCACTGAACTTCGCCTCGAAACCCAGTCGTCGACCGTTCTCCATGATCAACAGATCGACTTCGCCCCCGCCGTGGGCGCTCCAGAACCATGCCTGCGCCGGACGAAGTCGGTTCAGGATCTGCTCGATCGCGAACCCCTCCCACGAAGCGCCTACCCTGGGCAACGACAGGAGGACGCTGTCGGTGGCGGCACCCAACAGGGCGTGCAGCATGCCGGAGTCCCGGAGGTAGATCTTCGGTGCCTTGACCTGCCGCTTCGCCAGATTCTCCAACCAAGGCTGGAGTTGGCGGACCATGTACGTGCCCGTGAGCACATCCAGGTAGCGACGCACGGTCTTGTCGGTGGCGGACATGGACCTCCCGAGTTCGGACGCATTCCATGTCTGCCCATGCCAGTGGGCCAGCATGGTCCAGAACCGGCGCATTGCAGCCGATGGGATGGAAATCCCGAGCTGCGGTATGTCCCGTTCAAGGAAAGTGCGGATGAAACCCTCCCGCCAGGCCATGCTGTCGTCGTCCGACGCGGCTAGGTACGATCGCGGCAGACCGCCTCGCAGCCACAGTTGCCGCCAGTCGTCGATGCCCGTTTCGTCCAGTCCGAACCCCGTCAACTCGACGAATTCCACGCGACCGGCAAGGGACTCGGAAACGCCCCGCACCAAATCCGGCGAGGCGCTGCCGAGAATGAGAAACCGGCTACTCGCATCAACCCGATCCACCAATACCCGGAGGACGTTGAAGAGGTTCGGCGCCCGCTGAATCTCGTCGAGGACGACGAGGCCGCGGCACGCGCCGAGCGCCATTTCGGGGTTGCCGAGTCGGCGCAGATCGACCTCCGACTCGAGGTCGAAAAAGGTCGCCTCCTGGGTTGCGGCGAACGCCCGTGCCATCGTCGTCTTGCCGCATTGGCGCGGTCCGAGCAGGGCCGTTACCGGTGATCGGGCCGTTGCCTGGCCGATCCGGAGCATATGGTCGGCACGTTCCAGCATCCGATCACTTTATCTTGAAATCTCGGAGTCATCATCCGAATTTTCAATGTGTTTCGATGTCCGCAGGGTCTGGTCAGTTGCGCCCAAGTGCGCAACCGTTCCGGCACGTTCCTCAGACTGTCGATGGCCGGACCGTAGCCGAAACTGGCGGCCGCATTGAGATACGCCCAGCCGGTTGGGATCAGCAGCCGCACGCGCCCCGAAGCTGAGCATGATGAGGATCAACGCCCTTCTCATCGAATGTAAACGCCCGTTAAGGCACGCCTCACCTCCGTTGTCGACGAATCGTACATGGACATCGCTAGAAGACCAGCAGTGCCGAGGATCCGCGACTCGGTTCGCCGCTCGGAGGTTCTTCCGAGGCTTCCACAGCCGTTAGAATGCGCCGACCCCACCTGAAACTGCCTTCGATGAAGCAGCTCGTTGACTTCCTGCCCGTTGCGGCATTCTTCGGCGTGTACCTCCTGGCCGACATCTACTACGCCACCATGGCGCTGATGGTCGCCGCGGCTTTGCAGGTGGGCTACTTCAAAGTGCGGGGACTCAGGGTCACCGGGCAGATGTGGGTGGTGTTCTGGGCAGCGATGATCTTCGGCACGATGACGCTGGTGTTCCGCAACGCGCTGTTCATTCAATGGCGCGGGTCGGTCGTCAGCTGGATCATGGCTCTGGCCCTTGTCGGCAGCCGCTTCATCGGCAGCGGTGATGTCATCAAGCGGATGCTGGGCAAGATGCTCATGCTCCCGGATCGGGCCTGGCGGGCGCTGACCTACGGCTGGGCGGGCGTGTTCGCGGCGTCCGGGTCGCTGAACCTGTTCGTTGCGTACAACTTCAGCGAAGAGGCGTGGGTGGCCTACAAGTTCGCCTCCGGTTTCGTCGTGCCGATCCTGCTGATCGGCGGCAGCGTCGCGTATCTGGTCACCACCAAGCAACTCCCCACCGCGCCTGCCGAGGACGCGTCGGGAGGCGAGGCCAAGCCGACATGACGTCGCTGTCCGTCAACGTCAACAAGATCGCGTGGCTGCGCAATGCCCGGGAGGGGTCGCGCCCCGATGTCGTGGCTTGCGCGCGGACGATCCTGGACGCCGGGGCGTCCGGCATCACGGTGCATCCTCGTCCGGACGGCCGGCACATCCGAACCGACGATGTCTACGCGCTGCGCGAGCTCGTGGCCGAATATCCCGATGCCGAATTCAACATCGAGGGAAACCCCGCAGCACAACCCCGGGACGGCTACCCGGGCTTCGACGTCCTCATCGAGACGGCACGTCCTCATCAATGCACGCTGGTTCCCGATGACGACAACCAACTGACGTCGGATCACGGGTGGGACTTGTCGGAGGCACGCGTGCGTGCCGGCGTTGCGAAGTTCGTCGAGCGCTACCGGAGCTCGGGCGCTCGCGTCAGCCTGTTCATGGACCCCGTCGAGTCTCACATTCGCCACGCCCAGGCTGTCGGTGCCAATCGGATCGAACTCTACACGGGCCCTTACGCGGATCTCGTGGAGGCGCGTGGTCTTGACGACGCGGCGACAGCCGCGTCCTGGAGCACCTATCGCGAAGCCGCCCGATATGCCGGCCAGCTTGGCTTGGGCGTCAACGCCGGGCACGACCTCAACCTGGCCAACTTGGGGCATTTCGTGGCCATGGGCGGCATCGCCGAAGTGTCCATCGGCCACGCCCTGATCGCCGATGCCTTGGACATCGGCTTGGCACCCACCGTCAAGCGCTACCTGTCGGTCCTGGAGGAACAATGATGCGACACGCGACCGCTTCGTGGTCGCCGGTGGCAACCCGGCACAGACCGCCACGCACCAAGCGGGGCGTTCGCTTCATGGAAGCAGCTATCGTGACCGCGCTGATCTGTGCTTCGGTCGCCTGTTCCGGCGAGTCGACTGCGCCCCCGGACACCGGCAATCCGCAGGTGGAAATCGCCACCAGCATGGGGACGTTGACGGTCGAACTTATGCCCGAGAAGGCGCCACTCACGGTCGACAACTTCCTCAAGCTCGTCGACGACGGTTTCTACGTCGGCACCGTGTTCCACCGGGTGATTCCCAACTTCATGATCCAGGCCGGCGGGTACGACGTCGATCTCGCATACCGCGAGCCGCCACGCACGGTGGTGAACGAGTCGGCGAACGGCGCGTTGAACGTCCGCTGGACAATCGCCATGGCACGTCATTCCGATCCCGACTCGGCGGACTCGCAGTTCTTCATCAACGTCGCCGACAACGCGCACCTCGACGCCAGGCCGGACAGGCCGGGCTACACGGTGTTCGGCACGCTGATCGCGGGGCGCGAGACCGCTGAGGACATCGAACTGGCCGAAACGGGCCCCGTGGGCGACAAAATCAGCGTGCCCTTGGAGCCGATCGTCATACTCTCCACTCGTCGCGTCAGCGGGGTGGAATCGGAGTAGACTGCTAGCAGTCATCGAACATCCATAAGAACCAAGAAGACACATGAAAACGTTCATCGTGGCGAGTGTGGTCTCGGTGCTTTTCGCCGCAACCGCTACCCAGATCTATTCGACCTTGTTCGCCGCCAACACGTTGGCCCTTCTCGTCCTCACCGTCGTGGCATGCGCGGGCACGGCACTGGTGACCGTGCGCTTCGGCGCACGAGCGCGCTCACGCGCCGGGGCGCAATCGGCGAGTTCCGCCGGACGACGGCGCGGGCGAGACGACGAACGCACACCCGTGCGGCATCGGCGCCCAGGCCCACCCAAGGGAGCGAAGCGCGAGAGCGGCACCGTCAAGTGGTTCGACCGCAACAAGGGCTTCGGCTTCATCGTGCGCGGAAACGGCGACGAGATCTTCGTCCATCACCGTTCCATCCGCCGGGTCGGCAACGAGCGCGCGGGGCTCGACGACGGCCAGGATGTGAGCTTCGTGGCCGTGGAGAGGCAGCGCGGCTGGCAGGCCGAGGACGTCGCCGGCGAGTGAATCTCAAACGTCTGCTCACCGAACGCCTCGAGGCGGCCCTGGCCGCAGCGGGCGCGGCTGACGCCCAGGCGATCGTCGGACCGGCCACCCGCCCCGAGTTCGGCGACTACCAGGCCAACGGCGCGATGGCGGCGGCGAAGCACCTGCAACAGGCGCCCCGGGAACTCGCCGGCGCCTTGATCCAAGCGGCGGATCTCGACGGTGTAGCGTCCGCCGCCACCGTCACCGGTCCGGGCTTCATCAGCCTGACAATCGACGACGATCTGCTCGCACGGGCGCTCACGGGCCCGATCATCGAACGACTGGCCGGCCAACGCGTGGTCATCGACTACTCGCACCCGAACCTCGCCAAGGAAATGCAGGTCCACCACCTGCGCAGCACGATCATCGGCGACGCCGTCGCACGGGTTCTCGAAGCGCTCGGCCACACGGTCCTCCGGCAGAACCACATCGGCGACTGGGGCACCCAGTTCGGACGCCTAGTGGCGCACCTCGACGACATCGGCGAAGACGCCGACCGACTGACGGACCTCGAGAGCTTCTACACACAAGCCAGCAGCCGGTTCGACGCCGAAGCCGACTTTGCCGGCCGGGCCCGGCAAGCGGTGGTCAACCTTCAGACCGGAGACCCCGCAACGCTTGCCAGATGGCAACGCTACATCGACATTTCCATGTCCCACTGCCAGGCCGTCTACGACGCGCTCGGCGTCAGCCTGCGACCGGAACACGTTCGCGGCGAGAGCGCCTACAACGCCGACTTGGACGGCATCATCCAGGATCTCGACGCCAAGGGTTTGCTCACCGAATCCGACGGTGCGCTATGCGTCTTCCCGGCCCGGGTCTCCGCGAAGTACACCGACCAGTTCAAGGCCAAGGACGGCCGTCCGGTGCCGGTCATCGTCCGCAAGTCCGACGGTGGCTACCTCTACCATTCCACCGACCTCGCCGCGTTGCGCTACCGTGCGGACACGCTCAACGCCGAGCGCGTCCTGTACATCGTCGATGCGCGCCAGGCGATGCATTTCCGGCAACTTTTCGCGCTAGCCGATGTCGCGGGCTACGGTGCCGGGGTCTCCTTCGAACACCATCCCTTCGGCACGATGCTCGGCCGTGACGGCAGGCCGTTCAAGACGCGCCAAGGCGGCGGCACGCGCCTGCTGGACTTAGTCGAGGAAGCCAAGGCGCGAGCGCGGGCGCTGGTCGAGGCCAAGAACCCGGACTTGAGCGACGCGGAGATGGACGACGTCGCGCGCGCGGTCGGCATCGGCGCCGTGAAGTACGCGGACCTGTCCAAGAACCGCACCAGCGACTACGTCTTCGACTGGGACGCCATGCTGTCCTTCGACGGCAACACGGCACCGTATCTCCAATACGCCTATGCGCGCATCATGAGCCTGTTCGCGCGCGGGGAGGTCGATCCCGAGTCGGCGACCGGGCCCCTTGCGGTGGACGCCCGGGAAGAGCACGTCCTCGCGCTGCAGCTTGCCCGTTTCCAGGAGACGCTGGAGCTTGTCGCAAGCAGCGTCATGCCCCACCACCTGTGCACGTACCTCTACGAGTTGGCATCCGCGTTCATGCGCTTCTACGAGAGTTGCCCGGTGCTCGGCAGCGACGCCGAGGCCAGCCGCTTGCTGCTGTGTGCGCGCACCGCGGCCACGCTGAAGGACGGTTTGGACCTGCTTGGGATCGAGACCATCGACCGGATGTGAGCCGCGATTCGGACTTGAGCATCAGCCGTGACCCAGGACGCCACCGTCGATCACGACGTTCTGGCCATGAATGGCGTCGGCCCGCGGGCTGGCCAGGAACAGCACCAGGTCGGCGACCTCTTCGCGGCGGGTGATGCGGCGAATGGGAATGTCCGCCGCGACGTGCGGCTCCACCTCCGCCCACGTGTCGCCCCAACCTTCGCGCGCGGCCCGTCGCATGTAACCGGCCTCGACTTCCGGCGTCAGGATCATGCCCGGTGAGACCAGGTTGACCCGCACCGAAGTGCCCGCCGCTTCCCGCGCCAGGCTAGCCGTCAGGGCGACAAGGGCCGCCTTGGCCGCATAGTAGTGCGGATTCCGGGAGCCCGGTGCCAGCGACCCGGCGGTTCCTAGGTTGATGATCCTCCCGTACTCCCGCTGTTTCATCCGCGGCAAGAAGAGGCCCACCAGGCGTTGTGCCGAGAGCACGTTGGCGTCGTACATGTCGACCCAGTCGGCGGCGGTTGCGCTGTCCCAGCGCGCGGCCGACGCCGTGCCATAGTTGTTCACCAAGACATCGGGCGTCGTCCCGACCTGCTCCGCCACCGCCGCCGCGCCTTCGTCGCTGCGAATGTCGCCGGATACCGCCGTGCCGCCGATTTCGGCAACGGCGGCCGCGGCCTGCTCGGCCGTGAAACCATGCACGAAGACCTCGGCCCCCTCGTTCACGAACGAGCGGGCGATCACGAGCCCGGTGCCGCGATAGCTGCCGGTGACGAGCACGGTTCGGTTCGCCAATTGAAGATCCATACGCCGCCACGTCGCGGCTAGGCGACGCGCCTTCCCTCTGCTGGAGAGGTCCAGTATGCCTCCTGGTTGCGGCGCGAGATTTGACAAGCACCAGCAGTGCTTTATGGTGAATCGATGCCAGCCTCCGCACCGCCGACAACCCGCCATGCGCCGCCATCCGGCGGCATCGCTCGTTGACGCCCGGCACCTTAAGCCGAGCACATTCGTGGAATTCGACTATGTGATCGTCGGTGCGGGTACCGCTGGCTGCGTCCTGGCCAACCGTCTTTCGGCGGATCCTGACAAGCGCGTGCTACTGGTCGAGGCCGGCGGCAAGGACGACTACTTCTGGATCAACATCCCGGTCGGCTACCTGTACACGATCGGCAATCCGCGCACCGACTGGTGCTTCGAGACCGTGCCCCAAGCCGGTTTGAACGGCCGGTCCATCGGCTACGCGCGCGGCAAGGTGCTCGGTGGCTGCTCGTCGATCAATGCCATGATCTACATGCGCGGCCAAGCTGCGGACTACGACCACTGGGCGCAACTCGGCAATCGCGGCTGGAGCTGGGACGACGTGTTACCCACCTTCAAGCGTACCGAGGACTACCAGCACGGCGCCGGTGCCTTCCACGGTGCCGCGAAGAACGGTTCAGCAGGTGGCGAACTGCGTGTCGAGGAACGCCGGGTGAACTGGCCGATACTCGACGCCTGGCGGGACGCCGCCGAACAGTGCGGGATTCCGAAGATTACGGAGTTCAACCGCGGCGACAATCTCGGCACCGCCTACTTCCAGATGAACCAGCGCCGCGGCGTTCGCGTCAGCGCATCAAAAGCGTTCCTGCGGCCGGTCATGTCGCGCCCGAATCTCACCGTGATGACCGATGCGCTGGTGGAGCGCGTACACGTCCAAGCCGATCCCTCAATTGGAAGGCGGGCTACGGGAGTCGCGTTGCGCTCGAAAGCCGGGCGCGCCACCGTTCGGGCTGTTCGCGAGACCGTTCTTGCCGCCGGCGCCGTCGGGTCGCCGCACTTGCTGCAGCTTTCGGGAATCGGTCCCCCGTCACACCTGGCCACCCACGGTATCGACGTCGTACATGCGCTTCCGGGCGTCGGGGGCAACTTGCATGACCACCTGCAGATCAGGTCGATCTACAAGGTATCAGGGGCACGGACCTTGAACGGCCGAGCGCGGTCGTTGCTCGGCAAGGCTCTGATGGCCGCGGAATACGCGCTGTTCCGAACCGGACCGCTCACCATGCCGCCATCCCAGCTCGGCGCGTTCGCGAAAAGCGACGCCGGCCAGGCCTCGGCCAACATCGAGTGGCATGTGCAACCGCTGTCCCTGGACCGGTTCGGCGAACCGTTGCACCGCTTCGAGGCCATCACGCCATCGGTGTGCAATCTGCGCCCCACCAGCCGGGGCGCAATCCGGCTCGCGGATCCCGACCCCGAGACGCCGCCGATCATCGATCCCAACTACCTCGCGACCCCCGAGGACCGGCGAGTCGCGGTGCTCGGGCTGCGCTTCACGCGCCGGATCATGGCCGCACGGGCGCTCGCGAAGTACCAGCCGGCGGAGTGGCTGCCGGGCCCCGAACTGGAGTCGGAGGAGGATCTGGCGCAAGCGGCAGGCGACCTCGGCGCCACCATATTCCATCCGGTCGGCACGTGCCGAATGGGCCGCGACGATATGGCGGTGGTTGACGACCGTCTACGAGTCCACGGCATCGGTGGCCTGCGCGTCGTCGACGCCTCCGTCATGCCCCGCATCACGTCCGGCAACACCAACGCCCCCACGGTGATGATCGCGGAGCAAGGCTCCGACTTCATCCACGCCGACGCTGCCGCGGCGTGACCGTCGAACGGCAAGCGATCCGCAAAACGCGCACGACCGGGCGACAACGCGACGCCGCCATGCGCGGCTTCACCGAGGGTCCGGTCGCACGCCACCTCATCCGGCTCGGATCGTTCATGGCGATGGGCTCGCTGAGCATGAACGCATCGATGTTTGCCGAGGCCATCTATCTCGGAATGATCGGCACGCAGGCGCTCGCAGCCATGGGCGTGGCGTTCCCGGTCACGATCACGCTGTTCGCATTCGCCGGAGGAATCGGCACGGGCGCCTCGTCGGTGACCGCACGGACAATAGGCGCCGGCGACCGCGAGGGCGCGGCGCTCTTGATCACGCACAGCCAGTTTCTCGCGCTCGGCACCGGCATCGTCCTCGGCGCGCTCGGCGTCGTATACGCATACGACATCGTCAGCTTGATCGGCGCCACCGGCGATCTGCGCGATCTGACGACCGAGTACCTGACCGTTTACCTGCTCGGTTTCCCGGCGTTCATGCTGTCCATCGTCGGCTCGACACTGCTTCGCGCGACCGGGAACGCGAAAAGCCCCGGGATCATCATGACAGCCGGTTCCGTTCTCCAGATCGTCCTCGGTCCGCCGCTCATCTTCGGCTGGTTCGGGATGCCAGGGCTGGGGATCGCCGGTGCCGCCTGGGCCTACGTGATCTCCCGCACCCTCGGGATGGGGCTCTACATCGTCCTCCTGCTCCGCGCCCGGATGGTGCGCTGGTCGTTCGTCGGCATGCTCGACTCGTGGCGCAGGATCATGCATGTCGGCGGGCCCGCCGTCGCCAGTGGCTTGGTGATGCCGGCGGGGATGCTGATCATCACGCGCATGCTCATCGGCCACGGCGAGGCCGTGGTGGCCGGCTACAACGTCGCCTCCCGGGTCGAGACCCTGGCGCACATGATCCTCTGGTCGGCGTCGTCCTCGGTGGAACCATTCGTGGGTCAGAACTGGGGCGCGCGGTTCTACGACCGGGTCAAGCAGGCGCTGTCCTTGACGCACCGCTTTTCGCTCGCCTGGGGCGTCGTCACCTTCGTGTTGATGGTGCTGGTCGGCAAATCCATCGTGGCGGTGATCGACGACAATCCGACGGTGATCGAGGTCTCGGTGTGGTTCTTCTACATCATCCCCTTGAGCATCGGCTTCATGGGGATGACCCAGATCGCGAGCTCCTGCTTCAACGCGCTCGGCAAGCCGACGCCGTCGCTGGTGATCTCGCTCCTCCGCGCATTGGTCATCATCGTCCCGCTGGCGATCCTCGGCAACTACCTCTACGGCTACGTGGGGATCTTCATCGCCACCGCAGTGACCAACGTCGTGGTCGGATTGCTGGCCTGGCAGTGGAACTGGCGCGTCGTGAACCGCATGAGCGCCCCCGGCGGCGGAACGGAGTAGTCTTGCCGCTTCGCCGAGTTCCATGGGATCACAGATGAAAGCGCCCCATAGCCGTGCCCGGTACCTCGCCTTCGCTCGGCACCGGCGCGTGCCGCTTGCGGCACGCCGACTCCGGCCCAAGGCCACTCCGACCCCGCATGGAACAACAGCCGCCGCTCGCTATGCTCGCTCTGCCGTTTGTTCCATGCGAGTACCGCTCGCAGGCGCTGCGGTTGCACTCGCAGCCGTCGGCGCGTTCGCACAAACGGCGGAAACCGACGCCTGCGCGGAGGTCGAGACGTATGAGTTGCCGGACCTCTCGATCAGCGCCGTCGAGTCCCTCGAGGAACCCGTCCCTCACTGCAAGCTCACCGGCCTCCTCGGTCGGGAGATCGGCTTCTCGATCTGGCTCCCCGCCGACTGGAACGGCAAATTCGTGATGGGCGGCGGCGGCGGCTTCGTCGGTTCGATCCAAAACCAAGCGCTGCCACTCGGTGCGTTGCAGCGCGGCTATGCCACGGCGGGCACGGACACCGGACACCAGGCGGGCGGCATCGATGGCTCCTGGGCGCTCAACGACCTCGAGCGGCTGGTCAACTACGGCCACGTCGCCATTCACCGCGTCGCGGAAACGGCCAAGCACATCGCGGCAATGCACTATGCCAAGCGACCCGAACGCGCCTACTTCGCCGGCTGCTCTAACGGCGGACGCCAAGCGATGGCATTCTCGCAGCGCTATCCGGACGCCTTCGACGCCATCCTCGCAGGCGCGCCGGCGTTCGACTTCGCCGGCGTTGCTGCCGCGTTCCTGAACGTCACCAAGCACATGTACCCCGACATGGACGACCTCGCCGCACCGCTCCTCACGCCCGATGACCGGGCCGCCCTCGCCAAGGCCGTGCTGGCGCAGTGCGACGCGAACGACGGCCTCGAGGACGGCATCATGAACGATCCGCGCGACTGCGACTTCGATCCGGGGACGTTTGGCCTAGTGCCCGAAAAGATCGCGGCGATCCAGTCCGTCTACGATGGGCCACGCAACGCGGGCGGGCCGTTGCACGCCGGGTGGCCGTTCGGCGGCGAGGATGCGCAAGGCGGCTGGGGCGCGTGGCTCGCCGGCGTCGGCCAACAACCCGCCGGCGGACCACCATCCGCGGCGTTCGGTTTCGGGGTCGACATCATGCGCTACATGGTGCTGCACGACCCCGATTGGCGATACGAGGGCATGACCTTCGACGGCTTCCGGGAACGTGCCGCCACGGCCGCGGCCACTTTGAGCGCAACCAGCCCCGATCTCGACGCCTTTCGCACGGCCGGCGGCAAGCTCCTGATCTACCACGGCTGGTCGGATGCCGCGCTGTCGGCGCTCGCAACGATTAGCTATGTGGACGAGGTCTACGCGCGCGATGCCCGCGCGCGGGACGATGTCCGCCTGTTCCTGATGCCCGGTGTGCTGCACTGCGCGGGCGGACCCGGCCCCTGGATGGTCGACTACCTCGACGTGATCGAGCAGTGGGTGGCGACGGACACCGCCCCGGATCAGCTCATCGCCGGCTTCGCCGACGGCAGCGGCGCCCGGCCGCTATGCGCCCACCCCGAGAAGGTCGTCTACGTGGGCGGCAACGGCCGATCACCCGAGAGCTTCGAATGCCGATGAGCGCCTTCGAGGCCGCCTTCGACGCGGCAGTCGCCAAATGCCAAACCCTGACCCGGGACGACGCCCGGCATTTCGTGGACAAAGGCTACGTCGTCGTCCACGGATCGTTCTCCGAGTCGTTCGCCGCGGAGGTCTGCCAAGGCGCCTGGGATGAAATGCGCGCCGAGCACGGCGTCGACGAGCACGATCCCGAGACATGGAGCAAGCCGTTCATGGGGCCCGGCAGGATCGGGTACATCCGCACTAGGGGCACTGATCGGCGGCTGGTTTTGAAGGCCGACGCGCCGCGAGCGTTCCAGGCCCAAGCCGACGCCATCGGCGGAGCCGACCGTCTGCCCGGGGACGGCGAGAACCTCGCCTGGCGGGACGCCGCAATCGGCAATCTCGGTCTGCCGGGCGGTCCCGAATGGTCGCCGCCCGGGCCACGGCAGGCTGGCTGGCACAAGGACGGCTGGCACTTCCGCCACTTCCTCAACTCGCCGGAGCAGGGGCTCCTGACCGTGCCCATCTACTCCGACATCCAACCCAAGAGCGGCGGTACATTCATCGCGTCCGACTCCATCCGCCCCGTCGCGGAATTCCTCGCCGGACACCCGGCGGGGTTGCACCCGGACAGCGTGCAGGGCTCGGGCTACCTGATCCCGGGGTTGGTCGAGCAGTGCACGGACTTCGAGGAACTAACCGGCGAACCAGGAGACATGGTGCTGCTGCACCCCTTCATGCTGCACCGGGTGAGCGTGAATCCCTCCCGGCGACCGCGGTTTATCGCCAACATGGCCCTGGTCCTCGCGGAACCCATGCAATTCAGCCGGCCCGCCGGCGAGACCTACTCCTTGGTCGAACTCGCGGTTCTCAAGGCCCTGGGCGCCGACGAGTTCGACTACCGTGCCACGAGACCCGCTCTTGCCTTCAAGCCATCCCCGTTCCGAGACGAGGCCGAGTCCAAGCTGCAGCAGGGTCTGCTGCGAGCAGAGATGGTCGCCATGTCGGATCGAGGAACCGTGACCCCAAGCTGGGCTCCGGATTTCGGGTACATGACGAACCGGGACGTCGGCGATTGAACGACGCTACCAACTCGCCGTGATGATCGCGTTTGCACCTGCGACACGCACCTGTCGCTTCAAGCTGCTGATCGTTGATGGCCAGGAGGCGAGCCAGTTCCTGCAGGCGTTGAATGGATGCGCGAGCGTCTGGGTGGGAGAGTTCGGCTGATGACCAATCGAGATATGGCAAGGCACTGAACCAACGCCGCGTCGGGACGTCGATGCGAGATCAGCCGCCGTCGTCCCGCCCGTGCTTCCAAAGCCGTACGGTGAAACGGTGCTCCTCCGCGATCAGATCGGGCTCCGTATCGTTGTGCGCCCGCATGGCTGGAATCATGCGATTGCGCACGCCCATGCCGCGCGCATCAACGTACCCGTAGTCGCGCATGACGTTCATCAGGGTCTGGTTGCGGGCATAGCGCAGCCCGAGCCTCATGCCTTCTGTCGTGACCGTATTCGGAAGCCGACCTGGGCTTTGCACCTCTAGGCGGTCGCTGAAGATTGAGAGCATGATATGGGTGCCGACGATGCCGTAGTCGCGATGGACCGCGGCGTTAGCGACCGCCTCCCGCACGGCCGCCTCCGGGAACTCCCAGCGGTCGATACGCCGCATCCCGTCGAGGTGCGCCGACGGTGCCGTGTTGCGGCGCACGAAGTCCCACGCCAGATCCACGAGCCCGCCTTCCATCTTCATGCCGTTGCGCATATGCAGAGGAACGAGTGCGCCGCCGATGATCTCGTCTGCCCGTGTCGCGTACTCCGGCTCGTCGCCGACGTAGCACACGGCGCGGATACCCGACTGAGGCAGGAGACGGCGGGGGTCGAGGCCAAACAGAAGGCAACCGTTGACCGTCGCCACTGGATGTTCGGGCGGGCCAGTGACGAGTTCCAGGTTGCGCAGGAGACGGTCCCACCCCCGTTCGTCGTCTTCCGCGGGCACGTCACCTTCGAGAATTCGCCCGAGGTACTCGGTGAGCCGACGCAAGTCCAAGTCCACCGGGGAACTGCCTATCACGGGTTTGAGGCCGTACCGGACAAGCCCCGACTGCTGATACAGGCGCTCCTCCTCGCGGGTGGCATCGCGCGTCGTGGTTCCGACCCGGCCGTGCGTCACCCAGGCACCACCTCGACGGGCCTTGTAGGGCTTGTCCGGCGCGTCGCGCAGGATCGACACGACTCCTACCAGCTTGTCGTCCACGGCCACCGTTTCCCAAAAGGGAATGGTAGCGGGAAGGACGCCGGTGCGGGCCGTCTCCATCACCCATTCCTCCACTTCCCGCGCCGGACGATTGACCAACCGAGTCAAGGTGCGTCATCACTCAGAATCACCATTCGGCATTCCGTTCCGACGGTGGTACATCGTACTTGACGACCGACTCTGGCATGGCGGCTGCTGGTTCACAGCCAGATAGCGTTACGGAAGCCACGGCCGCTGCACACGCACGCACTCGGCGTCGCTAACCCGTCAACCGTCGCCTGATTTCCGCGAGCTCCTTCTCGACCACCGCGAGGCGCGCCTCGAGTTCACCCAGGGTCGAGCGTCGCGGGCTGGCTGCGGCCGGCTCCTCCGCGGGCGCCGAATCGATGTGCCCTGAGAGAAGGTGCATGTACTCGTGGTCGCGCCGCCCGGGTACCCGCGCAAGGCGGGCGACCACGGCGCCACCGCCCTCGCGGTCGACTGTCATCAAGCCCCGCAGGGTCTCGACGACGGCCATGTTGTCCTCGAAGACGTGCAGGCGCGCCGCGCGCGTACGCAATTCACCGGGCGTCTGCGCGCCGCGCAATAGCAGCAGACAAACGACGGCGTATTCCGCCTCGCTGAACTGGTAGTCGCTGAAGGCCGTGTTGCAGAACCGCTGGCTGTACTTGACCACACCCGTCCTGAAGTTCTCCTCGCTCGTCACGGACCCCTGGTCTTCGAGCGCGCGAGCCGTCCGCTGCACCGTCGCGCGGTCGAGCGAGAGCACAGGGTCGCGGCTCGACTTCTGATTGCAGGCCGCGACAAGAGCATTGAGGGTCAAGGGGCATTGGTCCGGCGTCGTAACGGCCTTCTCCATCAGGCAGCCCACAATGCGGGTCTCGTTCTCGGACAGTTCCATGGTCACGGGGGCGGTCGACGCATCGGGCGGAGGGCGCCGTTCGCCCCGATCCGAATCGCCTAGGTGCGACGAGCCTAGGTCGTGGCGACCCTCAGCGGCATCGAGTAGGACTTCAACTCGTGCACGAAGTCGTGCAGTGCCTGGATGCCGGTCTCCTCCGCCGAAGCACACCAGTCCCTGAACGCCTTGAGAAGGTCGTCGCCGTTGCCGCTGCGCTTGGCCCAGACCGCGTTCAGTTCCAACCGCTTCTCGTAGATGGTCTTCAGGATCGGGCTCGATTCGACGATGGCGTTGATATCGTGCCGGTCACGTTCGCGGACGATGGTGTCGTCACGGCAGAGGACGCTCCGCGCGCGTCGCAGCAGGCGCCTCGCGGACGCGTCGGCGCGACGCACTTCCTGCTTGGCAAGCGGTTTGACGACGCTCTCGGCGTAGCGGGACATGATGCGGAAGCGGTCGTTGAGCGCGGCCCAGACGGTATCCATGTCGATCTGCGCCTTGCCTTGGACGCGGGTCACCACCGGGCCCGTGGATCGGGCCTTGGCCCAGCCGCAGAGCTCGAAGAGGCGGATCCATGCCCAGCCAATGTCGAATTCCCAGCGCTTCACCGACAGCTTCGCGGAGTTGGGATAGGTGTGGTGGTTATTGTGCAGTTCCTCGCCGCCGATGAGGATGCCCCAGGGCACGATGTTGGTGGCGGCGTCCGCGGTCTCGAAATTGCGATAGCCGGTGTGGTGGCAGACGCCGTTGATCACGCCGGCGGCGAGGACCGGAATCCACAGCATCTGGATTCCCCAGATGATGATGCCGACGCTACCGAACAGCGCGATGTCGACCATCGCCATGATGCCGATGCCGAGGAACGGATGCGCCACCGCAACCTTGCGCTCGAACCAGTCGTCCGGCGTGCCCTTACCGTACTTGGCGAGGGTCTCCGGCGTGCTGCCGGCGCGGTAGTACTCGGTGCCCTTCCAGAAGATTTCCTGCAAACCGTGAACTTGGGGACTGTGCGGATCGTCCTCGGTCTCCGTGGTGGCGTGGTGCTTGCGATGCACCGCCGTCCACTCCTTGGTGATCATGCCCGTCGTCAGCCAAAGCCAGACGCGGAACACCATGGCCAGCGCCGGGTTCAAGTCCAACGACCGGTGCGCGGAATGGCGGTGCAGGTATACGGTGACCGCGACGATGGTGCCGTGGGTAACGGCTAGCGTGTACGCCACTATCGCCCACGGAGAGAGCCCGATCGCGCCATACCACCAGTCGATCACGTTCAAGAGTCGTCCCCCTCACCGCTGCCGGAGCGATTTGCTGCCGCCGCGCATTCTGTCAATCGCGCGAGTGTCATCGCAAGCCAGTTGAAACGAGCCTACCTGTTGCCTCGGCTCGTTTCACGCCTTCCAGTGTTCCGCGGCTCTTACTTGCGAGGGGCAGGCCCCTCGCGCTCCTCCGCTGACGGCTCCGGCATCCCTGCAAGCACATGTGACGTGACCGGTGTCGGTCGACACAGACTCTTGAGCCTTGGCCGCACCATAATGCGTTGCCATGGAAAATGCGAGCGGGAATGCGCTGCAAACGGCTGACGTCGCGTTTGAAGGCGACCGCTGCGTATCGCGACGGTTCGGCGATGTCTACTTCTCCGCCGATGGCCCCGACGAGGTCCGCCGCGTATTCCTCGCGCCAGCCGCCGTGGCCGAGCGGGCACAGGCACGCGATCAACCCTTCACGATCGCGGAACTCGGTTTCGGAACCGGTCTTAACCTCGTCGTCGCGGCCGCCGCCACGCGCGCGCGCCTGCATTTCGTGTCGTTCGAAGGCCACCCGCTATCGCGCGCCGACTTGGCCCAGGCGCTGAAGCCTTGGCGGCACGACTATCCACTCGTCGGCGCGCTTGTCGCGGCCTACCCGCCTCCCGTGCGGGGCTGGCATCGCCGGTTCTTCGAATCCGGTCGCGTTCAGCTCTCCGTGTTCTTCGGCGATGTCGGGGATGGATTGACCGACCTCAGGCAACAGCAGCGGCGCGGCGTGGACGCGTGGTTCCTCGACGGCTTCGCGCCGAAGCGCAACCCCGACATGTGGCGGGATGCGCTTTTCGCGGACATCGCCGCCTTGAGCGCTCCCGGCGCCACCGCGACGACCTTCTCCGCTGCCGGCGATGTGCGTCGCCGCCTCGCGGCACACGGCTTCAAGGTGCGCCGCGTCGATCAGCGCCCCCACAAGCGGCACAGCACGGCGGCGGTTTACGCGGGTACCGGCCGCACCTTCCGGGCGCCACGCGAGGCGGTCGTTGTCGGCGCAGGCTTGGCCGGCGCCGCGACCGCGCGCTGCCTCGTCCACAAGGGCATCGCGGTTACGCTTCTCGACAGGGGCCAAGGCGTGGCCAGCGGGGCTTCCGCGATTCCAGCCGCGGTCCTGCACCCGCGCCTGCTGCCGACGGCTTCGGTCGAGGGCCTCTACCGGCTGCAGGCATTCCTGCACGCCGCGGCGTGGTTGCCCGGCCGCGACGGCGTCACCCCGACGGGGGTCTTGCAGCTTGCCGGCAAGAGAGAGCCCTCAGCCGGGGTGCGCGAGGGGGAACCCCTCGCCAGCAAAGAACCCACGCGGCTCCGTCGTGTCGCCGCGGCGATACCTGACGAGATCGCGGCCTATACGGACCCGCATGCGGCGTCCGAACTTGTGGGCACGACCGTTCGCGCGCCGGGGTTGTTTTTCCCTAACGCATCGATGATCAACGGCAAAGCGCTTGCGTTGCACCTCGTGGACGATCCGAACATCGCGGTCCTGCCGGAGCTGGACACGCCACCCGGCACGACGGTCATTCGCGCCACCGGTACGGATGTTGCCGGATTCAGCCACCTCGAGGTCGGCGCGCTTGCCGGGCAGCTCGATCGTTTCGCCTGCGACCGGACACCGCGGCTGCCGATCGTGGGGGACGGCGTCATTGTCCCGGATACCGCGTCGGTCTGGACCGGCGCGACCTACGAGTACAGGGCCTGGGACCCTGATCGCGCCAGCGAGGCAAACGCCGCGCGTTATGCGGGATTCTTCGGCACCGAACCCGGCCCCTCGCTGAGCCGCTTTCGCGGCACCCGGGCCGTCACATCGGACCGACTACCCGTCATCGGCCCCGATGGTGATGCGTGGTTCAACCTCGGCCACGGTTCCCACGGCACCATCTCGGCGATCTTCGGTGCCGAGATCATCGCCAGCGCAGTGAACGGCGAACTGGCACCGGCGACCTGCGACATCCGTGCGCTCCTTGAACCGGCGCGGTTCCGCGCGCGTCAGTTGCGCCGCCCGAACCCTTTCCGCCGTTGAGGCGGTTACCGAACTAGATCGCCAACCTCTCGCGCAGCATGGCCGCGCGTTCCGTCACGACCTCGAGGTCCGGATCCTCGACCACGCCCGCGTTCCACACCGGTCCCGGCCAAGCGGCGTCCGTGGCATAGCGTCCGATGACGTGCACGTGCAGTTGCGGCACCTGGTTGCCGAGCGCGGCGACGTTGATCTTCGCCGCGGCGAAGGCGTCCACCAAAGCGCGCGATACGCGGCCCACCTCGTCGAACAGCGTGAGGGCCTCGTCCCGGGGCAGGTCGTGGAAGTCCCGCAGGCCGCCGATCCGGGGCACGAGAATCGTCCACGGGAAGCGGTGGTCGCGCATCAGCAGGATTCGGCATAGCGCCATGTCGCCCAGCACTTCGCAGTCCGCGGCGAGCTTTTCGTGCAGTGCGAACGTCATGGTTGCTCCTTTCTCATCGGGGCGGATAGCCGCCGACCCAGACCGGGCTCGACCATGCGATCGCGTCGTTGGCCTGGACGACGCGGACATAGTAGTAGTCGCCTTGGCGTTGCCCCTCGTCTTCTACTTCGAAACTCACATCGGTCTCGCCATTCGCCACGATCCGGCGCAATGTCACGGTGTCGGCATAACCCTCGAAGTCCAATGTGCGCGTAACCGCGCCTTGCTCGAGCTCGCGCAACGGCAGCACCACCTCGGCAGCCGGCACGCTCTGGTGGAAGCGGAAGCGGGGCGGACCGCCGCCGAACTCCGGTGCCTCGCGCAAGCGAAGGGTCAGCGTCGCTGGCCGGCGGACGTCATCAAGCTTCAGCTTCATGGCACTGGTGCCACCACGCGTATGCGTGCGAAATGCGACGCTCGACCCATCGGTCAAGTCCACGCCTTGCGTCTCCCGGTTGGCGAAATTCATGGCGTCCACGCTGGTCACCGTCGCGCCTTCGACGTCGATCTCGCCCCACCACCACCGCCAACCGCGGGGGTTGTCTTGACGGTGGTAGGGAACGGACGGCGATTCGAATGTGAGCATGAACTCGCCGCCAGCCATGTTGCGTGCGGCGGTGTCGGTCAGGTAGTCCTGCCGCCAGATCGCTGCGCCATTCTTGATCACCGCGATGCTGGCGATCGGGGCCGTGCCTATGACGCGGCCGGTGATCCGCCGCTCCTCGGCAAACGCCGTGCGCGTGCCCATCTCCGCACCGTTGACCGCGACGTCCAGGATGATGCGCTGGCCGGTCGTGGCGTAGGTTGCCCGGTCGCGCATGGCGTCGAAGAGCGCATCGCGCGACAGCGCATTCGCGCGCAACGCCCCCAAGCCGCCGCGCTGGGCAAGCCCGCCGCGCCTCGGCGCGGTGTAGCCGGGCTGGCTCAAGTGATTGTCGCTAGCCGCGATGAAGCCGACCTGATGGCCCTGGTCCAGGTAGCGGCGGCCGAACCACTCGAAGGTGCCGTGTTGGGACATGATCTCCACCAGCGGTTCAAGGACCGGGTCGCTCAAGCGGTAGTCGCCCGCCTGGTGGGCGTGGGGGATCACCACCACGTCCTCGGGGTCGTGGTGGACTCGCAAGCCCTGGTAGAGCCGCGACAGCGTGCCGAACTCCTTACCCGGAATCCGGCGGCGACCGTCTGCGGTGCGAAAGAGCACGTTGTGGTGACCGCCCTGGACGTTCTGGATCGTCCACTCGTAGCCGAGAAAGGCGACGAACTCCCCCTCCCGCGAGAATCGACGGACGTTGTCGATGAGTACGTTCCACTCGTAGTCGTCCGTCCAGATGTCGTGTTCCGAATGCACGACGTAGTCGAGGCCGGCATCGTCCCGCGCCCAGGTCATGAACCGCTCAGGACTGCCGACGCCTTCCGCGAAACCCGAGTGACCGTGGGTGTCACCCCAGTAGATGCGGCGCCGAGGCGCATCCTCGACCAGCACGGGATTCGCAATTCCCGTGACGGCGCCATCCAAGGACCGAATCGCGAAACGATAGACGCCGGGCGCGTCGAAGCGGACGTTGGGCAGGCTGACCAAGTTGCCACCCGGCGGAATCTCGGCCAGGAGTTCGCCATTGACCAACACATGCCACCCCGGAATCGGACCCGTGGCACGGTTGTAGAACCTGTCCTCGGCGCGCACCGTCAACGTGAACGCCTCGCCGGACGCCACCACGGAGGGCGCAACACCATGGACCCCGGCGACTTCGCCACCGACGATCGCGATCGGCTGGATGGGGAGGCTCACGGGCAAGTCGGAACCGTCGAAGTCGACGTAGAGCGGCAACGGCATGCGATCGCTAGAGAAGTTGGGCATTAACAAGCCCCGCGAACCGCCCGTCGTATCGCCATAGGTGATGGTCACCGCATCGCCCTCGGTCAACCTCCCCGAAGTGACACGGAAAACCAGGGCGTCGGTGGCTCCGCGGAAGCCGCCGTGCATGCCTGACATCGGCAACGCCGACCGGGAAAACCGCACGTTCGCCTTGGACGACGCGATGGAGATGTAGTTGTCCGCGGTCTCGTCGTCCGTCTGGAAGGCGCCGAAGCCGGTCATGAACTGGCGCGCCAAGATGAAGCCGCCGCCCGGCTCGATGTCCTTCTTGCCGACCGTGTAGGTCTGGCGAATGGTCGCGAAGCTCCGCGCTACGAACGGGCCGGTTTCGGCGGCCAGCGTGCCGAGGGCATCGAGGTTGTCGTCGAGCAGGCTCAATTCCGCGATCATCGGGTCGAGGCGTGCGATCCGGTTGGCGCGATCCGGGTAGGCCAGTACCCCCGACGCCACGGAGGTCGCGTTGACCGGCACATAGCGTCCGCTTAAGGCGTATGCGTTCACCCACTCCCAAAGGGTCGCGGCCCGGGTTTGGGCGTTCGCGCGATTGCTCGGAATCTGGGCGACGTCGGCCTTCAGCGCCTCCACGCGCGCGCGCAGGTCCTCGTCCAAGTAGTCCGCCGTCGCCGTCCACGCCAGAATGGCAGCCAGGGTGGCGAGGCGCCATTCCGCCCTCACGAAGTACTCGACTCCACGAGGCGCTCGAAGTCGTCGACCCGCGGCGCGAGCGACTGAAGCGTCTCGCGCCAGAAGTCGGGCCGCGTGAGATCCACGTCGAGGTGCTTGGCGGCGAGATCCTCGGTCGTCATGCGCCCGGTGTCACGCAAGAGCGCCCGGTACCGGTCGAAGAAGCCGTCCCCGAGCTGCGACCGGCGCGCGTAGAGCCCTTGGCTGAACAGGTAGCCGAAGAGATAGGGGAAGTTGTAGAAGCTCAACCCCGAGATGTAGAAGTGCAGCTTGTTGGCCCAAAACAGCGGATCCGGCTCGCTCAGGGCGTCGCCATACCATCTCTCCCACGCCGCGCTCATCAGGGCCTTCAACTCGTCCGGCCGTAACGGCTTCTCGGACCGCGCGTCGTGGAAATTGCGCTCGAACTCGAACCGGGTTGGTATGTTCAGTACGAACGTAACGAGTGCGCCGGCCTCCTCCCAGGCGATCGGAAGTTCCTCGGCAGCGCCATCCGCCCGGTCGCGCAACGCGTCCCGGACGATCGTCTCCCCGAATGTGCTCGCGGTCTCCGCGATGGACATGCCGTAGCGGCGCTGGCTGTCCGGCAGGTCGCGCATCACCCAGGCGTGGTAGGCATGCCCCAGTTCATGCGCCAGCGTGATGACATCGCTCGCCCCGCCGGTGTAGGTCATGTACACGCGAGGCGTGCGCGACTTGCGAAACCCAGTGCAATAGGCGCCCGGGCGTTTGCGCGACCCGACGGTGCCCTCGATCCAACGCTTTTTCGCCATCATGCGCACGAAGTCCCCCATCTCCGGCGCAACCGAGGCATAGCTCTCGGCAATCAGGCCAAGCGCCTCCTCGTACGGGATCGGGGCCGCTTCGGTGTTCGGGACGGCGGGGGCCGGCGCCCGCTGGTCCCAAGGACCGTAGCGGGGCTTACCGTAGGCCTTGGCCTGGAGGCCTGCCGCTCGCCTCGCGAGCGGTACACCTTCCTCGGCAACGCTGATGAGCGTGTCAATGGTCTCCCGGCGCAGGCGGTTCGCGTGCGCCGGCGCATCGAGATAATGCACGCCGGTCCCTCGCCGTCGGCACATCGAAAGCCGCCAGCCGGCGATGGCGTTGATGGCCGCCGCGCACGACTCGACGTGCTCGTCCCAAGTCGAATTGATGGCCCGCCAAGCCGTCTCGCGCAGACTGTCGTCCGGACCGAGCATCAAGCCGCTCGCCGCTGCGATCCCCAAGGTTCGCGTCTCGTTGCCGACCGCTACGTCGCAGGTGAGTGACCCCGACAGTTGGTCGTAGAGCAGGCCCCAGGCGTTGATGCCGTCCTGGGCCAAGCTGTTTACCAACGTCTCCTGCTCCAAGGGCAGCAGTTCATGGCGGCGCTTACGTTGGTGTTCGACAGCGAACCGGCTCGCCGCGGTGTCTTCATGGTCGAGGTACGCCTCGACGACCTCGTCCGGCACGAGGCTTAAGTACTGATCGAGTGGTTCCGTCGCGTTCGCGAAACGGGCTTCTACCGCCTGCAACCGCCCCTGGAGGTCCTGGGCCGCGGCGTCCTGGCTATCGACGCTCAAGCAGCACGAGGCATATGCCGCCAAGTCGCCGACGATCGGGGCCGCCCGTTCGATCAAGCCGTGGATCGCGCGCGCCGCTGAAATGGCGTCGGCGCTCGACTCGACCGACAGCGCCGAGGCACGGCCTGAGAGGGACGTGAGGGCGCGATTTTTGGATTCGATGTCTGCGATGAGACCGGCCAAGACAGATAGATCGTCTTCCACCGCCACCGAGTCCGCGGCCGGATACTCGCTGCTGAGATCCCAGCTCTGCCCCTCCACGGTCAACGTGGGCCCAACCTCCGAGTCGCTCATATCGGTTTTCGCTCCTCGTGGCCGACCATCGTACACCTGCGAATCAAAACGCGGATCACAGGCCGAACCGGTAGCGCAGCTTAACCAACAGGCCTTCCTGTTCGGGTGTCGAAAAGCTCTCGCCGATGAGGCTTGTGAAACCTCCACGCTGCTGGCCCGCAGGCAGACCGCCCCTGCGGTTGTAGACGATGAACAGGTCCGACAACGGTGCAATCTGCCAGCGGTAGCGCGCCTGCAGCACGAGGTCGCTGATGGTGAACGTCGACCCGTCCTCGCCGGCCGGACGCGCCACTTCCTCGAGGTAGGTCGATCCCGGGATCACGTACCGCCGAGACTCGAACGCCTTCACCGCCACCCACTGCGCCTGCAACTGGAGATGCTGCTCCGCCGTGAAGAACACGCCGAGGTTCAGGTTCAGCGACCACCGTTCCGAGGCGAACGCCGTGAACCTGGTCTCGCCCTGCCAGACCAGCCAACTGTCGCCATTCTGATAACCGACTCCGGCATTGAGGCGAACCCGGTCCGCGGGGCTGAAGTTGAGGAACGTGTTCGCACGCACATTTTGCCCGCCCATCCTTTCGCGCCGCCAGCCAAGTCCTACGCTGGTAGTGAACTTGCGGTCGCGGGGACTGCCCCAGAACGCGTTCGCGCCCCACATCGCAGGCTCCCTGTAGACCCCATGCCCGCGGCTATTGCGGTCGTCCCAGCGGGGCGGATCGTAGTAAACGCCAAGGTTGATGCTGGTGTTGTCGTTGAAACCCCAGCCGAGATTCGCGCCGGTTTCGCCGCCGGTCATTTGGCCCTCGGTGTTGACGTCGGCTTGGACGTAGACCCAGTTGTCGGTGTCGCGGATGGTTTCGTAGTCCTGCCGGCGCCACCAGTACTCGTAGAACATGTGCGTATAGCCGTTGCGCTGCAGGTAGCCGACATCGTTGAGGTCGAGGGCGTCGTCGTAGGTGGCAACGTGGAAGTAATGCTGATCGCCCGTCCGCGGCGCGGCGATCACGTTCAAGAGGCCGCCCCACCCCCGCTCGCCCGCCACGTCGCTGGTCATGACCTGGGAGTCGATGCTCAAGGCGCCGTTTGACGTGCGGTAATGCCCGTCCACGGACTGCGCGGTGGCCCGCCGGCCAGGATGGTCCGCAACGGTCGCGAGCCACCCCACGGCCTTGCGGCCACCATCCGCGGTGTCCTCGAACTGGTAGCGGGCCACACCGAAATCCCGGCCCGGTGCCGTGTCGGCGCCTGAGCCGTCGGCAAAGCCGAGCGTCGTGTCATCCTCGGCGGCGACCAGCACGCCGTAGCGGGACCGCCCGCGCTGCGCGACCGCCTTCGACGCGAGCAGTAGATCGACCGGTTTCGCGGTCTGGCCATCCTTGTAGCGGACATCGCCGCCGAGGTCCGGCGCGCCACGGCGGGAGCCAACCGAGGTCCCGAAGCGGCGCGTATGCAGCATGCTCGTCCGGCTGCCGTAACCGTATTCGCCGGTGTTGAAAACGTCCTGGTTCTCCAGGAAGAACAGGCGCTTCTCCGGAAAGAAGGTCTCGAAGGCGGAGAGGTTCACCACGACATTGTCGGCTTCCACCTGGCCGAAATCGGGGTTCACCGCCGCGCTCAGGAAGAAGGCCGACGACGGCCGCCAGAATACGTCGAGTCCGGCCCTGGTGCTGTCTTCGTCCCGGGCGATGTCGCGACCGCCCGCCACGTAGGGGAACAGGCTCACTTCCTGCTTGGGCGCGACCCCGCGGAGCGTGATCGGCTGAAACAACGAGATGAACTGTGGCTCGGTCGATGGCAGCGCCGGCCATGACCAGACTTCGTTGCGGCGCGCAAGGAAGCGCGCGATCTCGATGGCCATGCGCCGCTCCCCGTCCCCGTCTCCGTCCCCATTCGTCGTCGCGGGCATGCTGAGCATCACCCACGGCAGGAACATCTCGACCGTCCAGCCGTCCTCGGTCTTGCGGGTCTTGGCGCGCCACGGTCCATCCCAGTTGCTCATGAACCGACGCTCCGGCAGCAGCGTGCCGTCCATAAGCGAGTCGCCGAGCTTGACGCGGAACCAATAGCCGTAGAGCCCGTTGCCCGAACTGTCGATGACAATCTGGTAGGCGTCCGAGGTGTCGAACATGTCGCGCCCCGTCAGTCGGCTGACCAAGGTGTCCGGCGGCTGCTCGTTCCATGCGCCGACGTACAGACCGCGCTCGGAGTAGAACAGGAAGGTATGGGTTCGGTAGGCGGCAGGCTCGTCGTTGTCGGGCGTGGTGACCATCATGTGGTCGTAGGCCGGGATCCGCCGCCAAACGGGTTCGTCGAGACGTCCGTCCAACCTGATGTTGGCGACCTCGTCTTCAACGCGCAGGACGCTGATCGCCGCCTCGGTGGCATCCGGGCCACCCGTGGGGTTCAAGGGCGTGCCCAAGTAGGACAGCGAACCCTCACTGGCCACGGTAGCCAAGCCATACACCATCGCCACAGCCAAGCCCAGGCGCGTCGCTCTCGAGCGTCGGCGCGTCGCTCGAGAGCGACGCGAGTGCGACAACAACATCGATGCACTCGCGGGCAGACGAAACGGGGCATTTTGCCACCGACGTCAACCAAGGCAATACGACGTCGACAGCGTCTCAGTGACTAGCGGGGCTCCGCCCCAGATCGAGGCGGACCGCAAGCGGTCCGGTGCGCGGGCCTCCCGGCCCGCAACGAGTCTTGTGCAAGGCCCGAATGCGGGCGAGGACGCGGCGGACCTACCGGTCCGCGCGCACCGTCAAGGTTCGCCGCATGGTCTCCACCAAACTTCGCTCACGTGTCAAGTTCGGACCTGATCGATCCATGAATGGGCCGAAGTGTTTCAGATCGCCGGTCAACAGGTGACTGGCTCCGCAGCCCAAAGCCGCTTGGAAGATCGGCCGATCCTTCTCCGTCAGGCCTGCGGGGTACTCCAGATTGGGACGGTGCTGAACGACCTCCAGCCGCTCACGATCAATGTGGCCGACATCGTGTGGTGTCCTCATCCAGCATTCACCCGGAAGAGTAGTAGATTTTCTGAATATCGGAATCTCCACGGGCTCAGAGCCGACGGCGCCTGGCCGCCAAAAATCAGGGCTTGCCGACAACGCGAGCCGCGTTATAGTTCCCTATTCACCCCACGACCGTCCCGAGGACCGATCGCATGAGCGAAGCCGTCGACACCGCCAACGACTACGAGCTAGATCTCGGCTGGATGGACCGCACGGGCCCATGGAACACCCAGGCATCGCAAGGCAAGAACGGCTTGACGCTGGCCGACATCCAGATCGGCGAATACGGCGACCCGCCGGTCGAGAGCGACAACCAGACCGGCCGCCCGCGTGGCGCTGCGTCCCGCGACTCGACCTACCGCATCGGGGCCTACGCGGTGCGCTCGAAGAGCGAAATCTGGCTGGACAACGCTTCGTTCCTCTATGAGGAAGCCCTGCAGAGGCAGTGGAGTTCCGCGACCGACGTCCCCTGGCACACGATCGAGCCGCTGCCCGACGACGTCGAGCAGGCCGAGTGCCAGCTCGCTACCTTTCTCACCGAGGTCGAGTTCGTGGCGGGCGATGTTCCGGCGCGCTGGGTGTCGCTCACCACGCCGGATTTCCTGGAGCCCCGTCAGGTGCTGCTCGCCCAGGTCATGGACGAGTCGCGCCACATGGACGTTTTCCGCAAGCGGGCGCTGGCCAATGGCGGGGGTCTGATGCAGGCGACCGGTGCGACGTCTGGGTTCGTCGGCAGCATCGACCTGTCCCGCGACTTCACCGAGATGTCCTCACGACTGCACGTGTCCGGGGAGGGTGCCGTATTGACCTTGTTCCGCATGGGCGAGCTGATGGCCCAGAACGAAGCCGAGAAGGTCATCTACCGGCTCTGCGCGCAGGACGAGGCGCGCCACGTCGCCTTCGGCGTCATGCACATGCGCTACATGTCCGAGGCGGCACCGGAACGACGCGAGGAAATCCACTGCTATCTCGACGAGGCCGAAGGCGGCCTGATCGGCGCGGCCAATCCAGTCGGCCAGTTGACGCCCACATCGGAGTCCATGGCCATCATCCTCGGCGGTGGCAAGGAGAACTTCGACGACGGCATGAACAAGATCATCGCCATCCGCCAGCGGCAGTTGCGCGAGTACAAGAAGCGTGTCGTCTCGGCGGGCTTCGGCGACCGGTTCGAGAGCGGGCGCTCGAAAGTCGACGAGATGATCGAACGCGCCGCCGCTTGAAGGCGACTCCAATCGAGGTGTGCGGGCCCTTGGCTCGCCACCAACCTTTTCCAAGGCCGGGTCGCGGACGTGGACGTCCGCGTACCATTCGCGCAAGGACCGTCAATGAGTGAATCGAGCGCCAAGGAGTCGCCTGCGGAAAAAGCCGAGGCGCCCAAGTTCCAGCCCAAATACAACTGGATGAACAAGACGCGTTCCTGGGGGATGCGTGCCTTGCCCGGCAAGGCGGGGCTGAAACTCGGCGACCTGAACATGGGCATCTACGGCGAGATCCCCATGCACTGGGACGACCAGAGCCGCAACCCCAGGGGCGCCGTTCCACGCCGCGGGATGCCGCCCGTGGGATACGCCATCCGCGACAAGGGCGGGCTGTGGGCCGACTGCGCGGCCGATCTATACGAAGAGGCCATCCAGCGGCGGTGGGCGCCCGCCACGGACGTGCCGTGGGACTCCATCGAGCCACTCCCCGACGACGTCGAGCACGCCGTCTGCCAGGTGTGCACGGAACTCACCCAGTACGCCAACGTCGACATCGAGACCATCACGGGCTGGCAGCACCAGATGTCGTACGGCTATCACGAGGTGAAGCAGTACCTCGCGACGGCGACCTTCGACGCCGCCCGCCACTACGAGTGCTTCCGCAAACGCGCACTCGTCAACGGCGGCGGCTTGGGACTCGAAGGGCCGGGCCAGGTGAACCGCATGATCCTCGAGAGCCGCGGCGGCTGGACCGAGGCGGTGGTCTACCTGTTCCTGGTGCGCGGCGTGTTCACCATGACCCTGTACCGCTACCTCGGCCGCTACGCCCACAACGACGCCGAACGCTTCATCTACGGCCATGCGCTCGCCGACAAGGCGCGCCACGTCACCTATGCCCTCGATCACCTGAAGTTCGCCCTCGCCCACGTCGAGGACCAGCAGCTCGTGACCGCAACACTCCTCGCCATCGGCGACAACGGCTTGGCACGCGACCTGCGCGATCCCGTCCTGAAAGAGGCCTTGGCGATCATCTTCGGGGGCGGCATCGACGGTGCCCGACAGCAAGGCATGGAGGTGTACCACGCCTTGATGCGTGACTACGTCGATACCCACCTGGCGTACTGTCGCTGGCTCGACATCCCCAGAAACCCGGCCGCCTTGCCGCCGCCGCTCAACGAATACGTGGACGCACCCGCAGATGTCTAGGTTCCCGTCGGTCGACTGGTTCGACGAAGTCCGCGCCGTTTTCAACGCCGACGACAGCTACCGGGGCGCCGGTGGTGGAACATGCAATTGCACGGCGGGCATGAAGATCGGCGACGACATCTTCGTCCTGACCTTCGAAGGCATCGAGTGCTCGCGGGCGGTCGTCGCCGACGAGGCCGCGCTGGACGACGTCGACTTCTACCTAGACATGCCGAGGGGCGATTGGCTGGAGATGGTCAAGAACATCGCGGCCAACGGTAGCGCCGACCTGCATCACACGCTGAACACCCTGGACCTCGACCGCGAGGACGGTCTGGCCACGTCGCATCACGGCGACCAGTACCGCGAGGACCTGTTCTTCCGCTACAACCAGACCTTGCAGTTCTTTTTCAATGCATCTGCAAGGATCAAATCCGAGTACGCGTAAGAGAGAGTAGACATGGCCCAACTGGACTGGCTACCCGGCGCCCAGGCGGCGCTCAACGACGATCCGGCCTTCCGGAAACTCGGCTCCACCGACCTCGTGCTCGGACTGAAATCCGGCCGTGCGGTGCGCCGCGTGGTGTTCGAGGCCTTCGAGATCGCCTCGGTGGACGAGACGGACGAGGCGGCCCTGCGCGACTGCGAAATCGTCATCGAGATGTCGCCCCGCGAGTGGACGAACTACCTGCGCCGTCGTGCCAAGGGCACCGGGCCGACCCTGATGAGCCTCGACCTCGACCGCGACATCGTGCGAGCGTCCAATCCCCTGGACCAGCTCAAGTTCGACCGCTACCACCTGTCGCTGCAAGCGCTTGTCGACCAAGGCGCGCAGTTGGCCGTCTGACTGCTCACACAATGCCGATCTACGAGTATCGCTGCGAGAAGTGCGGTGCCGTGACCGGACACTTAGCGTCCATTCGCGCGATCCCGGCGACCGTCTTGTGCGAGCAGTGTGGTGGCCAGGCCGCCCGCATCGTGTCGCGGCCCTCCATCCAACTGTCCGCGAAGTCGAAGGTGGGGCGGCTCGATCCCAAGTACGACAAGATGGTGGACCGGGCCATGAGGAATACGACGGGCGCCGATCCGGACCACCTGATCAACCGCCGCGGAGATATCGCGAAGGGCCGACCCGATTAGCTGGCTGATCGAGCACTGGTTCGCGGGCGTCCTGTTCGTCGTCTATACCGGCTTCCTCGTGGTCCATGCGCGGGCAGGCCTGCGCGTGGGCAAGACGGCATCGGGCTTCCTCGTCGGCGGCCGAAGCATGAGCGGCGCCGTGGTCGGCGTCTCGTTCTACGCCACGTTCGCGAGCACCAACAGCTACATCGGCCATGCCGGCAAGGGCTACGAGTACGGGCTGCCTTGGCTCACGATGGCCATTCTGCTCGTCGTATTCGCGTGGTTGTCCTGGCGGTTCGTCGCGCCACGCATGCGACGCGTCACGGCCGCCTGGGGGTCGCTCACCGTGCCGGACTTCCTCGCGGTGCGGTTCGCCTCGGAGCACGTGCGCTTGGCCGCAGGCGTGGTGATTGCCTTTGCCAGCATCCTCTACCTGGTGGCCGTCTTTAAGGGCGCCGGGAACCTGTTGCAGGTCTTCCTCGGCATCCCGTACCGGACCGCGGTACTTGCCACGCTGGTCCTGATCGTCGCCTACACCTCCGTCGGCGGCTTCCTGTCCGTGGTGCGGACCGACGTCGTGCAGGGCGTCCTGATGTTGATCGGCTCCGTACTTCTGTTCGTCTTCATCACCCAGGCCGCCGGCGGCGTCACCGCGATCAAGGACGTCGCGACCACGACGGACACCGCGTCCCTGTTCGAGTTGAATGCGGGGATTCCGTTCATCGTGTTGCTCGGCATCGCCTTCGCCGGATCCTTGAAACTCCTCGTCGATCCCCGGCAGGTCACGCGCTTCTACGGCCTGCGCGACGAGGCCAGTGTCCGGGTCGGCATCTGGGTCGCTGTCGGCGGCATCCTCGTCATCCAGTTCTGCCTGTTCCCCATCGGCCTTTATGCGCACCTCCTGCTCGACGGCGTCAACGACACCGACCTCGTGGTGCCGACCCTCGTCGGATCGAAGGACGTGTTCCCGACGCTTGTGAGCGACTTCCTGGTGATCGCCATCCTTGCCGCCGCGATGTCGTCGTTGGACAGCGTCCTGCTGGTGGCCGCGTCCGTGACCGCTCGCGACATCATCGGGTTCCGGCGCGCTTACCGGGAGCATCCGCGTATCGTCCAATGGACTCGGCTCGGCGTGGTCGCCTTCGCGCTCGTGGCGGCCCTTGTGGCCCTGGACCCGCCGGCCGGCATCGTCGAGCTGACGATCTTCTCCGGTAGCCTGTTCGCGGTCTGCTTCGTGCCGACGATCCTGCTCGGCCTGCATTGGCGACGGGGCAACGCGGCCGCAGCCCTCGCGGCGTTTGGCATCGGCGTCGCCGTCTTGTTCGGCTGGCTGGCCGCAGGTCTCGCGGACATCGTCCACGAGGTGTTCCCGGCGCTGCTTGCATCCACCACCGCGTACATGGTTATCTCGGTTTGCGGCAAGGCGGTTGCCGACCCGCAAGTGCTTAGAGCCTGGGAACCAACTGACGGGAGGCTCCCATGAAAATCACCCAAGCGTTGTTCGTGGCCGCCGTCGTCCTATGTACCGGCCCGATGTCGTCGGGAGCAGTCAACCCGACCACTGGCATCGGCTCATCGCCCGGCGGCGGCGGGTTCACGTGGGGCGTTGGCGTCGGTTCGACATGTACCGACGTCGTCGACAAGATTCGGCGCAATTGGTTCGACGTCAGAGGCGTGATCGCACCGAAGTCGAAGTCCATGCGGCCCCGGTCGCGCGACTTCTACTGCGTTTCGCCCTACTACACCCAGGACGCTCACCCGAAGGTGGTGTCCATGGCGACCGGTCTGAAGTGCTTCGACCTCAACGGCCAGGGCTTCTGCTGCGACGACCAGCTCCGCGAGTGTGCGACGATGTAGCGGCGGCACGCCGGTAGCGCCGATCAGGACATCGGAACGGTGCGGACATGTTGCCCGCACCGGTGCTTTGTTGCCATAACAGTCAAGAACTAGGAGTCCGCCATGCCGGGACCACTCGACGGCGTTCGCGTCGTCGATTTCACGACGATGATCGCAGGCCCGTACGGCACGATGATCCTCGCCGACCAGGGTGCCGACGTCATCAAGGTCGAAGCGCCCCTGCGCAGCGATCACGTGCGCCGCGCCGGCTACGGCCAGCGGCACTTCTCGGCCGCGTTCGTCAACAACAACCGCAACAAGCGTTCCCTCACCGTGGACGCCAAGTCGCCAGCGGGCAAGCAGGTCATCCTCGACCTCGTCCGCACCGCGGACGTCTTCGTGCAGAACTTCCGCCCCGGCGTGATGGCGCGCTTGGCGCTCGACTACGACGATCTCAAGGCCGTCAACCCCAAGATCATCTACCTTTCCATGAGCGGCTGGGGGGAATCCGGGCCGTTTGCCCACAAGCCGGTGTACGACCCCATCATCCAGGCCCTGTCCGGCCTCGCCAGCGTGCAGGCCGGCGCCGACGATGCGCGCCCGCGGCTGATCCGGACCATCCTGCCCGACAAGCTCACCGGGATCACCGCCTCGCAGGCGGTCGCCGCCGCACTGTTCGCGCGTGAACGCACGGGCGAGGGCCAGCACGTGCGCCTGTCCATGCTCGATTCCGTGGTCGCCTTCATGTGGTCGTCGGACATGGGCAGCCAGACCTTCGTCGGCAAGGAGGTGGACGTCGCAAGGGCCGCCACGTTCATCGACCTGATCTACGAGACCAAGAGCGGCTACATCAGCGTCTCCGTGATGAGCAACGATCAGTGGCACGGCTTCTGCCACGCCGTCGGACACCCCGAATGGCTCGATGACGAGCGCTTCAAGACGCCGGGAGGTCGCGACCGCTACGCCGACGAGCGCCTCGAACTCATGCAGTCGGCGCTGCACGACAAGACCGCCGAAGAATGGCTCGACATTCTCGAGGAGGCCGGCGTCCCCTGCGCACCGGTACTGACGCGCAGTCAAATGGTCCGGCACGAGCAGGTCGAGGCCAGCGGCATCGTCGTTGAGACCGAGCACCCGCGCGCCGGCCTGCTGCGGCAGACGCGCAACGCCGCCCGGTTCGAGGCCACCGTGCCCGAGATCCGCTACGGGGCTCCGCATCTCGGCGAGCACACCGAGGAAATCCTGACTGAACTCGGCTACGACAACCAGCAACAAGCCGCCTTGCTGCGCGACGGCGTCGTGAGCGTCGCGGACGAGGCGATCGAGGAGGGTACCCACAATGGCTGACGGTTCCATGGAAAGCGCCTTCGCCCAGGCCGAACGCGACGCGCTGGCGTTGGGCAACCGTGGCCCCTTGCTCATCGACGCCGCAGGTCGCGTCGACGAGGCGATCCTCGACGCCTATTGGCGCACCGGTTTCTACGTCTTCGAGGGCCTGCTCGAGCAAGCCGAAATGACAGAACTCCAGCGAGAGTTCCGTGACCTGTCGGCCAGGGTACCCGCGGGGAACGGTTGCGACACGGATCGTACCGGACGCCCCGCCATCGGCGACGAGGACCTGCAGAAGCTCTTCCGGTTCGTCAAGCCGCTGACCGATCCATACGGCGCAACCGACACGACCAACGGCCGCTATCAGGTCCGGATGCGCGAGCCCGATCGACCTGCCGATGCGCCGCCGGAAGTGCTCCTGCAGATCGGCGGCATCCTGCAGTTCTCCGACACGGCGCTACGCATCTACGGCCACCCCAAGTTGCTAAAGGTCACCGAAGCGGTGAACGGCCCGGACTTCACCCCGTTCACCGAGGTGATCTGGGTCAAGCAGGCGCGCCTCGGGGCCGCCGTGTCCTGGCATCAGGACGGCACGACGCACTGGGACAGTCCGGATCTGGACGAAGGCACGCACGGCTTCAACTACATGGTCAACCTGTACCCGACCAAGGCCGAGAACGCGCTCTGGGTGGTGCCCGGAACGCACAAGGGCGGAAAGGCTGACATCCGCGCGATGGTGGCCGCGAGCGGCTCGGATCGCTTGGACGGCGCCGTCCCGATGCTCTGCCAGCCCGGCGATGTCGCGATCTGCAGTCGCCAAGTCGTCCACGGCTCGTTCCCGAATACGTCCGACACGCCGCGCGCGACCTTCGTCTTCGGCTTCCATCGCCGTTCATCGGTGGACGGCGTCAAGGGCTGGGCAACCGAGGCCTATGGCGACGACTCAATCCGCTCTTCGAGCCGTATCATCCCGCTCGCGATCGACGCCCGCCGCCAGCGCTACCCGGACGAGGAGTCGTACGTCTATCAGCCGTTCGCCGACGACCCGGTCGCGTTCAACGAGACCACCCGACGCGACGTGCTGCACAACTACCAACGGCGCATGATCGGCATCTGAGATGGCAAGCGCCCTGACGGCCGAACAGAAGCGGGACTTCGTCCGCGACGGATACGTTGTCATCAAGAACGCCGTCCCGGACGCCCTCGTGGGAACGGCGCGCGACATCATCCGCGCGGGCATGCCGGCGAGCGAGCGGCGGCTCCTCGCCCCCGCCGAACTCGCCACCCATCCAGACGTCATTCGGCTCTTCCGAGAGACCAGCCTCGCCGAGATCATGCGCAAAGAGATGGGGCCGTTTCCCGACGTGGTGAGTTGCCAGATCGCGGTCACGCCGCCGTTCGACCGCCTCAGCGGCATACCCGGTCCGCATGTGGACGGAAGTTGGGGAGGTGCGATCCCGTCGAGCGCCGACGAGATCGATCCGATCAAGGGCAGACCGATCGATGCGGCGCGGTACTTCGGCGAGGACGACGACCGGCGCGGCACCAACGACGGCACGCTCTGGCAGGATCCGGACAGACGGATCTCCCTCGGCAGCTACACAGCCTTGGTCGGCGTCGCCCTCAACGACCAGCTCGAGCCCGGCAACGGCCAACTCGGCGTTCTCAAGGGTATGCACGAGGAAGTCGAAGCCGCCTTTCGCATGCAACGCGACTGCGGGGGCGTCATCGGCCCGGAAGGCCCCGGCTGGCCACGGATCAAGATCCGCGAAGACGGTCGACCGTTCCTGAACGGCTTGCCGGAGACCGTGCGGGCCAAGGCACGGGAGGCTGCCAAAGATCTCCCGACCATCGCTGGCTGGCCTTGGCGGGAAGTGACCCCCGTACTGCTCGGCGCCGGCGACGCCGTCATCGCGCTTCACGCCTGCCCGCACACGGCGACGCCGAATCTCGGCCCGAACGCCCGCATGAACCTTTACTTCCGCATTCGCCGTTGGCGCGACGGGAACCCGCACGAGGGTGCCCGACGGGTGGGACACGGCGTCAGCGACCACCCGGACCGCGGCTACTACGGACAGTTCCTGGACTATCCGCCGGAGTACGACGCGTGGGGAACGTCGATTGCCAAGCTATGCGACCACTGGTCGGAGTGGGACTTCCTAAGCAACGAGTCTCTTGGAGAGGCGAACTCCGCCTAACACGTGGACTAGTGTTCCGGTGCGTCAATACCCACGCGACTCCTATGCCCCGTCTCGTTCTGGCGAATCCTCCCCAGCGGCTCGCTCAAGCACGCGACCATAGAACCTGCACAGGCGCGGGTAATCGATCTCCGGCGGCGGTCGGCCGGTGAGGTGGTTTTCGAGGGCATCAAGCATCTCATGCCAGCCAGCCGTGACCCCCGGGTTCCAAATCTTGGCAATGCCACCCGGGAATCGCTCGACAGACTCAAGGGTCATCCGGTCTTCAACGGTTAGGCACATCCGCACCGCGCGAACGCCGTCGACCGGCTCCATGGTGAAGCGCCAGAACGCTCCCTCCGCGCTGTCGAATCGGATGGCGTGCAAGTGACGATACTCTCCCACCGTGCCGGTCATCGCCGGCTGCGAACGAAAGGCGTAGGCGGCCCCGGCTCTCCGCTCGAAACTAACCGGGAGCAGCCAGACACCAACTTCGTCGGGGTTTGACAGGCTGTCCCAAAGCCGTTCCGGCGCGACATCGAACTCCCGGGCGATGCGGAAGGTGGCAATGTCGTCGAAGTGTCCCAGCCGGGGGACGAAGCGAAGAAGAGCGGACCAGCTACGGAAGCCGTACTCGCGTGCGAGGACGAGTTGCGCGGTTTGAAGACCGAGGCTGGACGCATTCGGGAATAGCTCCGCTACGCGTTGCCTCGCATCGGAGTCGCCTCGCTTCCAAGATCGCAGCAGCGCCTTGGCCTGCTTGCGCAGATTGTCGGTATTGGGGCCGTGGGATGGGGCCATGGTCAACCTCCCTGGCGGGCGGCATCCGCGAACCGACCGCGACAAGAAGGTCGCTGTGAACTCGGCGGAGGGGCTTAGCCCTTCCCGCGGATCAGGCGCGTTCCGCCGGGACGCGCAGAGTGACATTAGCACAGCCCTATGCACCGTGCCCTCGAAACGCCGCGGTGTCCCGTTCAGGTACGATTCGCTCACGTCCCTGGTCGGAGTGGGACTTCGTAACCTCCCCGTAGAGCCCGGATGGCGGAATACGATGCGATCGCTCGGGAGTACCGGGAATCCAAGCGGCTGCCGTTTCGCGAGCACGTGGAACGGCACACGCTGTTCGAGCTCTTGGGCGATGTTCGCGGCGCCACGGTGCTGGATCTCGCATGCGGCGACGGTTTCTATACACGCCTGCTCAAGGAGGCCGGTGCCCGGGAAGTCACCGGGGTCGACGTCTCCGCGGCCATGATCGAGCTCGCCGAGGAGCGGGAGCGGCAGCATCCGCTCGGGTGCCAGTACGTGTGTGCGGACGTCGCGGAGTTCGAGCCGGCCGAACCGGTGGACCTCGTGGTGGCGGCGTACCTGCTCAACTACGCGCGCACGCCCGGACAGCTCCTACGCTTCTGTCGGGCCTGCTACAAGGCGCTCAAGCCCGGTGGGCGGTTCGTCGGCCTGAACAACAACGTGCGCAACGTCGCGGTTGCGTCCGGGTCGTTGAGGAAGTACGGCTTGGAGCGGACCTGGGATCGTCCGCTCGCCGAGGGGGACGTTATCCGCTACACGATGTTCAGTGCCGACGGCGAGCGGTTCGGATTCGACAACTTCTACCTGACGCCGAACACTCACACCGTGGCCTTCCAGCGTGCGGGGTTCCGCAGCTTCCGGTGGGTCGACATGGCGTTGAACCCGTCCAAGGTCGACAACCCGTACTGGGACGAGTTCATGGCCAACCCGCCGATCGTCGCGTTCGAGGCAGAGCGCTGATGGATGCCATCGCGGTCGGGGCTAACCGGGTGGTCGCCTGGGTAGACCCAATTGGCACCTTGGACATTGACCAAACGTAAAGGCGAATACACTCTGCCTTTACGTTTGCCCATTTGCAGCGCGATGCCCCGAATAAGCTCGAAGCGCCAAATCACACTGCCGGCCACCCAATGCCGCGAAGCGGGTATTGCACCGGGCGACGAATGCCGTAGCTACGTCCACAACGGCCGGATCACCATCGTCCGGCTGAAACCCAACGGTGCCTATGGCTGTCTCGCACACCTGAAGCCGACCCAACGGTTTCCGACGAGGAGTCACGCCAAGACGCGCTCGAGTCGAGCCCGACGTTGATCGCTGTCGACACCAAACGTCCTTCTTCGTTACCTGCTTAACGACGATCCAGCGCAAGCCAAGCGGGCCCGCCGTCTCTTCGGCCATCAGGACGGCGTGCTGATCAAAGATGTCGTGATCGCTGAGACGGTCTGGACACTGTCAGGACGGCGCTATCGCGCGGGCAAGGCGAGAGAGCCCGCTCGCCCCCGCCCCGCACGTCCGGTCTCGGCCAACGTGGCGACCCCTGTTTCGGTCGCCGCTCCCGCGAGCTGCAATACTCGCGGAATCTTCTCGCATGCCGGCGACCTGCTAGCATCCGCCAATGGACCGGTCCAGGCTGCCCATCGGCATCCAGACCTTCCGCGAGGTGCGGGAGGACGGTTGCTACTACGTGGACAAGACGCCCCACATCCAGCGCCTGCTGGAGGGCGGCAAGCACTACTTCCTGTCGCGTCCGCGGCGCTTCGGCAAGAGCCTTTTCCTGGACACGTTGAAGGAGCTGTTCGAGGGCAGCGGAGAGCTGTTCGAGGGGCTCGCCATCCACGGACGGTGGGACTGGTCGGCGCGGCATCCGGTGGTGCGCCTGAGCTTCGGCAGCGGCCACTTCGGTACCCCCGGCGACCTCGAAGCCGAAGTGGCCGACCGCTTGCGCGAGATGGAAGACGCGGCGCGGATCGCCGGTCCGCCGGCCGCATCGGCTTCGGGGCGGCTGCGCCGCTTGATCCGAGCCCTGCACGAGCGGACGGAGCATCGCGTCGTAGTTCTGGTGGACGAGTACGACAAGCCGATCCTCGACGCGCTGGATGATCGAGAGGTGGCGCGCGCCAACCGCGACTACCTGCGCGGCCTGTACGCGGTGGTCAAGGACTGCGACGCCAACATCCGCTTCAGCTTCATTACCGGGGTGAGCAAGTTCTCCAAGGTGAACCTGTTCTCGGGGCTCAACAACCTCACCGACATCACCATCGATCCGGAGTTCTCCGACATCTGCGGCTACACGGAGGCAGATCTCGACGAGACGTTCGCGCCCGAGCTGCCCGGGCTGGACCGCGAGCGGATCCGCGAGTGGTACAACGGCTATTCGTGGCTTGGCGACGACAAGGTCTACAACCCATTCGACATCCTGCTGCTGTTCCGCACGCGGCGGTTCCGGTCGCACTGGTTCGAGACGGGGACGCCGACGTTCCTGGTGGACACGCTGTTCCGGCGCCGGGTGCGCTCGGTGGATCTTGACGGCATGCGCGCGAGCGACGAACTGCTGTCCACCTTCGACGTGGACGCCATCGCCCCGGAGGCGCTGCTGTTCCAGACCGGCTACCTGACGATCCTGGGTGAGGAATTGCGGGCCGGAGAGAATTCCTACCGCCTCGGCTATCCGAACCGGGAGGTCCGCCAAGGCCTCAACCGGAGCCTGCTCGACGGCATGGTGGGCGACCCGTCCCGACGTCTAGCACACGGAGTGCAGCTCTACGACCTGCTCGCAGCGGACGACGTCGATGGCATGCGCGAGCTGTTCCACGCCTTCTACGCGAGCATCCCGCACCAGTGGTACACGAACAACGACATCGCCGAGTACGAGGGATTCTACGCGAGCGTCTTCTACTCGTACTTCGCGGGGCTGGGGCTCGACGTCACGGTGGAGGGGAGCACGAACCGGGGGCGACTGGACATGGCGGTGCGCTTCGAGGGCCGGGTGTACGTCTTCGAGTTCAAGGTCGTCGAGCAGGCCGGCGACGGGGCCGCCATGACGCAACTCCTGGAGCGGCGATATGCGGACAAGTACCGCGCGGCAGGCGCGCGCGTCCACTTGGTCGGCGTGGAGTTCAGCAGCGCGTCGCGCAATGTGGTGGCGTTCGAGCACGCCGCGGCGTGACTCGCGCCGCCAAGAGCTGCGGGGGATGTACACCTTCGACGCGGCTGCGTTGGAGTTACCGGCAGCCGTCGAGCCGTAGCCCTTTGCGGAAGAGGACGTCCGCGACGGACGCTGGCAGGAACGTCAGCGTGAAGTGCTTGCCCTTGGCAAGGTAGACCACAGCGCGCCCAGGTGACGGGCGCTCCGTTGTGAAGCTGCCCCGATGGCATCGGCCACATCCTCGAAGGCTGCAATGCCGCACATCCCGGAAATGATGGCCTTCTGCTCCAACGTTGCGGCTCCTGGATCGAAGACGTCCGCGCAGGTCATCCGGAAGAAGCCATCGAGGTTCTGCCAAAGCGCGGCAGAATCGATCAGATCCCGGGCCGCGTAGGTATCGAGCAGACCCCGGTCGCCTGCCCGTCCGAGGGTTTCGGCCAGCGTAGCGACACCGGTCTCCGGTGCGGCGCCTGCGAGTTGCAGGTACTCCGCGGCCAGGACGATGTCGTCGAGGCCCCCTTCTACGCGCACCACGTCCCAGGGGTTGCTCGGTCGAGGTTTCGATTGCCTGACCGCTGCGATGTCGGCGGTGATGGGGGCGATGTCGTCCGCCCGGGCGAGGACAGACTGTCTCAGCGCCTCGAATTCTTCCCCGAGGCCGTCTTCCGCTTCGATCACGCGGGCGTGAGTGAGCATTCTCAGGTCCGCGACGGGCGCGGAATCGGCGAAGTGCTGCCGGATTCGCGTCAACGCGTGGGCGCGCGGCATTTGACCGCCCCCCACTGCGTATCCCGGCACCACCTCGAAGAGAAAGCCCTCGGGCGACAAGGCGCGGATCAGAACCATGAGCCGCTGGAACAGTTGCAGATGCCACGCGTCCGGGGTCAGCGGCATCACGCCGGGCGGCTGCGGATCGTTGTCGTACAGGAACAGCAGGCGCAGGGGCCCCCCCGTCGCGAACTCGCGCCGACCAGCGGCGCCCAACGCGACCAGCGCGATTCGCGAATTCGCCACGGTGCCGTGCTCGGCTGCGAACTCGCGCTTCGCGGCGTGCGCCAAGGCACCGAGGGTCGTACAGAGAATGTCGGTCAATGGGCGCGCCGCGTCGACCGCCGGCATGGTGCCACGCGCCATGTGCACGCCGAGCTGGAAGGTCCGCTGCTCCGCCCACGTCCTGGCCTCGCGGACAAGGTCGTCGGTGCGCGGCGCCTTGGCGGCGAGTGCGCCGAACTGCGCACGCATCTCTTCGGCGTCGAACTCCCGCTGGTAGTAGACCCGCACCAGCCCCTGCCGCGCGATCGTGGCCTCATCGGGGTCGAGGTCCAGATCCTCAGGCAACTCGAGGTCCGTGAACTCCTGCGTCCGCAGGCTCTCCTGGACATAAGGGTAGCGGGACATCCACATCGACAGTCGCGGGGAACCGCCGAGCGAGCTGCCGACCAGGTCCGTCACGCGGCGGGTGCGGCTCCCGATGTCGTTGACGACGAGCCAGAGCGCAGGAACAAACAGAAGTGCCGCAACCGAGGAGACCAATATGCCGAAGGCCAGGGACGTCGCCATCGGCACCAGCAGTTGAGCCTGGGTGCTGCCGCTGAACATGAGCGGCGCAAGGCCGGCGAAGGTGGTCACCGTGGTGATCAGGATCGGACGAAAACGCGACACTGACGCGTTGACCAACGCGTCGAACAAGGAGTCTCCGGCGGCTCGGAAACGGTTCACCTCGTGGGTCAGCACGAGCGTCGCGTTGACGACGACGCCCGAAGCCGCAACAACGCCGAAAAGCGACGCCGCGGATAGACCGTACACAAGCCCGAAGGTCTTCTGCAGCGCATGGCCCCACAGGGCCCCTACCAGCGCGAAGGGCAGCACGGACATGATGATCAGCGGCTGGGTGTAGGAGCGCAGCGGCATCGCCAGCAGGGCATAGATCGCAAGCAGTACGAAAACGAACAGCGGACCCAGCGAGGCGAAGAGTTCCGACTGCTGCTGACTGCTCCGGAACCAGTAGTCGACGTCGGGGTAGGGCGCGGTCGCCTCCTTGAGGAAACCCGCATCGAGTCGGGAGAGCACGGCGGCAGCCGACGTGGCGGTGGGGTCGACTTCGGCGGTCACCCATGCGAAGCGCGTACCGTTGGTGCGCGCGATGGAGGAGAACCCGCGCCCGGACTCGATCTCGGCTACCGCTCTGAACGGTACCTCGCCGCCGCCGGGAGTGCGCACGCGCAGCGCATAGAGCGACTCAAGCGACCGGCGTTCCTGCTCCGAGTAGCGCACCATGATGCGGACGTCGTCCGCCCCACGCTGAATCCGCTGCGCCTCCTCGCCGTAGAAGGCTTGCCGGACCTGGCGACCGAGGTCCGCGAGGGAGACGCCTAGCGCTTCGCCGGCGGGTGTGACCGAGAGCTTGATTTCCGCCTTTCCCGTGTTGAGCGAGTCGGCCACATCGTAGACACCGGGCATCGACGCAAGCTCCGAACGGATCGCGGTGGCGACAGCGCGCAGCTCGTCCCAGTCGGTTCCGCCGATCCGGATGTCGATTCCCGGTTCGGCGGCGATGCGATCGGTGAGGAAGCTCAGTTCCACCGCATCCGGGATCGGTCCGGCATGTTCGCGCCACCGTGCGGCGACCGCGTCGGTCGTCAACACGCGCCCTTCGCCGGGCGTGAGCTGCATGGTGACCTCGCCGAGGTGCGGACCGGTGTTGTCGACCACGACAGCGACCCGAGAGGCGCCCGCGACGTGGCCGCCCACGCCCTCGAGGATGTGCAGCACCAAGGGTTCCCCGTAATCCTGCGCGAGTTGCCGCTGGATCTCGCGCGCCGAATCGGCCAATAGGCCGACCGCTCCCGCCATCGCGCTCTCGCTCGTCCCCATGGGCATCGTCAACCGAGCTGTGACGCTGTCGCCCTTCTGCGGGGTCCGAAGCGAGAACGGCAGATGGCCGCCCATCACGAGGCTGCCCGCGGAGGCCAAGGCGCCAAGTGCGACGATCAGCGTCACCAGCCGCCAGTGAGCAGCGCCCTCTGCGCAACGGCGGAACGGATTGTCGATGACCCAGCGAAGGCCTGACTCGAACAGAACCTGCAGCCGCGCAAATGCGGCACCAAGCTTGCTCAAGGCACCGGCGAAGTGTGCAGCCAAGACCAAACCGGCACCGGCCACCGCCAGCGCGCTACCCGATCGCACATCCGGCGTGGCGGCCATGGCCGCGACGACCACTATGGCCAAAAAGGTCAGTCCGAAGTCGCCGAGCGGCAGCCGCTCGCTGCCATGGCCGAGGTGGGCGGGGAGCACCGTTTGGCACTCGATCAGCGAGAACACCAGGCAGCAGATCACAGTCGCGGCCATGACCCCGTAGGCCTGGCCGATGGCGCCGGTCGCGAACATGACCGGCACAAACGCGACCACGGTCGTGATGACCCCGAAGGTCACAGGGACGAGCACATGCTGAGCGCCCTCGATGGCCCCCGCGAGGAGGCCGGAACCGCGCTGCTGGGCCGTGTACGCGGCCTCCCCCACGACCACGGCGTCGTCCACGAGCATGCCCAGCGCGAGGATGAAGCCCATGACCGAAACGGCGTTGATGGACAAGCCCGCCCAATAGATCAGGAAAATCGCACCGAGGAATGCGATGGGAATGCCCAGGGCCACCCAGAGCGCCAGGTGCGGGCGGAGGAACAGCGCAAGCAGCACGAGGACGAGAAGCAGACCCTGGATGCCGCTGTCCACGAGCGCGCGCATGCGCACCGACAGAATGATGGAATCGTCGCGCCAGATGGTCAGTTCGACGCCTTCTCCGTACCGACCGGCGGCACGCGCCACGTACTGGCGCACCGACGCGCTGAGCTGTCTCACGTCCTGGTCGCCAACCCGCGACACCTGGACGAGGACCGCCGGCTTGCCGTCGAAACGCTGCGACTGCCCCGTGTCTTCGAACCCGTCGACGACCCGGGCGATGTCCCGCACCAGGACGCGCGTGCCGTCCGGGCGCACCGTGACGACGAGATCCTCCAGTTCGTGTCCCCAATAGGCCTGGCCCGTGGTGCGCAGCAGGATCTCGCCCTCGGCGGTCCTGACCGATCCCCCGGGGATGTCCAAGGACCGTGCACGGAGAGCCGCCGCCACGTCGTCGAAGGTCAGGTTGTTCCGTGACAGCGACTCCTCCGCGACTTCAACCGAGATCTCGTACGGCCGCACGTTGGCAAGCTCGGCGTAGGTGATGCCGGGTAGCGCGAGGATGTCGGCGCGCACGCGCCGACCGATTTCCTTGAGCGTCCGCTCGTCCGTCGGGCCCGTGATCGCGATTTCCGCGACCACGTTGTTCGCCAAGGCGAGCTGGACGATGGGCCTTTCCGCCTCCTCGGGGAACGTGTCTATGGCGTTGATCTGGTTCTCGACCTCGCCGAGCGTCTGGCTGCGGTCGACGTCGACCAGAAGTTCGAGGTGGACCGTACACAGGCCCTCCGCCGCGACGGAACGGATCTCCTTGATCCCGGTGATGCCCTCGACACGCTCCTCGATACGGGCGCAGACAGCGGTTTCGACTTCCTCGGGTGCGGCACCCAAGTACGGCACCGTGACGATGATGAGCGCCAGGTCGAAGTCCGGATACAGCTTCACCGGCACACGATCGAGCGATGCAAGACCCGCAAGCACGGCGAACCCCATGACCAGGTTCGCCGCCACGTGATTCGTGGCGAACCAGGCGATCATCCGCTTCATTGGAGGTTCGGCTTCTCTGGAACCTCGACGGGTCGAACCTGCTGGCCCTCGACGGCGTTGTCGAGGGTTGAAAGGCAGATGGACTCGCCCGGACGAATCGCGCCGCGGATGGTGTAATCGTCCCCTGTGGTGCGCAGTATCTCGACGTCGCGGAAGGACAACCGGCTGTCCGCGTCGACGACGTAGACCCGGTTGCCGCGCTGCAGCGCCGAACGCGGCACGACCAGCGCGTCGTCCAACGGCTCGCCGTGGATCTCCGCCTCCACGAAGAGTCCGACGGTCAGCGGCGGCAAGCCCGCCGTCGGATCGTAAGGCCTCGGCACCTGCGCGACGAGGTTGACCATGCGCGTCCGCGGGTCCAATTCGCCTTCCGTGCGCACGATCCGCGCCTCCCAAGCGTGCTCCGCGCCGGCGAAACGGGCTTTCAAGACCACCCGCGGCAAATGCGACGCACTGGCTCCGACGCGCGCCAGGGACAGCGGCAGAAAGGCCAGATCCTCATCCCGTACCGGGAGCCGGACCTCGGCGAAGTCGACCGAATACAGCGTTGCGATGGACTCGCCCCGGTTGACGAACTGGCCGGCGTCGACCCGCTCGCTGCGCACCCGACCGTCGAAGGGAGCGGTCATGCGCGTGCGTTCCAGGTCACGCTCCGCCCGGGCGATCCGTGCCGTGGCTTCGCGGAGCGAGGCACGCGCGATCGTGAGTCGGTTCAGTGCATCGTCGTGGCGCGACTCACTGATGGACTGGGACTCGCGCAACTCCTCGTGCCGCTCGTACGCCTTCTCGGCATTCGCGAGTTCGCTCTCCGTAGACGCAAGATGGGCGCGCGACCGTTCCAAGGCGACCTCGTAGTCGACCCGCTCGATCTCGACCAGGACATCGCCCTTCTGGAAGAAACCGCCCGAGACCATCGACTCTGCCACGGCTACGATCCGGCCGGCGACCTCCGAGACCAGGTTGCTCTCGGTCTTGGGTACGACGGCGCCGTGTGCGGCGACGATCGTTTGCACGGTGTCCGGGGTGGCTGTCATCGTGCGCACCACCGGGATGTTCGGCGGCGGCGGCACTGGCTCGAATTCCGGGCCGCTCATGAAGATGACAGCCGCCAACCCCAGACCAGCGGCGCCGGCGAGAACGGGTGCGAGGAATCGGCGGATCACGAGCCCTAAGCCGACAGATGATCGGCCGCGGGTTTCATGCCCAGGTCGCGCCGAGCCAGTTGCGCATGCTGGACCATGCATCGAAGTTAGGCGTCTTTCGATGTGCGTTCAAGTCTGGGCGTGTGCCGTCGTGCTAGGGTCACGTCACTGATGGCAAGAGGCTTTCGTGGAAGACGGACCCAGACGCGACAGCGGGCCCAGGATTTGGGAGATCCCGCAGCCACGTTCGACCTTCACGGTACGACTCGACGACGGCAGCGTGACCACCGTGCGGCGGCACGGCAATCCGACCGGTCCATGCCTCGTCCTAAGCCATGGCACGGGACTCGCCATAGACCTCTACGTGCCATTCTGGTCGGCGCTCCTCGACCACTTCGACGTCTTCATCCACGACATCAGGAACCACGGCTGGAACGCCGTCGGCGCATTGGCCAACCACACGATCCCGACCTTCGCGCGCGATCACGCGCAAATCGTCGCGGCGATCGACGGGCGTTGCGGGGCTAAGCCCAAGATCGGGATCTACCACTCGCTCGCGGCGATGGCGGCACTCGTGTCGCTCACCCGGACCAGCCGCCAGAAGCCTGTCCTGGACGCGCTAGTCCTTTACGATCCGCCGCTTTATATGCGCGGCGTGACCGACGACGTCTTCTTCGGTCTGGCGGAAGTGGCGGCGGTGAAGACGCGCCGCAAGCGGTCCCGATTCGCGACCCAAGCCGATTTCGAGGCGCGCGTGGCCGGCGCATCCAGGTTCGGCCACGTCGTGCCCGGCGTGTACGACCTGATGGCCCGAACGATGCTCCGCGAACGCGCCGACGGGGGCTACGAGCTCCGCTGCCCACCCGAGTACGAGGCCCGTGTCTTCGCAGACGCGCGGCGGTGGCCGGCGCGGGTGGACTTCGCGGGCATCGGCTGTCCGGTGAAGGTCATCGCGTCAGATCCCAGCAACCCGGCGGCCTACGTGCCGTCGCTCGACGACCGCCAACTCGCGGTCGTCGAGTACGAGACCATTCCCGGTACTACGCACTTCCTGCCGCTCGAAGCGCCCGCAGCGTGTGTCCGCGCCATGCTCGCCTATCTCCGCGGTCACCGCCTGTTGGGCGACGTCGGGGTTGACGCCGGAGCTTGACCGACCGCAGTCCGGGGGCGCCCGCCATCACCCGACCGCGCGCAGATCCGCTCGGACGGTCAGGATGCCGACATCGTGGTATTGGCGATGCTCCACCGATGTCGCGAGCCCCCGCAGCAGCCGCAGCGACAGCTCGTTCTCCGGCAGCGTAGCGACGTCCTTGTCGAGCATGGCCATCAGGTCGGCCACATTTTCGCCTTGCGCATGGCTCACGAACTCAAGCACGGTAACACCCTCATCCACCACGGCGCTCAGGCGCAATCGGCGAGCGGCACCCTCGTCCGTCGCGCCCTCCGCGAGCGTGGCCAGCGTCTCTTCACAGATCAGCCGCAGCCGGTTCGTTTGCGTCGGATTCCAGCCGTGGCGTTCCGCCCACCGGTCGGCGAACGACAGCACGGTGGGCAGCGCCGAGTCGTCGAATGCCGTGGCAAGACGGGTCGGCCGTAGGCTTATGACGTCGCCCAACACCGTGAGCAGGATCGCCGTACCGCCACCCGCCGTGATGCCGCTCCCTAGAATGGAGGCCCAGAAGCCGCTGCCGGTGGGGATCATCCCGAACTCGAAGCCGACACCGAGGAAGAAGGACACGCCGACCACGAAAACCTGGCGCTGCGAAGACCCGCCTTGCGCAACCAGCGAGATGCCTTGGGCGAACATCATGGCGGCGAGGACCGTCAGGAACGCACTCACCACGGGTTTGGGAATCGCGAAGAACAGCGCGGAGAGTTTCGGCAGGAACGCCATCGCCACGAACAAGGCGCCGGTGTACAACCCCACGCGGCGAGCAGCGACTCCCGTCAAGGCCGTCAGCGTCACGGTGCTCGGGTAGGTCAGCGACGGCATGATCGCCGCCAAGCTGTAGAAGATGTTGCCCAAGCCGTCACCGGTAAGCACGTTCTGAACTGCGCGGTAGTCCACGGCTCGCCGGCGGCGCCACGACACCTGTTGGATCGTGACCGCCTGGCCCAGCGTTCCGATCACCGTAGACAGCGTGACGACGACGTAGGCGGGCAGCAGACTCCAGAAAGCCGGCCCGAAGTCGAGCCCGAACCCCGGCCAGCGGCCCGGGATACCGATCCAATTGGCCCGGACGATGCCGGAGAAGTCGAAGAACCCGAGCAGGGCGGCGGCCGCACAGCCGGCCACCGCACCGACCAGGACCGCCCACATGCGCCAGGCCGCCGAGGGTTGGAAGATCACGGCGCCGATCGCCACCATCGTCAACGCCGCGACAGCGAGCGACTCCCCCGTCGACGTCCCGGCAGGCACGTCTTCGATCGTGCCGAAGATCACCGGCATGAGCGTGACGGGAATCAGCATGTAGAAGATGCCGGACACCGTCGGCGTGACGATGCGTCGCAGCCACGCCAGTCGAAGCGCCATCAAGATGCGAACCAGCGACGTCGCGAGTCCGAGGGAGATCACTAGCGGCGGCCCGCCCTCCAGGAGCGCCAAAGTGACCAGGGGAATGAACGCAAACGAGCTGCCCGCCGTGATCCGGTAGCCCGCGCCGACGCGCCACACCTGCATGGCCTGCAGGATCGTGCCGAGGCCGGCGAGCAGCATCGCGGCGAACACGGCCCACTGCGCGTACTCGTCGCTCATGTCCGCAGCCTGGGCCACGACCAGCGGCGACAGCGCAATCGGCCCCACCGTCAACAGGCAGGTCTGGAACCCCATGCTCCAGGACACCAGTTCCGGCGGGGATTCGGGTGGTTCGTAACGAACCGCGTCGTTACTCATCTCCTGCCTCCAAACCGTAAGCACGGGCTGATACGATCCGTTGACGCGCAGTCTACGCGAGACTCCATGGACACACAGACCGACAGCCCGGTGCTGCGCTCTGCCGATTCGCACATCATCGAACCCGCCGACCTGTGGCAGACGCGCGTGCCAACCGCGCTGCGCGACCGCGCACCCCGCGTCGTCGACAGCGTCGACTCGCTGCGCGGCAAGGTCGAGGGCGAGTGGATGGTCTGCGAAGGCCTTGTGCCGCAACGCATCGCCGGATTCGCCGCTGCGGACGTGGCTGATCCGAGGACGCGGGCCGACGCCGACCGGCGTGGCTATGCGGAGATCCGTCCCGGCGCCTGGAACCCGGCCGAGCGCCTGAAGGACCAGGACGTCGACGGCGTCGGATTCGAGGTGGTCTACCCTTCAATGGCGCTACCCATGTTCGGCATCCCCGACACCGATCTCCAGTACGCCGTGTTCGCCGCATACAACGACTGGATCGCCGAGTTCACTGCGTACGATCCGCGCCGAATGCTCGGCATCGGCATGATCTGCCTCGATACCATCGATCGAGCCGTTGCCGAACTCGAACGCGTCGCCAAGCTCGGTCTGCGTGGCGCGATGATCGCGGTGGATCCCGGCAAGCCCAACTACGGCAGCGCCCGCTACGACAAGGTGTGGGCCGCCGCGAGCGCCTTACAGTTGCCGCTCAGCATGCACATATTGACGCGCCGGGAGGGGGCCGGTTATCACCGTCTACCGTTCCTGATGACGTGGATCGGGCATTCCCATCCTGTGCAACTGTCCATCACGGCGATGCTCGTGAGCGGTGTCTTCCACCGTTTTCCAGACTTGAGGATCGTGTCCGTGGAAAACGACATCGGCTGGGTACCGCACTACCTCTACAAGCTCAAGGACGCCTTCGAGCAGTTCCAGTACTTCATCGGTTACGACCTGCCCGATTCACCCATCGAGTACTTCCACCGCAACGTCTGGTTCACGTTCCAGGACGACCCCGTCGGGCTCCAGCACCTGGACATGATCGGGACGCACCAAGTCATGTGGGGTTCGGACTATCCGCATGGCGACTCGACCTGGCCGCAGAGCCAGGAGACCGTCGCACGGAACTTCGATGGGATGCCGGCCGAGGTCGTTCGCCAAGTGACCTTCGACAACGTCACCACGTTGTACGGCTTGGACTCGTAAGCCGGGCAGGTTGGGGGATGCGCAACGGCATCCCCCAAGAACGGACGCTACCCGGCGAGGCCCGCGACGACCTTGGCGAGCTTGCGCATCGTGTCCACCTCCGCCAGCTCTTCAGGCGGAATCTCGATGCCGAACTCCTGATCCAGCAGCTTGATGAAGGCGACGGCGTCCATGGACGAAACGTCCGATTCGCCGAACGTGAGGTCCCAGTCCGGATCGCGGCCCAGATCAAGGTTCTCCTGGGCCAGTGCGAAAATGCGTTCTTCGACAGTTGCCATTTGTTTATTCCCCGTGGATTGGTTCAGATGTTGACGGTTCACACCCCGTCGAAAGGAAGCGTAGCACACTGAACCATCAGCACATGGGCATGGGGGCAACACCTTCGTGATACGCTCGCGCACTTGCGGGGGCGGGGACCGGGCTTCCCAATCGCGCGGTGCCAAACGCTTTCGAGCAGCGTGGGGGCTCAAGCGTGACCAACGAAGCTCTCTGGGATCTCCCAGAGCCGATTTCGACTCGGGTGGTCCGACTGGACTACCACGCTGTCGCTACGTTGCGTCGGCATGGCAACCCGGCCGGACCCCGTCTCGTTCTCGGCCACGGCAACGGTTTGGCCATGGACGCCTACTACCCCTTCTGGTCGCTCCTACTCGACGACTTCGACGTCATCCTCCACGACCTGCGCAACCACGGTTGGAACAGCCGGACGGGTCTTGAACACCACGACATCCCGACCTTCATCGCCGACCACAACCGCGTACTCAACGCCATCGATGCAAGCTTTGGCGCGAAGCCCAAGGTGGGCGTCTACCATTCGCTCTCGGCGCTGCTCGCCCTGCTTTCCTTGTCGTCGCTCATGGCACGCGACGAAGAGCGTCCGGCAGTCTCGGCGCTGGTGCTTTTCGACCCGCCCTTGTACAAGCCGGGCGCCTCAGAGGCGAGATTCGACGAGTCGGCCGAACGCCTGGCCCGCAGCACGAGACGGCGCACGGAGCGGTTCGATTCGCCAGCTCAGCTCGTCGAGCTGCTCCGCTACTCGCCCAGCTATTTCCGCGTGGTGCCGGGGACGTTGGAGCTGATCGCGCGGACCACGTTGCGCAAGAACCGCAACGGCCGAGGGTTTGAACTCTGCTGCCCGGCGGAGTACGAGGCTCGCATCGTCGAGTACGTCAGAAGCTACGCGGGCCTGGTCGACTTCGAGCACCTGCCGTGCCCGATCAAGGTGGTCGGCGCCGATCCGACGGTGCCGTACTCGTACCTGCCGACGCTCGACCTCGCCGAGATGGGTACGGTCGACTATGACTTCCTGCCCGACGCCACGCATTTCCTGCAACTCGAGCAGCCGCAGGCCTGCGTGGACGCGGTTCAGTCGTTTCTCGACGACCTTGCGCGCTAGCTGAGCTAAGCTAGATCACGATCCAGTGCTTGCGGCGCCGGAACGGGTAGCTCGGCAACGAGATCCGCCGTCGTTCCTCGCCAGCGAACAGGCCGCTGAGCGAAACATCCAAGCCGGCCTCGTAGGCCCGGGCAACCGTGCCCACGAACGCATCCACAGGTCCGTCTGCGGTTTCTGCGGTGAGCACCGACGGCGCACCATCTCCGGCCGCCGAGACCAGCCGCATCCGCGGTCCGATCTCGATGATCGCGTCGACGCCCAATGCGGCGAGTCCCTCGAACGCGTCGCCGGGCTCGTCTTCCTCGCGCAGCCCGCGCCAATAGTCGGCGTCCAATTCCCCGCCCACCTCGCACACCGTGCCGGAGCGCGGACCCGCAACGGTCAACGCCGCCGGTGTCATCGCGGTCTCGCCAAGCAATGCCTCGAAGGTCGCGGCATCCGGCGCCCGGGCCAGCCGCAACCCGCCGCCCAGATCGACGACACCCGCGGCCTTCGCCGCGGCGATCCCACCCACACCGCGACCGAGAACGACGCTCGGGGAGATGCCGACGCTCGACCAGAGCATCGCGACCGCGCACTCGAGCGCGTAGGTTCCAGGCCCGAGCACGGCCTGATCGGTAGGCTCAGCGGCCGTCCCGTCCCCGAGCAGGACGTCGAGCAGGGAGGGGCCGCCTGTCTCCGTCAAGAGTTCGTCGCATTGGTTGAAGACCCCGCGCACGACCGGTTCCGCGTACAGGGCCTTCCCAACCGTCGCCCACTCGGCACCGCCGTCCGTGAACACCAGCGCGATGCGCGTCGGCGCCGACCGTTCCTCGATCGAGCCGCGGTTCGCCACGCTCGTCAACCCGGCTGCGAGCGAATCGGCGTCGCGGAACAAGACGGCGGTACGCCGGTCGAAGTGGCGCCGACCCACGCTCGCCGTCCAAGCCAAGTCGCCAAGCTGGCTCGACGACGCCTCGCCCTGCGCATCGAGCCACGCGAGGTGGCCTTTCGCGAGTTCCCGCAGCGCGTCGTCGGACTGGGCGCTCAAGGGGAGGATGCGCGTCGTGCGGTCAAGGGGCTCCCCTCGAGACGGTTCCTCGTCTTCGATGTCACCATGGCTTTCCAGGACGACGTGGGAATTGACTCCTGAGATCCCGAAGGCGCTGACCGCCGCCCTGCGCGGGCGTTCATCGTGCCCGGGCCACGCCACTTGTTCCGCCGCCACCTGCACCGGGAGACGGTCCCAATCGACGTACGCGTTCGGTTCGCGGAAATGCAGCTGCTTCGGGATGACGCCGTGGCGCAACGCCAGCACCGTCTTGATCAAGGAAGCCACGCCCGCCGCCGACTCGAGGTGACCGATGTTGGTCTTCACCGACCCGATCCCGAGCGGCCGTTCAGCGCTCCGTCCCCGCCCATAGACGGCGGCCGCCGCATTCACCTCGATCGGATCCCCGAGTTGCGAGCCCGCGCCGTGCGCCTCGAGGTAGTCGACCTCGGCGGGGGCCACACCAGCGCGCGCCAACGCGGTCTCGATCACCCGCTCCTGGGCCGAACCATTGGGCACGGTGGGCCCGGCCGCAGCGCCGTTCTGGTTGACCGCGGAGCCGCGGATGACGCCCCAGATGCGGTCGCCGTCCGCTTCGGCCTCGGCAAGGCGTTTGAGGACGACCATGCCGCACCCTTCGCCGCGCACAAACCCATCCGCCGCCGCATCGAAAGCGCTGCACCGGCCCGTCTTGGAGAGCAAGCCAAGTTCCGCCATCTCCCGCGTAACGCCAGGGGAGAGCACCGTGCTCACCCCGCCCACCAGGGCCAGGTCGACCTCGCCGTGGCTCAAGCCCGTCACCGCATGGTGTACGGCGACCAGCGACGACGCACAGTTGAGCGAGACGGGCATGGTCGGACCTTCGAGCCCCAACTGGAACGAGACGCGGCCGAGCGCCATGCTCACAGCACTGCCCAGGTACGTGATGCTGGCGTCCTGGCGCATGATGAGGTCGCGGTACTCGCTGGTACCGATGCCCGCATAAACCCCGGTGCGGCTGCCGCGCAACACGTCGGGGTCGATCGCAGCGTCTTCCAGCGCGTGCCACGTGGTCTCCAGCAGCATGCGTTGCTGCGGATCCATGCTCCGCGCCTCGATCGGCTGGACATGGAAGAACCGGGCGTCGAACCGGTCAAGGCCATCGACGAATCCGGCGCGGCGATAGCCCGGGGCCAGCTTGGCCATCCCGCTCCCGGCCGCACCCAGGGAATCCGCGTTTGGTCGCGCGTCGAGAACCGCATCCTCCCCGGCCAGCAGGAGTTGCCAGAAAGCGTCGAGGTCATCGGCGCCTGGGAAGCGGCATGCCATGCCGATGATGGCGATGCCGTCATCCGCGCTTGGCAGCACCGGCGCTCCCGGCGCCTCGACGACCGCCGGACTCACTTCGGGCGCGCCGCTAATCTCGCTCGCCAGGAAGCCGGCCAACGCTTCGATGTCCGGATAGTCGAACACGACCGTGCTGGACGCCGTGTATTCGCCACCGAAGGCGCGGTTGATCCGGTTGCGCAGTTCCACGGCCATCAGGGAGTCCATCCCCAGTTCGAAGAAGCCGACGCTCGGCGGTGGTGGCGTCGGCAGCCGCAACACCGTTTGCACCGCGCGCTGCAGGAAGGACGCCAGGATCTCTCCGTGGGCGCCGGCCGGGGCGCCTTCGAGCAGCGCCAGCAGGTCTTCCTCGGGCCCGGATCCCCCATCGGTGACCGTCAACAGGTCGGTGAGCAGCGGCGGCCGCGCGCCCAGCGCCTCGCCGTACGCCGTCCAGTCGGCCAGGACCACGACGGCCGACGTCAGGTCCTCGCGCACCAAGCGCTCGAATGCGCGCAGGCCGTGCGCGGGGCTGATCCAACCCGTGCCCCGGGTTTCCAGGTGCTCGGCGATGCGTTCGCGCTGCTCCTCCGCTTCGCCGAGTCCCGACCAGGCACCCCAGGCGATGGCTTGCCCGGGCAGTCCCATGGCACGCCGGTGGGCCGCGAGCTGATCCAGGAACGCATTGGCCGCGGCATGGTTCGCCTGTCCCGGATTGCCCAGGACGCCCGCCACGCTGGAGAACAGCACGAAGAAGTCGAGGTCGCGGTTCCGGGTCGCCCGGTGCAAGTGCCACGCCCCGACCACCTTAGGCCAGAGGACGTGCTCGAAGCGGTCCCAGGTCTGGTTGCCCAAGGCGCCGTCGGCCAACGCGCCGACGCTGTGGATCACCCCGGCGAGTGGCGGAAGCGTGGCGTCCATGCGCGCAATCATCGCGTCGAGGGCAGCCAAGTCCGTGACGTCGGCGATTTCCACCTTGACATCGACGCCGCGCTCGGCAAGGGCTGCCACGGCGTCCGCGGCCTCCGGATCAGGTTCCCGCCGCCCGTTGAGCACGATCGTCCTAGCGCCGCGATCCGCGAGCCATTCGGCGACCGCCAAGCCGATGCCGCCGAGACCGCCGGTGACCAGGTAGGCCCGGTCCTCTCGCAACGAACCATCGAGTAGCGGCGGCAGCGTGAGCACGATCTTGCCAAGGTGACGCCCGTCGCGCATGAACTCGACGGCGGACTCCGCCTCCGCCAGTGGCCACCGGGAGTGCGCCAGGGGGGCGAGCTCTCCGGTTTCGGCTCGCGCCATCAACGATCGCAGATGGCCGCCCGGCAACGCCGGCCGATCCTGCTTCAACGCGTCGAGCTTGATGATGGCGTAGGTCGCGTCCGGCCGCCGGTCACGCATCTCCTCTTCGCTCAGGATGTCGCGTGCCGCCAATTCGATGAAGGCGCCGCCTTTGGCGAGGCAGGACAGGCTCGCATCGATGAAGCCTTCCGCGGTGAGGCTGTTGAGGATGATGTCGACGCCCGCACCACCGGTTGCGTCGAGGATTTCCTCGCCATAGGCCGTCGTCCGGCTATCGAAGACGTGCAGAACGCCTAGGCTCTTCAGGTAGGGCTGCTTCGGCGCGCTCGCAGTCGCGTACACCTCAGCACCGGCCGCCTGCGCCAACTGGATCGCCGCCAGGCCGACCCCCCCGGCGCCCGCGTGGACCAGCACACGGTCGCCCTTCTTGAGTCCTCCCGCAGCCTCGTAAGACAGAGCCGCGGACAGGAACACCGTGGGCATCGTCGCAAGCGCCGACCCCGAGACCCCTTCGGGAACGCGGGCGACGAGCTCCTCATGCGTGACGATTTCCGGCGCGAACGTGCCGCTGTCGCCCCGCCGTACGCCGACGACGCGGTCGCCCACAGCCACCGTCGACACGGCAGACCCGACCTCGATGACGCGGCCGCACATCTCCGTGCCGAGAAGCTTGTCGTCGATCAGGCGCAGCGTCGCGAATACGTCCCAGAAGTTGAGGCCCGACGCTTCGACGGCGAGGCGCACCTCGTCTGGCTCGAGCGCGACAGGCGCCAAAGGCAAGCAGTCCAGCGCCTCGTCGCCCACGCCGACGACCCACCGGGAACCTTCCGGTAGGGTGAGCCGGGTCCGCTCGCTGCCAGCACGGACGAGGCGCGCGGCCATGCGCCGACCGCGGCGGTAGGCGATGTGCGTCTCGGCATCCGAATGCATCAACTCCAGCACCATGTCCACCGCCGGTGCCGCGTCGGCGGGATCGAGGTCGAGCATGCGGACGCGCAACTGCGCCGCTTCCCGGGCGGCCACCTTGCCGAATCCCCACAAAGCGGCGCCGGCCAGTTGGCCTGCCCACTCGCGCTCGAGCACCTGCGCGCCGCGGGTGACCAGCCACAGACCCTTGGTCGGTGCCACGTCGGCATCCAATAGGCCCTGAACCATGGCGAGCGCGCTGCTGCCGATGCGGCGGATGTCCGCGACCATCGCTTCTGTTGTCGCGTCCACACCGGCACCGTCCAACGCCGCCATGTGCACGACGCCATGGAGCGGCAAGTCGGCGGGAAGACCTTCGATCAGCCGCCGCCACGCGTCGCGGTCGTCATCGTCGCCAGCCAAGACCACCGTCTGGTTGCTGGCGGCGAGTTCCGTCACGAAGCGCCCGTCCGATGCATCGCCCGCCACAATCCAGACGCCAGGACGTTCGCTGACCTCCGCGGGCCCTCGGGCAAGGATGACGCCTCGATCCGGCGCCTCCGCGTCCGACTCGCCAAGCCCGAGCACTTCCGCCGCCGAAAAACCGGCGTTGATCAAGGCGTGGCACCACACGTCGGGCCCCGCCACGGCGTAGCGCGGGCGGAAGTCGTCGGCGAAACGCCACCAGCCGTCCAACTGCCCGAATGTGAGGTCCAGCCAGTCCTGGCCGACGAGGTTCTCGAGGGCGAGGAGGTGCCCTGCGGGGGCGAGCAGCTCCCGGCAATGGCCGAGGGTCTCTTCGAGGTAGCGGGTGGCGTGAAGGACGTTGGAGGCGATCACGAGGTCGTAGCCATGCGACTCGAAGCCCTGTTCAACCGGGTCGTTCTCGATGTCGAGTACGCGGTAGACGATCCCGCCGTCGGCATCGCCGAACTGGGCCTCGGCTTCAGCGAAGAACCCCGCTGAAATGTCCGTGTATACGTAGTCGAAGCGTCCTTCCGGGAGCTCCGGCAACACCGACGCCGTCGCGGAGCCGGTGCCCGCACCGACTTCGACGATCCGTAGTCGGCGACCTTCCGGCAGTTCGGCGACCAGGGCCTTGACTGCATCGCCCAGCATCCTGTTCGCCGCCCGGCCCACCGGCGCCTTGATGTAGAGGTCTCCGGCGCTCGGCTCGCCACTGCCGAACAGCAGCGTCAACGGATCCTCGTCGCCGCGCAGCACGCCCGCGAGCGCACCGGCGCAACGATGGAAGAGGCCGATCTCGTTCGATGCGTGTTCGTAGCGCGCAAGCAGTTCCGTAACGAACTGCTCGGGGTCGCCCGGGATGTTCGCCGGCAACGGGTCGTCCGCGCCCACAGCAACGGCGAAATCGTCCCCCGACGAGCGCAGCACCTCGCCTGCTGCGAGTATCTCCAGCATGCGCCGGAATAGCTGACTGTGCTCGGGTAGAACGCCCAGACGATCCCGCAACGCGTCCGCCTCGACCACGTCCCCCGAGGCCCTGGCCCAGCCGAGTTGGTCCAAGGCATCGAGCGCAAATCGCCGCGCCAGCAGCGACAGGTCGTCGAACAGGCTCGGGCGTTCCCGCGCATCGACGCCCTCGGCGCCGAGGTACTCGGCGAAGCTTGGCCAGTCGCCGGCCACCGCCGACGGCTGCGGCAGGAAGTCGGCCGGTACGATGCCAACAGGCGTCCCGCTCTCGCGCCAAACCACCTCGTAGAGCAACTCGTCGATTCCCTCGACTGCGGCGAGAAGCGTGGCGCGCGTCGCACGTTTGACCGCGTAGCCGGTGAGTTCGCCGACAAGGCGACCGTCGGGGCCGTAGATCTTGAGGTCGCCGCTCGCCACTTCCGGCACGCTGCCGCCGCTATCGGACTCACCTTCGGCAGCCGGTCGCTCGGGAATCCGAACGCGTTCGGGAATCCGAACGTGGCAGAACAGCCGCTCCGGCAACCGTGACGCAAGCTGCATCCGATCCCAGGCGAAAGGCAGGTAGGTCGTCTCGTCTTCGCCGCTCGAGCCGGGATCGCGGGCCGCCCCCACGGCCTGGAAGCAGCCGTCGAGAAGCAGCGGATGGAGGTCCAACTGTGCCGCGTCGACCCCCGAGGGCAGCGCGATCTCGGCGAGCGCTTCGCCCGGGCGCGACCACAGCGCTTTGAGCGAACGGAACGACGGCCCGAGGTCGATGCCGAGCGCCGCCTTGCCACGGTAGTAGGCCGACACGTCGTCCACCGACAGCCCGGCCTTCAGGGCCTCGATGTCCAACGGCTGCGCGGCGGCGGGAAACGCCGGCGCCGACACGGCAAGCCGCGCCTCGGCATGCAGCGTCCAGTCCGCTTCCGATGCATGCTTGCTCAAGACCTGGACCCGCCGCCACGCGCCCTCGGCGACGTCCACGAGCACCTGCATCTGTCGGCCCTCGTCGGCGGCGTCGGCGTCGTCGGGGTCTCGTTCAGCCATTACGAGCGGGTTCTGGAGCTGGAAATCCTCGATCATCACGGATTTCTGGCCCGTCTCGGAGGCGACCGAGGCCGCCATCGCGCCGTAGAGCGCGCCCGGCGCGACGAGGCGGCCGAAGACGCGATGGTCGCCGAGCCACGCCGGATCGGTTGGATGGATCTCGGTGTCGAAGGCCGTCTCGCCACGGGCGGAGTCGTGCCGATTCCCGAGCAGCGGATGGTCGACGGCGAACCGGCGGCGCCTTCTCGCCGCCCAGAAACGTTCGCGTTGGAACGGATAGCCCGGCAAGGACACGCGGCGGCGCGACTCGCCGGCGAACAACGCCTCGAGCTGTACGGGAATACCGGCTTCGTACGCGGTCCCGACGGCGGCGACGAACGCGTCCTCGGTGTCCGCAGGCGGCGTGTCCGCACGAGGGCGCCAGAGGCTCGCCACTACCGCCGGCGGCTCGACACCCGACGAACCCGGCCACGCGAGGGCCGTCATCGGTCCCAGGACGGCGTGGGGCCCGAGTTCCACCACGGCATCCACGCCAAGCGAAGCCAAGGTCTCGACGCAGGAGCGGAACTGCACTTGCTCGCGCGCATGTCGTCGCCAATACCCGGCGTCGAGGATCGCATCCGGAGCGACGGCCGCCCCGGTGACGTTGCTCAGCAAGGTCGCCGATGGTGGCGCAAACGGAATGTCCCGAATGCTCGCTTCCAACCCGTCCAATGCCGGTTCGATCATGGCGCTGTGGTAGGCCGGGCTCTTGCGCAGCCGCGCCACCCGAATCCCATCGGATTCGAAGCGTTCGAGGATCGAATCAATGGCGTCGGCGGGCCCGCTGATGACCTGCTGCGCCCCGTTGTCGACGGCCACGCTCACGTCGATGCCCGCGCTCGCAGCGTTGTGGTCGTCCACGACGGCCGCGATGTCGGCGGCCGGCGCGAAGACGGCCGCCATCGCCCCCGCGCCGGGCACGGCGCCGATGTGCGCACCGCGTGCCGCCGCGAATCGAAGCCCGTCCTCGAGGCTGAAGACCCCCGCGGCCTGCGCCGCCGCGATCTCGCCGAGGCTATGCCCGAACACCACGTCGGGCCGCACGCCCACGCTCCGCCAGAGCGCCGTGAGACCACACTCGAGCGTGTAGATCGCCGGCTGCTTCCATATGGGATCGTCGAGGTCGCCCGGCGACTCCCCGCGACCGAACATCACGTCGAGCAGCGAGGCGTCCCGGTCTTCCCGGAGCAAGGCATCACAGCGGTCGAGGACCGCGCGAAAGACGGGCTCCGTGTCGTAGAGCGCCTGCCCCATGCCGACCCACTGGCTGGCCTGACCGGTGTACGCGAAGGCGATCTGCCGCCGCGGCACGGCGGCCTGGAACTGGCGTTCGCCCGGTTCCGCGACAGCAGCCAAGCGCTCGCGCAACGAATCGGCATCCCGGAACACGACACCGGCCCGGAAATCGAAATGGCTGCGCCCGGTGCTCGCCGTCCACGCCGTGTCCGCAAGCGAGGCGGGTTCGCCACCTCCGAGCCACGCCAGATATCGCGAGGCCGATTCGCGCAACGCGCCCTCGGTCTTGCCGGATAGCGGCAGCAACCGCGCCCGCCGCGTCGCCGCTGCGGCACCGTCCCGCGATGCGACCGCGACCGTGGGGCCCGCGAAGTCCTGGCCGCCCGCGTCTGCTCCGTTCGGCCCTTCGTAGCTCTCGAGCAGGACGTGCGCATTGGTCCCGGACCAGCCGAAGCCGCTGACCCCCGCGGTGGGCACATGGCCCGGCCGGCGCGGCCATGCCATCTCCGATGCGGTGACCTCAAGGGGGAGCTGGTCCCAGTCCATGGCCGGATTCGGCGTCTCGAAGTTGAGGTGCCGCGGAATCACGCCGTGCTTCAACGCCAGGGCGGCCTTCATGAAACCGGCAACGCCGGCGGCGGATTCCAAGTGACCGATATTGGTCTTCACCGAACCGATGAGCAGAGGGCGATCCGCAGGGCGTCCAGGCGCATAGGCCGAGGCGGCCGCATTGGCCTCGATCGGGTCGCCAACCGGCGTTCCCGTTCCATGGGCCTCCAGGTAGTCCACGTCCTGAGGCTCGATCCCGGCGCGCGCCAGGGCCGCCTGGATGACCCCTTCCTGGGCGTCTCCGCTCGGCACAGTGAGGCCGGGACTGGCGCCGTCCTGGTTGACCGCGGACCCGCGCACGACTGCCCAGATCCGGTCACCGTCGCGTTCCGCATCCGCCAAGCGCTTCAGGACCACGAGCCCGCAGCCCTCGCCGCGGACGTAGCCGTTGGCGCGGGCATCGAACGTCTTGCACTGTCCGTCGGGTGCCAGCATGCCCGCATTGCCGCGCAGCTCCAGGAGCCGGCCCGAGAGGATGTTGTTCACACCCCCCGCCAAGGCCAGATCGGCCTCGCCCCGCTGCAGCCCGGAGACGGCCTGGTGAATCGCCACCAGCGCCGACGAGCACGCCGTGTCCACCGCCATGGCCGGCCCCGCGAAATCCAGCGCGAACGCGACCCGGCCGATCGCCGTGTTGAGCGACGTGCCACTCACCGCATAGAGGCTCGACGCCGGTTCTGCCGTTTCGGCAACGTCGAGCGCCAGGGATCGGTACTCGTTGTTGCTGATGCCGGCGTAGACGCCCGTCCTGCTGCCGCGCAGCCGCTCGGGATCGATGCCCGCGTCCTCGAGCGCCTGCCAACTCGTCTCGAGCATGATGCGCTGCTGCGGATCGAGGAGTTCCGCCTCCACGGGCGAGATGCGAAAGAACGCGGCGTCGAACTTGTCGATGTCGTCTATGAAGGCGCAGAAGCGACACGCCTCGTTCTGCACGTCCGCCGTTGGGAACAGCTCTGCCATGCGCCCGACGCCGGACCCGGGAACGCCTTCCTGCACGGCGTTGCCACCATCGGTCAGCAACTGCCAGAACGCGCTAAGCGAGGGCGCACCGGGAAAGCGGCACGCCATACCGATGATGGCGATCGTCTCTTCTCGCGCCCCCGACCGGGCGTCATTGGATTGTGGCTGCTCGACTTGCCCCACCTGCCGAACTCCCCCGTTCGCCTTGCCCATTTCGCAGTCTACGCGTTCCCTCGCAACCCGGACAGGGCCGACGAGACCAGGGCGACCCCTACTGCCGGGTCATGTCGCGTCGGCTGAACGGTCGCGCAGGAGATCGACCACGGCACCGTGGTTCATCTTCTCCGCCCAAGCCAGCGGTGTCGCCCACGGCTGCGCATCCGCTTCCACGGGGTCCGCACCGCGATCGAGCAGCAACCCCACCAGTTCCACACGCCCCCAGCGGCAAGCCCAGCCGAGCGGCGTGCTGTCCAGGAGATGATCCCGGGTTTCCAGCCGGGCGCCGGCATCGAGCAGCATGGTCGCGAACCGCAGACGTTCGTCGGCCGTGACGTGCTCCCGCGACCCGGCAACGCTGTGCAGGAGAGTCAGGCCGAAGGGCGGCTTGTGCTCCAAGCGACCTCGGATGTTCGGATCGCAACGCTCGAGGACGAGGGCGAGACACCTCGGGTAGGTGGCGCGGTCCCAGTCGTGCCGTGCCCAAGGGGCGTTGCCGTGATTCCACACCCGCAACGGCTGTTCGAGGATGGCGAACCAGCGCGGATCGTCGCGCGGCCAGTCGATGTGGTCGAGGGCCAAGCGGACGACCTCAGGATCTCCACCGGTCGACGCTGCGTCGAGCAGTTCCTCCGCTACGGATTGCTTGTCGACGGCGGCGGCCAGCATGTCTCGAGCCAGATCGGTCTGGCGGAAGTAGCCTGCGATGAACGGCTCGACCCGTCCGCCGTAGCGCCGCAGCAGTGCCACCAAGTCCCAGTCCGTGTGGCCGGAATAGGCCATGAACATCGGCGTCCCGCTGGCGTAGACATCGGCATTCGGGTCGGCGCCACGGTCGAGGAGGATTTCCGCCATGCCGTGCTTGCGGACCCTCACGGCGTGCCATAGCGGCATCCCCCAAGTGTAGACGGCCTCGTCGCCATCGAGCTCCGGTAAGCGAACGCGCTCGTCGGGGTCGAGGCCAAAGTCGAGTAGGAGCCCGAGCAAGTCGGTGCGACCATATCTGACCGCGGTGGTCAGAAGGCCACCGTTGTCGTCGAGCGGGTCGGCCAGCGCACCGTCCGCATGCGCACGACGCAGCCACTCGGTTTCGCCGAGCGCCACCGCAGCCAAGGGCGTGCGAACCGCGCCGCGCGCCAAAAGGACTTCCGCCATGGCGGCGAAACTCTCTGGAGGTCCGCGTGCCGCCGCGTCGAGTGGCGTCATGCCCCGCGCCTCCCCGGCGATGTCGGCACCGCGGTCGAGCAGCCACGCCGCGAGTCCCTCTTGGCCGGTGTGCGCCGCGACATGCAGGCACGTCAAGCCGGTGCCCGGATGACGCGTGCGTGCAAGGCCGGGGTCCGCCGTCACCAGCGCGCGCACGCGTTCGTCGTTCCCCGACCGCAAGGCTTCGAAGAGCATGTCGGTCGAGCCCGTCTCGCGCGCGGCCGACTGCCGGAGGCGTTCCTCTTGTTCGCGAATGACGGCGACGACATCGTCGTAGCCCCGTTCGCTTGCGATCGTGAACGGGCTCGTCGCGTCGCGGTGCGGGTAGACGCCGACACGGGCGCTGGCGCCGTTCTCCATCAGGATCCTCACGAGCGCCGGTTCCCGTGCAAGAACGGCGGCGTGCAAAGCCCCGTTTCTGCTGGCGAGATCCGGGTTTTGCTCGACGATCGCGCGAACCGTTGCCTCGTCGCCCGCGCGGACGGCCGCCAAGAGCCGCTCGCTCACGAGGCGGCTTGCCGCGCTTCGAGCGCCGTGTCGAAGTAGGTCTCGACGATCACGTCGTGAATGGCCGCAACGGCCTGTTGGCAGGTGTCGATGAAGGCATGCAGCGCGGCACGGTTCTCCGATCCGGCAAGGCGCTGCACGTCCGCCGCCTGCAAGGCCTCGGCCGCCCGACCGCAGGCGTCGAGCGCTTCGTCGCTGCGCGGCAGTTCGCGCAAGCTTCGCTGCACGCCGCCAAGGCAGCGCAGGTACGAGCGCGGCAGGCGTTCATCCTTGAACAGGAATTCGAGCACCAGCGGCGGTTCGACCGCCTCGCGCACGGACGCGTAGTACGACTGCATCGCGTAGAACGAGCGCAGCACGGTGAACCACTGGATGTGCTGGAACGGTTCGAGTTCGTGGTGGCCGGCGAACAGGTCCGCCGAGCGCACGTCGATGATGCGCGTCGTCATGTCCGCCCGTTCGATGTAGTTGCCGAGGCGCAGCATGTCCCAGTGGGCGTCGTGCAGCATGTTCTGGGACAGGAAGCCTTCGAGCTGCCGCGTGCGCTGGCTGATCCCCTCGAGCGCTTCGCTGCGGCGGCTGCGCGACTGCCCGGCGACCAGCGCGGACCGGGCAAACAAGTACAGGTCGTTGAAGTACTCGAAAGTCACCCGTGGCATGGTCTCGCGCACATGGCGGGCGTTTTCGCGCACGCCCACGATGGTGTTGATGATCGAGCCCGGGTTTCGCGCGTCCGTCGCGAGGAAACGGCACACGTTGTGCTCGTTCGCCTCGGCCTCGGGGCCGTAGAGTTCGTCGAACACGGCGCTCGAACCGGTGATGTCGATCAACGGGCGCCAGCCGAGCGGCACGCGCGCGGGCAGGTCCATGATCAGGTTCGCGTTGACTTCGATGAGGCGCGCCGTGGCATCCGTGCGTTCCAGGTAGCGACCCAGCCAGTAGACCCGCTCGGCCACCCGGGAGAGGACGGTCCCGTTCATTCGAGCTCGACCACCCAGGTGTCCTTGCTGCCGCCGCCCTGGGACGAGTTGACCACCGTCGAACCCTTGCGCAACGCGACCCGCGTCAAGCCGCCGGTGGTGACGTAGACGTCCTTCCCGGAGAGGATGAAGGGTCGCAGGTCGAGGTGCCGCGGCTCCATCGCGTTGCCGGCCAACGTCGGCGCCGCCGACAGTCTGAGCATCGGCTGCGCCATGTAGTTGCGCGGGTTGGCGCGGATGCTGCGCGTGAACTCGTCGCGCTGCCTGCGCGTCGACTGCGGTCCGATCAGCATCCCGTAGCCGCCGGATTCGTTCGCCGGCTTCACCACCAGGTTCTCGAGGTTGTCGAGCACGTAGTCGCGGTGGTCCTTCTCCGAGCAACGGTACGAAGGCACGTTGGCGAGGATCGGCTCCTCGCCGAGGAAGTAGCGGATCATGTCCGGCACGTAGGTGTAGATCACCTTGTCGTCCGCAACGCCGCACCCGGGGGCGTTGGCGAGCGCCACGTTGCCGGCTTGCCAGGCGCGCATCAGACCGGGTACGCCGAGCATCGACTCCGGCTTGAACACCTTCGGATCGAGAAACAGGTCGTCGATGCGGCGATAGATCACGTCCACGCGCACGAGACCGTCGATGGTCTTCATGTACACGCAGTCGTCATCCCCGACGACGAGGTCGGGACCTTCGACGAGGTCCGCGGCCATTTCCTGGGCGAGGTAGGCGTGCTCGAAGTACGCCGAGTTGTAGATGCCGGGGGTCAGCACGACGATGCGCGGCGAGCGGCCCTCGCGCGGCGAGATCGAGCGCAGCATGGCCGCCAGGCGCGCCGGATAGTCGTCAACCGGATGAATGACGTAGTGTTCGAAGAGTTCCGGGAAGACGCGCTTCATCACGGCGCGGTTCTCGAGCATGTACGAAACGCCGCTCGGCACACGCAGGTTGTCCTCCAACACGTAGAGCTTGCCGTCGACGTCGCGGACGAGGTCGCTGCCGCAGACGTGGGCCCAGACGCCATGCGGCGGGCTGATTCCGGCGCAACGGGAACGGTATTCCCGGGACTTCAGCACGTAGTCCACCGGCACCACGCCGTCCCGGAGCGCGCGGCGGTGATGGTAGACGTCGTCGATGAAGGCATTGAGCGCCCGCACGCGCTGCTTAAGGCCGCGCGCCACGTCGTCCCATTCGCGCTTCAGGATGAGCCGCGGCACGATGTCGAACGGCCACTCGCGGTCGATGTGCGCACCGTCGTCGTAGACGGTGAACGTGATGCCCATGGCGCGGATGGCGAGTTCGGCCGCCGTCTTGCGTTCGCGGATCTCGTCGTCAGACAGTTCCGCCAGCGCCTTCAGCAGGCGGCCGGCGCCTGGCCTCGGCTGGCCGGCGGGGGTGACGAGTTCGTCCCAGAGATCGTCGGCGCGGTAGGCCTGCCAGTCGATGGTCATCGGTGGATCAAGCCGGTGGGCGCATATGAGAGGGGCGCGCGAGCATGGGGTTCATGTTTGGCCTAGGCGCTGTTCGATTGCAAGCGCGATTGGCGGCGTCCACCAACTCCTGCGGTCAAACGCGACACCCACGATGGCAACCCCGGATGCCACTCAGTAGCATCAAAGACAAATCAAACAGTTGTGACGCCGCCCCGCAGGTGGCACGTGCCTTGCTGCACAGTGACAGACCACGCTTACACGAACCCGGAGACCAACCAATGACCCATATCGACCGCAGGCGTGCGCCTCGAGTCTTCCAGGCCAGCGCGCTGCTGTTCAGCCTTTCGCTAGCCCCCGTCGCCACGGCCTCGGAAGACCCGGCCGCAGATCGTCTGGCGACCATGCCACCCCTGATCGATCGCAACGTCTTCTTCGGCGACCCGGAGGTTTCCGGCGCCCAGCTTTCCCCCGACGGCAAGTGGATTTCATTCCGCAAGCCCTATCGCGGGGTCATGAACGTCTGGGTGAAGGCCCTGGACGAGCCGTTCGACGCCGCGCGCCCGCTCACGGCCGACACCGAGCGCCCGCTGGCCGGACACTTCTGGACGGAAGACAGCCGCTACGTGCTGTTCATCCAGGACGAAGGCGGCACCGAGGACTTTCACGTCTACGCGGTCGATCCGGCGGCCGACCCGGAGGAGGAATCCGGCGTTCCGCGCGCGCGTGACCTGACACCGATGGACGGAATCCGCGCGATGATCTACGCCGTGCCGGAGGGAACGCCTTCTCAGATCATCGTCGGCATCAACGACCGTGACCCGGCGTTGCACGATGTCTACCGCCTCGACATCGACAACGGAACGCGCGAACTCCTGATCCAGAACGACACCAACGTCAGCCAGTGGGTAACCGATCTCGCCGGCGATGTTCGCCTCGCCGAGCGCCAACGCCCGGACGGCGGCACCGACATTCTCGTGGTCGACGACGGCGCCCTCGGCCGCGTGCTTTACGACTGCGGCTGGGAGGAGACCTGCTCCGCCAACCGGTTCCACAAGGACGGCGAGCGCGTCTACGTGGTGAGCAACAAGGGAGTGGACCTGATTCGCCTGCTGCTGGTCAACGTCGTCACCGGCGAGGAGGAACTCGTCGACTCCGATCCGGAAGGCCAGGTGGATCTCGGCGGCGCGTGGTTCTCCGACGTGACCGAGGAACTCGTCGCCACCCTCTACGTCGGCGACCGGGTGCGCATCTATCCGCTCACCGAGGAACTTGAGCAGGAGATCGCCTGGCTGCGCGAACGCCTGCCCGATGGCGAGTTCGGCTACCCGTCCGGCACCGAGGACGGCACGCAGTTCATCGTCGCGGTTGCGAGCGACGTCAATCCTGGCGCGGTCTACCTTTACAGCCGCGCCGAGAAGACGCTGGACAAGCTCTACGACTCCCGCCCCGAATTGCCGAGCGATCAGCTCGCGAACATGCGCCCGATCCGGTTTGATGCCCGCGACGGTCGCGAGATTCCCGGCTACCTGGTGACGCCCAAAGGTGTTGCGGTCGAGAACCTGCCGACCGTGATCGTGCCGCACGGTGGGCCCTGGGGCCGCGATAGCTGGGGCTACGACTCAATGGCGCAGTTCCTCGCCAACCGGGGCTACGCGGTCATGATGCCGAACTTCCGCGGCTCCACGGGCTACGGCAAGCGGTTCCTCAACGAGGGCAACGGCGAGTGGGGCACGGGCGTCATGCAGCACGACATCACTGACGGCGTGCAATACCTCATCGACGAAGGCATCGCCGACCCGGAGCAGGTCGCGATCCTGGGCGGCTCCTACGGCGGCTACGCGACGCTTGCCGGGGTCACGTTCACGCCCGACGTCTACGCAGCGGGCGTGTCCATCGTCGGACCGTCCAACATCGTCACGCTGCTCAATTCGATCCCACCGTACTGGGGGCCGATCAAGCAGATGTTCGCGCGCCGGGTCGGCGACCCAGACGATCCCGAGGATCGCGCGCGCCTGATGTCGCAGTCGCCGTTCTTCCACGCCGAGAACATCACGGCGCCGCTCCTCATCATCCAGGGCGCGAACGACCCGCGCGTGAAGAAGGCGGAGTCCGAACAGATCGTCGTAGCGTTGCGAGACCTCGAACGCCCCGTCGAGTACCTGCTCGCGCTCGACGAAGGCCACGGTTTCGCGGGCCGCGAAAACCGGCTCGCCATGTACGCGGAGATCGAGCGCTTCCTCGCGGGACATCTCGATGGCCGGTTCCAGGAAGACGTGGCGCCGGACGTGGCGGCGAAGCTCGACTCCTTGCGCGTCGACGTGGCCGACGTCGAACTGCCGGAAACCGTCGTCGCGCTCGTCGGCGCACCCAAGGTTGTCCTCGACGGGGCAGCACTCGAGCCCGAGACCGCGACCTACGACGTCAAAATGGAGGCTGGCGGACAAGCGCTCGCCATGACCAGCACGATCGCACGCAGCCGCGCAACGCGTGACGATAAGGACGTCTGGCAGATCACAACGACACTGCAATCCCCGATGGGCAACGCCGTGGACACCGTTTTCCTTCGCGCAAGCGACCTCGCTCCCGTGCACCGCGCCATCGAGCAAGGCCCCGTTCGCGTCACGCTCGATTTCTCGGACACGTCCGTCACCGGCGAGATGCTGATGCCGGGCGCCGCCGCGACGCCAGTCAACGTGACCTTGGAGGGCCCGGTCGTCGGACACCTAGAAACCGCGCTTGCCGCGATGCCGTTAGGCGAAGGGTTCAAGACGCAAGTGCGTGCGTTTCAGCCAGGCACGGGCAGCGTGCAACTGCTGAACGTCGTGGTTGGCGCGTCTGAGCCGGTGGAGACGGCCGCGGGCAATTTCGAGACCTTTCGCTTGGACTTGACCGGGGACGATGGCGCGACCGGCACAATGTGGGTCACGCAAGCCGCGCCTCATCGGGCGGTGAAAGTGGAACAGACTCAGCCGGCGATGGGCGGGGCAAAGGTGGCATCGGTGTTGACAGCGGTCGAGTAACGGGTCGCAGCGGGCTACGGCGGGCCGCGTAGCGGCTGATGCTATTGGCGTCCGAGACCCGGGGGCTTGGACAGCTTGTCGGCCGCGAATTCGCCGATGTCCGCCAAGCACTCGGCGACGAATCGTCCTGGCCACAGGACCAGTCTCAACGTGAACAGGGAGCGATTGAACCCGTCTGAGAACCGAAACGGGTTGTCGAACATGCCGCCGCCCCAACCCACGTTCGACGCCTCCGGCGCGGGATGCACGAAAAAGCCGACGACGAGATACATGACCGTCAGCAACCCGGCGAGCGCGTATCCGCCGAAGTCGAGCGACTGTCCGGACATGAACAGGACCCATGCAACCAGCAGCCCCAGTCCAGCGCAGCCGCGCCAGATCGCGTCGTTTCGCGAGGGTTTCACCCGATGCCGCATTCCAAAGTGGAGGCGACCAACGGGCCCCGGTTCGGCCGACGCGCGCAGCCATTCTCGGAAGGTCATTCAACTCACCCAGCGCCTAAGGTAGCGGGAGGTTGACCTCGCGGGGCCTGCCCCGAAGGGCAACAGCGTTGAGCCTATTCGGACTCCCGCCACATCTCCGCCAATAGCAACCGGAACCCCGGCAGCTCCGGGTCACCGGAGATGCTCGTCGTCGAATCCAGTTCCTCGGCAGCGAGGTCCGGGCGATAGACGACCACCTGGCGATTCGCGGGATCGATCAACCACCCCAGCACTGCCCCGCACGCAATGTACTCCGACATCTTCGCCCGTAGTGCCGGCAACGGGTCTGTCGCCGAGCGAAGTTCGATTACGAAATCGGGGCAGATGGGCAGGAACCCGGTCTTCTGATCCTCACTCAGCGCCGCTAGGCGTTCGTTGCTCACCCAGGATGCGTCTGGCGAACGGATGGCCCCGTTGGGCAATACATACCCAGCCGAGGAGTCGGCCGCTCGACCGGTGCCGTTCATCGCCGCCCAGACCTGTAGTTGGTGCGTGATCTCGGCGTTCTTTGCCGCAGTTTCCCATCCTGCCGGCGGCATGATCGACACGTCCCCCGCGCCATCCCTTTCGATGCGCAACTCGTTGTTGAGGCGACAGAACTCGTAGAACTGCTCTTCCGTCGGGCAAAGCGCGCCTTGCAGCCGGACTACGACCACACCGTTCGCGGTGTCTCTCTGCCTCGCAGAGCCTTGTGGTGCGATAGTCACGTTCCAGTCTCGTCTCGTAGCACCGGAGAATACTCGCCCGAACGCCGAATTTCAGGTTTCGCGTCCGCGGTCGGACAGGTCGGAACCCGTTTCACCCTGCAACTCCCGAGTCGGAGACGCGGCACAATGCCGCCATGGACACGCGCGAGGTGTTGCGAAGCTTCGGCGCACCGATCAGGGATCGCGCCGCGCCCGTTCACTTCGCCGGGCGGCGGGACGAACTCGATCACATCCTGGTCAACGCTCGGCACCCAGCCGCAGGCAACACAATGGTGGTGCAAGGCGCACCCGGGGCGGGGAAGACCTCCCTGCTTCGCGAAGCGGCAACGCGATTCCGAGAGGCCGGGGACAGGCGTTGCTCTACGACGCCCCCTGGTCCAAAGACGGCGAGGACGATGTGATCCGCGACATCGCGGTCGCAGCGTTGGATATCGACCCCGGTGTTTTCTCAACCACCGAGCAATCGGCCAAGACCGCCAAGGGCTCGATCGCCGGCGGCGGCGGCTCCGTGACAAAGACCGTGCAGACGCCACCGGTGGAGTTGACTCGATGGACCGCGTTCGTCGGCGTCGCTCGGCTCGGGGGCGATGCCATCTTGCGGATCGGCGCGTTGACGCACGAGGAAGCCCGCGACTCAGTCCTCCATACATTGCACTGGACGCTGGATCGTTGCACGCAGCCGCCGGTCCGACACGATGAAGACCATGTGGAGCAGTGGACCAACGAACTCGCGGACGCCTCGTTGGGTTGGCCACAGCATGTGGCGTCCTACCTTTCGGGCACCTGGCGAGCACTGGCCGGCGCGGAACGCCTCGATCTCGGTGACGTGCGGAACCTCGAAGCGGCGCTGGATCGAGGCGCCGCGTTGTGCCGTGACTACTACGAAGGCCGAATCGATGCCTCCCAGACGGACCCTGCGGTCATCCTCGCCGCGCACGGTGCGTTGTCGGCCAGCGGCGACGCGTTCGTCCGGGTCTGCGCCGTGATCGAAGAGGCCGTGGATCGCCTGCCCTCCGCACGTCGAGCGCTACATCACCGCAGCCATCCTGACGGGACCCTGGAGTGCTACGCCAAAATGCTCAAGGCCGGCGTCATCGAGGAACGTGACGGCGAACGTCTGGGGGTGCCGATCCCGTCGATGACCAAGTACCTGGAGGATGTGGTTGCGCGCAGGCAAGAGGCGGAAAGTTAGGTAGCTACCGGACCCCGTTCTGACCACGATCCAACGAGACTCGCAGCCCTGCACCACGCCAAAGACCGACGAGCGTGGCTTGCTGTGCACCGACACAGGCGTCGCCGGCCGATCACGGTCCCATTTTTGTACGGGCCAAATCAGCGCGATTTTGGCTGTGTCCCTTACCTCGTCTCTTGAACAGATCGTCGGTGCCCCTCTCACGCGGCGCTATACGCCATTCTCGATACCGAATCCCAATGACATGCCCAAGCCGTACCATGATCGTTCCTCGAGTTCGCCGACCACCGTCTCCATAAAATCAGCGTCCAGCGGCTGGTGCTTCTTGCGGTCGCTTGACCGTATTGCTGTCGCGATCACCAGATCGAGATAAAGCAGGTCGAACGCCATGGACTTGATCCAGTCAACATCCCGCCGGTACCCGCTTATCGCCTCGAATCCGGTGCGCTCGCGGAAGTCCGAAAAACCCTGCCGTACGAGCTTCTGCGTAGAGCATGTCCCGAAATGGAGTAGGCAACCGCCGTTGTCGACTTGCGCAGACTCCAAAAGATCGGCCATCTGACCCAAGCGCACGGTGTCCCGGACAGGATCGCACCCAACAGTGATACCGCCCGGAAAGCCGTGCGACGAGATGTAGAGGATTCCGAAGCTCTCACACAGCGTCGTCCATTGAGACAACGCCTCAAGGAACGCGTCGCCGGTAGAGATTCCGGTCTTGGCGCAGTAGCCCACACCGTGATGGGCCGCGAGCGCCTTGAGTGGCGGGCTCGCCGTCCATGCCGACTGTTCCCATTCTCGCTCAATGCAGTAGATTCCGTACGGCTGCACATCTTGCCTCCTCATTGCCGAGGCCGGCATAGGACCACATTCACGCAGCGTGCGCGACCTCTTGTTCTCGCAGCGTGCACGACGATTAACTGGTGAGTGACTGTGCCCGCAGCGACTCCCGCCCAGGCGCAAGAAAATACAACTGTCGGTTAACGCACTGTTCGGGCAGTTGCGCCTAACGCCCGTCCTGCGCTATGAACTGAGGAACAGAGACCGCCCTACCACAGACCAGCCTTGCCCGTTCCCCACCCAGACCCCCGAGACAACGTCATTACCCCCGGCGCACGCGTAGTCATCCGTGACGCAGAGTGGATCGTGCGTCGCGTGGATCACGCGCCCAAGGGCTACCAACTCGTCTGCGACGGCGTCTCCGAGATCGTCCGTGGGCGTGAAGCCTTCTTCCTCACGGAGATTGAGCCGCCGATCCAGGTACTCGACCCTGGGACCACCAAGCTCGTTGCGGACCAGTCGGCGCAGTTCGCTGACAGCATCCTGTTCATGGAAAGCCAACTCCGCCAAGCTGTACCGAACGATGCCGAGATTCATGTCGGGCACATCGCCGCCATGGACTTGGTTCCTTACCAGCTTGACCCGGCCCGGCTCGCCCTGGCTCAACCCCGACAACGCATCCTGATCGCGGATGCTGTTGGTCTCGGGAAGACCATGGAAGCCGGCATCCTCGTCAGCGAGCTGATCGCGCGTGGGCGAGGGCGCCGAATCCTCGTGCTGGCCGTCAAGAGCATGCTCGCGCAGTTCCAGAAGGAGTTCTGGAACCGCTTCACCATTCCCCTCACGCGGCTGGACTCGGTCGGCATACAACGGGTGCGCAGCCGCATCCCGACGAACCACAACCCGTTCTACTACTACGACAAGTCGATCATCTCCATCGACACGCTCAAGCAGGACACCGAATACCGCACCTACTTGGAGGACGCGTACTGGGACATCATCGTGATCGACGAGGCGCACAACGTGGCCGACCGGGGTACGGGCTCGCTGCGGAGCCGCCTCGCCAAGCTGCTCGCACGGCGCTCTGACACGCTCATCATGCTCTCGGCCACTCCGCACGACGGCAAGGCGCGGAGCTTCGCGAGCCTTGTGAACATGCTGGACGCGACCGCCATCCCAGATCCGGACGACTACGCCAAAGAGCACTTCCGGCCGGGCCTGGTGATCCGCCGCTTCAAAAAGGACATCCAAGAGCAAGTGCAACAAGCGTTCCAGGATCGCGTTGTGTACACGCACCGGTTTGCCGCCTCGCAAGAGGAAGAGGCTGCCTACAGCGCCTTGCTGAACATCAAAGTTGTCGGCAAGGGGGGCCGCAGCGGCAGGCGCGATCTCTTCCTCGTCTCGCTAGAGAAGGCACTCTTCTCCAGCCCTACAGCATGTATCGAGACGGCGAACGAACGGATCAGGCGGCGCGAGCGCGAAGTCGAGCAGAACCAAGACTCGGCCCGGACGGAAGAGATCCAAGGCCTGCGGGAGCTATCGCACGAGTTGAAGAAGATCAAACCGACCCAGTACGCCAAGTATCAGGCCCTGTTGTCTGCGCTCCGAGATGGTCCGCTCCGGTGGCAACCGACAACAGCCACTGACCGCCTCGTCATCTTCACGGAGCGAATCGCCACGCTGAACTGGTTGAACACGCATCTCACCGCCGATCTCAAGCTGAAGCCCGGCGAGGTCGAGACGCTGCACGGGGGGATGAGCGACGTTGAGCAGCAGCGCATCGTGGAGGACTTCGGCAACGCACAACGTCCAGTGCGCTTGCTCATCTGTTCGGACGTCGCTGCGGAAGGCATCAACCTGCACTACCAGTGCCACCGACTGATCCACTTCGACATGCCGTGGTCGCTGATGGTGTTCCAGCAACGCAACGGCAGGGTCGACCGCTACGGGCAGAATGCCACACCGCAGATCGCGTACCTGGTCACGGAGAGCGCCAACGAGACCATCCGCGGCGACACCCGCATCCTCGAAGTGCTGCAGGAGAAGGACGAACAGGCCTACAAGAACATCGGCGACCCGTCGGTTTTCATGGAAGTCCACGACGTGGCGGAACAGGAGCGGATCACCGAAGAGGCGGTCGCTGATGGGGTGTCAGCGGACCACTTCGACACCCGCTTGGCCATGATCCCAAACGACGGTGAGAATCTACTCAAGCTGTTCCTTCAACCCGAGGAGGCAGAGCCGGCCGCGAGTCCCGACGGCAATCCGGCGGCACCGCTCTCTCTGTTCCCCTCGGAACTCCACTACTGTGAAGCCGCACTTCACCAGCTTCAATCCAAACACGCCGGGATCAGCTCGACGGACGGAAACCCCACTGCACCGGCCAACCTGCGCTTCGATGTCAACCACGAAACACAGATGCTGACAGTGGATGCGCCCGAGGATCTGGTAGCGCGCTACAGCTACCTGCCCCCGGAAGTCCTTCCCGTCCACCGCCGACTCGTCCTGACAACCAGCCACCTCCGCATGGCCGAAGCCGTCGAAGAGAGTCGCCGCAGCGAGTCGGCTTGGCCATCTTTGCACTACCTATGGCGGCTCAGTCCTGTTGTCACGTGGCTGAACGACCGGATGCTTGCGGCTTTCGGTCGTCACGAAGCCCCGATCCTGGCCGGCGTAAGGGGTCTGTCGCCGGACGAAACCGTCTTCGTGCTCTCAGGCCTGGTGCCCAACCGCAAGAGCCACCCCTTGGTGCACGACTGGATTGCCGTCGCTTTCCGCGATGGCGCGAATCCCAGGCTGACCTCTTTCGAGACATTGGCCGAACGTACGGAGGTAGGCCGCGAACCCATGGCCAACCAGCAGACGGACGTCGATTCTGAGGCCGTCGCCACACTCCTCCCTGCGGCGGTGAGAGAAGCCCGTAACCACTTCGCCAAGCGCCGGAACGCGTTTGAGCAGACCATCAACGCCAAGCTCGACCAGGAGATCAAGGCCCTAGACGCGTTCGTGGCCCGACGACTGGGCCAGCTCGAGATCCGCTTCGAGCAGTCCGCTCAAGCGGAGAGCATCAAGCAGGGCCGCCTTGCGCAAGCGAGGAACGAAGCTCAAACCGTTCACGACGATTACCTAGACTGGATCCAAGAGACGATGACCACGGAGGAACGGCCGTGGATCAAGGTGATCTGCGCGATGACTGGCACATGAGCGGCATGACGGCCCAAGTTGACGCTGGTATGGTGCCGCAGCAAGACCACGACGCACGCTGAGGGAGGAGTCGGCGACGAACATCAACGCCAGCGTCGTCGATCTCCGCGTACAGGGGATCGTTGACGAAAACCCAGACTGGTTCCCATGGGGCGACGAAGGCAAGTGCAAGTCCGCCGCGTTTGTGATGTTGTGCATGTCCACAGCGCTAGACGAGCCCCTTGAGGACTGCATCGGGTACCTGACAGAGGGTGGCAACGACGCGGGTGTCGACGGCCTGCACGTGAGTGACGTCCAGGACGGCGAATTCGAGATCACCGTCTTCCAGGGCAAGTACCGCGTCAACGATCTGGCCGGCCAAGCCAACTTCCCGGCCAATGGCGTCCAAAAGGCGGCGGATACGGTCCGGGTTCTGTTCGACCCCTACCGTCCAGTCGTCCTAAACCCGAAGCTCGAACCGAAGGTGCAAGATGTGCGGTCCCTCATCCGCGACGGGAACGTGCCCACGGTCCGGGTGGTGCTATGCAACAACGGCGCGCGATGGCTATCCGATGGCGATACCTGGGTGCAGGAGGCCAAGCGGGATTTCGGCCCGCAGGTCGATTTCGACCACTTCAACCATGACGAGATCGTCAAGAGCCTGCAGCGTGGCGACAAGATCGACGTAACGCTCGCCTTAAGTGGCCAAGCCATCGTGGAAGACATGAACTTCATGCGGGTCATGGTGGGCCGGGTCGCGGTTCAAGAGATCGGCCGCCTGTTCGACTTGCACGGCGACAGCCTGCTGCAGCGAAACATCCGCCGTCACCTCGGCCGTGCAAACCGCGTCAACCACGAAATCCGCGAGACCCTCCTCGATACCACCAAAGCCGACAGCTTCTATGTCTACAACAACGGCATCACGATGGTCTGCAACAGGCTGGCCTACAACGCGTTACAGAAGTCCGACTACGCGGTGCAACTGAAGAACGTGCAGGTGATCAACGGCGGGCAGACCTGCAAGACGATCCAGGACGTCCTAAGCGACGGGGGCCCTGGTTGTGCCGCTTCCGCTTACGTCATGGTTCGGATTTACGAGTTGCCCGTGGACTCCGCTGATGTCGTTCGCGAGATCACTAAGGCCACCAATAGCCAGACCCCTGTGGATCTCCGGGATTTGCGTTCTAACGACGAGGTCCAGAGAACACTGGCCCTCGGCATGGAGGCGCTGGGTTACACCTACAAGCGCCACCGCGACGACTCTCGGAGTGGCGGCAAGGTCCTGACCAGCGCCACTGTCGCAGAGGCCGTCCTAGCCGTCTGGCGAGAAAGGCCCCACCAAGCGAAGTTCCGACGCCGCGACCTCTTCGGAAAGCTGTACGACCTCGTGTTCACGAACCTCAATGCCGCCCAAGCGTTGCTCGCGGCGCTGATCTACAGGGCGGTCGAGGAAAGACGCAAGGGCGAACCGGCCCCGGCTGACTTCCTGCCTTACGCATCGCACCACCTGTCGATGCTAGTCGGGCGCGAGCTACTCAGGGACGCCGGCGTATCCGCCGCTGACGTCTCCCACAAGCACTTCGAGCAATTGGCCGCCTCATTGAGCTGTGATGTAGACCGGTATTACGCGCTTGCCATCGAATCCCTGACGCACGCCTTGGTGGACTGCTACGGAGAACGCGACGTGTCTCTTCAGCAGCTCGCAGCCACGTTCCGGCGTGGCGACCTTTTGGAGATGCTCCCGGCGAACCACCCAGCTTGAACTGGACGGGGACCAAGGAAGAATGGCAAGACCGCGGGCAAGGCTGAAGCTAGAGGGCAGTTCAACACGCACGGGCGGATCAGCCTCCTTCACCGGCATTCAGAACGAGAACGAGTTCTACAGCCACCACTACCTATCCGAGGTCTTCGCCACAGATATCCAAGCGACGATCACACGCTGGCGTGAAACCGCAGCGGAGGATGAGCAAGGAGGACCGACGCCCGACCAAGCCCTCCGCGCCTTGGCACGACCCTACCTCCAGTTCCGCCAAGACCTTTCTCGCAGACGCCCGCATGAGGAACGCGTTGCCCAGCATCGAGACTGGTTTGGCCAGCTCTTGAACGCCCTTGGCTACGGCTTCGACCCAGCGAACTACCAACTCGACGACAACGTGCCCGGCCGCGCCCGCTCGAAGGAAGACATCGTAGTCCCCGTTATGCACGTGAGCGCCAGCCAGCAGCGTACAGCCCAGCTCCTAGTCCTCGGTACCTACGACCCCGAGGGCGATGACGAAGATCCGCTGTCCTTGCGCCCCCACAAGGCGCAGTACCACGGCGAAGCCCCTCCGCCGGAGACGCTCCTGAAAGAACCGTGGGAGAAGATCATCACGCGGCGAATCTTCGCGCAACAGCACCCGCCGCGTTGGGTCTTGCTGCTTTCCGCCAGCCAAATCCTGCTCCTGGAGCGTGGCAAGTGGACCCACAACAGACTGCTGCGATTCGATCTCGACGAGATCTTGGGGCGGCGCGAGGCGGCAACGCTGCAGGCGACCGCCGCCCTCTTGCACCAAGATTGCCTAGTTCCCTCAGAAGGAACCAGCCTGCTCGACGACCTAGACGAGAACAGCCACAAGCATGCCTTCGCAGTCTCGAACGACCTCAAATACGCGCTCCGAGAGTCCATCGAGCTCATCGCCAACGAAGCGATCCGGTACCGGCGCGAGGTCCTCAAGGAACGCGTCTTTCAGCTTGACGGCAAGCTCGCCGCCCAGCTTGGCCTCGAGTCGCTCCGATACATGTATCGCCTCTTGTTCCTGTTCTACATCGAGGCACGCCCTGAACTCGGCTACGCCCCACTCGACGCGGAGGCATACCGAAAGGGCTACAGCCTCGAGCATCTACGCGACCTAGAACTCGTTCGCCTAACTGACGCCGAGTCACTGAACACCTACTACATCGACAACAGCATCCAAACCTTGTTCCGTCTGATTCGTGACGGTTTCGACGGTGGCCGAAACCCCGAGATTTTCGAGAGGTCTCTGCGCAACACGTTTGAGATCCGCCCTTTGGACAGCGCCCTGTTCCGCGAAGGCAGCACCGAGATTCTAGACCGGGTCAAACTCCGCAACGAGACGCTGCAACAGGTCATCCGGCTGATGTCCCTGACGCGCCCGGCGAGAGGCCGGAACCGTCGCCGCGGACGCATCTCCTACGCGCAGCTCGGCATCAACCAGCTCGGCGCCGTATACGAAGCGCTGCTGTCCTACCGTGGCTTCTTCGCCGACGAAGATCTCTACGAAGTCAAACGGGCCGGCGACGACCCGGACGAGTTGGCGAACGCCTGGTTCGTACCACTAAGCGAGCTTGGCAAGTACACGGAGGAGGAGCGTATTTTCGAGGCGAGCCAAGGCGGTCCCCGGAAACTGAAAGTGCATCGAAAGGGTCGCTTCATCTACCGCTTGGCCGGACGAGACCGGGAGAAGACGGCCAGCTACTACACGCCTGAGAGCCTGACCAAGTGCGTGGTCAAGTACGCCTTGAAGGAACTGATCACGGACGACATGCGGGCCATCGACATCCTCGACCTGACCATTTGCGAACCCGCAATGGGGTCAGCCGCATTCCTCAACGAAGCCGTAAACCAGTTGGCCGAGAAGTACCTTGAACGCCGTCAAAACGAACGCCGGGAACGCATCCCGCACGCTGAATACACCGATGAGCTGCAGAAGACCAAGCACTTCATCACCGACCACAACGTCTTCGGTGTCGATCTCAATCCTGTCGCGGTGGAGTTGGCGGAAGTATCCCTTTGGCTCAACTGCATCCACAGCGATGGTCACGTGCCCTGGTTCGGCTACCAGCTTGTGTGCGGCAACTCCCTCGTGGGCGCGCGTCGTCAGGTTTACAAAAGCTCGCTGCTCGGCAAGGAAAAGCGCCGCAAGGCGGAGCGATGGTTCAACTTCGCACCCGAACGTGTGCACGCGGCCGAGCAGGGAACCGTCTACCACTTCCTGCTGCCTGACCCGGGCATGGCGGACTATCGGAACAAGGCTGCCAAGCAGTACGAGCCGGGCAACTTCCAGCGCATCAAGGTGTGGCGTGACGCGTTCTGTCAGCCGTTTGGCACCGAAGAGATCGCCGAACTAGAGGCGCTGTCTGCACGCATCGACGAGCTCTGGGCGCTGCACACCGATCAACTAGCCGGCGATCGAGAGAAGACGGAGGATGCGCTGCCGGTCTGGGGGCGAGCCAAGGTCGACCGACAGCACACGCGCAACGAGTGGAAGGAGCGCATCCGGAACCAGGGCGTGTACAGCAAGGAGAGCCGCACGGCAAGCCCTTATCGACGCCTCAAGCTGGTGATGGACTACTGGTGTTCGCTATGGTTATGGCCGGTTCGAGACGCCGACAAGCTACCGACGCGTGACGAGTTCCTGAACGAAGTCAGCTTGGTGTTGAACGGTTCAGTGTTCCAGCCGGGAGTCGGCCCGAGTCAGACCGAGGACCTCTTCGGCAAGGAGTATGCGGAGCACTCCGAGGAGATTGCGAGACGCATCACCAACGAGGTCGGGATGTTGGATCTCGACAAGCTGTTCGAGCAGTTGCCAAGGCTCAGGTTTGTTGACGAGCTGGCCGATGCACGCCATTTCCATCACTGGGAACTGGCATTCGCGGACATTTTCTTCGGCACTAGGCGCAACGGGAGTCCCCGGACGGGCTTCGATCTGGTGCTTGGGAATCCGCCGTGGATCAGAGTCGAGTGGAAGGAGGCTGGCGTACTCGGCGATTTCGACCCGTCGCTTGTTATACACAAGCACTCAGCGGCTGAAATGACTGGGATGCGGGACGGAGCATTCAACCGACTCCCCGGTCTGCGCGACGATTGGATCAGAGACGTAGAGGACTCGGAAGGCTCACAGGCGTTCTTGAACGCCTCCCAGAACTATGCGGTGCTAGCGCGACAAAAGACAAACCTGTACAAGTGTTTCGTTGCGCGAGCTTGGATGCTCACGGATGAATCTGGTGTCGCAGGGTTTCTCCATCCCGAGGGAGTCTACGACGATCCCAACGGCGGCAAATTCCGACAAGCTGTATACGAGCGGTTACGCTGCCACTTTCAGTTCGTCAATGAGCGCAAACTCTTTGCCGAAGTGCACCACGACACTACGTTCAGCGTTAACGTCTATGGACGTCTACGTTCATCGCCGAAGTTCGACCACATCTCCAATCTCTATCTACCTTCGACTATCGATGCCACTCTAGACCACAACGGCGGGGGCACAGTACCGGCGTTGAAAGATGCGGCCGGGCGCTGGAACACCAGCGGACACCAATCGCGGGCTCTCGCGGTCGATGCGTCGGCGTTGGCCGCCTTCGCGTCGCTTTACGAGGAATCCGAGACGCCACCCAATCAAGGGCGACTGCCGGCACTACACTCCCGGGAGTTGCTGGGTGTGGTGCGCAAGCTAGCAGACCATCCACGTCGACTCTCGGACCTGAAGGGTTCCTTCTGCGCAACGCCGCACTGGAATGAAACCAATGCGCAAAAGGCCCGCACTATTCGATACGAGACCCGCTTCCCGACAACGCCGTACGAGGTCGTGCTGTCAGGGCCCCATTTTTCCGTGGCCAACCTGTTGAGCAAGACGCCTCGCGAGAGATGCTCAAAGAACAGCGACTATGATTGCCTGGATCTAACGACTTTGCCCGACAGCTACCTGCCGCGAACCAATTTCGTTCCCGCATGTACGCCCAACGAATACGCGCGGCGGACACCCGTGGTGAACTGGATCGAGCCCGGGCACAAGTGTCCACGACCAGTGACTGATTTCTATCGCGTGGTGAACAGGGAGATGGTGAATGCAGCTAGGTCGCGGACACTGACCACGGCGTTGACCCCACCGGGTTTGGCGAGCATTCACTCCGTCGTCGGGTCAGCGTTCCGGTACCGTCTGGACTGCGTCGACTTCCTTGCTGTTTCCGCTTCTATCGTATTGGACTTTTTTGTGAAGACCACGGGCACCGGCCATGTCAACACATCGTTACTCAACCGTTTGCCAATCCTCCCAGGGGATTGTGAGCCAGCGCTACTCGCCAGCCTCCGGGTCCGTGCCTTGGCACTGTCGTGCTTAACTACGTCATATGCTGAACTGTGGGAGGAGGCCTGTGCTGCCTTGCTCGGGGTGAATCGGCCTCGTCGCCACATCGACGCGTTCAATGCCGACCGTTGGGCGAGTTCCGACCCCCGCTTGCCAGCTACCTTCTTTGAGGAACTCACACCCACTTGGAGTCGGAACGTCGCGCTGCGTTCGGACTTCGCCCGTCGACAGGCCCTAGTAGAGATCGATGTCCTCGCCGCCAAGGCGCTGAGCCTAACTCTCGATGAACTACTCACCATCTACCGCGTCCAGTTCCCCGTCCTGCGCCAGTACGAGGCTGACACTTATTACGACGCCAACGGCCGCACCGTCTTCACGTCGTCGAAAGGACTACCCGGTGTCGGTCTGCCCCGCAAGGCCATCCGAGGCGACACGTCCTACAGCATCCACACTCCCGAACGCCAAGCATCCAAAACGGCCATAGGCTGGGAGGACATCGCCAATGTCCAAGTCGGGACGATTGTCCGTGAAGTGATCGACCGCACCCAACCCGGCGGACCGGTCGAACGGCGGATTCAGTACAAGGCACCCTTTGCGCGATGTGAGAGGGAGCGCGACTATTCTGTCGCTTGGCTGGCCTTCGGCTGATTCGCGCGCACACCGGCTGGCGCACCCTTGCCCTGATCAGGCGCACAACCCGCATTTCCCGACACGCGCCAGGCAACTGCCTTTGCCGGCGGCTCCAGACACAGTCACCGGCCCTGCCGCCGGTCCTGCTCCACGTCAGATCACGGTCAACTGGTCGCGCAAGCCAGCGTAGCCTCAACACGACCTGCCGATTGGTTGGCGCGTTCGTCAGGCCGTATAGCCTCGATTCGGACGCGCTCTTCATCCTCCAACGCGTTGCGAGCGGCGATCACCCCAAGTCCTTTGCTCTAGTTCCTAGATCCAATCGGACCTTTCTTAGTCCAGATGTGGTTTCTTCGTTTTCACATGTAGTATGCATAGCGGATCTGGGGCACTTCATCATCATCCAAGTATTTCATGATCTGTCCTACTTTCCTCGCACAGCCCAACGTAACCGGATACTTGCCATCAAACTGTGTGTTGTTCCAATTGAGTTTCGTAAACCTGAGGACCTCCTTCACGATTGCCGACGGTGAGCTCTCCGTCTTTTGCATGTCTAGCTCTATCGGTGTGGGTACGTACATACCGGGATATGTACCGTAATACCAGACCGAACCACGCGTGTAGAGAACGGCTCGCAAACTGTCCAGTTCCCATGCGGTACCGCGAAATGGCGGGTAGTTTCCGCCCCGATAGAGGTTCAATGACGAGTCCATTACGCTCACAAAGTCGACCCAATCTATGCCAGACTCACTCGCTGCGACCGTGCAGCCTTCAATCTCTTCGTCGGAGAAGTGAGAGGACTTGTGCACAACGACTCGTGCTGGGAAGGTGCGAAGGGCGATGCGGTATTGGCGTAATGCGGCCAAGATCAGATCGTAGGACTGTTCCACAGATAGATGCGGCCGCCTGTCATCCCTCGATAGGTCCACAGGTGTGCCTCGCAGGATAAGACCATTGCCGAGATCATCGAAGACCTGGGCCAGGCTTGTGCCCAGAGCTTCGTAGTCACGACTGCGATAAAACGCGACTCCGATGCCACAACTCGTGCCCGCGTTCGGATCCTTGGTCAGTTTCCAAGGAATCTTGGGACCGGACTTGTAGTACATTGCAGTACAGAAATTCCATGCCTTGGTTGCTTCGTCCTGCTGCTGGGGAGCGGACGGATCCAGTGTGATTGACCGCATCAGCTGCAGTGGTCGACCGAGGTGCATGGAACGTGCCTTCAAGGCCCGCCGGAAGTTCGTCTCAAAGTACTCCGATGACTCGTCCTCTAGTTCCTCATCTACCGGCTCGCCCGGATGCGCAGACGCGATACTCCTGTGAAGGTCCTCAGGCACCACGCATACGACGACATCGACGTGTCTGTTTTGTGCCAGAAAGCGCACATCCTCGAAGTATAGATCAACCGCTTTGTTGATACGTTCTTCGCGGGACTTGAGCTCTTGGATTGCCTTAACGTCCTTGTTCATGAGCTCGCGAGTGTTGGCGGAATTGAGAACGAAGTCGGAAAAAAAGGCGCTCGTACGATTCACACCAGGAAAAGGCGGAAAGAGATTGGGCTGCGGTGTTTCTTGGGGTCCTTCGATAGGTAATGAACACCGTTCGAGCCAACGCGAGAGCTTGTCGACGTCTGAGGAGGTCCCGACCGTCCCGATATTGACCGCAGAATGTCGGCCGGGAGAGTGACGGTCGAACACTCCGTAGGTCGCGATCCCACGGCGCGGGCAGATGTGTTCACCTTCCGCGAATGCGAGTCTCGGTTCATTGTAGTAGTGGAGTGTCATACCCAATCGAACTCCGTCTGATTGTCTTCAGGCCGCGCACTCGTTGGCATAGAAACGGGGCCCCAATGACCGTCGTCGAGGTATCTAGCGCCTGGCAGGCTGACCGCCCGACCGAATGCCAGCCGCGGTCCAGGGTTCAGGTCTTGGTCGAAGAGGTCTTCCTCGTCGCAGTGGGCTAACCACCAAGCCCAGAACCTGAACTGGTTGCGCACGGAGGCTTCACGCTCGAGGCGTTTCCTACCGGAAAGCAGTTGGTCTGCGTAGGTGGAGAGCTGGTACCGTGGACCAAAGCTGAAGTACCAATCCGGCTCGATTGACAGAAACCAGCTGGTCGACATCCGCACAAATCGTGGAGAGAACGCGAGATGCCTCATTGACAGGACTTTGTCGGGGTCGTTCTTGTTCATCGTCTTTTGGAATACCGTTACGTTCGACTGCCTTTGTCCCACCCATGCCTCCTTCCTTGTCGGCTTCCGGTCGTCCAAGGGGTGAAATGCGAAGACATGAGACTCGTGCTTCCAGACCACACCTTGTTGGTAGAGGCGTTGCTGCAGCAAGAAGCGCAACAGCGACTTAAACAATCGCTCGTTGTCGCCGTCCACTTCGTAGAACTCGGACGGCGATAGAGGTGTAATCGTCCCAGGGTCAATCACTTCGCGAAATGGGTTGTCATCCGCCTCGAGGTCATGGAATGTGATCAGTTGATTGGCCGAAACGACGTAGTCCGATGGCGCGCGCCGATCGTGATTGGCTAAGGCGCGGCGAACGGCTGCGCGTTGATCGCGCGCACGACCTTTGGCTGCCGCCTCAGCGGTCAAGTCGGCAACGTAGAGTTTCTGGGGGAAATAGACCTCAACGAGATTGGCAAGCACAGTCTCAGTCGGAGAAGCGGGCGGGTCAAAGTCGGTTTCATCCAAACCCACTGGCACCCCGCGGAGATATGCTTGCAGTATCTGGACGGCACGGACGATCCTCTGGGGTGGGGCGTGGTAGGCGCTAGCAGCCAGCGCCCGAAAATCCAATACGTCGTCTTTCTGGTTGAACTCGAACCTTCCTTGTGTGGCCTTCGTGAGGGCCTGCTTGCTATATGTCGCCTGCCGAGTCGTTAGAATGTAGATCACCAGACGATCAAAGCGAGAGTCAAGATTGTGGCGCAAGAACGTCTCGATTGTTTCTCGGATCTTCCGTAGTGTGCGAGTCGCGGTGACCTGCACTGCAATACGTCTTTCTTCATCTGCTAAGTCGATACCTGGATAGTTGGTCTGTCCTTCGACGTTTACGTTGCGCAGTCCGGTCCAGCCGAAGAGTACTTGAAACAGGTCGCAAAAAAGGTCTTCACAGATCTTAGCTGAGTCGAAGTGACCAGCCGCGACGGAGGCTTCTACTTGGCGTGATAGAAGAGCCAACTCGCGGTTGAACTCGGCAAGTACGCGTTGGTACTCCATCTTGTCAATTCCCCTATCGCCTACGACGTGCCAGGCCCGCCGGAATACGGATCCCGTTGAACGTCGTAACGCTGCGTCTATCACGACGCGCCGCTCTGTCTTGCACGCTGTCCTATCGGCCCTTGCCTCAGTAACGAGACGGCACCGTCATTACTGTATGACTGTCCACCCATCAGGCCGGTATGTCAACAAGAGATGCGCAGTGGCGGCCAAACGATCCGTGCTCACGGTCCTTCACACGATCGCAGTGCGCGTCACGTCGGACCACACGAGCCAAGGCGCACATCCGCGATGAGGCCCGACCGGACGCCTGCGCCGTTCCGACTTGAGTCAGTGGTGCAAACAAGGTCCGCAGCATGGCATGCTCATCCGGCTTTTGCGGGAGCTGCGGGTTAGCAGGCGATGGAATCGAGTGTCGGCGACTGGTTAGTGTCGTTCATCGGTGTACGGACGCTCGAAACGCCGGACGGTCGCCCGCTATATGCGTACCGATGCACGCAGAGCGAGTTTGCGGATGTCGCGGAGCGACTGGCCGCAGCTGGACGTGACGGGCGGCTCGGAGCGTGGGAAGTCCGTGCCTTCGTGCTGTTCGCGGCAGAATGGTGGCAGCGCCGTTATGACGGGGGACCTTGGAGCTGGGACCCGATTCTGCGTCATATCGGGTGGAATGGCATCCAATACCCCGACCTATATGATCCCGTCCGAGGAGCTCTCCACTGGTGGCGCGTTGAATTGGTCCGATTAGGGCCGACGACGCGCTACCTGGGGACGTTCGCATGCCAAGGAGGACTACCGCTATCGCTGGTTGGTGAGTCGAGTCGGGTGAGAGCGTACCTTCGTGCCGTGCTGCGGCACGTGACTAGGTACCGTCAGTTCGTAGACGACTCGATCGAGTTGGCACGAGACCAGCAGGACCTGTTGCGACCGCCCACGCTGCGCCGGGAGTACGTGTTTCGGTTGGCCGCTGATCTGGTGGACGCGGTACTCGAACTACGCGGCGACGTCGAAGGTGAAGACGTCCTATCGTCGTTGGACTCAAGGCGGCCCGGATGGCGGATGTCGATGCCGCTGGACGTCGACAACGACACAGCGCGCGATCTGTTGGTCGGTCTACTGCGAGAAGCGAAGGCCGGCGGCCAAGCGGGCAGCGGCTTCGGTGTCGAACGATTCCTCGTCCGCACAACGCTCGGATGGCGGGTCGGCGCACGAACCAGGCTTCCGCGGACGGTGACCCGAGAGGAACTGGGCCTACACCTCGGTGTCTCGGAGTCAACGTTGCCCCCTCGGATACACGTGCGGGCCGCCGGACTGGAAGCGCGAGTGGTGGGGCTGTATGGAGCAGGGGGCGACGAGTTCCATCTCGTCTCGGACCAGCGAGGTGCAGCTAACGCGTTCTGGGACGAGGACGCTGTCCGCGAGTTCCGGCTTGAGTTCTTTGCCCAGGAGGTGATTGGCGAGGTGGTCGTACGACGGGCGAGTGCTTTAGGCGAACTGCCTTGGGTATTTCGGGCTGAGGATGGCGAGTGCGCGTTCGTTGGAGAGGGAACCGTAAGCGACCGCGCGCCTGCGCTGCTCGTGCTGCCGCCGGTCGAAAGCGAGCCGAACACCGGGGAAGCGCTTGACACGAGCGTTGTCGGCCGGCGCCTTTGGCGCGTATGCGAGCCGGCCTATGTTCAGACGGCCAGCGGCAAATGTGCCATTAATCCGGCTTCGGAACAGATGGTCGACGAGGACTACAGGCTCTCAGGCGACCGCTTCTACGGATTCACCTCAGCGTACCCGCTGTTTCGGGGCGACGTGCGGCTCAACGTGGCGAAGCCAGAAGACGCGGGCCGCGCGGTGCCAGCACAGGAGGTGAGTTGGCGCTCGATTGGTGATGAATGGCAGCCGCGCCCGGTCGGTTTCGGGCTTTGGGAAGTGCGGCATGTGCGGCAGGGAGCCCTCCGACACCACGAGCGGGTCGGATTGCTCCCGGACGCCCTTGTGCTGGCGGTTCGGCCCGGGTCGACTTTGAGCGATGGCGAGCTGGAGCTGCAGGGGTCACCGGGTGTCGGTGTTGCGACCGACGGAGCCGGAGTGAACCTTGAGATCGTGGAAACCGCGGCCGGCGTACGAATCCGGGCGAATGCGCTGGATACCTTGGCACCCCCAGCCGAGGTCTTTTTGCGCCTTTTCTGGCGGAAGGCGCGCGAGCTGCCCGTCCGGGCACCATTCCCGGGCGAGGGCGCCCGGTTTTTGCGGAACGGCCAGCCGTTGGATCGTGTACTGGCGGTAGGTGATCTCTACGGTGTCCGCGCCGCGGCGCTTTCCACAAGTGGAACGCAGCGGTTCTGGATCGATGGCGAGTTGAGAGCGGCAGACGCGACATCCGTGAAGGCAGTGGCCTTTTTCCGGCAGGAATTGCGGAAGTCCGGGATGTGGCATGAGTTGGCACTGATCGAGGTGGACTCAATGCTGCGTCTGTTGCTAGGAGCATCGACAGACCCCGATGCGCGGGTAGTGGTACGGATCATGGATGGGTTTGGAAACGAACATGCAACGGCGGAGGTAAGGCGGTTTGCGGGGGTTCTGCAGCACGACCCCACGATGCAGGCGGTACTCGTCAGCGCGGAGCTGGAAAAGAGGGGCGAGCCGACGTTCGAGGCGTTGCCACTGGCGCGTACCGACTTGCCGCCGATGGGCCTCACGGCCGTGGGTCCGGTTGAGTCGCCCGTGTGCGCGACATTGCCCGACGCGTTGGACTTGGCCGATGAGCCTTGGCTGGTGGTACTGCGCCAAGATGGCGACGTGCGCGTCGAACCCGCAGTGGTCGGCGGCCGCTCCGCACCATCCGCATCCGTGGGCGAGCGCCTGTCCCTCAGAGAGGCGCTTCGTCTAGGGGATTCGGGGCGTCGCGGCGAGGAAGTGACGCAAGCGCTGTCCCGGATGATTGACGACGATGACGACCAAAGGGCGGATGCGGATTGGTCGCTGTTGACGGACATGCTGCTCTGCTTGCAGGGCGTGCCGCCCGCCTCAGCCGAGCTCCTCAGATCCCTTCCGAGGTGTCCGCGAATACTCGTCCGGTGCCTTTTCCGGCTCGACCCGAGCCTGCGCCAATGGATCTGGCAACTTGACGACGCACTGCCGTTTAGCTGGGTGCTCGTACGGCGCGACGTATGGCGCGAGGAGGCGGCGTTGGCTCAGCGAACCATCCGCGGTGAACTTAACGGCATCGTTGACGACCCGGGGCGCCATGCTAGCGAGCATGTGCTAGGCGTGCTCGAGGAAGGAGCTCGGCGGATCAGTGCGCTGGACACGGTAGGCACGGACGTGGCTTTGGCCTTCGAGGGGGGAACCCTCAGCGATGCACTCGTCCACCAAGTCTGCGCGGAGCGCGATCTGCGGATGCGTACGCACGTCAACCAGTTGGCGAGCTCGGACGACTGGCCCCCTGGCGACGGTCGTGCCGGGTGGAGCCAGGAGCTCGAGCACAGCGAACTCATGTCAGGTTTTTGGCTAGACGAGAACCACCCGGTCCGCCAGCCCACTTTCGACACCCCGGTAGCCGCAGCCTGGTGCTGCTTCTTGTCAAAACCGACGGCCAGGACCGTGTTCTTAGTCAAGCGGATGCGGGCACACGAGCCAGACTGGTTCGACATAGCGTACCAAGCAGCGTGGTACCGGTTGGCACAGATGCAGGACGGGGCGAGAAGGAACAAGCAGGGATGACAGGTCCGGTGCGGATATCCGAGTTGATCAACGACCTCTCGACGCGGTCGGGACGGGCAATCGTGTCGCAGCTCGGGCTACGGTCAGGTCTGTTGCGGGATCATCTGGCCGCTATCTACTCGCGCGAACCGGGACAGCCTGGCGCATTACTGGCGGATCCCGTGCTCGAGGCGGCGTTCGGCTGGCACCTTGCGGATGCGGACATGCGGGGGCTTGTCTCAGCCGGCACTCTTAGCGCCGAGGTGGTGGCGGCGATGGATCGGCCACCGCGCGAGCTTCGGGAGCATGCGTTCCCGCAAATCCGCAGGCCTTTCCAGCATCAGGAGACCTGCTGGAATCTGTTGCTAGACGAAGTTCCGCGGTCGGTGCTCGTAACAAGCGGGACTGGTTCAGGCAAGACCGAGTGCTTTCTGGTTCCGATTCTCGAGGACTTGGCACGAGAACGGGCGAATATCGGGCGACTGGATGGCGTACGCGCGCTCTTCCTCTATCCCTTGAATGCGTTGATCAATAGCCAGCGCGACAGGCTGCGTGCGTGGTGCGCTGGTTTCGGTTCAGACATCCGCTTCTGCCTATACAACGGCGAAACGCGAAATGTGGTACCTGCGAACGAACAGTCGAGAGCCGGCGCCGAGCAGCTTTCGAGGAAGGCGTTGCGCGAGAGCCCGGCGCCCCTTCTCGTAACGAACTCAACCATGCTGGAGTACATGCTGGTGCGGTCCGAGGACCGGCCGATCCTGCAGCAGTCCGCGGGTGCGCTTCGGTGGATCGTACTCGACGAAGCGCACACGTACATCGGATCCCAAGCGGCGGAGATGGCACTTCTGCTGCGGCGGGTCATGCACGCCTTCAATGTGGATCCTTCCGAGGTGAGGTTCGTGGCTACCTCCGCGACGATCGGCGGAGCTGATGCCGAGGCAGAGTTGAGACGTTTCCTGGCGGACGTTTCGGGAGCTCCGCTTGACCGCGTACACGTGGTGACGGGCGAGCGTTTCGTTCCCGATCTACCTACCGGCGAGGCCGCGCCAGGGCAGGATCTTGATGAGATCGCGCACGAGGACCTCTATAGCGCTCTCTGCGGACACACGCCAGCCAAAGCGCTGCGGGAAATGCTGGCGGATCAGCCCGCGACCTTAAGCGCACTCACGCGACGGACCGGCTTGGACAACCCGGCGACCGTGTCGCTGCTCGAGAAGGCATCGGTTGCTAAGCACGGCGACGACGTGTTTCTGCCCCTGCGCGTCCACCTGTTCCATAGAGCTCAAAGCGGACTGTGGGCTTGCGTCAACGAAACCTGCGCTGGTCCTTCTCAGCTCGGCCCGGAACCCGGCTGGGGGTTCGGGTCGCTCTTCACAACACGGCGGACGAACTGCGAGAGTTGCGGCTTTCCGGTCTTCGAGTTGGTGGTTTGTGGCGAGTGCGGCGAACACTACCTGGCGGCGGAGGAGACAGTCTCGCCAACTGATGGGATCCAGCAGCTTGTACCGCGTAGCGCGCCAGCGGATATCGACGAGTTCGAACTCGACATCGACCTCGACGAGGACGAACCAAAGGAACAGTCGACATCCTCGACGGTGATCCCGCGGCTGTTGTGTCGGGGCGACGGCCCCGCCGAGGCGTTGGAGACAGGGCGACTGAGCGAGGACAACGCGTTCACACCTGACGGCGACGGTGTGGCGGTAACCCTTGCACCACTGGGGGCCGGGCCGCTCTCTTGTGTGCGATGCGGTGCAACCGACAAACGGCGGACGTTCCGCGAACTTCGCATCGGTGCACCATTTGCGCTGTCGACGATCGTCCCGACGGCGTTGGAACACACGCCACCCATGACCCCAGGTGGCGCAGGAAAGCCGAGCGGCGGACGTCGGTTGCTAGGATTCACAGACTCGCGCCAAGGCTCTGCACGACTTGCTGTGCGGCTGCAGCAGGAGGCCGAACGGAACCGCGTGCGCAGCGTCCTGTATCACGCGCTGGCCGAGAGGCGTAAACCTGCCGATACGGAGGAGCTCGAGTCGAAGGCGGCGGCATTGCGTCCGGTTGCCACGAAAGGAAATCCTGTACTGCGCTCGATGCTCGAAGGGCTCGAACGCGACATCGCCAGTGCGAAAGCGTCGTCGGATCTCGGCAAGATGTCGTGGCTAGAGGCGAAGAACACACTTGCTGGCGAGTCCAGTCTGCACGCCATGCGACGGTCTTTCATTGACGTCACGGGTAGCGAAATGTCGGAGTTGGACTTCGCAGATTTCTGCCTCCATCGGGAGTTTTTCCGCCGGCCGAAGCGGATGAACTCGGCGGAGACCATGGGGATCATTTCGCTTCGGTATCCACCTCTGGAGGGGACTGCCGCGCCGGCAGGCTGGCCTTTGGACGCTGACGATTGGAACCGCTTTCTGAAGATGGTGGTCGATTTCTTCCTGCGGGACGTGAGCGCCGTCGACGTGAATCAGGACTACCTTCGATGGATGGGTGTCCCGGTCCGAAAACGCTACGTGCGCGGGCCGGCCTTCGACGGGGGTCTGACACCGCGCCAGCGCCGTTGGCCCACATGGCAACGTCGCCGGCCAACGTCAAGGCTGCCTCGTCTACTCCGAGCCGCTGCGGGGCTGGACGACTCGGACGCAGCTTTGGACAGAGTAAACGAGGCGCTCGTCTGTGCGTGGGGGGTCTTGAACAAGCATCTCAAGCTGGAAGCCGATGGCTATGTGCTTCGTCTTCACGATGTCGCCGAGTTGAGCGAATTGCGGCACGCCGCGGTCTGTCCGTACACCGCGCGCGTGCTCGACACTACCTTGGGTAGCCTGTCTCCTTACATGCCTCCGAACGGTCCTTTGGAACCTTGTCGATCGTTCGTGCCGCCGCGAGTACCCAAGGCGTACTGGCACGACAGCAAGGGGCGCGTTGCAGACCGCGATGAGGTGAACGCTTGGCTGGAGGGCGACCCAGACGTGGTAGAAGCGCGGTCGCTCGGCGTCTGGTCCAACCTGAATGACCGAGTAGTAGCGAACGCCCCTTACTTCGAAGTGGCCGAGCATTCCGCACAGCTCGACAGTCCTCGCCTACGGCAACTCGAAGCGCGTTTCAAGTCGGGCAAGCTCAACGTGTTGAGCTGCTCGACGACGATGGAGATGGGCGTGGATATCGGTGGCCTTTCAGCCGTCGTGATGAACAACGCACCCCCGAGTTCAGCAAACTACCGGCAACGGGCCGGGCGTGCGGGACGGCGCGGCGAAGGTTTGTCATTCGCCGTGACGCTGTGCCCCAGTTCGCCTCATGGGGAGCAGGTGTTTGCAAACCCCCGTTGGCCGTTCACGACGCGGGTCGCCGTGCCGAGGGTGGCACTAGATAGCGCAAGGTTGGTGCAGCGCCACGTGAACTCACTGTGTTTGGGCACATACTTGGACGGTCTTGATGTGCGCCGGTTGAAAACCGGCTGGTTCTTTGAGGACACAGCCGACGAGCCAAGCCCGGCAAGAGTTTTCGTCAATTGGTGCGCGGGCGCGGCCAGGAATAGCGCGCGCCTGGTCGCAGGGATGGAGCGCCTAGTTTCCGGAACGGCGCTCGCCCGTGAATCATCGCCGAGGCTCTTGAAGAATGCAGCCAACGCGCTACAGAAAGCGATGGACGCTTGGCTGCAGGAGGTCGAGGCGCTTCGGGCTGACGCTGCCGAGTTCGAGGACGACGATCGCGCACCAGCGGTAATCGCAATTGAGCGTCAGCTAGAACGGCTCCAGGGGGAGTATCTGCTTGCGGAATTGGCAAACCGACAGTTCCTGCCAGGGTACGGCTTCCCGACCGGCATCGTCAGCTTCAATACGCTCACTGCCGAGGAACTCAAGCGTTCTCGCAGGCGTGGCGGCGAGGATCGCGAATCCTTCTCGGGGAGACGGTTAGGGTTTCCGTCCCGACACTTGGAACTTGCGATTCGCGAGTACGCACCCGGTGCAGAAGTGACGATTGACGGACGCGTGTACGAGTCGGGCGGCGTGACGTTGAACTGGCATGTTCCGCCGAACGTGGAGCATGTCAATGAAGTCCAAGCGATGGGCTATGTTTGGCGTTGTCGGTCGTGCAATGCGACAGGCGATGCCCGAAGCGCGCCCGCGGAGTGTCCAAACTGCCTAGGGACCGTGGAAGCGAGGAAGTACCTCGAGCCCGCCGGGTTCGCGGTAGACATCCGACACGCGCCGCACAACAACGTCGTAACGCCGACGTACATACCTGTCGAGGCACCATGGATCAGCTGCCCTACACCGAAATGGTCAACGATCAACGATCCGTGTCTTGGATGGTTCCGTTACTCAGACGTCGGGCACCTTTTTCACGGCAGCCGCGGGATCCATGGACACGGTTACGCGTTATGCCTGCGGTGTGGACGAGCGGCATCCGAGACAGGTAATCCGCACGAGACCGAGACGCCCGACGCCGTGGGACCTGGCCACATGAGGCTCCGGGGCGGCAAGGATCGGGACGGTGCGAGCGCGTGCGACGGGGCTGGGTTTGCAGTCCAGCGGGGGCTATCTCTCGGCGGGAGTAGACATACAGACGTCTTTGAGCTGCAAATCGCCGGACTTGGCGATGACGTTGCCGCCATGTCGCTCGGCATCGCGTTGCGGTCAGCCTTCTGCCGCCTAATAGGCGTCCAAGAGGAAGAGATTGGGGTCGCCGTACGCGAGGCGCGGTCACAGAAGGGGGTCCGATGCCAGTCGATTTTCTTGTTCGACATGGCAGCCGGGGGCAACGGATACGTTGCTGCGCTGCGCGACCACCTCGGCGCCGCATTGAAAGGCGCAGCGGGGGTTTTGGACTGCAGGAAACAGTGCGACGCCGCGTGCGAAGCGTGTCTGTTGTCGTTTGGAAGCCAATACGAGGCGCATCGTCTTGATCGCCATCGCGCATTGCAGCTAGTCGCCGGATGGCACTCTGTGACCTCCTCTTAATCAGATGTTGCCGGGGCCACGAGCACCACCGAACTGATGATTCCATCCACGGTTGCCACAGACGTCAGCGATGCGCTCGCCGATTTCCTAGCGACGGCATTCGGGCCATCGAATGATCGCCTCGGTGCCGTGATGGACGACTTTCTCAACGTCGAGGGCAATCTCACACGTGGACCACACCTTTCCGTCGACTTGCCCTTTCAGCCGGCCCCGGAAGGCGGCGAGCCCTTTCCTGCATCCCCGCTCGGCTTCGTGCCCTATCGCCATCAACGCACTGCATTTAATCGACTTGCGGCCGGTGAATCCACGGTGGTCGCTACGGGAACCGGTTCCGGCAAGACCGAGTGCTTCCTATATCCAGTCGTGGACCATTGTCGACGACAGATCGGCAACCCGGGCGTCAAGGCGATCCTGATCTACCCAATGAACGCCCTGGCATCCGACCAATCCCGCCGAATTGCGGAGCTTATCGACCGCACGGCCGCCCTACGCGGCAAAGTCACTGCCGGACTGTACGTCGGGGGGACCGGTGCCTCCTCGCGGGAGGAGATGGCCGCGGACCACCTGATCGAGAACCGCGACGTACTACGAGAACGCCCGCCGGACATCCTGCTGACCAACTACAAGATGCTCGACCTGCTGCTGACGCGGCCGGTTGACGCGCCCCTGTGGCGCCACAACGTTCCAGGCACGTTGCGCTATCTCGTCGTGGACGAACTGCACACGTTCGATGGCGCGCAAGGGACTGACCTCGCCTGCCTCATCCGCAGGCTTCGGGCCCGGCTTCAGGCGGACGAACAGTTGGTCTGTGTCGGCACATCCGCGACGCTCGGCGGGAAGGACGATCACGACTCGATCCGCCGGTATGCGTCCACCGTGTTCCATCAGCGGTTCGCGCCCGACTCGATCATTGGCGAAGTCCGACAAGGGATCGACGAGTTCCTTCGGGACGCGATCATCAGCTCCCATCTCACGCCACAGCCCGATCTCGACCAACGGCTCGACCCCAAGGGTTACCAGTCCGTGGGGGACTACCTGAGCGCGCAACACGCGGTGTTCTTCGGCGAACCACCGCGCGGCGAGATCGAGTCGGTGGAGTGCCGCCTGGAGGTGGGCAGGGGGCTCCGCGAGCACGCGTCATTCGTGAACCTGCTCCGCGTGCTTGACGAATCAAGACCAACGCCCTTAGCCACGGTGTTGGAACGCCTCCAGCGGAGCCTGCCGGTTTCCAGTCCACGCGAAGCCATGAATCTCCTCAACGCCCTATGCGCCCTCATTTCGTTCGCTCGCGAGAAGCAGGGCGATGGCCCGGATGCACCAATCCAGCCATTCCTGAACGTCAAGGTGCACGTGTGGATTCGCGAGCTCCGCCGCATGGTCTGCAGCGTCCAGGAGGAGGCACACCCGAACGGCGCGGCAGCGAACGGAAATGACACGGGGGAGGACGCCGAAACCACGTTAGACAGAACCGCGGTTACCGGAACGGCCGAAGCCCTTGGCCACGATGCGCGGACCACATCCCACCCACTACGCCGGCTGCGCTATTCCGACGACTTGGGAGTGGACGAGGGTTCCATTCACCTTCCACTCGTCCAATGCCGCGAGTGCCACACAACCGGCTGGGGATGCGTAAAGCTTGCCGCCGAGAGTCGCGTCGAACAGGATCTCCGAGTCTTCTACAACCGCTTCTTCCTCCGCGACATCGACGTCAGCTACCTGTTTCCGCTGGGGCCCAGCGAGCCGCCCCCTCAGAACATGGCGGGTACGGAGCATAAGCTGTGCGGCGCATGCGGATACCTAGCCGCACCATCCGATGACGCTTGTCCCGGTTGCGGACAGAGCCGCCTAGTCCGGGTCTTTCGTCCCAACGCCGTGGCGCGGCGTCGTCGGGGAGAGCATGCTTATCGAGAATTGAGCCGGGACTGCCCATACTGCGGCGCGCGCGATGCGCTGATCATCCTAGGCGCGCGCGCGTCCAGCCTGCTGAGCACTGCGCTGGCACAGCTCTATGCGTCGCGCCACAACGATGATCACAAGGTGATCGCCTTCTCCGACAACGTCCAGGACGCTGCACATCGCGGTTCGTTCTTCGCCGCGAGAACCTGGCGGAACAGCGTTCGGGCGGCCGTTGCCCAGGTAGTTGCCAGCAACGACGGCATCGCTCTGGACCGCTTGCCGGACAAGGTGATGTCCCGCTGGGGCGACTTGAACTTGAACCCGGCGGCGTTCGATGAAAAGCGATTCATCAGCGAGTTCATCGCACCAGACCGTCTTTGGTTGCGCGACTTCGAGCATCTACGAGAGCACGGTGCGTTGCCGGCGGGCTCGGACCTGCTCTCGCTGGTCCAACGCCGGCTTCGTTGGGACTCGCTGGCGGAGGTGACCTTCGGCGCGGCCATCGGGCGGACCTTGGAACGCACACGGACGGTCGCCGTGGGATTCGACGAGGTGGTGCTCGAACAGGCGTGCGAACAAACGGCGGTGCGACTCCGCGAGGAATTCGGGGAACTGCGCGCGATGGGAGACGATCACGCGCGGCAACTCGTCCTCGGAATCCTGCGCCGTATGAAGGACCGCGGTGCAATCCGAAGCGTCCTTTTCTACGGGTATCTTCGGAACGGCGGAAACCCATACGCCATACGTGACATCGCTTTGCAGGAATTCGGGCCCCGCTCGGCCTTGCCTGTGTTCCCGTCATCCGCAGGCGACTACGGTGGCGTTGAACCACTGGTAGGGCGCCAGCGGAAATCCTGGTATCAGATGTGGACCGAGAAGGTCCTCACGCCGGTGCACGTCCTCGCGGCAACGCGGGACGCAGGGGATGTGTTGCGCTTGGTGATGGACGTGCTCGTCGCCACGGGCCTCGCCGAGACGTTGCCGGCTCGCCGCGCACCAGTCTGGGCCTTGGATCCGGAACAACTGTACGTCACGACCGACACGGCGGTCGTAGGCGCGCAGGGTTCGCAACGATCCCTTGTCGTGCCTGCGAAGGAGGCCCTCTCCTGGCAAGGCGTGCCGTGCCTCGACTTCGGCGCTCACGACTACTACGCGGAACCGACGCCAGGGGAACCGACTTGGGCGGGACGGCTGTATCTGGACTCCGAAATCAGGCGTATCGTCTCCGCCGAACATACGGCCCTTGTGCCGCGCGAGGAGCGTGACCGTCTACAAGAACGGTTCGCCGCGGACGACCCTAAGCCGTGGGAGCCCAATCTTCTCTCCGCAACGCCAACGCTGGAACTTGGCGTGGACATCGGCGAACTGTCCACGGTCGTCATGTGCTCCGTCCCGCCGGCACCCGTGAACTATGTCCAACGCACGGGTCGGGCGGGGCGACGAGACGGTAACGCCCTTGCGTTGACGGTGGCGACAGGCCAGCCGCACGACCTTTACTATTACGCGGACCCACTGGAGATGCTCGGCAGCAGGATCGATCCGCCGGGGATCTTCCTGAACGCACCGGCCGTGCTGGAGCGGCAGCTTACGGCCTTCTGCATGGATTGCTGGGTGGCAAGCGGAGTCGACGCCGAAGCTGTTCCTCGGACGATCCGGCCCGTCTTGGACAACGTCGAGAAAGGAAGCGTGCAGGGCTTTCCCCACCCATGGTTCGACTTCATTGCCGAAAACGCCGATGACCTGCTCCACCGGTTCTTCGCCGCGTTCGAACCCCGCTCCGAAGCCGACGACGGTCTCGACGATTCATCGATGGGCTACCTAACGACCTTCGTACACGGCGCAGATTCCGAAAGCTCGTTGCGCTTGCGCGTCCTGAACCGCCTAAAGGAGGTGGCCGATGACCGCCAATCACTTCGCAACGACGTCGAAGCGCTCGGTCGGCGCATCCGGACACTCCGCCGAGGCCCAACGGATGAGCACAGCAGGGACGAAATCCGCGAACTAGGCGCCGAACGGACCGCGATGCAACGCCTGCTTCGCGACATTAACCAGCGAGAGACCTTCGGCTTCTTCACCGACGAGGGCCTGTTGCCGAACTACGCGTTCCCTGAACAGGGGGTAACCCTCAACTCGGTGATCTATCGTCGGCGCCAGACCGAGGGGGGCGAGACAGAGGACGACGCAGTCGTCTACGACTACGTCCGCCCAGCCGTTGCCGCACTTGGCGAGTTCGCGCCGGAGAACGAGTTCTACGCTGGTGGCCGAAGGGTGACGATCCAGCGCATCGACACGCGCGTGTCGCCCATCGAGCGATGGCGGTTGTGCCGTGCCTGCTCGTACTGCGAGAACATCGATGCGGGCGATCACCACAGCGTATGCCCGCGTTGCGGCGACGCGATGTGGGGCGACGCTGGACAGGTTCGCGACATGCTCCGCTTGCGCCTAGTGCATGCCGCAACGCCCGACCGCTATAGCCGGATCATGGACGAGCGCGACGACCGTGAACCGCTCTTCTATACCCGTCAACTGGTCGCGGACTTCGACCCGACGAGCGTGGCCAGAGCGTTTGCTTCTGAGAACCCGGACCGGCCATTCGGCTTTGAGTACGTCCCCTCGGCGACATTCCGCGAGATGAACTTCGGTCGCCTGGACGAGCAGTCGTCAGTAACCACGTTTGCTGGCGAGACCATGCCCCGCAAGGGGTTCTCGATCTGTCGCCGATGCGGCGGTGTCCAGTCCCAGGATGGTGTCGTGGAACACACCAAGACCTGCAGCGCCGACGACGGGCGAGACATCGTGGATTGCCTGTACCTCTATCGAGAGTTCAAGTCCGAGGCCGTTCGGATGCTGATTCCGCAGGCGGGCTCAATGGATACTGAGCGGCATTTGAGTTCCTTCATCGCTGCGCTTGAATTGGGTTTGAGGCGGCAGTTCGCCGGTGCCGTCGACCACCTCCGCGTGATGACCTGCCAGTTCCCGTCCGCTGAGTCAGGCGCGGATCTTACGTTCCTGATGCTCTACGACACTGTGCCCGGCGGAACCGGGTACCTGAAGCAGATGATGAACGACCCGGAGAATGTGCTTGGCATTCTCCGCCTAGCGAAGGACGCGCTCCAGTCCTGCGAGTGCAACGCCGACCCTGGCAAGGACGGCTGTTACCGCTGTGTCTACGCCTATCGCCGCAGCTACGACATGGCCAGCACGTCGCGCGATACGGCTCTCGCGATTTTGAGAGCGATCCTTGAAGAAGCCGAAGCGCTGCGCGAGGTGCAAGGGCTGCGTTCAGTAAAGGTCAACCCGTTCCTCGAGAGCGAGTTGGAAGCGCGGTTCGTCGAGGCACTGCGGCGCATCGAACTCGATGGCAAGGCGGTCCGCGTCCGCGAAGACATCGTTGGCGGGAAACCTGGCTTTGTGCTCACGACAGCCGACCTCACGTACTACATGGAAGTTCAGCCGGAGTTTGGCGAGTCCGCTGGCGTTTCCGTCGCCAGCCGACCGGACTTCGTGATCCGTCCCGCCCGGGAGTCGGCTGTCCAGCCGCCGATTGCGATCTTCATGGACGGTTTCGAGTTCCACCGTGAGCGGACCGACGACGACTCGGTCAAGCGGATGGCCCTTGTGCGGGCCGGCTACCTCGTTTGGTCGCTCACCTGGCACGATCTTGAAGTTGCCCTCGGCAAGAACGACGACGCGGCGGACTTGCTTGGTGACGCCGCGCAAATGGCCGGACTTCAGAGGTCATTGGATTCCCGGTGGGGCACTGGTCTTGTCCGGTCTCGGCTGCGGGAACCGTCCCTATTGCTGCTTGTACGGTATCTGCAGAACCCGGACGCGCAGGCGTGGCAACGTGCCGTCTTCACCGAGCTTTTTTGTCCGTTCGATCACGGCAGCATGACGAGCCCCGCCATGCGTGAGGCGTTTCTTGACGCCGCTGCACAGCTGACTCCGGCCTTCCGAGACGCGCTCGTCGACCTTCCAACCAGTTGCGCGTTCGCTGGGCGTGGAGAGTGGCGAGACACCCCACCGTCCTTCACCCAGATCTTCGTCGCGTTGCCGCTAGCCGCTGTTGAGACGCCTGAACCGGGCGAAATGGTGGTTGCTTTGCATCTCGACGACGACAGGCAATCCAGCGAAGCGGACTATCGCCGGGAATGGAACGGCGTGCTGCGGCTCTTCAACCTCCTCCAGTTCCTGCCCAACGCCTGGTGGACGACCGCGTTGGGGGTGAAGCGAGATGTCTACCCCGAGTTCATACCGCCGGAACCCGAGCCAGAAACGACGGATTTGGGCGAGTGGGCCGAGGCGGTCGAACTTGCCGCCAACATGCTGCGTCCCGCGATGGTCGAGTTGGCCAGCCTTGACGTGGCGCCACCCGAAGTGGGCTTCGAACTCATGGACGCAGAAGAGCAAGTCGGCGCCGAAGCGGAACTTGCGTGGGGTGACGAGCGCGTCGCGGTACTCTTGCCGGAAAGCGATGGGTCGCCTTTCATCGAGGCCGGGTGGCACGTTGTACAAGCCAACGACCCGGAACTGGTGGCCGGAATCGCCGCCTTCCTGAAGGAGAGTGAACTGTGAAGGCTCCCAAGATGGCGATGTCGGCCGACTTCCTCGCGGCCTATGCCAAGCTGCCATCACAGCAGCAGCGCGCCGTCCGTACGATGATTAGCCGGTTCGATCATGCCTCGCACGGAGCCGGCCTGAATTACGAGCGGATTGCCAACGCCAAGGACGCCAACATGCGCTCGTTACGCATAGACGGCGCGTACCGCGCGATCGTGCTGAAGCCGGATAAAGGCGACGTCCACATGCTGCTCTGGGCAGACAAGCACGATGACGCGTACGACTGGGCGACCCGTCACGTCTGCTCCATCAACGAGGAAACCGGGGCGTTGCAGGTGTACCAGCCTCAGCGAGACGCGCCTCAGGATTCCACCCCGCCGTCCGAGCCTGCCAGCCCTGGTGTCGACCAGCCCGGCCTCTTCGAAGCGCTGAAGCACCGAGAGCTTGTGCGGCTGGGAGTACCTGCGGACATGGTTGGCGAAGTGTTCGACGTCCGCACCGAGCAAGCGCTGGAGGATCTAGCGCCGCGCCTACCCGACGAGGCCTACGACTCGCTGTATCTCTTCATGGCAGGCGACGCCTACGAGGACATCGTCCTTGAGCGAGAAGCGCCTAGTGCGCCTGTGGATCCCACGGACTTCGCCGCGGCACTCGACCGCGACGACTCCCGCGCACGGTTCGTGGTCATCAAGGACGACCTGGAACTCGAGGAGATGTTCAACGCGCCGCTGGAGCGCTGGCGCGTTTTTCTCCATCCGTCACAACGTCGGCTGGTCGAACGCCACTGGAATGGACCAGTGCGCGTCCTCGGCGGTGCCGGCACGGGGAAAACGGTTGTCGCGATGCACCGGGCGCGCTGGCTTGCCCAGCGGCTCAAACCCGGTGAGCGCATCCTGTTCACGACCTTCACGCGGAACCTAGCGGCCGACATCCGCAACAATCTCCGCGCCATTTGTTCGCCGGACGAGATGGATCGCATCGAGGTGACCAACCTCGACAGGTGGGTACACAGCTTTCTTCGGGGGAGACGTTTCCGATTCCGTCTGTCATTCGACCGTGACCGCAACGCCTGGCGGGAAGCCTTGGCGACGAAGCCGAGTGATCTGACCTTCTCGGACGCGTTTTACAGCGACGAGTGGGAGCAAGTCGTCCAAGCCAACGGCATCACCACGCGCGACGAGTACTTGCGTATCCGTCGAACTGGTCGTCGCACGCGTCTCAATCGCGCTACGCGGGGCAGTATCTGGCGTGTTTTCGAGGAGTACCGTGCCCAACTCGCCGAGCGCGGCGTGATGGAGCTCGCCGACTGCTACCGCGCGGCGGCGGCGCTGCAGGCAGAAGACCGGTCCGGGGCTAACTTCACTTCCGTGATCGTCGACGAGGCGCAGGACATGATCGCACCCGCCTGGCGACTGATCCGCAGCATCGCGCCGCAAGGAGAGGACGATCTATTCATCGTCGGCGACGCCCACCAGCGAATCTACTCGCGACATCGCGTCGTCCTTGGCCAGTGTGGGATCGAGATTCGTGGGCGGGCGCGGAAGCTCCGGCTCAACTATCGAACCACGGAGGAGACACGGCGTTGGGCAGCGGGTCTCCTTGAGGCTCGTCACATCGACGACTTGGACGGTGGTGCCGACGACAACAACCGTATCCGGTCCGCGGCGAGTGGACCGGAGCCACACCTAGAGCACTTTGCAGACCGCGACGGGCAGGCTAGCTGGCTCATTCGCTACCTCACGGAGCTCCAAGATCAAGGTGAACCGCTGCGAGGGGTATGCATCGTTGCGCGTACGCTCGAAGAACGGGACGCCATTGCGGAAGACTTGCAGGACGCCGATCTGCCGGTTGAAGTGCTCGAAACGGACTCGCCAGACGAGACGTCCAAAGGAGTTCGTGTGGCAACCATGCACCGGGTCAAGGGCCTGGAGTTTGACCGGATGATGATCGCTAGCGTGAATGACGGGTTGGTTCCGCACCCCGCCGTGGTGTATTCGGTTGATGGCGCTGAGCGCGCAGCAGCGGAGACTTCCGAACGGTCGTTGTTGTACGTGGCGGCGACCCGGGCGAAACGCGAGTTGGTGGTGCTGTGTTGGGGGGCGCCGAGCGAGCTTGTCGCTAAGCGTGGACAATCGCAACATGGTCGCTACCTAGAACCGCAACCGCCATGACGGAACTAATCGTATCGCTAGTCACCTTGACGGGCGTCGGACTCACGGCTTTCGTGACATGGTTGATCGCTGAGCGGCGGATTGCCACCCAACATGTCACTGCGGAACGAGCGAAGTGGCGTGAGACCATCCGCATTCAAGCGTTGCAGGCGCGTGAAGCCATCCTAAGCGGCGATGAGATCCGACTTGGCCGCCTCAAGAGCCGCCTTCCGTGCCCTCCTCAACCCTTTCGATCCAATGGACAGGGCGCTTCTCGATTGCATGACCGTCGGGGACGAGTGTCTTGATACGAGGCAAAAACGGGCCGCGGATTTCGACGAGCAAGTCAGCCTCTTGCTGAAGCATGACTGGGATCGAGCCAAGCTGGAGGCCGGGTTCATTGTCGGCCGCTGGGTTCTAGAGGCAAGACGATGGGGTTTGGACTGGAAACGCGGAAAAGGCGGCACACGACGTGTGAATATGGGCTTACGTTGGCGCGAGAAGCGCCGGATTCGACCGGTAAGGGCGCTTGCTCTGGTCGCTCTCATATCCGCTCTCGCGATCGCGTGCCTAGCAATCGGTTAACTGTCGTTCACGTCAATCGGTGGATAGGTGCCTTGGCGGTGGCATCACACCTACGCCCTAGCTTGGCTAGTCCAGCCTCCGGTCGCCTATTTGTTTGAGTGATGGAATGACAGGCGGGAAGCTCACCCACACCAAGGTCGCATGCCAATACAGACTGACTGAGAGTTGCCCAGCGTGCCGGAGTCAGGCGGTAGCTGCGTGTCGTCGAAACGTGACCTCGACGGACGCCTTTGCGCCGACATTGCCAACCAGAAAGAGCTTCCCGTTGGCGTTCACACCAAGCCCCACCTTGACGGTGTCGACATGAAACCCGTCCGTCTGGGTCTCATCGTCCGTCAGTTGAAACACGTGCCGTAGAGATTTGACCAGTGGAGCCCACTGTTGGACAAACTCCTCCACACGCATGCCCAATTCCTCGGCCACACCGTCGGGTATTTCTCCTCTACCTCCATGGGTTTCCGCGTCAACATCTGGGATGTGTTTTGAAGCGGTGACTGCCACACTAGCCTCAGGCCGCCCAGCGGAGGCATCGACACGTACCAAGATCAGGTCGTCAGGTTGCTCTTGCGCAGTCATTGGTACACCTCCAAGCCTCCGAAATCCTCAAGTTGAAAAAGACACAATCCGTAAGCCAGTCGTTTGGTTCCGCCTACGGGATTCGTGACCGTTGCCGCTCCTTGGTGCATTCCAAGTGGCTCTCCACAAGGATCCGCATAAACCATTGCACCGGAGTCGCCTGGTAGAGAGGTCGTCCAGTTGTAGGTGAATCTGATGGGAAACCGCCTCGCTCTGACTACACCAACATTGACGTCTACGTCGACGATGGTTGCACGAACACGATTGCCCGCCTGATCCTCGCTGCGGACATCAACGCCTCCGGCGACGCCTCTCAGACAGGGAACGTGGGAGGCCGGTCCGTTCGGTCCGCCATGAACCAGAGCGGCATCTATGCACTCTCCCCAGTCAGCAGCGATCGTGCCGCTAGAATGGTCGGAGAAGACGACGCTGCCCGCTGCGCCTACGGCGTGGCGGCATGTCAACCATCCGGTCGTTGCGAAGTCGGCGCTCCTACCGTAGCAGGTCAACAAGGCGTTGTTCGGGGAAGTGAGGCTAACTTGCCGATCCCGCCTGAACGTCCTGATGATCAGAGGAAACTGGTGTCCTCCAGTGTTGAGCCTGAACTCTCTCGTTTGCGCGACGGCTCCGGCCGCCACATCCATGGCCGCCGACGAATACGCAATCAGGCCGAATCCTTCGCTACCATCGACTTCAGGATCGAAGAAACCGACTGACAGCCGATCAAGCAACGGGACGTATCGCTCGACTTCTTCGAGACGCTCGGTTTCCTGCGCGATCTGTATTACCCAGGAGTACGCATCGGCCGCGCGAGGAGAATCGGCGAGTTCCGCTAACGCCTGATCGACACGGCCTCTAGTTTCGATGTCGATCTCATCCAATGGCGCTCTTTCGGGTACATGCCTAAGCCAGCTTTCGTTGAGTGGTATGGCGAATGCTCCTCGTTTCCGTTCACTTTTCGGCCTATTGAGAAACTGAGTCGCAAAGAGTGATGCGGGCGCGCGGGCGCGCTGCGTAACCCAAGTGCGTGCCGGTAAGCATACAGTGTGTCCGCGTAACAGAACACCGTACTGTGACCGCCTCAGGGTCCGCTTTCGTCCGATGCCAGTTCCCGACGAGCGTGTCGATGAGGTCAATCGCCGACGACGACTCGACGGATGTACCGAAGCTTCGCGGCCGTTCCGTTCGAGATACCAAACGGGTAGGCGTCGTCCAGCCCCAAGCTGCGGTTCATGTCGTTGACAACTCCTGTCACGGCCGGCCAGTCTTTCAACATCGAGTCGAACGTCGCATCCTCCGCCAAGGGGCTGCGGATCCGGCGTCCTTTGATAGACACGCCATCCTCTGCGGCCGTCTCCAACGTATCCACCATGTGCAGGTAGTGCGCCCAGCACTCGGCGAAGTCCTCCAGTGGATGCGAGGTGGCATAGGCATTGATGAAACTCTCCTGCCAGTTCACCGGCGGGCCGTCCCGGTAGTACGTCGCCAGCGCATCCCGGTACGGTCTGCGCTCGTCGCCAAACACCTCGCGGAACTCGGTCGGGTCGTCCCTCACCAGCCGCTGCCAATAGTAATGGCCGGACTCGTGTCGGAAATGCCCGAGGAGCGTTCGGTAGGACTCGTTCATCGCCATCCGCATGCGTTCCCGCAGGTGCGGATCGGCTTCCAGCAGGTTGATCGTGATGAGGCCCTCTAAGTGCCCGGTGACGACCGCTTCGTCTGCTGCCGGGTCCAGGTCGACGCCGTCCAAGCGTGCGTCGGCCAGGATGTGGAACGCGAGGCCGTCCTTGCGCTGGTCTCGGCCCTCCACGGGGAGCCCAAGCGACAACAGCGTGAACAGCAGGCGCCGTTTCGCTTTCTCCACCTCGTAGTAGAGCTTGATCCGCCGGCGGTCTGACAGATCCGGGACGATTTCGTTCAGCGCGCAGGCCCGGCAGAAGGCCTCGCCGGGCGATGAGACCAGCCAGTTGCAGGTCTTCAGTGCGACGCGGTTCGCGCAGTGCTGGTCCCCCGGGCGGACGGGCCGCAGCGTCAGGTGCTCGACGTCGAACGCCAACTCTTGCCCACAAGCGAGGCAGCGGTCGTTCTCGAAGTAGATCCGGTTGCCGCAGATGCAGCTAAACGACCGCACGGTGTGTCGGGTTCAAAGCCGGGCTGACGCTGGCGGGCGGAACCTGGGAATGCGGACGTGGACGTCCGCGTACCGATGCGGACGTGGACGTCCGCGCACCGGTTCGCACGAGGACGTCCGCGTGCCCTATCACGCGCCGCCGTTTCCGCCGTTGTCTATGGCTTCCAGCACCCGGGGCGGCGACAGCGGCAGCTCCGTCATGCGGATGCCGATGGCGTGGCTGACGGCGTTGCCGACCGCCGCCAGGGGCGCGACGATGGGCGTTTCTCCGCAGCCGCGCACGCCGTAAGGATGCGTGGGGTTCGCCACCTCGATTATCTCCGTGTCGATCATCGGCAGGTCCGAGGCGACCGGGACGCGATAGTCCAGGAAGCCCGGGTTCTCGAGAACGCCGTCCGCATCGTAGATGTACTCCTCGTTCAACGCCCAGCCGATGCCTTGCACCGCGCCGCCCTGCATCTGGCCTTCCACGTAGTCCGGGTGGATCGCCTTGCCAGCGTCTTGGATGGCCGTGAAGCTGTTCACCGTGGCGCGGCCCGTCTCCCGATCCACGTGCACATCCGCCATGTTCACCGAGAACGCAGGGCCCGGGCCCTGCGCATTCAACGCCGCCCGTCCGGAGATAGGGCCCCCGGTGCGGGCTGAGTTGCGGGCGATCTCGGCGAGCGACAGGGGCTCGGCGTCGACGTTGACCCCCGGGGCAGGGTGGGCCTCGCCCTCGGACCACTCGACCTGTTCCTCGTCGATGCCCCAGGTGAGCGCCGCACGGGACTTGAGCTGGACGATGACGTCCTCGCAGGCGCGGATCACCGCCATGCCGGTGGCGAACGTCGTGCGGCTGCCACCGGTCGTGGCGCAGTAGCCCGTGCTGTCGGTGTCGGCGACACGGATGCGGATGCGCTCATAAGGCACGCCCAGGGTCTCCGCGGCCATGAGCGCCATCGACGCCCGGCTGCCGCCGATGTCGGGGCTGCCTTCGACGATCTTGACCATGCCCGTGTCGGCGATGTGTACCTCGGCACTCGACTGGTTGCCGCCGTTGAACCAAAAGCCGACGGCCACCCCACGACCTTCGGCATCGCCTAAAGGCCTCTTGTAGTTGGGGTGCGCCTTCGCGGCGTTCAGGCAGTCGGTGAGGCCGATCGCCCCGAACGTGGGACCGTAGGCGGCATGCGTGCCCTTCTTGGCGGCGTTCTTGAGCCGGAAGTCGATCGGATCCATGCCGAGCTTCTCGGCGAGTTCATCGAGCACGCATTCGCCGGCGAACATGGACTGTGGTGCGCCGGGGGCGCGGTAGGCGGCGACGCGCGGCCGGTTCACGACCACTTCGTAGCCTTCGATGAGGACGTCCGCCACGTCGTAGGGCGCAAACATGCACATGGCACCAGCGCCGAGCGGGCTGCCCGGATAGGCGCCCGCTTCGTAGATGAGCTTGGCGTACATGGCGACGATGGTGCCGTCGCGCTTGCAACCGATCTTCGCGGTGTTGACCGTGCCGGACGCCGGCCCGGTGGCGCGAAACACGTCCTCGCGGGTCATCACCATCTTCACCGGGCGACCGCTCTTTTGCGAGAGCTTGAGCGCGAGCGGCTCGAGGTAGATGGTGGTCTTGCCGCCGAAACCGCCGCCGATCTCGCTCGCGATGACGCGGATATCGCCCTCGTCCATGCCCATGGCCATGGCGGTCATGGAGCGCACGCCGAAGTGGCCTTGAGTGGGACACCACACGGTCGCCTGGCCGTCCTCGTTGAAATTGCCGACGCAGGCGTGGGGTTCGATGTAGCCCTGGTGCACCATGGGCGTGGTGAATGTGCGTTCGACGATCACATCGGCCTTGGCGAACGCGGCCTCTACGTCGCCCTTGGAGATCACTTGCTTCTTCACTAGGTTGGAGGGTTTGTCCGGGGTCTCCGCCAGTCCCTCCGTGAACAGGTCGTCGTGTAGCACCGGGGCGTCCGGCGCCATGGCCGCGAGCGCGTCCGTGACCGCATCGAGCACCTCGTAGTTGACGACGACCGCCGCCGCGGCCGCCTCGGCGGCCTGGTTGGACGTCGCCGCCACCGCGGCGACCGCATGGCCGTGGTAGAGCACCTTGTCGCTCGCCAACAGGTTGTCGTTGAAGCCCTTGCGCCGCCAGCTCATCTGCCTGCGGTCCGGGAAATCGGCGGCGGTGATCACGGCAAGCACGCCAGGCATCGCCTCGGCCGCGCTGGTGTCGATGCTCACGATGCGCGCATGCGCGTGCGGACTGCGGACGACCTTGCCGAAGAGCATGCCGGGCAGGGCATGGTCGGCGCCGAAGTTGGCGCGACCGGTGACTTTCTCCAACCCGTCCGGTCTGACGGGGCGGGTCCCGATGTACTTGAGTCCTTGAGCGGCACTCATGCAAGCTTCTCCTCTTTCCCTACGCGGTCAAGCCGCTAACTATACGATGGAAATCTGCCACCTCGCGATGCGACGGGTTCGATGAGCTACGAAGAACTCCAAAGCCGCTTCAAGCGGATCGGTGATCTCAATCACGCCTTGGCGATGCTGTCATGGGACGAAGCCGCCATGATGCCGACCGGTGGCGGAGCGATCCGCGCCGAGTCGATGGCCACCTTGTCCGGCCTGGTCCACGACCTGGTCGGCGCCGACGAGACTGGCGAACTGGCGGAAGCGGCCCTCGCCGAGGATCTCGACGACTGGCAAACCGCCAACGTGGAACTGATCCAGCGCGATTGGCAGAAGGCCCGCGCCTTGCCTCGCGATCTCGTCGTCGCATTGTCGACGGCGGCTACTAGCTGCCAGCAGGTCTGGCGCCCAGCGCGTCCGGAGAACGACTGGGCCGCCGTTTCGAATCCCCTCGAAACCGTGCTCGCGCTCACGCGGGACAAGGCCCAGGCCCTTGCCGACGCGCTCGGCTGCGATCCCTACGACGCGCTGCTCGACGGTTACCAGCCCGGGCTAACGAAAGCCCAGGTGGATCCGTTGTTCGCGCAACTGCGCGACGTGCTGCCGGCGCTCATCGATAAGGCCCTCGATCAGCAGGACGAACCGCTGCCCATTACCGACTCATTCGGCGTCCAGCGGCAGGAGGCACTCGGAAAGACGCTGATGGCCAAGGTCGGCTTCGACTTCGAGCGCGGACTCTTGGGCGTCAGCCACCATCCGTTCTGCGGCGGCGAGCCGGACGACACCCGCATCACCACGCGGTACAACGAGGCCGATTTCCTGGAGTCCCTGTTCGCCGTGCTCCACGAGACCGGCCACGCGCTCTACCAGCAGGGTCTGCCCAAGGCCTGGCGCGGGCAGCCCGTGGGCGATGCCAACGGTATGGCATTGCACGAGAGCCAATCGCTGCTGATGGAAATGCAGGTCTGTCGCGGCGCCGGGTTCCTCGACTTTGCCGCCCCCGTCGTCCAGCAGTCGCTGCTCGGGGCACCCACCGATGCACCCGAGTGGCAGCCGGACAACCTGCTGAAACTCGCAAAGCGCGTCAGACGGGGTTACATCCGCGTCGACTCCGACGAGTTGACCTATCCGCTGCACGTCATCCTGCGCTACGAGCTTGAAACCGCCTTGCTCGACGGCAGCCTCACCATCGCCGACATCCCGGACGCCTGGCACGACAAGATGTCGCGCTATCTCGGCCTGTCGACGGCCGGCAACTTCCGCGACGGCTGCATGCAGGATACGCACTGGTTCATGGGCTTGATCGGGTACTTCCCGTGCTACACGCTCGGTGCGGTGATCGCGGCCCAACTCTTCGCGACAATCCGCGAGCGCGTGGTCGGCATCGACGAGGCGATCCGGCACGGCGAGTTCGACGTCCTAGTCGACTGGCTGCGCGCCAACATCCACGGTCGCGGACGACTCATGCCGGCGATGGACCTGATCGCCGAAGTGACAGGTGAGCCGCTCGGTTCCGACGCATTCCTCGACCACCTGAAGGCCCGCTATCTCGACGCCGCCTAACAGCCTAGCGGGGCAACACCCCAGCAAGGAGCACGGAAGCCCAACGGCCAGACAAGTGCAACCTGACGGTGAGCTCAGACCGCGGACGCGCGAAATCGATGCGCTTGACGCGTTCGTCCGCGACCACGCCCCGCTGTTCGTCCTGACCGGCGCGGGCTTGAGCACCGCGTCGGGCATCGCCGACTACCGTGGCCGGGACGGGCGTTGGAAGCGCACGCCGCCCGTGATGTACGCCGACTTCGTGCGTCACGAGACCAGTCGCCAGCGCTACTGGGCGCGCGGCTTCGCGGGCTGGCCATCGTTCCGCGATGCCAAACCGAACGCGGGCCACCACGCCTTGGCGGCGCTGGAAGAGGCCGGGCTCGTCAAGGCGGTAGTCACCCAGAACGTCGACGGATTGCATCAGCGCGCTCGCCAACGCGCTGTCATCGACCTGCACGGCCGCCTCGACCGGGTGGTCTGCCTCGACTGTGGCGCGTCGGAGAGCCGGGACCGAGTCCAGGATCGCCTCGGGAGCGCCAATCCGTGGCTCCGCGACATCCACGTCGACCGAACGGCGCTGCGTGCGGATGGCGATGCCGAGTTGCCGACGCTCGATCTCAAGAGGTTGCGCACGCCCCGCTGCCCGGTCTGCAGCGGCGTGGTCAAGCCGGACGTCGTCTTCTTCGGCGAGAACGTGCCCAAGAAGCGCGTCGACGACGCGTTTGCCAGGCTTGAACGGTGCCGCGGCGTGCTGATCGTCGGATCGTCGCTCGCGGTCTATTCCGGGTTCCGCTTTTGCCGGCGCGCGCAGGAGTTGGGGCTGCCGGTGGCAGCGATCAACGACGGGGTGACGCGCGCGGACGAGTTCCTGATGGTCAAGGACAATGGGCCCTGTGCGGACGTGCTGTCGCGACTGGCCGTGACGACGCGCTGCGCGGGGACCGCCTCCCCATGATCACGAAGAAGAGTCTCGCGGCCGGCTTTGCCACGTTTCGAGAGTCCTGGTCTCCCAGGGTGGCTGGCGACATCAACGACATGCAGATCAAGCTCGCCAAGCTCGACGGCGCATTCGTGTGGCACAGCCACGTCGCGGAAGATGAGCTCTTCCTGGTGGTGTCGGGCCGACTCCGAATGGAATTCCGCGACCAAGAGGCCCAGGTGCTCGAGCCCGGAGAGTTCATCATCGTCCCGCGCGGTACGGAGCACAGACCCGTTGCCGAGGAGCCCTGCGAGGTCGTGCTATTGGAGCCGAAGACCACGCTCAACACCGGCGATGTCGTCAATGAACGAACTGTCAGGCGTCTGAAGCGAATCTAGCCGGTGCGCGGGCCTCCCGGCCCGCAATTCGGACCTTTCACGAGCGTCGGAATGGCGGATGCGAACGGCAAGCCGTTCGGGGACGTCCGCGCACCGGTCAGGGGTCGTTCTCCAACTCCGACCCGTCGAAGTCCGCGAGGATCCGCTCGAAGCGTTCCCGGATGCGGTGCTGCGTACTGGCGTGGGTGAAGATGTACGCCTTGTTGCGGCGGATGCCGTTCATCACCATCTCGCCGATGCCGTCTATGCTGATGCCCCGTGAGAAGAGTGCCGCGATCTCTTGCCCGCGCCGTACGGCCTCCGGGCCGCGGGGTTGGGGGGTTCCGTACTTGGCAGGCCGGTTGCGCCCGGATTGCAGGATTCGTGTGTCGACGATGTACGGGCATAGTGCCGATACGCCGATGTTGAACGGCTCGAGTTCGGCACGCGTCGTCTCGGAGATGGCCACCACGGCGTACTTCGATGCTCCGTAGACCGATCCGCCGGGATTGGTCCACAGACCCATCACCGAGGCGGTGTTGACGATGTGACCGTCGCCGCCATCACGGATGGTGTCCTTGATGATCGGGACGAAGGTCCGCATGCCGTTGACGACGCCGTAGAGGTTGACGCCGAGTACCCACTGCCAGTCCTGCTCCGTGGCCTCGTCGATCGGCCCGCCTGCACCGACGCCCGCGTTGTTGCAGACGATGTGTACGCCGCCGAAGTCCTCGCGCACGCGGCCAGCCACGTCTTCGACTTGCGCGGCATCGCTCACATCGCACCGGTAGCGGCGCACGTCGACATTGGCGGTGTCGAACTCCGCGTGGGCCTTGGACAGCGCCTCGTCCTCGACGTCGAGCATGGCAACGTGCACACCGGCCCCGGTGAGCGCGCGCGTCATCCCTAGACCGATGCCGGAGGCCGCACCGGTTACCACGGCGACCTTGTTCTGAACGGTTTCCACGTTGCCTTCCCCCTCCACGCTGGCGAAAGACGTAGATGCTACGCTAGCGGGATCATCGAGCAACGCCAGACTAGGCAGGCCATGCAAGAGTCGCTCACTCTCGAGCAGAAACGGACCCTTTTCCGGGACGGCTACGTGGTCGTTCGCAACGCCGTACCCGAACATCTGGTCGCGGCGGCCAAGCAGCGCATCGAAGGCGGGGAGGGACTCCTGTCGAAAGCCACCGAGATGACGGACCTCGTCAACAAGTCCAGTGTGACGCCCATAGTCCACCAGGCGATGGGGTACTTCGATCCGCCCATCGCAGCCCAAGTCGGCGTCCGACCGGTGGGGAAGCCCGGCGATCACTTCAACAATCTCGGCTATCGCGAACGCGACATGCCGTACCACGCGGCGGAGCCGCACGTAGACGGCAGCATGACCATCCGGATTCCGCAAGAAGTTCAGGAGGGGTCGCCCGACGAGATCTACCGTCGCTACATCGCCACGGGCCCCAAGGGCGACTTGGGACGCAGCCCGGACGTGATCGGCCACAACATGGTGCCGATGTTCGAGGACCCCGGCATGACCCTGGGGCTCGGCAGCTTCACCGCGTTCGTCTTCGTATGCCTCAACGACCAGTCTGTCGAAGGCCGGGGGCAGACGGCCCTGTTGCGCGGTGCCCACCATGCCGTCGAGCGGTTCTTCCGCTGGCAGCGCGACACCAACAACCACCTCGGCGTCGAGGGCCCCGGGTGGCCGCGACTCGACCACGACGTGCCGAACCGATGCGGACTGATCTACCTTCCCCAAGCCGTCCAGGACCAGTTCATCGACGACGATTCCGAGTGCACGCCCGACGGGCGGCGCTGGCCCCGGCCGACGCAGATCCTCATGGAGCCGGGCGATGCCTGCATCACCGTCTACCAGATTCCGCACTCGGGCACGCGCAACGAGGGTGTCGAGCCGCGGCAGAGCATCATCTTCCGTCTGCGCAACAAGAAACGACAGCCGAACGTGCTGGTGAACGGCATCACCGACCACCCGGATCGCGGCCAGCGCGGCGAGTGGCTGGACTTCGAGAAGGGCAACGACCCCTGGCAGCGCTCCAAGTACGCCATGTGCAACATGTGGCATGAATGGGACGGCATGGGCGACGTGGTGGCGGAAGGCGAACGCGAACGAGTGGCCGTTTAAGGCCGGGAGAGGGACATGAGAGCATCAGTTGTCGGGCTTTTGGCATTGCTGGGGGCGGTCGGGCACGCAGCCGAAGGCGATTGGCAGATTCCGGCGCGAACGCTTTCACCGCCGCAGGGAGCAAGCACGGCGTTGCAGGACGCCGTAGCGCAGACGCCCGCACCCCCGGTGATGCAACGCAAGGCATTCCAGCCCGCCTCCGCCGAGGAATGGACTGCCATGATCGCGCAGTTCCCCGATCAAACGGATCTGGAGGCGCTGGCCACGCAAGCCAACGTCACTATCGAAGCCGGCGAGATCGGCGGGGTCGCCGCCTATCGGGTCGCGCCGAAAGGCGGCGCGCGGCCGCCACACGAAGACCATCTGTTCCTCTACATCCACGGCGGCGCCTACGTTTTCGGCGGCGGTGATGCCGCCGTACCGGAGGCGGCGGTCATTTCGGCGTTTGCCGGGATACCCTCGGTCGCCGTGGACTACCGCATGCCGCCGGACCACCCGTTTCCCGCAGCCGTCGACGATGTGGTGGCGGTCTACCGCGAGTTGCTGAAGGACCATACCCCCGGCCAGATCGCCATCGGCGGCACGTCGGCGGGCGGAGGGCTCTCGCTGGCGGCCATCCACCAGTTCAAGGCGCTGGATCTGCCGGTCCCGGGTGCCGTCTACCTCGGCACGCCGTGGGCCGATCTCACCGACACCAGCGACTCGCTGCACACCCTCGAGGGCATCGACCGCATCCTCGTCACCTACGACGGCATGCTGGCATCCGCCGCCAAGCTGTACGCGGCCGGGACACCTTTGACCGATCCGCTGATCTCGCCGGTCTACGGCGATTTCACCGGATTCCCACCCACGTACCTCGTCACCGGCACCCGCGACATGCTGCTCAGCGACACGGCCCGCGTCCACCGGAAACTCAAGGCCGCCGGCGTCGTCGCCGACCTCAACGTCTACGAGGGTCTGTCGCATGCGGAGTACATGATGCTCGTTGGCTCGCCGGAGAACCTGCAAACCTATGGCGAGTTGGCCCAGTTCCTAGCCGCCCAACTAGAGTAGGCCGGTCCTTCCATGGAACAAACACCAGAGGGAGCCCAGCGACCGTCGGTGGTTGTTCCATGGATGGTCGGCGTGGCCTTGGGCCGGAGTCGGCGTGCCGCAAGCGGCACGCGCCGGTGCCGAGCGAACGCGAGGTACCGGACACGGCTATGGGGCGCTCGCATGGAACGAAACACCAGAAGGAGCGCAGCGACCGTCGGTTTCAAGCTAGCGCTGGTCGGTGTCGCCGTCACCGGCGGCGCTGCACCGGCCATCGAACGTGTCGAACCTCCATCGTGGTGGGCTGGGATGGAGCACCCCGAATTGCAGCTCATGGTTCGCGGCGAGTCCGTAGCCCAACTCGAGCCCGAACTCGACTGCCCGGGCGTAACGCACCTTGAGACGCACCGCGTCGACAGTCCCAACTACCTCTTCATCGATCTTGCGTTGGCGCCCGACTTGGCGCCCGGTTCCTGCGACATTCGGTTCCGCGGCGTGGACGGCCGCGAATCCACGGTCGGCTACCGCTTCGAAGAGCGCAGGCCGGGTTCCGCCGGTCGCAAGGGCTTCTCGGCCGCCGACGTCATCTACCTGATCATGCCGGACCGCTTCGCCAACGGCGATTCGGCCAACGACAGCGTGCCGGGGATGGTGGAACGCGCGGACCGTTCTAACCCCGACGGCCGCCACGGCGGCGACCTCAAGGGCGTGATCGATCATCTCGACTACATCGCCGACATGGGCTACACGCAGATCTGGCTCAACCCCGTCCTCGAGAACAACGAGCCGACCTTCTCCTACCACGGCTATTCCACGACGGACTACTACCGGGTCGATCCCCGCCTCGGCGACAACGCGCTCTACCGGGAACTGGTTACCCGGGCTCGTCAACGCGGCATCGGCGTCATCATGGACCTCATTCCCAACCACAGCGGCATCAGTCACTGGTGGGTGGCCGATCCCCCGACCGCAGACTGGATCAACCACGGTTCCTTTGTGCCGACCAGCCATGTCCGCGAGCCGCTGCACGACCCGCACGGGGCCGAGATCGACCGCGAGTCCTTCGTGGACGGCTGGTTCGTACCCACCATGCCGGACCTCAACCAGCGCAATCCGTTGCTCGCGAACTACCTCATCCAGAACGCGATCTGGTGGGTGGAATACGCCGACTTGAGCGGCATCCGCGTCGACACCTGGTCCTACGCCGACAAGGATTTCCTCTCCGACTGGACCCGGCGGGTCATGGCCGAGTACCCCGACTTCAACGTCGTCGGCGAGGAGTGGAACGCAAACCCCGGCATCATCGCCTATTGGCAGCGGGGCAAGGCGCCCGACGACGGCTACGAGTCCCACCTGCCGAGCCTCATGGACTTCCCGCTGCAACGCGCCATCGTGCCCAGCCTTCGGGACGACGAGACCTGGAACACGGGGTTCGTGTCGTTCTACCGCGCACTGGTCGCCGACTTCCTCTACGCCGACCCCGACAACCTGCTGGTGTTCGCCGACAACCACGACATGCACCGCATCTACCACCAACTCGGCGCCGACGACGAGCTGTTTCGACTGGCGATGGTGCTGGTGCTGACGACGCGCGGCATCCCGCAGCTCCTCTTCGGCACGGAAATCCTGATGGACCATCCGCCCGACGCTTCGCACGGCGTCATGCGGGCGGACTTCCCCGGCGGCTGGGCGGGAGACCGCGTCAACGGCTTCACGGGCGAGGGGCTGCCACCCAACGCGGCCGAGGCCCAGCTGTTCCTGAAAGCGCTGCTCACCTGGCGCAAATCGTCCACCGCCGTCAAGCACGGCCGGCTCACGCACTACGCGCCGACTGACGGCATCTACGTCTATTTCCGACACACCGAAGACGACCGCGTGATGGTGGTCGTGAACAAGAACGCCGATGCCAAGGACGTGGCGGTGGACCGCTTCGCCGAGTCGCTGTACGGCGCGAACATCGGCGTCGATGTCCTGACCGGTCAAGTGCTCGGCTTGGACCCGGCCGTTACGGTTCCCGGCCGCGGATTCCTGATCCTGGGGTTGTTGTGAGCGGTTGGCGCCTTTCAGGCGCCGCGGCCCAGCGAAATGTCGGCGCCCAACGCGAATCGGCGTCCCTCACTCTGCAGGCGCTCGAAGACTCGCGACACGGCCGACTTGACAGGCGTACGCAATCCCGTACTCTTTATGCACGAAATCCCGGAGGCTCGACTTGGCACCGATCACCGCCACCGAAGCACGCGCGAATCTCTACCGGCTCATCGACGAGGCGGCAGCGTCCCACGAACCCTTGCTGATCTCCGGTAAGAGGAACTCGGCCGTGCTTGTATCGCAAGAAGATTGGGCAGCGATCCAAGAAACGCTGTTTCTACTTTCGATCCCGGGAATGCGCGAGTCGATTCAGGAAGGTTTGGCCACCGATGTTGACGACTGCGACGAGACACTCGATTGGTGAGTTGGCGCCTTGCCTACACCAAGCAAGCCCAGCGAGACGCCAAGAAGCTAAGCTCGAGCGGCCTGAAGCCCAAGGCTGAAGAGCTCTTGGCGATCATCGCCGAGAACCCCTACCAGAAGCCCCCACCGTTCGAAAAGCTCGTCGGTGATCTCGCCGGCGCGTACTCCCGGAGGATCAACATACAACATCGTCTCGTATACCAAGTGTTGGATGAGGATCGCGTCGTCAAGATCCTGCGGATGTGGAGCCATTACGAGTGATCCAGCAACGCTATGTCGCCAATCCGCTGCTCGGCCACCGGTCCACGGTGCGGACACTTCTCAACACCTTCGCCGCATGACCGGTCCGGTGCTTGTGTAGAGTCCGGTCAGTAGGGGAAGGGGACCTCGTCCTGGTGAATCCGTGCCCGCGCGGCGACGGCGCGGGCCGTCACTGCGCGCGCCTCGGCAAACCGCCGCTGCGGCCAACGGTCGCCGGCGAGTTCAACGTCCAGTCGATGGTCGAAGTGGAAGTAGACCGTCCGCCGCAAGGCGTCGGAGCGATTCCACGGGCTGCCGTGAATCACCGTGGTCGCGTGGAAGATCACGTCGCCGCGCTTCACCGGCACGGGAATCGCGCCACGGGCGCCGCTCTCGTCGCTTCCATTGGTCCAGCTTCCGATGAAGTCCGGATGCTCGTCCGGGGCGTGGTGGCCCGTCAGGTGGCTGCCTGGGAAGACGCGTAAGCAACCGTTGTCGACGGTGGCATCGTCGAGGTAGATGTCCATGTTGAACACGGGGAAGCGAAACACCTTGACGGGGTCTTGGTGCCAACGGGCGGGCACGCCGTGCCGCGGCAGCTTGAACACCAACGCATGGACGGATGCCGCGAACTCGTCACCACCCACGAGCTGGGACACCGCCGCAAGCAAAGGCGGATAAGCGAGCAGGATCTGGAAGCTCGGCGGCATGTCGGCCGCGGCCAGGTCGTTCACGCGGTAAAGGCAATGCGCCTCGCCCGACTCCGGATCCTCCCCGTAGCGCCAGCGATCATCGCCGAAAGGACCACCGAGGCCGCGTTCGATGAGGGCCAGACTGTCTCGGTCCGGAGCGGCGAGTTCGCTCTCCGGGACCATGGCCGGGACATGCAGGAAGCCGTTGGCGGCGAAATCCTGCAACTGCCGACGGGTCAGGGGCTGTGGGAGCATGTGCGGACTAAACCACCTTCTTAAGCCTTGCATCAAATCGACGTGCGCAGACCCCTGGCCGCATCGAAATGCACGCCGTCCTGTTGCAGGCACGGATCGCCGCTGATAGGTTGCGCGCAACTACTCGACCACAGGAGACGACCGATGGCACCTCGCACCCTTCTTGGAAACGGGAGCGCTTAAGGCCCGCGGTCGACTCTGCACGGTCCGAATCTCCGGCCGGCGTTCTCCCAAATCCCATCTCACGCCGCGCTGATCACGCGGCCATGGAGAACGTATGTCTATCGAAAACGATCGTCGCGCGCTGGATGAGGAGTTCGAGCGTCTGCGCGAATCCGGTCGTGTCTTGCGCGACCCCGGCGGCATCGGCTACGACGTCGAGAGCCTGCCCGACTTCTTCGACGCCGTCGCCCATCTCTGGGATGCCAAGTTCGCCGTCGGCTCCCACAGCCTGCACCGCGCCGTCGCCGCGCAGTTTCCCGTCACGCGGGAGCCACTGGCGATCCTCGATGTCGGTTGCGGCACCGGGTTGGAACTCGCCCACATCTTCGAGCGGGTTCCCAATGCCGAGATCACGGCGATGGACCAGGCACCGCGGATGCTCGCTGAACTCGGTACCAAGTACGCGGAACGTATGGGGCGGATCACGCTCCGCGAAGCGTCCTGCGTCGAATGGCCGACGGGGCTAGTCGACTTCGACTACGTCGTCTCCGTCCTCTGCGTGCACCACTTCCCAACCGACACCAAGGTCGGCATCTACCGGCACTTCAGAGAAGCGTTGAAGCCCGGTGGTGCCTACGTCGAAGGCGACCAGATGACGGACGGGCCGGCGGGCGCGGAAGACCACGGGGAATACGAGCGGGCGATCGCCAAGCTTCCCGGCGGGCGCATCGGCGAGTGGAACTACGACGTCACGCTCAATTACGAGACCAATCGGCAGTTGTTGCGCGAGGCGGGCTTCGCCCGGGTCGAGCGGCGATGGCGGGCCGACGGGGAGGCGGTGTTGGTGGCGCGGTGAAACCTCTGGGTTGCGGACATGAACGTCCGCGCACCCAATCCGCGATTGGGCGCCTACGGAAGGCTAAACGCGAAGTACTCCGAGCCTGACGGCGGTCCCATGCGGCCGCCGCCAGCGGCGATCGCGACGTACTGCTTGCCGTCGACGCTGTAGACGGCCGGAGTCGAGAACGCGGCGGCGGTCAACTCGGTCTCCCACAGGATCGAGCCGTCGCGGGTGTCGTGGGCGCGGAACTTCATGTCGGGCGTTGCGCCGATGAAGATCAGGCCGGACTTGGTGACCACCGGGCCGCCGTAGTTGACAGCGCCGAAGCCGAGATCGGGGTGGCTCGGGTAGTTGCCGAACGGCACTGACCAGACGATCTCGCCGGTCGCGAGGTCGATGGAATTGAGCGTGCCCCAGGGCGGTGCATTGCCCGGCAAGTCCTCGTGGTCGCGCAGGTACACGTAGCAGCAGTGGGTGTAGGTGACATCCGTGGTGGGCGCGTCCACCACCGGTTCGGGCTGCATGAGGTGCTGCATGATGCCGTTGCGCACGTACTCGTCGAGGTGCGCGAAACCGGCCATGCGGCCCTTGCCCTCGTTGACGATCTTCAGCACTTCGCGGTAGCCCACGCGCTCGATGACACCGACCAAGGTCGGGCCGGCATCGGTTCCACTGAAGTCCGGCGCGTGGCAACTCCCGCAGTGCAGGGCGTAGCTCCCCGCCTTGCTGAAGCCGACCGGTATCTCGTTGAGGGTGAGGTGGCCCGAGACATCGTTCGCATTCAGGATCAGCCGGTTGTTCGCGGGGTCGAAGGCCGAGCCGCCCCATTCGGCACCGCCGTCGTACCAAGGCGTGATCAGGATCGTGCCTACCTTCGGCGGCGTCCACGGGCGGATGTCGTAGTCCTTGATCTTCTCCAGTACCGCCTGGCGGGCTTCTTCGCTGCGATTCGTGACCTCGAACACCTGGCGGCTGAAGGCGATGCTGGACACGGGCTGCTTGGGTGCGGTGACTTCACCCGGCATGGAGCTTTCCATCGCCGAGTCGACTTCGAAGATAGGATGCAGCGGCTCGCCGGTCTCCCGGTCGAAGACGTACAGGTGGCCCGACTTGGTGGTCAGAGTCACCGCGTCGATCACCTTCCCATCGCGCTCCAACTGCACGAGCGTCGGCGGTGCCGGGTTGTCGCGGTCCCACAGGTCGTGGCGCATCACCTGGTAGTGCCAGCGGTACTCGCCCGTGCGCGCGTCGAGCGCGACGATGCTGTTGGCGTACAGGTTGTCGCCGAGGCGCGCCGCACCCACGAAATCGGGCGTGGCCGATCCGGTCGGGACGTACAACATGGCGCGTTCTTCGTCGAGCGTCAGGGCAGTCCAGGCGTTGGCGCCGCCGGCCTTCGCGAGGGATCCCTCCGCCCAGGTTTCCGAACCTCGTTCGCCGGGGGCGGGAATCATGCTGAACTTCCAGACCAGTTCTCCGTCGATGGCGCTGAAGGCGCGGATGGACCCGGGGAACGAGTCGGCCCACTCCGTGGTGGTGAACCCGACGATGATCTTGTCCTCGAACACGACGCCGGGCGCCGTCAGCCCGAAGTGACCGCCGCGGTCGTTCTCCTTCGGACGCATGTCGAGGCGACCACCTTCCCCGAAGGTCGGCACCAACTGGCCATCGTCCGCGTTCAACGCGATGAGCTCCCGGCCAGCCGCGAACAGGATGCGCCGGTCGTCGCCCTTCTCCCACCACATCAGGCCGCGTTGGGCCGCCCCGGGCAGTTCGAGATCGGTACGCCAGATCTCTTCGCCGGTCGCGGCGTTCAGCGCGAAGGGGACGAGCTTCGGGGACAGGGCGTAGAAGACGCCGTCGACCACGAGCGGGCTGGTGTACATCGTGCCGCTCGGCTCGCCGGAGTTGTAGACCCACGCCTGTTGAAGTTGGTCGACGTTGTCGCGGTTGATCTGGTCGAGCTCGGAGTAGTGCTGCCTGCCCTCGTCGCCCATGTACACCGGCCAATCCACGTCGCCTGGCTCAGGCGGGGCGCACGACGCCAATGCGACGGCAAGGATCAGTACGGATGTTGCTCGTCTCACGACAGTCATATGTACCAATCCTCGAGGCATAAATTGCCCGAATGGGCTCTCAACCTAGCACAAACGAGAGCGACGGCGTGCCCCCGACGCGTCAGCGTCCCTCGGTGAACCGCGCGAAGTCGTTGTACACGTCGAGGTCGTCGACCTCGCCCGGATACGGATGCGGCAATCCGTCCGCGAGCAGGAACTGTTCCACGGTAATCCCCTTGACGTGGGGCGTCTCGAACTCGTCGGCGCCGATCACCAGGAGCTTAGCTCCCGGGAACGTCCTCGGAAACCAGGCGAAGTCCAAGGGACCAGTCCGTCCCACCTTCACCTCGTAGAGCCTTCGGCCATGGTCGACGAAGTCCACTTCGTGCTCTCGCGACGCCCAGTACCAGATCGCCTCCGGATCCTCGACGCCCGCGATCGCCTGACGCCGAAAAAGCTCTTGGGCGACGAGCCATTCCAGCCAGCGTGCCTTCTCCTGGCTGGGAAGGCGCTTGAAATCCTCGATGGCCACCATGCGGTTTGGAGCGAACGCAAGCGCCACGGACAGGTTGACGAAGTGGAACTTCGCCGGCTTGCGCTGCAACGGCATGTCCTTGTCATGGTCCCACTGGAACGAAGGCAGGACCGCCAATGCGTCCGAGAGCTGCTCGATGTACCCCGATGCGACGGTGTTGTTCGCGAGTCCCGACTCCCGCGCGAGCTTGAGGTACCCAGTCCGGGAGCCAGCCTGCGAATAGAGCGTCCTCATCAAGGCAATCAGGAACTGCCGCGACCTCCCGCTTCGGGCCATCTCGCCGATGACCCAATCGCGGATCATCTCGAAGAAGTACGCAGGTATACGCCCAAACTGCCAGATGTCGCTGGCGGCCACCGGCGAACCGCCCGACAGGAGGTAGGCAATCCACGTGTCGTCCTTAAGCCCGTCGTGGAACTGCGTGTAGAAATCCTTGTAGGCGACGGGGCAGAACAGGTAGTCGGTCCGCGCGAGCCGGCCCTTGCGACCCGGCAGTCGTTCCGACCCACGGCGGATATCGGTCGCGCGTGAGCCCGTGGTGACCACCAGCACACCGCGAAGGACGCCGCGGTCAGCGAGGCGCTTGACCGCGGTCTCCCAGTCAGCGACGGCCGTGATCTCGTCGATGAACAGCCGGCGGACCAGCGCCGCGGGTGCGTACATCGAGACCAAATCCGCGATGTGGCGCTCCAGGTCCAGGGCGTCCGACAGTTCGTCGCCGTTCAGGATGTACGCGGAACCGGGACCATGGTCTTCCACGGTGTTACGGAGCATCAGCTCAAGCCACGTGCTCTTGCCGTATTGCCGGGGGCCGCGAACCAGGATCACGCCCGGCTCTTCGGGCAACTCGTCCAGGCCGAACGAGAAGCGGAACGTGCGTGGGCGCTCTTCGAATTCAACAAGGCGGGGCCATAGGTCATCCCGGTCGATCTGACCGGTGGCGAGAAGCTCGTTTCGCGTATTAACGTCCATGGCGTTAACAGTATTAACGTCCGGAACGTTATCGTCAATCGCTAAAGATCCGGCGCGACTCGGCGCACTATGCGTTTGAACTCCGCTCCGAGGTCTTCCCGGCGCATCGCGTAGTGGAACAGCGCCTCCAGGTAGTTGACCGGATCGCCGGTCGTGAGCCAGCGGCCGTCGGCCACCGGACAGGCGTAGACGGGCCCGCCGGCCTGCATGTAGGCCTCGATCGCGTCCATCAGCCATAGCTCATCGCCTTTCCCGGTCGGTGTTTCGGCCAGGATGTCGGCGATCTCGGGCGGCAGGATGTAGCGGCCGAATCCCACTAGGTCCGACGTGACCTGGGGCGGAGCCGGCTTCTCCACAATGCGGGTGACGCGCATCGCCTTGTCGGCTTCGAGCATGCCGTACTTGGGAACCTGGTCCTTCTCGACGCGCTGCGCGCCCACGATAAGGCCCGGCGTCTTCCGGTACTGTTCGATCAGTTGTCGCGTGAAAGGCACGGTCGAACTCACCAGGTCGTCGGCGAAAGCGTAGACGAACGGCGCATCGCCCACGAGCGGCGCCGCATTCAGGGCTGGCGTCCCGTTCCCGTACGGACCCTTTTGGCGAATGAACGCGGCGTTGACCAACTCGTTGGCGCGGCGGACTTCGGCAAGATAATGGTCGTTGCCATCGGCCGCGAGAGCGTCCTCCAATGTCGGGTGGCGGTCGAAATGGTCCTCCAGCGCCTTCTTGTCGGCGCGGGTCACGAAAACGACATCGCCGATGCCGCTGGCCGCCAGTTCCTCGACGATGTACTGGACGATCGGGCGATCGATGAGCGGGATCATCTCCTTGGGCACCGCCTTGGTGGCGGGCAGGAATCGCGTGCCGCTACCGGCGGCCGCGATCACCGCCTTCGTGATCGGGGCGCTCGGATCCGGGGGAACAATGGTCGTCGTCGGCATCGCCAAGCCCATTCCGCCGTGTGCAACTCCTATAATGCTTGACCCTCACGCGGGACGGGAACACCCATGGCTCTCGAAGTCGTCGTGCTCGCTGCCGGCGCGGGAACGCGGATGCGGTCCAGAACGCCCAAGGTACTGCATCCGCTTGCCGGGCGGCCCCTGCTCGCGCACGTGCTGGACGCGGCGTTCCGCCTCGAAGCCGAACAGTGTCACGTGGTGGTTGGGCACCCGGCCGACGAAGTGAAGGCTCACTTCCAAAACGAGCCGCGGATTTCCTGGGTTCTCCAAGAGCCTCGCCTCGGCAGCGGCCATGCCGCAGCGCAAGCCCTGCCGGCCGTTGCGAACGACGCGACGGTGCTCGTCCTGCTCGGCGACGTGCCCTTGGTGCGTGCGGAAACGCTCAGCCGATGCATCGCCGCATCGGGCGACGGCATCGCCCTGGTCACCATCGACCTGCCCGATCCGCGCGGCTTCGGGCGCATCCTGCGCCGCGGATCGAGCCGGGATTCGCACTGCGGATCGCGCATCATCGGTATCGTCGAGGACGCCGATGCGACGGCGGAGCAACGGGCGATCGCGGAGATCAACACCGGCATTCTCGCGGCGCCGAAGGCGGTCCTCGGCACGCTCCTCGAGACCCTCGACCGCAACAACAAGCAAGGCGAGTACTACCTGACCGACATCGTCGGCAAGGCCGACGCTCGCGGCATCGCGGTGGCCGGTGTCGACGGCCGCGTGCCCGAGGAAGTCATGGGCGTCAACGACCGCGTGCAGTTGGCACACCTCGAGCGTTACTACCAGCGTGGCCTCGCGGACGAACTCATGCGCCAAGGCGTCGCGGTCATGGACCCGTCCCGGCTGGACATTCGCGGTCGGCTGAAAGCGGGCCGGGACTGCGTCATCGATGTCGACGTCGTGTTCGAGGGCGACGTGGTCCTTGGCGAGGGCGTTCATGTCGGGCCGGGATGCGTAATCCGGAACTCGGCCCTGGGCGACGCTGTCGAAGTCCACCCGATGAGCTGCATCGACGGGGCCATGGTCGCGGCCGGCTGCCGGATCGGTCCCTACGCGCGACTGCGTCCCGGGACCGAACTCGCGGAGTCTGTCCACATCGGCAATTTCGTGGAAACCAAGAAGGCAAGCCTCGGCGTCGGCGCCAAGGCCAACCACCTGGCATACCTCGGCGATGCCTCCGTCGGTGCCGGCACCAACGTCGGTGCCGGTGCGATAACCTGCAACTACGACGGCGTCGACAAGCACCGCACCGAGATCGGCGAGAACGTGTTCATCGGCACCAACGCCACCCTGGTAGCACCGCTGACCATCGACGACGAAGCCTATGTCGGCGCCGGCTCGACCATCACGAAGACCGTCGAACGCGAAGACCTGGCGATCGGCCGAGGCCGCCAGCGCAACATCCAGGGCTGGACACCGCCGGCGAAGCGCCAGGGCGACGAGGGTCCATAGCCATGTGCGGAATCGTCGGCGCTGTCGCCAGCCGGAACGTGCCGGCCATCCTGCTCGCAGGTCTTCAGCGGCTGGAATACCGGGGCTACGACTCCGCCGGGATCGCAGTCCTCGACGGCACCAACCCCGAGATCCAACGACGCCGCACGGTCGGGGGCGTCAAGGAACTGGTGCAGAGCTTGAGCGGCGCGCCGATCCACGGCATTACCGGCATCGCCCATACGCGCTGGGCAACACACGGTGCGCCCGCAGTCGAGAACGCCCATCCGCACATCTCGCGGGGTCGCGTGTGCCTGGTCCACAACGGCATCATCGAGAACTACGAGGAATTGCGCGACGAACTGCTCGGTGCGGGCTTCGAGCTCGAATCCGACACCGACTCGGAACTCGTCGCGCACTTGATCCACCAGTGTCTCGATGACACGGGCGACCTGCTCGACGCTGTCGCCAATGCCGCAAAGCGGCTGGAGGGAGCCTACGCGCTCGGCGTCATGAGCCGGGACGAGCCGGGCCGGCTGGTCGCCGCCCGCGCCGGCAGCCCGCTCGTCGTCGGCATCGGCATCGGCGAGAACTTCATCGCTTCCGACACGCTGGCCCTGCGGCCCGTGACCGATCAGTTCATCTACCTCGAGCAGGGCGACCTGGTGGACCTCACCGCCAGCGATTTCACGGTCTGGAACGCCGACAACCGCGCGGTGGTACGCACCACGGTGCGCGTCCAGCACAGCGCGGACGCGACCGACAAGGGCAACTACCACCACTACATGGAAAAGGAGATCCATGAACAGCCGCGGGCGATTCGGGACACACTGGAGACCCGGCTCGGCCGCCGTCGCGTGCTCGAACCGGCCTTCGGTATCGGCACCAAGCAGGTTCTTGACGATACGCGCGCCGTCACCATCGCTTCCTGCGGTACGTCCTACTACGCCGGCTGTGTCGCCCGCTACTGGATCGAGGAATTGGCGCAGATCCCCTGCAACGTGGAGATCGCCTCCGAGTTTCGCTACCGCAAGTTCGTCACGCCGCCGGGCAGCCTGTTCGTCAGCATCACGCAGTCCGGCGAGACCGCCGACACCCTGGCCGCGCACCGGATCGCTGAAGCCGCCGGATTCGACCACACGCTCACGGTGTGCAACGTGCCAAACAGCTCGCAAGTGCGCGAGGCGGAGCTTGCGTTCATGACGGAGGCCGGGCCGGAAATCTGCGTCGCGTCAACCAAGGCGTTCACCACGCAGCTCGCCGTGTTGATGATGCTGGCGATCCTGCTCGGCCGCCGGGCGGGCCTCGATGCCGACAAGGAGACCGAACTCGTCGAGGCGCTCAAGGGCTTGCCCGACGTGATCGACGAGGCGCTCGCACTCGATGCCCGCATCCGCCGCTTAGCGGTCGAGTTCATGCACCGCCACCACGCCCTTTTCCTCGGCCGCGGCGCGCACTACCCGGTTGCCCTGGAAGGCGCACTGAAGCTCAAGGAGATTTCCTACATCCACGCCGAGGGCTATCCGGCGGGCGAACTCAAGCACGGGCCGCTCGCGCTCGTGGACCAGGACATGCCGGTGATCGCCGTCGCGCCGGGCGGCGAGCTGGTGCGCAAGGTGCGCTCGAACCTGCAGGAGGTGCGCGCTCGGGGGGGCCGCCTGTACGTTTTCGCCGACACCGACGCCGGCATCGAACCGGGCGACGGCGTTACCGTGATCGAAGTGCCGAAGACGCACGAGTTGCTCACGCCCGTCGTCTACACCGTGCCGCTGCAGCTACTCGCCTACCACACGGCCGTCCTGAAGGGCACGGATGTCGATCAGCCACGCAACCTCGCGAAATCGGTGACCGTCGAATGACGCGCTTTGGCATGTCAAGCAGACTGATCTTGGGTTGAGCGCTGCATTTTTCAAGTCCTTTGAAAACAAAAGGTTGTCCCTACATACCATCGCAGACATTCAACACCCATGAGGAGATAGACCATGAATGTAGTGCGATGGAACCCGTTCGCGGAACTCGATGAGTTTCTCGGCCGACGCGTGGGCGACCACGCGGCCAACGGTCTCGGCTGGCACCCCGCAGTGGACATCCGGGAGACCGACAAGGCCTACGTGTTCGACCTCGAAGTCCCGGCGGTGAGCCCCAAGGACATCACCGTCAGCGTCCGCGCCAACGTGCTGAGCGTCTCGGGCGAGCGGAGCTTCGGATCGGACGACAGCGAGGGCCAGGTGCATCGTCGCGAACGCCGCCACGGCAAGTTCACGCGCAGCTTCCGGCTGCCGAACGACGCCAACGACGAGGAGATCACCGCCGCCGCCAAGGACGGTGTGATCACCATCAGCGTGGCGAAGCGCAAGCAGGCCCAGGCCCGCGCCATCGAGGTGGAGGCGGCCTAAGTCGAGCGCGAGTAAGCCGGCACCCGGTAAGGGTGCCGGCCCGCGTGCCGCGCCGCATGAGGAAGGATGGAGTTCAAGGACTACTACGAGATCCTCGGTGTCGCCGAAGACGCCAACGCAGACGAGATCAAGCGCGCGTATCGGCGACTGGCGCGCAAATACCATCCCGACGTCAGCCGCGAAGACGATGCCGAGGTGCGTTTCAAGGAAATCAACGAAGCCTACGAAGCGCTGAAGGACCCGGACAAGCGAGAAGCGTACGACGAGGTCCGGCGCTCGCCGTTCCGCAACGGCGGACGGTTCGAACCGCCGCCCGGCTGGCAATTCAAGACGGAGTTCCCCGGCGGCGGGTTCTCAACGACAGACGCGGGCGCGTTCAGCGATTTCTTTAGGACGCTGTTCGGCGATGCCATGCCGTTCGGCGGCGGGCCGTTCGAGAACCGCTCATCGTTCTTCTCCGGGCGCGGCGAGGACGTTGAAGACCGTCTCGAAATCACGCTCGATGAGGCCTTCCGCGGTGCCACCCGGCAGTTGCGACTCGGCATTCCGCAAAGGCAACCCGACGGACGTGTCGCACGCCAGCAGAAGACGCTGAACGTGCGCATCCCCGCCGGCGTCACCGACGGCCGTCGCATCCGGCTGCGTGGCCAAGGGGGCGCCGGCATCGGCGACGGGTCGGCCGGCGATCTGTTGCTCGAGATCCACGTCACGCCGCACGCGCAGTACGGTCTGGACGGACGTGATGTCACCCTGTCATTGCCAGTCGCGCCCTGGGAAGCCGCCCTCGGTGCCACAGTAAAGACGCCTACGCTCAAAGGCGACGTGGACCTGCGCATTCCGCCCGGATCGGCGACCGGCACCAAGCTCAGGCTGCGCGGCCGCGGCCTGCCTGGCAGCCCGCCAGGCGATCAGATCGTGACCATCGCGGTAGATACCCCGGCCGCGACGACGGACGAACAAAAGGACCTGTATCGGCGAATGGCGAGCAGTTTCGAGTACGACCCGCGCCGACGACTCCAAACCGAATCTCGGGACCGCTACGCGAAGCGACCCTAACTGGGCTGGCCGAGCCCTGACGCGATTGGGGCAAAATACGCTCGGCGAATTTGTGACGGAGGCCCGTGGCCGAGATCGCGGAAAAACCCACCGAAGGCGCTGTCGGCACGGGGCTCCGCCTCGGCCGGCTGCTGGGCGAGCGCGACCTTCGCGTTCTGGCGAGCGTGTTGCCGTTCCTGCTCGAGTTCCGCTTCAGGGTGGCGATATCCGTCACACTGCTGCTGGTGTCCACAGGCACATCGCTGCTGGTGCCATGGCTGCTGAAGCTGATCGTCGATCATCTCGACACGGCTCAGATGGGGTCGGTGCTGACGGTGCCGATCGCCCTGCTGCTCGCCTATGGTTTCGCCCGTTTCGGCATCACGGTGTTCGGAGAACTGCGCAACGCATTGTTCGGCACCGTTACGGTGCGTGCGATGCGCCGGGTCTCGCTGAAGGTACTCGCGCACCTGCACGGCCTGGACCTCGAGTACCACCTGTCGCGCCGCACCGGCGGCGTCTCACGGGATCTGGACCGGGGCGTCAACGGGATCACCGAGCTGATGCGCATTCTGGTGTTCAGCATTTTCCCGACGCTGCTGCAGATCGGCGGTATCACGATCATCCTCCTGGCGAACTACGACGGCGCCTACGCCGCGATCGTCGGCGTCGCCGCCGTCGTCTACATCGCATTCACTCTGCGGGTCACCGAGTGGCGGACGCAGTTCATCCGTCGCTCCAACGACGCCAACTCCCGTGCCAATACGCGCGCCATCGACAGCCTGATCAACTACGAGACGGTCAAGTACTTCGGCAATGAAGCGCTCGAGCAGGATGCCTACGACCAGGACCTAGCGGAGTGGGAGCGATGGCGGGCGCGCAACCGTTACTCGCTGGCCTTCCTCAACTGCGGCCAGGCGTTGTTCGTCACCGTCGGGATGCTGGCGATGATGATCCTCGCCGCCCGGCAGGTCGTATCGGGCGACATGACCCTCGGTGACCTCGTCCTCATCAACGCGTTCAGCATGCAGGTATTCGCGCCGCTGAACGCGCTCGGCGGCGTCTATCGCCAACTCAAGCGCGCGCTCACAGACGTCGAGAGGATGGTGGACATCCTGGACCGGCGTTCGCAGGTGGTCGACGCGGCGAACGCGCTGCCGCTCGAGCACTGCGACGCCCGAATCGAGTTCGACCGCGTGGATTTCGCCTATCACGCCGAGCGGCCCATCCTGCGGGACGTCAGTTTCGTGGTCGAACCCGGCCAGAAGGTGGCGCTCGTGGGTCCGAGCGGTGCCGGCAAGTCCACCGTGGCGCGGCTGCTGTACCGCTTCTACGACGTCGATGGTGGCGCCGTGAGCATCAACGGTCACGACGTCCGCGAACTGAAGCAGGACAGCCTGCGCGCCGGCATCGGCGTCGTGCCGCAGGATGCGGTGCTGTTCAACGACACGCTGATGCACAACCTGCGCTACGGCCGACCGGACGCCACCGACGAGGACGTGCGCGAGGCTGCGGCGCTGGCTCATCTCGACGAGTTCATCGCCGGTCTGCCCGCCGGTTACGACACCACGGTCGGCGAGCGGGGGCTGAAGCTCTCCGGCGGCGAGAAGCAGCGGATCGCCATCGCCCGCGCCATTCTCAAGCAGCCCGCCTTCATGCTCTTCGACGAGGCGACCTCGTCGCTCGACTCGAACACCGAGCAGGCGATCCTGGCGGCGCTCGCCGAAGTGGCAGAGAACCGCACCACCGTGGTGATCGCCCACCGACTGTCGACGGTGCAGGACGCCGACCTCATCATCGTCCTCGACGAAGGCGCCGTCCGCGAACGCGGCACCCACGACGAACTGCTCGCGCGCGAGGGTCTGTATGCCGAGCTGTGGGCGATTCAGCAGCGCGGCGGCGAGGTCGAACACGCCGCTTGAGCATTGACGCTCAAGCGGGGCGGGCGTACTGTTCGGCTATCCAGTGTAGGCGGCTCGCACTCGCACGGTGGACATCACCCACATCCTCGACGGCCTGAACGACCGCCAGCGGGACGCCGTTACGGCACCGATCGGCAACCTGCTCGTGGTTGCGGGCGCGGGCAGCGGCAAGACGCGCGTCCTGGTGCATCGGATCGCCTGGCTGGTCGAGGCGGAAGGCGCCTCGCCAGGGGGTATTCTCGCGGTCACCTTCACCAACAAGGCCGCCGCCGAGATGCGGGGCCGCGTCGAGCGCCTACTCGAGGGGCCGGCGCGCGCCATGTGGGTGGGTACTTTCCACGGCATCGCGCACCGCCTGCTGCGCATGCACTGGGCGGACGCGGGGTTACCGCAGAACTTCCAGATCCTCGACGCCGACGACCAGTTGCGCCTCGTCAAACGCGTGATGCGCGCGCTGGACCTCGATGAGCAGAAGTGGCCGGCCCGCCAGGCGGTCTGGTTTATCAACCACCACAAGGACGAGGGCAGGCGGGCCAAGGACCTACCTCGCAACGACGCCGACATCTACCACGTCACGCATCTGAAGGTGTACGAGGCCTACGAGGAGCTCTGCGCGCAGGGCGGCCTGGTGGACTTCGCCGAACTCCTGCTGCGCAGCCACGAATTGTGGCTCGAGCGTCCCGACATCCTCGACCACTACCAACGCCGGTTCAAACACCTCCTGGTCGATGAGTTCCAGGACACGAACAGCATCCAGTACGCGTGGCTGCGCGTACTCGCGGGAACGTCGGCCGATGTCTGGGCGGTGGGCGACGACGACCAGTCGATCTACGGCTGGCGGGGCGCAAAGATCGAGAACATCCTGAGTTTTCGAAAGGACTTCGCCGACGTCCAGACGGTTCGCCTCGAGCAGAACTACCGATCCACCAGCACGATCCTGCGCGCCGCCAACGCGCTAATCGACAACAACGCCGAGCGCCTCGGCAAGAACCTGTGGACGGATGCCGGCGACGGCGACCCGATCCTCGTCTACTCCGGCTACAACGATCTCGACGAGGCGCGCTTCATCGCCGACCGCACGCAAAGCTGGATCCAGCGTGGCGGCAGCGCGGACGACGTGGCCGTGCTCTACCGCTCCAACGCCCAGTCGCGGGTGATCGAAGAGGCGTTCCTGCGCCTCGACATCCCGTATCGCATCTACGGCGGCTTGCGCTTCTTCGAGCGGGCCGAGGTCCGCAACGCCCTGGCTTACATGCGCCTGATCAGCCAGCGCCACGCCGACGTCGCCTTCGAGCGCGTCGTCAACACGCCGCCGCGGGGCATCGGCGCCAAGACGGTAGAGGCTATTCGCAATATCGCGCGGGCAAACGGCGTCTCGATGTGGCAAGCCGCAAAGGAAGGAATCGCACGGGGTCTCTTCACCGGACGTGCCGCCGCCGCCATTGGGGCTTTCCTGAAGCTCATCGACGACATGGCCGGGAACGTCAAGGACTGTGCGCTCCACGAGATCGCCGAGTGCTGCATCGAGACCAGCGGGTTGATGGCCTACCACTCCCGGGAGCGTGGGGAACAAGGCATCGCGCGACGCGAGAACCTCGAGGAACTGATCACCGCCTGTCGGCAGTTCGGCGGCGAGCTGGTCTTGCCCCTCACGCCGACGGGGGAGGAAGCCGGCCAGGCCTCCGAACTCGAGGAGTTCCTCGACAAGGCCGCCCTCGACGCCGGCGAGTACCAGAGCGGCGGAACCGCCGCGCAGATGATGACGCTTCACTCGGCGAAAGGGCTGGAGTTCCCGCTGGTGTTCATGGCTGGCATGGAGGAAGGCCTGTTTCCGAATCGCCAGACCGAGCGCGAGCCGGGGCGGCTGGAGGAGGAACGCCGGCTGGCCTACGTGGGCATCACGCGGGCGATGCAGCAGCTCTATTTCACCTACGCCGAGACGCGGCGATTGCACGGAAGCCAATCGCACAACTGGCCGTCGCGCTTCCTGCAAGAGGTCCCCGAGGACTGCCTCCAGGAAGTGCGCATGGGTGGCGACGTATCCCGACAGTTCCGCACCTTGCACAACGGCGCCGATGACGAAGCCGACCAGGATGAGGCGGGTGTCCGCATCGGCCAGTTCGTGACCCATGCCACGTTCGGCGAAGGCGTCGTTCTGCAGGCCGAGGGGCACGGCGACCGCACGCGCGTGCAAGTGAACTTCTCCCGGGCGGGCGCGAAATGGCTGATGTTGGCCTACGCGAATCTGAAGACCGTCGGGGATTAGACTGCGCATCCCGCTCACTCTTGCGAGGGGCGAGCATCACGGAGACATCTAAGTGAAACACCGCTACTCAGCCGCTGCCACGGTGGTGGCCCTGCTCGTCGCGGGATGCTCCACCGAGGTGGAGGAAAGCACGGCGCAATCCGCGCCGGCCACTCCCGCTACCACCTACGAGTGGAAACTCGTCACCACCTGGCCGAAGAACCTGCCTGCGCTCGGCACGGCGCCGGAACGCTTGGCCGAGACCGTCGACGCGATGTCGAGCGGGCGACTCAAGATCAAGGTCTACGCCGCGGGCGAACTGGTGCCGCCGTTCGAGGTCTTCGACGCGGTCTCCCAGGGCAATGCCGAAATGGGCCACGGCGCGGCCTATTACTGGCGCGGCAAGATGCCCATGTCGGCGGTATTCGCCACCGTGCCGTTCGGCATGACCGCCCAGGAGATGAACGCCTGGCTGCACCACGGCGGCGGGCTCGAACTCTGGCGTGAACTCTACGCGCCCTTCGGCGTGGTGCCGCTGGCGTCCGGGAACTCCGGCGTGCAGATGGCGGGCTGGTTCAACAAGGAGATCAACTCGGTCGCCGATATCGACGGCCTGAAGATGCGCATCCCGGGTCTCGGCGGGGAAGTGTTCCAACGCGCCGGGGGCGTCGCGGTGGCCATGCCGGGCAGCGAGATCTTCACCGCCCTACAGACCGGCGTGGTCGACGCCACGGAGTGGGTCGGTCCCTACAACGACCTGGCGTTCGGACTCCAGGACATCGCCACGTACTACTACTACCCCGGCTGGCACGAACCCGGCGCGACCCTCGAAGCGATCGTCAACACCGAGGCGCTGGCGACGTTGCCGGCCGATCTGAAGATCATGCTCGAAACCGCGACGCGGGCCATCAACCAGGACGTGCTCGACGAGTTCACGGCGCGAAACGCGGCGGCGCTCAAGACGATGGTCGAAGAGCACGGCGTCGAGGTACGCCGCCTGCCCGACGACGTGCTCGAGCGGTTTGCGGAACTGTCGGCAGAGGTGGTCGCCGAGGCGGCGGCCGACGACGAGTTGGCGGGCCGCATCCTGGAGTCCTACCAGGGCTTCCTGGCCGAAGTCCGGGACTATCACGCCATCTCCGAGCAGGCGTACATCAACGCGCGCGACTCCGTCGCGGTCGACTAGCACATGCCGCTCGTTTTCGGCTTCGTGCTGGGGCTACTTGCCACGGTCGCATCCGCTCAGGAGGCTGATCAGGCGTGTGCGGACTTCAACGGGCTCAGGGCTGCCGCAATCAGCCAGTTCAATCATGCCTGGCCCGCCCTGGGCGACCTGCGCTCGATGGAGTCTTCCTGCATGGGGACCGCCGACGAGTGGCGATACCAGACGACCCTCGGCCAGCTCGAGTCGTTCGTCCTCAACCACCAAGCCGCGCTGGAGCGGTTTTCTCGCCCACCACGTGGCGGGACAGCCGCCGATCTCCCGCCCAACACAACGGCGATCCCGGCCGTGCCGTACATCACCGAGCGCGCTATCAGTCACCGATTCGTCATCGTCAATGAACGCCACCACGCGTCGAGCGACCGACTGCTGACGATGTCGCTACTCGAACCGTTGCGCGAGCAGGGCTTCCGCTACTTCGCCGCCGAAGGGATCTGGCATGGCGATGCAACACAGGATCGCGGCTACCCCGTCTCGAACACCGGCTTCTACGTCGAGGACGTCGTGTTCGCGCAGATGATCCGCCAAGCGCTCGCCTTGGGTTACGCGGTGGTCGGTTACGAGCATGAGGCCGGGCAGTTGCCCGTCGAGGGGATGAACGACCAGCAAACACGGGACTATTGGCAGGCCCACAACCTCATCGCACGGACGATCGCAAGCGACGGAACCGGCAAAGTGCTTGTGCATTGTGGCTATGCCCACGCCTACGAAAGCCGCTCGGATCGGTGGACGCCGATGGCTCACTACCTGCGCCAAGCCGCCGGAATCGATCCCCTGACCGTCGACCAAACGCAGTTGAGCGAACGCGGCACACCGGCCAACGAGGATCCGGTTCGCCGGGTCGCGGCTGAACGCGGGCTCGTTTCCGGCGAGCCCATCGTCCTAATCGACGACACCGGCGCCCTTGTGCCGATCGACGGCCCCAGCGTGGACATCCGGGTCGTCGGTCTGCGTACAGACTACGAGGCCGGACGGCCGACATGGATGCGCATGGGCGGCTTGCGCGAACCGCTGGTGGTCGACGTTCCCGAATGCGCTGCCGAGCCCTGCATTGTCGAAGCCGTCGACAGCGAACAGCCCGACGCTGTCGCCTACGACCGCGCGGAGGCGACTTCGGCGTCCGTGGCTCTCTTTCTCCCCTCGGACCGCGACGTGCGACTCGCCACCTACAGCTTGAGCGGCCAATTGCGTCGGACTTGGGCCCTACCAGCGGCCGATCGCTGAGGGACTGCGGTCCCGCACCACGCCAACTGGAACGATCCTGTTGCCATTTAGATCACAAACTGGAAAGATATCTGACCAGTTTCACAACCAATCGGTTCTTTCCCCGACCGCTTCATGCTCGACACACTCAAGCAGATCATCGTCGATCACCAAGAGGATGAGCTTCGAACCGGGATACCTCGACTAACAGACATCGCACCCGTCGCGGGGAAGGCCACCGTCTGCATCGGCCCTCGGCGCAGCGGGAAGTCGACCTACCTGTTCCAACGCATCCAGGGGCTCATCGACGCTGGCGTGTCCCGCGAGGACATCCTCTACCTCAACTTCTTCGACGACCGCCTCCGTCAACTTCAACGCGACGGCCTGGCGACCGTCCTCGACGCCTATTTCTCCCTCTATCCGGCGAAAAAGAACGCACAGACCGTGTACTGCTTCTTCGACGAGATCCAAGTCGTCCCCGGCTGGGAGTACTTCGTCGACCGGCTGATGCGCACGGAGAAGTGCGAAGTCTTCATCACCGGGTCGTCAGCGCAAATGCTCTCGCGCGAGATCGCCACGCAAATGCGTGGACGGGCACTCTCGTGGGAACTGCTGCCATTCTCCTTTAGGGAGTATCTGCATTGGCGGGGTTTCGCAGACCTGGATGTCCTGTCGACCAAACGCCGCCTTCTCGTTCAGGACGCATTCTCCAGCTACTTCGAGATCGGCGGTTTCCCTGAAGTCGCCGGCCTAAGCCGCTCCTTGCGGATCAAGACCCACCAGGAATACTGGGGCACCATGCTGTTCCGCGACTTGGTGGAGCGCCATGACGTGGCGCACCCGCGAGCAGTCGCAGACCTCGGTCACCGGTTGCTGGACAACGCGGCCTCGCTGTACACGGTCAACCGGCTGACGGGGTACCTCAAGTCCATCGGTCACCGGGTCCCGAAGGCAGCAGTCTCGGACTACCTTGCCTGGTTCGAAGACGCATTCTTCCTGTTCACCGTGCGCATCTTCGATGCGTCGCTTGCGCGTGCGAACGTCAACCCGAAGAAGATCTACTGCATCGACCACAGCCTGGTGGCATCGGTCTCTTCCTCCATCCTGGTGAACTCGGGGCATCTCCTCGAGAACCTCGTCTTCGTGGCACTTCGCCGGGTGACGCCCAACATCCACTACTACAAGTCCAAGGCCGGCCGCGAAGTTGACTTCGTTGTCCAACTCGGCAGGGAGCGGAGGTTAGTGCAAGTCTCGGAATCGCTCGCCGACCCGCAAACGCGCAAACGCGAAGTCTCCGGTCTTCGCGATGCCATGGCCGAGCTAGAACTCGACAGCGGGGAGATTGTTGTACGGGACGGATCGGCACCGGAGTACATCGACACGGAGACCGGAAGGGTCCGCGTGGTTCCGGCTTGGCAGTTCCTTCTGGAGCTGAGTTGAAGCTCGTGTCGTGCGCGTCCGGATGCGGGCCCGAACCGCAAGCGGTTCGCGGACGCCCGCGTACCTGTCCCGCTGTGCGACAATCGAGCGGGATCAAGGGTGGAGGCTGGCGCAACGCGCCAGGCGAGAGATGAGGAAGGCGTTTCCCGCGATCATCGGCTCGGTCGTCTGGCTGACCGCCGCATCGGCCACCGCCGGCCCCGAGGAGTTCCCCCGTACGGCCTCCGGCAAGCCGGACTTCTCGGGCACTTACGACATTGCGACGCTGACGCCGTACATGCGCAGAAGCGAACACGGCGAGAACATGTGGCTGGATCCCGAGGCCGCAGCCGAAGTGGAGGCGGCCGCAGCCGCTCGCATGGAGGCCGCGTACCAGCCGAGCGACCCGAATCGCGGGCCGCCGGCCAAGGGCGCCAACGTCGACGCACGCAGCTACGACTGGTTCTGGATGGACCCCGGAACGACCATGTTCAAGATCGACGGCAAGTACCGCACGTCGATCATCGTCGATCCCCCCAACGGGCGGATTCCGGCGGTCTCCGAAGCTGGCAAGGCACGACGTGCGACATTGCGCCGGAAGGGTGGCTGGAAGAACGACGGCACCGCCTGGTGGGTCGAGACCGGCGACGACCCGTACGACGACCCTGAAGGGCAGTCCTTGCAGGACCGGTGCCTCTTTCTCGGAGTTGTCACCATCCCGATGCGGCCGGTCGTATACAACAATTTCAAGACCATCGTGCAGACCGAAGACCATGTGATGATCCTCGTCGAGTGGATGCACTGGCCGCGCATGGTGCGCATGAACGAGGACCACCTGCCGGACGACATGCGTTCGATGGCTGGCGACTCGATCGGTTGGTGGGAGGGAGACACCCTCGTGGTCGACACCACGAATTTCCTCGCCGAACCCGGCCTGCCGCGTGACGGCTTGCGCATCGAGGAGCGGTTCTCGCCCCTAGACGCCAACCGGCTGCTGTACCGCTTCACGGTGCACGACGACGATCTCGTCGCGCCGTACACGGGCGAGTTGCCATGGCCGAAATCGGACAAGAGCCTCTACGAGTACGCCTGCCACGAAGGCAACTACTCGATGGGCAATACGCTGCGGGGCGCGCGCCGGTTGGAGAAGGTCTGGATCGAGGAACGCGCCGAGACGAGTGAGGGCGAGTAACGGGGGAGGGCACCCAATGAAGAATCCAATTATCGCCGGAATCGGCATCGCGACAGTCGCTTTCGCAGTCTCAAGCGCCGCCGGGCCCGAGGACTTCCCGCGCACGGCATCCGGCAAGCCCGACTTCTCGGGCTCTTACGACATCGCCTCGCTGACGCCTTACACGCGCAATCCGAAGCACGGCGACGACCTTTATCTCGACTCTGCCGAAGCCGAGGCGCGGGAAGCGGCGGCAGCGCGGACGGTCGACGCCGAACTCGAACCGAGCGACCCTGACCGCGGGGCACCCGCCAAGGGTGCGGACGTCGGTGCCTACAACCAGGTCTGGATGGATCCCGGCACGACGATGTTCAAGATCGACGGCAAGTACCGCACCTCGATCATCGTCGATCCGCCGAACGGCAGGATGCCGGCGATCTCGGAGGCCGGGAAGGCGCGCCGGGCGACCCTCAAGCAGAAGGGCTGGTTCAAGAACACCGGTACGGCGTGGTGGCTGGAGACGGGCGACAAGCCCTACGATGACATGGAGACGCAGCCGCTGGTCGATCGATGCCTCTACCTCGACGTGGTCTCCGTGCCGATCCGACCGATCGTCTACAACAATTTGAAGACCATCGTGCAGACCGAGAACCACGTGATGATCCTCATCGAGTGGATGCACTGGGCGCGCGTCGTGCGCATGAATTCCGAACACCTGCCCGAGGACATGCGCTCCCTCGCCGGCGACTCCATCGGCTGGTGGGAAGGCGACACGCTCGTGGTCGACACCACCAATTTCCTGTTCGAGCCCGGCGTCCCGCGGGAGGGCCTGCGGGTGGTAGAGCGGTTCTCGCCTCTCGATGCCGACCGCCTGCTCTACCGGTTCACGGTGCACGACCCCGATTACGTGTCGCCTTACACGGGCGAATACCCGTGGCCGAAGACGGACTCGAGCCTCTACGAGTACGCCTGCCACGAGGGGAACTACGCGATGGGCAATACCCTGCGCGGCGCGCGGCGGCTTGAGAGGGACTGGATCGCCGAGCACGGCCCGGTGGCATCAGGCGAGTGACGGCGCCACATCCGCTTGCCGGGATGCGCGTCCTAGACATCTCGGAGGGCATCGCCGGTCCGTTCTGCGCCAAGCTGCTCGGCGATCTCGGTGCCGACGTGGTCAAGGTCGAGCGGCCTGGGACCGGTGATGAGACCCGGAATGTGGGGCCGTTTCCGGCTTGGGCGAACGACGCGGAGACCCGGCGCGAAGCCAGTGCCACGTTCTTCTACCTGAACACCAGCAAGCGGAGCGTCGTCCTCGATCTCGACTCCACGCAAGGGCGCGAGCATCTCCGTCATCTGGTCCAGCACTTCGACATCGTGATCGCCGGCGAAACTGCCGAAAGCCTGGATGCCAGGGGGATCGGCTACCAGACTCTCGCCGCATGGAACCCGGCCGTCATCCTGACCTCGATCTCCGGTTTCGGCTCGTTCGGTCCGCAATCCCACTACCAGTCGTCTCATCTCATCGCCTGCGCCGTGGGCGGCTGGTGCCACCTGTGCGGTGTTCCCGAACGCGAACCCCTGCAGGTCGGTGGGAACACGTCCGAGACCCTCGCGGGTGCTTTCGCAGCGGCGGCCACGCAACTCGCGGCGCTCGGTCGAGCACGCCATGGTGGCGGCGAGCACATCGATGTGAGCGTCCAGCAAGCCGTGCTCACGGGTGCCCAGATCCCTACCATGATGTACGAGTTCCGCGGCATCGCGCCGGAACGGTATTCCAGCGTCGGCTCGGGCGCCGGTGCCTGCTACATGTTGCCAACCGCCGACGGCTACATCGGTCTCAATGCACTCACCAGGCCACAGTGGCACATGCTGTGCGAATTCCTCGGTCGCAAGGACATCGCCGAGGATCCCCGCTACCGTTCCGTGGGCTGGGTGAACCCGGACGAACGGGTGGAGGAAATCCGCGCCGCGTTCACCGAAGCCTTGGCGGGGCGAACTGCCGAAGAGTTGTTCCACGAAGCCGAGAAATGGCGCGTGCCGTTCGGCCTCGTGCCCGACATGGCCGGCTTGTACGCCTTGCCGCCACATCGGCACCGGGGCTTCTTCGTTCCCTTGGAGCACCCCGTGGCCGGCACCGTCGAAGTCCCAGGCATCCCGTTCCGGTCGACCGCGACGCAACCCTTACCTACTCCGCCGCCGCTGCTCGGCGAGCACACCGAGGCCGTGTTGGCCGAACTCCCCGACGCCGCGGTCCGAGCACCAAGCGCCTCGGCTGATACCAACCCGTTGCCCCTCGAAGGCATCCGCATCCTGGACCTGTCGATGTTCTTCGCGGGGCCCTCCTGCGCCCAGATCGCCGCCGACGCCGGTGCCGACGTCATCAAGGTCGAGTCCATCCAGCGCATCGACGGCTGGCGCGGCAGCGCCGCAACCCATGTCAGTCCCGAGTTGCCGGGCTGGGAGTCCTCGCCCTACTTCAACTGGATCAACCGCAACAAGCGCGACATCACGCTCAATCTCACCGACCCGCGCGGCGTTGCCATCCTGAAGACCCTGGTGGCGGACGCCGACATCCTGATCGAGAACTACACGCCTCGCGTGATGGCCAAGTTCGGACTCGACTACGACACGCTGCGCGCCATCAACCCGGAACTGATCATGATCTCGCTGTCGGGCTTCGGCGCCGACAGCCCATGGCGGGACTACGTGGCCTTCGGCATGTCCACCGAGCAGATGGGTGGCTTCACCCACCTCACGGGCTACGCCGACGGCGATCCCCTGTTCACCGGCACCACCGGCGGCGACCTGTTCGCCGGCGTCATGGGCGCCAATGCGCTCTTCGCCGCGCTCAACCATCGCGACCGCACGGGCGAAGGTCAGCACATCGACTTCGGGCAAGTGGAAGCGTGCAGCCTTTACATTGGCGATGCGATGACCGCTTGGTCCCTCGCCAACGTCGATGCCGGCCGCGTCGGCAACGCCCACCACCACTATCCGCTACAGGGCGTCTATCCCTGCCGCGACAACCGATGGATCGCGATCACGTGTAAGACGAGCGACCACTGCGCCGCGCTTGCCGACATCGTCGGCGATCCCGAAATCGCGTCTGCCAGCGGCGGCGATGCCGGCCCGGACTCGATCGCCGCTTGGACGGCCTCTCGCGAGCACCTGGCTTTGATGGCCGAATTGCAGAAGGCCTGCATCCCCGCCGGCGCCGTCATGAATGGGCCGGACCTCCTCGACGACGCCCAGGTCGCATCCTTCGGCGGCCTGCTGCTACAGGACCGACCCGGCCTCGGTCCGAAGCACTACCCCAACCAGCCCTACCGCTTCCGCCGCGCGCGAACACCGCCGAACCAGCGCGCCCCGCTGCTCGGCGAGCATTCGAGCGAGGTCTTGCGCGAGGAGGCAGGACTGACCGACGACGACATCGCGGAACTGGTGATCGCCGACGTGGTGGGGACGGTGCCGATCGCGGCGCGGTGAGCGGTCGCGGGGTCTCCAGCCCGCAGACCATCCACATCGGTCCTAGGCGGACGTCGTCGCCCCTCGCGGCGATCAAAGGCGGATCCCAGGGTTGACGGTCACTTGCCAAAGATCTGCCCTTTGGGTGTCTCCTGGTTGCCACCGGACCTCCAGATACCTGGCTCCTCGCGACTCCGGAGTCCCCCGCACCAGCGTCGCCGCCAACGATGCACCGCACGTTAACATGGGCTGCCGTCGACGACTCGCTCGAGACGCCATGTCGCGTTCATCTACTTCCGTCTTCCGCGCGTTCCGCCTTTGGGTCGGACTGTGGGCGGCCGCCGCTTCTCCGGGCTTGGGGGCGCAGACGATATCCGTCGAGTTCGACAGCGTCGACCATGTCTTTTCCAGCGACGAACAAGCCGTGATAACGCGGATCGCCAACTCGGTCGCTGCGGAGGTTCGGGAGGTCCTGCCGCAAGTACCTCCCACGGTCAGATTGACTGTTTCGGCTGGCGAAGCCGTGATCGTGGAAACCGGCGAGATGGGCATGGCTCCCGAACCGGGTCGGGTGAGCTGGACCGTCGATGCGTCCAGACCCGAGGGCGTGATTGCCATTGCCAACGGGCACTTGCGCTCGACCTTGTTTCATGAGCTTCACCACCTTGCTCGAGGGTACGTGGTTCGCGGCGGGTCGCGGCGGACGTCATTCATGGATGTCGTGGTGAGCGAAGGTATGGCCACTGCATTCGAGCGTGACTTTGCCGGTGCCAGACCGCCTTGGGGCGCCTATCCCGAGGATGTCTCGGTATGGGTCGACGAACTCGTCGCTCTACCGATGTCGGCATTCGGCTCCTACGCGAAGTGGATGTTGGAGCATCCGGATGGTCGCCGTTGGATCGGCTATAGAGCGGGTACGTACATCGTCGACCAAGCCATGGCGGCCTCAGGAAAGTCGTCCGCCGATTTAGTGCTGACGGGAACCGCCGAGGTTCTCCAACTGGCCGGGATCGACGGACCTCCATAGCTCGAAGTCGTCGGGCCAGGACCGGTGCCGGGCGCGGCGCGGTGAGCTACGAGACTCACCGGTCTTTGTAGTAGTCGCCGCCTAGAGCAACTCGCCGGACGCTCTTCGACGCCGTCGGCTGGTGACCGACCTCGTGCGCCGGCGCGGCGGTTTCGGCGACCGGGTTCGCCAGCCTGCCGAGCCCGGTCACCTCGACCTCGACCGTGTCGCCCGGCTGCATCGGCCGGGAGTTGGCCGGCGTACCGGTCAGCACGACATCGCCAGGCAGCAGCGTGATGTGGCGGCAGAGGTCCGCGAGTTGATAGTCGATGCCAAAGACCATCTCGCTGACCGCGCCTTCCTGAACCACCTCGCCGTTGATGTAGGTCCGCACCGTCGATTCTCGGACGTCGACGCCGCGCACGATGCCGGGGCCGATCGGGCAGAACCCGTCCATGCCTTTCACGCGCGTCATGCCGCCCGCGTCGGTGTCGCGGAAGTCGTGGCAACCGACGTCGTTGGCCGGGGCGAACCCCGCAATGTAGTCCCAAGTGTCTGCGGGGGCGACATTCTTCATCGGTCGGCCGATGATTGCCGCGACCTCGCCCTCGTAGTTCAGGTAGTCGCAGTTGTCGGGCCGATTGAGCACCCCGCGATGACTGTTGAGCGCAGTCGTCGGCTTCTGGAAGTAGGTCGGGGTCTCGAGCGGCGGCGCGCGGAACTCGACCCGGCGCGACTCGTAGTTCAAGTGGATGCAGAGGATCTTGGTGGGTTCGCACGGGGGCAAGTAGACGGCCTCGGTCTCAACCACTCGCCGTCCGTCCATCAGCAGCAAGTCGGCACCGTCCACGCTCACCCACTCGGGCCGGCCCTCGAAGTGAATCCTGCGGCGTTCGACCCGTTCGCCTTCCAGGACGTTCATGCTGGGCTCCCGCGCCTCGCCGCGCGATGACCGTACGTATCCCGGGTGTAGTACTCCGACTGGTGTGTGGCGGGCCTCCCGCCCCAGCCGATCTCGATCTGGAAGCCCGAAGGGGAGAGACAGTAGAACGAGAACATCTGGTCGTTGGCGTGCCGGCCGAGGTCGATGGCGATGGGGTAGTCGCTCTTCTTGACGAGTTCGTAGGTGAGGAAGACGTCGTCGAGGTTGTCGACCTCGAGCATCAGGTGTCCGATCCGCTTCTCTGTTGGCAAGCCGAAGGCGAACGTGTGGTCACGATCGTTGCAGTGCATGAACAGGATGTCGAGCGTGCCGTCGCCGGGGACGGGGATCCGGTATTCGATGCCGCCGCGCATGCCGAGGAGCTTGTAGAACTCGCACGTCGCCTCGAGGTCGGCCGGGCGCAGCATCATGTGACCCACGCCGCCTGAACCGGTCAGGAACCGGCCGTACATGCCTCGCCCGGGATGGAACGGCCGATGGGTCTCGACGTGTGGGCCGTGAAAGATCTCGAGCGGGTTGCCCGCCGGATCCGCGACCGTCATCAGTTCCAAGACGTGTGCGGACCGCGCCGCGTCCTCGCCTGCGACCTCGAAGCCCACGTTGTGAGCGCGGAACACGTCCTGCATGGCGCGGAACTCGTCTGCGCCCGCGACGCGCAGGCCAGCCCCGAGCAGGTCGTCGCAGTCGTCCTCCTCGAGAACCACGCGGTGGTGCCAGGCATCTGTGCGCAAGTACACCGGACCTTCGCCGTTGCCGTTGAGTTCAAGTCCCAGCAACTGCGTCGCGAACTCCCGCCAATCCGCGAGATCGGATACACCGAAACGGACGTATCCCAGTTCCGTGACTCCCGGCATCTCACTCTCCGTCGACACTTCCGCCCCCGTACTTCGCCATGATCTCGTCCGTCGCCCGCCAGAACTCTGGTACGGCGTTCCACTCGCGGCTTCGTTGCGCGGCGATATGCGCGCCGGAATAGTTCCGCGGCGCGGACGCGAGATAAAACCGTTCGTACAACTCGACCCGGCCGCCCAGCGCCGAGCCGGCGAAGTCCCAAGCCGTTCGGAAGAGCCGGGCGCGCTCCTCGGCGCTTGCGTCCTCCGCACCGCGCAAGTAGCGTCTGAGCAGCGGCTCGAGTTCGGCATTCGAGAAGTCGGCCTCGGCGGGCGTCGCGAGCAAGTTGTGCGAGCCGACAGTCTTGAGGATGTCGTTCGCCCGCACCATCCAGCCGGGAATCGAGGGCCTAAGCGCGTAGAACGGCCGCTCGTCGCAGAACCAAGTGCCGTCGCCATAGTCGAACGCGCCATCCTCCGCGGCCTTCAGCGCGCTGCGCGTGAGCTCCGCGTAAGACCAGAGCTCCCCGAGCATCTGCGTAATCTCGCTGCGCTTATTCTGACCGGTCACGTCCGCCATGCGCGACGCAAGCTCGTAGGCGAACTCGAGCTTGACCAAGGCGCGGATCACGGTCTGCTGCATGATGTTGCCCGTCCAGCCCCGGCGCATGACGCCGTTGAAGACTTCCGGGTTGCCGTCGCAGAAGACCCGCGACTTCGGGACCTCCACGTGATCGAAGACGACGAAGGCGTCCTGCTCGTCGAAGCGGCTGGAGAACGGCGCGTCGAACGCGCTGCGAGTAACGCCGTAGTGGTCCCGGCAGAGCACCTTGAGCCCGGGCGCGTCCATGGGCACGGAGAAGGAGATCGCGATTTCGGGTTGCTCCGCTGGCACGGGATGCGCGGGGTAGACGGCGATTTCGTCCGCAAACGGTCCGAGGGTCGCGAGAATGCGGGCCCCGTGGACGACGATCGTGTCGGCCGTCTCGTCCACCTTGCGGAGCGCCAGCTCAAGGTTGACCCCCTCGTAGTCCGGGACGCGCTTGTCGACGATGGGGTGCACGATCGTGTGGGTGAGCGAGAGGTCCCGCTCGGCGATCTCGCGCTGAAAGGCGACCAGGTTTTCGTGGCCCTGCTCGTTACCTGCGATCCGCCACAGGCTCGGCTGTCCTGCGAACCCGGCGAAGGTGACATTGAGGTAGTCGGGCGTCCGACCGAGCATGCCGACGCTGTAGCGGGCGGTCTGCTCAAGACCCCTGTGCCTTAGCGCCAGATCCTCACGACTCCGCGGGATCAGGTGGCTGACGTGCCTGCCCGAGCCGCCGTCGTCGATCAGACACGCGTCGCTGTAGACATGCTGCCAGTCGAAGTAGCCGGCCATGCCCGCGAGGGAACCCTTGAACGGGCCATGGCAAGTGACGTCACGGACGGCCTCGCCGTCGACCCACACCGAGCGCCGGTCCTTCAAGCCCGCGAGATATTCTGCGCCGGTGCGTGCAGCCATCGGTTGATGCGTCTCCTCAAAGGACGCTGCGTGACCGGGCCATTATCGACAATACTGGGACGCGAATCCGCACACTCGATTTCAGGACGAATCTATGGACCTCAAACGGCTGTCAGCCATCCTCGGCCGCAAGACCGGTCGCGCATCGTCGTGGGACACCACCGGGCGCAACGACGACGCGTGGAACATCGAGCCCGGCGAGCGCCGTGTGCTCGCCGACATCGCAGGCCCCGGCACGATCACCCACCTGTGGATGACGCAGCGCAACCACTACCGGGAATGCCTGCTGCTCTTCACCTGGGACAATGCCGACAGTCCGAGCATCGTCTGTCCGCTCGGCGACTTCTTCGGTCTCGGCCACGGCATCGTGAACTCCTACCAGTCGCTCTTGTTCTCCGCCTCGACCGGCGCCAACAACCAGTTCAACCAGGGCTGCGCGCTCAACGCCTATGTCCCCATGCCGTTCCGCGAACGGGCGTTGGTCGAACTCGTCAACGAGAGCGAGGAGATGCATCGGCAGTACTTCTACGTGGACTACGAGCAAGCCCCGGTCGACCAGAACGCCGGGTACCTGCACGCCGAGTTTCGCCGCACGAACCCGTTCCCGGGCTGGGGTGGAGACATCCGGGTCAATACGCCGCCCGCGAACATCGTGAACAAGGAACGCCTGGCCTGGGACAACAACTACGTCATCCTCGATACCGCCGGACGCGGCCACTACCTCGGCTGTAACCTGTCGGTCACCAACTTCCAGGGCACCTGGTGGGGCGAGGGCGACGACATGATCTGGGTGGACGGCTACAAGTGGCCGCCGGACCTGCACGGCACCGGCTCCGAGGACTACCTCAATCAGGCCTGGGGGATGCAGGACAACGCATACTTGCGCAACGGTTCGTCGATCTACGAGCACAATACGCGCGGCTACCAGACGAGCTACGTGCATCACATCGAGAATCCGGTGCGCTTCGAGCGCGAGATCAATGTCACCATCGAGCACGGCCACGGCAACCATCTCGCCAACGAGATGTCGAGCGTGGCATACTGGTACGGCGAAGAACCGGGAAGGGCGCGGGACTGTCCGCCCATTCGGCAGCGCCTAGCCGTGAAGCGCGACAACGTGACGGGGGAGTGGCGCCAAGCTTCCGCGGGACAGACGCAGGCGTCGACGATCCGGCGCAGCGACGAGATGCGCGCCGTGCGCCAGGAGCTTGACGACAGGACCTAGCTGCCGAACGGAGTGACGGCTATTGCAGCAACTCGGGCACGGCTTCGATCAGCCGGGCATGGGCATCCGTGTCGGAGACCGAGATCATCTGCGCGACCTCACGATGACTCAACTCCACCGGGGCACCTCGGTCGATCAGGTGCCGGAGGAACTCGATCCCGGCATCGACCTTCTGTCGGGGCGCGTCGAGGATGCCAAGGAGGATGCGGTCCAGCGCGTCGAGGCCGCCCGCAGTCGGCTTGGTGGTGACGGAATGGGCAAGTAGGAAGTCGATGAGCTCTAGGGAGTCTCGGTCCGCCTCCCAGCTTGGGATGTCGTAGAAGTACTCGGCCGCGATCGTCAACGCGTTGTGACCGTCCTCGTCCACGTAGTGCACGTCTAGGCCGTGGGTCTGCAACAGCGCCCGAGCCAACTCCGTAGCACCGCTCCACCCCACCATATTGCGGCTGTGGAAGGCGATCGTCGTGATCGCGTCGTCCGGCAGCGTTCCACCGTTCAACTCGACCAAGTCGCCAACCACCTCTACCGGCGCACCTCGCTTGAGCGCGAGACTCAGCAAGCCCCCGTAACCGAACCGGGGATTCTCGGCGACCACCTTGGTCGCCTCTCCCCATCGGCCCGCGGAGCCCAGATCCATCCGGTCGTACGCTCCCACCAGTTCGTCTAGCCGGGCGGACGCCTCATCGCCGGCTTTTTTCGGGGTTCGTTTCGCGACTCGTTCCGCTCTCGCCAACTGCCGCTTCGCCTCCCGGTACTCCGGCGTTGTCGTGCGACGCAACTCCTCGAGGCGCTCGTGGCCCAACCTCGCGGCGATGCCAAGCTCCGCCGACGGCTGATCGCCGGTCTCCGCAGGCAGACACCCGTACGTGCCGACCAACGCTAAGACACAAAGGCCGGCCATCCAACGCAACGCCATGCCGACTCCTCCGTGCCCCAATAGTAAGCCAATGACCAACATCGATCAGCGGTTGCGGACGACCAAGCGGCCCCGCCATCAGGGAGAGACGGAATGCGCGGTGACCGCGAGTAGCCGCGCGGACATCCGCGCACCCGGTCGGTGCTAGCATCCCGCTCTTCTCAACGTCAGGACCACCCGATGGCGACCGCCGCGACGCACAACCTTCCGCGCACGCTTCGCCCCGAAGGCGATTGGCGGCACGTTTTCGCCTATCACCCCATGGACGTGGAGATCGAGCACGCCGAGGGCGTGTTCATCTACGACAAGGACGGTAACCGCTACTACGACGTATCCGGCGGGCCGATGGCCGTGAATCTGCCGCACAACCATCCGCGGATGAAGCAGGCGATCGTGGCGCAGTTGGAGAGCTACACCTATACGCACCCGTCCGTCGCGGATCCGAAGCGCGCCGAGTTCTGCAAGCTCCTCTCCGAGGTGACCCCAGCGGACCTGGACCACGCCTACCTGGCTTCGGGCGGCTCCGAGGCGGTCGAGACCGCCATCAAGCTGGCCCGCCAAGCCCAAGTGGCGCTCGGCCACCCCGACAAGCACAAGATCATCAGCCATCGCGACGCCTATCACGGCATGACGCTGGCGACCCTCGCTGCATCACACAGCCCAGCCTCGCAAAGCGTCTTCGAGCCGATGCTGCCCCGTTGGCCGCACATCCGACAGTACTCGGACTTCGACCGGCCGGCAGGCATGAGCCGAGACGAGTGGGGCGTGGAGTGCGCCAAGGCGCTGGAGTTCGCCGTCCACTACGCCGGCGCGCAGACCGTGGCGGCATTCCTGGCCACACCGCACGGCTGCGGCCCCGACTACGCCTGCGTGCCGCCGGACAGCTACTGGCGGACGATTCGCGACATCTGCGATCGCTACGACGTGCTGCTGATCGCCGACGAGGTGGTCACCGGCTTCGGCCGCACGGGCAAGTGGTTCGGCATGGAGCACTTCAGCGTCGATGCCGACGTCATGGTGATGGCCAAGGGGATTTCGAGCTGCTACGTGCCGTTCGCGGCCGTATCGGTGTCAAGCCGCATCAACGTGCCCTTCGAGCAGGGCACGCCTTTCGTACACGGCTACACGTTCGGCGGGCATCCGCTGGGCTGCGCGGCCGGCTGCGAGCTGATTCGCGTGATCCAGGACGAGAAGCTGATCGAGAACTGCAACGCGCAGAGCGAGCGCATCTTCGGCTACCGCGACGAACTACTCGCCCACCCGACGGTGGCCGATGTGCGCGGCTGGGGCTTGATGATGGCCATCGAACTGGTCGCGGACAAGGAGACGAGGCGTTTCTTCGACCGCAGCGCGGGTGCCCAGGAGCTGTTCCAGTCGATCGCATTGAAGCACGGACTCGCGATGTACAGCTCGCTCTACGGGAGTTCCAGGCAGCCGGGGCTGGCCAGGGGCTTGCCGATCTGGGTTTCACCGCCGCTGTCGATCAGTTCCGAGGAAGCGGACGACATGATGCGACGGCTGCTGGCGATGCTGGCCGAGTGGGAAAGCGCTGTGCTTTAGGTGCTCGGGGCACGGCTGGGTGGTCACCAGCCAACCGACCAAACCGACCACTACCGCCAAAAGCCGTCAGGGAGTTCGAATTTCCGGGACAGTTGGTTGAGAACCGCTGGCGGGATGTGGGTCTTGGCACCGTGGTACTTCAGAGGATACGACTGGCCCAGCCCGGTGTGGTGGATTATCCGGTGGCTTCCCTTGCCCCGAGAAGGCAATTCCTTGATTCGGGAGTCGTGTCGCTGCAGCCGTCTGAGCACCTCTCGATAGTTCACCGCTCCGCCGCGGCGAGCGGGCACTGGAAGCGTCGTTCCAGACGACGGACGCCGCTATCCTCCGGCGGAGCCAGCAGCCTAGACTCCCCGGCCTCCTCAACCAGCAGAGCGTGCAGGGCCGCGATCGCGTCGAGCATCTCCTTCCGTCTCGCGTCCCGGTACATCCGAAAATAGCGCCCCTCGGCAGGCGTGAAGAGGTTGCTACGCAGTTGGGCGCCCCCCTCCTTGCTGAAGGCGAACTCGAACTGCGCCTTCAACGCGTCCCTTAGGCTTTCGAGGGCCTCGTCGAACGTTTCCCCGTGATCAGCAATGCTCATGTCCAACGCGATCGCGGACCACCGGCCATCCTCCTCCACCCCAAGCACATCCAAGTGCAACAGGGGGCCCGACCCAACAACACCGAGGCCGGGGGGGCGGGTCATCTTGATGGTGCCCGTACGCGCGGTCGCGCTCATTGAGGACTCCATAGTGTGATCGGCTGCTCCAATCGTCCACCAATGACCAACCGGGCACAAGGGCCGTACGTCGGCGCCGTGGCCAACGAGCTGCACCCGTCCTTAGCCTACACAGACTCCTTCACCACCCGCCTCAACGGCATCGCTGGCGGGCACGCTGTTTACAGGGACGCAAGAGCGCGTGCTCCGGTTGCTCTTCGGCCAGCCCGGTTGCACTTTCTATCTCACTGAATTGTTCAAGCTCGCACGCGCGGCGCCGCCGCGACCGACATCTCCCGCCCCGGCGTGCAATTTGAACATACCCAAAGCGAGTATTAAGATACTCGTTATGGGTATAGACTCCTTCGCGACACCACCTGGCTCAACGGCATCGCTGGCAGACGCGCTGTTCACGGGGACGCAAAAGCGCGTGCTCCGGTTGCTCTTCGGCCAGCCCGGTCGCTCCTTCTATGTCACTGAGTTGATCAAGCTCGCGCGCGCGGGACGCGGTGGTGTCCAGCGTGAACTGTCGCGACTAGAGCGCGGGCGACTCATTGTCCCGGAATGGCAAGGGAACCGTAAGCACTTTCGGGCCAATGCCCAAGCGCCGATCTACCAGGAACTGTGCTCGATTATCAGCAAGACAGTCGGCGTGGCGGAGCAGATCCGAGCAGCACTTGGACCGATCGAATCGCGCATCACGTTGGCCCTGATCTACGGTTCCGTTGCGAAGCAGACAGATACGGCCGCGAGTGACATCGACCTGCTCATAGTGTCGGAAGACCTCATTCTTGAAGAGGTCTTCTCCCACCTTGCCAGCGCCGAGCGAGAACTGGGGCGGTCGATCGACCCCGCTCTGTACACGCGCGATGAGTTCGATAAGCGTCGTCAACGCGGAAACGAGTTTCTACGACGTGTCCTCACCGGACCAACGGAAGTGCTGGTGGGATCATCCGATGTCAATTGACTCTCTGGATAATCTCGTCAAGGTCGGGCGCCTGAAGACTGAGCCGCCTTCTGAAGCGGAAGTGGCGGGACTGATCAGTTCGGGGCTCGCTAGACTCCGTGACGCGCGAAACACGGGACTTAGCATGGAGTCTCGGTTCGATCTCGCCTACAACGCAGCCCACGGCGCGTCGCTGGAGCGACGCGATCGAGAACGCTGCGCGTTCTCCCACCGGTGTCGCAGAGCTTGATTCACGCCTCAACGGTCCGCGCTCTCAAGGCATCTAGGCGCTCTTCGCCGAGCCGGGTATCGGTCGGACAATCGGTATCTCGTATTCCAGTGCCTGCCGCATACCGTCGGGCTCGAGAACCATCAGTGGCGAGTACTCGACCAGGCTCATCGAAAGCGCAACCTCGCGGAGTACGAAGGCAGGCTCGAGGTGGATGCCGGGTTCATTGACGCAATGATTCGAACGGTCGAGGCGGTTGCTCGTCGACTGGAGTAGTCCGGACGATTCAACAAGAGCTTTCAACCAAACGCCAAGTCGGAGGGCTACTTGCTAGCCCACTAAGAGAAAGGCCACACTTCCAACCCGTGGATCGCGTTACGCACATCCATCGACAGGTTCACGGACATCAGTCGCTGGTTGCCCGCAAGGTCGTAGACAACCACCGTCGAGGGCGAGGAGCCGCCCGCCACGACCGTCTCCGAGAGCACGGCGAGCCCGCGGGCGAAGCCTTGCCGCGCGACGTGGCCGTCGTCGAACTCCGCGTTCTGAAGCTCCCGCGGTGAGTACCTGGGCACGGCCATGGCCCGGTCCTCGCTACCGTCCCCGCGACCGACGTAGCGCAACCGGTCGGCTTCGCTGTCGTTGAACAGGACGCCGTTGCGGAAAGGCCGGGCGTTGTGCGTACCGGCGGGGAGTTCCGCGCTCATCGACAACGTCGTGCCGTTGAAGTGGGCCATGCCGCCGGTGCGCAAGCCGCTCAAGTACATGCCGTTGTCGTCGCAGTGGACGTTGTTGATGTGCAGCCTGTTGAGTTGCAACGGGCCGTTGTCGGCGTTCGGGTCGTACGCCCGGGCGACGAACCGGAAACGTTGCAGGTCGACGTGCATGGCCCAGGTGAAGGTCTTCTCGTCGAGGTCGAAGCCGAGGATCGAGTCGAATCCGGTGGAGGCGATGTAGAGCGTTCGCTCGCGGATGCTCGTTTCGTGGCCGTGCTTCAGGTAGGGGTTGCGCCACGAGCCGATCGGCGAGAAGTCCGGGGCGAAGGCGTAGAGTTCGTCGCTCGCGGTGATGTAGACGGTCTCAGCGTCGAAGGCGATGCCGCGCAGTCCGCGGTCGCCGCCGCGGCCGGCCCAGTCGATGCCGGCGGCGTCCCAGTCGAGTTTGAGGTCGGCCCGCTCGCGTTCGAGGTCCAACAGGTAGATGCCGCCGTGGCTCTCCCCCTGCTGGCTGCCGCGCACCACCGACGTGGCGAGCAGTTTCACGCGGACGCGACCCGGCGGGTCCGCTTGGTCAGAACCGGAACGTAGCGCTCAGGCCGATGCTGCGGGGCGGGGCGTAGGACCGGAGTTTGCGGAACCGGGGGTCGCCGAATTGCGCGGCCTGGTCGCTGTCGCTGTCCAGCCAACTGATCGTGCGTTCGTCCCAGACGTTGTTGACCTCGAAGACGAGCTCCGGCCCCCGGCGCGTCTCGATGCCGAGCTGGAAGTTGCTCTGCGTCCACGCCGGCTGCTTGCCGTCGGGATCGTTGGCGATCGCGCTGCTCAAGCCGTTGTAGACGGCCGACTGGTAGCTCGTGTCGTACCGCGCCCAGAGGTCGCCGATACCGCGCCAGTCCCACACCGTGTACTCGAGCGCGAAGTAGTACTTGAACTCCGGCGAAATGGGCATCGTGGTGCCGTCGGTGACCACTTCGCCGCTCAAAAGCGTGAACTCGGAATTGAACTCGGGGTCGGCGAGGAAGATCCCGCCTTCGAAGCGCAGGCTGTCCGAGAGACTGGCGTCCCAACTGACCTCCACCCCCATGGTGCGCGCCGTGTCGCCGTTGATCATGCCGCGCAACCACCACTTATCCTCCACGCCGCCGGCGTTGTCGATCTGGATATCGTTCCAGATCATGTAGAACGCCGAGACGTTCAATTGCAGGCGGTTGTCGAACCACTCGCTCTTGAGGCCCCCTTCGTAGTTGTTGAGCTTGTCGGCGCCATAGTTCAGCGGCACGAGCCCCGTCGCCGCGGCACGCTGACTGTTGGAGCCCCCGAGCCGGAAGCCCTGGCTGAAGAGGGCATAGAGCATGCGGTCGTTGTCGATGGTGTACTGCGCGGAGAGCTTGAGCGCCGTGTCCTGCTCGACGCCCTCGGCCCGGTAGGCGCCGTCCGAGTCGAGGCCCGATAGCGGCGGCAGCCCCTGCGGGAACTGGAACTGATCGAACTCGTTGCGGTCGTACTCGAACCAGCGCAGCCCCAGGGTCGTGGTCAGGCGCTCGCTCATGTCGAAGGACATCTCGCCGAATGCGGCCGTCTGCTCCACCGCGCGCACGAAGTGGTTGAAGTAGCCCACGTTGCTCGGCGCGAGCGGATATTGGATGTGATCGTAGGCGGCGTAGTAGGTGTAGGCGTAGTAGTTGGCGGTCTCCCAGGCCACGGTGTTCATGAGCGACGGGTTCTGGGCGCCGTAGAACCACTCGTCGTCCACGTCCTCGTAGAACGCGCCGACCATCCACTGGAACCGGCTCGCCCCCAACGACGTCAGCCGCACCTCTTGCGAGAAGCGTTCCTGGGTTTGCTCATTGAAGGTGGTGCCGAAGGTGTACTCCGAGTTGTAGAGCCCGTAGCCGTTGTACACGCCCCAGTAGGCGTCCTTGTACTGCTCGTAGACGTGGTTATCCCACTCGTAGGCGATGTCCCGGTCGAACCAGGCGCTGGTCGCGGAGAACTCCGCAGCACCGAGGTCGCCCTTGAAGGTGAGCGAGGTCTGCTGCCAGTCGTCGTCCCGGTACTCGTCGAAGAACTTGACGATCTTGAAGTCGCCGAGCGCCGGGTCGGATTCCCAGGCACCGGTTGCCGAGCTGTTCTGGGTGATGAGTCCGGCGATGGCGGTCCAGCGGTCGCTCACGTCCCAGGTCGCAGCCACGCGTCCGCCGGAGATGTCGTACTCGTTGAAGTCCTCTTCGACCACGCGGGAGTTGTCCTGCGTATCCGCCAGATCGCGGCCGAGGACGTTGTCGACGTAGCCGCCCTCGTGGGACGCGAAGGCGGCGACGCGCACGGCGAGGCGATTGCCTAAGGGGACGTTGATGTGGCCGCTCAGGTCGTGGCTGGGTTCGCCGTCGCTCGTCGCATAGGCGCTCGCGTCGATCTGTGCGCTGAAGCCGCTCGGATCCGGCTTGTTGGTGATGACGCGCAACGTGCCGGACTGGGAACTCGAGCCGAACAACGTGCCCTGCGGTCCAGGCAATGCTTCCACGCGCTCGATGTCCACCAGCCAGGGATCGACCTGTTGCGAGTTGGTGGTCAGGGGCTGCTCGTCGAGATACACCGCTGTCATGCTGTCGGTGCGGTACTCCGACGAGCCCGTCGACACGCCCCGGAACACCACGGAGTTGCGACCGGGCACGCTGTTGACCAGCGCGATGCTCGGTAACGCGTCTATGTACTCCTTCATGTCGCGGGCCCGCAGGCGTTCGAGGTCGTCGGTGGTGAACGCCGTGATGCTCTGCGCGAGGTCCTGCATGTTGGCCTCGCGCTTCGTGGCGGTGACGATGACCTCCTCGATCGCGCGCCCCTGGGCGTCGACTTCCTGCGTTGGTTCCTGCGCGAGGACGACTGGCGTGTGCGCCACCATGATGGCGACGGCCAACGGCTTCATCTGAAACGCCTGCCCCGAAGGCGCGTTCGGACGGTTTGTGCGTACCCGGTTGCTCGCCACCGGACTCCCCTCCCTCCCCGAGACTGGTCGCCTGTCCCATTAGGCGGCGAAGGCCCCGGGATGTCAACCGCGTACAATGCCGACCAATGCCACGACGCCGGGGTTGTCGCGCAGCGGGGCGATGCCATGACCGGAGACGAAGGAAGCCATCGAACGACCCCGGGTAGCCGGACACGGGACCTGGGATCGCTCGCTTGCCGCGAGCTGATCGATGCCGTGCAGCAGCTCGACGAGACCGCATGGACGGAGAAGACGTACCGCCAGGAGTCGTTCAACGTCCACCGAAGCACCGAGTCCATTGTGCTGTGCTTTGTGGACCTCGACCGATGGCCAGATCTCGTCATCGCCCGTGACGTCGGCTGGGACCGGCTTGGCGACACCGCCGAACCAGTGATGGACGAGATCATCGGACGTCACTACGAACCAGGTGGTTCGGTGATCCGCGCCATGGCGGTACGATTGCGCCCCGGTGCCCGGATCTCGCCTCACGTCGACGAGCACGAGTCGCTCAAGATCAGTCACCGCATTCACGTGCCGTTGATCACCAACCCTCGCGTCAGGTTCTTCATCGACGGCGTTCCCCACCGCTTCGAGCCCGGTCGCGCGTTCGAAGTCAACAACCAGCTCTCCCACTCGGTCATGAACGACGGCAAGACCAGCCGCGTGCACTTCATCTTCGACTACCTGCCGCCCGCGCAACTGGCGGCACGACCCGCCGCCGACCGCTGATGGCGCCGCACGCGGACAGCATCCAGCACGCGATCGCGGCCATGAAGGCGAACCGCCCCTTGCGCACCGAGGAGATCTGCCGCGACTACCTGCTGATGAATCCCGGCAGCGTGCAGCACCTGTCCCTGCTCGGGCGGGCCTTGGCGAAGCAAGGCCGGCTCGACGAGGCCGCCGCCCAAGTCGATCAGGCGATCGCGTTGGCGCCGGACGTTCCCCTGCTCTACGAGGACCTCGGCCAGGTCCGCGCGCAGCAGGGCCGATACGAGGACGCGATCGCGGCGTTCCAGAAGGCGATTCGTCTCGATCCGCGCGTGCCGTCCGCGCATCGAAAGCTCGGCCAAGCGCTTGCCGCCGCCGGTCGGGGGGACGAGGCGGATCGGCATTTCGAGTCCTATTTCGATCGGGATCCGGCGGCGGGCCGCGTTGCCGAGGGTGCCGACCATCTCCGCGCCGGTCGCGCAGACGAGGCCATACAGGTGTTGCGCGGTGTCCTGCGTGACCACCCCGACAACGTCGATGCCATGCGCCATCTCGCGATCGCGTATTGGCGCGAGAAGAAGAAGCCGGGGGACGCGGAGGCCTGGCTGCGCCGGGCGACGTCGACAGCGCCGGACTTCACGGCGGCCTGGCTGAGCCTTGGCCTAGTACTGCTCGACCACAACAAGCCCAACGATGCCATCGAAGCGTATCGGCACGCCGTCGCCCTCGCTCCGGACAACGCCGCGGCCTGGGCGGGCGCCGGCAACGCCTACGCTCAGGCCGGCCAGCAGGAAGCAAGCGTTTCCGCTTACGCCAAGTCCCTGGAGTTGAATCCCCGGCTCGCCGGCGTGCACATGAGCCACGGCCATGCCCTGAAGACCATCGGCGACCACGATGCCGCTCTCGCCGCCTATCGCGCCGCCATCGCCGAGCGGCCCCGTTTCGGCGAGGTGTACTGGAGCATGGCCAACCTGAAGGTGTTCCGCTTCGAGGACGAAGAGATCGGCGCTATGCAGGACCAGCTTGCGCGCGGCGACCTCAGCGACAGCGAACGCATCCACTTCTCGTTCGCGCTCGGCAAGGGCTACGAGGACAAGGGCGATTTCGACGCCGCATGGTCCCACTACGATGCCGGCAACCGGTTGCAGCGGCCGTTGGTGAAGCACGATCCGCTGGAGTTGGAGAAGCGCCACGAGGACATCCGCAAGGTCTTCAACCGCGACTTCCTCGTCCAACACGCCGACAAGGGCCACGGCGCGCCCGACCCGATCCTCATCGTGGGTCTGCCCCGATCAGGCTCGACCCTGGTCGAACAGATTCTCGCGAGCCACAGCCAGGTTGAAGGCACCGCCGAGTTGCCGATCCTCGGCCAGATCGCGACATCGATCGGCCGCTTCCGGCGCGACGATGTGCAGTTCCCGGAATCCGTGCTCGATCTCGAAGGCCGGGATTGGCACGCGTACGGTCAGCGCTACCTCGAGGATGCGGCACGCCATCGGTTCACCGACCGCGCGTTCTTCACCGACAAGATGCCGAACAACTTCCCGCTCCTCGGCCTGCTGCACCTGATTCTGCCCAACGCCAAGATCATCGATGCGCGTCGGCACCCCTTGGACAGCTGCCTCGGCTGCTACAAGCAGTTGTTCGCCAAGGGTCAGAACTTCACCTACGACCTCGAGGATCTCGCCCACTACTACCTGCACTACGACGCCATAATGACCCACTGGCGCGACGTCATCCCGGGCCGCGTCCTGACCGTGCACTACGAGGACACGGTCACCGACCTCGAAGGCCAGGTGCGGCGCATACTCGACCACTGCGGCCTGTCATTCGAGCCGGGCTGCGTGCGCTTCTTCGAGACGCGGCGGGCGGTCCGGACGGCGAGTTCGGAACAGGTGCGTCAACCCATCTACTACGACGCCGTCGGGAAGTGGCGGTCGTACGCCGAACACCTTGAGTGGCTCGTCGAGGATCTCCAGGAAGTTCTCGCGGCCCTGCCCCATTCGGTGAGAGCCGCGCACCGGATGACCTAGCGGTTACACGGCCCGTCCGACGGCATCACCGGGAGAGAGGGTGCCGCCAGACCAGGCCGGCGAAGCGGCTGTAGTTGGCGTCGGTGGTGATCCACTCGCACCCGTGCTCGATGGCGAGGGCGGCGAAGTAGGCGTCGCGCACGACGTTGCCCGTCGCACCCGTCGATGCGCAGAGCTTCGCGAAAATCTCCCAATGCCGGGAGCCCGGTGCTACGGCAACCCGATTGGGCTGGTCGCGGAGTTGGCTGGCGAAGACCATCGCTTCCGCGAGCGACGTCGGCCTTCGGAATACGTGGGCGTTCGTGACGAGCATGAGGAAGCGGCCAACGACGAGCTCGCTGAGGCCGAATGCGGCGTCCGCGTTGATGGCGGCCTCGAGCCAATTGCGCACCGCCTCGTGATCCGGCATGTCGCGGCGGTGCGCGGCGACGAGAATGTCGACATCGGGCAGGATCACCGGATCGTCTGCCGCGCGTCGGCAAGGGTGGATGCGTTGTCAAGGTCGATGCCGGCGTGCATGCCCTCAGCACCCGATGTCAACAGCCGGACCCGCTTGCGCGGTTCGCTGCCGGTCCGTGCCATGCGCGCTCGCAAAGACTCCTCGATCAAGGCCGTCAAGGTCATGCCCGCAGCCGCAGCGTAGCTCTTCGCATCACGCAACAGCGCGTCGTCCAGTCGAATCGTCGTGCGCATGCATCAAAACATACCGATGATGCATAAATATGTCTATACCGGTTTCAGTACAATACGCTAGGCAACCAGGTGGCCAACTGGGGCGCTAGGACCAGTACCGCCATGAGCACGATCTGCAACGCGACGAAGGGAACCACACCCCGGTAGATGTCGAGCGTCGCCACCTGCGGCGGCGCGACGCCGCGCAGATAGAACAAGGCGAAGCCGAATGGCGGCGTCAGGAACGAGGTCTGCAGATTGACCGCGATCAGCACGCCGAGCCAAACCGGGTCCAAACCCATCGCCAGCAGCACCGGCGCGACGATCGGCACCACGACGTAGGTGATCTCCACGAAGTCCAGGATGAAGCCGAGCACGAAGATCACCACCATCACGATTGCCGTCGCGCCCCATACGCCGCCGGGCATGTCCTCGAAAAGGCCTTGGACGAGGTCGTCCCCGCCGTAGCCTCGGAACACCAGCGAGAAGACCGACGCGCCGATCAGGATGAAGAACACCATGGCCGTAGTCTTCAACGTCGAGCGGCAGATGTCCTTGACCACGGGAAAGCTGAGCGACCGGTAGGCGACGGCCAGCAACACGGCGCCCAGCGCCCCGACGCCAGCGGCCTCCGTCGGCGTCGCGTATCCGGCGAGGATCGAGCCGAGAACCGCAACGATCAACAGCATCGGCGGCGCCAGCCCCTTGAGCAGTTGCGGCAGGACGCCGTCGCCCGGGCGCGCGTCGCTGCGCCCGGGCGCGCGTTCGGGCTTCAGCAAGGCGACGGTCGCGATGTAGGCGAGGTAAAGGCCAACCAGGACGAGGCCGGGAAGGAGCGAACCCGCGAACAGGTCCCCGACCGAGACTGTCTTCGGCGAGAACACGCCTTGACTGAGCTGGGCCTCGCTGTAGGCGCTCGACAGCACGTCGCCCAAGAGCACGAGCGCGATCGAGGGCGGGATGATCTGGCCGAGCGTCCCGGTCGCGCAGATCGTGCCGGCGGCGAGGCGCGCGTCGTAGCCGTGGCGGAGCATCGTCGGGAGCGCCAGGAGACCCATGGTCACCACGGTCGCCCCCACGATGCCCGTGCTGGCCGCGAGCAGCATCCCGACGACCGTGACCGCCATGCCGAGCCCGCCCGCCAGGCGGCCCATCAGCATCGAGAGACTCTCGAGCAGGGTCGCCGCGATCCGCGTACGCTCGAGCGTCACTCCCATGAGCACGAACAGGGGCACCGCGATCAGCGTCTGGTTGGTGACGATCCCGTAGAGCCGCGACGGCAGGAAGCCGAGGTCCGACAAGTCGAAGACGCCGAACGCGGCACCGGCGAAGGCGAACAGCAGCGCGACGCCGGCCAGCGTCGGCGCAACCGCATAGCCGGCCAGAAGCGCCACGAAAACCGCGGCGAAAAGGACGAGCGGGAGGAATTCAACCACGTCGGCCCCTCCACAACGTCAACGCTTCGCCAAAGGCCAACGACGCAGCCTGCAGCAGCAACAGGAGAGCCGATACCGGGATGAGGGTCTTCAACAGGAAGACGGCCGGTATGCCGGCGACCTCCGGCGATCTTTCGAGTACGGCCCACGACTCGGCAGCGTAGGGCCAACTCACGATCACGATGGTGGCGCACAGCGGCATGAGCAGGAGCACGTGGCCGACCAGGTTGACCGTCGCCTTGCGCATCGCCGGCATGCGCGAGTAGAGGAGGTCGACGCGGACGTGGGCATCGTGCTGCAGCGCGTAGGCGAGACCGCACAGAAACGCCGCGCCGTGCATGTAGACCACGCTTTCCTGCAGGAAGATCGCCCCGGTGTCGAACGCATAGCGCAGCACCACGACGACGCAGGTCACGCCGACCATTCCCAGGTTTAGCCATGCGACGGTACGGCCGAGGGAATCCACGACGCGGTCGATCATGGTGCGCCGAGTCCGAGGCCGTGGACGACCGTTCCGGCGAACAGCGCGAAGCCGACCCAGACGTTGTTGCCGAACGCCCGAAAACAGGGTTCGCGCTCACGCCGCCGGATCAGCCACTGCTGGTAGGCGAACAGGCCGCCGATCACGGCCACCGCCAGGTAGTAAGCCGGGGCGAGCGCCAAGACGGCGCCGAGGCCAAGCAGCAGAGCCAACACCACCAGTTGCAGCGCCCCCACGATCAGCCGATCCCCGCGGCCGAACAGGATCGCCGTGGACTTGATCCCGACCCTCAAATCGTCGTCCCGATCCACCATCGCGTAGATGGTGTCGTAGGCGACGATCCAGACCAGGCTCGCCGCGAACAGCAGCCACGCGGCACCGCTCACCGCACCGTTCACAGCCGCAAAGGCCATTGGGATACCCCAACTGAACGCGACGCCAAGCGCGGCTTGCGGCCAATGCGTCCAACGCTTGAGGAACGGGTAGACGGCCGCTACCAGGGCACCGCCCAAGGCCAGAGTCTGCGCCAGGCCGTTGAGCGTCAACACGATGGCAAGACAAGCCACGGCGAGGATCGCCAACAGGACGAGAGCGCCGGTAAGCGACACCTCCCCCGTGGCCAGCGGCCGGTCGCGCGTCCGCGCCACGTGGGCATCGAGATTCCGGTCGGCGATGTCGTTGATCACGCACCCGGCGCTCCGCGCAAGGAAGGTGCCGACGACGAAAGCCGCGAGGATCCCAACCGGCGGCACGCCCTGTGCGGCAAGCCACAGGGCGGCCAGCGTCGGCCAGAGCAGCAGGAGCGTGCCGACCGGTCGGTCGATCCGCATCAGCCGAAGATACGGACCCAACGTGCGCCCGAACGATTGCGCGCCCACGGGCGCGTCGCTCGGCCGCCCGTCGAGCCCGCTCAAGCCCTAGGCGCGTTGCCTAGCGGCAACGCGATCGAGAATGCTCTGCATTCTCCGGGCCGGCGGAGGAAATTTGACGCAAACGTCAACCTTCGGCGCTCTCAAGCGTTAGGCTGCCTCCGCAGCGGGTGTCCCGCGGGACCGTATATCGGGCAGTTCCTCGCCCTCGCTACGCGCCACCATCGCCGTCACCGAGAGGTCGCTGGTGACGTTCACCGAGGTCCGGCACATGTCGAGTACGCGGTCGACGACCAGCACGAGCGCTATGGCTTCCACCGGCAAGCCCACGGCCGGCAGGATCAATGCGATGGCGACGAGGCTCGCCGACGGAATGCCCGCGACGCCGATCGAGGTCAGCAAGGCCAAGGTCACGACCGTGATCTGCCCGGAGAGGCCTAGGTCGAAGCCATAGATCTGCGCGATAAAGATCACCACGACGCATTCGTACAAGGCCGTCCCATCCATGTTCACCGTGGCGCCGAGCGGCAGCACGAAGCTGGTGGTGCGGTTGGATATGCCCGCCTTCTGGGCGCTGTTCAGCGTCACCGGCAGCGTCGCAGAGGAGGACGACGTGGAGAACGCCGTCAACTGCGCCGGGACGATCCGGCCGTAGTAGGCGAACGGATTGACGCCACCGATGAACCGCAGCAACAGGGGCAGCGTGATGAAGAAGTGGAACGCCAGGGCCGCCAGCACGGTGACAAAGAAGAGGCCGAGGGACTCGAGCGCCTGGAACCCGGACAGGATGAACGTCTTGCCCACCAGCGCGAAGACGCCGATCGGGGCGAAACGCATGATCCACATGGTGATCGCGATCATCACGTCGTGCACGCCGGTCCAGAAGCTCTGCAACGTGTCGCCCGCTTCGCTGTTCATGCGCGACATGAAGTAACCGAACACGACGCTGACGAAGATCAGTGCTAGCAACTCGGTGTTCGCCGCCGCCTCGATGACATTCGGCGGAATCGCCCGCGAGATCACCTGGATCAGGTCGCCGGTGCCGCGGCCCTCGACCTTGCTCAGCACCTGCGACGCGTCCGGCAGCGCAGCCGTCAACGCCTTGGCGGACTCGCCGGTGCCGGGCCCCAGGATGTTCACCAGGATCAAGCCGGTGGCGACCGCTGCAATCCCGGTGACGATGTACAAGCCGACGGTCTTGCCGCCGACGCGGCCGAAGGAATCCTGGCTCGCCATGTTGCGCACGCCCACGATGATCGACGACACGATGAGCGGCACGACGACCATCTTCAGCGCATTCAGGAACAGGCCGCCGAAGAAGTCCAGGATATCCACCACGCGCATCGTGAACAGCGTGCTCGTCTCGCTCGCAAGCGCGGCGACCAAGGCTGCCAATGCCAGCGCAATGGCGATCTGCCAATGCAGCGGGATGCCGATGATTCGGCTCCAGACGTTCGTGTTCTCTGTTTCGCTCATTTTCTCCCCTTAAGAGCCGATCAGCCGATTTCGATCATCTCGAAGTCCTCCTTGCCGACCCCGCATTCCGGACAGACGAAATCCTCCGGCACGTCCTCCCAAGCCGTGCCGGGCGCGATCCCGTCGTAGTCGCAACCTTCCGCTTCGTCGTAGATCCAGCCACAGACGATGCATTGCCACTTCCTCATCAAACCCCTCGGTGTCAGGTAGGCGGTGTGGGCAAGGATTCGAGCGTAGTGGATGGCACCCTGTTTTTCTACGGGGCTTGCTTGCGGCGTCGACGCCAGGATGCTACTTTTGCAGCATATTGGCGCTTCCGGCAAGCCATGCGCAAAGTCCTTCGAACAGCCATATCGCTCATCGTCGTTCTCGTGACCGCGACAACCGTCGCCGACGGCGTGGTCTTCCAAGACCTCTCGGTCCGCAAGGCGCTCGCCCGAGCGGAGGCAGAGGACAAACTGGTCCTCCTCTACTACACGACAACGTGGTGCGCGCCGTGCCGCGTCATGGAAGCGACGACCTTCAAGGATCCGGACGTGGCGGCGTGGGTCGCCGAGCACACAATCGCGCTGAAGCTGGACGGAGATCTCAGTCGCGGCCGAGCGAAACAGTACAACGAGCACGGCTATCCCGCCGTCGTTTACGTCAACGCCGACGGCACCGCCATCGACCGCATCGTCGGGCTCGTCGATGGCGCCGAGTTTCTCTTCGTCGGCACCAATGTGCTGGCCGGCATCTACGGAACCGCACCGGTACGCCAGCGACCGAAGCAGACGGGTCCGCGCCAGCCACCTTGAGTGCGCCGACTGACGCGGCGCGTCACACGGACGCGGCGCGTCACACGGACGCGTACTCGATATCGCCCTGCGCCCAGGTGTCCACGATCACCCGCGCCGTGGCCGGATCCTCGGCCAGGAGCTGGTCGCCCAGCCTGACGGCCTTGGGAACCAAGGTGCGGTCGGCGGCCAGATCGGCCAGCCGGAACGTCTGTTCGCCGGTCTGACGCGTTCCCAGCACGTCGCCGGGACCGCGCAACTCGAGATCCTTCTCCGCAATCGCGAAGCCGTCGTTGGTCTCGCGCATGACGGTCAAACGTTGCCGGGCGACGTCCGACACCGGCGTCTCGTAGAGCAGGAGGCAACTGCTTGAGCCCGCGCCCCGGCCAACGCGCCCCCGCAACTGATGCAACTGCGCGAGCCCGAGGCGTTCGGCGTTGTCGATCACCATCAGCGTCGCATTCGGCACGTCGACGCCTACTTCGATGACCGTGGTGGCGACGAGCACGTCGATGCGGTGCGCCTTGAAGTCGGCCATGACGGCGCTCTTCTCGGCTGGCGGCAGGCGCCCGTGCACCAGGCCGAGGCGCAAGCCGCCGGGCATCGCGCGCCCCAACTCCTCGTAGGTCGTGACCGCGGCGTGCAGGGGCGGGCGACCGCCCAAGTCGGCCTCCTCGTCCTCCTCGATCATCGTGCAGACCCAGTAGGCCTGCCTCCCTGCCGCGCAGGCCCGGGCCACACGTTCGATCGCCTCGTCCCGTCGAGACATCATCGCCAAGTGCGTGCGTACCGGCGTTCGCCCGGGCGGCAACTCGTCGATGGTCGAGACGTCCATGTCGGCGTACAGGGCCATGGTCAGCGTGCGCGGGATCGGCGTCGCCGTCATCACCAACTGGTGCGGCAAGCGTCCCTTGTCGCGCAACTGCATACGCTGATGCACGCCAAACCGGTGCTGCTCGTCGATGATGGCCAGCGCCAAGGCGTGGAATCCCACGCCTGCCTGGAACAAGGCGTGTGTCCCAACGACCACGAGGTCCCGACCTTCCGCCACGGCCGCCAACCGCGCACGGCGTTCCGCCGCGCTCATGCGACCGGTGAGCAGTCCCACCTCGATGCCAAGCGGCGGCAACCACAGGCTCAAGGTCTCGAAGTGCTGTTCGGCGAGGATCTCCGTGGGCGCCATGATCGCGGTCTGATAGCCGTTTTCGGCTGCGCGAATCGCGGCAAACGCCGCCACCACCGTCTTGCCCGAGCCGACGTCGCCCTGCAGAAGCCGCATCATGGGCCGGTCGTGGTCCAAGTCGTTGAGCACTTCGGCCGTCACGCGCGCTTGGGCCCGGGTCAGGCGAAAACCCAGTTGGCGCAAAAGCTCGCGGCCCAGTTGCTCGCGGGACGGGAGCGGCAAGGTCGTTTGCGTCTTCGCCAACGCCTGGCGGTTCTTGAGAACCAAGTAGTGGCCGACGAACTCGTCGAGGGCGACCCGGGACCGCGCTGTTTCGACGCGCTTTTCGATATCCGGTTCCGCCGCAGGCCGGTGCAGGAACCGGATCGCGGCCAGCAAATTGGGAAACGCCTCGTCCGGGAGGTGGCTAAACACGGCATCGGCCGCCCGCTCAAGAGCCTTGTCGACCCATTGACCGAGCCGCTTGGGCGTCAGGCCCTGCGTAACCCGGTAGACCGGCGTCAGCTCGGCCTCGACCAAGGCCGGCTTCTCACGGTGTAGGCGGTATTCGGGATGCACCATCTCGAGCCCAAGGGGGCCGAGGCGGACGTCTCCGAAGCAGCGCATCCACAACCCCGCCTGGAAGGCCCGGCGCTGCCGTACGTTGAAGTGGAAGAATCGGATCGTCACACGTCGCTCGCCGTCGCTGAGGGTGACCAACAGCGACCGACGCCGGCCATAGGCGACGTTCACTGACGCGACCTCGCCCGTAACGACGCACTCGCGACCTGGTGTGAGTTCGCCGAACGGTACCGAGCGCGTGCGATCTTGGTAGCGAAAAGGGACGTGAAGGACGAGGTCCCTGATCGTGACGATGTCGAGCCGTGCCAGTTTCTCCGCGCTACCCGGGCCGATGCCCGGCAGCGTGGTAACCGCGGCGTCGAGAGACGAGGCTGGTTCAGTCAACCGGTCGGTCGACGCGTTGGACGGCGGCAACGCTCAACAGCCGCTGCTGGACACGGGCCAGGTGGTCTCGGTCTTTGACCGACAGCGCGAGCCGCACGCTCTTGAGGTCCGCCGAGCGCTCATCGACCGCAATGTTGTCGATGCCGGCATCCGCCGCGTTCACGGCCGCCGCCAACTCCGCGATGTCGCCCTTTCGGCGCGTGACCGCGATGTGCAAGGTCGTCTCGAACTCGCCCTCGGTATGCTCGGCCCAGCGTGTGGGGATGATGTCGCGCTCGTTGCGGCGGCGCACGTCCTGGACGTTGTTGCAGGTCTCGATGTGCGCCACGAAGCCCTTGCCCGGGGTCATGTGGCCGACGACGTGGTCGCCCGGGACCGGGCCGCAGCAGCGCGCGTAACTGATCACCAGTCCCTCGCCGCCGCGGATCGCCACCGGTCCACCGCGTTCGATGTCCAAGGCTTCGTAGTCCGGGTTGTCCGCCGCCAGCAGACGCTGGGCCACCACGTACGCCATCAGGTTGCCCAGGCCGATTTCGGCGAGCAGGTCGTCGAGCTTGCGCACGCCGAAGTGCTTGAACACCTTGCGCAGCCGCCGGAAGTCGAGGGCCTTGATCGACGTGCCGCCGTTGGCCAGCGACCGGTCCAGCAGGTGGCGGCCGAAGCGTACCGACTCCCACCGCTGCTGCACCTTCAGGGCCTGGCGGATCGCGGCGCGCGCCTTGCTGGAGACGACGAACTCCAGCCAGTTCGGGCTCGGGCGACCGTCGGCCGCGGTGATGATCTCAACCGTCTGCCCCGACTCCAGCGACACCGACAAAGGCGCAAGCGCGCGATCGACGCGGCAGGCGACGCAGTGATTGCCGATGTCGGTGTGCACGGCGTAGGCGAAGTCGACGGGACAGGCGCCTTTGGGCAGTTCGAAGATCTCCCCGCGCGGCGAGAACACGTAGACCTCGTCCGGGAACAGATCGATCTTCAGGCTCTCGATGAACTCCAGCGAGTTGCCGGCCCGCTGTTGAAGGTCCAAAAGGCCCGCAACCCATTGACGCGCGCGAACCTGGCTGCCGTTGACGTCGTCCTCGCCGGTGTAGAGCCAGTGTCCCGCGATGCCGTTGTCCGCGATCATGTCCATTTGCCGCGTGCGGATCTGGACTTCGATGGGCACCCCGTGCATGCCGACCAAGCCGGTGTGCAGGGACTGGTACCCGTTGGCCTTCGGGATGGCGATGTAGTCCTTGAACCGGTTGGGCACGGGCTTGTAGAGGTTGTGCACCACGCCCAGCGCCCGATAGCAGGTGTCGACGCGATCGACGATGACGCGGAAGCCGAACACGTCCATGATGTCCTTGAAGGACGTGTGCTGGGTCTTCATCTTGCTGTAGATGGAGTAGAGGTGGCGCCGACGGCCGACCACCGCCGCGTCGATCCCCTCCCGCCGCAGGCTCGCCTCCAGGTCGCGCTTGAGTTCCGCCATCTGCCCCGTCTGGCTCTCCCGCACGGCCGACAGCGCGCGCTCGATCCGGTCCGCCCGAAGCGGGTAGAGCGCCTGAAACGCGAGATCCTCGAGTTCCACGCGAACCGAGTTCATGCCGAGGCGGTTGGCGATGGGCGCGTAGAACTCCAGGGTTTCCCGGGCCGTGCGTTTTCGCTTCTCCGGCGGCATCACGCCGATCGTGCGCATGTTGTGAAGCCGGTCGGCGATCTTGACCAGGATGACGCGGATGTCCTGCGCCGTCGCCATCGCCATCTTCTGGAAGTTCTCCGCCTGGGCCTCCGCCCGCGACTTGAAGATGGTCGCCAACTTCGAGACGCCGTCGACGATCTCCGCCACCTCGGTTCCGAACGTGTCGGCGAGCGTCGCCTTGGATACTCCGGTGTCTTCGAGGACGTCGTGCAGGATCGCCGCCATGATCGACTGGTGATCCATGTGCATGGTCGTCAGCACGTTGGCCACCGCCAGAGGGTGGGTGATGTACTCGTGCCCCGTGCGCCGCATCTGCCCGTCGTGCGCGTCCTCGGCGAAGGCGTAGGCGCGAGCGATGTCGGCCACCTCCGCTTCCGGGAGGTATTCGAGGAGCGTCAGACGCAGATCATCGATGGTGGTGGGTACGGCGACTTCGGGGGCGGTCGCCTGTGCGCGAAGCTGATTCTGAAAGTAGCCGCCGCGCCCGTTGTCCGGTCCTTGCGAGCGCGCCGACTCGGCGGTGTCGCCGTTCCGTGGTGCGGCAGAGCCTGTTTCCGTCGCGACTACGCGACCGGCGTAATCCTTGAGTTCCGGCCAAGGACCTCCGCTAGAAGTCGTCTGCTCGGTCATCTCCCAAGCCGCCGAACGGCATTCCCACCTCCACCTGCGGCTCCTCCTCGATCGGGAGAACATCGCCGGCTTCGAGCACCTCGTCCGTGATCAGGCCTTCGGCGATTTCCCGCAACGCGATCACCGTCTCCTTGTCGTCTTCTTCCGGCACGAGCGGCTCGACGCCGCGGTGCATCTGGCGAGCGCGGCGCGTGGCGCGCACGACGAGTTCGAAGCGGTTGCTCACATGTTCAAGACAGTCTTCAACGGTGACTCGGGCCATGGCGTTCGTTACAAGTTGTTTCAGCTAGCGGCGAGTCTACCCGCTGTCCATCACTCAAGACAACAGTTCGGCTATCAACGCAGCGTGGTCGGAACGCGTCGGCCTAAGGCCCGCGCGCGTCGCTTCGACGATATCCCGGAGGTCCGCCAGGGCTGTGTCGAAATCATCGTTGACCACCACGTGATCGAACTCGCCGTGGTGCGACATGTCGGCTACCGCCTGCGCGGTCCGCGCAGCGATCACGTCGGGCCCATCCTGCCCCCGACCCCGCAGACGAGCCACCAAGGCATCACGCGACGGCGGCAGCAGGAAGATCGCGACCGCGGTCGGCCAGCGCGCCCGCACCTGGGCCGCACCTTGCCAGTCGATCTCCAGGATCACGTCGCGACCCGCCTCGAAGGCATCAAGGACCGCGTTCCGCGAGGTGCCGTAGGCGTGGCCGAAGACATCCGCGCACTCGAGGAACTCGCCCCGGGCTCGCATCGCGGCGAAGGTCTCGATGTCGACAAAGTGATAGTGGACGCCATCCTGCTCGCCATCGCGCCGCGGCCTGGTGGTATGCGATACGGAGACCGTGAGTGAGCAATCACTTTTGGCAAGAGCACTGATCAAAGAGGTTTTCCCGGCACCGGATGGCGCCGAGATCACAAACAGATGGCCGCGTTCGCGCGGCTCGGTGACGACTTTCGCCGGTGGCTCCCGTTGCACGTCCTAAGCTACTCGACGTTTTGCACCTGCTCGCGCATCTGCTCGATCACGACCTTGAGGTCGACGGCAAGCCGCGCGGCATCGGGAAGGATCGACTTGGCGGCGAGCGTGTTCGCTTCGCGACCGAGTTCCTGCATCAGGAAATCGAGACGCCGGCCGCAGGGCTCTTCGCCGGCGAGGCTGGTCCGGGCTTCGCCGACGTGTATCTCCAGCCGATCCAACTCCTCGGCGACATCCGCCTTGTGGACGAGCAAGGCCACCTCCTGTTCCAGACGGTCTTCGTCCACGCTCGTGGTCAAGGCCTGCACGCGGTCGAGCAGACGGTCGCGGAGGTAGTCACCATGGTCAGCGATCAAGGCCCGAACGGCCGCAACGATGCGCTCGACCTCGGCCAACCGCTCGCCGAGCAAGGCGGCCAGGTTCGCACCTTCGCTGGCACGATGTTCCACCAAGTCGTCGAGCGCGGCCTCGAAGCCCTCGATCGCAGCAGCCTTCAGGGCGTCGATGTCGCCGCCCAAGTCCGCCAACACACCGGGGAAGCGCATCAGATCCAAGGGGTTCACCGGGCCGATCGTCTCGCTTGGCGCTTGCCTGCGAATAGCATCCACCGCGGCCAGAAGATGCTCGACGGCCTTGGCATTGATCTCAGGCGTGATCTCGGCCGTCGCCAACCTGAGGGTCGCGTCGACCTTGCCGCGTCGTATGCGGCGCAGGGCCAATTCCCGCAACCGGCGTTCCAAGTCACGGAGTTGGTCGGGTAGCCGAAAGCCCAATTCCAGGTAGCGGTGGTTGACGGATCGGATCTCCCAAGCCACCAAGGCGCAGCCGGCACGCCCGAACGCAGTCATGCTCGCTACCATCGCATTCAGGACGTGAGTGTCACCGGCTTGGTGGAATCTCGAAGGATTATAATGGCTCCGGCGACGCGCCCTTGAAATGTCGCTTCCCGACAAAACCCTCCACGAGTATCACAAGGAGTCTGCATGGCCGTGCGATCCAATGGACCCGCGCACGCCAGTGCGCGCTCGCGCCCCAGCCGGCGCGCGGCCGACGAACCGCGGCCCGTGACCATCACCCGTGGGTTCACCAAGCACGCCGCCGGCTCGGTGCTGATCGCCTTCGGCGACACCAAGGTGATCTGTACGGCCAGCGTAGAGCACCAGGTGCCGCCGTTCATGCGCGGGCAAGGGCGCGGTTGGATCACCGCCGAGTACGGCATGCTGCCGGCGTCGACCCATACGCGTACCGACCGCGAAGCCGCGCGCGGCAAGCAGGGCGGCCGCACCGTCGAAATCCAGCGCCTGATCGGCCGTTCGCTGCGCGCGGCCGTGGATCTCGACGCCCTCGGCGAGCGCACCATCAAGATCGACTGCGACGTCCTCCAAGCCGACGGCGGCACGCGCACCGCGTCGATCACCGGTGGCTGCGTGGCGATGGCCGATGCCGTCGGCCGCGTGGCGCCAAAGGCGTTTCTCGGCTTGGTGGCCTCCGTCTCGGTGGGCATCTACCGGGGGATGAGCGTGCTCGACCTCGACTACGCCGAGGACTCCAACGCCGACACCGATATGAACGTGGTGATGATGGAAGGACGCGGGTTCATCGAGATCCAAGGCACGGCCGAGCAAGGTGCCTTCGCGCGCAGCGCCCTCGATGAGCTGCTGGGTCTTGCGGAGGCGGGCATCGGTGATCTCTTCGATGCCCAGAAGCAGGCCTTGGCCTTGTGATGGCGGACGCCCGGGCACAGGCTTTCGTGGGCGAAATGATCGCTCGCAACGTGCTCGACTTCGGCGACTACGTGCTGAAGTCCGGTCGCCGCAGTCCGTACTTCTTCAACCTGGGGCTGATCGCCGACGGCGAGGGGTTGGGCGTCCTCGGCTCGGCCTACGCAGCCGAGGCGCTGCAGCTACCCGATGTCCCCGACGTCTTCTTCGGCCCGGCTTACAAAGGAATCCCGATCGCCACCGCGACGGCGGTCGCCATGCAGCGCGACCACGGGCGCAATACGGGCGCGGCTTTCAATCGCAAGGAGGCCAAGACCCATGGCGAGGGCGGCGTCCTGGTGGGTGCACCCATGGCCGGACGCAAAGTCGCCATCGTCGACGACGTGGTTACCGACGGGACCGCAAAGCGCGAGGCCGTGGAGTCGGTCACCGCGGCCGGCGGCGAAGTGATCGGTGTCGTGCTCGCGCTCGATCGCCAGGAACCCGTCGGCGGGGGCCGGGAGACTGCGGTGCAGGTTCTCGAACGCGACTTCGCGATTCCGGTTCGCTGCGTCGCCAACCTCGACGACGTGATCGGCTACTTGGACTCGCATGCCGCGTTTCACGAGCACGCCGCCCGCCTTATGCTGTACCGGCGCGACATCGGGGCAGCTAAGCTCGCATGACCTGAGCGTCAGTCGTGCCAACCAGAGTGCGCAGGTAGAGAACGTCTACACCGCCCTTGAGCATTTCAAAAATACGCGACAAACCCAGCCGGACGTCGAGATTCGGCAGCGTTCTGCTGACGGTCGGAGGTGGACCACGCACGGAGCAACCATGTATATTGAAACAGTCAACCGGTAAGCGTGGAACAAAGCAACGGCTGAGCGATGTCCTTGGGTGAAACCGGTATCCAAAGAGATAATCGATCGTGCCAGATCCGGAGATTAGGCAGTCACGCTCGCCGGTCCACGAACCGTTCCAAACCATTGATTTGAGAAAATAGAGAACTGTAAGACTCTCTGTCTAGGATCCGGCGGCGGCCAGCAGGCAGCTATTCTGGCGGCAGCAGGTGCCGAAGTGACGTCGTTGGACACATCGGATGAACAGGTTCGTCGCGATCAGGAAGTGAACGATGAACATGCCCTAGGGATCAAATGTACCCAAGGCTCGATGACGGACCTTTCGCGTTTCTCAGAGAGCTCGTTTGATATGGTCTTCAACCCGGTTTCTATTCCATATATTGACGACCTACAAAGTCTGTGGCGCGGGTGCCGACGCGTCTTGAAACAAAAAGGTAGGCTAATGGTATGCACCATAAACCTTTACAATTTCCTGTTCGAAGAGAACGAAGGAGTTGGGGACAAGGGTCTGGTTGCGAAGTACTCCTTGCCGTTCTTTGAGGAAGAAGTGCTCTCAGAGGACGAAGTCAGGTGGGGAATTGCGCGGAATGTGATGTTCTGTCGTAGCCATACACTGGAGGACATAATTGGCGGACAAGCGTGTGCTGGTTTCGCAATTACGGAGCCTGTCAGAAATCACGTGTTTGGGGGCCGTAACATTTGAGTCCACCAAGGAG
>JAPOVK010000026.1 GCA_026708185.1 Gammaproteobacteria bacterium | reverse complement strand
CAACGCCGCCCGGTCCACGCCACCGTTCGACGCGGGGGCGCCGAGCGACGGCCCCGATGCGTTCAGCGGCTTCCGCTTGGCCGGCGGCCACTTCGTCTGGGGGATGACCTATCGGATGGTGCAGACCTTCTTCGAAACCCTAGACCCGGACTACCAGCGCTTGCCCGAATGAGCCCGCCCTGTGGCGGCTTTCAGAACCCGGAGTCGATCCGCAATTGCTCTGCGATCCTAGCGAGGTGCTTGGCGATCCGCGTGGGTGAGAAGTCGAGCTGCGCCATGGCCATGCCGGTGTTGAACTGCTCCCGGTAGCGCACGATCAAGGCGTCGTCGCGCGCGGGATCGAAGCGGAACTGGCTGAACCCGTCGAAGACCACCGTACGTCCTTCCACCCCGGCAAGCGTCGACGAGTAGCTGAACAGGTAGCGTGCGTATCCGAGCGTGCCGTCACAGACCGGTTCGAACATGCGCCAGCGGAATCCTCGCGCATGCCCCCAGAACTCGTGCTCAAGCATCTCGGCGATCGCGTCACGACCGGTCTTGGCACCGTAGAAACGGTCCTCGTAGACGCCGTCCGGCGTGAACAGGGACGCCAGGGCTTCCCCGTCGCCAGCCTCGACCGCGGCGGTGAAACGCGCAAGCACAGCTTCGAAGTCAACCGCCATGGCCTTGGTCAACTCGCCGGTAGACCGTGGTAGTCCGCAATCGCCAGTCCCATGGCGACGCTGGTGAACGGATCGTGATCCACGACCCGGTTCGGGAAGCGCTGGTCGAGGATCGCATGAACGGCCGGGATCAACGACGACCCACCGGTGCGCAGCACCACGTCGATCGCGTCTCGGGGCAGCCCCGATAGTGCGAGCGTCTGGTCGACGGCCTCCTCGACCTGGCCGAGGAGATCCGCAATCAAAGTCTCGAAGCCGCCCCGCGTCAGCGAAACTTCCACGTCGATCTCCGGGATGTCGAGGACGGCCTCGTCCTGCGCGGACAGCCGCGCCTTGAACTCCTTGATGGCCTGGAACACGACATAGCCCAGGTTCTGCTGAATCAGTTCGCGCAGCCGCCGGAACTTGAAGCGCGCCGCGCCGCCGTGAGCGATGCAGTCCTGGACCGCGGCGGTATAGCGGTTCTGATTGAGCATGTAGGTTACCGCCCAGTTCACCAGCAGATCCTCGTAATCCTCGAACGGGAACGCCGTGTCGATGTCGCTGTATTCGCCGCGCCGCTTCCAGCGTTCACCCTTGCCGAGCAGCGGGAACAAGAGCTCTCTGAACAGCCGCTGGTCGATGTGATCCCCGCCCAAGGCGATCCCGTGGGTGGCAACGACGCGGAAACCGCCGCTGTGCGTCCGCTCCAGTACGCAGAAGTCCAACGTGCCGCCGCCGAAGTCCACGGTCAGCAGGTGCTCGCCAGTCGCCACCGTACTGCCGTGCAGGAAGCTCACGGCCGCAGCGATGGGTTCGGGGTAGAAGCGCGGCTGCTTGACCCCCGCGTACCGGTACGCCTCGCCAAGCCGCGACAGGGCAAGCTGGTTACGCAGCGGATCGCGACCCTCGAAGTTCACCGGATGACCGACGCAGGCCTCGGGAGACGCACCAGCGAGACCCGCAGCCAGCGTTTTCTGGATGCGCAGCAGGATCGGCGTGATAAGCGCCACGGGGCGAAATGGGTGATCGAAGACCATCAGCCGGCGTACGTCGTTCTTGCCGAGCAGGCGTTTGACGCCGCGGAACAACCGCCCTTGAAGGCCGATGTCGGTCATCGCGTCGCCATACACGTCTACGGTCAGGGTTTCGCCCGGCGTGCGCGAATCGGCGCCCGCATGGCCGACGGCGAGGCTCGCCTTGCCGATCACCTCGGGCACGAGCTCGACCTTGCGGCCGGTGTTGTCGTCGATGTAGCGGCGGATGGCCTCCCGGCCGGTGCACGTCTGCAGGCCGCGGTCGATGTAGGTGGCGGAGGGCATGATCTCGCCGTCGTGCTCCGAGGCCTGGGAGCCCACGGCACCCGCTTCCAACGGCACGAGGGTCACCCGCTCGCCATCAAACACCGCCGCCGCGGAGTTGGTGGTGCCGAAGTCGATCCCGACGCCCAAGCGCCTCACGGGGTGTTCTCCAACAGCACGCCGTCATTCCGCCAGCAGGCGATGTCGGCATCGCTGCAACCGAGCCAATCGACCAGTACCGCCGCGTTGTGCTCGCCGCGATGGGGCGCCACGCCGCGCACACCGGACGCCGCGTTAGAGAAGCGGTAGGGGGACTGGGTGATGGGCCGCGTGCCACCGGCACGGTCGTCCACATCCGCGATGGACCCACGATGGCGAACGGTGGGTGATTCGCGGACATCCGCGGACGAGCGCACATCGCCCCAGGCGAGATTCATGCTTTCCATCGCCTCGCGGACCTCGTCCTTGCTCGCCAAGCTGGCGAAAAACGCCGCGGCAGCCGAGCGCCGAAAGTGAATCTTGTCCGCAAGCGGAGCCCCCGGCGGCGTTGGGTCGGCTACGCCCATGCGCGTCGCGAGCTGTCGCCAGACGTGGCGGAAGTCGCCGGCGATCAGCACCGCCCCTGCGCCCGTCGGCCAGATCTCGGAAAGCTGCGGGGCCGTATCCCTCGAATCCTCAAGGTCGTAGTGCAACTGGTCGTCGGTGACGAGCATCGTGTCGAGCATGGCGATATCGATGTGCTGGCCCACGCCGGTCCGGTCGCGCATCAACAATGCCGAGAGCGCAGCCACCAGGCCGTGCAGCGCGGCGTTGGTGTCCGCCACCGACATCTGGATGTCGGCGGGCGGCCGGCCATCCCTCGCTTGACGCCTAACGAGCCCCGACTCGGCATGGATCGCCGCGGCGTACGCACTCCGGCGCGACTCGGGCCCTTGTTGGCCGAAGCCCGAGATGGACAGCAGCACGATGTCCTCGCGTAGCGTCTTCAACACCTCGTAGCCGAGGCCGAGCCGGCGCAGCACGCCGGGCCGGAAGTTCTCGATCACCACATCCGCCTTCTTCGCCAGGCGCTTGACCACTTCGACACCGGCCGGCTTCGTAAGGTCCACGCAGATGTCGCGCTTGCCGGCGTTCTGCTGGTGGAAGTAACCGGGGACGCCGCCGGGCGTGGCACCCCAGAGGCGCGTCAGGTCGCCGTCCGGCGGTTCGACCTTGACGACGTCCGCGCCGAGGTCCGCGAGCATGCGGCCCGCGAACGGCCCCGCGAGGACGCGCGACAGGTCGAGTACCTTCAGGCCGGCGAGGGGGAAGTCCATGGCGAACGAGCAAGGTCCTTTTTTGTTCGCGAGGAAAGGCTGGCAGTGTAATGCGGGTTCCGCCCCGCGCAAGAGGGCGGAGGTTGGCCTAAGGTTGGCCTAGTCCTGGTTGCCCCGCCGCGCCTTGTTCAGGCGATAGTGCTCGAACGCCCGTTCCACCATCGGTCTCCGCCGACCTTCGGGCACCTTGAGGGCGTAGTCCGGGTCGCGTTCCCCCTGGGCCGAGGTTATGTGCATCAGGTGCGCGGCGGTGATGTGCGCATGGAAGCCCTGCGTATCCTGCATCTGGTTGACCGCGAGCTTGATCATGCGCAGTTGGAACGGGTCGTTGCGCGCGATGCGCTCCGCGTAGGCGATGACCTCGTCGTCAAGCGCATCCGCCGGGACGACGCGATTCACCAGGCCGAGTTCGGCGGCCTCCTCGGCATCCACGAAGCGGCTCTCGTAGAGCAACTCCTTGGCCCTGCGCGGATGCATGTCCCAAGGCACGGAGAAGTACTGGAAGTTCGAACCGAGGAACATCGCGTTGTCGGCGGCGTAGATGATGTCCATCGCGCTCGCGACGATCCAGCCGCCGAAGATGCAGTAGCCCTGCACGCCGGCGATCGTGGGTTTGGGGACGTTGCGCCAACGCATCGTCTTGTCGACGAACTGCTCCCGCGAGTGGTCGAACCGGCCACGCACGCCGTCCTGCAGGGGTCGCTGCTCACGGTCGGCGAGTTCGTCCGGCGTGCCGAGGTCGTGGCCGCCGGAGAAATGCTCGCCGGCGCCGAACAAGGCAACGACCCGCACATTCGTGTCTTCCGTCGCGGCGCGGAAGGCATCGTCGAGATCTTCGAGCAGCCGCCGGCTCTGTGCGTTGCGGTAGCGCGGCCGGTCGGTGGTGATGCGCGCGACGTGGTTGGCGACTTCGTAGCGGACGGTCTCGTAGGGCATGGCCTCCTCCTTCAACGTTCCTCTATGGCGGCAACGGGCCCTTGCCGGTCACGCCCTGCTCGGCAAGTTCCCGGTAACGGCGCTCTGTCATGCCCAGCAAGTCGTGGAACACCTCGAGCGAGTGCTGCCCCTGCAGCGGCGCGTGGCGACTGACCGCGACCGGGGTGCGGCTGAACTGCACCGGGCACCCCGACTGCCACATGCGACCGGCCTCCGGGTGATCGACGCATACCAGGTGACCGCGAGCGCGCAGGTGGGCGTCGGCCACGACCTCGCGCGCATCCTTGACGGCGCCCGCAGGGACGCCGCGTTCGGCCAACTCCGCCGCAAGCTCTTCTCTGTCACGCGATGCGGTGCCGCGCGCGATCGCCGCATCGAGCTCGGCTTCGCGCGCCTTGCGCTCCTCGTTTGTCCGCCACCCGGCTGCACCGAGGCCGAGAACCTCGGCGAGCGCGGCGAACTGGGGGTCCGTTTCCGCTGCGATGGCGACCCACTGATCCTCGCCGTCGCACGGGTAGATTCCGTGCGGTGCGTAGAGGGGGTGCCGATTCCCCTTGGCCCCCCGGGCGATTCCGGTGGCCTCGTACTCGAGCCAGGCATCGCCGATGAAGGTGAAGTTGGCCTCCTGCATGGACAGATCGATGAACTGGCCTTCGCCGGTCCGGTCGCGGTGCAGGAGCGCCGTGACGATGGCGGCGAAACCGCAGATCCCGGCGACCGGATCGGGGTACATCTGGCCCGAGTTCTGCGGCCTCTCGCCTTCGTAGCCGAGAAGGGCCGACATGCCGGACGACGGTTCGATGGTGCCGCCGATGCCGGGCACGTGGGTCCACGGCCCGATTCCCCCATACGCCGACAAACTTGCCATCACCAGGTCGGGCTTGATTGCGCACAGCGTCTCGTAGTCGATCCCTAGGTTGCCCATAACACGCGGCGAGAAGTTCTCGGCGACGAAGTCGACGTGTGCCAGCAGGTCCTTGAAGAGGCCAACGCCTTCCGGCGTCGCCAGGTCGACCGTGATGCAACGCTTGTTGAGGTTGACCGAGTTGTACAGCGGATTGCAGTTCCAGGCGTGCTTGGCGGTCGCCAAGTCCCGCAGCGCCTCGGGGATCGGGTTCTGGTACGAGCCCCGCCAACTGTCCAGGCGGCCACGGGTTTCAAGCTGGATGACGTCCGCGCCGAGAAGGGCGAGCAGCTCCGTAGCGTACGTCCCCGCCCACGCCTGGGTGAGCACGAGACCCCGGAAACCGGCCAGCGGGCCCTTCCCGTCGGCTCCCGCTCGAATCGGCGTCCTGGTGGCGAATCCGTCGCGCCAGGACATGGCGTCGTTCGCCGCGACATCGGGCATCTCGTGCTTGAGCATCCAAGGCGAGACCGTCATGCGCGCGAAGGGCCCCGGAAAGCGCGTCGCCGAGTCCGGCATCGCGCGGAAAAAGCCCCTGGCGACGAGTTGCGGATTCTCGCCCATCTCGTCGATTCGGTACGCCGGTCCGGCGACAACGCGCTCGGCGGCCAGCGCATCGAAGAGTTCCGCGCGTGTCCACTCAGCCATGGCTGCTTCGACGCGCGGCGTGTAGCGGCTGCGGTGCTTCTGTCGGGTTCCCGGCTGCTGCAGCTCCTTGTCCTCGGCCAGGTCTGGCAAGCCGAGGACGGTCATCGCCTTGCGCCAGAAAAGCCCACGCGACAGCGTCAGCGCGAAGTACCCGTCGCGCACCGGCACCGGTCCATCGTTCATCGTGACGGACTCGCGCCGGGGGGCGACCGCGCCCGCGTACTGCCACCGGAGCGCCGCCGGGGCGAAGGTCGACACCAACACCTCCTCTTCGGACACGTCGATGATCTGGCCTCGACCGTCGTTCGCGGCGCGCTCGATCAGCGCCGCGACGATCGAACCGTAGGCCAGCGTCCCCGCTTGGTAGGCCGCTTGGTAACCGCTGCCTTTGAGCGGCGGGCGACCTTTAAGGCCGTTGACGCTCGCCCATCCCGACCGGGCGTACGCGGTGAGGTCGTTGCCGTTGGCCCGTGATCGGTCGGCGTCAAGACCACAGGGCGTGATCGCGCAAACCACCGCCCCGGGATTCGTCCGGGCCAGTTCCGCAGCATCATGCTCCGCCACGATCACGTCCGCCTCGGCAATCAGCGCCGCACGGCGGTCAGGGCGCGCCGAGCGCTTGTTGGCCAGGAAATAACGCGCCGTCGTGCTGCGTCCGTCCGGATCGAATGGCGGATGCCGGCGCAACGGATGTCCACCACCCGGTTCGACCATCACCACGTCGGCGCCGTAGTCGGCCAACAATCGAGAGCACCACGCTGTGGACGCGCGACCGCCTAGGTCTACGACACGGAGTCCCTCGAGCGTTGCATCCGTCACGCCGCGTTGCCCAGAAACTCGTCGATGACATCCACGCAGACCCCAAGCTGGTCGTGATGCGTCCAGTGTCCGGCGTCCTCGATCTCGTAGAGCCGGACATCCTGGAAGTGCCCTAGCGTGTCGTCCTGCCCGATGCGGTGCGGATAGCCCTGGTGCGAGTTGACGATCAACACCGGGCAGGTGATGCGCTGCCAGAGCGCGACGAGGTCCTCGTTGGGGATGTCGTAGGGACGCGGCGTGCGCGTGTAGTTGTCGAACTTCCAGGTGTACGTGCCGTCCTCGTTGAGGTTGCTGCCGTGGATGGTCAGGTGACGCGCTTGGTCCGGTGACAGATGCGGGTTGGTGTCCTGCATGCGTTGATAGGCATCCTCCAGCGTGCCGTAGCGGCGCGGCACCCGGGCGGACAACGCGTAGTTGTTGTCGATCCAATGCCGCAGGCGCTCATCTGGCGGGTCGGTGTCGCGCGGGTAGAGACCGACGCCCTCGATGATCACCAGCCGGGTGACCAGATCCGGATAGGCGCCGGCGAACACCGACGCGATCGTGCCACCGAGCGAGTGCGAGACGATGGTGACCGGAGGTAGGTGGCGCTGGCGCACCAGTTGAGCGATGTCCTGGACGTATTCCAGGTAGGCGTACGGACTACCGAGCGACCACTCGGAGTCGCCGTGCCCGCGCAGATCGGGTGCGACGACGTGGTAGCGGTCGCGCATCGATTGCGCCAGCCAATCCCAGGAGTGGCAGTGGTCGTGCACGCCGTGGATGAGCAGCATGTCCGGCGCGCTGTCGTTCCCCCAGTCAAGGTAGTGCAGTCGCAGACGCTGCGAAAAATAGCTGTGCGAAGTGGGATTGTCGCGTTCAAACACCGACGGAACCTTATCGAGAAGGGCATGCCTAACTGGGCGTGATGAGGATTCTATGCCGATCCCGAGCACCATGAAAAAAAGTTGGCGTTACCTGTTGACACCAGTGTTACCTCAGGTAACATCAGCACCCAGACATCGCGGTTGCGCACCAGATTGGAGCACGCCTGCTGACGCGCAACCTGCCTTAAGGGACCCCTCCCCCTAGTAGGCTGCGCCGAGGCCATTCCCAACGGCCTCGCCAGCCTACACCTTTTCACCCCAGCGCGAGTCCGCCACACTCCTAAGGGCAGCAGCCTTTAAGGAGTCCACGCGACCGTGGCTTACAAGAACTTGAGGATCCACAAGGACGGCCACGTCGCCGTCGTTCACTTCAATCGACCGACCAAGGCCAACGCGCTGAACCACGCGCACCTAGTCGACATCGAGAACGCGGCGCTTGCATTCCGCGACGATGCCGAGACCCGGGTCGTGATCTTCACCGGCACGGGCAAGCACTTCTCTTCCGGTGCCGACCTCGATGGCGGCGGCCCGGCCGCCGGCAGCCTGCTCGAGCGCCGACGCCTCGCGCGCATGGGCGAGCGCGCGACGCTTGCGGTATACAACATGGACCAGATCACCATCGCGGCCTGGAACGGTGCCGCAATGGGCGGCGGCGCCGTCCTCGCAACGGCCATGGACCTTCGGATCGGCGCCGAGGACTGCTTCATGCAGTACCCGGAGATCGACATCGGCGTGAACCTGATGTGGAAGGGGCTGCCGCTGCTCACGCACATCGCCGGCCCGTCCCGTGCCAAGCGACTGGTCATCGGCGGCGAACGAATCCACGCGGATGAACTCCTCGCGTGGGGCATCCTCGATTCGCTCGTCCCACGGGCGTCGCTGATGGACACGGCGCTCGCGTGGGCAGCCCGCTACCAGGCCAAGTCGCCGATCGCCGCACAGATGATCAAGCAGAGCGTCAACGCCATCGTCTCGGCGCTCGACAACGCCGTCATGCACATGGACGTCGATCAGAACATCCTTTCGGCGATGACCGAAGACCGCAACGCAGCGATCGCCGCCTATCGCGGCAAGACGGAACCTACTTTCACCGGCAATTGACTACAAATCGACGAAAAGGAGCAGACATGGGTCGACTCGAAGGCAAGGTCGCGGTCATCACCGGCGCGACCAGCGGCATCGGCGAGGCCACCGTGGACGCCTACTGCGCCGAGGGCGCGCGCGTGGTGTTCTGCGGTCGCAACGAGGATCTCGGCCGACAGGTCGAATCCCGGCAGCCCCCCGGAACGGCGATATTCGTCAAGGCCGACGTGCTGCGCGAGGAGGACATCGCCCGCGTCATACGCACCGCGGTGGACAGGTGGGACCGCCTAGACGTGCTGTTCAACAACGCCGGCGGCTCGGCGACCCCACCGGGGAAGCCCCGCGTCTTCAACATCGAGGACATCGACCAGGAGAGCTTCAACTACTCGCAGTGGTACCTCTTGGGCTCCTGCATGATCGCGACCCGCCATGCCTCGCCGATCATGCGCAGGCAACGCTCCGGCTCCATCATCAACAACTCGTCGAAAGGCGCCCACCAGGCGGAGATTGCCGCGGACCCGCTGTATTCCGCAGCAAAGGCGGGCCTATCCAACTACACCAAGGCCGCCGCTATGCAGCTCGGCCCCATGGGCATCCGCGTCAACGCTGTCAGCCCCGGCGCCATCGCAACGCCGATCTTCTGGGGTGGCCATACACACGGCCAGCAGATCACCCCCGAACACAAGGAACGCCGGCTAAAACGGTTCGTGCGCAACGTCAGCGGCGGCCTCATGCCGCTGACGGGACCCGGCGGCGAAGCCGTCGACATCGCCCACGCCTGCGTCTATCTCGGCAGCGACGAAAGCCGCTGGGTCACGGGCATCGACCTGGTCGTCGACGGCGGCATGCTGGCGGTCAAGGGCGACCACGTCGGCACATCGGAGCGCATGGTCAAGATGTGGGAGGAGCACGACGCGCGTAGCGCTGGCGACGACGAACCGTGACCAGGCTCCCGAGGGCTCGTGGCGCGCTAGAATGCGCGCCCCGCTGACTACTCCAAGAAGCGAGTCAAGCCATGCGCCGCATCCTGGTCACCAGCGCCTTGCCGAACGCGAACGGGGCCATTCACCTTGGCCACATGCTCGAACACATCCAGACCGACATCTGGGTCCGGTTCCAGCGCATGATGGGCAACCAGTGCATCTACGTGTGCGCGGACGACACGCATGGCACGGCGACGATGCTTGCGGCAGAGCGCGAGGGAGTCACCCCGGAAGCGTTGATCGAGCGGCTGCGCGCGGAGCACGCCGAGGACTTTCGGCGCTTCCACGTCAGCCACGACAACTACTACTCCACGCACTCCCCGGAGAACGAGCACTACAACAGGGAGATCTACACCCGCCTCGCCGAGCGCGGCTACACGTACACCGCGGATGTCGAGCAGCTCTACGACCCGGTACGCAAGCTTTTCCTGGCCGACCGCTACCTGAAGGGCAACTGTCCGCGCTGCGGGGCCGACGACCAGTACGGCGACAACTGCCAGGAGTGCGGCGCGACGTACGACGCCACGGAGCTGGTCGAACCGCGGTCCATGCTGTCCGACGCCGAGCCGGAACTGCGCAATTCGACGCACTACTTCGTCGACCTCCCGCAGTTCGCCGACTTCCTCAAGGAATGGACGGCGACGGAGGCGGTGCAGTCCGAGGTCGCCAACAAGCTCGCCGAGTGGCTGACTGGCGGCCTCAAGGCATGGGACATCAGTCGCGACGCCCCCTACTTCGGTTTCCGCATCCCGGGGACCGAGGACAAGTACTTCTACGTCTGGATGGACGCGCCGGTCGGCTACATGGCGAGCTTCCAGAACCTTTGCGATCGCACCGAGGGGCTCGAGTTCGACGATTTCTGGAGACCTGGCACCCAGGCCGAGGTGCATCATTTCATCGGCAAGGACATCATCAACTTCCATTGCCTGTTCTGGCCGGCTGTGCTCTCCGGGTCCGATTTCCGCACGCCGACGAAGGTCCACGTCCACGGCATGCTGACCGTCGACGGCAAGCAGATGTCCAAGTCGCGCGGCACGTTCATCAATGCCGGGACCTACCTTGAGCACCTCGACCCGGAGTACCTGCGCTACTACCTCGCCACCAAGTTCGGCGGCAATACCGACGACATGGACTTCGGCCTCGACGACTTCGTGCAGCGCGTGAACGCGGACCTCGTCGGCAAGGTGGTCAACATCGCATCGCGCTGCGCCGGCTTCATCGGCAAGAACTTCGGCGGCCGGCTCGCCGGCGATATCCGCGACACCGAGCTGTGGGACGCGGTATCGGGCGCCGGCGATGAATTGGCGGAACTCTACGAGTCTGGCGACACCGGGCGAGCCGTGCGCCGCATCACCGCGCTCGCCGATCTGGGCAACCGCTACATCGCCGAGCACGAGCCGTGGAAGCACCTTAGGGACCCGGATCGGCGCGACGAGGTCCACGGCGTGTGCTCGCTCGGCATCAACGTCTTCCGGGCCCTTGCGGTGTATCTGAAGCCAATCCTGCCGGCGATGGCGGAGAAGGCGGAGGGCTTCCTGCGTGTCGAGCAGCTCGCCTGGCACGATGCCGCGACGCCCCTTCTCGACCACGAGATCGACCGCTTCAAGCCGCTGTTCACGCGCATCGACAAGAAAGCGCTGGACAAGGTGATCGAGGCGACCCGGGCGGAGGCCGCCGAAGCATCCGCCGCCCAAGAGAGCCATACCGTGGGCATCGACGACTTCCAGAAAGTCGACCTGCGCGTCGCGAAGGTCCTGGCTGCGAACTTCGTCGACGGTGCCGACAAGCTCTTGGCGCTCGACCTCGACGTCGGCGACCACCAGCGGCGCGTTTTCGCCGGTATCCGCAGCGCCTACGACCCCGCGAAGCTGGTCGGGCGCCTCGTCGTGGTCGTCGCCAACCTTGAGCCGCGCACCATGCGCTTCGGGGTGTCCGAAGGCATGGTGCTCGCCGCCGGGCCCGGGGGGCGCGACATCTTCCTCCTTGCACCGGATGCCGGCGCAGAGCCGGGAATGCAGGTGACTTGACGTGGACCACCAGCAACCGGAGGACTCGGTCGTTCGACGCACTTCAGCAACGACGCGCTACACGTTCAAGAACATCCACGACGCGTTGTTCCCGAGCGCACCGGACGCCCGTTGCATCACCGACTACGACGAAGGCATCTCGGATCTGATGCGGCGCAAGCACCCGCCGCGTGCCTCGAACATTCCGGCCAAGGCCTGCTAGGTTCGATTGGGCTCGCCGGGACGACGGAAGCTAACGATGACCGAAGCCCTGCTCATCCTGCTCTCCGCAGCCCTGGTCAACAACTTCGTCCTCGTGCAGTTCCTAGGACTCTGCCCGTTCGTGGGCACTTCGGCCCGGTTCGAGACCGCTGTACCCATGACCCTGGCGACGGCCTTCGTGCTGTCGGTCGCGGCGCTGGTGACCTACTTCGTGAACCGCTACGTGCTGATACCACTGGACGTTCAATACCTCCGCATCATCGCCTTCATCGTCGTGATCGCGGGGACCGTGCAGTTCACGGAGATGTTCGTGCGCGCGGCAAGTCCTCTACTCCACCAGTTGCTGGGCATCTTCCTGCCGCTGATCACGACCAACTGCGCCGTCCTCGGCGTCACCCTGATCGCGGTGGACCAAGGGCTGTCCCTACCCGAGACGCTCCTGCTGGCCCTCGGTGCGGCGCTCGGTTTCGGCATCGCCATCGTGGCATTCGCGGCGCTCCGGGAACGGATCGTGGACGACGCCGTCCCCGCGCCGTTCAAGGGGCCGCCGCTGGCCCTGGTGACCGTCGGCTTCATGGCGCTTGCCTTCTACGGATTCCGCGGCGTCGGCGCATGACCGCAGCCCTCGTTCTTGGCGGGATGGGCTTGGCGCTGGCCGCGCTGCTGTCGCTGGCGAGACGACTCCTGGCAAGCCGGGAAGCGGACACCGCAGATGAGATCGTCAACGCAATCGACGCTCTCCTGCCGCAAAGCCAATGCGCGCAATGCGGCTACCCCGGCTGTCGGCCCTACGCCCAGGCCGTTGCGGACGGCGAGCGACTCGACCTGTGCCCACCAGGCGGACCCGAGACTGTCATCAAGTTGAAGAGTCTGCTCGGCCGCGAATCGGAAACCGAGACCGTAGCAGAGCCGCCCGGACAGGTCGCGCGCATCGTCGCCAAGGACTGCATCGGCTGCGCCCTGTGTCTCGACGCGTGTCCCGTGGACGCCATCGTCGGGGCGCCGACGTACCTGCATGCCGTGATTGAAGAGCACTGCACGGGCTGCGAGCTGTGCCTACCGCCGTGCCCCGTGGACTGCATCGAGCTCGTGGCATGTCCGACGAACTAGGCGCAGAAGACGCGGAGTTCACGCCGCTCCCGCCGGAGGCCGGTGCCGCGGCGGTTATCGAACGCATCGAGGCGGCCGGCATAGTCGGCATGGGCGGCGGCGCATATCCCACGGCGCGCAAGATCCGCGAGGCGATCGCCGCCGACGCGGACTGGGTGATCGGCAACGGCATGGCTTCCGAACCTGGCGTCACTGCGGACGCCACACTGCTTCGTGACCACGCCGACGAGGTGAGGACCGGTCTCGACATCGTTGCGCGTTGCACCGGGGCGGCACACACGGCGCTGGCCGTGCCAATCGACAGCGACGTCCGGGGCGGCACGCCTGTCGGGCTCTCCTATCCGGCCGGCGACGAGAAACGGCTCGTGGCCCATCTGACCGGCCGCGAAGTACCGGCAACCGGCTACGCGAGCGACGTCGGCGTGCTGGTCCTCAACGTGTCGACGCTTTTCGCGATCCACGACGCGGTGATTCGCGGGCGGGCGTTGCGCCAGCGTATCGTCACGGTGGCCGGCACGGACCGATGGGTCGCCATCGGTACGCCGCTTGCCGATCTTCCGCTTCCCGGGGCCGCAACCGAAGGCTATCGCGTCCAGGGCGAGCTGACCGGTCGCGATGTAGCCAGCGATGCCGCGGTCGCGCCGTCCACGTTCAGCGTCGAGGTACCCCGGCCTACCAGTTGGGCCTGCATCCGCTGCGGCTGGTGTGCGAGCGCCTGCCCCGAAGGCTTGGCACCCGAGCGCCTGCATCGCGCCTTCGAAGCCGATGCGGCGGATGCCGCCGTGTTCGACTGCATCGAGTGCGGCGCCTGCACCGCGGCCTGTCCGAGCCAGCTCGATCTCGTCAACGAGTTTCGCGCGATCAAGACCCGCATGCGCCGCGAACAGCTCGCCAGGGAACAGGCCGAGCGCGCGCGGCAACGCTCGGCAGCTCGGACGGAGCGGCTTGCGCGCGCTGCCCATGAGCGGGACCGGCAACGGGCCGAACGCATGGAAAAGCCGCGGCAGTGGTAGCGGCCCTTTTCGCGAAACCGACGTCCATGCCGGCGCTCATGGACCGCGTGCTGATCGCCCTCGCCCCCGCCGTCGTGGTCGCCGCCTGGGTTTTGGGCCCCCTGGTACTCGCGCAGTGCGCCGTCGCCCTGATCGCCGGCGTTGCGTCGGACGTCCTCTGCCAAGCCTTGCGCAAACGTCCGGTCCGACCGTTCGCGGACCGCAGCACCCCGGTCACCTGCCTGCTCATCGCCGTCGGCGTCCCACCACTTGCGCCGCTGTGGATCGTCGCGGTGGCCGTCGGCATCGCCATCGTGCTTGCCAAGGAACTCTACGGCGGACTCGGCCGCAACGTCTTCAACCCCGCGATGGCGGGCTACGCCGCCGTCCTCGTGGCCTATCCCCAGGCCCTGGCCTACATCGATGCCACCACCGGGGCCACGGCCTTGGACGCACTGCGCTTCCGCGGTGCCGCGACCGTCCCCGACATAGCGAGCGGCCCGGCATTCGGCCTCGTCGGTGCCGCCGGCTTCGGACTCGTCAACGCGGCCGCGCTGCTAGGTGGCGTGTACTTGCTTTGCATCCGCGTGGTGCACTGGCGCATCCCCGTTGCGGTGCTGCTCGGCCTCGGCCTCCCCGCCGCGGTCTTCTACGACAACGGCAGCTCCGCGAGCCTTGGATCGCCGCTCTTCCACTGGTTCGCGGGCGCCAGCATGCTGGCCGCCTTCTTCATCGCCACCGACCCCGTCACGGCACCGCAGCGCGCCGGTCATCAATGGCTGTTCGGGCTTGGGATCGGGGCCGCCGTGTTTCTCATCCGCGCCACCGGAAGCTATCCCGACGGGGTCGCCTTCGCCGTGCTACTCGGCAACTTGGCGGCGCATGTCCTGGATCGGTTGGGCGATCGATAGGGGAGGGTGCGACGTTCGCCTAGACTCCTTGCTGGCCCGACCACATCCCGTGAAAGTCCGCATAGAGCGCATGTCTCTGCATGAGCTCGCGGTGTTCGCCGACATCGATGCCGTCGCCAGCCATCACGATCGTGCGTTTCGCGCGCAATGTTGCCGACATGCGGTGCGCGACCACGATCAGCGTGCGCCCTGTCGCCATGAAGGCTCGTTCGGCCCTTTCCTCTGCAGTCGGGTCCAAGTGGCATGTGGCTTCGTCCAGGACGATGATCGGGGTTGTCGCCAAGTGCGCTCGCACCAACGTCAGCAACTGCCTCTCGCCTGCGGACAGTCCCGACTTGGCCAGATCGACCTCAGCATCGAAACCGCCGAGCCGCTGCAGCACGCCTTCGAGTCCAACCGCCTGCGCCGACGCCGCCACCTCCGCGTCCGAGGCGGACGGCCGCAGGTAGGTCAGGTTGTCGCGCAACGATCCGGCGAATACGTACGCCTCCTGGGGAACCAGGGTGACGAGGCCGAACCGGTCCGGACGCCGGTGGACCGCCGTACCCTCGATCTCCACGCCCCCGCCGTGTGGGACCAGCACGCCCGCAAGCAGCGCCGCCAGCGTGGACTTTCCGATGCCGCTCGGGCCGACGATGGCGATGTGGTCGCCATGCGGAATGTCGATGGTGAGGCCCGCGACGATGGGCTGGGCCGACGCGCCGTATGCGAAGGTGAGATCGCGGACCTGGATCGCGGGCCGGGTGATCGACGGCCCATCGGCTTGCCTGCAAGATACGGGCGAGTCGATGCCAACGGCTTCAACCAAGCGACCGTGCTGCACGCGCAGGGTTACGAGGTGTCCCATCACCGAGGTGACGAACATCGACGCCGTGGTGAGTCCGGCCAGCAGGTAGGTGAACGAACCGACAACCTCGCCGGGCGTCAGGCTACCGTTGCGGACCAGCGCCGGCACGAACGCCAATGCCGTGAGCGCGGGTAACCAGGTCGCCGTGGCATTGACGAGTCCCGAGCGGATGGCGAGTTCGTCGCCCTGTCGCAGCGAAGCACGGTTTGCCGCCACGATGCGGTCCCATACGCGCCCGATCGCATAGTCCTTCGCGCCTGCCGCCATCAGGTCGCGGACTCCCTTGATGGCCTTGCTGATCTCCCCGTACTGAGCCTCGCCCGCCAACGTCGCCACGGTCCGGTTGTGCGTATCGCGACGTACGAGTACCGCCAAGAGGACCACGGACACCGCCAGCCAAGGCACCACCAACAACAGCAACATCCCGGAGAGGGTGGCTAGTCCCACCACCGCACCTATGGCGAATAGGCCGGCCGGTGCCGTGCGCAGCATCAACGACAGGATGTCCACCAGGACTGGCACATGCTGGGTCAACTCGGCGCCGGACCGCAGCACACGGTCGGAACGCACGGCATCCCCGAGCGCATGCCGGACGACGTCTCGCGTCAGTTCTCTCTGCACGTCCGCCGAGATATCCGCCGCCAGCCGCGACAGGCGCATCAGCGACACGACGCCGACCGTTCCCACGCAAAGCAAGCCCGCCAACCACATGAACGCCTCCCCGAGGGCACCCGCGTTCGCCGCGTCCATGGCACTCGCGATCGCTCGCCCCGTGAGCATCGGCGCCAGCGTGACGCCGACGCTCCAGCCCGCGATGCGGGCCACCCGGTCCCGGTGCCGGAGGATGTAGGCGATCGGCACCTCGATCGTCATCCGTCTCCCGCCTCGGCGGTCACGGCGTTTTCGGCGTCGGCGGACATGAACGCCGCACGGTAGGCTGGGTCCTTCCACAACTCGGCGTGGGGCGCGACCCTGCGTATGACTCCGCCCACGAGCCAGGCAACGGCATCGGCGCTGGCCGCCGTGCTCGCTCGATGCGCAACGACGAGGGCCGTACGCTCCTCCGACAAGGAACCAAGCGCTGCGAAGACGCGCGCGGCCGTCGCGACATCCAGGCTACTCAACGCATCGTCCAGGACCAACACCGGGGAATCGCGCAGCGCAGCCCGTGCCAAACCGAGCCTCTGCCGCTCTCCCCCCGACATCGGCGCCTCGTCCAATGACGTGTCGTAGCCGTTCGGAAGCCGCCGAATGAACGCGTCCGCCTCCACGCGTCGCGCGGCCGCTTCGACTTCGGCATCGCTCGCGTCGTAGCCCAGCCTGATCGCATCCCGCACCGTATCGCCGAGCAAGGCAGGCGACTCGAAAGCGTAGGCAACGCGTCGCGCCACCGCTCCGGCCGACCATTCCGAAAGCGGCGTGCCATCGACCCGGACCGTGCCACTGTCCGGATCATGGAGCCGGCCGACTAGGGTCGCCAGCGTCGTTTTGCCGACGCCGGATACCCCAACGAGGGCGATGGTGGTGCCCGTGGGGATGCGCAGATTCACGCCGCGCAGGACGTCGCCAGCCTCGCCCCGCACGGACACGTCATCGATTTCGATGTCGCCGTATGCCCCATCTGCAGGCCGTTCGCTCGCCCCATGCTTCATCGCGGGCGTCCCGTGGAGTTCCATCAGGCGCGCTGCCTGGGAACGCAGCAGCGCGATGTGGAACCAGCCGTTGTCGAACACCTGCATCGCATTGCCGTAGGCCATCTGCGCGTAACGCACGGCTGCCAGCAGCGCACCCGGCGTCAGGTCGCCGCCGGCGAGCAACCAGATGCCAGCGGCGGCGGTGGCCACGAGCACGCCTGTGTCCGAGCTCGCCATCACGACCGCGGCGCGCCCCATGACCCTCAAGATGGTGCGTGTGGTCGCGGCCAACGCGGGCAACGGCTGCGTCACCCGGTCGATCTCGCGATCCAAGGTACCCGCGGCGCGAATCGTGCGGCGACCGGTCAGCGCGTCCGCGTAGGCGTTGACCATCCGCCCGGCGAGTTCCTCGTAGCTCGACTGTTCGGCCGAGAGCACGGCCATGAAACGCCGCGCCAGCAGCGCGAGGATGCCGACGCCGGCAAGCCAGACGACAACGAACAGCCAGTGGATGAAGAGCAACGCGGCGAGGCTTCCCGCGACCATGGCGAGGCCCGTGCCGACACGCAGCAAGGTCGACGCGTAGCCGGGCATGCTCGGCGCCAGGGAGCCCGCCTGGTTCAGCAGGTCGCCGTCGTCAAACGGTCGTCGCCCGGGCAGACCGATGTCGAGGGCGTGGGCGACGGTTCGTCGGGTCAGTCGGCCACCAGCGGGACACCGAACCGCGCCGCCACGGGTCCACTCGCCGTGCCGATGAGCGCGGACGCCACCATGGCACCGGCCAGTCCGAAGAAGCCCCATCCGATCCGCCCGGCGACGGCCTGATCGATGGCGACCGCCGCCAATGCAGGGGTAGCCAACCCGGCGAGGATCGACAGCACGGACAACGTCGCTTGAAAGCCGAACCAGCGCCAGACGCCGTGCGCATAGGGCGCGAGGAACGCAACCATCGCACGGCTAGACGGCAGGTCACCGGCCAGCGTTACACCCGTCGACGAAACGCGTTTCTTGTTGCGGGCCATTGTTCCCCTAGGCGAGAAGCGCAAGCCACCGGCGTGGACGCCCGCTTTTCGCTCAGTGCCCGATCAGGCCGGATATGAAAGCGGCGGCCTCACTCTATGGGTGAGAGCAACTCCGCTGCCGTTACCAACTGCCGTACACCGTGCGACTTTGTCTCGTTGAACGCATTCCCCTCGTCAGCCCAGCGATGCAGCGAGCCGATGTCGAGCTTGGCGCACGCCGGCCGGACGTTCCAAGTCACACGCGCCGGCGAACAGTTGCTCTGGTCGTAGGACGGGCCTGTCGTCGAGCCGCGAAACAACACGGGCTCGCCGGTACTCGACGGGATCGATTTGGCCTGGTGCCGGCCGTCGACGACGTTCCCGCCATATCCCATCGTGGCGAAGTCGAGGGCGCCCGGGTCGTTGACGACGAGGAAGACTTGCGCCTCAACGCGCAGGAGCGGGTCGCTGCAGGCTTCCGGTACACAGGCGCCAAGACCCTCGCCCGGCGCGGCTTCGCAGGATGTGTGAACCCAATGCACCTCGATCGTGTCGCCGGGTTGCACGCCCTGGTAGGCACCCGGTGCCGGCGCGAGTTCCGCGTCGCTCAAGTTCGGTGTCTCGTTGCAGGCGAAACCGCCGTCGTCGGCGTTGCTGACGAAGACACTGAACCCCGGCCCCTTGTGCTCGGCGTTGGTGTGCGTGTGGATGTTACAGAGGTTCATCTCGCTCGCCGGCGGTGCCAACGGAAACGCCTCCATGTTCAGGCCTGTTGCGCTCGCGATGTCGCGAGGCGTTTGCGGGCCCATGTGGACACACAGTTCGTTGCTCGCTGGTTCGGCGGCGACATCGGCCACCGCGTCCTGGTCGGGTGCGTCCGTTGCAGGCCCGCTCTCGGTACCGCAAGCGGCGGTCAGCAGCGTAAGCGCAAGAGCCAAACGTCTCATGAAGGTAGCCTCCTCACCTGACGGGTATCCGGGAACATACAGGTGTATGCTAATTGCAGTCAACGCTTGCGAATCACAGTCATGGCAATTCACATCACCATCCGAGGTGTCCCGGAGGAAGTGCGCAACGAGCTCGCGGCACGCGCGGCCAAGCGGCATCAGTCAATGCAGGAATTCCTCCGCCTAGAGCTTATGCGGATCGCGTCCCGCCCTACGCTCGACGCCTGGCTCGAGGGCGTCAAGGACCGCAAAGCCGCTGCCGGAACGACCGTGCCGGTTTCGGAAATCCTGCGCGCTCGCGACGCCGACCGCGTGTGACAACCGTGCTCGACGGATCCGTGCTCGTCGCCGCCTTGGTCGACTCGGGCGACGAGGGCAAGTGGGCGGAATCCATACTGGATGCCGGGCCATTGGCCGGCCCTGAGCTGCTCCTTGTCGAAGCCACAAACATCCTGCGGCGGCTGGAGCGGTCCAGTTCGCTGTCGAGACTCGAGGCAACAAGCGCCCACCGAGACATCCGTCGTCTCGATGTGGAGCTATTCCCGTTCGAGCCATTCGCCGAACGGGTGTGGGCGTTGCGCCACAACCTGACGGCGTACGACGCCTGGTACGTTGCCGTCGCCGAGATCCTCGGCGGTCAGTTGGCAACCTTGGACCGGCACCTGTCCCGCGCCGCGGGGCCGAAATGTGAGGTCGTAACGCCACCACGCGTCGACTAGCTTCGGTCGCCGATGACAAGCGCGTTCGCGATTGGGGGTTGTGGGTGCTTAACACCCTCCGAAACATAGCCGCCTTGGCGACCCTCGCCGCCGTCGCGGGCTTTGCCTTGACTTGGGTCGCGAGGCTCACCGAGAAAGACGTTGCGCGCAACCGCTTGGCGGCTGAGACGCGGATCCTGCGGGAACTGGCAGGCGTGGACGTGGACGCGGCCGTCGATGGCGACCTCGTGCTGTGCGATCGCGGCCAGGTCATCGTCCGGGGCGTCGGCCGGGGCTACGGCGGGCAGTTCCGTCTCGCGATCGGGGTCGGGGCGGACGGCGAGATCCAAGGCGTCCGGGTCATCGATCACCAGGAGACGCCTGGCTTCGGCGACATCCTCGACACCCCATCGGCGTGGCTGCAGTCGTTCCGGACCGGCGACGTGCACGCCGTCACCGGGGCCACCGTCACGTCGGAGGCGGTCATGTTGGCCGTCCAGCGAATCGCGGGGCGAGTAGACTTGAAGGCGCTATGCCCATCCTGAACCGGTTCACCGAAGCTGCGGTCGCGCGCAACCCGGCGTGGGTCCAACTACTCGGCCTGTGCCCATTGCTGGCCGTGTCCAACACGATCGCCAACGCCCTGGGCCTGGCCGTTGCAAGCGCCGTCGTCCTCATCGGCTCCGCAGCGCTGGTTTCACTGACCAGGCGTTTCATTCCAGCGGACGTCCGCCTGCCGTGCTTCGTGCTGGTGATCGCCACGTTCACGACACTGGTCAACCTCGCCATGGAGGCTTACGCCTTCGACCTCTATCAACGCATCGCCCTGTTCGTGCAGATCATCGTCACCAACTGCATGATCCTGGCGCGCATCGAGCAGGTCGCCGCGAAGGAATCCCTCGGGCGCACTTTGCTCGATGCCTGTGGGGCCGCCGTAGGCTTCGCCGCCGCCATTCTCGCCTTGGGGGCGGCACGGGAGGTCCTCGCAATCGGTTTCCCCTTGGCCGCATTGCCGCCGGGGGCCTTCCTCGTGGCCGGCCTGCTGCTGGCGCTCACGAACTTGCGGCGTGGCGATGAGACCGAGACCGGCGCGGCCGTCCCGACGGACGAAAGACCAGATACGCGCAGCGCTGCGGGACAGCGATGAACAAGGCCAAGCGCATCGACATCTTCACCCGGCTACGCACGGAGAATCCAGAGCCGACCACGGAACTGGACTTCGGGACACCGTTCGAACTGCTGATCGCCGTGATCCTGTCGGCCCAGGCCACCGATGTCAGCGTCAACCAGGCGACAGGGCCCCTCTACGCCCAAGCGAATACACCGCAGGCGATACTGGACCTGGGGCTGGACCGACTGAAGGGGTTCATCAAATCCATCGGCCTCTTCAACACCAAGGCAGCCAACATCCTGAAGACCTGCCGCATCCTCATCGACGACCACGATGGCGAAGTGCCGCGCGACCGCCAAGCCCTAGAGGCCCTGCCCGGCGTCGGCCGCAAGACCGCCAACGTCGTGCTGAACACCGCCTTCGGCGAACCCACCATCGCCGTCGACACGCACATCTTCCGGGTCAGCAACCGCACCAGGATCGCGCCGGGGAAGACGCCCCGACAGGTGGAGGACAAATTGCTGCGTTGGGTTCCGGACGACTTCAAGCGCGGCGCGCATCACTGGCTGATCCTCCACGGCCGGTACGTGTGCACGGCGCGCAAGCCTCGCTGCGGCGCTTGCGTCATCGAGGATCTGTGCGAATTCAGGAGCAAGACCGAGTACGCTTGAGCAATGAAACGTCGAACCGAACTCTATCCGCACGAGCAACTCATGCTTCTCGCGTTGCGGGATGACAAGGGCACGCTGGATTCGAAGGCGTCGATGCACAGCTTCGCGCTCGGTGGGGCGCTGTTGGCCGAACTCAGCATCCATGGCCGGATCCGCATCGACGACACCAAGAAGGCCATGGTCGACTTAGCCGACAGGCGCCCATTGGGCGAACCTGTCCTCGACGACTGTCTCGAACGCGTCGCAACTGCCAAGCGACGCGCCCGGGCGTCCACCTGGGTGCAACGCTTCGCGAACTTGAAGCGGCTTCGCCACCGGGTCGCCGCGGGGCTGTGCCGCCAGGGCATCCTGCGCGACGACGAGGACACGGTTCTGCTTTTCTTCACGCGCAAGGTCTATCCCACCATCGACCCGAAGCCGGAGCGCGAACTGCTCGATAGGCTCCGAGACGCCGTGCTCGGCGACGCGCCCCGTCTCGACTCGGACGTCGCCCTTGTGGTCACGGTCGCCAACGCTTCGGGCCTGTTGGCAGCCCATTTCGACAAGGCCACGCTCAAGCGGCGAAAACGTCGGCTCGAAGCGATCGCCGATGGCGACCTCGTCGGCGCAGCCACCAAACAGGCCGTGCAGGCCGCGCAACAGGCGGCGATGGCGGCGGTCTCCGCCGCGACCGCCGCCGCGGTCGTGTCCTCCGCATCGGGCTGACGCCGCCGCGTTGACTCGCGAAGAACGCGCGGCACATACTCGCCCGCTTTGCGCCGACTCTTAAGGCCCCATGCGCGAAACCATCGTCGACAACCTCACCAAGCGGATCGGTTTCTACGACGACCTCATCGAACAAGTGGGCGACAGCACGCTAGCGGCGGAACTCGCGGTGCCGCACAGTCGCTCGCTCGGCCTACACCTGTGGTGCATCGTCGGCACGCGCGAGAGCTACGTGAAGGCCATCGCTGCCGGCGAGATGAGCGGCTGGAGTTCGTCCGTCGAGAAGCTCGAGCAAGACGAGCTCCGCGACAAGCTTGCCCGGTCAGGCCGCGACCTGCTCGATGCAATCAACGCTGTCAGCGATTGGACGCCGGAACGCGACAAGCTGCTCGCGGAAGTCGCCGAGCACGAGGTCATGCACGAGGGCCAGATCATCCGGCTGATGTGCGGCTTGGAGAAACCGCTGCCGTCGTCCTGCCCGTGGGCCGTCTGCGGCTGATGGACGAGACCGACTTCGACAGCCGCGCCTATCGCGACACGATGGGCCAGTTCTGCACCGGCGTCGCCATCGTCACCGGCAACGACGGCGGCGACCTCGTCGGATTCGCAGCCCAGTCCTTCGTCTCGTTGTCGCTCGAGCCGCCCCTCATCGCCGTCTGTCCCGCCAAGACCAGCACGAGTTGGCCGCGGATCCGCTCGCTGGGCTGCTTCGCCGTGAACATGCTGGCCGCCGACCAGCAGGCCATCAGCGACGTCTTCGCCCAAGCTGGCCAAGCGGCTGAGATGGGCTGGACGACGCAGGCCACGGGCGCGCCCATTCTCGACGGTGCCCTCGCGTACGTGGAGTGCGCGGTCGATGCGGAACACGACGCCGGCGATCACACGATCGTGGTCGGCAGCGTGCAGGGCTTCGAGATTCTTCGGCCGGAAGCCCGGCCCTTGCTGTATTTTCGAGGAGAGTACGTCTAGCCGGGTGCGCGGGGGCCCCAACCGGCATTCGTTGCAAAACTGCGGGCCGGGAGGCCGCGCACCCAGTGACGGCGGTCGATAGCCATGCCCTGCTGTGAATTGGACGGTCAGGAAGCGCTCAGAACCGTGCGCGGTAGCTCACCGGGTTTAACCGAACATGCGCTGCGACGTCGCCCGGCAAAGTAAAGAGCTTCGGATACTTGCGGTAGTCGAAGACCCGATACAGATGGTAGGCGTCGGCGTTGGCCCTGGCGAACCGCAACTCGTTGGCACTGATGTAGAAAGGCGTCCGCCGGCCATGGCGCGTTGTCTTGACTTCCACGAACCGGTCGCGGCCCGTTTCGTCGTAGGACCGAATGTCATAGCCGACATGGTCGCCTTGCGTCTTGGCTACATGCTCGATGTTGCCCGCTAGGTGGTCCCTCCCCGCGTACCGGAGACGAGCTTTCTCATACGACAGGACGAGTTCCTCGCCCGCATCGCCGATGGACTGGTTCAGAGCTTCTTGCCGCACGTAGTCGAACCGCGCCGCCGAGCCCCCAGTCACGTCGTAGTTACCTTCCACATCGCGAGCCTCGTCGCGAACGACGAGGTTGCGGTCTGGCGGCGGTACGAGGATTCCCAATACGTCATTGAGGGCGACCGACCGTTGCGGAGTGGCAATGTCCGCCGTCAGCCGCCTCGGCAGGGACGGCGCTAGCGCCTCGACCACCTCCCGCAGGAGCCCTTGGACGTTCCGACGCGGCTTGTACCCGGAGATATACGGGAGCCCCATCGACTCCAAGATCGCGCTGATGTTCGCGTGCTTGTACTCAACCGCCCCGCTAGAGCGATTGTCCAGTTTCGCCCGCAGTCGCCGGTTGTGATCTTTCTTCGTGTAAGACTCGCCGCGTGACTGAAGAGACAGCATGTCCAGGTAGTCCTGAACCGTTGCTTCGACCTCCTCTCGGCTCCAATGGCGCGATGGCATGGGCACATCGTACACAAATGGGCGAATTGGCCGTCAATCGCCGCACCCCTCATCAAACCGTATAGGCTTCGGCGCACCTCAAGCCCCTGAGCGTCCGAAATCAGCCCTCGGGCTGTCTCGCGTGGCGTGGCCTCAAGACAACCCTTCCACCGGAATCGCAGCGCCGTGGATCGCGTCCGCTGCCGGTGACGCCAGAAACAGCACGACGTCGGCGATGGCCTGCGGCGACACCCAGTGATCGAACTTCGCCTTGGGCATGTCAGCGCGGTTGCGGGGGGTGTCGATGATGCTCGGCAGAATGCAGTTGACGTTGATGCCTTTGTGCTTGAGTTCGTCGGCGAGCGTCTCGGTGAGACGGATGACGACGCTCTTGGATGCGATGTAGGCGCCCATCGCCGCGGCACCGCGCAAGCCCCCGCGGGCACCGATGTTGACGATCTTGCCCCCGCCGTTGTCGACCATGCCCGGCACGGCCGCCCGGCACATGTTGAGCGCCGTGCGCGCGTTCAGGTTCATCATGAAGTCCCAGGTGTCGTCCGATGTGCCGACGATGTCGTCGCCCATCGTGAATCCCCCGGCGATGTTGGCGAGCACGTCGATCACGCCGGCCTCCGCCACCGCCGTGCGCGCGCCGTACGGGTCGATCAGGTCGGCGATCAGCGTCCGCCATGGCGCATCGTCCTCGACGATGTCGACGCCGGTGACCGTGGCGCCGGCGGCTTGGAACGCAGTCGCCACAGCTCGACCCGCTACGCCCGCGGCGCCGGTGACCAGTACGCGCTTGCCCGTGAAATCGCTCATGGCTTCAAGGCCTCCAAGGTTGCCCAATCGACTTCGCCGAAGTTGCCGTCGCGGTTGACCGGCTGAATGCAGACGTGGCTTGCGCCCGCGTCGTAGTGCTCTGCGATGCGCGCCTTGATGGCATCGGCATCGCCCCAAGCGAACGTCGCATCGATGAAGGCGTCGCTGCCTTGCCCCTCGATGTCGGCGCGGGTCAATCCCATGCGCAGCCAGTTGTTCCGGTAGTTGGGTAGCGCCTGGTAGGTTTTGGCCGTGGCGCGGGCCAGGCTGCGCGCCTTGGCCGGGTCGGTTTCCATGACGACTTTCTGCTCGACGCACAGCCACTTGTCCGGGCCGAGAATCTCGCGTGCCATCCGCGTGTGGTCCGGCGAGCTGAAGTAGGGGTGGGCGCCGTCCGTCTCGTCGCGTGAGAGTTCCAGCATCTTCGGCCCCAAAGCGGCGATCACGACTGGCGGACGCTCGCTCGGCTCGATGCTCGAGTAGGGTGAAGCGGCCATCTTCGCGAGGTAGTCCCTCATGGTGGCAACGGGTTTGCCGTAAGTGAGTCCTCGCAAACCTTCCACCAAGGGCTTGTGCGAGACGCCAAGACCCAGCAGGAACCGGTTGTCCGACTGCTCGGCGAGCGTCTTCTGCGCCTGCACGGTGACACCGGGTTCACGGTGGTAGATGTTGGCAATCCCGGTCGCGACCACGAGACGCTGGGTGTTCGCGAGGAGCCATGCGGCGTGGGCGAACGGATTACGCCCCATGGTTTCGGGAATCCACAAGGCCGAGTAGCCGAGAGCCTCGATGCGCTTGGTGGCCTGTGCCGCAACGGGGGCCGTCAAGCGATCCGTGAAGAACCAGACGCCGGAGGTGCTTAGGTCCATCGTGCTACCTCCCGTTGAAGTTGCCGGGGCGTCGCTCCGCTACGGCGCGGATGCCTTCCTCGGCGTCCTCCGTGGCCCGGAGCCACTGCTGTTCCGCGAGTTCGTGATCCGTTGCGGCGACGACCGCGTCCGCCAGGCCCTGACGCATCGTTGCGCGTACCGAGAGAATAGCCAGGGGCGCGTTCTCTGCGATCTCCGCCGCCAGTGCCGTCGCGGCATCGCGCACATCGTCCAAGTCAACGAGCTGATCGGCAAGGCCGAGTTCGACCGCCTGTTCGCCGGGTACGCGTCGACCCGTCAGGAACATGGTGTTGGCCGCCTGCTGACCGATCAGCCGCGGCAGCGTCACGGTGAGCCCGAACCCCGGGTGAATGCCAAGCTTGGCGAAGTTGGCGGCGAACCGCGCCTGCGGTGCCGCGACGCGGAAGTCCGCGGTCAGCGCCAAGCCCAGCCCGCCACCGATGGCGGCCCCTTGCACCGCGGCCACCACCGGCTTTTTCGCGCCGAACAGGCGCACGCCCTCGCGGTACAACAAGCCGGTGGTGTTCTTGAATCCTTCCTCTGTAAACTCCGCGTTGCCGGACGCATCGTCCTGGCCCGTGCCGAAGTTGGCGCCCGCGCAGAACGACCTCCCGTTTGACGCCAGTACAATGGCCCGGCAGTCCGGGTTCTCGTCCAAGTCGTTGTATGCGTCGGCGATTTGCGCGATGAGGTCGCGGTCGAAGAAATTGTGCGGCGGTCGATCGATTTCGACCGTCGCCACGTGACCGGACAAGCTTACGTTGATGTCGGCGAAACCGCCCGACATGGCATCCCTCCCGTAGACCCTAAGGGGCGTGAGTCAAAGGCACGGCATGGTAGCAGAAGAAACCAGCGGGGCTGCGCCGCGTGCGGGTGCGGACGCTCGACAGCCGCCGAGCCTTTTCGCTCTGGCCTTCCCGTCGATTCTCGCCAACCTGCTGTACTCGGCGGTGGCCATCGTGCAGTTGAGGTTCGTCGGCACGCTCGGCCCGGAGGCCCTCGCCGCCATCGGTGTCGGGCAGCGGGTCTTCTTCGCCTTGCAGGCCGTGCTGATGGCCGTCAGCGCCGGTACCACCGCGCTCGTCGCGCGTGCCTGGGGCGGGGACGACCGGACCGAGGCGAGCCGGGTCACCATGGCAAGCCTTGCCGCCGGGGGCGTGTTCGCGCTGGCCGTCACCGTGCCGGGCATCCTCGCCGCCGGTCCCGTGGCGTCGATCTTCGGACTCGACACCCACACGACCGAACTCGCGGCTTCGAACATCCGCTGGATGTCCCTGTTCAACCTGGCCTTCGCCGTCAACTTCATCCTTGGCGCGGCACTGCGTGCCGCCGGCGACGCCTGGTCGCCGCTGTGGATCGGCGCCGGGGTGAACGTCATCAACATCCCGCTTCTCTACGTTTTCGTCTTCGGGCACTACGGATTCCCGCAGATGGGGGTCGCCGGCGCGGCCGTGGCCGGCGGCATTTCGTTCTCCATCGGCGGCGCGGTGATGATCGCGATCTGGCTCGGGCAGGGGTTTCGGCTCAAGTACGTCGCAAGCTCGTGGTTCCGCCGCGAACGCTTCGAACGGCTTTTGAACATAGGCTATCCCGCCGGGGTCGAGGTGATCGTCTTCCAATGCGGGTATTTCGTCTTCCTGATGTTGATCGGCCACTTCTACGGCACGGTCGCCTTCGCGGCCTACAACGTGGGCTCAAGTCTGCTCATGGTGTGCTTCGTGGTCGGGTTCGGGTTTTCGATCGCGGGCTCGACCCTCGCGGGCCAACACCTCGGGGCCCACGACCCCGACGGCGCCGTGCGCAGCGGCTGGCGGTCGGCGGCCTACGCCACCGCCTCGATGGGTGCGATCGGTCTCGCCGTAGTGATCTACGCCCGCGAACTGGCGACGTTCTTTCTCGGCGACGAGCCGGAGACCATCGACCTCACCGTCAAGATGGCCTACATCATGGCGTCGATGACGCCGCTCCTCGCCATCGAGTTCGCCATCGGCGGTGCCTTGCGCGGCGCTGGCGACACGCGCTTCCCGCTCATCGCGACGATGGTCGGGCTCATCGGCGCCCGATGCCTGCTCGCGGCCGTCTTCACCTACCTGGAGTGGCCCGTCGTCTGGGTATACGCCGCCATGATCGTCGAGTTCCTGGTCAAGGGCGCGATGCTGATCGCGCGTTTCATGTCCGGGAGGTGGAAGACCGTGATCGTGGAGCCGGTCGCGGCGGGAGAAGGCCCTCGGCCGCAAACCGTGGGGGCGGCCCGCCGTGCCTGAATACCCCGACCTGACCGTCTACGTCGAGCACATCGAGCGACGTGTCAAGGGTGATCGATTGACTGGCATCCGGCTCACCAGCCCGTTCCTGCTGCGCTCCGTGACGCCGGGCGTAGACGAGATCGCCGGGCGCGAGGTCATCGCTGTGCGCCGATTGGCCAAGCAACTCGTGCTCGCGCTCGCCGACAGCTATTTCGTGGTCATCCACCTGATGATCGCCGGACGTCTGCGCTGGCACGATGCCAAGCCGAATGCGCCGCCCCAGGCGGTGCCGAAGCGCAACGGGCTCGCTGCGTTCGACTTCGAGACCGGCAGCCTGATCTTCACGGAAGCGAGCAAGAAGAGGCGCGCGTCGCTCAAGCTCGTCCACGGCGACGCGGCTCTCGGCGCGCTGAACCCCGGCGGCCTAGAGGTATTCGAGATCGACTTCGAGGCCTTCTACACCCGGTTGCGCGAGACGCCGCATACCGTCAAGAGGGCCCTGACCGATCAGCGCGTATTCGCCGGGATCGGCAACGCCTACAGCGACGAGATCCTGTTTCGGGCCCACATGTCTCCGTTCAAGCAAGGGCGCCACATGTCCGAAGACGAGGCCCGCGGCCTGTTCGCCGCGTGTCGTGACGTGCTGTCCGAGTGGACGGCCCGGCTGCGCGTCGAGGCCGAGGGCAAGTTTCCCGGCCAAGGCGGCAGCAAGGTGACAGCTTTCCATCCCGAGATGGCAGTACATGGCAAGTACCGGGCGCCTTGCCCGGTCTGCGGCGCACCCGTGCAACGCATCGTTCGCCCGGAGAACGAGACGAACTACTGCGCTACCTGCCAAACGGGCGGACGCCTACTGGCCGACCGGTCGCTGTCCCGCCTGCTGAAGGACACCTATCCGCGGCGAATCGAGGAGTTGGAGGGGTAGGAGGCTGCGACCTGAGTCGCTACGCTCAGGGCACCTCACTTTAAGGATTCGAACGGATGGAACGCAGCTTTCCCGCTCGCCTAGCGAGCTTTCTGATCTTCGTGCTTTTGACGATCGTCACGATCGGCCTGTACCCGCTGTACTTCGCGGTGACGCGACTCGAAGAGCAAAACCAACTTCTGCAGGCGATTCTCGACGAACAACGCCTTTGACGTTTCGTTCAATCTCCCAGCGTGGCCAACCCGCGACGAACGCGCTCGGCTCTTTCGTCGTCCCACCACCACGTGTCGAACCACGCGGGCCGCTGTAGCGGGGGCTGCTCGGGGCGACCGAAACGGTCCCAGTAGACCAGGCGGTATCCAGGCGACCCAAGGCCAGGGATGTAGTAGAAGCTCCACAGCAGGATGCGGTCCAGGGCGCGCGTGGCCGCGTAGAAGTCTTCGGGGGTCCGCGCGGCCATGACGTGGTCGATCATGGCGTCGATGGCAGGAGAGCGAATCCGTCCCCAGTTCTGGCCGCCCGGTGAGTCCGCCGCGGCTGTGCTCAGCCGGTTGCGCAGCATGATCCCGGGCACGAATCCGGGTACGAAGGACATCTGGCCGCCTTCGAACTTGCCGCTGCGCATGCGATACAGCCAGTTCGACACTTCGAGATTCCGGGCCGTCGTGGCGATGCCGACCCGGTTCATCATGTTCATCAGCGGGGTCTCCTGGCGCAAGCCGAACGGCGAGCCGAAGACGAACTCGACGGTGAACGGCTCGCCCGTTTCGACGTTCACCATCACCCCGTCGCGGATCTCCCATCCCGCTTGGCGGAAGAGTTCCACCGCACGCTTGACGTTGTCCCGGTCGAAACCGTAGCCGTCCGTCTCGTTGCCCACCCACGGCTCGGTGAAGGCGCGATCCGGAATCTGGCCACGCCACGGCTCGAGGAGCGCAAGCTCCCGCTCGGACGGCAGTCCGTCCGACGCCATCCGCGAGTTGTAGAAGTAGCTCTTCGCATAGTTGTAGAACCCGTACATCAGGATACGGTTCGTCGCCCGGAACTCCGAGAGCAGCCACAGCGCCTCGCGGACGCGTATGTCCTGGAACTTCGGCACGTCGAGGTTCCACATGACCGGCGCCCACAACCCCCACGGCCGGGCGAGTTCCAAAAGCTCCCTCTTGAAGTAGCCGTCGTGCACGGCTGGGAAGTCGTAGCCGGTCATCCAGTTCTTGGAGACGGTCTCCGTGCGGATGTCGATGACGTCGCCCTTCTGCGACTCGAGCATCACCGACTCGTCCTTGAAGTAGTCGATCTTGAGGCGGTCGAAGTTGTACCGGCCCTGGTTCACGGGAAGATCGGCTCCCCAGTAGTCCTCCACCCGTTCGTGGATGATCCAACGGCCGAACATGTACTCGCCGATGCGGTACGGACCGCTGCCGAGCGGTGGCTCGACCGTGGTCTTGCTGATGTCCCGCGTCTCCCAGTAGTGCTTGGGTAGGATGGAGTACGAACCAATCGCGAACACGAGATCCGGGTTGCCCGACGCGTTCGGCTTGGTCGTGAACAGCACCTCGTCGTCGCTGATCCGCTTGATCGTACCGAGTTCCAGCAACGCCGAGCGAACGCCGACAGCGGCTTTCTCGCGCAACGTCTCGAACGTGAACACCACGTCCGCCGCGGTCAGCGGCGTGCCGTCGTGCCAATACGCCCCGTCGCGAATCTTGAACGCGAACTCGCGGTAGTCGTCTGCCACCCATACGCCGGACGCTAGGCGACCGTAGTAGCTCGCCGGCTCGTCGATCGACTGTTCCAGCAGGCGGTCGTAGTTCACCGCCCACTCGCCGAGCCGCTCGAAGCCGCGGGCGACGCGGCCGCGGTCGAGAATGCCGTTGAAGCTGTCGTACGTGCCCCTATCTGCAGCCCGTACCATTCCGCCCTTCGGCGCGTTGGGGTCCACGTAGTCGAAGTGCGCGAATCCAGCCTCGTACTTCAGCGGCTCGAGGTACGACGTGCCGTGGGCATAGGCAATCCCGCCCGCTTGGCCGTCGGCATCATCCGCTGCGGCAGCCCCCGCGACGAGGCCTGCGGCGAGAGACCAAGCCGCGCCGCGCACGGCCGCCGCTCAGCCGCCTGCCAGCGACTGCGCGAACATGAAGCGGTTGCCGTACGGGTCGAAGAACGTCGCCAGCTTGACCATGCCGGGGAGTTCAATCGTCGGGCCTTCGAAACGCACCCCTTTGGCTTCGAGTTCCGAGCGCGCGGCGTCGATGTCAACCACGCCAAAGACGGGCGTCGTTCCGCGACCTTCGGCGGTTTCTCCGGCATCCAGGCCGATGCTGACGCCGTCAGCCGACGTACTCACTTCGCCCCAGCCGGCCTCCGGCACCTTGAAGATCTCCTCGAAGCCGAGGATGTCTCGGAACCACGCAATCGATTCATCGAGATCGCCGACGGGCGTGGACAGGGTGATCGTGCGGTCGTATTCGAAACCAGGCATAAGCGGACTCCAGTGGTTGGCTTCAGGTGCGGCTACATCTACATTTACATTTACATTTGCAACTGCGCCTCCAGGCGTGCGAGCTCGTCCTGCAACATGCCCGCCATCTGGAACACGTGCGACGGGAAGATGTGTTTCGGGCGCTCGATCGGCGGCAGGTCGACGTCCTTGGCATCCAGCGTCAGCGTGAGGTATGCAACCTCGGCCAGCAGAGTGGTTGCCAAGAGGTAAACGTCCGATGGCTCGATGTCACGACGTCGCAGTTCGCGGCGCAGGTTCAGCCGGAGCACGGCGATACCGTGCTGCCTGCCGATTTCCTGGGCCAAGCCTAGGCACTCGAGGACGCGACGATAAACGTCGGAGGGTACCTTGCCGGGGTCGAACGGCGGTCGCGTGCCGTAGATCGGATTCGCCTCGTCCTCGGTGAGCGCGCCCGCAACGTAGGCGGCCGCGAGTTCCAGGCGGCCGTAAACGTCCCGCGGTTGGATCGGACGATCCAGCATGAGATTCAACTGGCGGATCGCCTGGACGGTTTCGCGGAAGACGTCGCGCGGCTGCCGGTCCGGCTCGAGCGTTGGTAGTTCCGCCCGGTAGCTGATGCCCAATTCGTCGCGCACGCGCTCGACCCGCTCCTGGGCCGCCTGCACCACGCGCAGCACATGCTGCGGCTCGATCTCGCCCATGGGGAATGGCGGCAGCACACTCTCCTCACCGGTCATCTGCTGCGCCAGCCGGCCCACTTGCCGGAACAGTGTCTGCGCCTGGTAGAAGACGTGCCGAGGCTCCGCGTGGTCGACAATCCACGCCGGGGCTTCGAGTTTGGGCTTGCCCATCACCTCGCGGATGAGTTCGACGTCCTGGGCTACTTGGCGTACGGCCTGGTAGACGTGCGGGGGCGCGATCTCGTCGGGGTCCGCGGCGAACACGGGCGCGGAACACAGCATCGCTGCCATTACGATTGCGAGCGGCCTCATGTGCGCTGCTCCTCTTTCCCTCGAACCGCCTTGATCATAAACGCTTGCAGGTGTCCACCGAACAGGCTCAAAGCAGAAAGTTGCGCACGAAGTCGACAAAGCCGACGCCGTAGCGCTCCTCGAACACCAGCCACGTCAGCCAGGCGAAGCCCATTACGGCCACCATGATCGCGCCCACGACGGCGGCGAATGCAATCACGGTCGGGCTCTTCAGGAACCTCTCGACGAGCGACCGCGGCTTGCGCACGACTTCGGGGCTGTCAGCGCGAGAACCGCGACACGATGTTCTCGAGCAGTTCCTGTCGCCCGCTCACAGGCGTCAGGTCCGGCGAGGCGTCTTGCGTATAGGCGCAGAGCGAGTCCAGGTTCTCGCCGCCGTCAAGGATACGTTTGCCGACGCCGTGGTCCCAGCCGGCGTAGCGCTCGGCTACGCGGTCCGACAGTTCGCCGCTGCCGAGCAGCTCGGCCGCATTGAGCAGTCCTCGGGCGAGCGTATCCATTCCGCCGATGTGGCCGTAGAAGAGATCGTCCCGCGCGACGCTCTGGCGACGCATCTTGGCGTCGAAATTAAACCCGCCCGTGCCCAGCCCGCCGGCCTTGAGGATTTCGTAGAGCACGAGCGTCGACTCCTCGACGTTGTTCGGGTACTGGTCGGTGTCCCAACCGTTCTGCGCATCGCCCCGGTTGGCATCGACGCTGCCGAAAATGCCGTGCGCGATCGCGTACGCGACTTCGTGCTGAAACGTATGCCCCGCCAGGGTTGCATGGTTGCACTCGATATTCAGCTTGAACTCGTCGGCCAAGTCGTACTTCTGCAGGAATGCGTAGCAGGCCGCGCTGTCGTAGTCGTACTGGTGCTTGGTCGGCTCGCAGGGCTTCGGCTCGATCAAGAGCGTTCCCTCGAAACCGATCTTGTGCTTGTGCTCGACCACCAATTGCATGAAGCGGCCTAGCTGGTCGGATTCACGCTTGAGATCGGTGTTGAGCAGCGTGTCGTAGCCTTCGCGACCGCCCCACAGCACGTAGTTCTCGCCGCCGAGCGCATGCGTGAGCTCAAGCACGGTCTTGACCTGTGCCGCGGCGTGGGCAAACACATCAGGGTTGGGATTGGTCGCCGCGCCGGCCGCGTAGCGGGGATGGCCGAAAAGGTTCGCCGTTCCCCAGAGCAGTTTCACACCGGTCTTCTCCATGGCGCCGGCCATGTCTTCCCCGATGGCGCGCAGGTTCTTCTCCGACTCGGCGAACGTCTGCCCTTCCGGAGCCACGTCGCGGTCGTGGAAGCAGTAGTAAGGCACCGTGAGCTTTTCGAAGAACTCGAACGCCGCGGCGAGCTTGGCCCGTGCGGCCACCATGGGATCGCTTGCGCCGTTGGCCCAAGGGCGGTCCCACGTGCCAACGCCGAAGACGTCCGCGCCCTGCGCGTCGAACGAATGCCAATAGCAGACCGCGAAGCGCAGGTGCTCGGCCATGGTCTTGCCTAGCACGGGGGCGTCGGCGTCGTAGTAGCGGAACGACAGCGGATCGGTGGAATCCGGGCCGCGATAGGCAATGGTGTCGATGTCCTGGAAGAAACTCATGGCTGATTCCTCGGGCGTCCTCGCCCGCGTTCGTTCATCGGCGCGGCCGGGGCCGATCAAGACTGAAGGGGACTACCGAGTTTGGCGATTCGAAATCGCGGCGGCAAGGCGCGCCGCCTTGCGGCGTCGGCGCGCCTGATGGCGCGTTGGAGAACGCTTCGCGTTCTCCCGGCGCGCGGTCGTCGGACGGCGCGGAAGAATCATGGGGCATTGGCATCGTGCAACTGGGCGAAGCGCGGCTTCAGATCGTCGTAGAGCCTGCGATAGACGGCGAAGCGCGCACGGGCACGGTCGATGTCGGCCGCGCTTACCGTCACTTCGGCCGCGAGCGGCGCGGGCGGACAGACGTCGGCGGGATCGCCGCCGCCGTGGCCGAGCGCCGCCAGACGAGCCGCGCCGAGGGCGGGGCCGACGGCGGCGTCCTCGCGATAGGCCAACGGCCGCGCCAGGGCGGCCGCCAGGATGCGGCCCCAGTACAGGCTTCGGGCGCCACCCCCGATCACGCTCACCTCGCCGATCTCGGCCCCGGCATCGTCGAGTACGCGCTGGCCGTCGGCGAGCGCAAACGCCACGCCTTCGAGTACGGCATAGCCGAGCTGGGCGCGATCCACATCGTGGTGCAGACCCACGAAGGCGCCGAGGGCATCGGCGTCGTTGTGCGGCGTCCGCTCTCCCGACAGGTAGGGGAGGAAGTAGACCGGGCCGGTTGTTACGGAACTGCGTTCGACCTCGGCGAGCAACGCTTCCTCGGACGCCGCGCCGGTCAGTCGAGCGACCCAGGTCAACGCGCTGGCGGCAGACAGGATGACCGACATCTGGTGCCACAGACCTGGCAGCGCGTGGCAGAACGCGTGCACGCCCCCGGCGGGGTTGGGGCGGTATTGCGTATCCGGCACGAAGTAAACGCCGGAGGTGCCGAGCGATACGAAACTCGTGCCCCGCGCCACCGCGCCGGCCCCCACCGCTCCCGCGGCCTGATCGCCCGCGCCGCCGACGACTGGCACGGGCGCCATTCCCCACTCGGCAGCAACCCCCGGGTGCAACGTCGCGCTGACCTCGGACCCCTCGACCAGACGCGGCATGCTACTTTCGCTCAGGTCGGTGGCCGCCAACATGGCATCGGACCAACCCCGCGCGCCCACATCCAGCCAAAGCGTCCCCGAGGCATCCGACAGGTCGCTCACGTACTCACCCGTCATCCGGTAGCGGAGATAGTCCTTCGGCAACAGCACCGTCCTCGTGCGCTCAAAGATGTCGCGCTCGTGTTCGCGAACCCAGTTGAGCTTGGGCGCCGTGAAACCCGGCATGGCCCGATTGCCCGTGATCCCCGCGACGTCAATTGCGGCCTCCAGAGCCATGCACTGCGGCTCCGACCGGCCGTCATTCCAGAGAATCGCGTTGCGCAGCACGTCGCCGCGGCGGTCCAGCAACACCGCACCGTGCATCTGGCCGGACAGCCCGATCGCACGAATGCGCAGCGCGTAGTCGTTGAGCGCCGCCACCGCGTCGCAGGTCGCGCGCCACCAATCCTCGGGGTTCTGTTCGCTCATCCGCGGCCCGGGACGCAGCACCGGGAGCGGCTCGCTGGCTTCGGCCACGACCTCCCCCGTCTCGCTCATCACGATGGCTTTCACGGAGGACGTGCCGAGGTCCAATCCCAAGTACATGCGCTGCTCCGGAGAGGGGGACGACCGTGTCCCCGTCAGTCGAGTGTGGCGGATCGCCACCCCGAGCTGCAAGCTCGGGCGACGAGCGGCAAGCTCGGGCGACGAGCGGCAAGCTCGGGAGCATCCCGCGGTCGCTGGTATGCTGCGCGACTCGCATGCCCAGCCGGGGGACACCCTTGGGTACCACCACCGAACAGCCTTTTCGGATCCTCGTGATCTGCACCGGCAACCGGGCGCGTTCACAGATGGCGCACGGCTGGCTTGAACACTTACGCGGTGATCGTGTCGCGGTGGCGAGTGCCGGCACGGTCCCCAAGGGCGTTCATCCGATCGCCATCCGGGTGATGGCCGAAGTGGGTATCGACATCTCCGCACACACGTCCGACCCGGTCGAACGCTACGTCGACCAGGACTTCGACCTGGTGATCACTGTATGCGACACGGCGCGCGAGCAGTGTCCCGTGTTCCCTGGCGCCAAGCGCCTGCTGCACTACGCCTTCGAAGATCCCGACTACCCGGAACTCGACGAGGACGCCTTCACCGATGTCTTCCGGCGCATCCGCGACGAGATCGGGGAATTCAGCCGCGACCTCCTTCTGGATCTGCGGTGACGCGGTCGCTCGTAGACGCAGATAGGGTCGTCCGGCTGATGGAGGGCATCGGACGACGGGCGACGGGATCCGGGCGCGTGTACCTGGTCGGTGGCTCGTCGGCCGTCCTCGTCGGTTGGCGCGACGCCACGGTGGATGCGGACATCAAGCTCGATCCCGAGCCCGCCGCCGTGTTCGAAGCCATCGCGCTCATGAAGGACGAACTCGACATGAACGTGGAGTTGGCCGCCCCGGACCAGTTCGTGCCGCCGCTGCCAGGCTGGCGGCAGCGCAGTCCGTTCATCGCCCGGTATGGCGAGGTGGACTTTTTTCACTACGACTTCTACGGCCAAGCGCTCGCCAAGATCGAGCGGGGACATCGCACTGACTTGGGCGATGTTCAGGCAATGGTCCAGCACGGCCTGATCGACTTAGACGAGCTGGTGCGCCTGTTTGAGGATGTGACCGGCGACCTGCTACGGTATCCGGCGATCGACGAGCAAGCGCTCCGCGCCAAACTGGCGACGACGGTCGAACGGGTCCGAGGCAATGAGGAAGGCGACTGACGACGTCCCCGGAAACGAACTGGTGGAGGCCGGCTTAGCCGACCTTCAGCGGGGCGAAATGACTGTCGAAGCACTACTCGTTGCCGTCGGAGCACCCCGTCTGCGCGCACTCGGCCTGCCGGTGCCCGAGACGCCCGAGGTGCCAAGCCAACCGGAACTCGACCTCTACCACGCAGTCGGTCGGCTGCATCCCGAAGACGCACACTCCCGGTACAACGCGTTGATTCGCCGCCTGGTGAGCTACGAACGCGAACTCGAGCGGCGTCGGTACTAGGCGCCCTATTCGCTCGCCGACGCCTCCGCGTCGGCGCGGGCCGCGCGTTCACGCTCGATCAAGTGGTTGACCACGAGGAACATCCCCTCCAGCCCCACGCGACCGGATTCGGTCACGTAGCGACCGTTCACCACGATGCTCGGCGTGGCGAGGATGCGGTACATCCGCCCCCGCGCAGCGGCCTGCCGGACGCGCGATTGGACGCCGAACGAGTCGAAGATCCGCATGAACTCCTCCTCGTCGACGCCGGCGTCCCGGACGAAGAGCCGTCGGACGTACTCGCGCCGGCTCATATCGATGCCGTACTCGTGGATAGCGGCGAACATCGGCATGTGGACGCGGTCCAAGACGCCCATGGTTTCGGCGGCGTAGAACGCCTGCGCCAGTGGCACCAGGCGTTGGCTAACCAGCGGCACTCGATAGAAGTCCACGTCGTCCGGGGCGGCCTGCTGCCAGGCGGCGACCATGGGCTCCAAGGTGTAGCAATGGATGCACGCGTACGAGAACACCTCCACGACTTCGATCTTGTTCGGATCCCGGGTTTCCACGGGTACCGGTAGTTCGATGTAGTCGACGCCCTTTTCGAACTCGGCGGCGTTCGCGGTCGCGAAGACGAGTGTGCAGGCCAAAGCGGCCGCGAGTCGACCTACGCAGACGCCCCAGAGTCTCTGCCGTACGACGTCCAATCCAGGCTCCTCGGCGTGATTATCCGGCTCGGCCCTAGTGCAGGCCAACCAGGTACTTCGCGACAGCTTCGATTTCACCGTCCGTCAAGTTGGCCACCGTCTGCCGCATCATACCGCCGTACTCTTCGTCCGTTGTCCGTTGGCCTTCGCGGTACGCCTTGAGTTGCGGCACAACGTAGTCGACGTGCTGACCTGACAAGCGCGGAAAGCCGGCCGGTGCATTGCCGCTACCGTTCGGCGCGTGGCAGGCGGTGCACGCCGCAACCTGCTTGTGCAGCAGTCCGCCACGGTAGATGCGCTGGCCAAGACCCGCAGCCTCCGGTGGGGCGGCCCGCACCTCGGCGGTCTGACTCGCGTAGAACGCGGCCATGTCGGCGATCTCTTCGTCCGAGAACCGGTCGAGCTGGCCCGCCATAAGCGGCGCGGCGCGGCCGCCGTCACGCATCAGCAGCATCTGGCGGTTCAAGTAGCGGAAGTTCTGCCCGGCCAAGCTCGGGTTGATCGGGATGGCGCTGTTGCCGTCCTCGCCGTGGCAGGCCACGCAGGGTGCGGAAAGGACGCGTCCCGCCTCGGCGTCGGGGCCAGCCTCGTCGATCGCTTCTTCCGATGCCGCAACGCCTAGCCCTAAGCACAGCGCGACGATGGCGATGGCGGTTCGCGTTCCCACGGTGCTCTTGCTTCCCCTGTTGTCCGCTAGAATCCTTTTGCCCCGACGTGCCCGACCCATCTCGCGCTTTCGGCGGCAGCCGCGTCGGTATTCCCGACGCGCACTTGGGGCTTCGGCATATGCCGAAGCGCGCGGAGTATAGCATCGTGACCGACTCGGATTTCCGGCCGGCAGTGCCCCTGACCAGCTCCTTTCTCACGAGCGCCGACCGCCTCCAGCGCTGTCCAGTGGACGATGTCCCGGAAGTCTGTTTCGTCGGCCGTTCCAACGCCGGAAAGTCCAGCACACTCAACGCTTTGACGGGTAGCCGCTCGCTGGCTCGGGTGAGCAAAACTCCGGGCCGGACGCAGTTGATCAACTTCTTCAGCGTCGCCGACGGGGGCAGACTGGTCGACCTGCCCGGCTACGGCTACGCCAAGGCCCCCAAGGCACGTCGCGACGCCTGGGGACGGGCCATCGACGACTACCTCAGCCGGCGCACGAACCTCGTCGGCATCGTCCTGGTCATGGACGCCCGGCGGCCGTTGCAGGCGTTCGATGTGCACATGATCGACTGGGCCGCGACGCGCGGCCTGCCGATGCTGGCGTTGCTCAACAAGGCGGACAAGCTCAAGCGCGGTGCGCGCGCGCAAGCCCTCCGCAACGTGCAACGGCAGCTGGGCGAGAACTGCCACCCCGCGCTGTTCTCCGCGCAAACCGGGCTCGGCGCCGCAGATGCTACGGACCTGGTACGCAGTTGGCTGTCGACAGCGCAACCCTGATCGGGCAGCGGCATCAACAAACCGTGAAGTCTGCAAAAGAAGACGTGCCCACACTGGTCGCGGATGCCCTCGAGGGATGCGAGCACGCCCGGCAACGGCTCGTTGGCCGAGCCTCGGCGCTGGCCCGCCGCGTGGCCCTGGCCCAAGGAGGCACGGAAATCGACGATGCCGTGCAGAACACGGTGGTGCGGGTGATCGAATCGTTGGCGTCATTGACCGATGCCCATGCCTTCGATGCATGGGTCGCGGTGATCGCCAGGAACGAGGTGCGGATGCAAACGCGCGGAGAGATCCGATGGCGACAGTTGCATCTCGCCCTGCAGTCGCGCGTGCCCGAATGGGCTGGGGTGAAAGGCGACGGACCTTTTGCCGACGACAGCCCGCCTCGAAACTCGAGGGTGCGAGCGGCCGTGGCCCGGCTTCCGCCAAACCAACGGGACTTGATCCGCGCGCGCTACGTCCATGGCGAGTCTTACCGGGAAATCGGCGCTCGGTTGCGAGTCTCCACATCGGCCGTCAAGAGCCGTCTGCACCGCGCCCGCAAACAACTGAAGGAGGAAATGGACAACATGAGCCACAGCACGCCCGCGCGACTCAGCCCGGCCGATGTCAGATCGCTGGGCGTGGCGGAACTCTTCTCCCCCAACCGCGAAGACTCCCGACCTGGGATTCATGGCGTCCTGCTGGACCGACGGGGCTACGCGGTGGCGACCGATGGCGCGCGTCTGCTGGTCCGCCGCGTAGCGGCGCTCAGGGCACTTGACGCCGACGTGTTGGTGCACCCGAACGGCGCAGAAGCGTTGACAGGCGGCGGGGACCTGACGGTCCACCTGGACGAGGTCCGACTTGCGTTGGCAGCCGAAGAACTTGCTTGGGGGATCAGTCCGTGGCGATTCCCGGACTACCGGAAAGTCCTGCCAAGGGACAGGGACGTCCTGATGCGCGTGCGGGTACGGGCCAGCGACTTGACGTCGGCAACCGACGCTTTAACTCGCGCCGCCACACGATCCGTCCGTACCCGGGCTGACCATGTTCGCCTGTCCTTGCTACCGGGCGGAACTCTCCTCGCGAGCGCCCTCGTCTACGAAGCCGATGGCAGGCGGGCTCGCGAAGCGGCGCCGAGCCCGGTCGAGTTGCGCCACGTGGAAGTTGCCAAGGATCTTGCCGACCAGTTCTTCCACCTCCGCGTGCCGCGCAAAGCGCTTCTGGCGCTCGATGGCCTCGAGGTCTCGCTGAGCGTGACCCGGCACGGCGTTCTCGACATGAGCGACGGCAAGCACAGGGTTCTGACCATGTGCGTGAAGGTCGCTGAGCAACTGGCTGTTGCCTGACCGCCCCACCGGGGCCATGGCCGGTCAGTGCGCCTCGTCCCAGTTGTCCCCGACGCCTGCGTCCACCACGAGCTCGACGGTCAGGTCCGCAGCGTCGCGCATGCGCCTCGTAACCTCCTCGGTTACCTCCGCGACGTCGTCCTCCGCCACCTCGAGCACCAGTTCGTCGTGGACCTGCAGGATCATGGCCACATCAAGGTCGCCGTGCCGACAGAAATCGTCCACGGCCAGCATGGCGCGCTTGATGATGTCGGCGGCCGTCCCTTGCATCGGCGCGTTGATCGCAGCGCGCTCCGCCCCCTGACGCCGGGCGTGGTTGCGTACGCCGATATCCGGCAGGTAGAGGCGTCGTCCGAAGACCGTTTCCACGAACCCGTCGGCGTGCGCCTGGGCCCGCACCCGGTCCATGAACTCGCGCACGCCTGGGAAACGCTCGAAGTAGCGGTCGATGTAGCCCTGGGCGACGAAGCGCGTCACGCCAAGCTGCTGCCCCAGACCGAACGACGACATCCCGTAGATCAGGCCGAAGTTGACCGCCTTGGCGCTGCGTCGCTGGTCGTCGGTAACGGTGCCTAGCTCGGCCCCGAAAACCTCGGCCGCGGTCGCGCGATGGATGTCCTCGCCAGCGGCGAAGGCGCGTTGCAGGCCTTCGTCGCCCGAAAGGTGCGCCATGATTCGCAACTCGATCTGCGAATAGTCGGCGGCGATTAGCTTCTTCCCCGGCGGCGCCACGAACGCCTGCCGGATGCGGCGTCCCTCGGCGGTGCGGATTGGGATGTTCTGCAGGTTGGGGTCGGCCGAAGACAGGCGTCCGGTCGCGGCCACCGCCTGGTTGTAGGACGTGTGGATGCGACCGGTCGCCTGGTTGATCTCGTGCGGCAGGCTGTCGGTATAGGTGGATTTCAACTTCGACAGCGAGCGGTGGTCGAGGATGATCTGCGGCAGTTCGTGGCCCATGTCGGCCAATTCGACGAGCACGGGCTCGGCGGTCGAGCGCTGGCCTTTCTGGGTCTTCTTCAGCGCCGGCAGTTCGAGCTTGTCGTAGAGGATCTCCTGCAACTGCTTGGGCGAGCCGAGATTGAACGGTTCGCCTGCGGCCGCGTAGGCCGCTTCCTCGAGTTCGCCCATGCGCGTTGCGAGTTCGCGGCTCTGGTCCGCAAGCAGGCCGGCGTCGACAAGCGTGCCGGTGCGTTCGACACGCGAAAGCACGGCGAGCAGCGGTCGGTCGATGTCGTCGTAGACCTGACCGAGCCGGCCGGTGGCGTCGAGCTTGGTGCGCAACGTCGCGTGCAGGCGGATTGCAAGATCGGCCCGCGTGGCCGCGTAGCCCGCAGCGGCGTCGACGTCGATCGCGTTCATCGACAAGCGCTTCGCGCCCTTGCCCGCGATCGCCTCGAACGCGGGACCAGGGTCGCCAAGGTACTTGCCCGCGACGTCCTCGAGGTGGTGGCGGCGGGCACCGACGCTGTCGACGACGTAGGACTCCAGCATGATGTCGTGGTCGGCGCCCTCAAGGTCCACGCCGTACCTCGCGAGGATGCTCATCACGGTCTTCAGATCATGGCCGGTTTTGGCGATCGCGGGGTCCTCGAGCAAAGGCTTCGCCGCGGCGAGGAAATCCGTCCAATCGAGTTGCCGCGGCACACCCACGTAGTCGTGGCCGACTGGCACGTAGGCGGCCTCGCCGGCCGCAACGCCGAGCGCCACGCCGGCCGGGCGACTGGTCATGAACCGCTCGCCGGAGGTCTCGATCGACAACGTCAACGACCCCGCGTCGCGGGCGCGGTCGAACCAGCGGGCCAGCGCGTCGCCGTCCGTGACCACTTCGATGTCAACGGTCTCGGACGGGGGAGGCTCCGCGCCGCCGCCAAGCTCTTCGAGCCACGGCTTGAACTCGTAGAGCTCGAAGTAACCCCGGAGCTTGTCCTCGTCGGCGGGTTTCATCGCCAGGTCGTCGATCCCGACCTCGAGGCTGATTTCGCAGTCGATCGTCGTGAGCTGCCTCGACAGCGGCAACTGGTCCACGGTCGCACGCAGGTTGTCGCCGATCTTGCCCTTGACCTCGCTGGCGCGGGCTATGACCTCGTCCAGCGAGCCGAACTGGGCGAGCCACTTGGCCGCCGTCTTGGGACCCACCTTCGGCACGCCGGGAATGTTGTCGATCGCGTCGCCCATCAGTGCCAGGTAGTCGACGATCTGCTCGGGTGCGACACCGTATTTCTCGACCACGCCGTCCCGGTCGAGAGCCGTCTCGGTCATCGTGTTGACCAACGTGACGTGGTCGGAGACCAGTTGCGCCATGTCCTTGTCGCCGGTGGAGATCACGGTGCGCCGCGCGGTCCGGGTAGCCTGGGCGGCCAGCGTGCCGATGACGTCGTCCGCCTCCACATCCGGGACACGGAGCAGGGGCATGCCCATGGCCTCGATGATGTCGAGGATCGGTTGGATCTGCATCCGCAGGTCGTCCGCCATGCGCGGCCGGTTCGCCTTGTACTCGGGGAACATCTTGTTGCGGAAGGTCGGGCCGCTGGCGTCGAAGACCACGGCGACGGGGCTGCCCTCGAAGTCGGCGGCGAGCTTGCGCAGCATGCCGATGACCCCGCGGATCGCACCTGTGGGAAAACCGTCCAGCGTGCGCAGATCGGGCAGCGCATGGAATGCTCGGAACAGGTAGGACGAGCCGTCGACCAGCAACAACGGTTTGTCGGCAGCCATGGTAGATTCCCCCTTCATGGTCATGCGCCCAAGGGGGACATAGTGACCGGCGGCGCGGGTTTCATGCAAGACGCCGCCGTATTCCGGTCGCCCTCATCCTGGGCCGTCTGGCCGCTTCTCTCCGCCGCCGCGTTTGCCTCGGCCGCGCTGGTCGCCGCTCCATCCAACCCGGACAACCCAACCCCGCCCGCAGGCAGCGACGACCCGCCCCCGAAGGAAGCCGCCTCGACCGACAAGGCCCCTTCGCCAGCGGAGGAGAATACGCGCCACGTTCCGTTGATCGTCACCGAGGAACCACCGCCCGAGTTTCGCGGGCCCGATGTCACGCTCATCGCAAGCGAAGAGCGCATGGTCTACGAGTACCGCCAGAACGGACAGCTTCGGATGATCAAGGTGGTGCCGAAACTCGGCAAGCCGTACTACCTGGTGCCGTACGACAGGACCCGTGGCTTCGGGGACTTGGAGCAGGCGAAGACGCTGGTTGCGGAGTGGGTCCTCTGGGAGTTCTAGGAGACTGAGGCCACTACCGAACCGACTCGCTTAAGGACATTTGTCGCCAGTTCGGCTAGTTTACGGTTTTCGCTGGTAGGTTACGAGGATTTCGCGGATGGCCCGCATTTCCACACGATTCGTGCGCACTGCAAACTACCGGCCTGCCGGCTATAGCGCCTTGGTGGAACGCTTCGACCTCGACGTGATCCCCAACTGGCACACGTCGCATGTGCTTCCTGGCTCGGCGCCGCTTTACCCCAGCGGGCATGATCGTCCCGGTGTCTGCGGCCATGCTGCATCGGCCCAACGAGTACGACGCGTCCTTGGAAGCGTTCTCGCGTCAACTCATGCCGCTCGTAGACTACGTGCTGGACGACGACGGTCGCTTGACCGTTCGCAACGAAACCACCTTGTGGTACCGCTTCATCGACCTCACTGCCCAAGCGGAGGCGCTGTTTCGTTTCCTCGAAACCGCGATCGAGGTGGAGCTTGAGTCGGAACTGGAGTTCCTTGCCCGTTACGGCAAGAGCAAGGCTGCGACCCAGGAGATCGTCGACATGCCCGACCGCAAGATTGACCTGTTCATTCGGCTTCGCGTGCAGAATCACGGTCGGCTTTCCGCGAGCAAGCGGGAGAGCCAGTTCGCCATGCTTTCGGATTGCGGAGGTCCGGGCCATGGAGCAGGCAGTGCAGGACGTGTGGCGAGACGGCCCGTGGCCTTCGCCATGACGTACTCGGTTCGACGGAGACGATGCACGCAGCGGTCCCCGGGGATCCGCAGCTGCCGGGGCTTAACGCACGCGGAGTAGCAGCACCATGAAGTAGCGTCGCTCGTCGAGCAGCGCGTCGATGCAATCGAATCCCGCGCGAGCGGCCTTCGCGATGAACTCGTCCGGCGCGTACTTGTACGAGTTCTCAGTGTGCAACGCCTCCCCGCGGGCAAACTCCACCGCGTCTCCGTTGATGCGCACTACCTGGTCGCGCTCGGCATCGAGATACATTTCGATCCGTCCCGCGTCCGCGTTGTAAACCGCGCGGTGGCGAAATCCGGCCACGTCGAAGTCCGCGCCGATCGCAGCGTTGAGGTGGCGCAGAAGGTTCTCGTTGAAGCGCGCGGTCACGCCCGCCGTGTCGTTGTAGGCCCGCGCCAGCACGCCCGGGTCCTTCTTCGCATCCACGCCAATGATCAGCGTGCCGCCGGGGCCCACGGTCTGCGCCACCCCGCGCAGGAAGCGATCGGCGGCCGCGGGATCGAAGTTGCCGATGCTCGAGCCCGGGAAGAAGGCGACGCGTGGCATGTCCCGTGTCGCCGGTGGCAGTTCGAACGGCCCGCTGTAGTCCGCGCAGGTCGGGTAAACCGACAGGGCCGGGTAGTCGTCGTAGACCGCCCGCGCAGCCGCAACGAGGTGGCTCCTGGAGATGTCGACTGGCACGTAAGCCCGTGGGTCGCAGGCCTCGAGCAGTATGCGCACCTTGGTGCTGCTGCCGCTGCCATACTCGACCAAGCAAGTTCCGCTGCCCACGTGCTCGCCGATGGCTTGCCGGTTGTGGTTGAGAATGCCGATCTCCGTCCTGGTCAGGTAGTACTCGGGCAATCTCGTGATGGCGTCGAAAAGACGTGATCCCGCGGGGTCGTAGAAGTACTTCGGGGGAATCGATTTCTGCGGCAGGCGCAAGCCGCGCGTGACCTCGGCGACCATGTCGGGTAGCGGCGGCGTGTGATCGAACAACTCGAACGAGGAATGGCCGTTGGACGTGCTGGGATCGATGGTGGGCTCCTAATTCCGGTCCCGGGCGAGTCGGATGCCCGTGAACTGCCAACGGTCCTTCGGGTAGAAGAAGTTCCGATAGCTCAAGCGAATGTGTCCAACGGGGGTCGCGCAAGAGCCGCCGCGCAGGACCATCTGGCTGGACATGAACTTGCCGTTGTACTCGCCGAGCGTGCCGCCAAGGGGGCGGAACCCGGGGTACGGCCCGTACGCGCTCGATGTCCACTCCCAGCAGTCGCCGAACACCTGCGCCAAGCCGGCATCTCTTCCTTGCGAGGGGCGGGCCCCTCGCGCTCCCCGGCTGAGGGCTCTTTCTTGCGAGGG
>JAPOVK010000046.1 GCA_026708185.1 Gammaproteobacteria bacterium | reverse complement strand
GATCCGGACCGGCGTCCGCGCGTGGCACGGCGCGGGCGGGGTTGTCCACGCCTTGCCCATGGCGCCGTTCCCCTTCGATCCAAGAGGCGCGGTGGGCAAGGGGTGGGCAACCCCACGCCGACATCGAAAAGGGCGATGTCCTGCAAGCGGCCAGCGTTGGGACGACTCGCGCGGCGGCGTCGGAGGCGCGGATGCTTCGGGCGGTGGTGAGCGACCGCATCACCGTGCTGTGCGCACGATGTGTTACCGGTTGATACGCGGCGGTCCGATCGGCGCCCTACGCCGTGGGGCCAGCGTCCCACGACGTGGCGCGGTCGAACCGACCGAACATTGCCACTTTTTCATGCAAGCCCAGCCCGGACAACGGCGGGCCGCCAACGGTCCCGGCGTTCCTGCGTCGCCATGGTGCACCGTACTGGTTTTCGAAAAGGGCGATGTTCCTCCCGGTCATCGGGGAGCGCGAATCAGACCGGTCAATGGCGACGCACCACCCGTAGCGGCAGTGCCGCCAGCCTGCGGATGACCGTCGAGGGTCGGTAGCGGGGCTCGTCGCCGTGGAGGGCGATCCTGTCGGCGCAACGCAACGCTTCGGCGAAAATCGCGCCGGCCTCCATGCGGGCCAGTTCCGCGCCGATGCAGTAGTGGATGCCGTGTCCGAAGGATGTGTGCCTGGGGCCCTTTCGGGCAATGTCGAAGACGTCCGGGTTCGTGAACGCCGCTTCGTCCCGGTTCGCCGACCCCGTGAGCAGAATCACGCCGTCGCCGGGTTCGATGACCTGTCGGCGCAGGGTGGACCTTGCCTTGGCAATGCGGAAGTCCGTCTGCACGGGACTGTCGAAACGCAGCATCTCGTCGACGGCCTCAGGCATTCGCGCGGGCTCTTCCCGCAGTCGCTGCATCTGTTCGGGATGACGTAGTAGCGCCAGCATGCCGTTGCCGATCAGATTGGTCGTCGTCTCGTTGCCGGCGACCATGAGCACGCTCAGCATGTCGGCGGCCTCGGCCATGCTGATCTCGTCGCCTGCCGCCACCTGCCTCGCGAACACGCTGGTCGCATCGTCCCCGTCCGACCCCTGCCGACACCGCAGGAGACCCGTGAAGTGGCGTCGCATCGCCGCCCCTGCGCGATGCGCGGTTCGGCGTTCCCCTGGCGTCGCGATCATCTCGAGCAGGCGCGCGCGTTGCGGTACCCATTTCGCCCAACGGCCACGCTCGTGATCAGGGATCCCGATCAGCTTCAGCATCACGCGCATTGACAGAGGCTCCGCCACTTCGGCGATCCAGTCGACGGTGCCGCGCCCCAGCGCCCGCGCGACCAGTTCGGCCGCGGTGCGCACGATGACCTTGTTCAGCGCCGCCAGACGAGCCCTCGCGAAAGCGCTGGAGGCTACCCGTCGCAGCCGCGAGTGGTCGGGCGGATCCATGAGCAGGATGCTGTAGTCGTCCGGGGCCGGTCGGAGCACGCTCGCAGTCGGTCCGCGCCAGCCCGGGTCGTTGGAGAACCGCCCGTGGTCCTTTGCGGTCGCGACCACGTCCTCGTAGCGCGTCAGCACCCAGCTTCCGAGGATTGCACTGCGGTGTACCGGACTGCGGCGGCGGAGCACTCCGTAGACCTTGTAGGGGTTCTGGACGACGCCTGGCGACAAGGGGTTGTAGGTCGCGCCGCGGCTGACCGTCTCCCACAGTCCGACGCCATGCGCGGCGGCCAGCTTCCACCGATGGGTGTTCATAGATACTCGCTTGCTCGACACCCTATGGGACACGTGCCGAGCCGAGGAATTCCGTTTCAATGCGGCGGATACAGGCTCTCGCGAGGCGGGCGCCCGTCGGGTTTGAATTGGGCGATGTTGGCTTCGGCGGGGCGGCGGCGACCGTGGCTACCGGGTTCCCGCAACGGCTTTTGACGCGGCGCGGTTCGGGGCCGAAAGGTCGGCCCGATCAGCGGAGCTTCCACGGCGGGATCGCGTCCCAGTCGAACGGCTCGATCCCGTCGTCGGTGATCAGCCACACGGACGCCTCCGCCTTGCCGTCGTCGAGTTCGAGGAAGCCGATCGTGCCGTACTGCGTGTCGTAATTGTGCGGGTAGGTGGGCGATCCCGGGTTGACGCAGAGGATGCCGTCGACTTCGGCGATGAGTTCGGTGTGGCTGTCGCCCGAGACGATCACGTGCGGGCGTTTCTCGGGCCAGTAGCGGGCGACGAACTTGTCGAGGGTCAGACCCGGCGGGCCGTCCTCCACGGGGACGTAGTGCGTCAAGCCGACCGTGAGCGACTCGATCTCCATCGTCCAGACGTATTTCACGCGCGCGTCTTCGGGCTGGATCGGTCGGCCGCCCGAGCCGTCCTCGCCGTTGCCTCGCGCGCAGTACACCGGCGCGACCTTCTCCAGTTCGTCGAGAAGGGCGAGGTCATGCACGTCGCCGCCGTGGAAGATACGGTCCACGCCGGCGAAGGCGTCGTAGACCTGCGGCCAGAGGGTGGCGCGCGCTTCCGGGATGTGGGTGTCGGCGATCAGGCCGATTCTCTCTGCCATGGCATTTCGGACCGCTTGAGGCGAATCGGCTACCCTAACCGAATTGCGCTTGCACGGGGTATTCAATGCTCGATTGGGCAGACGAGGCGTATTGGTCAGCGGTTCGGGCCAAGGCAAACGCCGATGGCGAGTTCGCCCGCCACGCGAAGTTCTGGGAGGCGACGGTCCGGCTCGGGATCGGTCACAGGAACTTCCGCCTCAGGGTCGACAGGGGCGCCGTGAGCCCGATCGAGCGGTTCGCCGGCGGCATGGGCGTCGACCTCGCCATCCAGGCACCCGACGAAGACTGGGACGCGCTCCTGGCCGCCCAGCCGATGCCGTTCTACCAGGACCTCTATCCCGCGAGCCTGCACCACGGCTTCGACGTGGTCGGCGGCATCGACGACTACTGCGCGCACTACCCGGCGATCCGCCGGCTGATCGAGATCATGCGCGAAGTCCATGCCGGTTCCGGTCGCCACGAGGCACCCGCGACGCCGTCCGCCGGGCAGTTCGAAGCCGCCACCGGCCGTTACGTGCACCTGCCCATCAACGGCACGACGCACCGCGTGTACTTCGAGGAGACGGGCACCGGCGACGTCGGGCTGCTGATGCAGCACACGGCTGGAGCGGACGCTCGCCAGTGGCGGCACGTACTCGAGGACGAGGGCCTGCAGTCGAAGTTCCGCCTCGTCGCCTACGACCTCCCCTACCACGGCAAGTCCGTCCCGCCCACGGACGTCCCCTGGTGGCAACAGGAATATCGGCTGACGCGTGATTTCCTGATGGCCGTGCCGATCGCGCTGGCGTCGGCGCTCACCCTTCCGCGCCCGGTCTACATGGGCAGTTCCATCGGCGGCCACCTGGCGGTCGACCTGGCCTTGCACCACCCCCGGGAGTTCCGGGCGGTGGTCGGACTGGAAGCAGCCGCCTATACGCCGGGCGGCTTCGTCGACGAGTTCAACCACCCGCGCATCGGCAACGAGTTCAAGGGTTCGCTGATGTACGGCATGATGGCGCCGACGAGCCCCGAAGCGTTCCGGCACGAGACCGCGTGGGTGTACAGCCAAGGGGCGCCGCCGGTGTTCAAGGGCGACCTCTACTACTACTCCGTGGACCACGATGTCCGCAATACGGCGGCGACGATCGACACGGACATCTGCTCCGTGGACATCCTCAACGGCGAGTACGACTGGAGCGGCACGCCGGACGCCGGCGAGGAACTGGCCGCGATGATCCCCGGGGCACGTTACAGGACCATGCCGGGGCTCGGTCATTTCCCGATGAGCGAGCATCCGGACCGGTTCCTTGCGGAGATCCGGCCGGTGCTGGAGCGGATCCTCGCGGCGGGGTAGGAGGTTTCGCGGTCCTCGCGACAGGCCGCCTAGGCGAGAGGCGACCCAAACCCGGCACGTTCGCCCTGTATGGCCTAGTCCTTTCCGGATTGGGAGGACACCGCCAGTCGTTCTGTCAGCTCGGCCCGGTAGCGGTCGACCCATTGCGCGTTGAGGTCGTCAGCCAGACGCCTATGGCGTGTTTTGAGCACGTGCCCGGGGGACAGGCCAAGGCCGAGGTAGTCGAGAATGTCGGTGGCTACACGGATGAGCCTGTCAGAAATCACGTGTTTGGGGGCCGTAACATTTGAGTCCACCAAGGAG
>JAPOVK010000034.1 GCA_026708185.1 Gammaproteobacteria bacterium | reverse complement strand
ACTCGGTGCAGGACGACCACGCGCACTTCCTGATCGAGGCGGCGGGGGCGCGGCGTCTCGCGAACGGCATGAAGAGCCTGGCGGCGCGATTCGCGCGCTGCGTGAACGCCGGCGTTGCCGCCGGTTGGTCTTCGGCCGCAAGGGGCCCGTGCTGGCGGGGCGCTTCCACCACGTGCTGAAGCGCACGCCGACGGAGGTGCGTCGGGCGCTGGCGTACGTTCTCCTGAACGCGCGCAAGCACTACCGGCAGCGCCGCCGCCGGATTCCGCCGGTGGTGCTGGACGGCGCGAGTTCCGGTCTGTGGTTCGACGGCTGGCGGGGCCGGGGTCCGCCGCCGGGCCGCTACGCGGACGCGGACCGCGAGCCGGAGGTGGCGTCGCCGCGGACGTGGCTGCTGTCGAAGGGCTGGCGGCGGATCGGGCTGGTGGATCCGTCCGAGGTGCCTGGGAGGTAGCCACGATGTCCCCACCCGCCACGGATCCGGGACCGGCGCGTAGCCGGGAGCGAACCAAGCTGCCACCCGCACGAATGGTCGCCCGTCAGTCCCGCGGTTGACTACTACGCTCTGTCCTTTTCGATCGTCACCGCGTCGCCCGTCGAGCGTGTACGGTCGTGGCACGTGGTTCTGGTAGCCCTTGCGTACCTAGGACGCCCGCGTGCCTCAAAGGCGCAGCCGCTAGCGGCCTACGCCTGCCACTTCTCCTGTGGCGCGAAGGCGCTGATCCCGACGCTGTCGCGGAAGTCCGCGGACGCGTCCGCGGTGCGCTGATCGAGACGGATGCCGATGGCATCGGCAACACGGGTGATTCCGTTGAACCCTGAGGCCACCAGGATCGCATCGCTGGTCTGCTGCGCGCCCAAGCGAGCGCGGCCTTCCTCGCGCAAGGCTGCGACTTCGTCCCAGTGCCAGCGGGCCACGGCTTCCGCCAAGGTGACGAGGAAGGCGCCGCTTTCCACGTTGCCGTCGCCGCCGGCACGACCGGTGGCTACTTCCAGGTTCGCCGGCTGGCCCGTTTCAAGGGCGCTCGCACGGAGCGCCACGGTATGCGACGTTGTTCAGTAGAAGCACTCGTTGACGGCCGATACCCGCGACGCGACGAGTTCGACCTGCGGTCGGCTGATCGAGAACGCCGCGTTGGGGCGCATGTAGTACGAGGGTTGGAAGGTGTCGAAGAACAGCTTGAGGGCACTGGGCACCAGGCCTAAGGAGCGCAGGATGTTGGCCCGTCCTTCGCGCTTGATCGGCAGCCAGGCGCCGGCGTCGACGACGTCTTGCGAGCGCTCGAACGTTGGCGCGCCCGGCTCCGGTTCCGGCAGTTCGGGGAGTGGCCTGCCGATGCCTTGCGCGAACGTGTCGACGATGACCGAACTCGCGGCGACGCCGACGAGTTCCACGTAGGCTTCCGGCTGCAGCCCCATGTCGATGAGTTCGTCGAACCAGCGGCGGGTAAGCCGTCCGGAGTCAGTGCGTATACCGTGGATCGCCTCGACGGCGATCGGGGGCAACTCGCAGCCGTCGGCACGCTCGCTCTGTACGGCGCTTGGGGTCGGCGCTTGGGCCGCGTTGCGCGTCTCGATGACGATCCGCAGTCGGTCCGCGCCGTTCCACCAGGCCCCTGGCCGGGCGAACGCGCGCCGCGTTTGATCGTGTGCCTCGACCACGCTGTCGGCGACGGGGAAAGCTGCTGTCACGATGCCGCTTGCGCCGCCACTTCCCGGGCCGCGCGCACCTTCTCGTTGGTCTGGTTGAAGAGCAGCTCCCGGCGTGCTTTTTCCTCTTCCTCCGTCCGCTCGCGCTGGCCGAGGTCGTGTCCGATTCGCCGTCCCTTGTCGACGGCGGGTCGATCTCCTACCTGGTACACCCAGCGGTGGACGTTGGGAAACGTCTCCCAGGCGTTTTCGTCGACGACACGACGGATCAGGAACGCCCACGGCCACGTGATGATGTCGGCGATGCTGTACTCGCTGCCCGCCAGGTATTCGTTCACGGAAAGCTGCGCGTCCATGACCCCGCAGAGACGATCCACTTCGCCGACGAAACGGCGCGTACCGTATTCAAGCTGCTTGGGGTCGTCCGCCAGATTCTTGCCGTAGTTCTTGAAGTGGTTGGCGTTGCCCATCATTGGCCCGAGGTTGGCCATCTGCCAATGCACCCATTGCAGGACGCGGTAACGCTCACGGGGATCCCTCCCCAGGAACTTGCCTGTCTTCTCGGCCAAGTATTCGAGGATCGCGCCGGACTCGAAGATGGCCAGCGGCTCGCCGCCGCCAAGCGGATCGTGATCGATGATGGCCGGCATCCGGTTGTTCGGCGAGATGCGCAGGAACTCGGGCTTGAACTGGTCGCCCCCGCCGATGTCGACAGGCACGACGTTGTAAGGCAGGCCGCACTCCTCGAGCATGATGGTGAGTTTCCAGCCGTTCGGCGTCGGCCAGTAGTAGGCGTCAATCATGGACCGCTCCGAAAAATCGAAGCCGTACCTTACTATAATTGCCGCAATCCCCCGGACCCGCGAACACCTTGCCCACGTCCCCTACGGCGGTCGCCAACTCGCTACGACTTGAGACGACCAAACCCGCAACGCGTGACGACATCCGTCGGTCTGTCGCCCGCCGGCGCACCTTCGCGATCATCTCGCATCCCGACGCGGGCAAGACCACGGTCACCGAGAAGCTGCTGCTGTTCGGCAACGCGATCAAGTTGGCCGGCACCGTCAAGGCACGCAAGTCGCGGCGCCATGCGGCGTCCGACTGGATGGCGATGGAGAAGGAACGCGGCATCTCCGTGACCACCTCGGTCATGCAGTTCGACTACGACGGCCGGGTGGTCAACCTGCTCGACACGCCGGGTCACGAGGACTTCTCCGAGGACACCTACCGGACGCTGACCGCGGTGGACGCGGCACTCATGGTGATCGACGCCGCCAAGGGCGTGGAGCCGCGAACGGTCAAGCTGCTCGAGGTCTGCAGGCTTCGCGATACGCCGATTGTCACCTTCATCAACAAGCTCGACCGCGAGGTCCGCGACCCTATTGACCTAATCGACGAAATCGAGGATGTCCTGCAGATCGAGTGCGCGCCGGTCACCTGGCCAATCGGCGCGGGCCGATCGTTCCGCGGCGTCTACCACTTGGGTCTCGATCGGTTGATCCGCTACACGCCGGGAGTAGGCGACCGCGTGCACGACTACGCGGTCATCGATGGCCTTGAGAGCGAGGCCGCTGCGGCGTGGCTCGCCGACGACTACGCGTCGTTCCGCGACGAGGTGGAACTGCTGCGCGGGGCGAGCCACCCGTTCGATCGAGAAGCCTTCCTGGAAGGCGACAGATCGCCGGTGTTCTTCGGCACCGCGCTTGGCAACTTCGGGGTGCGGGAATGTCTCGACCACCTGGTCCAGCATTCGCCGCCTCCCGGAGCGCGGGACACGCTTGAGCGGCCCGTGGCGCCTTGCGAGGAACTGTTCTCTGGGTTCGTCTTCAAGGTCCAGGCCAACATGGATCCGAGGCACCGCGACCGGATGGCCTTCCTGCGGGTGTGCTCGGGCCGTTACCGGCAGGGCATGCGCATCCGCCATGTCCGCCTGGGACGGACGGTGAAGGTGACCGATGCGGTGACTTTCATGGCCGGCGACAGGGTGCGCGCCGCCGAGGCCTACGCCGGCGACATCATCGGCCTGCCGAATCACGGTTCGATCCGCATCGCCGACACCTTCAGCGAAGGCGAACCGCTGCACTTCCGCGGGGTGCCGAACTTCGCCCCGGAACTGTTCCGGCGGGTTCGCGTGCGCAACCCGTTGCGGACGAAGCAGTTGGAGAAGGGACTGCGCCAGTTGGCCGAAGAAGGTGCCGCCCAGGTCTTCTTCCCGCTCGAACGCAACGAACCCGTCATCGGTGCCGTGGGCAGCCTGCAGTTCGACCTCGTTGCCTTCCGGCTTAACCACGAATACGGCGCCGACTGCCTATTCGAGGATGCCGGCGTGGCCACCGTGCGCTGGGTGTCGGGAGAAGCGGATGCGATGCGCCCCTTCCGGGCCAAGTACGCCGACCGGTTGGCCTTGGACGGCGGCGGATGCCTGGCGTACCTGGCTTCCACTCGCACGAACCTCGCGCTCGTGGAGGAACGTGCCGGCGGCATCGGCTTCGCGTCGACCCGCGAGCACGCTTTAGAGGCTTAGCGGGTGAGTCCGGGCATCGAGGCCGCGTTGCGCGATTTCCTCGCGACGGACGAGGATCCCGTGGAAGGGGCTCTCATCGTCGCCCGGATCCTCGACGCCGATGCGGATGTCGATTGGGCGCGCGAGGAGGTTGCCGCGATCGCAGACCGCGTGGCCGTTGCCGACCGCCACGGGCCGTTCACGCCGACCGACTTGGTCGCGGCAGTCGCCGCGGAGGGGTTCAAGGGAGCGGGCGATCGGTACTACGAGGTCGACAACAGCATTCTGGATCGCGTATTGCGCAACCGCCGCGGCATACCGATCTCGCTGGGCGTCGTCCTGATCGGCGTCGCCCGGCACCTCGGGTTCGACGCCCAAGGGGTCAATTTCCCGCGCCACTTCCTCGTCACTATCGACGATCTGCTGGTGGACCCCTACGCCGTGGCGCCGACGACGCTGGAGAACTGCCGGAAGTGGCTGGCCGACAACAACGTCGGCGAGCAAGGGGCGTTCGACCTGACTCGGCCCAAGGACGTGGTACTGCGCATGCTGAACAACGCCCGCATCCTGATCCAGAACCGCGGCGATTTCGTCCGCGCGCTGGACATCTCGGACTACCAGTTGCTGGTCGTGCCCGACTACTACGGCTTGTATGTCGAGCGGGCCGATGCCTGGCTCGGACTGAACGCGCCGGAGATGGTGGTGGAGGAACTCGAGAAGGCGGCCGAGCGGGCGCCCGACGAGAAGACAGCCGAGCGTCTGCGCGAACGTATAGCCCAGGCGAAGCGGCTCGGCGGCTCGGAAGTGAACTAGCATGGCTGCACCGGTTTTGAGGATCTTCTCGTACCTACCCAATCCGCGTGTTTGGAAGGCGCTGATCGCCGCCGAGCTCTGCGGTGTCGAGGTGGAGGTGAGCGGCGATGAGTCAGGCAACCTCGCGGGCTGGCTTTGGGACTACGACGCGCGACCGTTGCCTGAGAGAGAACGCACCGAGGCAAGCCCACATGCCCGCATGGGTCGCAGGGGCTTTCGCGGCACGCTGTACAAGACGGATGCCTTCATGGCCGCACATCCCTTCGGCACGGTGCCCGCAGCGTTCAGTCCCGGCGGTCGGATCGGAATCTTCGAGTCCAACAGCATCCTGCGTGCCGTTGCCCGTGCCGGCGATCGCCCTTTGTACGGGCGCGACGACTACGAGGCATCCCGCATCGACAGCTTTCTCGACGCCAACTTGGTCTTCGCCCGAGAGGCGCAGGTCTACCTGCTGGGGATGTCTGCGCCCGCGGCAGCCGTGCACGAGCGCATGAGGGCCGCGTACGAGTTCTACCTGGGCGGCGTGGAGAACGCGCTCACCCAGGGCGACTACTTGACGGGCGACGCGTTGACCATAGCCGACATCTCGTTCGTCTGCGACTTCGCGCAGTTCCTGCGCGAAGGCCACTACGAAGAAGCGCTGACCGATTCCGGCCTCGCCTTGGTCAGCCGCGACGGGCCGGACGACTACCCGCGTGCCTTTGCCCACATGCTGCGGCTTGACCGGACGGAGGCGTTCGCCAAGCACATGGGGACGTACCTGAACTGGTACCGGCGCAAGCGGGCCGCCCAAACATGACCTAGCGTCCGCACGCCATGAGCAGGGGCGGGATGCGTTCAGCGACCGCGCGGTACTCGGTCAGGACAGGCGCGTAGTCGGACCTCGCCACCGGGATCACCCCGTGCAACAGAAGCGCCCGCCGGGCGAGGCGGGTTGCGGGGTTCTGCATTGCGGCCGTCATGCGCCGTACGAGCCGGTCGGGTTTCCCATTCCGGCGCACGACATAGGGTGGCGCCGGAGCCGAGGCGGTGCGCTCGAGCACGTCGAAGCCTTCGACAAGTGCAGGCGCATCGCGCTCGAGAATGTGCCAGGTGACCGCGTCGATGCACGCCACTGTCGCGGCGCCTCGAGCTAAGGCCGAAAGGCTCGCCTCGTGGGAACCGGTGACGATCATTGACCTCGGCGTGCAGACGCTCAGCAGGGCGGTGAACCCGGACCGGGACGACAGCGAGTTGACTGCGGCGACGCCACCGTTTGACGGCGCTTCGCAGGTTCCGACCACGTAGCTGAAATAGTGGCCCGGTAGGCAATCCAGGTCGAACACGGGCGCGAGCACGGGCTCGATGGGCCAATCGCCAACGAAGAGATCCAGGCCGCAGGCCTGGGATACGACCAAGCCGTCGGCGCGCCACTGCGCGTCCACGGGCGTCGTGCGGTCCAGTTCGCCGCCGAGGCCCATGGCTCGCCACAGCACATCGTTGGCCCAGCGCACCGATGCCAGGTCGTACCAGGGGAACGACGCGGTCATGGGGTTCGCTGCTGCGGATCGTCCGCCGCGAATCGGACGGCATCGGCCACCACCGTGCGTCCGCCGGTTGAGTTGGTGACGACGAGGCTGACGGGGCCCGCGGCCAAGTCGAATCGGCCGAGTGTCGTCCAACCGGGTTCCGTGGCCGAGGCATCGAATTCAACCTTCTGTGCCGTACCGTCGCTGACAAGCTTCATGTCATAGGTGCCGAGTTGTGGCCCCTGGCTGCTCCCGGACGTGAATTCCAGGTTGGCGGTGAGGCGGAACGGCGAATCCTCCTCGGCCGTATAGCGCGCGGCAAGGTCCGGCAGGTGGTAGTCGACGCGCCAACGACCTGCGCGGGGCAGGACGGCGGAGAACGTGGCCGCCCGGTTGCCTTGGCCGGCGGTCACGCGCGCGATCGTGTGTCGGTAGCGCCCGTAGCTCGTGGGTTGTTCCTGGCGGGACCAGTGCCCTTCGAGAACGGGGTCGAGACGCTGGTAGACGGGAAGACCCTCGTCGACGTCGTAGGCCGCGTCGATGGCCTCGGGCGGGGTTGCCGAGAACCCCGTATCGAGATCGTCGACCACGATGCCCGGGGTTGGAGCGGGACGCCAGGAACTGGGACGGGCGGTCGCGAGCGGCACCGCGTCGGTGGCGGTGTCCGGCTCGGGAACGCGCACCGGGAACTCGCGCCGGTTCAGGGACAGGTAGGGTGCCACCCACAGTTCATGGATCGGCTCGGTCGTCACGAGGCCGACCTCCACCGCCGCGTGCGCCGGCACGCGAATGGGTTCGCTTTCGCGATGGGGTGCATCGGAGCCGGCCAACCGGTAGCGCAGGCGCAACAGGCCCGGCACGCCTTCGCCGTTGAAGATGTCGAGGCGAAGCTGGTAGCGCGGCTTGCCGTCTGCGCCATCGGCGAGGCGTGCGGTCGTGACCGCGGAGGCCACGAAACCCGGCAGCGCCGATTCGTGCAGCCAGTCGCCAAGGAGGGCCGGCAGGTCAGCACCCTGTTCGAGAGCCAGGCGTTCGAAATCCCGAGCGGTGAAGGACGCACCGCCGTAGCGCTTGCGCAGTTCGGCGAGCAGGCGCGCGGTGGCCTCGCGACCGAGGCCGTCAAGCAAGGTGCGAGCGACCGCGTCCCCTTTCATGGTCAGGATGTTGACCGCCTGGCCGGCTTCGGGACCGTTCAGTTCGACCAGCGCGGTCCCCAACGCGCGGTCCCAAACCGAAGGTGGCCGGACCGTCCCGAAAACCTCGGCGGACGCGCTTCCCGAGCCGCCGGCGAAGGCACTGGTGAACGCATCGGCGAGCAGGGACTGTACCGACGGACTCGAGGCGTAGATGTGCGCCGAAAAGTAGCTCTCGGTGTCGCCCAGGAGGCGCGCGACGAGGGAATGGCAAACGTACTCTAGTGCCGCGGCCCCGTCTCCGCGTGCGGCGGTCTGGTGCAGGAACAGGTTGCGCGCCAGCCCGGCGAACGGGTCGGCGCCGCTGCGGTCCTCCTTGAAGAACATCTCGAGCCGCTCGACCTTGTCGTCGGAGAACGACGCGTTCGGCGATTCGGTTGCATAGAAGTGGGCGGTGGGGAAGCCGCGCTCGCGCAGCAGCAGCACGCCCGGCAACGCCAACGTCGACGGCATCTGCCAACCACCGCCGTAGCCGCGCAGGCTCGCGGGGACTTCGACCAGGCTTAAGGCCTCGTAGGGATAGGGCAAGCCCAACGCGGCGGCATCCCTGAAGACGCGTTCCAGCACCTCGGTGACGTCGCCGAGCGAGTCCGCGAAATGGCCCACGGGTGCCGTGTGCCGCGGACTCAGGAGAAGTTCCAGTTCCCGGCCTTGGATCCTCGTGGCGAAACGTTCGAACCGCGACGCCAAGAAGGCGACCTGCGGGACCGGCGCCCCGGGCGAGAAGCGGAACCGGCCATCCCCGAGCGACTCGCGCTGGCCCGGTCCCGCCACCAGCCAGCCATCCGGCACTTGCACGACGAGATCGACGGCGAGGAAGTCGCGCGGCGACTGCGTGGCTGCAAGTCGACCGGGCAGCCAGCGCACGGCGGGCATCAAGGCCACGTAGCGCGGGTCGAAGAGCGATGCCGCGGTACCGAGATCCCGCAACGCCCCTGAGCCGACCACCTGGTGCGGCTCGATGGCGCTGTCGAGGTAAGCAAAGTCGGGGTCGGGAATGCCCTTTGCGCGAACGGTGACCGTGACCTCGCCGTCGATGCCGGCATCCAGTTCGGCGCGCAGCAAACCGTCCCGATGGGCGAATGTCACCGGTTGGTCGTCGATCAGGACTTCCCGGGTCGCCATGCCGGGATTGAAGCGGAACCAAAGACCCTCGGAGCCGTCGACTACTGCGACCTTCAGCGCAACGTCGACATGGAGTGCGTCGCCGGGCTCGATCCGCACTTCGCCGGTCAGCGACCGAATGTCGGCCACGGCGCCCGGCCGTTGCTGCTGACCGGCTCGCCATTGGGACCGCTTGCCCGTGTCGGCGTGGGCCTGACCGATGACAGCCGCGACCCCGACCGCACCGCCGGCTAGGAGCACCGCCCCCACGATCAGGTAGCGGGCGCGCGACACGGCATCGGGTCGCCGCAGGCACGCGGCCGCGAACACCAGGAGCCCGACACCCGCGATAGCGACGGCGCCTCGTTGCGCGAAGGTCGCGGCATTCGGCACGGACGTGAGCAGGTCCGAAACCAGGCGGTCCGGCGCGAGGGCGACGATCGTCAACAGCCACGCGGGCGCGTAGGACAGGCTCCACAGGATTGAGCCCAGCAAGACGAACGCGACGACGACCACCGCGAGTCGGTTGCGGAGCAGCGTGGCCAGCAGGAACACTGCGGCACCCCAGAACACCAAGGCCGGGAACGCATCCACCAGCAGGAACACGGCAAGGGAAATCGGTTCGATGGTCGACCGAACCGGCCAGTCGAGCGACTGTCCGAGGGCGCCAATGCCTTGAATCAGCAGGAACGCTGCCGCCAACGGCACCGCGAGCGTCGCGATGACACCGGCAAGGCGACCGGCGAGCAGTTGGATATTCGACGCGGGGCGGGAGTCGAGGACGTCGCTCATACGCTCCCGCCGTTCCCGGTTGCCGAGATCGAAGGCGAGGAAAACGGTGGCCGCCATGAGAAGCCACAGGAGGTAGCCGCCGTAGGCGCCGACGAGAAACCGCGGCGAGGTGACCGCCGACGGCAGGAAGGAGGACATCTGGCTATGCAGTTGGGCGAAGAATACGTAGCCGATGAAGGTCGTGCCGACGGCAAGGACGCCCAACACCCAAGTGCGCGCGAGGCGACGCGCCGTTCGTACTTCCGCAACGAAAACAGCTAGCGGCGCAACGCCCCATCCAGAACCCGCCGAACTCCGCCGGCCAGACGCTTCGCTCATCTCTCGAGTTGAACCGCAGTCGAACGGAATAGCAACGTACTAGGGGCTTTGGGCCTTAACGCAACAGTGGGCCGGAGTGGCGAAGGCTTTACCGGGGCTGCATGCGGATGCCGCCATCGAGGCGTACGGTCTCGCCGTTCAGGTACGGGTTCTCGACGATCTGCCGGGCGAGCAGCGCGAACTCGGGCGCTTCGCCCAGACGCTCCGGGAACTGCACGCTCTCGATCAGCGGCAGCCTGACGCGGTCCGGCGCACCCATCATCATCGGGGTCTCGAAGATTCCCGGTGCGATGGTGCACACGCGGATGCCGTTGCGGGCGAGGTCCCGGGCGATGGGCAACGTCATGCCGACCACGCCACCCTTGCTGGCGCTGTAGGCCGCCTGCCCGATTTGGCCGTCGAAGGCCGCCACGGATGCCGTGTTGATAATCACGCCGCGTTCGCCGTCGGCGCCGATCGGCTCGTTCTTCGCCATGTGGTGCGCGCAGAGCCGCAAGGTGTTGAACGTGCCGACCAGATTGACTTGGATAACGAAATTGAACGCCGCGAGGTCGAGCGGGCCTTCGCGGCCGACGGTACGTGCGGCGGCACCGATGCCGGCGCAGTTCACGTCGATGTGGATCGCACCGAAACGGGCCATGACGGCGTCGACCGCAGTCTCGGCCGAGGCGGCATCGGTGACGTTGACGGCGAACGCCGCTGCGTTGTCGCCCAGTTCGCCGGCGGTCTGCTCGGCAAGATCGGCGTTGAGGTCCAGGATGGCGACCTTGCCACCCGCCTCGATCACGGTCTTCGCGGTTGCCCGGCCGAGGCCCGAGGCGCCGCCGGTGATCACTGCGACTTTGTCTTCGATGTGCATGGATTCCTCATCCCAATAAGGTGCTTGGCCCTAGGAACGGACGCTTACCCGTATGATACCCGCCATGTCCTACACGCCGCCTGCCGGGTTGGTGGCGGTCGCCGAGGGTTTCGGTGTGCCGCAAGCGTTGTACGTGCCGCGCTTCCTGCCCGGCGCTCGGGCTGACGAACTCCTCGCCGATACGCTTGCCCGCGCGGACTGGCGCCACGAACGCGTGACCTTGTTCGGGCGGACCATGACCGCCCGGCGCTTGAATGCGTGCTACGGCGAACCGAGGGCCAGCTATCGTTACAGCGGGGTCGTGCGTCGGGCCGCGCCCTGGACCGACCAGCTGCGGACCCTGGCGGCCGACGTGGCCGCCGCTGTCGGGTGGCGGTTCAACTTCGTGCTGATCAACCGCTTCCGCGACGGTGGCGATCGGCTGGGATGGCATGCGGACGACGAGACCGACCTCGGACTCAAGCCCGTGATCGCGTCGTTGAGCGTGGGCGCGGAACGCGTCTTTCGCATGCGGCCCAAGGCTGGTGGCGCGAGCATCGGCAAGGTCCTGGAACACGGCTCGCTATTGCTCATGTGGGGGATGAGCCAACGCGATTACCAGCATGCGGTGCCTCCCACCGCGAGGCCGATGGGCGAGCGGCTCAACTTCACGTTCCGCTGGACACGCCCGGAGCATCGCGGGGCCGTGCCGTGACGGCGGCACGGTGCTCGCGCCCGCCAGGTGGGGCGGGCCTCGTGCCCAATACGCTCGGGGTTCCCTGCGTCGCCGACGCCGTCCGCGTCGTGGCCGACGCCGAAACGCTCGCGGACAACCTCCGCGAGGCCGAAGCGTCCGCCCGGCCCGTGACCGTGGTCGGCGGTGGCTCGAACCTCGTGCTGCGGTCGCGATTGCCGGGTGTTGTGCTGCTGCTGCGCATCCGCGGTCTGCGCGTCGAACGGTTGGCCGCAAACCGATGGCGGGTCACCGCGGGGGCCGGCGAGGACTGGCACGAGGTTGTCTGCGCCACGCTCGGTCTTGGCATCGGCGGATTGGAGAACCTGGCGCTCATCCCCGGCTCGGTCGGTGCGGCTCCGGTGCAGAACATCGGTGCGTACGGACGCGAGCTGAAGGACGTTCTGGAAAGCGTGACGGTATTCGACCGGCGTAGCGGTGGGCTTCGTGAGCTCACCGTCGAGGACTGCGGCTTCGGTTACCGCGATAGTGCGTTCAGGCGCGGCGGCGGCGCTTCGCCCGCGCCGATCATCGTCGCGGTGACGATGATCCTCGGTCACCGCGGCCTGGTCGCCGACTACCCGGATGTGACGCACGAGATGCGCCGCTCGGGAATCCGACCAAGCCATTGGGCGATTGCGGACGTTGTCACCCGGGTGCGCCGGCGGAAGCTCCCCGATCCTCGGCGTGTAGGAAACGTGGGGAGCTTCTTCAAGAACCCCGTCGTGACTCCGGGCGCCTTCGACCGGCTGCGCGGCAAGCTGTCAATCGACGGCTACGCCGTCGGCGACCGGATCAAGGTCTCGGCGGCCCGCCTGATCGATGCCGCGGGCTGGAAGGGGGTGGCGCACGGCGCCGTGCAGGTCTGGCCCCGGCAACCCTTGGTGCTGGTCAACCACGGCGGCGCTACCGGGGCGGACGTATTGGCCCTCGCTCGTCGCATTCGCGACGATGTGTTCTCCAAGTACCACGTCGCGCTTGAACTCGAGCCTACGGTACTCGGTAAGGACTAAGCGCGTCCTTCGGACGCGATCGAGAAATGCTCTGCATTTCTCGGCCCCCAGCCCGCGCCCGATCAATCCAATGCCGCATCGCTCGTCGACGTATCGCGAGCCGCCCCCTTGCGCAGTTCGCGGGGGTCGTTGAGCGCGCGACCGTGGTGGGGGGGCGGCGCTGGCGCGGGTGCGACCTCTTCTGTTGCTGGCACGTCGAGCGGTGCCGGGTCGGGCGCATCCGCATCAGCGACGGTCTCGAGCTTGTCATCCATAGCCGCGGCCGGAGCGTCGAGTGGTGCCGGGTCACTTTGCGCGACATCGACGTCCGCCTGCGGTCCAGCCGTTTCCGTCGCCGCCTCGTGCTCGACGGTCTCTGGCGGCATCGCGACGTCCTCGACCACCGGAGGCGCGGGCTCGTCCGGCTCTACTAAGGTTGCCTCGGCGGATGCCTCGTCTTTGGCCTCGGCTGCCCGCCGCCGACGTTGGCGCGGGTCATTGCTGGCGCGCTGCGTCTCAGCGACCGGTCTTGACGGTGTCTCGGGTTGCGCCGGCTCTTCGGTTGGAGCTGCCGCCTGTTCGACGACCGGCGCCGCCGGTGCAGGCTTGTTGTCCGGCGGCGCCGCGCTGCGTTGCGGCGGGGCGGCTTGTTCGCGGTTGGCGAGCGATGACCGGTCCCGGCGCGGCTTGCGGCGGCTTCGGCTGGCGTCGTTGCCCGCGTCGCGCGGCGGCTGGTCGCCAGCCTCGCTCGCGGTCTGGCTCGGTTCCTCCGCGTTCTCGGCCCGAGCTTGCTCGGCTCGCGGCTGGCGGCGCGGTCCGCGGCTACGTCGGCGTCGGCTTGGCTCGCCCCGGGCTTGCTCGGAGCGGGACTCCGCTTGGCCGCCTTCGCGTGGCGTGCCGTTGCGTTGGCGGCCCTGGCGAGCCTCCTCGCTCCGGTTCCCGCCTTCCGTGCGTTGCGGTCGCCGGCGGCGCTTGTCGGCATCGGCGCCCTCGCCACGCGCCTCGCCGCGGCGTGGGCGCCGTTCTCCGGTTGGCTTGTGGCGGTCGGCGCCGGCCTGTTGCTGACTGCGGCCACCGCGATTGCGTGGGCGGTTTGACCGCTTTGACTGGGCGTCCTTTTTGGCGGGCCGTCCCGCGTCCGTGTCCGCCGCTGCCTTGCCGCTGAAGAGGTCGGTGAACACGGCCCGCAGGAACTTCGCGAACCCGCTGGTCTTGGCGGGGGTGGCCTCGGCTCTGCGCTCGGTTGGCGGCTGAGGCAATGGCGGTGCTTTGACGGCCGCTTCCTGGGCCGGCTTCAGGGCCGGCTTCTCGCGCACCTCTAGGGGTTCGGTGGTGAGCCCGGTCTCGGTTAGCTCGTAACTGGGCACCGTGCTTTCGGTCTCGGCCGTGTCGTCGCGGATGCGCTGGATTTCGTAATGCGGCGTTTCCAGCTCCATCGCCGGGACGATGACGACGTGGGTTGTCGTGCGCTGCTCGATGTCGGCGACTTCGCGGCGTTTTTCGTTCAACAGGTAGGCGGCGACGTTGAGCGGCACGCGTGCGCGGACGATGGAACTGCGCTCCTTGAGGGACTCCTCCTCGAGTACGCGGAGGATTGACAACGCCAACGACTCGATGTCTCGAATTCGACCCTGACCGCTGCACCGGGGACAGATCTCCGTGGTGAGTTCGTCAAGCGACGGACGCAGCCTCTGCCGAGACATCTCGAGCAAGCCGAAGCGGGAAATGCGCCCGATCTGCACCCGGGCCCGGTCTTCCTGCAGAGCCTCGCGCATGCGCGCTTCGACGGCGCGCTGGTTCTTCGGCGCGACCATGTCGATGAAGTCGATGACCAGCAGGCCACCGACATCGCGCAAGCGCAACTGGCGAGCGATTTCGTCGGCTGCTTCGAGATTGGTGTTGAGCGCCGTCTCCTCGATGTCGGCGCCTTTCGTTGCTCGGGCGGAGTTGATGTCGATCGAGACCAGCGCCTCGGTGGGGTCGATCACCACGCTGCCGCCGGACTGAAGCCTCACTTCGCGCTCGAAGGCGGTCTCGATCTGGCTTTCGATCTGGTAGCGGCTGAACAGCGGGATCGGATCGTCGTAGAACTTGATGCGGTTCTTGTACGCCGGCATCACCGGGTCGATGAACTCGTGCGCCTGGTCGTAGGCTTCCTTGCCGTCGATCAGGACTTCGCCGATGTCCCGCCGCAGGCAGTCGCGGACGGCCCGCACGATGACGTTGTTCTCCTGGTACAGGAGAGCCGGCGCCTTGTGTTCTTCGGCGGCCTCGCCAATGGCCTTGTTGAGTTGCAGCAGGTATTCGAGATCCCACGCCAACTCCTCGCCGTCGCGGTCGATTCCGGCCGTGCGCACGATCACGCCCATGCCGTTGGGGATCTCGAGGTCCGAGAGAATCTCGCGAAGGGATTCCCGGTTCTCGCCTTCGATGCGTCGCGAGATGCCGCCGGCGCGCGGATTGTTGGGCATTAGGACCAGGTAGCGCCCGGCAATGCTGAGGAACGTGGTCAGCGCGGCACCCTTGTTGCCGCGTTCCTCCTTCTCGACCTGGACGATGAGTTGGTCGCCCTCGTCGATGACGTCCCGGATATTGACGCGGCCCTCGCCCTGGCGCTTGGTGGCGCTATGCGCGATTTCCTTTAGTGGCAGGAAGCCATGTCGCTCCGAGCCGAAATCGACGAAGGCGGCTTCGAGGCTGGGTTCCACGCGGACGACGCGGGCCTTGTAGACGTTGCCTTTCTTCTGCTCGTAGGTGCGGTTTTCGATGTCGAGGTCATAGAGCTTCTGACCATCGACGAGGGCGACCCGAACTTCCTCTGGCTGGGTCGCGTTGACTAGCATGCGTTTCATGTGGGGGTTTCCGTGTTGCGAACGGCTCGCAACGCGAATGGATCGTCAGCCGCTTGATCGCGGTGGGTGTTTCGTTGGTCACTTGCTTGCAATGCTCATGCTCGGCGCTCGGCCTGGCGATAGATCCAAGGTGGCCCGGGAAACGTCACGTTCTTGCCCGGGCCGGCGATCCGGCAGTAGGCTTTAAGGTGCGGTTCGGCGATAGCTCCCTCTTGCCGTCGGCTCGTTGTGCCGACGCGGTGTGCGACGATGTCTTCGCGGCGAGGCGTTAGTCGTTGTAAAAACTACTCGTGTCTCGTTTGCGGCGCGGTGTGCGTTTCCTTGCCACCGCGTTGCGGCGGCCACGTCCGGCCAGCCGCTTACGCGGCGCGTAACATAGCACATACTTGGTAAAGCCCTCAAACTGAACGAGAATCCGCCCTAAGCTGCCGATCGGGGTTTCGACATGCCAAGCCACGGTGTCCGGCTGGTCGAGGTCGGCGACGAGGCCGGCCAGCGGCTGGACAACTTCCTGCTGACCATCATGAAGGGCGTGCCGCGTAGCCGCGTCTACCGGATGCTTCGCCGCGGCGAGGTCCGCGTCAACGGCGGGCGCGCCCGGCCGACTTACCGCGTGTGCCGTGGGGATGCGGTGCGCGTGCCGCCCCACCGCGCGGGGGAGCCCTCAGCCGGGGAGCGCGAGGGGGAACCCCTCGCAAGCAAAGAGCCCTTAGCCGGGGAGCGCGAGGGGGAACCCCTCGCAAGCAAAGAGCCCTCAGCCGGGGAGCGCGAGGGGGAACCCCTCGCACGTGGAAAGCCGGCTTCCGGGGTCGGCGTTCCGCAACGCCTTGCCGCGGTGCTGCGCGACCGGGTCGTCTACGAGGACGGCGACATCCTCGTGCTCGACAAGCCGTCTGGATTGGCCACGCACGGCGGCAGCGGCGTGTCTTTCGGTGTCATCGAGATCCTGCGTCGGCAGGATCCCCGCACCCGGTACGAACTGGCGCACCGGTTGGATCGGGATACCTCCGGCTGCCTCGCGGTTGCGAAGCGGCGTCCCGCGCTCACGGCGCTCCACGAGGCATTCCGCAGCGGGGTCGTCCACAAGCGCTACGACCTGGTCGTGTCGGGCCGCTGGCCGACGACTCGGCGCACGGTGCGGGATGCCCTTGAGCGTTACCGGCTGCCGAACGGCGAACGCCGTGTCCGCGTTGCTCGCGGTGGCGACCCGGCGCGAACGGACTTCGCGGTGGTTGCCAGGGGAGACGACGCGTCGGCGGACCCGGCGACTTGGCTCGCCGCGACGCCGAGAACCGGCCGCACGCACCAGATCCGCGTCCACGCGGCAGCCGCGGGGCACCCCATCTGGGGGGACGACAAGTACGCGCGGCACAGCTCGGGCAGACTCATGCTTCATGCCACGGAACTGACTTTGCCCATCGCCGACCGGGTCGTTCGAGCCGCCGCGCCGCTGCCCGACGAGTTCGCTCGCCTGCCATGGGGCCGCACGTAGCCCGATCAGTGCAGCGGGTTCACGCCCGCGGCGCGCAACATCGCGCCCAGTTCGATCAGCGGCAAGCCGATCGCGGCACTCGGATCCCGGGTCTCGACGGCCGTGAGGAGGAGAGCGCCGGTGCCCTCGAATCGGATGCCGCCGGCACAGTCGAGGGGCTGGTCGCGTTGCACATAGCGCTCGACCTCGTCCGTGCGGAGCTGGCGAAAATGCGCGTGCGTCCGATCGATATGCGTGGTGACCCGGTCGCTCGGACCGTGCAGGACGGCCACGCCCGTGAGGAAGTCCACACGTTGGCCCGAGAACGCCATGAGTTGGGCGACCGCCGCTTGCGCCGTACCGGGTTTCCCGAGGATGCGGCCTTCGAAGCTCGCCGCCTGGTCCGAGCCGATCACGACCGCGCGTGGCCAGCGGGTCGCGACAACTCGGGCCTTGGCGACGGCGAGCCGGCGTACGAGGGCGTCGACCGGCTCGTCGGGCAAAGGCGTCTCGTCGATCTCGGGCGAGTCGACCATGAACGGGATGCCGAAGCGTTCGAGGAGCTCGCGGCGGTATCGCGACGAGGAAGCGAGCACCACCTCGGGCCCTGGCACGGTTGCGGTCATGCGGGCTCGCTTTGACACATCGAAGACCCAACCCTATCATCCGCCGCCGCTATGTCGACTGGGCCTTCGCTGGACATCGCCGAGCGACTGCGATCCGGAGGCACTTGGCGAGGCACGTTGCCGCTTGAGGCTTTCGAGCGATTCGCGGCAACGGTTTTCGGCGGCGGTGATGTAGAGGTCTCTTTGCGCCTCGAGCCGGATGATCTCGGACGGGCGCGGTTGACGGGGTCTTGTGGCCTGCGCGCTGAGATCGTGTGCTCACTCTGCGGTTGCGAAGTGGAGGTGCCGGTTGAATGCGCCCTCGATTTCCGCTTGGTGGCGAGCGAGGCGCAGGCGCAGACGTTGATGCCGGACTTGGAGACGGTCGTGGCGAGCGAGGAACGGGTATCGGTCGTGGCCTTGGTGGAGGACGATCTGCTCCTGAGCCTACCCGAGGCCGGCTGCGACGATCGCGTCCGATGCGAGAACTGGTGCGAGAACTGGGCCGAGGAGCGGCCTGGTGTCGCTTCCCGTGAGCCGGAGCGGACAAGCCCGTTCGCGGTGCTGGGCAACTGGAAGCCCCGCGAACGAGACAACTGACGAGTTGCACGGAGGAGGCAATGGCCGTCCAGCAAAACAAGGTGACGCGCTCGAAGCGCGACAAACGTCGTTCTCATCACGCCTTGGCGGCGCCAACACTGGCCGAGGACGAGACGACCGGCGAGACGCACCGTCGGCACCACGTCACGGAAGACGGCTTCTATCGAGGCCGCAAGGTGTTGGAGACGCGCCGCTAGCGGCAAGCCTGCGGCTGGTCAAACCGGTATTCTTGCTCCCGGTGAGGTCGTAAGGGGGTACGCCACCCATTCGCATCGCCATCGACACGCTAGGCGGTGACGCCGAGCCTGAAGCGCTCGTGCGCGGCGCGCTCGACTGGGCCCGGGATTACGCTGCCCAGCGTGGAGAGCCCTCAGCCGGGGAGCGCGAGGGGGAACCCTTCGCAAGCAAGGAGCCCTCAGCCGGGGAGCGCGAGGGGGAACCCCTCGCAAGCAAGGAGCCCTCAGCCGGGGAGCGCGAGGGGGAACCCCTCGCAAGAAAAGAGCTCGTATTGGCCTTCTTCGGTGATGCCGGGCGAATCGCGCCACTGCTCGATGGCACCCGCCACGAGACTGTTCAGGCGCCCCGGTGTCTCGCAGTGGACGACCCGCTGCGGGAGACGTTGCGGGGCGACCGGCCCTCGTCGATGCGCTCCGCGATCATGGCGGTTGCGGATGGCAGGGCGGATGCGGTCGTAAGTGCGGGCAGCACCGGCGCGCTGATGGCCCTGTCTCGCCACCTTCTCGGAATGCTGCCGGGCGTTCGCCGCCCGGCCGTCGTCAAGACGCTGGCAGGCGAACAGCAGGAGTTCCGCATGCTGGACCTCGGTGCCAACATCGGTACGCAGCCGGTCCACCTCCACCAGTTCGCACGGATGGGCCAGGTGGCCGCCACCACGGTCGACCGGGTGGCGGACCCGACCGTCGCCTTGCTCAACATCGGCTCTGAAGTGAACAAGGGTCCGGCCGAGGTGCGCGCTGCGGCGCGTCTCGTCGATGCGGACGAACACCTACGCTACGTCGGCTTCGTCGAACCCGATCGGTTGTTCCGCGCGGGGGCCGACATCGTCGTGGCCGACGGCTTCGCCGGCAACATCGCACTCAAATCGGCGGAAGGCGCGGCACGCATGGCGCGCTTCATGCTCGAGCGGGAACTCGCCGAGGCCTCTCCCCGGCTCGCGTTGGCCAAGGCGTTGGTGGGTGAGCGATTGAAGCGCGTGCAGCAAGCGTACAATCCGCAGTTGTACAACGGTGCCGTGCTCCTCGGCTTGGCGGGCGTCGTGGTCAAGAGCCATGGCGGCGCTGACCGGGAGGGTTTCCGCAGCGCTGTGGCGCAGGCCCACAGGGCGCTTGACAGCGGCTTGGTCGGCAAACTCGCCGCGGGGATCTGAGCCTGTCCTGCCCGTGCGATTGTTGGAGTTTCAATGAGTCTAGGTTTCGTATTTCCGGGGCAAGGCGCCCAGGAAGTCGGCATGGTTGGCGATGTGACGGCGGTCGAACCGGCCGCAGCGGCACGCTTCGAAGAAGCATCGGACGCGCTCGGCTTCGACTTGGCCGGCGTGGTGCGCGAAGGACCGGCCGAGCGCCTCAACAGCACCGAGATCACGCAGCCAGCCATGCTTCTCGCGAGCGTGGCGTTGTTCGACGCTTGGACGGCGCGCGGTGGACCCGCGCCGACGGTCGTGGCGGGACATAGTCTTGGCGAGTACTCGGCCCTGACCGTCGCAGGTACGCTGGATTTCGCGGCCGCGATTCGTCTGGTGCACGAGCGCGGCAAGCTGATGCAGGAAGCCGTACCGGCGGGTGAGGGCGCGATGGCTGCCATCCTCGGCTTGGACGACGACGTGGTGGCGGCGTGCTGTGCCGAGGTCGATGGCGTCTGTACGCCGGCCAACTACAACTCCCCCGGGCAAGTTGTCATCGCGGGGGCGGCGGACGCGGTACAGAGGGCAACCGAGACCTGCAAGTCCCAAGGAGCGCGGCGGGCTGTGCTCTTGGACGTCAGCGTTCCGTCGCACTGCGTGCTGATGGCACCGGCAGGCGACGCACTTGGCGCGCTGCTGGATGCCGTCGAGTTGCGCGATCCATCGATCCCCGTCGTGCAGAACTTCAGCGCCGAGGCCGCCGCCGATGTGGCGACCATCCGCGCCAACCTGCTGCGCCAACTGGTATCGCCGGTCCAGTGGGCGGCGTCCGTGCGAACGATGGCCGAAGGCGGTGCACGAGTGTTCGTCGAGTGTGGTCCGGGCAACGTATTGGGAGGACTTGCCCGGCGCATCGACCGGTCGCTCACCTTCCGCGGCATAGGCACTCTCGACGGGCTCGAGCAGGCGCTGGCCGCCGGCGCTTAGGTGGCGCCGATGGCGGGCACGGCGGAAAGGCGCATTGCACTCGTCACCGGCGCGAGCCGCGGCATCGGTCGCGCGATCGCGGCGCGACTGCTGCAGGATGGCTACTTCGTGGTGGGATCCGCGACCAGCGACGACGGCGCGCGGCGGATCGATGACGATCTGGGTGACCTCGGTGGCGGCATCGTGCTGCGCGTCGATGCCGAAGCGATGGTGGAGCAGGGCATCGGGGACCTCCTGGAACGGTTCGGCGCCCCGTCGGTGCTGGTCAACAATGCCGGCATCACGCGCGACAACCTGCTCATGCGGATGACCGGCACGCAGTGGTCGTCCGTGGTGGAGGCCAACCTCTCCGGCCTGTACCGCGTCACCCGGCCGCTCCTGCGCCCGATGATGCGGCAACGCTTTGGGCGGATCGTCAACTTGAGCTCGGTCGTCGCGCGCATGGGCAATCCAGGGCAGACCAACTATGCGGCGACCAAGGCGGGGATCGAAGGTTTCACCCGTGCATTGGCCCAGGAGGTGGGCTCGCGCGGCATTACCGTCAACGCGGTGGCTCCTGGCTTCATCGACACGGACATGACCCGCGATCTCGCCGAGGAGCAGCGCCAAGCCATGGTGGACCGAACGGCTGTGCGCCGAATGGGCGCGGTGGAGGACGTTGCTGCCGCAGTGTCGTTCCTGGCGAGCGATTCGGCCGGCTACATCACCGGCGAAACCCTTAACGTCAACGGCGGGTTGTACACCGCGTAGCGGTCGCGTCTGTGCCGGCGGGTCGGGGTGCCTTGCCGCGTGGAGAATTCGCGCAGCGAATTCTCGGGGCGACCGCGAAGCGGTCGCGTCGGCTACAATACGCGCCCGCTTCGAATCGAACACTTCGGATCTTTAAGGAGTCTTGAACATGAGCAGCGTTGAGGAACGAGTCAAAAGACTCATCTGCGAACAGTTGGGTGTCAAGGAAGAAGAGGTAAAGGAAGAAGCATCGTTCGTGGACGACCTCGGCGCGGACTCGCTGGACACCGTCGAACTCGTCATGGCCTTGGAGGAGGAGTTCGAGACCGAGATCCCCGATGAGGAGGCGGAGAACATAACGACTGTGAAAGAGGCCATCGACTACATTCAGGCGCACAAGTAGGGCAACTCGCCGCCATGGGGGGTAAAAGACGAGTCGTCGTTACCGGCTTAGGTCTGCTGTCGCCGATCGGCAACACGGTCGAGGAGGGCTGGGCGAACTCGTTGGCCGGCGTCAGCGGGGCGGCTCCGATCGACGCCTTCGACGTCAGCGAACACAGCGTGACCATTGGCGCGGCGGTGAAGGACCTCGACGTCGCCGACTACATCGATCGCAAAGAGGCGCGTCGGATCGACGCCTTCATACAATACGGGTTGATCGCCGGGATCCAGGCCGTTCGTGACGCGGGACTCGAGAATGCGAACGGCGACGGCGAGCGGATTGGCGTTGCCATCGGCTCCGGGATCGGCGGCATCAACACCATCGAGGCCACCCACACCACCTGCGTGAATCGCGGCCCGGGTCGGGTCTCGCCCTTCTTCGTGCCGTCGAGCGTCATCAACATGATCTCGGGGCAGCTTTCCATCCGCTACGGGTTTCGCGGCCCGAACATCGCCGTGGTGACTGCCTGCACCACCGGCACGCACAACATCGGTTTTGGCATGCGCATGATCCAGTACGGGGAGGCCGACGCCATGGTCGTCGGCGGATCCGAACAGGCCACGTCGCCGGTCACCGTGGCCGGTTTTTCCTCCATGCGCGCCTTGTCCACCCGCAACGACGAGCCCGAGAAGGCCAGCCGGCCCTGGGATCGCGATCGTGACGGGTTTGTCCTCGGCGACGGCGCTGGCGTTCTCGTCCTCGAGGAATATGAACGCGCCAAGGCGCGCGGCGCGACGATCTACTGCGAGGTGGCCGGCTTCGGCATGAGCGCCGACGCGTTCCACATCACCAGCCCACCGGATGACGGGCGAGGCGCCGTGTCGGCCATGCGCAACGCCTTGACGGATGCGAGCCTCAACCCGGAGCAGATCGACTACATCAACGCCCACGGCACGTCGACGCCCCAGGGCGACATCGCCGAGACCCTGTCGATCAAGTCGGTTTTCGGTGCGGAGACCCGGGTGCCGATCAGCTCGAGCAAGTCGATGATCGGCCACTTGCTGGGGGCCGCGGGTGCCGTAGAGGGCATCTTCTCCGTGCTGGCGGTCGCCAACGACGTCGCGCCGCCGACGATCAACTTGGACAATCCCGATCCGGAGTGCGACCTGGACTACATCCCGCACGATGCGCGCGAGATGCCGATCACGGCCGCGCTGTCCAATTCGTTCGGATTCGGGGGCACCAACGGCACGTTGATCTTCACCGCCGTGTGAATCCATGAACAAGCGCGTGCTGCTGGTCCCCGCCACGGTAATCGTGGCGGGTGTCGCGGTGCTGGCCTCCGTCAACGTCTTCCTCGGGCGGTGGGCGAGCCAACCGTTGCCGCTGGCCTCCGACACGGTTTTCATCGTTCCGGCGGGCGCAACGCTCGGCACCGTGGCCGACTCGCTAGGCGTCTCCGGGGTCGTCGACCCGACCTGGTTCTCGCTGCGCGCACGACACCGGAACCTGGCCTCGTCGTTGCGCCGCGGCGAGTACGCGGTTGGTCCGGGCGAAACGGCCGACGAATTGCTCGACCGGCTGGTGAGCGGGGACGTCGTGCAGCATCGTTTCCGGATCACCGAGGGAACGACGGCCGCGGAAGCGATCGCCGCGCTGGCGGCAGACGAGCGCGTGGACTTCGACCTCGGCGGCGCTACCACCACGGACTTGATGACGCGGCTCGGCCTTGAGGGCAATGCAGAAGGTGCCTTCTTCCCCGATACGTACCTTTTCGAGCGCGACGACACGGCATCGGAGCTGCTGCGCCGCGCCCACCTGCGGATGCAGCAGATCCTCACCGCCGCATGGGCGCAACGGGACCCGCGCGTTGCCTACGAGGACCAGCGCCAGGCGCTCATCCTGGCTTCGATCATCGAGAAGGAGACGGGACTGGACGCGGATCGGCCGCGAATCGCTAGCGTCTTCCTCAACCGGTTGTCGAGCAACATGCGGCTGCAGTCGGACCCGACCGTGATCTACGGTCTCGGTTCAGCCTTCGACGGCGACCTCAAGCGCGTGCATCTCGCCACCGACCATCCCTACAACACCTACCGCCACCGCGGGTTGCCTCCGACGCCCATTTCGTTGCCGGGGCGTGCCTCCATCGAGGCCGCCTTGCACCCGTCGGGGGACGACGATCTGTATTTCGTCGCGCGTGGCGACGGCAGCAGCGAGTTCTCCGCCGACCTCGAGCAGCACAACGCGGCGGTGCGTCGCTACCAGTTGCGCCAAACGCTGTGAAGCGGCGTGTTGAACAACGCGGCCGTTTCATCACGCTGGAAGGCGGGGAGGGCGTCGGCAAGACGACCAACCTGAGGCTGATCGGGGACATCCTCGCGCGTCGGGGCTACGACGTGCTCGTCACCCGGGAACCGGGTGGCACGCCGCTGGCGGAGGAGATCCGGGAGGTCCTGCTCGCGCGTCGAGACGAACAGGTGACGCCGCTTGCCGAGACGCTGCTCGTTTTCGCCGCCCGTGCCCAGCATGTGCAGACCGTCATCGAGCCGGCGCTGGCGGATGGCCGATGGGTGCTGTGCGACCGGTTCACCGACTCCACCTTCGCCTACCAGGCTGGTGGCCGTGGCCTGGCCCCGGCGATCGTCGAGCAACTTGCGGCGTGGGTGCACGATGCACGATGGCCCGATCTGACGTTGTACCTCGACGCCCCCGCCGCTCTCGGGATGGCGCGCATCGCCGACCGCGACCAGGATCGCTTCGAGGGGGAGCGAACGGCGTTCTTCGACCGGGTGCGCGCGGTGTACCGCGAACGTGCACGCAGCGAAGGCCGGGTCGTGGAGATCGACGCAAGTCGACCCCTTGCATACGTGAGCGAAGATGTGGCGGCAGCGCTGGATCTGTTCCTTGCAGGCGTGGCGTGCTCGGCGTGACGCCGCCTTGGCTGGTGGCCCCGCTCGAGCGGCTAGACGCCATCTACGACCGCCTTCCGCACGGTCTTCTCATCCAGGGCCCCGGGGGCTGGGGCGAAGAAACCGTTGCCGCGGCCCTGGTCACCCGGTTGCTCCGCTTGGACCCGGCGCAGAATCCGCGCGAGGTGGCGCATCCGGACCTGCGTTGGGTGCAACCCGAGTCGGGCGTCATCAAGGTGGACCAGATGCGCGCGACCATCGAGTTCCTGCACCAGACCCCGCGTTTCGCGGGCCGCAAGGCGGCCGTGATCGACGCTGCGGACTGCATGAACCAGAACGCCGCCAACGCGTTGCTGAAGTCGTTGGAGGAGCCGCCCGACAACAGCTTCGCCGTGCTGGTGACCGGTGCCCCGGAGCGCTTGCTGCCCACCGTGTGCAGCCGTTGCCAGCGCGTGGACGTGCATCCGGCGAGCGATGACGTGGTGATGGGGTGGCTCGCCGAGGCCGGTGTCGATCGGGAGCGCGCCCAGCACTTGGCTATCGAGTACGGATCGGCGCCGTTCACGGTGCGTGATGCGGTCGAGCGCGGGGAAGAACCCCTCATGTCTGCACTCGTCGACGCGGCTCGGCAGCCGGCCAAGGCACTCGAAGTGGCGGAACGGCACCGCGAGGCGAGCCTCGCCGATCTGACGGCGCGTTGGCTGCGCATCGTGCACTGGGCAATGCGGCAAGGCCTCGAGAATCCCGGCTTCTCTAGCGAGGGGCAAGCCCCTCGCGCTCCCCGGCCGAAGGCTCTCCTCGACTTTGCCGACGAACTGCAGCGCTTGCGCGCCATGGCGGTCGCCAACACCGGCCTCAACCGGGTCATGCAGTTGCACCGGCTGTTCCTGTTGTGGGCGGAGTTGTGGCACGACGGGTGCTTTCCGCCGAGGTCCTGACGAGGTCGGTGCGGCCTAAGGCCAGAGGTTGCGCCGGAAGAAATCCAACAGGTAGCGGTGGCGGTGGATCGCGACGCTCCGCTCCTGCAGGGCGTGCTTGGAACCCGGATAGGTCATGAGTTCGAACGGCACCCCCGCGTCCTGCAGCACGCGCATGAGCTCGGTTGAGTGGCTGAACAGGACGTTGTCGTCGGCCATGCCGTGCATAAGCAGCAAAGGCACATCGATGGCCTCGACGGCAGGGAAAACGGCACTTCGGGCGTACCCAGTCGGGTTGTCGGTGGGCGTGCGGAGGTAGCGTTCGGTGTAGTGCGTATCGTAGAGCTCCCAACGCGTGACGGGTGCGATGCTGACCCCTGCGGCGAACGTTCCCGTCCCGGCCGCGCGGCCCAGGCATTTCAAGACCATGTAGCCACCGTACGAGTGGCCGAATATCCCGATGCGCTGGCCGTCCACCCAGCCGAGCGAGCGCAGATAGTCGGTGCCGACGAGCTGGTCGTCCACCTCTATACGCCCGAGCTCGTCGTGAATGGCGTCTTCGAAGCCCTTGTGACGGTTGCTCCCACCGCGGTTGTCAAGCTCGAAAACGGCGAACCCGGCCTGCGCCAGAATCTGCTGGACGAGCGGAGGAAAGTCTCGCCGGACGCGTTGCACGCCCGGGCCGCCGTAGACGTGCACGAGAACCGGGTAGCGCCGCGCCGGATCGAACGGTGACGGCTTGGTGAGTCGAAAGTGCAACGTCTCGCCGGCCGTGTCGATGTGGCCGAACTCGGGTGCCACATGCGTATCGAGATACGGAAAGTAGGGGTGGCTGCCGTTCACCGAACCGCCCGAGACCAGCCGCCCGGTGCGGCGCTTGTGCAGGTCGACGACTCGCAAGGACCCAGGCTCCATTGGAGAAGACCGGGTGATCAGGGCGACCCCGGCCCGCACGTTGGCAACACCATCGTGCCAGGCGTCTCCGGGTGTCAACGCGCGGCTGCTACGGTCGCGAAGACTCACCTCGAATACGTCCTGCCCGGTCGGATCGTCGCGGTAAGCCGTGACCCAGGCGCGCGTCGCGTCGGCGCCGAGGATGCCGTTGACGCGGCCGAGATCAGGGGTGACGCAGTCGACGTCGCCGTCGCCGTTGGCGGCGTACAGGCGGGCGGTGCCGTCGCGCTCGGAGGTCCATAGCAGGGTCTTGCCGGCGAACTTGAGATTGTCATGCAGGCTCACCCAGGTTTCGGCGTCTTCCGTCAAGACCTCGCTCCACTGCCCACTGATCCACCGACGCAGCGTGAGCCGCTTCTGGTCGCGGGATTGGGCCTGAACGTACAAGGCACCGTCCGGGCCGAAGCGTACGCGTGCCAGGTAGTCGTCGTCGGCAAGCCGCCAGTCCAGCCAGCGCGTCTCGCCGGAGTCGAGATCGGTGAGCGCGAGTCGCACCTCGGCGTTGGCCGCGCCCGCGAAGGGATAGCGTTGCGGGATCACGTCGATCGAACGGCTAAGCACCTCGTGCCTATAGCTCACGGCAATCCGCGCGGTGTCGACCCGGGTGAACGCCAGTGTGCGCTCGTCCGGCGACCACCAATGGCCCTCGAAGCGATGCATCTCCTCCTGGGCGATGAACTCGGGCAAGCCGTTGCTCACGGTGCCGCCGCCGTCGGTCGTCAGACTGCGCTCGACGCCGCTTTCGAGCGCTCTGATGAAGAGGTCGCCATCGCGGACGTAGCTCAAGTGCGAGCCGCGGGGGGACAGGCGGATGCCTGTCTGCCGGCTTTTCGCCGGGGTCGCCGCGGAGACCTTGCTATCCGTGATCCGGGCCATGTGGGCGGCACCCTGAGCGACGAGCAGGATGTGTTCCCCACCCGGGTGCCACTGGTGCGAACTGATCCCGCCCGCGAACGAGCGACGGCGCTCGCGTTCGGCCCGCTCCTCGGCGGTCATCTCTCCCTCTGCCGGGGCTGTGAGATCGGGTGACAGCGCCTTGGTGTGCCCGTGGCGCAGGTCCATCAGCCACAGCTCCAGGCGCTCGCGGTCGTCCGCGGCCGGACGCAGGAAGCTGGCGAACCGGCCGTCCGGCGACAGCTTGACCTGCGTTGGCGTCGGGCCGACGAGAGGGGTGGGGCCGAACAGGGCCTCGAGGGTCAGGCGCACGCCCTGCTAGGCCCCCGGTTGATCGATTTGCGCAAACGCGGGTCGGGTCAGATTGTCGGCGCCGTCGCTGGTCACGACGACGTTGTCCTCGATCCGGATGCCGCCGCACGGCCGCAACGCGTCCACTTTGGCCCAGTTCACGTCCGTGCCGGCCTCGGAGTCGTGCAACGTCTCGAGCAGCATGGGGATGAAGTACAAGCCGGGCTCGACGGTGAACACGTGGCCCAAGTCGATCTCGCGCGTGTAGCGCAGGGACGGGAAGCGCTCGGGAGATTCCACTTCGTCGCCGTCGGCGTTGGCGAGCTTGCCGCCGACGTCGTGGGTCTGCAGGCCCAGCAGGTGGCCGAGGCCGTGAGGGAAAAACGCATCGGTGATCTTGCGGTCGAAGGCGCTCTCGGCGCTGCACCGGATCAGTCCGAAGCGCACCAGGAGATCGGCGGTCTCGTGGTGCATGCGCGTATGCAGGTCGACGTAGGAGAGTCCGGGGCGGATCTCGCCGACGAGCGCCTGCTGTTTCTCGTCCAGGGCGGTGACGAGGGCGTCGAAGTCGTCCCCGGGATTGGCGCTGTAGGTGCGCGTGATGTCCGCGTGGTAGCCCCCCGAGCGTCCCCCGGCGTCAATCAGGAAGCTGTGCCCGCGCGCTGGCGGCTCCCGGTCGTAGTGCTGGTAGTGGAGGATGCCGGCGTGTTCGTTGAGCGCGATGATGTTCGGGTACGGCAGCTTGCTCTCCTCTTGGCCGCTTGCCGCGAGGTAGGCCATGTGGATGTCGAATTCGCTGCCGCCCGAGCGGAAGGCGTCGCGCGCGGCCAAGTGCCCGCGGACGCCGATGGCGGTGGCTTCGCGCATCCGCGCGACTTCGAAGGGCGTCTTGGTTGCCCTCGCGAACACCAGTTGGTTGACCAGCCGCTCGGGATTGACGGCGGCGAGAGGAAGGTTGGCGCTGAACGTCTCGTCGGGGCCGACGAGCGCGACCCGGGAGTGGCGCGCCAGGTCCTGCACGAGGGACCGCAACAGCGCCTCGTCGTCGTCATGGGTCTCCACGTCGAAGGCGTCCGCCCAGTCGGGCAGGGACGGCGACAGATGCCAGTAGCCGCCCGGCTGGGAGAAGTACAGCTTCGGATTCGCGCCGGGTCGCACGAGCAGAACTGAACCCGCGCAACTGTCGTCGGGGAAGAAGCGCGCGAAGTGCGGATTGGGATGGAACGGCGGGGCCTGGTCGTCCTGGTAGTACATGGCAGGCGCCCCCGCGGGAACGACGGCGGCGTCGTAGCGGTTCTCGGCGAGCGCGTCTCCCCAGTGGCTGGCGATGCATCCCAGGTGAGCGGCGAACTCGGGTTTCTCGAATGACAAGGGACGTTCCGGTCGATGTGAACGGGTCCATTGTAGCCGTGCCGACGGCACGCGCTGCCCCGCGCCGTCGCCGACGAAAATGCACGCTGGCACCGTGCCCTACGCCGGAGGCTTTCTGATATAAACTTACCCGCTTTCGTATGTAGGGAAGGGAGTGAATATGGGGGCTTACGCCTACCACGCGCCGACGAACGTCGCCGATGCGCTGGCGCAACTCGGCGCGGCAGCGGATGCCGGCACACGCACGCAGATGCTTGCGGGGGGCACGGATGTCCTGGTGCAGATGCGGTCCATCGACAAGGGCCCTCGGACGTTCGTCGATGTCAAGACCGTCGCCGAGGCGAACGAACTCGACATTGGCGCCGACGAGATCTACATGGGCGCGGCGATCGTATCCGCGAAACTCAACGAAAACGACGAACTCAAGGCCCTTCTTCCGGGCCTCATCGAAGCCGCCGACCTGATCGGCTCCACGCAGATCCAGGGCCGCGCGACCATCGGCGGCAACCTGTGCAACTCATCCCCGGCCGGTGACACGATTCCGGCCCTCATCGCCTGCGGGGCTGTCTGCGTCGTCGCCTCGCCGGGCGGCAACAAGGAAGTCCCGGTCGAGGATTTCGTCACCGGCGTCGGCACCAACATCCTGTCCGAGCGCGAATTCCTCGTCGGCTTCAAGATTCCCCGACCCAAGGGCAAGACGTCCGATGCCTACCTGCGTTTCATCCCGCGCACGGAGATGGACATTGCCGTGTGCGGAGCGGGCGTGGCCTTGACACTGGACGACAGCGGAACCTGCACGGCGGCCAAGGTCGCGATCGGCGCGGTGGCGATCACCGCCTTGCCGGTCCCTGACGCCGCAGCCGCCCTGGTCGGCTCGAAGGTGGACGACGATGCACTTGCCGCCGCGGCCGCCGCATCGAGTGCGCTGGCGAAGCCCATCACGGACAAGCGTGGCACCATCGAGTACCGCAAGAAGGTCGTCGGCGTGCTGACCAAGCGTGCCGGTGCGATCGCCCGCGACCGTGCCGCCGCCCTTTGATCGCAAGATTCAGCTAAGGAACATCCATGAGCAAAGTACACGTATCCACCTCCATCAACGGGGACGCGACGGAATTCCTCTGCGAGCCCCAGCAATCGCTCCTTGACGTGCTGCGCGACGAACTCGCGCTCACCGGCACCAAGGAAGGCTGCGCGACCGGCGACTGCGGCGCCTGCTCGGTCATGATCAACGGCCGGCTGGTTTGTTCCTGCCTCTGCCTCGGCGTCGAGGTAGATGGCCAGGAAGTGACCACCATCGAGGGCATCGCAGGTCCCGACGGGCTGCACGTCATCCAGGAGAAGTACCTGGAGCACGCCGCCCTGCAATGCGGCATCTGCACACCCGGCTTCATCGTCGCCACCAAGGCGCTGCTCGACAAGCACAAGAATCCGGACGAGACCACCATCCGCTACTGGCTGGCAGGCAACCTGTGCCGCTGCACGGGCTACGACAAGATCGTCCGTGCCGTGCAGGCTTCAGCGGAAGAACTGGCCTACGAGGCCTAGACCCAACACAGACGAGAGGCGATCCCCTCACACAGGACATTTAAGGAGACCACAGTGGCAGAAGCGGTAGATCTGAAGGCAATCGGCACCCGCCCGGTACGGCCCGACGGCATCGACAAGGTGACCGGCCGGGCGGCATTCGGCGCGGATCTGAACCTGCCGAACATGCTGCAAGGCAAGGTGCTGCGCAGCCCGCACGCCCACGCCCGAATCAAGAGCATCGACTTGAGCCGTGCCCGCGAAGCCGACGGCGTGATGGCCGCCATCGCTGGCAGCGACCTCGGCGGCGTCGACAACGACTTGGGCCGCAACGTGCTCGCCCGCGACAAGGTCCTCTACCACGGCCACGCCGTCGCGGCGGTGGCGGCCAAGACCGCCGCCCAGGCGGAAGCGGCCCTCGACCTCATCGAGGTCGAATACGACGTGCTCGACCCCGTGCTCTCGATCGACGACGCGATCGCGGAAGGTGCGACCCTGGTGAACGAGTCGCAGCATACGAACGGCGACACGTCGAAGCCCGCGAGCAACATCGCCGCAACGCAACGCTTCGAGCGTGGCGACATCGAAGCCGGGTTCGCCGAAGCCGACATCATCGTCGAGAGCGAGCACCGCGTACCCACCGCACACCAGGGCTACATCGAACCGCATGCCTGCACGGCAACCGTCAACGAGGACGGCAAGGCCACCGTCTGGTGTTGCACGCAGGGCCACTTCGAGGTGCGCTCGCTGACCGCGGCCGTCCTCGGCGAGAAGGTCGGCAACATCAAGGTCATCCCGTCCGAGATCGGCGGCGGCTTCGGCGGCAAGACCATCATCTACCTCGAGCCCTTGGCCGTGAAGATGGCGCAGATGTCCGGCCGCCCGGTCAAGATGACCATGACACGCGAGGAGGTCTTCATCGCCACCGGACCAACGTCTGCGACCTGGTGCAGGGCCAAGGTCGGCGCCAAGAAGGACGGCACGTTCACGGCCGCGACGGCGTGGCTCGCCTACGAGGCCGGGGCTTTCCCCGGCTCGCCGATCGGTCCGGGCTGCATGTCGGTGCTGGCCCCGTACGAGGTGCCGAACCTCGTGATCGAGGGCAACGACGTCTTGGTCAACAAGCCGAAGGTCTGCGCGTACCGCGCACCGGGCGCGCCGCAGTCGATGCACGCCATGGAATGCGCCATCGACGAGCTGGCTCGCAAGCTCGACATGGACCCCATCGACCTGCGTATGAAGAATGCCGCGGACGAAGGCACCCAGGCGCCTTACGGCCCGACGTTCCCGCCGATCGGCCTCAAGGAGTGCCTGAAGGCGGCCAAGGAACACCCGAACTACACGAGCGCCGTGCCGGAAGGTGCTGGCCGCGGGCTGGCCGTCGGCTTCTGGTTCAACATCGGCATGCAGTCGAGCGCCGAGGTCCGCATCGCCGAAGACGGCATGGTGACCGTCATGGAAGGCAGCCCCGACATCGGCGGCAGCCGTGCGGGCATGGCGCTGATGGCCGCGGAGACCCTGGGCGTTCCCTACGAGCAGATCAAGGCGCACGTCGGCGACACGGAGTCCACGGGCTTCTGCAACGTCACCGGCGGCAGCCGCACGACGTTCGCCACCGGCATGGCCGTGATCCAGGCCTGCGAGGACATCATCGCGCAGTGCAAGCAACGCGCGGCGCTCACCTGGGACCTCGACGAGGAGCAGGTGGACTGGGTCGACGGCGAGGCCGTACCGAAGCCGGGCGTCAACGCCGACGTGAACCCGCTGTCGCTCGCGGACATCGCGCGCGGTGCAGGCCGCACCGGCGGGCCGCTGCTCGGTCGCGCGAGCCTGAATGCGCAAGGTGCCGGTGCTTCGTTCTCGGTCAACATGACCGATGTCCGGGTCGACACCGAGACGGGCAAGTCCGATGTCTTAAGCTTCACGGCCATCCAGGACGCCGGTCGGGCGATTCACCCGTCCTACGTCGAGGGCCAGATGCAGGGCGGTGCCGTCCAAGGCATCGGCTGGGCACTCAACGAGGAATACATCTACGACGCCAACGGCGTCATGGAGAACCCGGGCTTCCTCGACTATCGCGTTCCGGTAGCGTCCGACATGCCGATGATCGACACCCAGATCATCGAGGTGCCGAACCCCTCGCACCCGTACGGCGTACGCGGCGTGGGCGAGACGCCGATCGTGGCTCCGCTGGCCGCCGTGTCGAACGCGGTGCGCGACCAACTGGGCTTCCGCATCGACGACCTGCCGTTGTCGCCGCCCCGGGTGCTCGAGGCGATCGACGCGCAGGGGTAGCCAACCTGCGAGCGGGTCGTGCATCTTTAGTGACGCACCACCGCAAGCGTCGCGAAGGGCCACCGTACGGTGGCCCTTTTCGTTTCCGCAGGGAATCAACGTAAAGCTGCACCGGTTCTTGATGGCACGGTGATGCCAGGTAGGACATTGGCAGCGCCGTGACGTAAGACATCGGCTCTTAGTATTGCGCCGCGGGGTTGGCGGGCCGTCCAATCGTACCAACTCAGTAGCTGGCGACTTGGCGATGTCCGCAGATGCTTCCCCGCTCAACCCGCAGCCGGACGTGCCCGGCGAGATGCGACGCTTGGCGGAAACGCTGATCGGCAGGATCGAAACGCGCCCCGACACCACCGCGCGGCGACGCGGCGTGAAAAGGGATGCGCGCGCTGTCTTCAAGGCCGCGGCCCCTGTCGTCGATGACTACGTCGTGCGCATGCGGGCGTTGGACAACGACACGACGGAAGTGAACTTCCGTCACGACGGTGAACTCGGCGACAGGCAGGCCGCGATGGCCATGCGCCGGATCGAGGGGCATGTCACGGCATTGCTCATCCGCCGCAGCAAGGTGCTCGGCTGGCGTACGGACCGGCGCGGGGGCGAGGGCAGGGACATCCTGGTCGCCATGCTCGACCACTTGCTGGGCGAAATCAGGGCGTGGCTGGAGAGCGTCCTGGAGGTGCTCGACAAGCCGCTGCCGTCGCCACTGCGGCAGGCGATGGCGCACGGGAGCGAGGACCTGCGTTCCTTTGTGCTCGCCTACTTCGAGAAACCGCCCCAGATCGATGAACTCGATGCGTGGACCAACCGCTACCGGTTGGAGCCAAGTGACGGGGCCGCCAAGCGGGCTAGGCCGCCGCGTCCTACGGCACCGCTTCGTTTGCGCGACGATTCGGCGCACAATGCGTCCTCGTCAGCGTCGTTTCGGAGGTAGTCACGGCGTGGGTGAGATTGTCGTCCAGTGCGAGGTGGAAAATACCGTCGACCGGGCCAATGCCGATAGCGGCTTGGTCGCGGAGTCCCGCGTCCGCCGTGCGTGCATCGAAGGCGTTGTCGACACGGGCGCCGTCATGTTGATGCTGCCGCAGGATCTCGTCGAGCGGTTGGGGCTGGCAGCCGGCCAGACCGTGACCGTCACCAACGCCGACGAGCGTGCCGAGGAACGCCCGGTCGCAGGCCCGGTCACGGTGAAGATCGGGGATCGCATCACGCAGACCCAGTGTGTGATCGGTCCGCCGCGGGGCGAGGTCCTGATCGGCCAATTGGTGCTTGAAGCCACGGACATGGTGGCGGACTGCACGAACCGCACGTTGGCGCCCCGGAACCCCGGCTATCCGAACTTGAAGATGAAGACGGCGCTCCCCGGCCACATCCCCGCGCACCCTCGCTGAGGGCCAGGGAAATGGGACACCAAGCCCACGCGGCGGCGCCCCACCGGAAGATTCGTAGGACAGCACCGGTGTGCTATTGTCCGGCCCATGCCTCCAGACGACCGTGACCGAGTACAGCGCCGCGCCGCCCGCTCGAAGTGGCCGTTGCGAACTTTTCGAGGTGGCAAACACCCCGGCGACACGTTTTTGCACGAACTCTCGGTAGAGCAGCGCCTTGCCGCACTCAACGACATTACGGAAACGTGCTGGCGGGTGTCCGGTCTGGAGATTGAGGACATCCCGCGCAATCGGTGGCCACTGAAGGTCGTTCGGCGCGGCTAGTAACCCGGGGCCGTGAACGCTGATTTCCGCGACCTCATCGATGCGTTGCTGGAGCACGATGTCCGGTTCCTGATCGTTGGCGGCATCGCTCTGGCAGCCCATGGTCTGCCACGAGCCACCGGAGACATGGATGTTTGGGTTCGTCCGGACGCCGCTAACGCCAAGCGCGTCTACGCAGCCCTTGTTGCGTTCGGTGCACCGCTTGGCGAGTTGGACGTGAAGGTCGATGACTTCGCCGCCGCCGATGTGGTCACGCAATTCGGCATTCCCCCACGTCGAATCGACGTGTTGACCACGGTCGATGGATTGGATTTCGATTCCGCGTGGCGCCGCCGTTTCCACACCGAGGTGCTTGGCTTGAATGTGCCGTTCCTGTCCTTGGAGGACATGCTGCGCAACAAGGAGCGGGTGCGGCGGGACAAGGACATAGGAGACATCCGAGTGATTCGAGCCGAGATGCTTCGTCGCGAACGAGAATAGGCCGTTACCTACGCCGACGAGCGATCCCGGCCTTAGGACGTGACCGCGTTTGCCCAACAGCCCAACACGGCGGACAATCCGGGCTTCCAACCAGCGTCCGGCACCATGCTCGAGAGCGACCTACATCGACTGATCGCCGCCGGCGAGGGCGCGAAGGTTGAGTTCAAGCGAGACGACCTTCGACCGGAGCAGCTAGCGCGCGAAATCGTCTCGTTCGCCAACATGAACGGCGGCACCATTCTGGTCGGTTTGGAGGACGACGGTGCCGTGTCGGGCATCAAACGCGCCGACTGGCAGCAATGGCTGATGGACACCGTGGTGTCGCGCCACGTCGTTCCCCGCGTCGTGCCGGACTACGAGGAGGTGACTACGGAGCGCGGCACTGTTGCTGTCGTCGCCGTACCGACCGGTTCGGCCAAGCCGTACGCGGTTCAGCGGCGGGACCGGCTCGACTACTACCTGCGGATCGGCAACACCGGCCAGCGCGCGACGCGGGAACAGATGGCGCGGCTGTTCCAAATCGGTGGCCTGCTATCCGTGGAACGCCTACCCATCCACGGCAGTACGATGCGGGAGTTGGATCAGCGCCGCCTCGACGAGTACTTCCTCGAAACCCTGGGTGAAGAGGAGGCGGACGACTGGTCGGTGAGGCTCAGGTGCCGCGCAACACCAACATCGTCCGTATCCTGCGCGACTACGGGCTGATGGACGACCGCGGCGTGGGCATCCGCCGCCAGGTCGTGCCGCTGATGCGCGAGCACAACGGCGTCTCTCCCGAATTTGAAGCACACGAGGACTACTTCCGCGTCGTCTTGCCGAAGGGGCAGGAGGCGGCACCCATCTAGCGTTTCAGGCTACTGGCTTCGGCACGTAGTGTGCACGCGCGCGACAGCGCATTACGCGTAGATGCCTCGCAGCTTTTCCGCCTGCTCCTCGAACTCCCTGCGCAGCGAGTCCGGGCCGACCACTTCGACGGCGGCCCCGAATCCGAGCAGCCACCAGCGCAAATCAGCGGTGTCGGCGACCGTCGCTTCTATCAGGGTGCGTCCGTCGCCTTGCGGGGTCGTGCGATGGTCAGGCGCAAGGCGGCTCTCGGTGAGGTGGAAGGCGACATCCGCATCGAACAGGACTTTGAGTTCGAGCTTGCGTGTACTCAAGGGATAGGAGAAGCGGCGATCCTCGCGTACGTGTTCGGTTAGTCGAAATCCCGGCGGCGCGGCGACGGGCTCATCGAGCAGTCGGGGCCGCGACATCCGGTGCAGCACGTAGTGCCGTACGTCCTGGTAGTTCCAAGATGTCGCGACCAGGTAGACCACCCCGGCGCGAACAACCAGCCCCAATGGACTCAGGACGATCCCGTCTTGGCCAGGGCTGGACTTGGCACCGTAGGCCACCTCGATCCGGCGGTTCTCCAGCAACCCCGTGTACACGGTTTCCTGGACGTCCTCGCGGATCATGGGCGACTCGAGCGGCGGTCCCTGGCGAATGATGGTCACCTTGTTCGCCCAGCGCTCGAGGGTGCTGTCGCTCAGGACCTCATCGGCGTGCTGGAAATACGCGTCGAGTTGACGCAGCACCGTTGGTGGCATGACAGCCCGCAGGTATTCCCGGGCGAGGCGCAGAACGAATGCCGTTGGCTGGCTCATGGCGGGGATCTGGGTCAGCGCATGACGGTCGATCCAATACCAGTGGTTGGTCCTGCCTTGCGTCTCGCAGGTAATCGGAAACTTGGCGGAGAGCCGCTCCAAGCTCCGCTGAATGGTACGAACGTCCACCGCGAACTCTGGGTCCATGCGGCGCAGCTCGTCCATGATCTCGCGAGTGCTCTTCGCGTGCGGATGGGCTGGGATCGCCTGCAGCATGGCCAGGTTTCGAAGGGTGGTATCGGTTGCCTTGCGCATCGGCCTCACACCTCGGGGACGCCTCGCATGGAACAAGCGCCAGAGGGAGCGTACGCGACCGGCGGCGGTTGTTCCATGCGCGGTCGGAGTGGCCTTGGGCCGGAGTCGGCGCGCCGCAAGCGGCGCGCGCCGGTGCCGAGCGAACGCGAGGTACCGGACACGGCTATGGGGCGCTTTCGTCTGCAGGAGCCTACACCGCGCAAGGAGCCGCAGCGTGGGAGACCTTGGTTCGGGCGACGCCGGTCATGGTGGGGAGGCTAGGGTGCGAACCCGATCGCGACAGGTCGGCCCGGCTTGGCGGCGCACTCGTCCCGCAGCATCGCCACCAATGCGTCGCCGTCTTCGAGTTGGCCAAGCATGTCGGCCTTACGCCGCACCACCTCGAAATCGCCCGGCGTCAGCGACCTGAGCGTGCGGAGGCCCTCGGGTGGTTCGAGGCCGAAGAATGTCTTGAACGCGAGGGATGCAGCGCCAGGCTTCAGGAAACGGAGCGTGACCTTGAAAACGAAACGTCTGAGCGACGCGGCGTCGAGACTCTCGCCGAAGTTCGTGGTGCATGCGAACGGCAGCGGGTGGCTTTCCATCCACGTCAGCATCTCGTTGACCTGGCTCACTTCCCAGCTTCGATGCGCGCCGCGGCGATCCGCGAGCAGCGAATCGGCTTCGTCGAAGACCAGGAACGCCTGGTTGTCCCGCGCTTCCGCGAACGCATCGGCGATGTTCCGTTCGCTCGACCCCACCCACATGTCGAGAAGATCGGAAGTGCGTTTCTGTAGCACTTCGAGCCCGATGCGGTGCGCCAAGTACCGAACGTAGGCGGTCTTTCCGGTGCCGGGCGGACCCTGCAAGCACAGCGAGAACCTTTTCTGCTTGTCCGCCACGAGGCGGGCTGCCAAGTGCTCGACGTCGACATCGGCGCCGATGAGCGCAGGCTCGAAGTCGACCGACGGCTTGGCCTTCGGGCGCTCGCAGCCCAGCAGCCGCGAGAGGCTCCTAACGCCGCGCCGGACGGCCGCGTAGTCGCCCCCCGCAAGATCGGCGGCCTTGGTGGCGCCGGCTGCGATGCCAGGCGTGGCTTCGAACTCGTGTGCCAGGGCCGAGGCCTGCGTCTCGGTCGCGTCGATCCCGTGCCGCGCGAGCTGCCTCGACCAGATGCGCGCTCGGATTCGAGGCGGCGGCTGACGCATCTCCAAGGCGAACATCATGCGGCGGAGAATGGTCTTGTCGATCATGGCCGGCGAGTTGGTCGTCCAGACGGTCGGCGCGGGAGTCTCTTCGAGGAGGCGATGCATGAACACCTTGGAGGCTGCGCCGCCGTGGCGCCCCACGAAACGCTCGAAAGGCATCGCGTACAGGCCTTGGGAGAGCAGATCCTCCATTTCGTCGAACAGGAGCAATGCGCCCCGGTCGTCGCCGAGAAGGCTCTGGGCAAGCCGGAGTTCGGCGAGGCGTTCCCGGCGGGATGGTTCGTCGCCTTGTTCGTCGGCCTCGCCAACGCTGAAGAGATCGACTCCGATTCGGTGTGCCAGGACATGGCAGAACTCCGTCTTGCCGGTTCCCGGCGGGCCGTAGACGAGGGTATTGACACCTCGCGTTCCCCGTTCGAGGGCTCCGCGCAGCATGCGCTCGACGTGGTCGCGGCCTGTGCCGAGGTGGTCGAAATCGGACCAGTCGAGGTCGCTCGGGCGGGTCGTTCCCAACAACAGCTCGCGCACGCCGGCTTGGTCGTCGACGACCGAGGCGAGCCGCTGCAGGCGATCCACGCACGAGACGTCCTGATCGTCCTCCACCTTGACCAGCCCGGATCGCGTCAACGGTGCCGTCGGGCCGAAACGCGGGCGAACCACGCTTGGCGGCAGGCCGAGGAGGGCTGGCAGCCCGGCGTGCCGCAGGTTCATCGCATTGCCGAGCCGGTAGTGCCGGCGTCCGGCGAAAACGGAGTCGACCATATCCTCGAAGACAGGGTGGGTCTCGTAGCGCAGCAGCAGTTCGAGGATGGCCATGTCCTCGTCGGTAAGCCCGATCATCTCCTTGAGGTGCGCCAGGCGCACGGATGCGCGGTCCGGTCGGGCGACTTTCGTCGCTTGGCAGCCCTTGCCGACGAGGCGCCGCAAACGCCTCCAGTCCTTTTCGGACGGCAAGTCGGGTTTCGCGTGCGAAGACCAGTCGAACTCGTCCCCGTCAAGCTCGAGCAGCGCGCAGTTGTCTCCGATCCACTCGATCGCGGCGGAGGCCTGCGGTTGCCGGCGGTCTACGCGTCCGAGGACGTTGGCGAGATAGGTGAGGATGAGGTGACGAATGTAGGCCGACAGCACGGGATTGCCTCGCGGGCCTCGGGTGGACTTGCGGGCATTGTGCGAGAGCTATGCGACAAGTTGAGTCGCATGCTTTGAGGCTAAATAGCGATGTCGAATAGTCGCCCGCGAGTGCGGACGTTCATGGACAGTCCCGGCCTTGGCCGGCTGACTGTGTCGGTCAGACGATTACGCTTGCGTGCGACAACTGGGTCGCATGGCACCCGGCTCAGGCCGCTGCCCCCCACTGCACCGCGTTGTCCAGGATCTGTCCGAACGCCGCCGTCTCCCAAGACCCGCGGAACCTCATCGGCGTCGTCCCGTCCGCGGTCACGCTTTCGTCCACGAATGGCTGGGCGTTGGTCGAGCGCGAGTGGCAGTGCCCCAGCGCGACGTAGGCCACGGCGCCATCGCCCACCCGGCGCTCCAGGCCCAGCACGCGCGTCTTGCCGTCCGCGCGCACCGAGGTGTCCTCGTCGTAGATGAAGCCGAAGCCCTCCGGCGACGGGTCCTCGGGCAAGTCCGTGGTCAGCAGCACGGTGCTCTCGCCGACGGGCTCGATCAGGTAGAGCTCGTCGGAGGTCTCGAACGACTCGGGCAGCCCGGCGAGCAGCGGGTGGTCCGGTTCCTTGACGGCCACGTCGAAGCGGCTGAGCGGTGGATGGTTCAGGAAGAACGCGCCTAGCAGATCATGGTGCGAGAGGCGCACCATCTTGCGGCGGTTGCTGCCTTCCACGCGCTTTGCGCGCCCGCCGCTTGTGCCGTGGAGGGCGAACCACTTGCCGCCTTGCGAGAGCCACTCGTCGATGACGCTGCCCTGCTCGTCGTCCGGGTACGGCCCCGCGACGTAGGTCACCAGGAAGTCGACGCCGTGAAGGCGCTCGCCGACGTCGCTGAAGTCGTTGGCGACCGTCGTGGTGTATCCGCCTTCGTAGAGTTTGCGCAAGAGCTCGATGCGCGCGAAGTCCATGTCGTGCCCGGCGGTGGAGCCGATGGGGAATCCCCCGACGATCAGGTGTGCTCGCTTGGCCATGGATGGGTCCCGTCTCAACGTGAAGTCCGAATGATTCTACTGCGTTCCCGCGACCGTTCGATGGGTATCATGCGTGCGGGTTCATCGAGGACGAAGAAACGCATGAAAGTGATCACCGGTGTTGGCGGCTGGCCGAGCGCCATAGGCCCCCAAGCGCAGCAGGCGGAGGCGGACGGCTTCGACTGCATCACGTGTGGCGAGTTGTCGCACGACTCCATGCTGACCATGACGGTCGCGGCGACCGCCACCGAGTCAATCGGCCTGCAGACGTCCGTGACGATCGCGTTCCCGCGCAGTCCCATGGTGCTCGCGATGGAAGCCTGGGATCTGCAGCACCTGTCCAAGGGCCGCTTCACATTGGGTCTCGGTAGTCAGGTGAAGGGCCACAACGAGCGGCGGTTCGGCGGAACGTGGTCGCCGCCGGCGCCGAGGATGCGCGAGTACATCCGCATGATGCACGCGGTCTGGGACTCTTGGGCTTACGGCAAACGGCCGGAGTTCCTCGGCAAGCACTACACCTACACGCTGATGACGCCCAACTTCAATCCAGGACCGATCCCGTACGAGCGGCCCCGGGTCGGTCTCGCGATGGTCGGTCCGGGCATGGCGCGCGTGGCCGGCGAAGTCGCCGACGTGGTCATGCCGCACGGCGGGATCATGTCCGACAAGTACATGCGCGAGGTGCTCCTGCCGGCGATTCGAACCGGACTCGAGCGGTCCGGCCGGACCTGGGCCGATCTCGAGATCGCCGAAAGCGGCTACCTGATCGTCGGCGAGACCACGAGCGAAATCGAACAGAAGGCTCTCGGCATGCGCCGGGCGCTGTCGTTCTACGGCTCGACGCGGACCTACCACAAGGTGCTGGCGCTGCACGGCCTCGAGGACCTCGGCATGCAACTGCACCGGCTGTCGCTGCAGGGCAAGTGGGACGAGATGCGCGACACGGTCACGGTCGACGACATCCTGAATCTCGCGCAGACGTCGACCTACGACGCCCTGCCCGAGTTCATGGCCAAGCACCGCGAGTACGCAACGCGGACGGGTCTTGGCATGCCGCGCGAGACGCCGGAGCAGGAAGAGCGGTTCCAGGACGTCAAGAAACGCGTGCAGGCGCTCCGGAATCCGGGCGTGCCTCGCGGGCTGGAGCTGTAGCGGCGGTGCGCGGGACGTCACGTCCGCATTCCTTGGCCCGGTACGACGTACGTTTGGGGCCGGGAGGCCCGCGCACCGGACGCCGCCCTGCGGTAGTGGCCGTGTTTGAAAAGAAACAGGACGCCCGTTGTGCTAGGGGCGGTCCTTGTACAGGCCCTACTCCCTGACCAGCTTCGAGAAGGCCCGCTGGACCTTCTTGTTGAAGAACGTCGGGTTCGCCGTGTCTCGCACGTGGTTGTGCAGTCGCTTCCCGTCCGTCCTGCCGTGGACGTCCACGAACGACCGCCTCGGGTAGTAGAGGACGGCCCAGGCCATGAACGAGTCGGCGTAGTGCTCTTCGGGATCGCCCCACCGGGCCTGCCATTCTGCGGACCAGGTCAAGTAGGTGCCAGGATCGGACCAGTCGTCGTACCAGCCGAGGGCCGCCGCGAACAGGTGCGCGATTTCGTGCAGCATGATCTCCTCCCTGACCCGCTTGCGGCCGGCGTCCACCCACGTGACCCGTCCGTCGTAGCACGAGCCGTCGATGAGCATGCTGCTTGCTATGTAGATCATGTGGTCCGCGAGTCCGTTGGGCAGCTCCCGGGGGCCCCGGCAGATGCCGACGCGGTTGTCGCAGTACCTCGCCAAGGTCCGGGTCTCGTCGCTGGGAGAGCCGTGGAAGCTCTGCACCGCGCCAAGTGCTGTGCCGGAGGGAACCAGGTGGTGGACGAAGTCGGGAAGCTGCGCGTACACCTTGCTCCATTCCCTGGCCACCTCGTCCTGCGTCCACGTCTCCGACGGGGTCGGGAGTCCGGCGTTCTCCGACACGTGGAGGGCGAGGTTGGGCTTGGGCCCCAGCATGACGAGCCTGTAGCTACTGTAGCCATACCCGTCGTTCGCGGGGTCGCGCCTGACGATGTGGGGCGCGGCCGGGGACTCCTCGTCGAACAGGCCCGCGAAGCAGTCCCTTTCGTAGTCCCCCTCCACGCATTCGGTATGCGGCGCCAGCGAGAGCCCGCAGGCGTACTGGCCCGACGCCGGGATCGCGGACAGGCTCGACGCGAGGAGGGCCAAGGCCGCTGTCGCGGTGGTTGGTGTGCGTGGTTCTATGATGGTCTCCGGTGCCGTGCGGGACCAGAGCGCACTGAAAGAGGACACAAGCCGCGGTCCTTCAACAAGAAGGTCCAGCGTGCCTTCTCGAAGCTTGTCGGGGAGTAGGGCCTGTACAAGGATCGACACTAGCACAACGGGCGTCCTGTTTCTTTTAAACACGGCTACCCGTCCTGCTACTAGATTGACCACCGTGGCCATTTGGACTATGTTAGCTAGCTAACTTGGATCTGAAGGCCAACGTGCATGGCAACCGTGAATGTCCACGAAGCGAAAACGCAGTTGTCGCGGCTGTTGGCACGGGTCGAAGCCGGTGAGGATGTCATCATCGCACGGCGCGGCAAGCCGGTGGCTAGACTGATTGGGTGCAACTCGAAGCGACAGCCGGACATCCTCCGGGGCAAGATTACGGTTCCGGACAGTTTTTTCGACCCATTACCGGACGACGAACTGTCGTCATGGGAAGGTTGAAGCAGCGTTGCTGGCGTTGCTCGATACCCACGCGTTTCTTTGGTGGCTAGCGGACAGCAAGCGACTGTCCAGGGCCGCCTACGGCGCGATCGCGGAAGAAGAGAACGACATCAGCGTTAGCGCGGCTTCGGCTTGGGAGATCGTTACCAAGTATCGGTTGGGCAAGCTGCCGGAAGCCGAGGTCGCCGCGCTCGACGTCTCCGGTGCAATCGCCAGGCAAGGATTCGAACCGCTGGCCATCACTGTCGCGGATGCCGAGCATGCTGGGCACCTCCCCGGTCCGCATCGCGATCCGTTCGACCGCATGCTGATCGCCCAGGCCCTCCGACGTGATTTCGCCATCGTCTCCATCGACGCCGCGTTCGACGCGTACGGTGTCAGGCGTATCTGGTGACTCCCGGCGGTCGCAGGCATTCCCGCTAGCGCGCTGCCGACCGGCGACCGCTCACGACACGGGTGATCAGCAGCCTAAACGCCTTCACATAGCGTCCATTGAGCACGGCGACGAACGCTTCGATCTGCGCGAAGCCGACGGCGCCGCCGGAGAACAGCGCGAGCTGACGCAGCGGCATGTCGTTGGCCATGGCGTCGATCATCCGCCGGGTCGCGGCGTCCGCCCCGCCGCCCATCCGCCGCGCGAACCGCGCCTTCACGGCGGCCGCCACCTTGCGGCCGAGCCAGGTCGCCGAGATCTCGGCGAACGTCGAGTTGAGGTGGAATGGTCTTACGTCCTGGGCGGGCGGAATCGGCTTGCCGAGCATCGCCGTGAACGTCTCGTCGTCGCAGGCAAGACGGCCATCGACCAGCGTCGGAGCCGCGGTACCGCGATCGCCAGCCGGGTCGCCGTCCAGGACGATCCGTTGGCGCAGGCGTATGTTTCGGCTCGAGGCGCCGATGCGGATCTCGTACTCGCCGGACTCCACGACCCAGTCGCCGCTCGCCGTGCTGAAGTAGGCGAAGGCCGCCCGATCAAGGTCAAGCGTCACCCGCTCGCGCTCTCCCGCCCCGAGGCTGACCTTGCTGAACGCCTTCAGTTCCTGGCTCGGTCGATGGACCGCGGGGTGCGGATGATGGACGTATAACTGCGCGACTTCGGCACCGTCCACACCACCAACGTTGGTCAGCGTGAACTCCACCGTGACGGCTGTGTCGCCTCGCACCGTGACGGCAAGGTCGTCGTAGTCGAACGCCGTGTAGCTGAGACCGTGCCCGAAGGGGAAGAGGACGGAGCGCTCGAAGGTGTCGAAGTAGCGGCAGCCGACGAGCACACCCTCGCGGTATTGCACTTGCCGGCCCGTTCCCGGAAACCATGGATCGGCGGGACTGTCCGCCAGTCGTTCCGCAAACGTCTCAGCCAGCTTCCCGCACGGATTGCAGCGCCCAAAAAGCACGTCCGCGAACGCCGAACCTCCAGCCTGACCGCCGAGATACGCCTCGACGACCGCCTTGGGTGCGCCCACCCACGGCATCTCCACGGGCGCGCCGTTGGCGAGAACAACCGCCGTGTTCGGGTTGGCGGCGCACACCGCCTCGATCAGGCGGTCGTGCTGCCGGGGAAGCCTGAGATCGGCACGATCGAACCCCTCGGACTCGACCACCTCGGGGAGACCCGCAAAGATCACCGCGACGTCGGCCTCGCGGGCGATCCGCACGGCGCTGTCGATCAGGCGATCATCCGCTGCACTGATCTCGGCGTCGTAGCCGAGGGCGAAGGTGACGTCCCCCTCGGCGAGGGCCTCGATGGCGTCGAATGCGCAGTCGAGGCGGGTCGGTGTGACGCGTGAACTGCCCGTACCCTGGTAGCGCGGCTGCTTGGCGAACGCACCGATCACGGCGATCCGGGTGGCGGGTTCGAGCGGTAGCAACGCGTCGTCGTTCTTCAGCAGGACCATCCCCTCAGCTGCCGACCGGTGGGCAAGCGCGTGGTGCCCCGCTGCGTTAGCGGCTGCGGCGGCTGGGGCGCGACGACTCTTGAGCACGACCTCGATCACGCGCTCAACGGCTTGGTCCAGCACGGCTTCATCGAGTTCGCCGGCCTCCACGGCGGCGACGATCCGGCGATCGTTGACGCCGCCGCTTGCCGGCATCTCCAGGTCTAGCCCCGCCGCGATGCCGCGCACGCGATCGTTCGCAGCACCCCAATCCGTGACGACCGCGCCATCGAAGCCCCACTCGTCGCGCAGTACGCGGTTGAGGAGCCAGTCGTGCTCGCCGCAATAGGTCCCGTTCAGCCGGTTGTAGGCGCACATCACCATCCACGGCTGCGCCTTCCTGACGGCGACCTCGAAGCTCCGCAGGTGGATCTCGCGCAGCGTCCGTTCGTCGACGACGGCGTCGACCACCATGCGCCGCGTCTCCTGGTCATTGGCCGCGAAGTGCTTGACGCAGGCGCCTACGCCTTGCGACTGGATGCCGTCGATCATCGCCGCAGCCAGTTCGCCGGAGAGCAGCGGGTCTTCCGAGAAGTACTCGAAATTGCGCCCGCTCAAGGGGTGGCGTTTGATGTTGACCCCGGGGCCGAGGATCACCGCGACGTCGTTGGCGCGGCATTCGGCACCGAGCGCGGCACCAACCTCGCGCAACAGATCCGGATCCCAGGTGCTGGCTAGTGCGGCGGCCGTCGGGAAGCAGGTTGCGGGAACGCTTCGCGCGATGCTGGCAGGGCCTCCCGCCTCGGCCTGCTTGCGCAGACCGTGCGGGCCGTCGGTGAGCATGATCGCGGGCAATCCGAGGCGCTCGTTCGGGGGCAGCGTCCAGAAGTCCGCGCCCGAGCAGAAGTCGGCCTTCTCGGCCAAGGACATGCGTGCAACGAGTGCAGCCGCCTCTTCGCGGTCGTTCACGCGGCGCGGAACGGGTTGAAGGCAAACGGACGCACAAGGCGGTCGGTGTCTGGATCCTTGCCTTGCAGGAACTCGGTCTGCAGATCGAGGAGAAACGGGGGCGTCTCGTGTGTCGCACCTTCCACGACCACGAGGTGCGAGTGCGCAAACTCGCGGCGTGCGCCCTCGGCGTTGACGGTCGGCGTGCGCCCATCGAGCGTGCCCGTGCAGAACAGGGTCGGCACGTCGCTCTGCACGGGAGCGCGGAAGTCGTCGCCTAGGTCGTCCACGCCGAGGGCATCGCCGACGAACGGGAACGGCAGGTTGAAACTGTCGTCGAGGAGCGCAACGCAGCGTTGGCTGTCGATCAATCGCGACCGTTGGGCACTTGCTCCGGAGGCGTAGTCCATGGCCAGTTGCATGCCGTGGATGCCGGGACCGGTCAGCCGGCGCTCGACGCGGCGAGCCAACGTGGCCAGATCTCCCCTGGCCAGTTCGCGGACGAATCCCGGTAGTTCGCGGATGGCGCGGATGCTGCCGAGCGCATTGCCGAGTACGAGCTGCAGCGCGAACTTGCCGACGTGCGCGCGCGCATCCGTGTTGGCGAACTCCACGGTCCGAGGCTGGTGTTCGAAGGCGTCGAGGACCTCGGCGATCTCGCCGAAGAGGTCGGGGAACTCACCCTTCAGGCTGCGGTCGGTACGCGCCAAGTCGCTCAAGTGGCGGAAGTGCCGGTCGGTGTTGTCCGGAAGCTTGTGGGTGTCGTCGAGTCCCTCGACGATGCACAAGATCGCCCGGTCGACGTGCTCGCCGTGCTGCTTGAGGACGGTCAGTCCGAGGTGGGAGCCGTAACTCGCGCCGTGCAGGTTGATCTTGGCAACGCCCAGAGCCCGGCGCAGGTCGTTGACGTCGTGGGCGCTTTCGACGGTGTTGTAGTCGTTCGGATCGACGCCCTGCTCGCGCCAATGGGTCGCCAGGCCGCGAGCACTGGCACGCTGGGCGTCAAGGAAGGTCTCGCGGGAGAGGACGGCGTCGAAGTCGTAGCGCGGCGGCGCCGGGTTGACTAGGTTGGGCAGCGCACTGTTGGCGCCGCGCTGGTCGAAGGTGACCACGTCGCAGATCGCGTGGAACCGCTCGACGTGCTCGAAGAAGCCGGTCTCGAACGAGCCGATGGCAGGCGCGCCCGGCCCGCCGGCCAACACGACGAGCGGTGCTAGGCCGTTGTCCCGCCGGGCGGGTACGCGGACGAAAGGCAACGCGATAGCCGGACTCTCGTCATGCTTGCGGCACGACGGCACCAACAGCAAGCCGCGTTCGGCATCGAGACTGTGCCCGCTCGCATGCGCGAGCCGGACGGGCCAGCGGCCGACGAGGCGGTACTCCGTGTTGCGTAGATGCATGCCTGCTCCGGGTGCGTGGAGCGTGGATTGTATGCGCCTCGCGTTGGTAGCATGCCCCCATGGCCTACGACCCTGACAACATCTTCGCCAAGATCCTGCGCGGCGAAGCGAACGCCCACGTGGTCCTCGACGAGGAGCACTGTCTCGCCTTCATGGACCTGATGCCGCAGAGCCCCGGCCACACGCTGGTGATTCCGAAGGAGCCGGCGGAGAACCTGTTCGATCTATCGAGCGAGAGCCTGGGTCGCCTGATGGCGACCACGCAGCGCGTCGCGGTGGCCGTGAAGGCGGCTATGGGGCCGGCCGGTTTGATGATCCTGCAGTTGAACGGGCGCGACGCCGGCCAAAGCGTCTTTCACATCCACTTCCACGTCATTCCCCGGTATCCGGGCGAGGGGCTGACCCTGCACGCTCGGTCGATGGCGGATGCCGACGAACTCGCGGCGAACGCGGCGAAGATCCGCGCCGCGTTGGCGTAGCCCCTAGATACTCGGCGGCGCGCCGCGATGCGCCCGGTCCGGCGGGCTCATCAACCCGACGTGGTTGCCGTCGGGATCGGCGACGATCGCGTAGCGCGAACCCCAGAACGTGTAGTAGGGCGGTTGCGCACTCTCGTGCCCTAGCCCGACGACGCGCTCGTGGACCGCATCGACCTCGGCGGCATCGGCGTAGCGGAAACTCATGACGGTTCGGTTGCCCGTGCCGTCGAACGCGCGCCAGCCCGCGTTGTAGGTCTCTGCCAGCGCGTAGCTGTCGAGGGCCAGTTCGAAGCCGTCGGGCATCTTCATCACGACGTGGTGCGCGCCTGTGTCCGTACGCCATATGGCGTCCTCGGGAATGAGCAGGCCGATGGCGCGGTAGAAGTCGATGGACCGCTCCATGTCGGCGACGACGAGATTGATCTGGTCAAGTACGGGCGCGGGCAAGGGGCCTCCCTATGCGTTCAATGCCGAATCAGGCCGAGGTTGCCACCGTTGACCGGTTCGAAATGCTCGTCGAACCATGGCTTGAGCGGCGTGTCCTCGACCGTTGGCAGATAGTAGCCCTGGTGGTTCACGGTTTCGCCGAGCAGTTGGCGCTCGATCGGCGAGCAAGCGTCCAGTAGCTTGGCGGGCATCGTCTGGTAGTCCACGGGGCGGAATACCCGGTAGCCGTAGCCGTAGTACAACGCGGTGCGTCTTTGGTTCGACAGGTTCGGTGCCGCCGCGTGCCACAGCCCCTGCTGGAACACGATGGCGTCGCCAGCCTCGAAGCGAACTTGAACCGCGCCGACCGGATCCGGTTCGCCATCCCGGAACGGTGGTGCGCCCTGGATCCGGTGGCTGCCGGGGACGACCATCAGGCCGCCCATGTTTTCCTGGTCGATCGCGCGCAGGAAGTAGCCGACCTTGAGGCTGCCGAATGCGCGGATGCCGTTGACCTCGATGGCGGGGACGCCGCCGTCGTTGTGCCAGCCCGTCACCCTTTGCGCATGCCCCGGGTTCGCCTCGAACAGGTGCGACTGCATGAGTTGGATGTTGTAGTGGCCGAGCAGCTTGACCACGACCGGAAAGGTGGCGGGCCACATCAGGAGCGCCCGAAACGCGGGATGTTTGTCGATTACCGGGCGGATGTTCAGCCCGCGTTCGCTGGCGTTGCGGTGCGCGTGGTCGTGGAACGCGGCGCGCATCTCGTCGATGACCGTGAGGAGTTTCTCGACCTTGTCCGGCGCCAAGGCGCCCTTGATGATCGTGTAGCCGAGTTCGTCGAACCGGCGCTGGTGTTCGTCGAGGGCCGCGTGGTCGATGGCGAGGTCGTTGATTTCCATGGGTTTCCCGTTACGACCGCACCGCATAGGGCATGCGGCGCAGTGGAATCGTGTAGAGGTCCAACGCGCCTCGGCTGGCGTGCAGGCGCTCGTTGAGGACGCGCCACTCGCTTGGACAGTCCGTTTTCAGGTAGCGGAAGAACGCGGCGTGCTTGGCGAGGCGAAAGCCGCTGCCGAACACGGCCGGGTTGGCCGCCAAGGTCGTCTCGGAATCCTCGAAGCGCCGGTCGATGCGCGCCGACGCCCCCATGCCGCTGACCGCCATCCAGTAAGGCTCGCCGTCGATGGCCAAGTGACCGGCGTTCGGCCGGAACGCGAAGTCGACCTCGAAGTCGGTGAACATCAGGTGGCTCCGCCGCATCCACCGCGTGAGTTTCCGTGTCGCTTGGCCGCTCGGCTCCGCTACGCCGTGCGTATAACCGGGCACCACGGTCTTGACCATCCGGTGCGCTTCGCTTGGCTTGTTCAGCGACCGGAAAGTGTCGAGTAGGAAGAGGTTGAAGCCGACGAGGTTGCCGGCGAACGCCTCGTGGTACTCGCCATGCACGCCCATGTACGTGAACAGGGCATCGGAACCGCTCTTGACGAAGGCCGCGAGCGGGACGAGTTCCCAGTCGTGGAGGTTCGCAGCCACCGATGCGGTGTCGAAGGCGACGCGCAGGCGTTGGCCCGTTGGCGCGGCGAGGTCGATGTCGAGGGTCGGGCAGGCGTACTCCGGCGCGGCCGGGCGGGCCACCTCGACGAAGATGACGCCGCCGACGACGGTCATCGTTTCGACGCTGAGCAGGTCCGGGGTACCGGCGGTGTCCCGGCGTGCGGTGTGTTCGAACGTCAACCCCCGCGTCTTGCGGCCCACCGGGGTGATGCCCATCTTCTGGAACGCGCCTTTCTCGAACTCAAGGCGCGTCTCGCCCGCGTTAACGCCCACCGGCGCAGCGACCACCAGGGCCAGCGCGACAAAGGGTAGGAATCCGGCCTTCATCATGGCGGAGCCCCTGCTTGGTCGTCAGAACGGTCGGCGGTTGTCGGTGTGCGGGCACCACCGCGCAGTGCGCAGGAACGGTACCAGCGCGTCGAACGCGTCCGGTGTGCCGATGCGCTCGAGGGCCTCGGCCGCGTAGCCGCTGACATAACGGTTGGTGTCGTAGAGGGCGTTCGCGAGTGGATCGACCGCCTCGGCCATCAGCGCGGAATCGCCTTGCACGGCGGCGCGCACCAGCGACAGCGCGGCGTCGAAACGAACTTCGGAAGCCGGGTCGTCGTGCATCGCCGCGACCAGCGCATCGCGGCTATCCGTGCAAGGCGTCGCCAGCCCCAGGGCTTCGGCAGCGGCGATGCGCACGTGCACGTCCTCATCGCCGAGCGCGTCGCAGAGCGCCGGGTGCGCGGTCGTCGTGCCCATCTCGCCGAGCGCGAACGCCGCGTGCTTGCGCCCGCGCGCCGTGCCCGCGCGGAGCACGTCGAGCAGTCCGGGCACGGCGCAATCCCCGGTCCGCACAAGCCCGTGGGCGGCGTTGCGGACCACGGCGTCCTCGCGCCAGATCTGCCCGTTGTCCGAGTACCGGCGTTCGTTTTCGTGCGCGGACGAATTGCTGTCGAGAGCTTCGAGCAGGGGCGCGGTGTTGGCGGGGTCGCAGCCGAGCGCGTAGCCCGCGTTGATGCCGATCGCCTCGTCGTCGGCTCCGAGTTCCTCGACGTGGGCCTGGTGGCGCGCCTGCTCCGGTTGCTGGCCGGTCAACCAGTCCCAAGTCGCCTGCCAGGCGGGAGAGAGGTCCGGCGTCGGCACGCTTGCGGGCCTTTCCCACGCCCTGGTCACTGAGCGGGCGTCAGGTGGCGCCAGGCGCGCGAACTCGAACTTGAACATGTACCGGTTGAGGTCGGTCAGGTTCTTCATCTTGCGGTGCCAGATGTCGTAGTGGATCAGCACGAACGAACCGGCATCGCCCGCGATCGGCACCTCGTTGCAATACCCCTCCGGCCGTTGATTCAGATGCTGGCTGCCCGCCATGACCGCGGTTGGGCCCTTCTCCAACTCGGTGTCCTGCGGGAAGTACATGATCATCACCCACCAAGGGCGGTGGTTCCGCACGCGCCGGGTGTAGCCCCAGTAGCTGTCCTTGTGGAACTGCTGTTCGTCGCTGCCGGGCGGGTTCTTGTGCAGCGCGCGGTGCGGATGCATGGAGTAGTCGCGGCCGAGAACGCTGGTCAGCGCACCCTTGACGACCGGGTCGTCGAAGAACTCGACGAGTTCGGGGATGAGCGGCAGCAGGTTGTTGCCGAAGTGGCCGATGCCGGTCGCCACCTCGTCGAAGCGCTCGAAGATCAGTCGATGGTAGGTCTCGGGCAGCGAGGACTTGAGGGTCAGGAAGCCGTTGGCGACGAACGCCTGCAACTGGCTGTCGCTCAAGGGAACGTTTGGCCGGCCGACGTTGTGCCGGCGCGCTTCGGTCGGGTAGGTGCGCATCGGCCTAGTATAGTCACGCCATGAAACGCATGATCATTGACTGCGACCCCGGCCACGACGACGCGATCGCGCTGATCCTCGCGCACCGCGTTGCGGACGTGGTCGGCATCACGACGGTGAGCGGCAACGCACCGCTGTCCGCGACCACCGAAAACGCACTGATGCTGACCGCCCTCCTCGAGGTCGACACCCCGGTTCATGCCGGCGCCGCCGGCCCACTCGTCGGCGAACCCGTGCACGCCGCGATGGTCCACGGGGAGTCCGGCCTCGGCACGGTGGACCGCATCCCGCATTCGCGGCACGTTGCGAGCGACGATGCCGTCGGCTACTTGCTCGATGCCGCGGCCGAGGACATCTGGATCGTCGCCATCGGCCCACTGACCAACTTGGCGCACGCCATCGAGCGCGATCCGACCTGGACAGAGCGCATCGCCGGCATCGCCATCATGGGCGGCAGTGCGGGCGTCGGCAACGCAACGCCCGTGGCGGAGTTCAACATCTACGCCGATCCCGAGGCCGCCGCCCGCGTCTTCGAGTCCGGCGTCGAGGTGGTCATGTGCGGCCTCAACCTGACCCACCAGTTCCTCACCGACGACGGCATCGCGGAACGGTTGCGCGCCGCGGACGTGCCCACCGCCCGGTTCGCAGCGCAGATCTGCGACGACATCCACGGCCGGATGGAGTCGCTGACGGGTAGGCGCACCGCAGCCCTGCATGATCCGTGTGCCGTGCTCGCGGTGACCCATCCGGATTTGATCGAGACCGAGGCGCGGGCGGTCTCGGTCGAGGTGGATGGGACGTTGACGCGGGGTATGACGGTGGTGGATCAGCGGATTACGCGTCGTCCCAACGCGCCCAACGCGCTCGTGGGCTACGGCATCGATGCCGAGAAGGGCATGGCGCAGGTGCTCGACGCGCTCGGCGCGTAGTTGAGGTGGTACCGGCGCCGGACTCGTCATTACGCCCGCAACGGCGCGTCGGCAACTGTCTCCACTCGTCGTAGAACGACGCTGTCGGCGTTGGGGCTACCAGGACCGCGACACCGAGACGCCGACACGGAGTGGTTCGCCGTGCTGGAAGTAGCCGTGTTCGACGTAGCCGTCGCGGGGATCGTTGCCGAACGAGAAGCCGCGCACGTAGTAGTCCTCGTCGAGCAGGTTGCGGCCCCATGCCCGAGCAGACCAGGGGCCGCTCGCATAGTGGAGCGACGCGTTGAGCACCTGGTAGGCCACCGATTTCACCGCGTGGCTGTCGGAGAACAGGTAGTCGTCGCGTGCGCCCGCCTCGATCCGCAGTGCGAGGCCGGGGAGGAGGTCAACGTCGGCGCCCGCCAGTACCTGGTAGCGGGGCGCCTGGGCTTGGTCGCGGCCGTCGAGATCCTCGCCGCGGGCGCTCACGAAGTCGATATACGCCGTGCGCAGCAGACCCAAGCGCACGAAGGCGCGGGCCCGGTCGCCGGCATTCCACTCGACGTCGAGTTCAAGCCCCTGGTTGAAACCCTCGGCGGCGTTGCCGGTGTACTGGATGAATTCCGCGCTGCCGTCGCCGCGCACACGTACCACCGAACTCGAGATCTGCACGTCCTCCCGCTGCATGTGGAACAGGGCCGCCCGCAAGCTGTAGCCGGGGCCTACGGCGGTGATGCCGGCTTCGGCGTTCCACAGCGTCTCCGGCCCGAACTCGCGCAGGTCCTCATCGAGGGTGCCGCTGGCGTTGAAGCCGCCGGCCTTGTAGCCGCGCGACACGCTTAAGTAGGCCGAGGCACCACCACCGAACTCCCGGGTGACGGCAACGCGGCCACCGACGAGGCCGTCGTCGGGGTCGAAGCCGACACCGGCACTGTCGTCGTAGGATGCCGTGTGGCGTTCGAGGCGGCCGCCTATGGTCAGCGTCGTACGGTCGCTGATGGGCGTGTCCGACTGTGCGTAGACGGCGATGCGTGAAATGTCGAAGGCGCTTGTGAAATCGGCGTCCGCGAAGGTGTAGATGCGTCTGAGCTCGACTTCCTGGCGCAGCGTATAGGCACCGACCACCCAATCCGTCGCGTCGCCGACGCGGCTCGCATCCGTTGACGCAAGCCGGAACTCCGCGGTCGCGGTCGTCCGGTCGCGCAGGTACTCGTCGGTGGACGTGTATCCCCACGGGTGGAAGCCCTCGTAGACCCAGTCCTCGTCGTAGCCGTAGGCGATGTCGGAGGCGGCCAATCCGGCCTGCGCCATGCCGTCGACGCCGCCGCGTTGCCAGCGCGCCGTGATGGAACCGTAGCTTGTCGTCTGCCGGTCGTGGCCGGGCTGGTCGGACAGCGTGGTACGTACGTTGTCCAGCGAGAAGGCGTCGTAGCCGTTGTCTGCGTCCAGGAATCCGGCGGCCAGGTCGATGCTCGCGTCGTCGGCCGTATCGAACGAGAGACGTCCGCGGACGGCCGTCTCCCGGTGACCATCGGTGTCGTCGACCCCGAGGTGGGCGTTCTCGACGAAGCCGTTGTCGCGTCCGCCGCGGGCGACCAGTCGGCCCCGAGCCGACTCGCCGACGGGCCCCGAGACGACGCCTGTGACGCCCATCCCACCGTAGTTCGCGGCCGACAGTTCAAGCCGCCCTTCCGGCTCCGCCGTCGGCGCGCGCGTCACCACGTTGATCAGCCCGGCCAGGGCGTTGGCACCGTAGAGAGTGCCCCGGGGTCCGCGCAGGATCTCGACCTGTTCGACGTCCGTGAGCGTCGCCACGGTACCGATCCCGGACAGGTCGACACCATCGACCACGAGGCCCACGGACGAGTTCAGGGGTTCGTCGAACTGGCCGCGCTCGCCGATACCGCGGATCTGGTAGTAGCGCGCCCGGGACGCCCCGCTGGCGTAGTTCACGTTCGGCACCGCGGACAGGATCTCCTCGAGGTGGGCGGCGCCGCGGGCCGAGATGTCGTCTGCGGTGACCACGCCGACGCTCGACGCCGTCGCGCCCAGGGTGTCCTCGCGCAGCGTCGCGGTGACGACGATCTCCTCGATGGCCGTCGGGTCGGCTTCGCTAGGTTCTTCGGAATCGGCCGCGTGCAACGGCACGACCGCTAAGGCAAGGCCCCAAATGGACGACGGCGTCAATAGGTTGGTTGGCATCTCTCCTCCTTGGTCTGCGGGAGGAGGCGCCTGAAAGGATCACGCATCCCTCCGCCGACATGACTCGGATCAGGTTCGAAGGGTCCGCCCGCAAGGAGCGTCTCAGGCCGAATCGGCCACCCCCGGTGATGAGGCGATTGTGCGCGACGAACGCACAGGCATCAAGGTCGCTGGCGGGGCTGCGCCCCGTCAAGGTGCGCGGGCGGTGCGCCGCCTCGCTACTCGGCCCGTAGCGCCTCGTTCAGCAACTCCCCCCAATCGTCATCGTAGGGATGAACGCGCGTGGCCGGCTGTTCGCCCCGTGCGAGCGGTCGTCCTTCGTTGGCCCACTGGAACAGCGAGCCTTCGAGGTTGAATACCTTCTTGACGCCGCGTGCCTTGAGCCATGAGACGAGCCGCGACGAGCGGTAGCCCACCGAGCAGTACACGACCACGGTTGGTTCCCGGCTGTCGGCCTGGATGGCGTTGAGCGCAGCGCGGACAGTCGCAGCACGCACGGCCCCGTCGATGTGGCTCACCTGGAACTCTTCGGCTTCGCGCGCATCGAGGAGCAGGACGGGCTCGCCGCGGCTGCGCTTTTCGGCAAGTTGCTGGGTTGTCAGGTGCGGGGCGTCGGGGAAGGCCTCGCGAATCTCGGCCAATGTCCGGTCCCAGCGTTCGCCCTTGGCGGCTGCGGCACTCGCCCATGCCGCAACGGCCGCGAGTATCGCGATGAGCGCTGCGCGGTAAGCAGACGTCCGCGACCGGCTTGCCGTTCGCGTTCGCACTCCTGCTTGGCACATGGGGCAAACTGCGGGCCGGGAGGCCCGGCACCCAGCCTTAGTACGTATGCGGCTGCGACAGCAGCGCGATCGAGAGCTGGATGTCCCGGATCGCCTGCGACATCGCCTGGCCGATGAGATCAAGTCGCGTAACCTGCTCGATGCGCTTCGACGCGCGTTCGAGTTCCTGCTTGGACAGAAGCTGCCGGAACAGGGCGCAGGCGTCGGCCAGGCAGATGATCACCACGTCGCGCGGATCCGGGATCTCGTCGCTGAACAAAACCTCCATGATGCGCAGCTTCACCTCGCGTTCGGCCGTGCCGTCGACGAGGGGGTAGCGGCGGGACCGGAACACCCAAAGGAAGCGGTCTTCCTGCTCCTCGAGGATGCCGCTGTGGACCAGGCGCGACAACGCCTCCTCGCGGATCTCGTCGGCGCGGCCAGCGGTACGCTCGACCCAGAAACGGGCGTCGCGCTTGTCCTCGGCGGCCGCGATGTCGGCCAGCGTCGGGTCGAGCAGGCTGTCGCCGAGGGGCGTGTCGTCGACGAGGATCAGGTTGTCGAGGTCGGTGTCGATGCGGTTCTCGAGCGCGAGGTCCATCAGGACGCCCCCGCCCAGCGCGTAGCCCAGCGACCAGTCCGGCACGCGCTCGAAGCGTCCGTTCTCGTCGTGGAGCAGGAGCAGCATGACTTCCTCGGCGAATCTCAGCACGGGTAGGGTTCCTTCTGTTTGTGGCGAATGGTTTGCGGGACTGCTCGCGCAGACGAGTATAGCGGCCTTGCCCGGCCGCTTTCCTGATGGCGGCCTATAGACCTAGGGCCCAGAGGATGAAGGCGTACTCCTCGGCGACCTCGTAGAGCGAGTCGAAACGTCCCGATTTGCCGCCGTGGCCCGCGCCCATGTTGGTCTTCAGAAGCAGCGGGTTGGCGTCGGTCTTCAGCGTGCGCAGCTTGGCGACGTACTTGGCGGGTTCCCAATAGGTGACGCGCGGGTCGTTCAGGCCCGCCGTCACGAGCATGGGCGGATAGGCGCCGGGCTCGAGCTGGTCGTAGGGCGAGTAGGACCGGATCAACTCGAACGCCGCCTTGTCCTCGATCGGGTTGCCCCATTCCGGCCACTCGATGGGCGTCAGCGGCAGCGACGTGTCGAGCATCGTGTTCAGCACGTCGACGAAGGGGACGTGCGCCGCGACGGCGCCCCAGAGTTCCGGGGCCTGGTTGACGGCGGCGCCCATCAGTTCGCCGCCGGCGCTGCCCCCGGCGATCGCAATGCGGCCGCCGGCGGTGACCTTCTCGGCGATGAGGAAGCGCGCCACGTCGACGAAGTCGTTGAACGTGTTGGTCCGCCTCTCGAGCTTCCCGGCCTCGTACCAGTGGTAGCCGAGTTCGTCGCCGCCGCGGATGTGGGCGATGGCGTAGACGAAGCCGCGGTCGAGGAGCGACAGCCGCGTGGTCGAGAACGCGGGCGTCATCGCGCTTCCGTAGGCACCGTAGCCGTAGAGGTAGAGTGGCGCGCTGCCGTCGAGCGGCGTGCCCTGCCGATAGACGAGCGACACCGGCACGCGTACCCCGTCGCGCGCCGGTGCCATGCGTCGCTCCGTGACATACGCCCCGCCGTCGTATCCACTCGGGATCTTCTGGACCTTGCGCGTGCGCAGCGAATCGGCATCGAGGTCGTAGTCGAACACGGTGCTGGGTGTGACCATCGATGTGTAGCCGAGGCGCAGCGTCCGCGTCTCGAACTCCTCGTTGGCGCCGATGCCGACGGTGTAGGCAGATTCCGGGAACTCGACGTAGGAACTCGTTCCGGCCCGGTCGATCAGGCGGATCTGGTCGAGGCCCTCGACGCGCTCCTCGACCGCGATGAAGTCGGCGAAGACCTCGAAGTCGCGGATGTAGTGCTCGTCCGAACCCGCGACCAGGGTCTCCCAGGCGGATTCGGTGGGATCGTCGTTCGGGGCCGTTGCGAGGCGCGCGTTCTTGTGCGTGTCGTTGGTCTTGATGACGAACCGATCTCGTTGATGGTCGATGGCGTACTCGTGCTCGGTTCGGCGGGCGGCGACGAGGAGTGGCGCGGCCCCCGGGTCGTGCGCCGGAATGAGGCGTACCTCGCTGGTGACGTGGTCGCCGGTACTGATGACGATGTAGTCCTTCGAGGCCGTGCGCGAGATGCCGACGAAGAAGCCTGAATCCTCCTCCTCGTAGATCGCGACATCGTCGGCCGGCGAGTCGCCGAGAACGTGCAGCCTCACCTGGTACGGTCGCCACTGGTCGTCCACGACGGTGTAGAAGAAGGCGGTGTCGTCGGTCGTCCAGACCGGGCTGCCCGTGGTGTTCTCTATCACGTCGTCGGCGTGTTCGCCATCCGCCAGGCGCTTGATCCGGAGCGTGAAACGTTCGGCCCCGGATGTGTCCGTGCTGTAGGCCAGCAGCGCATCGTCGTTCGACACCGACAAGGCGCCCAGGCGGAAGTACTCCACGTCCTTCGCCAGCGCTGGTTCGTCGAGGATCACTTGCGCGTCCGAGGTGGGGCCGTTCTCGGCGCCGTCCCTCCCAGACGGCCAGCGCGACCAGATGCGGTACTGGCCACCTTCTTCGAACCGCCACTGATAGTAGTAGTCGCCGTCCATGACCGGTACGTTGGCGTCGTCCGGTTGCTGGCGGGCCTTGATCTCCTCGAAGATCTTCTCGACCCGGGGCTCGTGCGGCGCCATGACTGCCTCGAAATAGGCGTTCTCCGCTTCGAGGTAGGCCAGCACGTCGGCATCGTCCACGGTCGGATAGCTCTCGTCCTTCAGCCAACGATACGGGTCTTCCACCGTGATGCCGTGGTGGGTGACGGACGCGGGACGCACGTCGGCAACCGGCGGTGCCGGGTGGTCAGGCGATGACACGGATTGCTCTCCTTGGCAGCCCAGTACGCTGGCGGCAGTGAGCGCCGCCGCCAGGGTCGCGTGTTTCAGGCTCAATCGGGCAGGCCGAGCACGCGCTTGGCAATGATGTTGCGCTGGATCTCGTTGCTGCCGCTGTAGATCGAAGCGGCGCGGTTGGCGAGGAAGGTCCGCGTGTCCTCGATCTCGCGCCGGCTGAAACCGTCGCCGTCCCAGCCGAGGCCCTGGGTGCCGCGCATCTCCACGAACAGCGACGACTTGTCCTGCTGCAACTCCGTGCCGTACATCTTGAAAATCGAGGTGGCGGGCCCGGGTGTGCGCCCGTCGCGGGCTTCCTCGACGGTGCGCCGCTGGGTGAGACGGTAGGCCTGGTTGTTGATGTTGTGGGTGAGGATGCGCTCGCGCAGATCGCCATCGGCAATCCGCCCGTCGGCTTCGCCGGCGTACTTCTTGGCTTCTCCCTCCAGCGTCGGGCCGGCTTCCTTGACGGCCGCGCCGCCCACCAGGCTCGCCATGCTGCCGCGTTCGAACTGCAGGAGCCGCTTGCCGATCGTCCAGCCCTTGTTGATCTCGCCCACCAGATCCTCCTTCCTGGCGATGGCGTCGTCGAAGAAGGTCTCGCAGAACGGCGAACTGCCGCTGATCAGGCGGATGGGCTTCACGGTGACGCCGGGCTGATGCATGGTCATCAGGACGAAACTGATGCCCTCGTGCTTGGGGACGTCGGGGTCGGTGCGCACGAGCGCGAAGATCCAGTCCGCGACCTGCGCGCCGGAGGTCCAGATCTTCTGGCCGTTGATCACGAAATGGTCGCCGTTGTCGACCGCCCGGGTACGCAGGCTCGCGAGGTCGGAACCGGAGCTCGGTTCGCTGTAGCCCTGGCACCACGCCACTTCGCCCCGCACGATCGGCGGGATGTGGCGCTCCTTCTGATCCTCCGTGCCGAGTTCGAGCAGCGTCGGGCCGATGAGGGACAGGCCCATGCCGCCGAAGGGGACGCCCGCTCGGACGCGGCGCAACTCCTGGATCAGGACCATGTACTGCTCGTTGTCGAGGCCGCCGCCGCCGTACTGGGTGGGCCAGGTCGGGGCGGACCAGCCTTTCTCGATCAGCCGCTCGCGCCAGGTCTGCATGTCTGTGCGGTCCCCGCCGCCGCCGGCGCGTGCGCCGGGAGGACAGAATTCGTCCAGCCAGTCGCGGGTTTCGGCGCGGAAGTCTTCGATGGCGGGCATGCGTCAAATCTCCGTCAGGCGTTGCCTTACCAAGCATCAACGAAGCCGTGTTAAAACTCAACTTGAGACAACGGAGTAACCGTGCCGGCGAACATCTTGCTGATCCTGATCGACGACCTCGGGTGGACGGATCTCGCGTGCTACGGCAGCGCCTTCTACGACACCCCGAACCTCGACCGCCTGGCCGGTGAAGGCCTGCTCTTCACGGATGCCTACTCGTCATGCCCGGTGTGTTCGCCGACCCGCGCCAGCATCATGAGCGGCAAGTATCCTGCACGCGTCGGCGTCACCCAGTACATCCCGGGCCACACCGTCGGCCGGTTGCAGGATGTTCCCTACTTTCATGCCTTGCCGATGAGCGAGTACAGCGTCGCGAGCGCCTTGCGCGATGCGGGCTACCAGACCTGGCACGTCGGGAAGTGGCACTTGGGCGGCGCCCAGACCACGCCGGAGCGCCACGGTTTCGATGTCAACGTCGCGGGCCTCGGCTGGGGCATGCCGCAGAACGGCTATTTCAGTCCCTATGGCATGGCCAATCTCCCGGATGGCGAGGACGGCGAATACCTGACGGACCGCCTGACCGACGAGGCCATCCGCCTGATCGAGGCGCGGGACCGGGACCGGCCCTTCTTCCTGCATCTCGCTCACTACGCCGTGCACATCCCGATCCAGCCACCGCCGGGGCTCGTCGAAAAGTACCGGCGCCGCGCGGTCGACATGGGCCTCGACAAGCAGGATGTCATCGTCGAGGGCGAACCGTTCGGCTGCCAGCACCTGCGCGGGGAGCGCGTGCTGAGGCGAATCCGGCAAAGCGACGCCGCGTATGCGGCCATGGTCGAAAACCTCGACACCAATGTCGGCCGCGTCCTGGACTGCCTCGGGGAGCAAGGCCTGGACGGCGACACGCTGGTGTTGTTCACGTCGGACAACGGCGGGCTCGCGACATCGAATCGACGGGAAGGGGTACCCACCAGCAACGCGCCGCTCGCGGAGGGGAAGGGTTGGATGTACGAGGGCGGCACGCGGGTCTGCCAGATGGCGCGCCTGCCGGGCGTAATCGCGCCGGGCGGCGTGTGCCGGGTCCCGGTGACCAGCACGGACCTCTACCCGACGTTCCTGGAAATCGCCGGCTGCCCGCCGCGCCCGGACCAGCACCGCGACGGCACGAGCCTCCTGCCGCTGCTCCGCGGCGAGGCTTCGCTGCCGCGCGAGGCCATCTATTGGCACTACCCGCACTACGCGAACCAGGGCGGCCGCCCCGCGGGCGCAGTGCGGCGCGGCGACTGGAAGCTGATCGAGCACTTCGAGGACGGCCGGCTGGAGCTCTTCAACCTCCGTGATGACGAGAGCGAGACCACCAACCGGGCATCGGATGAACCCGGCCTCGAGCGGGAACTCCACGGCCTGCTCACGTCCTGGCGACGCGAGATCGAGGCGCTGATGCCGAAACCGAATCCGAACTATCGGCCGTTGCCCCTGGAGTCGGGCGTCGACCCGGCGGAGGTGTAGGTGGTGACCGATGATGCCGCTGGTCAAAGCGGGGTGTCGTTCCGATCCGCGCTCGGCAGGCGCGCGCTTTGGCGGTTCTTTCCAGTTCTGGTGTTGGGCGCCATCACGGCGACTAGGTTGACGTCCGACGGCCCGACCGTTTTCAACGTGACGTGCGTGTGCCTTTGCGCCGCGTTCGCCGTCGCCATGTTCGCCGTAGTCGCGACCACACGCTATCGGATCGCGGACGGCGTCTTGACGGTGACCAGTAACTTCCGGAAGCGGCGGATTCCCTTGGCCCGCATCACTGCTGTGCGCTGCCTGCGCGCTGGCCCGTTCTACGCGATCGACGACTTCGCGATGGGCACGGCGGTCGTGGCGATCGAAGAGTCCGGCTGGACGACCTTGGTGTCCCCAAAGCTGGAGCGCGAGTTCCTCGAGGTTCTTGGCTTTGCCGATGCCGTGCCTTCGAGTAGGGAACGGTCCGCGCATGTCGTAAGCTTGCGTTCGACTCGGGCGGACGTAAGTAGCACATGGAGCAACGACGACTAGGCAACAGCGGTTTGTTTGTGTCCGAAGTGGGCTTGGGCTGCAACAACTTCGGCGGGCGGATGGACGAGGCGGCCACATGCGCGGTCGTCGACGCGGCGCTCGAGGCCGGGATCAACCTTCTAGACACTGCCGACATGTACGGCGGCTCACTCTCGGAAGAGTATCTTGGGCGCGCGCTTGCAGGGCGTCGCGAGGATGTTGTGCTTGCGACCAAGTTCGGCTTCGCCATGGGGGAGGGTCCGCATCGGCGCGGGGCGTCGCGGCGCTACATCGTCAGCGCGCTGGAAGCGAGCTTGCGCCGCCTCGACACCGACTACATCGACCTCTACCAGCTTCACTTCCCCGATCCGCATACGCCGATCGACGAGACGCTGCGCGCCTTGGACGACTGCGTGCGCGCCGGCAAGGTGCGCTACATCGGCTGTTCAAACTTCTCGGGCTGGCAGATCGCCGACGCCCACTGGACAGCGGCTCGCGACCACCTGAACCCGTTCGTCTCCGCGCAGAACCTGATGAGCCTGCTCGAACGCGACGTGCTGCGCGAGGTGATCCCCGCGTGCGACCACTTCGGGCTCGGCATGCTGCCGTACTTCCCGTTGGCGAGTGGCCTGCTCACCGGCAAGTACCGCCGCGGCGAGGCGCCGCCGGAAGGCACGCGGCTGCGCGCTGCGCGGGCCGCGAGGGCCTTGAGCGAGCGTAACTTCGACCGCGTCGACGCGCTCGCCGCGTTTGCCGAGGAGCGTGGTCGGTCGCTCCTCGAGTTGGCCTTCGGTTGGCTGCTGTCGACGCCCGCGGTGTCGTCGGTGATCGCCGGGGCGACCTCGCCGGAACAGGTGCGCGCCAACGTGGCGGCATCGACCATGCGCCTCGACGAAGCCGAGATGCGCGACGTCGTGGCGCAACTAGAGGCCGTGGAGTCGTAAGGAGATGTGCGGGCGGTTTGCCACCGACCAGGAACGGCTGGAAAAGCTCTACCTGGCATTGATCGGCAAGCCCGTCCCAGGGGAGGGCAGCTTCAACGTGGCGCCCACCGAGCCCGCGTGGATCATCCGCCACGATGGCCGCGACAGCGCAGACCTCGTGGCCGCGGAGGCGGACTGGTGGCTGACGCCGTATTGGTCGAAGACGCGTGTGCGCAGGAACTACGCGACCTTCAACGCCAAGTCGGAAACCCTCGAGAAGTCCAGCACATTCCGCGAGCCGTTCCGCCGGCGCCGCTGCCTCGTGCCGATCAGCGGCTTCTACGAGTGGCAGAAGGTGGCGGGGGTTCGTCGACCCTTCTACATCCAACCCGAGAGTGGCGGCATGCTGCTGGCCGGGGTCTGGGACCGGTGGCGAAATGCCGACCGGTCGGAGAAAGTGGACAGTTTCTCCATCGTGACGACCGCAGCGCACGCCGGATTCGAGCCGATACACAATCGTCAGCCGGTGATGCTGTCGATGGATGGAGCCCGGACTTGGATGGACCGAGGGTCGTCTCCCGACGACCTTGGCGCGTTGTTCGAGCCCCGCTTGCCGGACGACCTGCTGGCCGTGCCGGTGTCATCCTACGTCGGCAATCCGCGCAACAAGGAGAGTCAGTGCATCGAGCCCGTGGGCAAGCCCGTCCGGCTTGCCGACGAACCACTCCCGCCCGTAGCCGGGCAGTTGTTCTGATTACCAGGAGACGGCCATGAGATTCCTCAACCGGTTCTTTTTTGTCGGCATGCTGGCCGGCGCCATACTTGCCGTGGGGTTGCCGCTATTGGGATTCGGTATTTTCGGCCTGTTCCTCGCCAGCGGATCCGGCAACCCGCAGCCGGAAGTGGGTCTGCGGCCTCTGTCGTTCCCAAGCGAGGTCGCGCCGGCGCTGTCGTGGCAGGTTCGCGGCATGGACGGCCGCACCGCCGACGTGGCGGAACTCGACCACAGCGTGCTGTTCGTCAACAACTGGGCGACATGGTGCGGCCCGTGCATACGGGAGATGCCGGCCATCGAGGAACTCGTCGGCCACTACGACGGGCAAGACGTGGCCTTTGTCATCGTCTCCGACGAGTCGCTGGAGAAGGTGCAGGGTTTCGTCGAGGACAAGGGCTGGGAGCTTCCGGTCTACGTGACGAAGGAGCGACCGCCGATGTTCCAGACCCGGGCGATTCCGTCGACGTTCATCCTCGACGACGACCGTCGGATCGTCTATACCCACATCGGCAGCGCGGCGTGGGGCGACGACTCGGCGACGGACTTCATCGACAAGCTGCTGACGGGGTCGGCTTAAGCGTCGACATCCTCCAGGTTGAGCCAGGCGCGCTCCTCGTCGTTCAGCTCGACGCTCAGGGCCGCGAGTGAACTGCGCGTCTCATCGAGCGTTCGCGGACCGAACAGGGCGAAGCACGGGAACGGCTGGCTGAGCACGTAAGCGAGCGCGACATTGATCGGCGCGACGGCTTTCTCGGCGGCCAATTGCACGGCCCGCCTGCGGCGCTCGAAGTTGTCGTCCGCGAACCAGCAGCGGCGCATCTCGGCGTCGCTCGGCTGATTGCCGAACCCCGCATCGACGTTCGACGCATGAGCTTCGGCGACGGCATCGAAGCGAGGCGTGAAGAAGCCGCGCGCCTGGCTCGACCAAGGCAAGAGCGGCATCTGCTCGGCGGTGAGCCAGGCCCGCCACGCGGCATCCGAGGCAGCGATGCAGCCCGGCCACACCGGATCGACCATCCGGGCCAGGCTGAAGTTGTTGGACACGGCCCCGAACGGCGTCAGGGTATTGGCGGCGGCGTGGGCGTTGGCTTCCTGCACGCGCGCGAGCGACCAGTTCGATGCGCCGAAGACGCGGATGCGGCCGGCCGCCTGCTCCGCGTTCAGCACGTCGAGCCACTCGTCCACCGGCACGTCGACGTTGTCGCGGTGCAGGAAGTAGAGGTCCACGTAGTCGGTCTGCAGCCGGTCCAGCGTGATGTCGAGTTGCGGCCCCACCCGGTCCGGGAAGTTCGCCGGCGTGTGCGCGCCCTTGCCGATGACGACTACGTCCTCGCGGATTCCGCGGTTCGCAAGCCAGCCGCCGAGAAGCGCCTCCTGACGGCCACCGCCGTAGATGTGCGCGGTGTCGAACGTATTGCCGCCGTACTCGAAGTAGTTGTCGAACATGACGGCGGCGTGCGGTGCGTTCGGCTGGTTGTCGCAACCCATCACGAGTCGGGAGACCGGTTTCGCGATGCCGGTGATCTCGGCGTGGCGCATGGTCCTGCGCCGCACCGAGAGCGGCCGCCCGTGGACCGGCTTGGTCTGGCGTTCCGGCTTCTCGAGGTCGAACGAGAGGCCGACTTCGGCGCGCCAGCGGTCGAGCGCCTTGGCGTTGCCGAGACTGTCCTGCCAGTCCATGGTGGGCGATGCCTTCTCTCCCGCGGCCAAGGCCCGCGCGACTTCGTCGACTTCGAGAACATAGGTTGGCTTGGTCTTGCCGCCGACGACTTCGCGTTCTCCGCGGCGAACGAGATCGAAGCGCCAATTGCCGTCGCCGCGGTCCCCGAACCAGGGCGCGGCGATGTGCATCGAGCCACCGGAACCGAAGACCTGCACGGCGTTGTCCAGTGAGACCGAGACAGCCGTGGACACTCGGGCAATCAGGCCGCTGGGAAACTCGAGGAGGCCCGACGCCCACTGGTCCACGCCGGTCTTGCCAAGCGCGGCGAAGCCGGCGACGGCCTCCGGCTCCTCGCCGGCGATCAGGCGCACCATGGACACGGGATAGCAGCCGACGTCCATGATGCCGCCGCCCGCGAGGTCGTTGTTGTGCAGGCGGCTCTCCGGGTTGAATGGTGATGCGAAGCCGTGGCTGGCGTTGATCTGGCGCACCTCGCCGATGGCGCCGTCGCGGATCAACTCGACGATCTTGGCGGTCTGCGGATGCGTTCGGTACATGAACGCTTCCATCAGGAAGGTGTCGTGGAACGCCGCCGTCTCCACCATCGCCATCACTTCGGCGTGGTTCACGCCCATGGGCTTTTCGCACAGGACGGCCTTGCCGGCTTCGAGGGCCTTGATCGTCCACTCGGCATGCTGCGGATGCGGCGTTGACACGTAGACGGCGTCCACGTCGGGGTCGGCGAGCAGGGCGTCGTAGGTGCCGTGTGCCGTGATTCCGCCGTAGTCCTTGGCGAACGTGTCCGCGGCAGCTTGCGTGCGGCTGCCGACTGCCACGAGTTCGGATGTCTCCGACTCGGTCACGGCATCGGCCAGCTTGCGGGCGATGCGGCCCGTGGCGAGGATTCCCCAGCGCGTCATGGACTTCCCTTGATGTAAGCTACCGGGCAAGTCTATACGCTGCATCGCCCGGTCGAGGGGAGTCCATGCTGACCGAAGCCCAGATCGCCCAATACGACACCGACGGCTATGTCGTGGTCGAAGGTGCGCTCTTGCCGGAGACCCTTGCCGAACTTCGGGCCGTCACGGCCGAGGTCGTGGCCAGCGCCGCGGGCCTCACCGAGCACACCCCCGTCCTCGACCTGGAGGCATCGCATACCCCCGAGGCGCCTCGAGTGCGCCGCATCAAGCAGCCCCACCTCGCACACCCGTTCTACCGTGACTTGGCGGCGTATCCGCGCATCATGGCCGCGCTTGAACCACTCATCGGCGCCAACATCCGCCTGCGCGCCGGCGGCAAGATCAACATGAAAGCCGCCGAGTACGGATCGCCGGTCGAATGGCACCAGGACTGGGCCTTCTACCCGCATACCAACCAGGACGTGCTCGCTGTCGGCATCCTTCTCGATGACATGGATGCCGACAACGGTCCGCTCATGGTGCTGCCGGGTTCGCACAAGGGGCCGGTGTACGATCACCACAGCTATGGGGCGTTCTGTGGCGCCATCGACGTCGACAAATGCAGCCTCGATGTCTCGAGTCCGCGCGAGCTGTACGGACGTGCCGGCGACATAAGCATCCACCATGTGCGGCTGGTGCACGGTTCCGCCCTGAACACCTCGAATCGCCAGCGCCGCGTGCTCTTCTACGAGTACGCCGCCGCGGACGCATGGCCCCTTGCCGGGATCGAGAACCTCAACGACCTCGACGACTTCAACGGCCGCATGGTGCACGGCCAGCCGACCACGCAGCCGCGCCTCGAGGACGTGCCGGTCCGCATGCCTTTGCCGCGCGCGCCCTACCAGGGCTCGATCTACGAGAACCAGCGTACGCTGTCAGGCCGCTACTTCGAACGCGAGGAGGCGGCCGCCCGGGACAAGCCCAAGCTGCCCGCAGAAAAGGCGGCCTAGACGCGCCTAGGCGCTGACCCGCGACGGAAGGACGACGACCGCAGAGCCCAGCGCCGTGGCGAGCCCCGACTGGTTGACGTTGCGCACCTGCAGTTCGACAAGATGCTCGCCGTCCACCACGGACTTACCCGAAACTTCGCCATGCAGAGTGTTGGTGTCGCCGACGACGTTGGGATGGCGAATCGACGCGGAAAGCGCCTTCAGCACGCCGTCGTCGCCCATCCAGTCGGTCACGATCTGCGAGAGCCAGCAGACCCGCTGCGGCCCGTAGTCGAACTGGCCGGGCATGTTGCGGCGTTTCTGGGCGTGTTCCGAGTCGAAGCGCCCGCCGCCGCCGAGGTCGGCTGAACCTTCCGCTGCCAACGCCGCGCGCGGACTGCGGCCGGTGCCGAGTACGCCGTGGGTGAACAGGAACAGTTCGGTGACCGAGTAGGTCCCCTTGGGCAGTGCCGGGATCGCGTCGCCCTCGGCGACGTCCTCGAAATAGCGCGTCTCGGCACCGCGACGATCACGCTCCCAGACCAAGGGATCGGCGGGTTCGACCATCGGTTCGACGGCTTCGCCGCTCTCCCCCTTGGCGGTGCGGTCGTATTCGAGGGTGTGGCCCGTGTTCTCGTAGCGCACCATCGTCGTCTTGATCGTGGCGACCACCTCTTGTCGCTGGTTGGTGAAGGTCACGAGGCCCGTGTTGAAGTTGATGGGACCTATGCGGCGGCTGCGCTTGCGGATGGTCTCGCCCACCTGCTCCGAGGCCGTAATGCGGTCGTTGAGCCAGATCGGGCGGACGAAGTCGATCTCGGCGCCCGCATAGTTCACCGGCAGGTACTGCGTGGACACGCGGCGGCGATCGATGGCTCCGGTTTCGCCGGCGACGACCCCGAGGGTGACGCCGTAAAGGAAAGGCGGCGGGGCCGTGATCATGCCGAAACGACTGCTCGCGGCGTGTGCTTCGTCGCGCCACAGCGGGTTGTAGTCGCCAACGCCGTCGCCGAAGCGGCGGATGTTGTCGAGGTTGGCCTCTTTGCTCGGACGGTGGGGCAGCACCGTGCCAATGCCTTTCCTGTACTCCGCCTCGAATTCGTCGATGGTTTTGATCAAGTCCGCTTGCGCCATGGCCTACTCTCGTGAGCGAGGAACGATGCACAGTCTATGCGCGTCGCCGTCACCGTGCGACAGTAGCTTGACGCGCGCCGTGCAGACGGGGACGATTCTGCCGAGGGAGGAGTGGCGTCGTGGCTGATTCCGGGAAATGTGCCCGTCGGTCGCCGTGGATCGGGCTGCTCGCGCCGTTGTCGGTGGCGGCCTGTCTCGCATCCGCCAACGACCTGCCCGTGTCCGCTTTCACCAATGATCCCGAACTCGGGATGATCTCCATCTCGCCGAACGGCGACTACCTAGCCCGCTCGAAGCGCGACGGCGAGTTCGGCACGTTCCAGGTGGTGACCTACCCGGGGCGCGAGGTGAAGATCAACTACGGTCTCGGTCGCCACACCGAGGTGGGCGCCATGATCTGGATCGGCGACGACCGGCTGCTGATCACCGGCGTCCGCTTCGTTCCGGTGCTGGATCTGCGCGTGCCCACGGGGGAACTCCACGTGGTCGAGGTGGAGTCCGGCAAGATGGACCTGCTGGTTCGCGGCGGCGCGCTCCTGCACCAGTTGCCCGCCGACCCCGACCACGTCCTCATCCTGCGCTATCAGAACCGCTTCGCTGAGGCGCACCGGATGAACGTCAAGAATGGCCACCTGCGGCGCATCGCCCGTTCCGCGACGCGTGGCGGCAACCTGCTGGCGAATGCCGAGGGCCGACTGGAGTTCAGCATGGGCACCAACGACGAGTTTGTCAGCGAGGTCCACCACCGGCCAAAAGGCGACGATTGGCGCGTGCTCGGTACGTCGCGCTACGGCGGCGAGGCATGGACGCCGCTGATATACGGCCCGAGACCCGAACTCTGGTACACGTTGGACAGCCGCGATGCGGCTACGACGGGCTTCGGGATCTACAACACCGACGACGCCACCCACGACATCGTCATCCGGCATCCCAACGTCGATATCACCGCCGTGCAGATCGACGACGACAACCGGCCTTGGGCCGTGCGCTTCGACCATCACTACCCGGCGTACCAGTACCTCAACCCGGCGCACCCGCTGGCACAGCAGCATGCGGCGCTTGCCAAGATGTACCCGGACGCCGCGGTGACCATCACCAGTGCGACGCGCGACTACAAGGTCAGCGTGGCGCTGGTGTTGGGAGACCGTGAGCCGGGCCGTTTCGTCCTGCTGAACGTCGACGACCGCAACGTCGAGCACCTGGCCTCGCGCTACCCGAATCTGCCGGCCGAGAGTCTGGCCTCGATGGCACCTGTGGAGTTCCAGGTCCGGGACGGTGCGACGGTGTACGGCTACGTCACCAGCGCCGCCAAGACACCGCGGCCCGGGCCCATGGTCGTGCTCGTGCACGGTGGGCCGCACGGGGTCCGCGACTACTGGGGTTTCGACCCCGTCGTCCAGCTCCTTGCGAGCCGCGGTTATCACGTCCTGCAGGTGAACTTCCGCGGGTCAGACGGCTACGGTCCCGCCTACATGAGCCGTGGCTTCGGTGAGTGGGGTGGCCTGATGCAAGACGACGTTACCGACGCGACGCGATGGGCGATAGAGACCGGATTGGCGGATGCGAAGCGGGTGTGCATCATGGGCGCGAGCTACGGCGCCTATGCGGCGCTCATGGGCGTGGCCCGCGAGCCGGACCTCTATCGGTGCGCGGTCGGCAGTGCGGGCATCTACGATCTCACGATCATGGAACGTGCCGGCGATGTCCGCGAACGCCTGTCCGGAGTCCACTACATCCGCCAGATCCTCGGCGATGTGGACCTGGACACCCGCTCGCCGACGCACCTGGCCGACCGCATCCGCGCCAAGGTGATGCTGGTCCACGGCGGGATCGACCGCCGTGCGCCGCCCATGCATGCGCGGCGCATGCGCGAGGCGTTGGAGGGGGCCGGCCACGAGGTGGCTTGGCTCTTCGACCACGACCAGGGCCATGGCTTCATCGGCGACGAGGTCAACGAGGACCTGTATCAGCGAATCCTCGCCTTCCTCGCCGACAATACGGGTGCTTGACGGCAACGGCACGTCGAAGCCGTGCCCCAAACCTCCGGTCAGTGGATCGTCGGCTGGGCCTGCTTGCGCAGCAGTTCGACGGCCTTGTGCACCTCGGGCAGGTTGGGATCGATGACGAGCACGCGTTCGAAGGCGAGTAGGGCCGACGTGTAGTCGCCTGCGCGCAGGCAGATCTGGCCGAAGCCGCTCAGCGCGCCGAAATGCCGCGGCTCGAGTTCGAGCGTGCGAGCTATGTCGTCCAGGCTCTCGGCATCGTGTTCACGGGCGAAGCGCAGTGTGGCGCGCTTGTTCCACGCCTCCGCCCAGCGAGGCCAACGGTCGATCAGGGTATCGAGAGTCTGCCCGGCGTCCTCGAGGTCGCCAGCCTCGAAGGAGTCCATGACGTTCTTCATCGACGTGGCAGCGACGGTGTCCTCGTGCGAACACCAGATGGCCCAGATTCGCTGTTCGACTTCGCTGCGCGCGCCCTTGTCGGTGGTTGTGCGCAACCGCTCGAAGAGGACATCGAGCTCCGGCGTGTCCGTTGGCAGCGACGAGTTCATCGCCGCCAGGACCAGGTCGATGCGCGAAGCGATCGGGTCGAACATGGCTCAGCCTAAGTCGCCCAAGTCGAGTTCGTCGGGCAGGGGCACGAAAAGGATGCGTACCGGGCCCTCGATCACTTCGCTCGTGTGGCCACGGCCTTCGACGTCGTCCGGCAGGAACATCTCGCCAGGCCCCCAACGTCGCTTCTCGCCATCGGTGGTGCCGACTTCCCATATGCCTTTCAACATCACGCAGAGCTGCCGCCGCGGCGCATTGTGCCAATCCTGGAAGGCGCCGACGGGTGCCTCGAATACCCGCACGGCCGGGGAAGCGAAGACGGCGCCATGCTTGAGCTCGTTGCCCCAGGCATCCGTTGCCGCCACCCCGACGGCGATCTCGACGTCGTCGAAGGCGGAACCGCCTGCGGCTGTCGTATGGAAGCGGCTTATACGCATGGTCCGTTTTCGAGGACAGATCCGACCCGGGCGGAGTCTACCGCGTTGCGCGACACGCGGGAGACGCCCGGAAGCTGCTGGTACGAACGGCGCAGCGCTTTGTGCGGGCCACGAGGATGGGCGACAATGGCACGGTTACGCTTAAGGGATGCCGATGCCAACGCCAAACACCGAGGAGTGGTACGCCGCCGTCCGCGAAGAGATCATCGATCCCGAACGCCCCATCATCGATCCCCACCATCACCTCTGGGAAACCACGTCCATGTGGGGAACCTACGTGCTCGAGGACCTGTGGGCGGACACCGAGTCCGGCCACAACATCGAGAAGACCGTGTTCATCGATTGCCGGTCCGGCTATCGGCAGGAAGGTCCGGAGCACCTCAAGCCCGTCGGCGAGACCGAGTTCGTCGCGGGGGTCGCCGCGATGAGCGCGACGCGGGAGGGGACGGCCACCATCGCGGGGATCGTGAGCCATGCCGACATGCTCCTCGGCGAGGACGTCCAGGAGGTGCTCGAGGCACACGAAGCGGCCGGGCAAGGTCTGTTCCGAGGCATTCGGCACGCGGGGCCCTACGACACCACGGGGACGCTGACCAACGCTGGCCGTGGCCGGCCGTGCCCCTACGGCGAGGGAAGGTTCCGCACCGGCGTGCGGACGCTAGGGCGTCTTGGCTACACCTACGACACCTGGCACTTCTTCCACCAGAACCGGGACTATCTCGCGCTGGCCCAAGCCGTTCCGGACACGACGATGATCCTCGACCACTTCGGCACGCCGCTCGGCGTCGGCGCCTACGCCGGGAGGCAGGAGGAGATCTTCGCGCAGTGGAAGGACGACATCGCGGCCATCGCCGGTTGCCCGAACGTCGTCGCCAAGCTCGGCGGCCTCGCCATGCCCGATAACGGGTTCGGATGGGAGCGGCGTGAACAGCCGCCGACGTCGGACGAGTTCGTCGCAGCGCAGCGGCGCTACTACCTGCATACGATCGAGTGCTTCGGCCCTGACCGTTGCATGTTTGAGAGCAACTTCCCCGTCGATCGCCTGTCGATTTCCTACCATGTGATGTGGAATGGCATGAAGAAGATCGTGGCCGACTTCTCCGAAGACGAGAAGGACGCGATGTTCTACGGCACGGCGGCGCGCGTGTACCGGATCTAGGTCTCAAGACGCCATGCCGGGCCCACTCGACGGCGTCCGTGTGCTGGAGGCAGGACTCTTGATCCAGGGCCCGCAGGCTGCAGCGTTGCTCGGCGACATGGGCGCGGACGTGATCAAGATCGAGTTGCCGGGGGTCGGTGACCAGAGCCGCTACATCACGGTGGCCCCGGACGACCCGCGCAGCGCCGTTTTCACGGCCTGCAACCGCGGCAAGCGCAGCGTCTCCCTGGATCTGCGCCAAGCCCGCGGCGCCGACATCTTCAAGGCGCTCGTTCGCACGGCGGACGTCTTCGTCAGCAACTTCATGCCGGGAACGCTCGAAAACTGGGGCTTGGCCTACGAGGATCTGGTCGAGATCAACGACGGGATCATCTGCGCCCAGGGCAGCACCTTCGGTCCCCTCGGTCCGGACGCCGAGCGCAAGGGCGCTGACCTTGCGGGGCAGGCCGCAGGAGGACTAATCAGCACGACGGGGCGGGACGGCGACCCGCCGACGCCGGTGGGCGTGTTCATCGCGGACCACGTCGGCTCGCTCAACATGGTAGCCGGCATCCTGGCGGCCCTGCACGCCCGATCAACGAGCGGCCGAGGTCAACGCGTCGACGTCTCCCTGCTCGGCGGCCAGATCTGGGCCCAGGCGACCGAGTACACCCACTTTCTCCTGACCGACCGTGTCCCGGGGCGTGCCAACTTCGGCCATCCGATGATCAAGGCAGCCTACGGCATCTTCGAGACGGCTGACGGCTGGATCGGCCTGGTCGGCGTGCCGCCGCATGCCCGCGACGGGTTCTTTGTCGCCATCGAGCGGCCGGATTTGGCGTTGGATGAGCGGCTGAAGGGCATCGCGATGCCGCCCGAAGATCTCGCCTGGTTCAAGGGAGAACTCGCGGCAACCTTCAGGACCCGCACGACGGCGGCGTGGGGCGCCGTACTCGGCGAGGCCGGTGTGCGCTACGCGCCGGTTCAGGACTATGCGGCGGCCGCCGCGGATCCCGGCATATGGGAGAACGGCTACTTGGCCGAGGTGGCCGATGACGCGGGCCTAACGCAACGCGTTGTCGGCACGCCGATCCGCATGGGTGCCACGCCGCTGTCGCCCGGTGTCGAGGCGCCATCCCTGGGCGAGCATACCGAGGACGTACTGCGCGAGATTGGCATTGAGGCCGACGAAATGGACGCCTTGCGAAAACAGGGCACGATCTGACGAACGAACTGCACATAAAGGAGACGACATGGCATACGAAGAGATCCTGACTGAAACCCAGGGCCGGGTCGGCATCATCCGCCTCAACCGCCCGCACCGGCTGAACGCCTGGACCGACACGATGTCGCGGGAGATCGTCGACCAGCTCGCGGCCTGGAACGCCGACGACGGCATCGGCGCGATCGTCTTCACCGGCGAAGGCCGGGCCTTCTGCGCAGGTGCGGACATCGGCAACTTCGCCGAACGCGTGGAGACCAACAAGAAGGGCGAGGGAGAGTCGCTCGCCCGCGGCGGTCACAACATGACCCACACCATCCGCAGCTCGAAGCCGACGATCGCCGCGATCAACGGCTACGCCGTGGGTGTTGGGCTGACCATGATCCTGCCCTGCGACGTCCGCATCGCCTCGACCAACGCCAACTTGAGCATCCGCTTCATCAAGATGGGCCTGATGCCGGAACTCGGCTCGACGCACCTGCTCGCGCAGCTCATCGGTCTCGGCAACGCCACGGACATGTGCCTGACCGGCCGCATGGTGCCGGCCGACGAGGCGCACCGCATGGGCTTGGTGACCGCGGTGACGGAGCCCGATGAACTGATGCCGACCGCGCTTGCCAAGGCCGAGGAGATCGCCAACAACCCGACGCGGGCGGTGATGATGATCAAGGAACTGCTGCGCAAGAATCCGATGGAGGACGACCTCGACGCGGTCATGGAGCGGGAAGGCTTGCGCGACCAGATCGCGCGTCGGCTGCCGGACCATGCCGAGGCGGTGTCCGCGTTCCTCGCCAAGCGCGAACCGAACTTCAACCAGCAGTAGGACTTACCACGATGACGACGCCAACGATCTTTCACGTCAAGGGGACGCGTGGGGCCCGCGCGATCTGGCTCTGCGAGGAACTCGGCCTGCCTTACCGGGTGGAGGTGATCGACTTCTCGCCCGCCTACCGGACCAGTGCAGAGTGGCGCAGCAAGAGCCCGACCGGCAAGGTCCCCGTGATGGTGCACGGCGACCTGACCATGTTCGAGTCCGGCGCCATGGTGGATTTCCTGCTCGAGCGCTACGGCGAAGGCCGCCTGGCACCGGAGCCCGGCACGTCGGCGAGCGCCCTCTGCCGGCAATGGTCCTGGTTCGCCGAGGCCACCTTTGCGCGACCGTTGGGCGAGATCGTCAACCACAACCGTGTCGCGCCGGAAGGCGGTCTCGTCGACTTCGTCATCGAGGACTGCAAGGATCGGGCACGCATCTGCATCGCGGCCATCGAGGAAGCGCTCGCCGAGTCGTCCTACCTGGTCGGCGATGCGTTCACCTATGCCGACATCATGACGGGCTATTCGCTGCTCCTCGCGTCGAACTTCGGCGTGCTGACGGACGACTACCCGCGAACGCTGGCGTACTACAACCGGCTGAGCGAGCGACCGGGCTTCCAGGTGGCCCGGGACGCGGGCTGAAGGAGGGAATCGTGGACGCGGAACTCGAGGAACAGCAGTACCTGTTCGATCTGAACGGCTACATGGTCATCAAGGACGTCTTGAGCGCGGTCGAAGTCGCCGAACTCAACGCCTTGATCGACGCCCAGGACCTACCCGCGCCGCCGGACAACTTTCCGCGCTTCGGGTCGGCTGCGGGCGCGGCCCGGCAGACCGGGTCAGGCTTCCTGCAATGGGGCAAGCCGTTCGCCCGCCTACTGGACCACCCGGCCCTGCTGCCGATCCTGCGTTTCCGCTTGGGCGAGGCCTTCCGTCTCGAACGCCTCTACGGCATGTACATGCGCAAGGGATCGCCCGCCGGACGTCTGCACGCGGACTACGGGGCCAGTTCACCGCACGCCAGCAACGGACCGGGCGAGTTCTTCCCCTTCCGCGACAATCGCATGCAGGCCGGGTTCATGGTCGGCGCGTGGAACCTGCGCGACACCGGCCCGGACGTGGGTGGCTTCTGCTGCATCCCGGGCAGCCACAAGAGCTCGTACCGCATCCCGCGCGGCATCCACGCGGCACACCAGGACAGTCCGTGGGTGCGGATCGTCGAGGCGCCGGCGGGCAGCCTGCTGGTCTTCACCGAGGCGCTCACCCACGGCACCGCGCGATGGGACGGCGACTACGAACGGCGCACGCTGCTCTACAAGTACTGCGTGTCCAGCATGAGTTGGGGCAGCACCCGGGTGACGCCGCCGGAGGGGATCGAACTGAGCCCGCGGCAGCGCCAGCTTCTTGCGGATCCAGGAGAGCCGCTCACGCATTTCCCATCGCTGTTCTCGGAGGAGTTCGAAGCCGCGGCGAGCTGACAGTGCGCGGCCGGTGCACGCCGAGTCTGCGCTAGGCGATTCGCCTAGGCACCTTTCAGTTCCGCCACCTCCTTGCGCAGCCTGACTAGCTCGGCCTGTTCCGCCTGGGCTCGCTGCCAAATCGCCAGCGTACGACTGTGTGGCCCGAACGCGCTTGGCGGGTGCAGGATCGCGCGTTGGTTGTCGGTCAGGTCACCGTATTGGTCGGCGTTGTAGTAGCAAGGACCCCATGCCACGGCATGCGGGCAGTACTTGTAGAAAATCGTTCGCCGCTCGCCGCCTCCGTCCCAAGGAACCGTGCCGTGGGCGCACGCCTCGGTGAAGATGATGGCGTCACCCGACTTGGCCGTGACTCGATCGACGCACGCGGGGATGTCGGCCTGCTTGTCGCTGATCCGCCACTCGTCCGGGAGCGCGAAGTTCCCCTTGTGGCTGCCGGCGACGCACGCAAAGCCTCCGCTTGACGGGGTCACGTCATTGAGCTCGAACGCGACGGTGAGCAGGCCATTGAAGAACTGGCCGTTGTTGTAGCGGTAGTAGCATTGGCCGCCGTCGGTCGGCCCGACCACGTCCCTGGGCCCTCCCGCACCTTGACCCCCGCCGTGCAGGTAGAGCTTGCTCGGGTGCTCGGCGTTGACCACGTTGATGTAGTCATGGTCCAACCGGTAGCCGACCCCGAGCAGCACCTCGAGGTACGGCGCTATGGTAGGCAGGTCGATGAGATCGATGTAGGTGCCGCCCCATTCCAATAGCGACGGCGCGGACCAGGCGGGGCCCACCTCCGCCCCGAAGATGGTGCGGTCGGAGCCTAAGCGGCCCTTGGCCTTGCGGCGCGCCTCCAGCCGTTCGGACAGGTCCTCCACCTGCGCGGGTGTCAGTGCGCCCTTCACGACGATGTAGCCGCGAAGGTCGAAGAGGTATTTCTCGTGGTCGTTCATGCGTTGAGCCAGTACAGCCTTTGGGGGGTGGTGATATCGGTACATAGCATCGTGGGCACCGGCTCTGGAGACAAGTAGGATTGCCCCGACGCTTGTGGGAGATTCCGCGTGGCCCGCCTCGACAGCATGACACCCGCGTTGCGCAAGCACTATGTGGACATGGCATGTCCGAAGTTCGACGCCTCGCCTTGGGTGGTCGGTCCGCCGCTCGCGCGTCGAAAGGTCGCTTTGATCTCGACCGCGGGTCTGCATCGGCGGGACGACAGGCCTTTCGCTCTGCGTGCCGCGGATTACCGGCTGATCCCGGAGGACACCCCCGCCGCCGACCTGGTGATGAGCCACATGTCGACCAACTACGACCGCACCGGCTTTCAGCAGGACTGGAACGTGGTGTTTCCGCTCGACCGGCTGCGTGAAATGTGCGCGTCGGGAGACATTGGCAGCTTGGCGCGTCACCACTATTCGTTCATGGGGGCGACGGACGTTCTGGCCCTCGAGCCGCAGGCCCGTGACCTGGCGCGGATCATGCGCGAGGAGGGCGCCGATGCCGCCTTGCTGGTTCCTGTCTGACCCAACTGCACGCGTGCCGTGGGCGCGCTCGGCCACTACCTTGAGCGGGAAGGCGTCGCGACGACCCAGATCAGCCTGATCCGGCTCCATACCGAACGGATCGCGCCACCGCGCGCCTTGTGGGTGCCGTTCGAACTGGGCCGACCGCTGGGTCCGCCCGGCAACCCGGTGTTCCAAACCCGCGTACTACGGGCCGCCCTCGGCTTGCTGGAACGCCCCGAAGGCCCGGTACTCGAGGACTTTCCCGACGACGAACCCACCGGCGCCGCGCCGGATGTGCCGCTGGCTTGCCCCGTTCGCTTTGCCGCGGACGCCGCCGACGCTGAAGACGAACTCTTGCGCGCATTCCGGGCCGAGGTGGACGGGTTGCGGAACTGGTACGACGAGGCCGTGTGGCGCAGGCGGCGCACCACGGCCGACGCGACGGGTCTGACTCCCGAGGCTGTGGCCGACTTCATCGCGGGGTTCGCGCGTGGCGGCGAGCCCGACAATCCGCTGCCCGACGTATCGCTGGGTGCCGCACTGAAAATGGCGAGCGAGGACTTGAAGGCCTACTACAACGAGTCCATAACGGCGCAACCGGGCGGGACCACGGACCCGGTTCGCCTGGAGGACTGGTTCTGGGGCGAAACCGTGGCGGCGCGCGTGCTCAACGAAATCCGCAAGCACTGCCAGGGGCGGGCTGGCCGCGAATACAGAATGCTCGGCAACGCGCTTCTCGTGCCTAGGCGCCAGTTGCACCGGTTTGACCGGGTTCAGGAGGAGTCATGAACGACGAAGCCACACCGCGGCGCGCCCGCGCCGTGGGCATCAATCACATCGCGCTGGAGGTGGGCGACATCGATGCCGCCCTCGACTTCTACGGCGCGTTCCTTACCTTCGAGATCGCGAGACGCAGCGACACCGCGGCATTCGTCTACTTCGGCGACCAGTTCATCAACTTCGCCAAGGGGCGCCGCCAAGGACCGGACGACCGCCGCCATTTCGGAATCGCGGTGGACGACAAGGACCTCGCCCGCGAGCGTCTCGAGGAATTGGGCGTCAAGTTCCTCGACGGTCGCTTCATGGACTTCCTCGATCCCTGGGGCAACCGCGTCGAGATCACGACGTACACGAAGATCCAGTACACGAAGGCCGACCACGTGCTGCGCGGCATGGGTCTCGCGCACCTTGAGAAGACCGACGAAGCGCTCGCCGAGTTGGCTAGGAAGGGCATGGCGCCGGAGGGAATCTGAATGTGGCGACGAACGGGACGGCTCGGCGGCCAGGTCCGGCAAGAGCGTTCGATAAGTTCCATCATCGACGAGAGCTTGCGCCTGCACGAGTTCAGGCCCCGTGCCAGCTCACGCTCGTTGGTTGCGGGAGTTCGCGACCATGCGCGACTGGACGCCGCCGATGCGCTCAAGCTCGCTGTGGAGGAAACGCGTGCCGCACGTGAGCGATGACGCCAGGAGGTTCGTCGTCGACAACGAACGTCGTGGCACCAGGTCTTTGTCCCGGGCGACGGTCGCGCCGGATGTCGAGCGGACATAAGTCGGCCGCCGTGGATCCGGTCGCTGCCACCGCCGAACTCGTCCGGACGCGCGGGTACGCGTTCAGCGCCCATGAGACCGCCGCCGACCCCGTCGCTGGCTGTGCGGAAGCGCTAGCCCGGTACGGCTTCTGTGTCCTCGACGACGTTGTCGCGCCCGACGATGTGCCGCTGATACGCGACGAGGTCGACGCCGCGGAAGCGTCCATCTCGCGCAACATGGCTGCCATCCGGGAAGTCCTGGACGCGGCCGTGGACGGGAGCCCTTCCGTTGAGACCATGAAAGCGGTACTCGACAAGGCGCCGCCTGGAGTCGAACTGCGACCCGTGGGCCGCGTCGGGCGTCCACCCAAGCCCCCGAACGACATCATCTGGCTACCGCGCTATGCGCCGTATCTCGCCCACCCCGTCATCACCGCCGTGGCGCGCCGCGTGCTGGATGACCACCTGAAGATCGCGCAACTCCATCTGCGCCCGATCGCGGCGGGCTCGGACGCAGAACCCGGCGGATTCGGCCGGGCGAAGTACCGCGGGCGCGCGGACACGCGGGAGTGGCACACCGACTGGCCCCACGACCTCTCCGCCTATGGTTCGGACCAGCCGTTGCAGAACGCCGGTTGCATCCGCCAGCCGTTCCCCGACGTCACCATGTGCCTGGTGATGATCTGGTACCTCACGGACGTGGACGCGGACTCGGCAGCCACCTGGGTCGTGCCCGGCTCCCATCGCGATCCGCGCAATCCGCGCGGGCCGAGCGACGGCATCACTGTCACGGCACCGATCCCGGGCGACATGCAGGTCACAGCCAAGGCAGGCTCCGTCTTCATCCAGGACTCGCGCACCTGGCACGCCTCCGCCATGCACAATACGTCCGGTCGCAAGCGCGTCGCGGTGGTCAACCGCTGGTGTCCGTGGTGGCTGTCCGTGGACGACTACGCGCCCGGCGGCGTCTTCAACACCGTCTGCCGACCTTTGTCGCTGGCCGAGTACAACGCGCTGCCCGAGAACGTGCAGCCGTTCTTCCGGCACGTCTGCCCCGACGTTCACGACACGCTGCACCCAGCCGTACTGGACCGCGCGGCCGCCGCGGCCCGCCGCAACCGCTACGGGTTCGAGCAACTCGAGAAGCACGCCGACACGGTGGTGGACGCGAACGAACATATCCGGGTGCCGACGAAGGACTGACGCGCCGCAGTGGGTCAGTCGTCGACGATCTGAACCCTAGGCCACCTCTTCTTGTACATCTTCTCGGCGATTCGCTTCCGGTAGGTCTCCACGCTCACCCGCCTGGGATTCCGTCGTACCACCATGGAGAACAGATCCTCGAGCCCCAGCGGGGCGGTCACTGCGATTGCATCGTCTGGCCGTAGCGAGACGGCCACGGCCAGTGCCGTTTCCGGCCAGGTCGCTACGGCGTCTCTCATCGAGTGGAGGGCCTCGACTTCGTGGCCGAACACCTTGTGGAACCACAGATGTACGGCGGCCTGGTTCTTGACGTCCCAGGCCAGCTCGGGCATTAACTCCTTGAGTTGCTTCGCGTACCGTTCCTCCGTGGTTTCCGTGAGGTCATTCGGGTCGAAGTAAGGCACGTCCACATCCGCGAGAAATGACGGCGTTGTGTAGTCGTGCAACGCGTCCCACACGGCATTTCGAATCGCTCCGCTGCCGATGCACGCTTCAGGCGGGCCGACCGAGCGCACGGCACGCAATGCGTCCATGAGCCATGGCGTATCCCGGATGATCCGTCGTAGCGTCTGTTCGAGGTGTTCTGCGGTCACTTGTGGGCAAACGGCCCCCGCCCCATCCTACATTGGCTGCGCACAGCGGTCGGGGTAGGCTTCGCGCGACACAATCAGCCAGGAGTCAGATTAGGAATGACATCGTTCGTGAGCATAGTTGCGGGCAGCAAGAATGACGAGGGGTTTCTTGAGCCCGCCTTTGCCGTTTTGCGCGACTTCTCGATCACGTTTGAGTTCAAGGTGCTGTCCGCCCATCGGAACACCGAACGCCTTTTCGAGTACATCGAAGACGCCGATGCGCGCGGCGTTTCAATCTACCTGGCGGCCGCAGGGTTCAGCGCGGCGCTGCCTGGTGTCGTCGCCGCCAAGACACTGCGCCCGGTCTTGGGGATACCCGTACCCGTGGGTCCGCTACAAGGGATGGATGCGCTGCTCTCCATCGTCCAGTTGCCGAGCGGCATTCCGCTTGCTGGCATGCCCCTCGGGAACCATGGTCCCAAGAACGCCGCTCTCTTCGCCGCCCACATCTTGGCCTTGCACGACGACGGGGTCGCGGGGCACGTTGCGGCGTTCCGCGCGGCGTTGAACGCTTCCTAGTCCTGCCATGCCGCTAGTCTGGGACAACCACGGATGCCTGCCACTGCGCCCGGATGGCGAGTTCCTTCCCGAGTTGTACCGATACAAGCGCGCGGGTGTCGACGTGGTTTCCGTGAACGTGACGTTCGACATGATGGCCCCAGGCCACGGCGTGGAGATGGCCCGGTTCTTCTCCGAGTGGATTGAAACCCGCCTGGACATCTACGTGGCGAAAACCCTGAGCGACTTGACCGCACCCGACAATGCCGACCGGCTCGGCGTGGTTTTCGATATCGAGGGGGCGCGCGCCGTCGAGCATGACCTTGCCGTCTTGGACGAGTACGCCCGCCTCGGCGTGCGCACGATCTCGGCTGCATACAACCTGCCGAACAGGGTTGGTGGCGGTTGTTTGGACACGGATGAAGGTCTCACCGCGCTTGGCCGTGAATTCGTCAGGCGGACCGAGAAGGCGGGAATGGTGGTGTGCTGCAGCCACACGGGCTACAAGACGTCGCGTGACATCATCGAGATGAGCACCAACCCCGTGGTCTTCTCGCATTCCAATCCGCTCGGGATGTGGGATCACCCTCGGAACATCCCGGATGAACTGATCAGGCTCTGCGCGCAGAGCGGCGGCGTTGTCGGCATCAACGGTGTGGACATTTTCCTCGGACCGAACGGCGGGCCGGTCGACACGCTCGTCGAACACGTCAAGTACGTGGCGGACCTGGTCGGTGTCGAGCACGTCGGGATTGCCTTGGACTACTCGTTCGACAGCACCGAGCTTGAGGAATTCTTCGTCGCCAGTCGGGAGATGTTTCCAAGCGACGCGTACGGTGACACGCTCGACTACGTAGAACCCGAAGCGATGCCTGCCATCGCCGATGAGCTGGGGCGGAGCGGTTTCCGACGCCAAGAGATCGACAGCGTCATGGGGCTCAATTGGCTCAGGGTTGCGGAACAGGTTTGGGCTTGATGGCGGCGGGGCACCCGAAAGCGATCATTCTCGACCTTGACGACACCATCCTCGACTCTGGCGATCCCGCGGTCTCGTGGCGGCAGGTTTGTGCGGAGTTCGCGGATGGCTTGGGCATAGCGCCTAGGTGTCTCTTCGACGCTCTGATTTGTGCGCGGGACTGGTTTTGGGGTAACCATGTGCAGGCACGCGAGGGCCGCTTGGACCTCCTTGCGGCCCGGCGGACGATCTTCACGAGGGCACTCTCCTCGCTTGGGTTCGATGATCCAGACCCCGGCTTGGTCGCCGCGATGGCCCGGCGCTACACGGCGCTGCGGGACGAGGCGGTTAAGCCATTCCAAGGTGCGTTGACGGCTCTCGATCGGTTGCGGGGGAGCGGCATCCAGCTCGCTCTGCTGACCAACGGCAGTTCGGAGAAGCAATGGCACAAGATTCACGGATTCGGCTTGGCACGCTACTTCGACCACATCCAGGTCGAGGGTGACGTCGGCTTCGGCAAGCCGGATGCGGAAGCGTTCCAGCATGCGCTGTCGTCCCTGGACGCGCGGCCGCAAGAGACCTGGATGGTGGGTGACAACCTGTTGGCCGACATTGCGGGTGCCCAACGGGTCGGTATCCAAGCGATCTGGATCGACCCCCACGGCAGCGGTCTCGATACGAGCGAGGGCATCGTGCCGAACCGGATCGTTGAGTCGCTCGATGAGTTGCTCTAGCGGTTCTCGGCTTCGGGACTACGTCTCGACTAGGCTCCGCACCGCGTCGGGGGCCGGACCGCCCGGCAGGATGAGCACGACGGCATCGTCGAAGCCCGCTTCGGCGAACCGGGCGAGCCTGTCGCGCAGTTCCCCCGGATCAGTGCCGGCGGGCAACTGGATGGTCGAGACCACGGCGCGCCCACCACCGGCTTGTCGGTAGCGGCCAAGCGCCGCGATGACCTGCTCGGCCGTTCGGTAGTGCGCCGAGGCGATCCATCCGTCGAACTCGCGGGCCGCGCGCTCGACGCCTCGACCCCAGCTCCCGAGGAACAGTGGCGGGCCGCCCTGCACGGACGGCCAGGGCGAGAGGTCGCCATGCTCGCTGCCGCCCGTGGCCAGGATCTGCCGCAGCGTGGCGGCAAGCCTCCGGAAATCCTCGAAACGCGTCTCGAACCGGCGCGAGAAGGCGGCGAAGTCGGCATCCGTCGAGCCCGCGCCAAGACCCATGATCAGGCGGTCGCCGCAGATCTGCTGCAGCGAGAAGATCCGGTGGGCGAGGTCCATCGGATCGTAGAGGGGTGCCTGGACGACAGCGGTACCGATTTCGACGTCGGTCGCGGCGGTTGCAGCGACGCTCAAGGCGACGAACGGGTCGGGCAACATGAAGCCGCGTCCCAGGGCCTGGGCCGACCAGAGACTGTCGAAACCCTCGTCGGCGTAAGCGCGCGCCTGCTCGGCGAGGAAAGTCCGTGGCGAGTTCCCGGTCACGGGGCCGAGTAGCGCACCGAGTCTCATTCCAGCGGCCCGCTCGCTCCGGACGCCAGGAGGTCATACGAATCGCGGCCCTTGACCCAGCCGCAGGTGCCGCTCGAACGGTAGCCCAGAAGTTGGCGCGCCTTGAGGGACAACCGTGAGGCGGCCTCGGGCGGGAAGGCGAGATACTGGTTCTCCTCCTGGGCGAGCCAGTTGACGACGAGCGAGTGGAATATGCCCGTACGGCTCGTCTTGCTGTTGCAGGCACCCAGCCCGTGGAGCGTCCTGCACAACCAGAAGAGCACGGAGCCCTTGGGCATGACGGCCTGCGCCACTTCGCTCTCGTTGGCCACTCGGTCGGCGGGCCACAGGTGGCTGCCTGGAACGAGCCGCGTGGCGCCGTTGGCGATGGTGAAGTCGGAGCCCGCCCACATCATGTTCAGGATGTAATCCCGGGTGCTCGGGCCGTGGGCGACGTACGGCTCGTAGATGGCCATCTCCCGGTGCAGCACCTGCACCGCGCCGCCGGTGCGCGCCTCGATCGACACCGAGGCCCCGACGCGGTAGTGGTGGCAGTAGGGACCGCTCTCGGGCGGCGCGGCCACGCTTAAGTATTGGGCGCAGCCGTCGTCCGAGGTTGCGAGTCGGGTCTTCTCACGCTTGACCGGTTGCGACGATGCGGCCATCGGCTTCTCCGGCCGCAAGATGCTGTCGGCGACTTCCAGCACGCGCTCGTTGACGAGCAGAGTCTCGCATAGCTCGGGATTGGCGTGGAGCACGGCACCGATGGACCGGTTGTCGGAACCGCCGATGAAGTCGTTGCCGGCCTTGGTCTCGTCGCCGAACTTGAGATCAGCCGTGAGTTGGTCCATGTCCTCGGGCGCGACGAGGTTGGCGACCACCACGGCGCCGTCGCGGCGCAACGTGGCGACGACGGCCTCCGCCGGTTCACTCGAGTCGTGGGTCGCGATGGTGGTGGTCGTCATGTCACAGTGCCCATCCAATGTAGAACAGCACGATCGCCACCGAGGCGAGTGCCGCACGAAAGAACCAGCACCAACCCGTGAAGTGGTCGTCGAGGAAGTCCGCCGCCCACGTCCAATGGATCCACCGCAGAAAGCGAATCCTGAGCCGCACCAGTTCGGGGACCCACGGGATGAGGGCGAGTACGAGCACGGCGAAGAGGAAGAGCAACCATTTGGCCATCAGATCAACGAAGCGCACACTGCTGTTGCCTACAGCGTAGCGCCGATCTGACCGGCGTTGCCACCCGCACAACCCAAAGGACGGAGGTCTACGAAGATCGCCCAACCGGGCGGGGATCGTCCGACCAGCGGGGTCCAACGCGCTTTTCTTGCGCACGCGTGGGTGATACGGTACGACAACATCAGCTATACGGGTGACCCGTATGAAGACCACGATCGAACTTCCCGACGAGTTGCTCGAACAAGTCAGGGGCGTTGCCCGAAGGGAAGGTACGACTCTCCGCGGGCTGGTCGAGGAAGGCCTGCAGCGCAGCCTTGAGGCCCGGCGGAAGGCGGTGCAACGGAGCCTGGACTTCCCGAGCTACGGAGGGAGTGGGCTTACGACCGAGTTCGCGGGCGCAACGTGGAACCGGCTCCGGGACGAGATCTACCGGGAGCACGGTGCGTGATTGCGATCGACACGAACCTGCTGGTTTACGCGCATCGCCCGGAGATGCCTTTCCACGAGCGCGCCCGGGCGGTGTTGAGCGGCGCGGTGGCCGGAGCGGAGCCCGTGTCAGTGCCGTGGCCGTGCGCCCACGAGTTTCTCGCGGTCGTCTCGAATCCGAGGATTTTCAAGGATCCAACCCCGGTTGCTGTGGCCTTGGACGCGGTAAGCCGGCTTCTCGACAGCATTGACGGTGGCTTTCTCGCCGAGGGGGAAGGCTACCTTGGCGTCCTTGATCGGATTGCGCGAGCGGCGCATCTGCAAGGGGCGGTTGTGCACGACGCCCGAATCGCGGCGCTTTGCCTGTACCACGGCGTGCGTGTGCTCTGGTCTGCGGACCGCGATTTCTCGCGCTTCCCGGACCTCGCGGTCATCAACCCGCTAGCGGCAAGTTCACCGGAGTGAACTTGGCGAGAGTGCGGTCGCTGATGTTCTCTATGGCGGTCGTGTTCGCGGTGCACGCGGTGTTCGCGCAGCCCGCCGACGATCCAGCGGCGGGCGACGATGCGCTCGCGATCATCAACGCCAGGGTTGTCGATGGAACCGGCGCGCCGGCAAGGCATACGTCGATCGGCATCCGGGACGGTGTCATCGTATCCCTCGGCGACACACCATCGGGGGATGCCCGGGTTTTCGATGCCCAGGGCCTGACCGTGCTGCCCGGGCTCATCGACAGCCATGTGCACTTCCAGGCCGTCCCGGGAGCGGTCCATCGACAGGACGACGCCGAGACGCGGCGCACGCTCATGCGCCACCACCTCCGGGCGCATGTGGCCAACGGGGTGACGACGGTGCTCGATGCCGCGATCGCGTCCGAGGCGCTGCGCGAAATCCGGGCCTATCTCGCTGCCGGCGGCGTCGGCCCGCGGGTCATGGCGCTTGGCCCCACGTTCCACAATCCCGGCGGCTACATGGATGGCGCGGCGCTCTCGGCGTACTGGGCGCCGCGATCGCGCGCGTCGGCGACCCCAGAGGATGTCGAGGCGCTTTATTGCGAGTACGAGGGCATCGAGGACCTGGTCGGCGTGAAGGTCGCGGCAACGCACGGCTTCGGCGGCCCGTTCGACATCTACGAGACGCACTCGCCGGAAATGCTTGTCGTCATTCGGGAGCGTGCCAGGGACCACGAACGCGCGATCTACGTGCACGTCAACGACAACCGCGGCGTCGACATCGCGTTCGACCTCGGCGCGCATGCGCTGACGCACCTTGTTCTGGAACGTCCAAGCGACGAACGGCTGGACCGGATGCATCGCACCAACCTGCACGTCATTCCGACGCTGTACGTCTACGAGTCCTTCGCCATGCGCTACCAACTCGCCTCGCTTGATGCGCCCAGGGCGCGCCTGACGGCCCGCCGCTCTGCGGGAAACGGCGCGGGATCCGGCAGTTTGGGACCAGTACCTCAAGAGCTTCATCCTGATCGTCGCGCCCTACATGCCCGAATGGCTCGCCGGCTGGTGGGGTGACATGTACTTCACGGAAAGCAGAACGCGATCCTTGGTAGCGACCCTCCAGGACAACCTGATGCGGCACCACGAAGCCGGCGTTCCCATCGCCATGGGGACCGACAGCGGCGGATGGCCGCACATGCCGAACATGTTCCACGGGGTCACGGCACTCCGCGAGATGGAGCTCATGGCGGAGGCTGGCATGACGCCGGCGGAGGTGCTTCGCGCCGCCACCGTGACGCCGGCACGGATGATGGGCATCGAGGACCTCGCGGGGACGGTCGAGGTCGGCAAGCGCGCGGACCTGATCGTCGTGCGCGGCGACCCCCTTGCGAACATCTCGGCATTCCGTGAACTCGAGTGGGTCATCAAGGACGGCGAGCTACGCCGCCCGGCGGAGTGGATGGACGATTAGGAGAAGGCCTGTGACGCGCGAAAACACCAAACCGGGGGAGGCCGTGGCCACCGTCGACTTCATCTACGGCCTCGGAAGCCGGTACTCGTACTTGGCTTCGACGCAGATCGCGCGAGTCACCCGGGAAACCGGCGTCACGTTCCGTTGGCAACCGATTTCCACCCACGCGTTACTGGCCCGGCGCGCGGACGATCCGTTCACGCCGGGTGCCGTTGGGCAATACGACTGGGACTACCGGCGGCGGGATGCCGAAGCATGGGCTCGGCACTACGGCGTACCGTTCAACGACCCCATTGGACGACTGGCTTACGAACCGATGTTGCCGGCCTTGGCTGCGCTGGCCGCGGGTCGCCAAGGGAGAACTGACGCGATGAGCCACCGGTTGTTTCGCCTGATCTTCGTCGATGATCGAACCACGTTCGGACCCAGGGAGGTCATTGCCGAAGGCGCATCGCTGGGGCTGGACGTGGCGCGTTTCCGGGCGGACTTGGACTCCGAGGAGCTCGTACAAGAGCACGAGCGGTGCCTCTTGGAAGTGGAATCGTGCGGCGTCTTCGGCGTGCCGACGTTCTTCTACCGCGACCAGCTCTATTGGGGCAACGACCGGCTGGTCCTTCTGGAGGACGCCCTCAGGGCCGATTAGCGGCCCCGCGTCGCGCCTGCGGTTGGGGGTACGCTAGGCCCGTCGCTTCGCACCACGGTCGCCTATGGCTGACTGGCTCCGGTTCCTGCTCGCGGTTCTTCCCGGCTTTGCGTTTGCGGCCGCGCCCGTGGTCGCGTCCGACACGGACTGGCCGTCGTACGGCAACGATGCCGCATCGACCAAGTACGCGCCGCTCGAAGAAATCCACGCAGGGAACGTGCACCGGCTCGCTGCCGCGTGGTGGTGGGCGTCTCCGGACAATGCCCTCGGGATGTTCCCCGGCCCCTTCAAGAGCACGCCCATCAAGGTCGGCGAAGCGGTGTACGTCAGCACGTCGCTCGGTCACGTCGCGGCGATCGACGCCGTTACCGGCCGCCAGCGGTGGGCGTTCGACACGGGCTCGTGGCGAAGCGGGAAGCCGGCGAACCTAGGGTTCAACCACCGGGGCGTCGCGTATTGGGAGGGCGAGGGCGAACGTCGGGTGCTGATGCCGACCAACGACGGCTTCCTCTGGTCGCTCGACGCCGCGACAGGTGAGCCGGACCGCGATTTCGGTGTGGACGGGCGCGTCGACCTGACCAAGGGTTTGGGCCGTGACGTCCAGCGGCGCATGTACTCGGTGGTCTCGCCGCCCCTGGTCATGGGCGACCTCGCGATCGTCGGGTCCGTGATTGCCGACGAGTGGTCGATGCCACGGCCGACCGACTTTCCGCCCGGCGACGTCCGCGCCTTCGACATCCGCACCGGCGAACTGCGATGGACCTTCCACTCGATCCCGCGTCCCGGCGAGACTGGCCACGAGACCTGGTTGGAGGAATCCTGGCGGGAGACCGGCGCGGTCAACGTCTGGACGCTGATGAGCGCCGATTACGACCTCGGGTATGTCTACCTGCCCTTCGGGACGCCTTCCAACGACTGGTACGGCGGGCACCGCCCCGGCGACAACCTGTTCGCGGACAGCCTGGTTTGCCTCGAGGCCGCGACCGGCGAGCTCGTGTGGCACTTTCAGACCGTGCACCATGGCCTCTGGGACTACGACCTGCCAGCGGCGCCGAACCTGGTCGACATCACGGTTGACGGCCGGGACATCAAGGCGGTGGCGCAGGTCACCAAGCAGGGCTTCGTGTTCGTGCTCGACCGGGTCACCGGCGAGCCGGTGTGGCCCGTCGAGGAACGCGCCGTGCCGCAGAGCACCGTGCCTGGCGAGCGCACATCGCCGACGCAGCCGTTCCCAACGCAGCCTGCGCCGTTCGAGCACCAGGGCACCTCGCTGGACAACCTGATCGACTACTCGCCTGCGCTGCGCGCCGAGACGCTCGCCATCGTCCGGAAGTTCGACCACGGACCCCTCTACACGCCGCCGAGCCTCAAGGGCACGATTCAGCAGCCCGGCGACGGCGGGGGTGGCGAGTGGTCCGGTGCGGCCTACGACCCGGAGACCGGACGTCTCTACATCCCGTCCCAGTCCCACGCCATCGTGGTCAAGCTGGAGAAAGCCGGCCCGTCGACGCAGTTCCGTTACCAACGCACCGGGCCGACGTCGATCCAGGGACCGGGATATCTGCCCCTCACCAAGCCCCCGCACGGTCGTGTCAGCGCGCTGGACCTCGCCTCCGGGAGCTACGACTGGGTGGTGCCGAACGGCGATGGCCTGCGCCAGCACGTGATCGATCTCGGCGCGCCGGATCCCGGACCCATCGGCCAGCCTGCACTCACCTTCCCCCTCCTGACCAAGTCGCTGCTGTTCCTCAACGCGCCCGACTGGGGCGTTCACTACCTGAACGCCATCGACAAGGCCACGGGCGAGTTCGTGCACAGGCTGCCGATCCCGTATTCCTACGCCGCGCCCATGACCTACCTGGCGGACGGCCGGCAGTTCATCGTGTTCGCTTGGGGCGAGGGAAACGAGACGGGGTTGACGGCGCTGGCGTTGATGGGCGACTCCGCAGCGGCGGAAGTCGAGACCGTTTCGAGGGCCGTGCTGGCTTCGCGGGAGCCGGAGGACCTCTACAGCGCCATCTGTGTTCGCTGCCACGACACGGCCATCCAAGGCGCGCCGCGTCCCGGTCGCCCCGGGGACTGGAGGCTTCGGCTCGAGCGGGGGTTCGACAGCGTAGTCGCGCGTACGATCGCAGGGATGCCGCCCCATATGCCCGCCCGCGGTCTCTGCAACGAGTGCAGCGACGCGGAGATTCGGGCCGTCGTCGAGTTGATGCTGGCTGGCGTGTTCGAGCCTTAGTCGTGCGGGCCGTGTCCAGTTTGCAGGTTCGTTCGGACCCCGACAGTACGGTCGCCTCGTAAAATAGGGGAGGTAGGCTTCCAGCCATCCATCTCGAGGTATGCACGATGTCCACGGTGCCCATGTCGGATGTTGCCGCGTTTCAGATTCTCGGTCCCAGAAGGCGTCAGGAGGACTCGGCGCTCCACGTCCGTCATGGTCGCGGCCGACTGCTCGTCGTCGCCGACGGCATGGGTGGCGAGCCGGCGGGAGACGTCGCCTCGATGGCCGCGGTCCTTGGATTCGAGAGGGGGTTCGGCGTGCCACTGGATGAACCGGAGGACAACGTGCGCTGGGCCAGCCGCTTCATCGATGGCCTGCGCGGCGCGCTCGACGGGATGGCGGATGCGTTGGCGCGGGGAGACGGTGCGGACGGCATGGCGACGACGCTGGCGGCGGTCTGGGCAGGTCCGGACGGAATGCGTTGGCTGAGCGTTGGCGACAGCGGCATCTGGGCGAGTGACCCGTTCGGCTCTTATGCCCCGACCCGTCTGAACGCTCGGCACGGCGAGGGCAATCGGGTGGATTCCGGCTTGATGGCCACGGCCAGGCCTCTTCGGGCCGGGTCGGTCGAGGCGGAATTCTGCGTGGCCGAGATTGACCTGCACCCCGGTCCTCTCCGCTTGTCGCCTGGGCGGCTGATCCTCGTGGGTAGCGACGGAATGGATGTCCTCGAACGCATAGGTACGCCGGGTGGTTGGGCGGAGCGGGGAGAGGCGCATCTGGCTGCGGAATGGGACAAAGCGTTTCGTGACATGAGCCCTCGGGGGTTCCTCTCCCGCGTCGAGTCCGTACTCACCGGCGGCATCGCGGAAGACAACACCACGGCCATTGCGTTGCGGACACCAATGCGCCGCAGCTTCGAGACTGAGGAATACGCTCCGGTAACCGATGCCCCGGAACGGGAAGTCCTGGGCGGTGTTTCACTTGACCAGAATTGAGAGCCGTTTGCTGCCCGTCCGCGCGATTGGCATCATTCGTCAACTTGACCAACGTTGGGACAGGGGTGGGGAAGAACAAGCTGGCGCTCACAGCTACCGTGGCCATCAGCCTGGCATCGGTCGGTCTCGAGGCCGATGCGCCCACGGCGCAGTACGAAGAGGATGGTGGCGCGGCATGGCGAGGGTGCCAACCGGAGAACACCAATATCGGCGGGACCTCGTCCGCCTTCGAATACGCTAGGCTGATCGACGCCGAGTTGGGTGTTCCGCCGACGGTTGACTGCGGTGCCAACGTCGAGTTGCCCATCTATGTCAACGGTGCTGCGACCATCGGCGACCCGGGTCTCCACCAGTGCGACAACCCGAGCCTGCAGATCGGGGACTGCATGTCGGGATCCAGCGTTCAGCGCTATGTCGGAAAGGACGCCGACGGCTCCACCCGTCACGAGGTCGTGTGGGTGAGCTTCTGCCGGCACGACGGTCGCGACGACGTGGCCGGATTTGACATGCCCGATTCGGTCCAGATGATCGGCTACAACAAGGTGACGGGGGCGACGGCGTTCTTCGAGAGTGCGGACAACAGGGAGTGGACCTATGTCGACCCCGAAACCAACCGGCTGATGGGGAAGCTGCCGGGCATCGACGATCCTGAGGCCTTCGATAGGGCCTATGTGAGATCGCAGACCCAGTGCGTGGCCTGCCATCAGGCCGATCCGTTCGTCCACAACCCCTTCATCGACGGCGCCAAGCGATCGCACGCGCCCAATCAGACCGTCGTCCCGCGAATCGGCGGCCGCAAGAGCAGGAGCAACACGCCGTACTACGTGATCGGCGGTGGCGACTGGGACATGCGGACAATTCACATCGAGGGCAACGAGTGCTTGGGCTGCCACCGCATCGGCATGAAGACGGTCGAGGAGTTCATGGGCGACCACTGGCATCCCGATCAGCACATGCCCCCGCATGAGCCCGGCAGCCTGACGACACATTTCGAGGAGCTCTTGGCCTGCTGGACCAACGGGCCCGAAAATACGCCCGGGTGCGATTGGGTGATTCCGCCGGCCGGCGACTGTCCGAGCCAGGTCGTCGGGGACGACTACCCCTACAAGAGCCGTTTCAACCAAGCCAACCGCAAAGAACTCGAGTGGACCGAACGCCCTCCGTACGCCAATCCAACGAGCAGCTAGAAACAGCGCGTTCCGGTGGGAAGTAGCCCGTGGTTCAGATCGAGGTGTTCCTTGCCCTAGCCCTGGCCGAGATGCGGGCGGCGCGGCGCCAGGTGCGGACCTGGTTGTTCGTCGGCCTGGCGGTGCTTCTAGGCGGCGGAAGCTACCTGGTCTACGCTGGCATTCACGGCGTGTTCTCGGGCCTCTCGTCCACCGTCGGCGCGTTCTCCCCGCGTGTGCTCGTGTCCTCCATCGGCATGGCGATGGTCCTGGTGTTGATCGTCGGCATCCTCTTCCTGGGCTTCGACATCCGGTCGCGGGACCAACGAGCCCGCATGGCGGAGGTTCTCGACGCGCGCCCGATCAGCAACCTCGCCCTCGTCGCCGGGCGGCTGGCCGGTCTCGTGTTCATCCTATGGCTGGTGGTCCTCGCCTTGTTGATGCTGCTGCAGCTCGTCGGCGTCACCGCCCAGGCTCTCGACTGGTGGGTCGGCGACACCTTGGAGCCGTTGTCGATGGTGAGCTTCCTCGTCTGGGACGCGATCCCGGCGCTCGCCTTGTGGGGGTCGTTGGTGGTTCTGCTGGCGGTGGCGGTGCGCAATCGCCTCGTCGTCGTCGCGGCCTTGGCCTTCCTCGGGCTGTATCTGTGGGCCGGCTTCGAGACGCCCTTCGACCTGATGAAGGCCGTTGGAGGATCGCAGGCGTTCCAGGTGAATGGATCGGACGTGCTGCCAGACATCGCGACCGCCGATCTGGTAGTGCAACGTCTCGCGACGCTGAGCTTGGCCGTGGCGTTCCTCGTCTTGGCGGCAGCGCTGCATCCACGCCGCGACGACCACGGCAACGCCAAGCGTTTCGCCTTGGCGACTGCGTTCGTCGGGATCGCGGCCGCGGGTATCGGGTACCTGATCCTGGACGTGAGCGGTGATCGTGCCCGAAGGGCCGAGTGGGCCGCCGCCCACCGGGCAGTAGAGTCCGAACCACGCGTCGACCTCGAGAGGATCGACGGACGCGTCGTGATCGAACCCGGTCGTCGGCTGGGACTCGACCTGACATACACCATCACGGCGACGGAACCCCTCGAAGAAGAACTGCTGTTCGGATTCAACCCGGGCCTCGAAGTGTCCGAACTGCGTCTCAACGGCGCTTTGGTCGAGTCCAGCCATGAACTGGGCCTGTTGCGTGTGCCGCTTGCAGCGACAGCGCAGCGGGGCGAACGGTTCACCATGGAAATCGCCGCCACGGGCATCCCCGACGCCTCCTTCGGCTATCTCGACAGCGAAGTCGACCTCGCGGATGCCAAGGGGGAGGCGCGCAACCTGACTCTCCTCGGTACCGAAGCATCGTTGTTCGATCGGCGCTACGTGGCGCTCATGCCGGGCGTGCGCTGGCTCCCGCTGCCGGGCCCGGCGACCGGCAACGACGACCCTGAACGCTACGGGCGGGACTACTACGCCGTCGATCTCGAGGTCGACGTGCCGGACGGGTGGTTGGTCGCGGGCCCGGGGTTGCGTCGCGACGCCGGCGCCGGCCGGTTCCGCTTCGCGCCGCCAGTGCCGGTGCCGGGTGTCACGCTTCTGGCCTCGGTTTTCGAGCGCCGCCACCTGGCCGTCGACGGGGTGACGTTCGAAATGCTCCTGTACCCCGGGCATGGCGACAGCCTCGAGCCGCTTGCCGGTTCCGCGGGCGTGCTCGAAGAACGCATCGGCGAGGTGCTTGGCGAAGCCCGCAAGGCCGGACTCGGCTATCCCTACGAGGGACTGAGCCTGGTCGAAGTCCCGGCCAGCCTCCGGGTCTACGGCGGCGGCTGGCGCATGGACTCGGTACAGGCGGCGCCGGGCATCATGATGCTGCGCGAGTACGGGTTGCCGACTGCGCGGTTCGACACGCTGCTCAAGTTCCTCCGCCAAGTCGGCCACCCCGTCGGCGCTCTCCTGGCGCGCGTGGAGGCCGGCGAAGACCCTGACGCGGATCGCGAACTGGCGCGCGCCAAGATCGGTTTGCTGGGGAGCTACTCGGCCATCGACTTCAGCGGCGGCAGCCTCATCGACGGATTCACCCGCAGCGTCTTCAGGTTCCAGACTGGTCCCCGGGGCGAAGGCGCGATCGCGCTGGACTACCTGTGCCACGAACTCGCGACTGCGCTCGTCCATCACCGTCAGGCGGGCCGCTACTTCTCGCCCCGGGACTTCGCGACTACTCAAGGCATGAACGCGACCTTGGGGCAGTTCTTCGGCGCACTCGCGTCGGGAGGGGGCAGCCTGTCGATCTCCGTCAACTCGTCCGGCAACGAGTCGCAGCCTGCTGCCGTCTGGAACCGGGCATTGGGCACGCCGCTTGCGAAGCTCGACCCGTCGCAAGGCGGCGAGGACGCCTTGGATGTGCTCGCGCTCAAGGCGCCGGCCCTGGCGCGGTCGATGGTCGACGGATTGGGCCGTGATGCGGTCGCGACCCTGATCGCCGAACTGCGTCGACGACACGCCGGATCGACGTTCACGATCGACGACTTCAACGCGGCCGCCGAAGACGCCGGCGCCGATCTCGACGCCCTGTTGGGCGATTGGCTGCACGATGCGTCGTTGCCGGGCTTCCTGGCCTCGGACGCCGCAGTCGCCCGTCTCGTCGATGACGAGCGCGGCGGGCCCCGCTACCAAGTCCGCGCCTACGTGCACAACGGCGAACCGACGCCGGGCCTCGTCCGCCTCGGTGCTGTGTCGGACGGCGACGGTGCATCGAACGCGCTAGGCGATCCCATTCGGGTCGATGGCCATGCCTCCGTCGAGATGGGCATGGTTGTGGACGAGCCGCCGGCCAGGGTGTGGGTCGCGCCGTACCTCTCCCTGAATCGGCGCGACATCGTGCTCAATCTGCCCGACTACGACACCACACAGGCCGTGGATGCGGAGCCGTTGAACGGCAGCCGGCCCAGCGATTGGCAACCGATACCGGAACCGGGCATCGTCGTCGACGACCTCGACGACGGATTCTCAGTCGTCTACGCGACCTCGGAGGACGAAGGGCGCTACGGCGTTCGATCGACCGCTTGGTGGATCGAGACCCAGGACATCGACCAGGGTTTGCCGGTGTTCGACATGGCGGTGCCACCAGCGCCGGGCTGGATGCGCACGGAGGTGGCCGGCACATGGGGCCGGTACCGGCACGCCGCCGCCGTGGCCTACCCGGGCAGCGGCGGGGCCTCGGCGCGATTCGCAGCCGAACTACCGCGCACCGGGCGTTGGCGTCTCGACTACCACCTGCCCGACGTGGAATCGGGGCAACGCGGCCCGGCGGCCGGCCTCAGCATCCGCGTCCAATCGGACATACTCGAACAGGACACGGGCGATCTCGAAATGACGATCGTCGCGGACGGTGCCGAGACGCCCGTGGAATTCGACGCCGCCGCCGCCACCGTGGGCTGGAACGACCTCGGCGAGTTCACGCTGCCGGCGGGGGAGGTGGCCTTGCTGGTGTCGAACAGGACAACTGGTTCGTACGTGGTTGCCGACGCTGTGCGGTGGCGGACGGTCGGGGAATGACGACGCGATCCAACGCTACGTCATCGAGACAACAGACCGGCGGTTTCTACTCGGGCACGTCGCGGCGCCATTTCGTCGGGTTGGCCATCACCGGGTCGAGCAGCGACAGGTCGCCGGGTTCCACGGTGTTGCCCCGCGGGAACGGCGGTCCGGCGCCGACGCCGATGCCCTCGAGCACGCGCGCGTCCTGGTAATAGCAGCCGTACACCTCGGCGAGCAGGCGCTGGAACGCCTCCGGCCGCGCTTCGCTGAATGCCTTCACCTGATCGACGCGAACCACGAGCGTCTCCCCCGCGAACTCCGCGCCGAACCCTTCGATGATCTCGCCCAGTTCCGTGAGGAAGTCGGTGGCGTTCTGGGCAACGTACCCCGCGACGTCCAGTTCACCCGCGCTCGGCATGACGCCGTCCTCGCTCGCCGGCACGATCGTGTCGGCGAGCGCATCCAGGATGGCTTGCTCCTCGGGCGTGAAGGGCGCGTCCGAGGCGATGAGTTTGTCGTTCATGCTTGAGCCCTTCAATCGAACAGGTTGGCGAGGTTCTTCTTCATCGTGTCGGCGACGTAGAGCGCCAGCGCCTGGATCGTGCTGGTGGGGTTCACGCCGCCGGACGTCACGAAGATGCTGCCGTCGACGACGAAGAGGTTCTTCACGTCGTGGCTGCGGCCCCAGGAGTTGACCACCGATGTCTCCGGGTCGTTGCCCATCCGCGCCGTGCCGAGCAGGTGCCACCCGGCGACCCGGGCGGGTCCGCCGCCCGTGACGTCGATGGCGCCCGCCACCTCCATGACTTCGGTCGCGCGCGCCACACCGTGGTCCAGCATCCGCCGGCTGTTCTCGCTCAAGGTGTAGTTGATTTTTGGCGCCGGGATGCCGTCCGAGTCGACGAGTTCGGGGTCGAGGGTGACGGTGTTGTGCTCCTCGGGCAGGTCCTCGCAGAGGATGCCGATGTTGGCGGTGTGGTCGAATCGCCGCTCGAACGCTTCGTGGTGTCCGGGGCCCCAGGGAATGGTCCCGGACGACGCCCCGAGCATCGCGGTCGTCCACGGCCAGATGCCGCCGCGGACGATCTGCATCATGTAGCCGCGTACGAAGTCCCGTTCGGGGTCGGTCTCGTAGAACTGGTTGCTCAGCATGCAGCACCCTTGCGGGCCCTTGTGGCTGTCGAGCCGCTCCTCGAAGAGGCCCCGCACGAAGCCGACCGGGTGGAACATGAGGTTCTTGCCGACCAGGCCGCTACTGTTCGCCAACCCGTCCGGGAACTGTGCCGAGGTCGAGTTGAGAAGGATGCGCGGCGTGCCCACGCCGTTGCAGGCGAGCACGACCACCTCGGCGCGCTGGTGGCGTTCCTCGCCGTCGGCATCGTAGTAGACGACCCCGTCCGCCATACCTTGGGCGTTCACCGTGATTTCCCGGACGCGGCAGCGCGTGCGCAGCTCGACGCCGTTGCGCAGTGCCACGGGCCAGTACGTGATGTCCGTGCTGGACTTGGCCCCCTGCGCGCAGCCGGATGTGCAGGGCCCGAGGTTCTTGCACTCGTCCCGCCCCTCGTAGGGCCGGGAGATGATGGCGCTGTCCGCAGGCCACCAGTGCCAGCCGAGCCGGTTGAAACCGCGCGCCACCGTTTCCCCCTGGAGCCCGAGCGGCAGCGGTGGCAGCGGCGGCTGCTTGGGCGGATACGAGGGATCGCCGGCCAGGCCCGAAACCCCCATCATGCGGTCGTTCTCGGCGAAGTACGGTTCGAGAGTGCCGTAGCTCACCGGCCAGTCGTCCGCCACGCCATCCAGGGTCTTGACCCGGAAGTCGGACGGATGCAGTCGGGGAAAGTGGGCGGCGTAGAGGATCGTGCTCCCGCCCACGCCGTTGAAGTTCACCACGGAGATCGGCGACTCGTCGTTGTTGATCGGGTAGTCCGTCTCGCGTCCGCGCACGTTCGGGTCGATGCTGTCTGATCCGCCGAGGCGCTGCTCCCAGTCCGCAAAGTTCGTCGGGTACTCGGCGGGATTCGTCCAGTCCCCCTGTTCCATGCACACGATGTGCATGCGCGTCTCGGCGAGGCTCCACGCCACCGCGGCACCGGAGGCGCCGGCACCGATGATCAGGACGTCGACGGGATCATTTTGCGTAGCTGGCATTCATCTCTCCGGAAAGTGCGTGGTAGTCGGGGATGCGCTGGTTGACTGAGCGCTGCCCGCGATCATGTCAGACTAACATCGGTCTCGACACGCTGGCTTTGCCCCTTCAATCGACGCGACTGTCCGCAGCGGAGCGCCAGCAGGATTACGCTTGACGTAACGCATACCGGGGCCTAGGCTGGAACGCGAGTTGCGCCGGTCGGATGGACGTTGATTGCGGGATTCGCAGACAAGAGAACGGAAGACTTCTACAACGGACGACGGGTTTCCGCGTTCTCCGGGTTCGCGCGGGCTGCGTCGCGCAAGCTCGACCAACTCGATGCGGCGACCGGCCTGCGCGATCTGGCGCGGCCGGGTAATCGCTTGGAAGGGTTGAAGGGCGATCGCAGGGGCCAATGGAGCATACGCATCAACGACCAGTGGCGAATCTGTTTCGAGTGGCGAGACCGAAGCCCCGGCCCGACGAGGGTCCAGATCGTCGACTATCACTGATCGAGGAAGAGAGGCATGGCGCGTGAACCGATACATCCGGGCGAGACGCTGCGGGATGACCTCGAGGCGCTCGGGATGAGCGCGGCCGAGCTGGCACGGCGGATCGAAGTGCCGGTGAACCGGATAACGCAGATCCTGAACGGCCAGCGTGCCGTCACGGGCGACACCGCGCTGCGCCTGGGCCGGTTCTTCGGCACGACCGGCGAGTTCTGGCTCAACCTGCAGAAGCTGTACGACCTGAGACTGGCGGGACGCGAGCGCGGCGACGAGATTGAGCGCCTGCCGTCGATCGCGGGAGACCGCCGTTTGTCGGCGCCGGGAACCTCGACGTCGGGGATGAGCGACATGCCTGTGTACGACCTCCAGTGGCACGGTATACCCATGCCCGGCATCGATAGGACCGTGCCCGCCTGCGGCGGCGTGTATGCCATCGCGCTGGACACGACCGAGCGCGGATACATCCCGATCTATGTCGGCAAGTCGGTCAACACCCGGCGGCGAGGACGCTCTCACCTCCAAACATGGTTCACCGCGCCGAACGAACGGTACTGGATTCCGAGAAATGCGGACGCCTTCCTTCGCGACCCTGTCGCGGTTTTCAACGCCAACGACGTCGCGCTCAACCTGCCGAACAGGAACGAGGTAATGCGCCAGGTTCGCGAGCGTAGCTGGTTTTTGTACGCAACACCGGACCTGACAGGAAGCAGCCACGCGTTGGGGCACCTCGAATACGTGCTCCAAGAGGGCGTCAAGGAGCGCCTAGGCATCGGAGTCCCCGAGCACGTCGGAGACTCGGGCCGTAGGGATCATCCGCCGACCGACCTCGTCATCGCCAATACCTTCGCGCAGCCTTCCCTTGTCGGATCGCTTCCACCGAGCATTACCTTTAGGGCTAGTCGCGTGTCATTGGACTGAACGGGCAACCTCCCGTGCTCTGGCACGGCGACCCTGCCTGACGACATACGACGAAACTCGCTTGAGGCTGCGCCATGGCCCGTTGGCTGGACTACGGCTTCGCGACCGTACTCTCTCGTTCGACAGCGCTGCGGCCCGGACTTACGCAGAGGTCGCCGCGGATTGGCGAGCAGCGGGGCGCCCAGTCAGATCGCGGCCACCTCGGGCTCGCACGATGCCACCATCGTCAACCAGAACGCTGGGGCTTCGGAGGCACGGGAGTCGAGGTTGTCGACCCCCGTGCGACGGAATGATCGCCGCGACCCATGGCAGACTTCGCGCGATCCTCGATCACGGAAGGCTCGCCACCAGGCCGGACTTCAGGAGTGCCTTAAGCCCTTCCCGCTTCGTCAACGGCGAGAGTCTCCCCGCGTTCGCGGCCACGTAGCCCACCACGGCGTCGGGCTCGACCTTCGAGTACGTGCGAAGCGCCCAGCCGATGGCCTTGCGTAGGAAGAACTCGCTCTCGCCGATGGACGGTTCGATGAGGTCGAACAGGAGCACCTCGTCGGTGTTCCGGCCTCGTTTGAGCTGCGCCAGGATCGCGGTGCGGCGTTTCCAGATGTTTGGATCGACCGACCATGTGCGAAGCAGGCTACCGACCTCGGCCGGGTCGTTCGCAAGCGCTGTGCCGACGGCACGGCTGGCGATGGCGTCAACGAAGTCCCACCACGCGCCGGTGACGACGATTTCCTCGATGGTCGGCAACACCGAAGGTGTCAACCAGCGCCGGCAACGGGCGTGGTTCAGGACTTCGACCGCTGCGTAGCGCTCTTCACGCTTGGCGGCCCCGCGCCAGATGTCGAGCACGGTGGCTTGCCAGGTTTCGGCGTTCGCGAATGGACGTTCGCGCACGAGCGACGCGACGATTCGCCTGACCTGGGGCACCGTGACGCCGTAGAACGGCATCGCGGACTTCATGTAGGCCTGCTGGCCCTGCGCCCGTTCCGGATCGGCTGCGGCGCGTAGCTCCTCGAGAAGCGCATCGCGCATGGGGCTCAAAAGGCGAACTCAACATAATGAGCGTAGGGGATGCCCTTGCACGCGTCCATCGTCTTGGCAGATGGCATGTCTTCCGCCCCGCGCATGCCCCTACGCTATGCTCATTGGGCTCACAACCCCCGATCGAGCGAGGTTCATATGCCCAAGGTCGACATGTCCCGCGTACCGAAAAGCGTAGGGACCATCTATCCACCTGAGTTCAATGCCCCATGTTCGGAACGCGTACGGCACTGGCTCGGCGAAGCTGGCGGGCTCAGCGACTTCGGGGTCAATCTCATGCACCTGCCACCCGGCAACTGGTCAAGCCAGCGCCATTGGCATTCGCATGAGGACGAATTCGTCTACGTCCTTGAGGGGGAGCTAACGCTGGTCGAGGACGGCGGCGAGACCGTGCTCCACGCGGGCGATTGCGCTGCCTTTCCCAAGGGCACTGGCAATGGTCATCACATGATCAACAGATCCGCCGCCATGGCCAGCTACCTGGAAGTTGGCTCGCGCCAACCCGAAGACCTGACAACGTGCTCCGATGTCGACATGATGAGTGCCAACAGCGACGGTCGATTCGTACACAAAGATGGGACGCCGTATCCCGGACAATAGGCTCGTCGCCCTAACGGGGGTCACTCGTCCGTTACGAAACCCGAACGACGTCGGTGCTCAAAAAACCGGGTCAAGCGCTAGAAGCAATCGTTCACCAACGCCATGGGGAGACCTGTGCACGACACCGCGAAAGCCATCGGTCCACGCGCCACCTTTCAGCAGCGACCAGTGGCCCGTGGTCATATGCTGGACCTGCCGGTCCGCTTGGACGGGTGGTGCGGTGGTTTCGAGATTGGAGAAAACATCCCAGTCGACGTCGCTGTTGGGAATCCACTCCGTGCCCGCTCCGCTGAGCGTGATTAGCATCCGGCAGAGCACATGGTCCGCATGAAATCGCGGGCACATGGGAGCGCTCAGCGTCTCGAGTCGAACACCGACCCGTTCACAGCCGATCAGCTCGCCCAACATCTCGCTCGCCTCAGCGATTTGATCGACGAGCGCTGAACGGACGTCGGCGTCGATTGTCGCTGGCAGCCCACTCGCCGGGGCTTCGCGATCATCCGCAGCCTGGACCCACCGCAATTGCGGAACGTGACGCGAACTGATCAAACGCCTAGCGTAGGCTTCATGAGTTGTCGCTTCTGGGCGTGCCACGCTGACGATCTCCACGTCGTCGTCGTAGATCGCTGCAAAGTCGCCTAGCTGACCACCGGTGACTTGTCGCATCAGACTCCTGCCTCCTCGACTTCGCGGATCCATTGAGGGAAGGGATCGGGGAACTGTTTCCATCGATCCGGACCGGCGCCAAGCTCTCTCTCATCGAGGAGGCAGGCATCCAGTGCTCGTCTTGCTTGCCCTTCGTCGAGCCCTCGCCCGATGAAGACGATCTCCTGACGCCGGTCGCCGTATGGCGGTTCGCACTTGCTTTCAATCTGCACTCTATGGTCCGTGTCGTCAGGCCACTGATCCTCGGGCACCGCTGACCAGAAGAGGCCAGCGAATCCGTGATTCATGATGCCGCCTGCCTGGGACCATGAACCCGCTTGATCGAAACGCGAGGCTAACCAGAAGTAGCCCTTTGATCGAACAAGGTTGCCGTGGCGCCAACCCGCGACGAGAAAGTCGTAGAGCCGCTGCGGGTGGAAGGGCCGGCGCGCCTGGTAGACGAAGCTGCCGATACCGTATTCCTCGGTCTCCGGCGTGTGTTCGCCACGGAGTTCCGCCAGCCAGCCGGGCGCGTTCGCGGCCTCGGCCATATCGAACTTGGCTGTGCCGAGAATGGCGGCTGGCTCGATCTTTCCGTGGTCCGCGACGATCACCTCGGCGCCGGGATTGAGGCGGCGGAGTGTGGCGAGCATGGCGCGAGTTTGGGAGGCATTGAGCAAGTCGGTCTTCGTCACCACGATGACGTTGCTGAACTCGACCTGGTCAACGAGGAGATTGGCGATGTTGCGTTCGTCGTCCTCGCCGACCTCCATGTTCTTGTCTTTGAGGTTCTCGGCCTCGACCATCAGCCGCGGGAAGTTGTAGGCGTCGACGACGGTCACCATGGTGTCGAGCTTGGCCACCGAAGACAGCGAGCGGCCCATTTCATCCTCGAACGTGAATGTCTCGGCCACTGGCAACGGCTCGGAGACACCGGTCGACTCGATGAGGAGGTAGTCGAACCGTCCCTCGTCCGCGAGGCGCGCGACCTCGACGAGCAAGTCCTCCCTAAGCGTGCAGCAGATGCAGCCGTTGGTCATCTCAACAAGCTTCTCGTCCACTTGCTGGAGCGACACGTCCTGTCGGAGGAGGTCGGCGTCGATGTTGACCTCTCCCATGTCGTTCACGATGACCGCAACCCGCAGCCCCTCACGGTTGTTGAGCACGTGATTCATGAGCGTCGTCTTGCCGGCGCCGAGAAACCCCGACAGTACGGTTACGGGTAGAGGTGATCCCATGTCTGCCTGCCTCCAATGGACGTTACGTTATAACATACCTCCTCGCTGCCAGCATGTGCAGTGCACCGACTGGATCGCAGCCGTGGTGGGGCGCTGGGGAGCCGCGAGCGGGCGTGGCGTGGTCGTCGACATCTCATGCGCGCCGACGTCATCACTGGCCGCTCTTTAGGGGACCCGGCGGGTATGATGCGTGTCGAGCAAGGCTATCGCGCCGCTCAGAGCAGCTTCGGCTTGCGTGGTGCACCGACCTTCAACGGGCCCGCGACGGGCGCGGTTTCGAAGAGTGGAGAGAGACCAGATGTCTATACCTCAGTTTTCTGCCGGCACGTCCGCCAGCGACATCGCCGAGGCGTTGGGCGAAGCGGGATGTGCCGTAGTCACCGGACTCATGGACGCGCAACTACGGCAGTCCATCAAGGACGAGCTGGCGCCACACATGGCGAACGCGCGGGTGATTGAGGAGGATGACCCGACGAAGTTCTACCCCGGCCGCACGCGACGCGTTTCCGCCCTGGTCGTGCGCTCCCCGAGCGTCACCGACCGCCTCGTCGCTCACCCGTTGAGCCGGCACGTCTGCGACACCCACCTGCTGCCCAATGGCGAGCATGGCTACCAGTTGCATGTCTCCGCTACCGTCGAAGTCGGTCCTGGTGCGCGCGAGCAGGTGCTGCATCGGGAGGAGGATTCGTTCACCTTCTTTCCCTTGCCGCGCCCCAACATCATCGTGGCCAGCATGTGGGCGGTGACGGAGTTCCGCGCGGACAACGGCGCCACTCTGGTGGTGCCGGGGAGTCATAAATGGCCTGCTGACCGAAAGCCCAGGCCCGACGAGATTCTGAGCGCCGAGATGCCGGCCGGCGCGGTGCTGTTCTGGCTGGGCGGAACGCTGCACGGTGCGGGGGCGAACAGGTCAAACGAGTGGCGCTATGGCGTGATCCTGACCTATTCGTTGGGCTGGGTGCGGCAGGAGGAGAACCAGTATTTGGACGTGCCGCAGGAACGCATCGCGGAGCTGTCGCCGGACGTCAGGAGTCTGCTTGCCTTCGACATGTACGCCGGGTTGGGATTCTACGACCCGACGGTTGCTTCCATGTCAAGCACGACCAGCATGGGCCAGCCCTCGTAGCGCTCGGCACGCGGGTAGCGCCGAACGAACTGCGGCACGCTGATTGAGGACGAAGCGCCGCAGGGAGATCGGGAAACCCGACGGGGTCATGCGGCTTGGCGCGGACTGCGTCGCGCAAAGTCGACGCGGCGACCGGACTGCGCGACTTGGCGCGGGCCGGGCAATCGCCTGGTAAGGTTGAAGGGCGATCGCAGGGATCAATGGAGCATACGCATCACCGATCAGTGGCGACTCTGCTTCGAGTGGCGGGACGGGAGCCCCGGCCCGTCGAATGTGCAGATCGTCGACTACCACTGATAGAGGAGGACCGGACATGACGCGGGAACCGTTACACCCCGGCGAGACGCTGCGCGATGACCTTGAAGCGCTCGGCATGAGCGCGGCGGAACTGGCTCGGCGGATCGAGGTGCCAGTGAATCGCATCACGCAGATCCTGAACGGCCAGCGCGCCGTCACGGGCGACACCGCGCTGCGTCTGGGACAGTTCTTCGGAACATCGGGCGAGTTCTGGCTCAACCTGCAGAAGGTGTACGAGTTGAGGCTGGCCGAACGCGATCACGGCGCAGAGATCGGACGTTTGCCATCGCTGGCGGGCGACAGCCGCTTGTCGGCGTCGGGTTGAATCGAAGGCGCTCGCGGACGGCCAACCGGGCGATGCCAGCGCCCGCCGCTTCGACGTGCGGGGCTGTGGTACCACCTCGTTAACTTGCTTTAGTGATTCGTTGGTGGAGGCGGCGGGAATCGAACCCGCGTCCGCCGGCACGGCATCGGAAGCTCTACATGCTTAGCTTCGTCTATTGCTTTAGCCCATGAGCGGCCCGACGGTCAGGGCGCGGATGGGCGAGCCTCGTTGTGTTTCGCGTCAGCTTCCGAGGCAACGCATCGTTGGACGCGTCGGCTGCTCGCTATTCCGTGAGCTTTTGCCCTCGACTCGTCGTCACGGACACCGAGTCATCGAGGTAAGCGGTGTTTAAGCCGCTAGTGCGTAGTTTTCGTCGTTGGCAACTATAAGAAGTTGCAGCGATTGATTAACGAGAGTCACTACCCTCTCGGCATGCACCTCGCGATGTCGTCACCGCCGTCGAAGCCATGTCGCCCCCCGTGCGGTGCCTAAGCGAAGAGAACTCCACTCGGCGTTGATGGCGCGAGTTTACCACGTCGGGTGGTGGCACCCGGTGGCGAGCGCTAAATCGCGCGGATCTCCTCGCCCTGGCGGGCCCACTCCGCTTCCTCGTCGGCACTGGCCTTGGGCGAGAACTTGCCGGTCGCTGCGTAGGTGATGCCGATCAGTGGCGAAAGCCAGCAGGCGAACGCGAAAGGGATGTAGAGCAGGTTGATCAGTTCGCCCTCGCGGATGCCGAGGGCTAAGGCCGTGATGACGAAGGCACCCCCGGCATTCCACGGGACCAACGGCGAGATTAGCGTGCCGCCTTCCTCGACCGCGCGCGAGAGGTTCAGCGTCGAGTAGCCCATGCCGCGGTACACCGGGGCGAACATCCGGCCCGGCAGGGCGATGGACAGGTACGGGTCGCCGGCGACCAGATTCGTTGAGACTGCAGCGGCGGTTGCCGACGTCTGAATTCCTGCGAAGCCTTTCACCCGTTTGATCAGAGCGCCGATGATCGCCTGCAAACAGCCAGTCCGCTCGAGTGCGCCCCCGAACCCGAGGGCGAGCAGAACGAGCGAAATCGTCCACATCATGGATTGGATCCCTCCCCGGCTCAGCAAGGTGTCGATCTCTTCGACACCGGTGTCCATGGTGTAGCCGTCGTTGGCGAACGTGAACGTGTCGTGTAGGCCCTCGCTTTGGGCGAGGATGGCGAGTAGCCCACCGGCGACCGCGCCGGCGAAGAGCGACGGGATCGGTGGGTTCTTCGTCACCGCGAGGGCGATAACAAGCGCCGCCGGTGCGAGCATCCACGGCGAGATGTCGAACCCGGCCTGGAGTGCCGAGGTGATGGCGTGGATGCGGACGAAGGAGGCTTGGTCGCTGTCCACAAGCGTGAACCCGACCGCGGTGTAGATGACCAAGGCGACGAGCATGGCCGGGACGGTCGTCGGCATTAGGTTGCGGATGTGGTCGAAGAGCTTGGCCCCCGTGACTGCGGGCGCGAGATTGGTGGTGTCGGACAGCGGCGAGACCTTGTCGCCGAAGAAGGCGCCCGACACCACCGCGCCGGCGGTCCAGTAGGGCGGAATGCCGAAGCCGGCGCCGATTCCCATGAGCGCGAGTCCGACCGTGCCGACCGTACCCCAGGACGTGCCCAGCGACACCGAGACCACCGCGCAAAGGATCATGGCCGCGGCGAGGAAGACCTCCGGGGACAGCAGGATCAACCCGTAGTAGATGAGGCTCGGCACGGTGCCACCGGCGATCCAGGTCCCGATCAGCATGCCGACGATGATCAGGATCGACACCGACGGCAGGGACACGTTGATCACGTGGAAGATGCCGCCTTCGAGGTCTCGCCAGGTCCGCCCAAGCGCGACGCCGAGCAGCGCCGTGATGGCGATCCCGAATGCGAGGGGGATGTGCGGCGTGAAGTCGCCGAAGTAGAACAACTGCAGGGCGAGAATCGCGAGGGTCAGCGCGACCGGCACTAGTGCCACGGCGAGACCGGGTTGCCTGGCGCTGTCGGAGGTCTTCTCTGGTGGCATGGGGCTCGGATTCGCTTGCGAACACCGCAATTTACTTCACTGGGGAGGGTTTGGCGCGCTGTGTCGTTTGCGGCGCTGACGGGATTTCTGGTACAAAGCCGCGCTTCATTCCATTGGGGGGCGTGGGGTCACGGCGTGAGCGAGAAGGCGAGGCGGACAAAAACCGTGTTCGATGCCGCGATGGCGTTGCGTGAAGACGGCGCGACGACTTTCCGCCCCGGTGACGTCACGGCTCGGCTGCGGGCCGACGGGAGCCCGTTCGGTGCGTGGGAAGTGCGCGGGGAACTCAGCAACCTCGAACGCCTGGGGCTCATCGTCCTCGACGAGGACGCCGCGACCTGGAAACTCGTCGATGGGGCGTCGTTCTCCATCGAGGAGGCCAGCACTTTGCCTCGGTGCGCCTGATGAGCGACGAACCGGTCGACTTCGAGGCGGCCCTCGCGGAACTCGAGGAACTCGTCAGCCGCATGGAAGGCGGTACGCTCAGCCTCGAGGCCTCGCTCGAAGCGTTTGAACGCGGCATCAAGCTGACGCGGGACTGCCAGGCCGCCTTGCGGCAGGCCGAACTGCGCGTCAAGGCGTTGACGCAAGACGGCGACGAAGTCGATCTGACGCCGCCGCGCGAGGACGCCCCTTAGCGGAGAGTTTCGGACCGTGCTACAGGATGCGTAGCACCACGGCCAGCCCGCCCGCAACCAGGCCGCCCGCGATCAGGTCATCGAGCATGATGCCGAGTCCGCCGTGGACCGAGCGATCCGCCCAGGACACCGGCCAAGGCTTGGCGATGTCGCCGAGCCGAAACAGGACGAAGGCGGCAACGACCCACGGCCAGGACTTGGGCACCACCGCCAACGCCAGCCAGCAGCCGGCGATCTCGTCCCAGACGATGGCGGGCGCATCGCCCAAGTCGTGGCGGCGCACCACGCGCTCGACTAGGAGCACGCCGAGACCGAAGGCAACGAGAGCGATGGCGGCTCGGGCCACCAAAGGCAACTCGGCAAACGCGAACCACCAGATCAAGACCGCCAACAACGATCCCGCGGTACCCGGGGCGTAGGGCGACAGACCTGTGCCGAACCCGGTGGCCAGCAGCGCCAGCGGATCGCGCAGGTCGCTGGCTTTGAGCGTGCCGCCGCCGCTAGAAATGACGATAGCCCCGCGGCACGACGACGGGAGCACCGTCGTGAAGCCATTCGATGCGCCCGGATTGGCCGGTGCTCACCGTTCCGATGTCCTGGACGGCGACTCCCGATTGCCGCGCGAGCGACGCAATGCGCTCGCTGGTCGCGGCTGGTGCCGTGAAGGCTAGTTCGTAGTCGTCGCCCGATGTGGCTGCGGCGAGTGCCTCGCAGCCTGCAAAAAGAGGGAGTTGCGCAAGGTCCACCCGGCAGGCAACGCCGCTTGCTTGGCAAAGGTGGGCGAGGTCGGACGACAGCCCGTCCGAAATGTCGATGGCGGCGTTGGCGATGCCGCGCAAGGCTTGGGCGAAGGCGAGCCGCGGCGCTGGCATCCAGTAGCGGCGCAGCGCCGTTTCGTCGTTGAGGTCGCGCAAGCCGCAGCTCTCGAGGCCAGGCTCGGCCAGGGCCAGGCTCGCGCCGCCCAGCGAGCCGGTCACGTAGACCCGATCGCCCGGTTGTGCCCCCGCACGCGTGATGGCCTGTCCGGCGGGGACGTGGCCATGCACGGTGACCGTGATGCTGCAGGGGCCCCTTGCGACATTGCCGCCGACGACGGCAAGGCGGAAATCCCGCGCCGCCCAGGCGATGCCGGCCGCGTACGGGCGGGCCCAGTGTTCGGGCAGGCTTTCGATGGTCAACGCGACGGTGGCGTAGGCCGGTGTCGCGCCCATGGCGGCGAGGTCGGATGTGGCCACGGCCATGCCGCGATAGCCGATCACGTCCGCTTGGCCGTTCGCCGGGAAGTGGCGCCCCGCGACCAGCGTGTCGGTGGACACGACGAGCTGATGGTCGGTCGGCACCTCGAGCACCGCTGCGTCGTCCCCGGGCCCGACCACGACCTCGGTGCCCGTGGCCACGTCGCCGAGGATCTCGACCATCGTGTCGATCAGGTCGAATTCGTCCATGGCCCTAGCGGTCGGCGAACTCCGCCTTGCGCACGTCCCGGGCGACCCGGTCGAGGACGCCGTTGACGTAGCGAAAGCTCTCGGTAGCCCCGAATCCCTTGGCGAGTTCGACCCATTCATCGATCACGACGCGCACGGGGACGTCGATCCGCTCGCGCAGTTCATAGGCGCCCGCCCGGAGGATCGCGCGCTCGACGCCGTCGAGCTGGGCGATCGTGCGGTCGAGGTAGGGCGCGAATAGGGGATCGAGGTCGGCCACGGAGTTCACGACCCCCTGCAGGCACGCCAGGAAGTACTCGGTGTCGCCCTTGCGCATCTCGTCGGAGGACGCGAAGTGGCTCCCGAGTTCCCCGAGCTCCGCCGCCGTCATCTGCCAAGCGTAGAGAGCCTGAAGCAGCGTGCGCCGCGCACGCCGGCGCGCTTGCGGGTTGACCGACCGCTTGCTCATGACGGGCAGTCGGGCTTGAGGATCACCCGGACGTCGTCGCCGATGCGGTCGCACGCGGCCACGCGGCCGCCGACGGTATCGGCGAGGCGCTCGAATTCGATCTCGGCGAGCGGTCGCGCCGTGCGCCCGAGCAGCTTCGGTGCCACGTAGACGATCGCCTCGTCCCACAGCCGTTCGCGCAGGAATGCGCCGGCCAGGGTCGGTCCCGCCTCGACCAGCACCTCGTTGCAGCCGCGGGCGGCCAACGCCTTGAGCATCTGCCCGAGGTCCACCCGCTCGCCGCGCTCGGCGGCGAACAGCAGGACCTCGGCGCCTTGGAACACCTTGGCGCACGGCGGCGTACGATTCCTGCTGTCGGCGATGGCGACGAGCGGCTGGCGCAGGTGGCCGTCGGCGGCGAAACGTCCATCGCGGACCGTGAGCGCCGGATCGTCGGCGAGCACCGTGCCGACGCCGGTGACGATGGCGGAACTGCGCGCCCGCCAGTACTGGACGTCCGCACGCGCGGCGGCGGAGGTGATCCATTGGCTCTCGCCGCTGGCCATTCCCGTGCGCCCGTCCAGCGAGGCGCCGAGTTTGACGCGCACGTAGGGCGCATCCCGCGTCACGCGGGATACGTACCCGGCATTCAAGTGCAGAGCGGTTGAGAGGTTCGTTGTATCGACCGCCACCCCGCCGGCGCGCAATGTCTCGTAGCCCCTGCCCGCAACGCGCGGGTCGGGGTCGTCCATCGCGCCGACCACGCGGGCGACGCCCCGGTCGATCAGGGCCTTGGTGCAGGGCGGCTGACGCCCGGTGTGGCAGCAGGGCTCCAGGGAGACGTAGGCGGTCGCGCCGGCGACGTCGCCGCCGGCGTCGGCGATGGCGTTCGCCTCGGCGTGCAGGCCACCAGTGCGCGCATGCCAGCCGCGGCCGATCACTTCGCCGTCGCGCACCAGGATGCAACCGACGCGCGGATTCTCGGCGACGCCGAACATCCCGCGTTCGGCGAGTTCTACCGCGCGTTCCAGGAACAGGCGGTCAAGTGAGTCGATCACGACCGCTCGGTGGACGCATGCGCGTCCTGACCCTGCGGCAGACCGCCGGACTCTGTCCGGAGGCGCGCGATCTCATCCTGGAACTCGCTGATGTCCTGGAAGTCGCGATACACGGAGGCGAAGCGAACGTAGGCGACCTGGTCGACGTTCTTGAGTTGCGCCATGACCGCTTCTCCGATGGCCCGCGACGGCAGTTCGCGCTCGCCCGTGGCGCGCAGTTCGTGGAGCACGTGGTTGACGATGGTCTCCAGGTCCTCCACGGACACGGGCCGCTTCTCGAGGGCCCGGGCGAGTCCCGAGCGCAGCTTCTCCTCGTTGAACGGCTCCCGGCCGCCGTCGCTTTTGACGACGTGGGGCATCCACAGCTCGACCGTCTCGTAGGTGGTGAACCGCTCGCCGCAGGATTGGCATTCGCGGCGCCGGCGAACCTGTTCGCCGCCCGCAACGAGGCGCGAGTCGATGACCCGGGTGTCTTCCTCGGCGCAGAACGGGCAGTGCATCGGCGGATTGTACTTGGTGGCCGGGTCGCGGTGGGCACGCACGGCCGGCGGTCAGGTAAAGTGCGTCCCTTGGCTTGTGGAGGCGAAGATGGCGAAGCAGTTCCTTAACGTGTTGACCGTTGCGGCTTTGGCGGTCGCACCGGCGCCGCTCGCCGCGGACGACGAGAAATCGGACGCGGCGCTCTCCCAGGTGGCGATCAACGTGGAGGACCTCGACCGGTCCGAGAAGTACTACCGCGACGTGCTCGGCTTCGTCCGCGTCTGGCAGTACCCGCCCGAGTCGGAGACTCCGATCGAGATCGGATTGGCGGCACCGGGCGGCGGTGCGGGGCTGGTGCTCGCCCGGGTCAATGACGACCCGCTGCCCGAGGGCAAGGGGCGCTACGGTCGGATCATCGTCAACACCGCGAACGCCAAGGCGCTGGCGGCGAAAGCCGATGCGTACCGCAAGCGGTCCGGAGAAGGTTCGGAGCCCCGGTTCATCACGATTCCCGGCGACAGCCCGCCGACAATCGTGTTCTTCCGCGATCCGGACGGCTACGAGATCGAGCTGTACCAGGCGCCGTCGCCGTAGTCCGTCCTTAGGGCGTTCTACTCGCCATCGACATCCGCCAAATCCCTGATCGCGTCAAGGGCCTCGGCGAGCGACGCCACGGGAAAGGCTTTCGTCCCTGCGATCGCCTCGCGGGGTCTGTTGGCGCGCGGCAGGATGGCCCGCGTAAACCCGTGCTTGGCTGCCTCGCGGAGCCGGTCCTGGCCGTTCGCGACCGGGCGCACCTCGCCGGTCAGGCCGAGTTCCCCGAAGACCACGAGGTCGCGTGGCAGGGCGCGTGCGCGGAAGCTCGACAGCGTTGCGGCGAGCAGGGCGAGGTCCGCGCCGGTCTCGGCGATCCGCACACCACCCACGACGTTGGCGAAGACGTCCTGGTCGGCGAGCGAGACGCCGCAGTGGCGGTGCATCACGGCTAGGTGCATGGCGAGACGCTGCGGATCCAGGCCGACGGCCACGCGTCGCGGATAGCCGCCCTGGACGTTGTCGACCAGGGCCTGGATCTCCACGAGCAGCGGTCGCGTTCCCTCCCAGGTCACCGTGACGACGCTGCCGGGCGCAATGTCGCGCGGCCGCTCGAGGAAGATCGCCGACGGATTGCTGACCTCCTTCATGCCGTCCTCGGTCATGGCGAAGACGCCGAGTTCGTTCACCGCCCCGAATCGGTTCTTCTGGCTGCGCAAGGTGCGGTAGCGGCTTCCGGCCGGGGCGTCGAGCATCACCAGGCAGTCGACCATGTGTTCGAGGACCTTGGGACCGGCCAGGTTGCCTTCCTTGGTGATGTGGCCGACCAGCACGATGGCGACGCCGTTCTGCTTAGCCAGGCGCACCAGTTCGGCCGCGGATTCGCGCACCTGCGAGACGCTGCCCGGCAGGCTGTCCGAGGCTTGGACCTGCATGACCTGGATGGAGTCGACGACGACCAGGTGCGGGTGCTCCTGGCTGATGAGTTCCGCGATGCGTTCGACCACGGTGTCCGATGCCAGGGAGAGCTTCTCGCCAGGCAGTCGCAGACGTCGCGCCCGGGCGGCGATCTGTTCGAGCGACTCCTCGCCGCTCACGTACAGCACCCGCGCCGATTGCGCCAGCTTGGTCGACACCTGCAGCAGCAACGTGCTCTTTCCGGCTCCGGGGTCGCCGCCGAGCAGCACGACGGAGCCCGCCACGAAGCCACCGCCGAGGACCCGGTCGAGCTCGTCGAAGCCCGATGGGATACGCGTCTCGGCCGCCGTGCCAATATCGGCGAGCCTGGCGGTGCGCTGTTCGCTGCCGGCGTAGCCGCCGCCGGTGCGCCCCTTGGCTGGGGCGTAGGCGAACTCGCGCAGCGTGTTCCAGCGCCCGCAGGCCGTGCACTGGCCTTGCCACTTGCCGTGCTCCGCACCGCACTCGGCGCAGACGAAGGCGACCTTGGCCTTGGCCATCAGCGCGCCTCGAAGTCCACCCCCGGATCAATCGGGAAGTCCGGGGGTGGGTTGTAGCCAAACGCGTCGGTGTCAATGTGGTTGTCGAACTTCGTCCGTTCCGGCGTGAACGTCAGCTTCACCATGCCGATTGGTCCGTTGCGCTGCTTGCCGATGATGATCTCGGCGAGCCCCTTGTCCTCGGACTCCGGGTTGTAGACCTCGTCCCGGTAGATGAACAGAATGACGTCGGCATCCTGCTCGATGGCGCCCGATTCGCGCAGGTCCGACATGTAGGGGCGCTTGTCCGAGCGACTCTCGAGGGCGCGGTTGAGCTGCGAGCAGGCGACCAGGGGACACTGCATCTCCTTCGCGATCGCTTTCAACGAGCGCGAGATTTCGGCGATCTCGTTGGTCCGGTTCTCCTGGTTTGTCGACGGCCGCATGAGCTGCAGGTAGTCCACCATGATCATCTTCAGCCCGCCCGCGTCCCGCGCCACGCGCCGGGCGCGGGCTCGGATCGCGTTGGGGGTCAGCGCCGGCGTATCGTCGATGTAGAGCGGTTTGTCCTTGAGCAGTAGGCGAGCGCTCGCGAAACTGTCCCAGTCGTCCGCGGTCAGGTGTCCCGTCCGCATGCGCGTCTGGTCGATCCGGCCGAGCGAGGACAGCATCCGCATGACCAACTGATCGGCGGGCTGTTCGAGGGAGAAGATGAGGACGGCGCCTTCGTGGTCCTCGCCCTGGTCGCCCATCACGGCGTGCTCGGCCATGTTGACGATGAGCGCCGTCTTGCCCATGGACGGTCGCGCCGCGACGATCACCAGGTCCGATTTCTGGAATCCGGCGGTGCGCCGATCCAGATCGTCGAAGCCGGTTGCTACACCGGTGATGGAGCTGCCGGCCTTGCGCAGGAAGTCGAGTCGATGGGCGACCGCCTCGGTGACGTCCCCGACGCGCTGCGGCATGCTGTCCTTGATGCGGCCTTCGCCGATCTCGAAAACGAGCTGTTCGGCGTGGTCGAGTACCTCGGCACTCGTGCGTCCCTCCGGTTCGAAGGCGGTGTCGGCGATCTCGTTGGCCGCGCTGATCAGCCGGCGGAGCGTGGCGCGTTCCGTGATGATCTGCGCATAGGCGGCGACGTTCGAGGCGCCGGGCGTGCTCTCCACGAGGTCGACCAGGTAGCTAGCCCCGCCCGCCTTGTCGAGCAGGGAACGCGACGACAACGCCTCGCGCAGCGTCACGTTGTCGAGGGGTTGGTTGGCGTTGGCGAGGTCGGCCATGGCACCGAAGATGATCCGGTGCGAGGGCCTGTGGAAGTCGTCGACGGCGATGGTGTCGGCGACCTTGAGCCAGGCGTTCTCGTCGAGCATCAAGCCGCCGAGGAAGGACTGCTCGGCTTCGATGGAGTGGGGCGGCGCCTTCAGTCGGGCAGGGCCGTCGGGGACGGGCGCGGGTTCGGCCATACGCACACCTTGCCGGTTCGAGTCTCCGGGATAGGTTCGCGCAACCCCCAAGGGGCGTCAAAGCAGAAGTGCTTGGCCCGCACTAGAGCACGTGCTGTAGGAACCTGTGAGTTTCCCGGTACTTTCGTGCCGAGGGGCCTGTCCCTGGACGTTACTCGGCGACAACCTCGACGCGGATCGTCTGGGTGACGTCCGCATGGAACTGGACGTCGACCTCGTATTCGCCCACCGAACGGATCGTGCCCTCGGGCATGCGGACTTCACTCTTGGCCACGGGCAGGATCGACTCCGTGAGCGCGCGGGCGATCTCCACGGTGCCGACGGAGCCGTACAGGTTGCCCTCTTCGCTGGCCCGGGCGACGATCGTGACGCCGCGGTCCACGAGCTTGCTCGCCCGCTCGCTCGCATCCGTCAACTTGGCGTTGGCGACGCGTTCGAGCTCGGCGCGGCGGGATTCGAACTGCGTCCGGTTGGCGTCGGTGGCGAGCACCGCCTGGCCGGTGGGGATCAGGTAGTTGCGCGCGTAGCCGCGGCGGACCGAGACCTCCTCGCCTAGGTCGCCGAGGTTGCTCACGCGCTCGAGAAGGATGATGTTCATGGGCGGCTACTTGTGCTGGTCGGTGTACGGCAGCAAGGCGAGGTAGCGGGCGCGCTTGACGGCCGCCGCCAACTGCCGCTGGTATTTCGCGCTCGTTCCGGTGATCCGACTGGGCACGATCTTGCCGGTCTCCGTGACGTACTGGCGGAGCAGGTCGAGATCCTTGTAGTCGATCTCCTTGATGCCTTCCGCCGTGAACCGGCAATAGCGTTTGCGTCCGAATCGTCGGGCCATAGGTCTTACTCTCCTTAGCTGAAGTCGCGGCCTATTGTTCGACGGGTTCCGGCTGCGGCTCCGGTTCCGTCGCGGACTCTTCGGCCTGTCGCCGTGCCATGCGTGCCCGGGCTTCTTCCTCCCGGCGCCGCTCCTTCTCGCGCTCCTTCTCCTGGTCGCGCAGTTCTTCTTCGTAGATCTTCGACATCTCGGTGACCGCTTCCTTGCGCCGGACGACGAGGTTGCGCAGCACTGCATCGTTGAAGCGGAACGCGCTTTCGAGTTCGTCGAGCGTCTCCCGCTCGACCTCGATGTTCATCAGGATGTAGTGGGCTTTGTGGATTTTGGAGACGGGGTACGCCAGTTGGCGCCGGCCCCAGTCCTCGATGCGATGCATCATTCCGTCACCGCGGGCGATGAGCGCACCGTAGCGCTCGACCAGCCCGGGCACCTGATCGCTCTGATCGGGATGCACCATGAAAACGACTTCATAGTGTCTCAAGACGAACTCCTCTCGGTTTTCGCCTCCGCCATCGTGGGACGTGAAGCGAGGAGCCGATGTAAGCCGGGCAAGCGCCCAGCGGGAGCGGGATTCTAGGCGAGCGGAGCCTCACCACGCAAGCTTACTGCTCGCCGAGAAGTAATGGTAAAGGGGATGTCCGGCGCACCAATCGGTGATGATCGTCGCCATTGAGACGCGGCGGCTCAGCCCAATCGGACACCGACCGCTTCCGGGCCTTCTTCGAAGTCGGCGACGCAGTCGACCTCCATCCGCAGACCCTGGACGATGCGTGCGGCTTCGTTCAAGACACGCTGGAGCGCTTCGCCTACGGGCGGCCCGGCAGGCACGACGGGGGCGTGGTCCGCGGGTTCCTCGTCGCCGCCACGGGCGGCAGCGCGTCGGACGACGAGGCTGCGGAGCACGGCATCGTTGAAGCGGAACGCGCTCTCGAGTTTGTCGAGCGTCTCGCGCTCGACCTCGATGTTCATCAGGATGTAGTGGGCTTTGTGGATTTTGGAGACGGGGTACGCCAGTTGGCGCCGGCCCCAGTCCTCGATGCGATGCATCATTCCGTCACCGCGGGCGATGAGCGCACCGTAGCGCTCGACCAGCCCGGGCACCTGATCGCTCTGATCGGGATGCACCATGAAAACGACTTCATAGTGTCTCAAGACGAACTCCTCTCGGTTTTCGCCTCCGCCAGCATGGACGTGAAGCGAGGAGCCGATGTGAAGCCAGGCAAGCGCCCAGCGCGCATCGGACTCTAGGCGAGCGGGGCCGGTTCACGCAAGCGTGTGATGGGGCGCAACGGTGTATGGTTCGCGGCAATCGCAGCAACGATAGAGGTACTGATCCCGTGGGGCGAATCCTCGACACGTACATCGCGAACACGCCCGAGAGCGCAGCGGCCGACGTTCGCGCGCAACGCGGCGTGGTTGGCGGCAACTCTCGGGCCGCGGCGTACTGGCTCCCGCATCCGATCACGGTGGCGCACGCATCCGGGGTGCGCTTGGTCGACGTCGATGGCCGGGAGTACGTGGACATGGTCAACAACTACACGTCGCTGGCGCACAGCCACGCCTATCCGCCGATCGTCGACGCGGTGCGGACCCAGATCGGAAGGGGTACCGGCTATACCGCGAACAATCTCTGGCAGGCGGAGTTGGCGGAGACGATGATCGAGCGGGTAGCGTCGGTGGAGAGCGTGCGCTTCACCAACTCGGGATCGGAAGCCGGCCTGCTGGCGCTCACCATAGCGCGGGTGGTCACGGGCCGCGCGAAGGTGCTCATGGCGCGGTATGGCTACCACGGCATCCTGATGGAATTCGAAGCGGGCTCGATGCCGGAACTGATGCGGAATCTCGACGGGATGACCCACCTCGGCGAATACAACGACCCGGCGACCTTCGAGCGGATTCTCGACTCCCACGGCCACGAGATCGCGGCGGTGGTGCTCGAGCCCGTCATGGGCGCCGGCGGCGTGGTGTCCGCCGATCCAGACTTCCTGCGGCGGGTGCAGAGCGCGACGGCAGCCGCGGGTGCCCTGTTCGTGCTCGACGAAGTCATCACCTTCCGCCTCGCCGAGGGGGGAGCCCAGGCGTTGTACGGCATCGAGCCGGACCTCACGATGTTCGGCAAGGTCATCGGTGGCGGGTTCCCGGTCGGTGCTGTGGGCGGCAAGCTCGAGCACCTGCGGATCTTCGATCCGACGGCACCGCGCGCGTTTCACTCCGGGACGTACTGCGGAAACCCGGTGACGATGGCGGCGGGTGTCGTGTCCGTGCGGGAACTGACGGCGGCGCGCATCGAGACGATGGATCGGCTCGCCGCGCGCCTCGCCAACGGTCTCGTGACGCAGGCGAGCAACCTCGATCTGCCGATCTCGATCAACCGTCACGGGTCGTTGCTAAACCTGTTCTTCACCGAGGCCGATTTGTCCGCGGCGTCACGCGGCGAGGCCGAGAAGCGCATGGACAGTTTCCATCTCGCCGCCCTGAACCACGGCCTGATGGTGGCCTCGCGAGGGATGATGGCACTATCCACCGTCATGGACGAAGCCTTGATCGACGAGGTGGTCCGTCGGGCTGCGGCCGCCATGCAGGACGTCGCTGAAGAGACCGCCTAAGGTGCGCGGGCCTCCCGGCCCGCATTGGCCCGATGCGGACGTGGACCTGGCGGACCTACTGGTCCGCGCGCAACTTCAGGCGTTCAGTCGCTGCCGCATCTCGGTGCCGACCGCTTCGAAGCCGTACTTGGCATAGAACGCGCGGTTGTGCTCCGTGCGTTCGACGAGGTAGAGACCGATCTCGCCGCAACCGCGCCGCGTGGCGATGTCGACGGTTGCTTGCACCAGTCGACCGCCGAGGTTTCGCCCCCGCGCACGAGGCGACACGATGAGTTCCTCGAGCTGGCAGTACTCGCCGCGGTAGCGTAGTGCCAGGTTGAAGCTGACCGTCACCATACCCAGAGCTGTGCCGTCCTCGACCGCCAGGACAATCTGGCCGCGCTTCTGGGAGAGAAGCATCTCGAACACCTCCGAGAAGCCAGGATCCGTGCCGAGGCTCGCCGTTCCGGCGAGTTCGGCGAGCAATGCCGCGCACGATGCTTCGTCCGCCGAGGTCGCGTCCCTGATCTGAACCGCCATTCGTCGTGTCGTCCGTTCGCCTGCGTGGGGTGATCTTCGACGAATGGGTTGGTCTTGGCCAGCGGGTTTGGCGGCGATATGGCTAAACTTCACCTTGAGCTGGATTTCACAGTCGGGCCACCCGCAGGGGGTTTTGGCGGCGGCTCAAGCCGAGGAAGCCTATGAACATCAAGACCTTGACCTCATTCCTCGCGGCGGGTGCCGTCGTTTGCGCCGCCGGGGAGGAGCCGTCCACAGTGCGGGACGATTCCGCGGAGATCGAGGAGCTTGTCGTCACGGCCGACCTCGACAGCCTGCCGGACGATGACGTCAGCTCGCTCTTCGGGTTCTACAAATCGCTTCTCGCGACGCCGCGGTCGGCGTCCACGGTCAGCGACGAGATGATGGACCGCTTCATCGTGCGCGACATCGACGAGATGATCGCGCTCGCACCGGGGAGCTTTACGCAGTCCTTCTTCGGCGTCGCCGGAACGCTTGACATCCGCGGCACGCCGGGAGAGACGTATTTCCGGGGCATGCGACGCCTCGACAATCCGGGCAACTACCCGACGCCGCTCGGTGCGTCGAAACGCGTGGACATCGTGCGCGGGCCGGCCTCGCCGATCCATGGACCGTCGAAGATCGGCGGCTATCTGAACTTCGCGCCGAAGTCGGCGCGCATCGAGGAGACCGGGGAGTTCATCGAAACCGCGACCGGCACGGTGGGCGTCGACCTCGGATCCTGGGACCGCCGCGTGCTCACCGGCGAGGTCGGCGGGCCGGGCGTTCTGGGCACGCAGGATGTCGGCTACTGGCTGTACGGCATGGCCGAGGACTCGGGCAGCTACTACCGCCACAGCGACATCGACCAGACCTTGCTGCAGGCGTCCTTCGACCTCGATGTCGGTGCCGTGCAGTTCCAGTTCGGCGGTATGTACCACGACTATGCGGGCAACCAGATCGCCGGCTGGAATCGACTGACCCAGGACCTGGTGGATCGAGGGCTGTATGTGACGGGGTCGTCCGCCCCTCTGGACATGGACGGTGACGGCTACATCTCGCACCAGGAGTTCGACCTCGACGGTGACGGGTTTACGGACTTCAATCCGTTTGCCGCCGGCCTCGTGCCCGGCGCCCGGGACGCGCTGGGTCCCGGGCCGTTTCCCGGTAGCTGCGCGATCGGCTCGACCTTGGTGTTCGGGTGCTTGCCCGAGCTGCTCGCCCTCGAGTCGAGCGGCACGACGGTGATCACCGGCGACCAGGTGCTGGTCGGGCCGGACGACGTCCTCGAAAACGAAGTCCTGACGCTTTATTTCGACACGATTGTCACCGCGGGCCGCAACTGGGAGTGGCGCAACCAGGCATTCTTCGAAACCTACGAGAACCTCAACGAGAACGACTACGGGTTCTCGCAGTTCCACGATTCCTGGGTGTTCGAGAACAAGCTCGTCGCCGCCAATGTGTTCCGGCGCGGTGACATCGAGGCGGCCGTGCAGGTTTCGCCGTCGGTGCGCATCACCGAGTTCGATCACGGCGACGACTACACCAACGAGTACTTCGACCGCCGCGATATCACGCGGCCCTCGAGCGCCTCGGCCAAGCGTCTGCTCTCGACGCGGATCGACGACGACTACACCGAGTACTACATCGGCAGCACCGTGAACTTCGGCTTGGCGGCGCTTGCCGACGTCGCCTGGCGGCGCATCAGCGTGCTGGCCGGCGCGCGCTACGACATGGTCGACTTGGAGAGCCGCCAGCCGGTCGAGAAGCTGTTGCTGGCAAGCTCCAACAACTTCTGCCTGGATCTCTCGTGCGTGGTGGTCGATGCCGCGGACAAAGTCGACGGAGTTTCGTGGACGTTGAGTTTGAGCTACGACGCCGACGCCGGATTGATCCCGTACGTGACCGCGTCGCGCCAGGCGACGGTGATCGCGGGGCAGGGCGCCGAGGTGTCGACGGCCAGCATCGCCGACGGCGTGGCGTTCGACGACTCGACGTTGCTGGAGTTCGGCATCAAGGGCAGCCTGCTCGGCGAGACGCTCTACTTCGCGCTCGCGGCCTACGAGCAGGAACGCACGGACTATTCCGCCCAGCAGACGGTGACCAACCAGGCCAGTCGCACGCAGGGCCGGGAGTTCGAGGTGCGCTGGGTGATGACCGAGCGGCTGCTGATGACACTCGCCTATTCCGACATCGAGGTGGTCAATCTGAACACGCTCCAGGCGGGCCAGCGGTTCAGTTTCATCGGTGCCGACGACGTCCCGGGCATCCCTCCGGAGGCCCTGTACGCGGGCACGCTCGGCGGGTCCATCCTCCGCGCGGGCAGCGAGGGCGCTCGCCGTGCGGGGATTCCCGAGACGATCTGGGCGGTGACCGGAACCTACGATTTCGGCGGGGGCTTGGCGGCGAGTGCGAGCGTCGTCGACGTGGCCGCCGCCAACTCGGGGTTTTCCGGGTCCGTCAGGCTACCTGCCTATACGCTGATCAATGCGGGCCTCGTGTTCGAGCGCGGCAACTGGGTGGCGAGCGTCACCGGCAAGAACCTGACCGACGAGCGGTACTTCCGCGCCAACTTCCCGAACCTCTTCGGCGGCGTGATCGTCCTGCCGGAACTGCCGCGACACTTCGCGGCGCGAATCCAGTACCAGTGGTAGCGGCTGAGTCCGGCACGCGTCACCCGTTGGGCTTGCCGACAAGCGCGACCACGGTGTCGTAGACGGCATAGGCGCCGTCGCTCGTCAGGCAGCCGTGGACCGACATGCCCGTCGGCACGTCGTGCCACGCGGGACTCGGCCACTCGTCGACGCCGACGCGGGTGATGTCGGCAAGGCGCACCGGCCGCGCACCTTCCAGGGCGCGCGCCTCGGCCCGATCGATGAACCCCAGCCAACGGACGTACCGGCGGTTTCCGCCGCGGGCCAGGTAGCCGACGACCTCGTCGGCCTGCCCGTCGGACAGCACGCGGTCGCCGTAGTGGTGGCGCCAATTCAGCACGAGTTTCGGCATGCGAATACTGTATACAAACACAGTACCGCGTGCCAACACGGGCGAGCATGGCAGATGCCGGGTCTGTGGCGGAGAGCCGTCAGACCGCTTCGGACCTCAGTCGTTGCTGCTCTGGAAACTGCTCCCTGCGGACGCCACCGACATGTCGAGCACGTCGCCGATGCGCGGCTCGAGCGTATCGATGGAAGCGTCGGTGCCGAGGTCGACACCCTTGTTCGAGTACATCATGTTGGACGAGAACCGGCCGCGCATGGCCTGGATGATGCGACCGTTGGGAGCGTCTTCGCCGGCCAGGTGTAGTACGGCGGGACTCACTAGGCCCGGATGGTTGTCCGCCGCCGGATTGTCCGGGTCGATGGTGCTGCCGGGGACGCTCGCCGTCATCCGCGTGGCCGCACCGGGCGACAGGCAGTTGGTGCGCACGTTGTGCGAAGCGCCTTCGCGGGCGAGGTTGTTCATCAGGCCGACCATGCCCATCTTGGCGGCACCGTAGTTGGCTTGGCCGAAGCTGCCGAAGATGCCGGACACGGACGACGTGAAGACGACGCGGCCGTAGTTCTTGTCGTACATGATGGGCCAGGCGTGCCAGGTCACGTAGGCCGTGCCGTTCAGATGCACATCGAGCACCAGATCCCATTCGTCCAAGGTCATCTTCTTGAACGATTTGTCGCGCAGGATGCCGGCGTTGTTGACGACGATGTCGACGGTGCCGAAGGCGCTGACGGCGTCGTCGACCATGCTCTTGGCACCGGCCCGGTCGGCAACGCTCGCCTTGTTGGCGATCGCCTCGCCGCCGGCGCTCCTGATCTCCTCCACGACGCTGTCCGCGGCATCGCCCTGGCCGCCGCCGTGGACGCCGCCGCCTAGGTCGTTGACCACCACCTTGGCACCGTGCTCGGCCAGAAGCAGGGCATGGCATCGGCCGAGGCCGCCGCCGGCACCGGTTACGATCGCTACGCGTCCTTCCACACTCATGTCGATCCTCGTCCCCTCGGGTGAAAAGCGCGCAAGCATAGCCGAAAGCGCTCAAGCGTCGCAGTCGGTGTGAGAGGATCTCCACTCCGTGCGGCTACCAGGCCAGAGGCCTGATCCGATGCGCAGACTGGACAATCGGGTCGCCTGGGTGACGGGCGGTGGCCGTGGCATCGGCCGGGCGATCGCGTTGGCCTTTGCAGCGGAGGGTGCCGGTGTCGCTGTCAGCGCCCGGTCTGGACCTGAGCTCGACGCCGTGGCCGAGGAGATTCGCGCCGCAGGCGGGCAGGGTCTCGCGGTGGTGGCCGACGCGATGTCGCTGGACGACACGTCGTCGGCGGTGGCGGCCATCGTCACCGGTCTCGGGGCCGTCGACATTCTGGTCAACAACGCCGGCGGCGGGACGCGCCTTGTCGACCCCGATCACATGACGCCGGCGCAACGCGATGCGGCACTGTTCGCCGCCAATGTCGACCTGAACCTGTTCTCGGCTTACCGGGCCAGCCGCGCCGTGCTCGACGGCATGGTCGAGCGGGGGTACGGGCGGATCATCAATATCGGTTCCGGCTACGCAAAGCGATCCGGCGGTGGGGCCGCGTACACAGCGGCCAAACATGGACTGATCGGGCTGACCCGCGCCATGGCGGCCGAGGTTGCCACCCGGGGCGTGACAATCAATTGCCTGTGTCCGGGGTGGACGAATACCCGACTCGTCGATCTCGATGCGATGGCGCAGGCGCGCAGCACCGACGTAGCTTCGGTGCGCGCAACGATCGAAGCCGACAACCTGCAGCGGCGCATCCTCGAGCCCGAGGAATTGGCGCCGATGGCTACCTTGCTCGCGGCACCGGAGTCCGCGGGGATCACCGGGCAGGTGATCTCGGTCGATGGCGGTTACAAGGTCTGACCCCGCTCGATGCCGGTGGACGTCGCAACCCCGCAGACCTAGCGGTGGTCCTCCGCGGCATCTTGCGGCACGAAACCGGTCACGGTTTCGGCGTGGGTGAGGTCGCGGTAGCCCCAGCGGTTGTTCGACGTCGCGAACACGATGTCGAAGTGGACGTCATCGGGCGCATCGACGCATCCGACGATGGCGCGAGCGATGTCGCGCTGCGAGCACCACACCGCGAAGTCGCGTGGTCGGGAAGGTCGGTCAGCGGCGTTGACATAGCCGATCCGCAAGCAGATTACGGACAGTTCCGACGTGTCCGCGGCGTGGCGCGCGATCGCCTCGCCCCACACCTTGGTGCTGCCGTAGACCCCCGTGGGCCGGGTCGCCATGTCATGACGGATCATCGGCCATTCGTCCGGCGCATCGGCATAGCGGGCCTCGACGATCGACTTGTACGGCTCGACGAGTTCCCAGCCGGACACCGTGGCGCCACTGCTGGCGAACACCACGCGCTTGCAGCCCGCCTCGCGGGCGGCGACCAGCACGTTACGGGTGCCGACGACGTTCGTTTGCAGCAACTCTTCCCAGGTGAAGTTCTCGCCCGCCTTGGCGGCGAGGTGGACAACCAGATCCTGACCGTCGAAAGCCGGACGGATGGCGTCGTAGTCGGCGAGATCGGCTTGCGTGGTTGGTACGCCTTCGACGGCGCTTCGATTGAGGGCCGAAAGGGTGGCCCGCGGTGCCAACTCGCGACGCGTCAAGCCGCCGATCAGGCCGCTCATGCCCGTGACCAAGATGTTCATGGTGGCGATTGTATCGCCGAGGGGGCGTTATGCGGCGTGGTAGAGTGCCGGCTGGCTTGCGTATTCGTCGATCAACGTCTGCGCGAATTCTCGGCACGAGCCGCAGCCAGTGCCGACACCGAGTTCTTCGGCGAGTTGCTCGACATCCTCGACGCCGCTCGCCACGGCTTGGCGAACTTCGGCGTCCCTAACGGCTTGGCATAGGCAGACGTACATCGAACGGGAACTTAAACGGGAATCATTCTTGATTGCAACAACTTTTTTGACTTTTTCGTCGCCGTTGCGCCGGAGTGCCAGGCCGTACACTGTTCCGGTCCAATCGAGGTCGGCGGACTGATGGGAGCCACGATGTACGAAGACACGCGCTATCCGGTCAGCCCCGACGTGATCGCGAGGCACGCCGAGGCTTGGCGGCTGATTGGGGCACCGGGCGCTTTCTGGAGCGGTGCGGAGCGTGTTCAGATGGTGGCGGAGGCCCGTGCTGCAACCGCGTGCGAGCTTTGCGCGCGGCGCCTCGCGGCGCTGTCGCCATTCGCGGTGGATGGCGAGCACGACACGGTTTCCGACCTGCCGCCGATGCTGATCGACATGATCCACCGCCTGCGCACCGATCCGGGCCGCTACACGCGCGCGGTTTTCGACGGCGTGCTCGCGGGCGGCATCTCGCGCGAGCGCTACATCGAAGCCGTGAGCGTGGTCAACGCGGCGGTGATCGTGGACACCATGCATGCGGCGCTGGGCTTGACGCTGCCGGACCTGCCGACACCGGAACCGGGCCCCGCGGCTGGCCAGTCAGATCCGGACGTCGTTGACGATGGCGCTTGGGTGCCGCTAACCAGGGTCGACGACCGCACGGCCACCGTCACCGGGTTGCCGGGTGCGCCGAACATCGCCCGGTCCATGGGCAGCGTCCCCTCGGCCGTGGCGCTCTTCTTCACCGCGTTCCGCGGCCACTACGCCCTGCGCGACATCCCGCTTGGCGTTTCGCAGCCCCAGGCCGAGTTCATCGCCTCGCGGGTATCCGCCCTCAACCAGTGCTTCTACTGAACAACGTCGCACACGATGCTGCTCCGGGCGAGCGGCCAGCGCGAGAACCGGGACTTCAACCTGAACGCCGTCAACGACGCCGATAGCGACCCGGGCGTCGACCACGCCGACCACTTGCGCCGCCTCACCGAGGCCGCCATCGGCAGCCGTTGGGGTGAACTGGTCACCGTCCGCGGCGAAGCCGCGGCAGCGATGGGCGAGCAGGCCATGGTGGACGCCCTGACCGTCGCCGCCGGCTTCAACGGCATCACCCGCGTCGCCGACGCGACGGGCATCCCGCTCGACCCGACGACTCAGAAGGTCACGGGGTCGATGCGCGCCGAAACGGGCATCGACGCCTTCGATTACGTGGCGAAGAGCGCGCGCTACGACAGACAACGAAGAGCGCGCGCTACGACAGACAACAATGCATGAGGCAACTATGAGCATCATCGGCATCGAGGAGATCTTCCTGGACGTGCAGGACCTCGCCCGGGCGGTCGACTTCTACGAAGGCGTGGTGGGCTTGCCCGTGGTCATGCGCAACGACGAACGCGCCTACCTGCAATGCGAGCGCAGCCACGTCGTGTTGCAGGTCAAGGGGCACGGCGGACGCCACCGGGGCGGTGGCCCGATGCACTTCTCGTTCACGGTGACCGAGCCCGTGTTCGACGAGGTCGCCCAACGAGCGGCCAAGGCGAACATCTTCACCCGCGGCCCGATGGGGGAGCGCGGCAAAGGCCGGGCGCTGTTCATGCTCGACCCCGACGGCAACGAGACCGAGGTGAATACGCGCTATCTGTACGGCGTGCCGAAGCGCTAAACGGAACCCTGGCCCCTCTGGAGCTTGCGTCAATCCGTCGGCGGAGCGCAGTCCGCCAATCGTACGACTCTGCCTTCCGGTGCCGCCTTGTCGAAGTAGGCTTCATCGGCGCTGACAAGCGTCGCGCCGGGTGTAGACAGCAAGCAAGGTCGCATGGGACAGCGTGTCGAAGTGGTGGTGTGGCGAACGGCGCCCGGGCAACTCAACCCTAGGACGGTCACATACGACAACGGGAGCAACCGCGTCAACCAGCTCTTTGAGCGCCTTCTCGTGACTTCGCCGCGGTGTGGCAGTGGAGTACGGTCTTGCCCGTCCCTGGTGGTCGGTAGAGGATGACGTTCCTCGAGATCAAGGCCTGAACTGCAACGCCCGCGGCCCGAGCTTGTCGGGCAGGGTGACCAGCCGCCAGGCCGTCTCCACCCATTCGCAGATCAGCCGTCGCGTGTCCCGCGGGTCGACCATCTCCTCGATCTGGAACTTCGACAGCGGCCCGATCGGCCCGCGCGCGCTCTCGATGCGGGCCATGAGTTCATCGCGCAAAGCGCGGGGATCCTCGGCTTCCGCAAGTTGCCGCTTGTAGGCCGCCTCGATGCCGCCCTCCGGAGGGATCCCGCCCGCGTCGGCCGCCGGCCAGGCGACCCGCACCGAAGGCCGCGAGCGGGGCGTTGCGTAGTTGTTGCCGGCCACCCCGAAGCTGCGCCGCATGACGACCGCGAAGATCGGCACCGTGACTTGTGAGAACGCCACCATCCACTCGCCGCCGCGTCGGATCGTGCCGGTGATCTCGTGCTCGAGCCCAACCGCGAAGCCGGGGTTGTCGACGAGGTTCAGCACGGGCACGTGGAAGAGATCGCAGAGGTCGAGGTGGCGGGTCAGCTTGCTGCACCCGTCCGCCGTCAGCGCGCCGCCGTTGGCGTGCTGGCTGTCCGAGGCGAGGACACCCACGGGATGGCCGTTGAAACGCGCAAACCCGGTGACCTGGTCGGTCCCCCAAAGCGGGCCGACCTCGAAGAACGAGTCCTTGTCCGCCATCAGCCTGATGGCCTTGCGGACATCGAACGTGGTCGTCCGCTTGCGCGGGATCAGCGTGAACAGTTCCTCGTCGCGCCTCTCCGGGGGGTCGTCGCTGCGCGGCGGCGCGACCGGCGGGGTCTCGTAGACGCTCGACGGCAGGTAGGACAGGAACCGGCGGGTGAGTTCGGCGGCTTCCTCCTCGGTTTCCGCGAGGTTGTCCACGGAGCCGTTGCGGCAGTGGATGTGCCAGCCCCCAAGATCCTCCTTGGTGATGTCGTAGCCCATGGCATGCTGGACGACCGGCGGGCCGGCGACGAACAGTTGCGCGATGTCGCGCACCATCACCGAGAAGTGGCCGAGCACGGCCTTCGCCGCGCCGATGCCGACGACGCTGCCGAGCAGCATGTTGACCACGGGTACCGCGGACAGTTGCTCGGTGTACATCGCGCTGCCGAGGTGTCCCGGCAGGAACGATCCGCCGCCTCCGGCGACCCTGGGCCGGCCGGCTTTGATCGCGCCGCTGCTCTCCTTCGCCGTGCTCTCGCCCTCGGCCTTCTGCTTGGGGACCATCGCGGCGACGCTGCCGCCGCCCGAGGAACCGTCCAGCAAGCGGATGGACGGCAGCCGCAGTTCCAGGGCCAGGCGGTCAAGGTAGCCGCTCTTGGCGCCGATCGCGCCGTCGGCGTGCCCGCCCCGGGAGGTGAAGTCGTCGGCGCATACGACCGAGCCGCGGCCCTCGATCTTGCCCCACCCGCCGACGTGGTTGGCCGGGGTGAAGTCGGTGATCGTGCCGTATTCGTCGTAGGAGGCGAACCCGGCGATGCTGCCCACTTCCCGGAACGAGCCTTCGTCGAGCAAGAGGTCGATCCGCTCCCGGCAGGTGAGTTTGCCGCGGCTGCGTTGCCGAACGACGCCGGGGTCTTCGGATCCCGGGGCGAGTCGCTTATGCGCCAAGGCCTGCATCGTGCCGACGTCGCGCAGCAAAGGCGCCCAGGTCTGATCATCGCCGTCCTCGGACGCCGCGGCGTCTGCGGACACCCGCTCGGCACCCTCCGCCGGCGCGATCACGGCGAAAACCTGGCCCGCCTCGACGTTGTCTCCCGGCTGCAGGGGCTGCGCCGCGGCAAGGGTGCCGGTGCAGGGCGCGGCGACTTGGGATTCCATCTTCATCGCGCTGACGATGAGAAGCGGATCGCCCGCTTGCACGCTATCGCCTTCGTGGGCGCGCACCTCGAGCACGGATCCCGCCATCGGACAGGCGACGGCCTCCTGGCCCGGGCCGACATCGAGGTCGGCAGCGGCGGGTGTCGGCGTCGAGCCCGCGCCGGCAACCGTGGACACCCCCATGACCGTGGCCTGCTGTTGCAGCAATGCCAAGGCGCCGTTGCCGCTGTCGGTCGAAGCGAGCAGGGCGGGTTCCTCGCCGAGGAGCGTCGTCCGGGCGTCGCCGGCGCGCACGGCGGGGTGCGCAAGGATCGTCTTCAGTTGGGCGATGTTGGTCGCTAATCCTCCAACGTGGAACTCGTCCAAGGCCCGGCGGGTCCGGTCGACGGCAGCCGCGAATACCAGGGATTCCTCCTGGCGGGATACCGAGGTGCCGACGACCTTGGCCAGCAGCGGGTCGAACTGCGGCGGTGGCGTGTAGCCGACATAGCCGTTCGCGTCCACGCGCACGCCCGGCCCGGAGGGTTCCTTGTAAGCCGACAAGGTGCCGGCGCCGCGGGCGACGACCCGCGCTTGGACCGAAAACCCGCGGGGCGTGCCGACGGCCTCCTGGTCGGCGAGCCCCAGGGATTCGAGGCTTGCACCGGCGGCGATGCGGAACTGCGCCTCGACGAGATCGATGCCGGTGACCTCCTCGGTGACCGTGTGTTCCACCTGGATGCGCGGGTTGCACTCGATGAAGTAGTAATCGCCGGTCTCGGGCGTGACCAGGAACTCCACGGTGCCGGCATTGACGTAGCCAGCGGCCTCGACCAGCTTCACGGCATCGGCATGGATGCGGGCGCGCAAGGCGCGGTCCAGGCCCGGTGCTGGCGCCGTTTCGATAACCTTCTGGTTGCGGAGCTGCACGGAGCAGTCGCGCTCATGCAGGTGCACCGTGTTGCCGTCTCCGTCGGCGAGCACCTGCACTTCGATATGCCGTGGCCGCTCGATCAGCTTTTCCACGAACAGCGCGCCGTTGCCGAAGGCGGCCTCGGCCTCGCTGCGGCAGCGCTCGAACGCGTCGGCCATGGCGTCGCTGCCCGCGATCGCCCGCATGCCGCGACCGCCGCCCCCGGCCGCGGCCTTGAGCATCACCGGGTAGCCGATTTCCTCGGCGGACGTCGCTGCGGCGGCGCTCGACGCAAGCGCCTCGCCGCTTCCCGGCACCGTTGGGATTCCAAGCGACTGCGCCAGTGTCCGCGCCTGGACTTTGTCTCCGAACAACTCAAGCGCCGCCGGCGGCGGGCCGATGAAGGTGATGCCGCGCGCCGCGCACAGCGCCGCGTAGGGCGCGTTCTCGGCGAGGAAGCCGTAGCCTGGGTGCAGGCAATCGCAGCCGGCCTCCTCGGCGAGGCGCACGAGGGCTTCCGCGTCGAGGTAGGCGGCGACCGGATCCTGGGCCGCGCCGTTGCCGAGTTCGCGGGACTCGGTGGCCAGCCGGGTGTGCAGCGACAGCGCATCGATCGGCGCGTAAACGCCGACCGACTCCATGCCGAGGCCGGACGCGGCTTTCGCGATGCGAATGGCGATTTCGCCACGGTTGCTAATCAGGACGCGTTCTAGCGCTCGGGTCGAACCCACGCCTCACCCCTCTTTCACGTCGTGGAAAGACCGATCATCGTTGAAGCCGGCCACCCGGCGCAACGTGTGACCGTGTCACTGTGACCGTGTCACGAGCCGCCGCCGAGTCGCCGCCACATGAACTCGTAGACCAACGCCCACATGAACGCGCTCTGCGCATTGTCCGCGGCACCGCCGTGGCCGCCTTCGATGTTCTCGTAGTAGGTGACGTCGTGGCCGAAGGCGCGCATCCTTGCGACCATCTTGCGGGCGTGGCCGGGATGCACGCGATCATCGCGCGTCGACGTGGTGATCAAGAGCGGCGGGTAGGCCACGTCTTCGCGCACATTCTGGTACGGCGAATACCGGCGCAGGAAGGCCCAGTCCTCCGGGTTGTCCGGATCGCCATACTCGGCCACCCAACTCGCGCCGGCGAGCAGTTCGTGGTAGCGCCGCATGTCGAGCAGCGGCACCTGGGCCACGATCGCGCCGAAGAGGTCCGGGCGCATGGTGAGCATATTACCCATCAACAGCCCGCCGTTGCTGCCGCCGAGGATGCCGAGCCGAGAGGTCTCGGTCACGCCGCGTTCGATGAGGTGCTCGGCCACCGCGATGAAGTCGTCGTAGGCCCGTTGCCGGTTCTCGCGCAACGCGGCCCGGTGCCAGCGTGGCCCGAACTCGCCGCCGCCGCGGATGTTGGCGACGACGTAGGTCCCGCCCCGCTCGAGCCACGCGAGCCCGACTCCCGCCGAATAGCCTGGAACCATGGGGATCAGGAAGCCGCCGTAGCCGTATAGCAGCGTCGGACCGTCGTCGTCTTCGCGGCCCACCTGGAAGTAGGGGATGCGCGTGCCGTCGGCGGATGTTGCCCAGTGCTGGCTGATGGCGAGGCCGTCGGCGTCGAAGTATGCCGGCTGCTGTTTCAGGACTTCGGGCTCTGCTTGGGCATCATCTTCATCTACGCGGCCGAGCGACAGCGTGGGTGGCGTCAGGTAGTCGGTGGTGTTGGTGAAAAAGGCGTCGCTATGGTCCGGATCCACTGGGCTGACGCCCACCGTGCGGAATCCGTCGCTCGCGAACAGCGGCCGCTGCGTCCAGCCGTCCGTTCCCGGCGTTGCGACGAAGACGCGGTTGCGGACGTTGTCGAGGACGTTGATCAGCAGGTGGTTGCGCGTTGGGGCGAAGCCGGCGAGGGAGGTCTGGGACGTCGGCTCGAACAGCACGTGCAGGTCCCGTTGGCCCGCAAGATACGCGTCGAAGTCGGCGCTGAGCAGACTGCCGGTTGCGTAGGTCGTCTCGCCGACGGTCCAGTCGGACTCCAGGCTGATGAAGATGCGCCCACGGTGAATCGTCGCGCTGGCATCGGACGGCTTGTCGATGGGTATCAGTTGCCCGTCGCGGCGCAGATAGAGATCGCTGTTGTAGAAGTCGGTGGCGCGCCAGACCAGTTCGGTCTCGAACCCCTCGGCGAGGTCGGCGCGCGCACTCACGCTCACGTCGGTCGGTCGACCTTCGAACACGACCTCGGCATCGCCGAGATCCGCCCCGCGCCGCCAGAGCTTGACGATGCGCGGGTAGCCGGATTCTGTCATCGTGCCGGTGCCGAAGTCCGTGGCGACGAAGATGCTATCGGGACCCGCCCAGGAGGCGGTCCCCTTGGATTCGGGGAGCACGAAACCGTCGTCGATGAAGGTGCGGGTCTCGATGTCGAATTCGCGGACCACCCTCGCGTCCGCACCGCCGCGCGAGAGGCTGATCAGGCAACGGCGGTAGTCGGGCTGACGGCAGTTGAGGCCGCTCAGCACCCAGTTCTCGTCTTCCTCGCGGGCGAGCGCATCGAGATCGAGGACCGTGTCCCAGGCCGGCTCGGCCTTGCGGTACTCGTCAAGCGTCGTGCGCCGCCAAAGGCCGCGCGGATTGTCGGTGTCGCGCCAGAAGTTGTAGTAGTGCTCGCCCATCTTGCTGACCACGGGGATGCGGTCCTCGGAGTCGAAGACCTCGAGCAGACGCTCTCGTAGTCTCTTGAACGACGTCCGCTCGGCCCACTTGCGATTGGTGTCCTGGTTGCGGGCACGCACCCAGCGGATGGCGCGGTGGCCTTCGACCTCTTCGAGCCAAAGGTAGGGGTCTTCGTCGGGTTTCACGTTGGACTCCGGCGGGCCTGACACCGGGGCGCAGGCGGACAAGATGAGCAGTAGGACGATGCTGGTGGCGTGACGCATGGCTTAAGCGAAAGCGACCTCGTAGAGCCAAGGCAGGCCGAATGCTAGCAGCACGCTGACGACAAGACCGGACAGCGCTTTCAGGGCGTCGGAGATCACCTTGCGTGCCGTCCCCTTGGCGGACGTGTCGGCAAGGTACACCGACAGCGCGAACTCCCGGCCCGCGAGTACGCCGAGGAACACCCACGTCGTGCTCATGGGCATGTTCTCGAACGCCGGGATTCCGAATATGTTCTCCTTGAACGCCAGCAGCACCATGCCATAGATGAAGTCGATGATCGTCGCGGCGCGGACGTCCGTGGTGTCGGTCTTGGAGGTGACGATCTTCTGAATCTCGCCGCCGAACTGGTAGAAGATGTAGCCCTGCATCGCCACCAGCGCGACGATGCCGAATAGGAGCCAGTTCACCGACAGTTCGCGGGGAAGGTAGACGAAGATGTTGGCGAGATCCTGGATCAGCCACTGGCTCCACAGGAATCCGGTAGACGCCCATTGCAGGACCACCCAATAGGTCGGGACTGTCGTGCCGCGAGTTCTGTGGAAGTACTCGGTCAGGCGCCTAAAGACCAACAGGAAGAGGATGATCGCGGCGGCAAAGGCGACCACGTAACCGACCGCGGACTTGTTGAGCATGGCCCCGAGGTTGCCCGGCTCGCCGCCGGTGACGGCGAACACGGTCAGCACGAGGAACGTCGTGCTCACGGGCACTCCCATCCGCGTCAGGACGAGCAGGGCGAGCGGCGGGATGGCGTGCAGCCACGACACGCCGCCTTCCGGCACGGGGAACTTCTGCAGCCGTCCGTAGGCGGGGTCGCCGCCGTTGACGTACCAACTGTAGAGGATCACCACGATCAGGATGCCGCTGCCGAAGATCCACAGCAGCCACCACGGGCGGTGCGCATTGGACGACAGAAACGTCCCCAGGGTCTGGATCGAGTCGTTCGCGACGACGGAGTACGCCGCCAGCAGGAACCCGACGATCATGTAGATCTCGATCAGGGAGATGGCGTGCTCCTGCCGGGCGGATCAGAGGACGGGCCGGATTGTACGGATTTTGTGTTGCGACCGAATGCGGCGCGGCCCGGAGTAGACTTCGCGCCACCGCTGGCCACACTGAAGGACGCGAATGGAACATACCGACGCTTTGTTGCCGGATGGCGGACGCCGCCTCGCCTCCGGGAGAATTCGCGCAGCGAATTCTCGGGGCGACCGCGAAGCGGTCGCGTGACGTGCCAAAACTCGTCAACTTGGGATCGCTCTGCATCGACAACGTCTACCGTGTCGGCAACATCACCGGCCCGGGGGAGACCGTCGCCAGCGTCTCCCACGAGGTCTTTCCCGGCGGCAAGGGACTCAATCAATCCATCGCCGCGGCACGCGCGGGCGCCGCCGTCGAGCACTTCGGTTGCATCGGCAGCGACGGGCTGTGGTTGCGTGAGACGTTGGCTGCCGAAGGCGTGAACGTGGCGGGGCTCCGCGTAGTCGATACGCCGTCTGGTCACGCCGTCATTCAGGTGAACGATGCGGGAGAGAACGCGATCGTGATCGCGGGCGGCGCGAATCGTGCCCTTGTCCCCGACGACGTCCTGGCGGCCCTCGACCGGACGGAGGCGGGCGATTGGCTGCTGCTCCAAAACGAGATCAACGACTTGGACTCTGTCCTCCGCGCGGCGTACGAGCGCGGTTGTCGTGTGGCCTTCAACGTCGCGCCGGTCGATGGGCGCGAACAGGGCTACGACCTCGACGGCGTGGCATTGCTGATCGTCAACGAGATCGAGGCGGCGGCGTTGGCGGGCACGGACGATCGGCACGCCGCCGTGCGCGCATTGCGCGGACGCTATCCGCAGGCGGAGATCGTGCTCACCGTGGGTCGGGACGGGCTCACCTACGAGGGTCCGGGCGGGGCCTCGGAAATCCCCGCTTACCCTGTCGATCCCGTGGACGAGACCGCGGCCGGCGATGCGTTCATCGGCTACCTGATGGCCGGCTTGATCGCCGGCGAGCCGATGACCACGGCATTGCGCCTGGGCTCGGCGGCGGGCGCCTTGGCCGTGACCAAGGCGGGTGCGGCGAGTTCTATCCCGCATCGCGACGACGTGCTTGCGCTTGTCGACGGCTGACTCGGCCATGCGCTTGCGAGCGCCCCATAGCCGTGTCCGGTACCTCGCGTTCGCTCGGCACCGGCTTCGCCTCCGGCCCAAGGCCACTCCGACCCCGCATGAAACAACCGCCGCCGCTCGCTGCGCTCGCTCTGGCATTTGTTTCATGCGAGACGCGACCGCTTCGCGGTCGCCCCGAGAATTCGCTGCGCGAATTCTCCCGGCGGCGAGGCGGCGCCGACCGCCAGGCAACAAGACACGGTTTTGTTACATGGAAGCCATTCGGATCATGGCGATCCTCGCCACGGCGTCCGCCACCGCGCAGCAGACCGGTCGTATCGAAGGCGCCGTCGTCGACGGGGGCACGGCGGTGCCAGGCGTCGCGATCGTCGCAGCGAGCGCGGTTATGCCCCGTCCGCGCACCGCCCGCACCGATGCAAACGGTTGGTTCACGCTGGGCGAACTCGTGCCCGGGGCGTACCGGGTTGTGCTGGACGTGCCTGGGCGTGGGCGGCGGACCATCGCCGCGGACGTCTTGCTGGACCAGGCGACGGTCCTCACCGTTGACCTCGACGCTTGGGGCGACGCGGCCGAGTCCGTGATCGAAGAGATCGTCGTGACGGCCGAGCGGGTCACGTCGCGCAGCGGCGCAGCCATTGCGAATGCGCTTGGCGACGACGTTGTAGAGGGGGTGCCGCTCGGCCGGGACTACAGGGACCTGGTCAAGCTCGCGCCGGGCGTGCAGTACACCCAGGATGCCGTGCGCGGACCTTCGGCGGGCGGCAACGGCCAGGACAACGTCTACCGTTTCGATGGGGTGGACGTCTCCCTACCCATGTTCGGCACGCTGTCCGCGGAGCCGTCCAACCACGACATCGACCAGGTGACTTTCGTGCGGGGCGGTGTCGACGCGGTTGGCTTCAACCGCAGCGGCGGCTTCGCCATGGACTCGACGGCGCGGTCCGGCACCGATCGTTTCGAGGCCCGCGTGGAATACGCGGCGGCGCCTCGCCGGCTGGTGGCGGAACGCCCGGGCGAGGCCGCGGCGGTTGATTTGCCCGACGAGAGCTGGGTCACACTCGCGGCCGGAGGCCCCCTCGTGCCCTCCCGGCTGTTCGCGTACGGCTCTTTCTATCGGCCAGTCGAGGAACGTGCCAACAAGGCGACCGCGTACGGCCCGGCCAAGGACTTCTCGAATACGCGCGAGGAGTACTACGGACGGCTGACCTACGCGCCGTGGGACAACGTCCTGGTCAATGCGTCCTACCGCACGTCGAGACGCGATGAACGCGGCGTTTCGGTCGGTCCCTACGAGGCGGACTCGGTGTCCCTCGGCGGGCGTGCGGAGCAGGACATCGTCAGCGTGGACGGTTCCTGGGTGACCGCGGCCGGGCCCCGAATCTCGTTCCGGTACAACGACTACGCCTTGCGCGGGTTCGCACTGCCGGATCTGCTGCTATCCGTCCAGCCATCGCTCGGCGGCACATTGGACACGGCCAGATTGGACGAGATGGGGCACCTGGCCGTGCCGTCGCGCCGCGCCGGCGAAGACGCGTTCAACGCCGCCGTGGCCCCCATCATCGAACGCTACGGCTATGCCGACGCCACCGGGCGACGCATCGGCGGCGGCGCAGTCGGTGCGCATCCCCAGATCGGCGAGCAAGCCTTCTACCGCCGCGGCATCGACCTGGCCGCGGATCACGACCTCGCTTGGGGACGCGCCAACCATGCCCTGCATGTCGGGCTGCGCCGCGCCCAAGCGCGCGAACGCCTGCGCCGGACATCCAACGGCTGGGGCCGCATCGACGTGCCCGGGGGCGTCGATCGCGCCGAGGACGGCAGCCCAATTTTCTACGTGGCCACGGTGCAGCAGATGAGCCTGCGCCAGGCCGACGGAACGGTGGTGGCCCCCATCGTCTCGACAACCGACACCACTTCTCTCGAAATCAACGACGCCATCCGCTACGGCGACTTCCTCGTCAACGTCGGCGTCCTGGTCAGCGAAGACGTCCTGCACGGCCAAGGCTTGCGCCATTCCTCCGGCACTTACTCCGGCTTCGTCACCGCGCCGGGCCACAGCTACCGCATGTATACGATCCGTTGGCAAGACATGGTGCAGCCGCGGCTCGGCGTGACGTGGCACTGGAACGGCAGCGACGCGGTCTTTCTCAACTTCGCGCGCTACCATCCGGCGGCGAACTCGCTCGCACGCGCCGCATCGTGGGACCGCAATACGCGGGCGACGCTTCGCGTGCTGTTCGACGAGGCGGGCCGCATCATCGATCACGAGCCGTTGCCGGGTTCGTCGGGCAAGGTGTTTCAGCGGGGCCTCGCGCCGCGTCGGATCGACGAGTGGACGCTTGGCGCTACCCGCGACTTGGCGGGCGGCTTGGCCTTGCGCGGCCATTTGCGCTGGCGTGACGGGTCGGACTTCTGGGAAGACACGTGGAACGGGTCGCGCGGCTACGACAGCGCCCCCGCGCGCATCGCGGCAAAGGGCCTCTACGTACCCGATCTGGACAGGATCCGGGCGGAGATCGGCGGCTCCAGCTATGTCGTCGCGGCCCTCGACGACGCCTACACCGACTATTGGGAAGCGGCCTTGGAACTCGAGTGGCGGACTGAGCTCTGGTACCTGAATGCGTCGTACGTGCGCAGTCGCTACACCGGCAACTTCGACCAGGACAACACGAGCGCCGTCAACGACGCCAACCGGTTCATCGGCTCCTCTAACCTTGCGGACGGCTACGGGCGGCAGCTTTGGGACATGAAGGACGGCGTGCTGCGCGGCGACCGGCCGCACCTCTTCAAGGCCTTCGGCACGCTGGACCTGCCGTGGAGGGCCACGGCGGGCGTATTCGGCGTCTACCAGTCTGGCCAACCGTGGGAGGCGTGGGACGCCGTCGCGTACGGCCTGCCGTCCTACTTCTCGTCGACGATCCGCTACGCGGAACAAGCCGGCAGTCGGCGCAGCCCGAGTCATTGGCAGGTCGACCTGAGCTACGCCCAAGATGTCGGTTTCCCGGGTCGCGCGAGGTTCTTCCTCCGTTTCGATCTCTTCAACCTGTTCGACCGCCAAACCGGCTACAACATGAACCCGTACGTCCGCGATGCGAACTTCGGTGCGCCACGCAACCGCTTCGACTCGCGACGGCTACAGGTGTCGATTCGCTTGGACGTCTAGGCGGGAGCGCACGGCGCGCTCGACGAACGACGGATCGGTCAGTGCGTGCAGGAATGCCAGCAGGTCGTCGCGCTCCTCGGGGGTCATGTCGAAGCCGCGGACGAACTGGCTCTTGTAGGCGTTCGCGCGGCCGTCGCCGGCGTAGGGGCCGGTGGTCAGGTTGCGCCCGCCGGCCGCGTAGAAGTCGAGGACCGCGCCGAGGTCGGGCAGGCTGCCGTCGTGCATGTACGGCGCCGTCAGCGCGACATTGCGCAACGTGGGCGCGCGGAACTTCCCGCGGTCGGTTGGCTGCTCGGTCAGCTCGTATAGCCCTTGGTCGTGGTCCGGGTAGGCGTTGTCGCCACCGACGTTGTAGAGGCCCGTGTTGTGGAATGTCGTGCTCGGCAGCGCCACGTCACCATGGGTACTCGATGCCGTGAAGTTCAAACCGCCGTGGCAGTGGTGGCACTCGAAACGCTCCGAGAAGAAGTGGTTGAGGCCGCGAATGGCACGTTCGTCCATGGCGTCGTCCTCACCCGCGTAGGCGTAGCGGTCGAACGGCGTGTCGAACGAAGTCAGCGAGCGCACGAAGCAGGCGAGGGCGTCGACGACGTGTTGGAGCGCGAAGGCATCCGCGCGTGGAAACGCTTCGCTGAGCCGGCGGCGGTAGTCGGGATCGTCGTCGAAGCGCGCGAATACCTCGCGTTCGTGGCCGGCGATGCCGAGTTCGACGGGATCCTCGCCGAATAGCGGCACCAACGTCTGCGCTTCGATGCCGCGCAGACCCGGATGGGCCCACATGAACGCGTCGCTGTAGGCCACGTTCACGAGCGCGAGCGTATTGCGCGCGTGTCGCTCGCCCGTGCTGCCGACGGCAGTCTGCCGGGGTTCGCTGAAGGCGTGCTCCGGCTGGTGGCAGCTTGCGCAGGCCTGCTCGCCGTTCCACGACAGCCGGACGTCGAAGAAGAGGTGGCGGCCCAGCGTCACTTTCGCGGCGGTCATGGGATTGCGGTCGGGCACGACGGGCCTCGGGTAGTCGGCGGGGATGTGCCACGGGTAGTCCGTCGGCGCGGGCGGCGTGCAGGCGGCGAGAATCGCCAACCAGCCGGAGCGCAGACCCAATCGGGTCACCTGCGTGCTGCCCGGAAAACCCGTTGCCCCCGACAGTCGGCGAGGCAGCGCCCGGTCCCGGCGTCGAGTCCCAACGCGTCGAGCACGCGCCGACACGTGTCGGCGTCCGCGTAGGATCCCATGCAGTTCTCATCCGTCGTCGGGTTCACTGCCGCGATTAGTGCGCCCAGATCGACTTCGATCTGGCCGTCCGTCGCCACGGCTGCGGGCAACCGGATGCGGGCCAGGTTGGGCCGCCGGCATTCGTCCTGCGGTGGACGCACGGCGCTCGTCGAGTGGCAGCCCGTGCTGCCGAGGTGGAACGACCAGGCGTTGCCGAGGTCGAGGCGAAGGAACTTGTGGCCCGACTGCCAGGCCCAGAACATCGCCGGGCGGTCCAGCGGCGGCGCGGCCTGGAGCGGGTTGCCGTGGTTGCGCGCGAACGGTATGCCGAGCAGGAACTCCAAGTGCACGTAGTCCCCCCGCGGCACGGTGCCGTGGACCACGGTGTTTCCACTCTCATCGTCTCCCGGCAGGGAGACCAGGGCCGTGCGCTCGTCCTGGTAGGGCGGGGCGGCGGTGAGGCGAACGGGGGTGGCCTGACCGTGCGCATTCACCATGTGCAGGTCGGAAACGTAGAAGCGCAGTGTTGCCGGCGATGCCGTCGGCGCAAGACTCGGCAACGGATCCAGGGCGAATCGCGTCGTCACCGGCTGCGTAGCTGGCGAGCACGCCTGCGAGCCCAATGCAAGAGCGGCGATCACAATGGACTTGCGCGGCCACGACAGCGACCGACACCGCTTCACGTCAAATGGTTCCTTCCCATCACTCCTCACCCTTTGGCTGCGCTTCCCGGTAGAGTTTCGATCGGAGGCTGCATGTTCAACCCGACGGCGCGACATCACCTTGTCTGTTCCTGGGCTCTAGTCGTTGCGGTGGTGACGGCGCAGACCATGGACGCGGACGATCCTGAACCGGTCTACGTCGCCGGACAAGGAAGCGACATCGGCGACTGCACCCTTCCTGTACGCCCCTGCCAAAGTATCTCCTATGCGCTCGCCAAGGCGCGCAAAGGCAGCGAGTTGCGCGTGGCCGGCGGCACCTATGCCGTGGACGACGTGGCGGACGTGGTCCGGTTGCTCGGCGGCTCGGTTCGGCCGCGTGCCGGCTACAGTCGCTTCGACAACTTCGCCACGGCGGCTCAGGACCGCAGGACGGTCATCACCGGCGTACCGCCGGCTTTCCGCGAGCAGTTGATGGCGTTGGGGTTCGACGTCGTGGCCGACGCCAAGAGGCGGGACGCAGGCACGCTTCATGCGATCGCGGCGTACCAGGCGGTTCGCACCAGCAGCGGGGCGGTGACCTGCGCGGGCGGCCGGTCGGGCGTGCACGCCTGTCGCAACGTCGATCTGCTCGCCCGGGTCGCCCTGCCCGACATGGCGGCAATGCCCTCGGGCGCGAACGACATCTGGGGCTTCAAGGACCTCAATACGGAACGGGAATACGCGTTGCTGGGTTTGCGCGAAGGCCTCGCGGTCTTCGATGTCACCGAGCCCACGGAACCGTTCGAAGTCGCCTTCGTGCGCGGACATCGATCCATCTGGCGCGACATCAAGGTCCTGCAGCGCTACGACGCGCGCACGAATCGCTGGCGCAGCCACGCCTACGTGACCGTCGATGCCGGCGGCAGGCTCTCGGTTCTCGACCTCAGCGAACTGCCGCACGGCGTGCGTTTCGCAAGGCGCATGGAGGCGAGCGCCCACAACGTCTATGTCAGTGGTGTCGACTACGCGTTCGGCGTGGCGCTTCCCGGCGGTTCACCACGGGTCCATGTGCTCGGCGGCCCCGGCCGTTTCCAATACGGCGCGTTCCGGTCTTTCGACCTGACCGTGCCGTCGCGCCCGCTGCTTGCGGCCGAGTCGTGGACGGGCTACAGCCATGATGCCGTCTCGTTCCGTGCGCGTGACCAGCAGGCCGCGGGTTGCACTGGCGCCGCAACGTGTGACGTCCTCGTCGACTTCAATGAAAACACCTTCGACCTCTGGGACATCTCGGACTCCGGCGGACCGGCGATGTTGAGTTCGACGACCTACCCGAGCGCGGCGTATACGCACTCCGGGTGGGTGACCGAGGATGGTCGGTATTTGTTCCTGCACGACGAACTCGACGAGCTCGAGCAGCTTGTCGCCAAGACCCGGGTGCTGGTGTTCAACCTGGCTGATCTCGGCAATCCGGCCCATGCCGGCACGTGGTACGGACCGGACCTCGCGACGGAGCACAACGGCGCCGTCCGCGGCAACCGCCACTACCTGTCCCACTATGGTCGCGGCCTGGTCGTCCTCGACGTGACGGATCCCACGGAGCCCATCGAGGTCGGTCATTTCGACACGGCGCCGGTGCAGAATCTCGGGCTCGGCGGCGCCTGGGGCGTTTATCCCTTTCTACCCAGCGGCAACGTGCTGATCAGCGACCAGTCGGGCGGCTTGTTCGTGCTCGGTGACCGGACCCGCAGTTCGGACCATGGCCGGCTGGGCTTTGCCGCACCGGCCTACGGCGGGGAAGAGGGTGACGAGATTCGCGTCGCGGTGCGCCGCACGGGCGGTTCCGACGGGGATGTCGCCGTCGACTACGCCGTGGTTCCGGCGTCCGCCGACGCAACCGATTTCGTGATGTCCACAGGCACCCTCGAGTGGCGGGCGGACGATGACGGCGAGCGTCACATCGCGGTGCCGCTCACCGCCGACGCGGCGACTGAGCCCTTGGAACGGTTGCACGTCTGGCTCACCAGTCCGCGCGGCGGTGCCGTTCTCGGGGCGACGAACATCGCGAGCGTCTTCGTCAGCGACGCCGGCGAACAGCCGACCGTGGGTTTCCTGGACACGCGAGTCGCTGTCGACGAGTCCGCTGGCCGCGTCGTCGCGACCGTTCGACGACAGGGCGATCCGTCCCGCGCGTTGTCCGTCCGTTACGCCCTGCATGCCCTGACGGCGGAGCGTGGCGCGGACTACCGTGAGCCCGCGGATCGGAGACTGTCGTGGCGGGCCGGTGACGCCCGACCGCAGACGGTTGTAGTGCCGCTGGTGGCCGACGACATCGACGAGTTTGCCGAGCAGTTCGAAGTGCACCTGTTCTCGCCCGTCGGCGGAGTGCTCGACGCGGACCGCCTGGTGGTAGACATCGGTGCCGATGGTCGGCCGACAGTCGAGGACTTAATGCTGTTCGATGCGGACTTCGGTTGGGATGTCGCCCGCCTGGCACGGCAGGCGGTGGTCGAAGAGCTGCCCGAGCGGGTGAACTTCCGCGCGGTTGTGCGCGATGCCGTGCCGGGGGCGAGCGTGAGTCTGACGCTTACCGGGCCGGTCTCCGCCACCCGGGTAGCCCCGGCGAGGACGTCCGGGATGCTGTTCGCGGAAGCGGTGGGGCGTGACGCGCTGCCCAACGGCGACTATCGCCTGCTCGCGGCGGCCTACGCGCTTCCAGGGGCACGCGGAGAACTGGTTAGCGCCCGGGCGACTTCGTTCCGCATCGCCGTGCCAGCTTTGTCGGTGGATGCCGGGCTCGCGGCGCTGGCCGTTGGCCACCGGACACTGGACGACTTTGCGCCGGACAAGCTCGTCTATCGGGTGGACGTCCCCCATGCGCTGGCGTCGATTGACGTCATGGCGACTCCCGCGCACGCGGGGGCCAGCCTCGTCGTGGCGGACATGACGGGGACGTCCGCGAGTCCCCGGCGGACGGTTCCGCTCGTGGCTGGCGACAATCGCGTTAGCATCGCCGTCACCGCCGAGGATCGGGTCACGACGAGCATCTACACTGTGACTGTAAACCGGGCGTCAAGTCACTGAGCGCGATGGCCGAAAACGCGACCCGCCTGCGCGACCAGGCCATGTCCTTCCGCGACGGCACGGTGGGGCGACACGTCGACGTTCCCTCGGCGTCGCCGACGAACTTCCACCAAGTCATCAGCGCCGCGCAGGACATGCCGCGGCTCGTCATCGACGCGAAGCTCTTCCTGCCGCCACGTGCCCGGCGGCCGTCGCCCCTGGTGATCGTCGTGCCCGGCAGTCTCGGGGTCGCACCGTCCCACATTGCTCACGCGGAGACGCTGTTCGAGAACGGCATCGCCACGTGCATCCTCGACAGCTTCGGGGCGCGCCAGGTGACCTCGACCGTCGCCGACCAGACGCAATTCTCGTTCGCGGCCAGCGCCTTCGACGTGTTGGCCGCGTACCGTGTCCTGGCGAACCGCCCCGACATCGACGCCGGCCGGATCGGGGCCCAGGGCCACAGCCGCGGCGGTTCGGCCGTGCTCACGGCGGCGACGCGTTGCTTCGCGAACGCCGTCGTCGGGACCGGCGCGGGACTTGCCGCCGTGCTAGCCGCGTACCCGTGGAGCGGCCAGCAGTTTCTGAGCCCGGGGATCGGCGACACCGAGGTTCGCGTGCTGATGGGCGATGCCGACGAATGGTGCTCGCCGACACAGGTCCAGGCGCATTGCCACGCCATGCGTCTTGCCGACGGTGTGGCGAGCATGCGCTTGTTCGGCGGTGCGCAGCACAGCTTCGACCGCCACACCCCGATCGAGGACATCCCTGACGCGCGTGTTGCCCTAGGCGCGCCGACAACCTACATCGCGGACGACGGCGCGATGCAGCATCCGTTGGCGCAGACGCCGGATCCGGCGCTCGTCGACCGCGACGTGATGGTCTACGCCATGAAGGCGGGGTACGGCCGGCGCGGCGCGCGCATCGGCAGCCGGCCCGGCGAAGCGGCCGCGTTCCGCGAAGACATGGTCGCCTTCTGGCGGCGGGTGCTTCGCCCTAGGGCGGCAGAGTAGCTACGCGAACGTCAGTCCGGTCGCAGCACCGAGCTCGTCCAAGGCTTGGCGCTCGTCGACCACCTTGATCGTCGTCATCCCCATCGCCCGCGCGGGCTTGAGGTTGATGCCGAGGTCGTCTAGGAACACGGCTTCCTGCGGACGCACGCCGAGGCGTTCGCAGGCGATCTCGTAGATGCGTGGATTCGGCTTGCGCACGCCCTCGACGCTGGACTCGACGACGGTGTCGAATTGGGCCATCACCTCGGCGGCGGTTCGGGCTCTCGCGTCAGTGGCTGCCATCGCCGGCCCCTCCCCGGCTTTCTTCATGTTGTTGGTAATGCAGCCCACCTTGTAGTGGGCCTTGCAGGTCGAGAGTGCCGCGACCATGCGCGGCCGGAATTCCCCGGACAGCAACTCGAGGACATCCTTGCCCCGGACGCTGTGCCCGAGCGCCTCGGCTTCCGCCTGGAAGGCCGTATCGAAACCGTCGACGTCGATGGCCGAAGACTCGTACTGCGCCCAGGCGTTGGTGTCCGGGTTCGTGGAGTTGATGGTCCGGATGAAATCCTCGGGCAGGTTGTGGGCGCGCTCGAAGCGCGCGAACGCCTCGAACGGACTCGTCGTGAAGACGCCGCCAAAATCCCAGAGAACGGCCTTGATCACGCCTCGCCCCGGCTGAACTCCTGGTCGGCGAGAAACGCGTTGATCTCGCGCGCGGTGGCCTCGGGGGCGTCGAGTTCCGCCAAGTGTCCGGCGGCTTCGATGGTCGCGGTGCGCACCTCACCCGGCAGGGCCGCCCGGAACCTATCGTTGTAGGACGCCGGCAGGACGCGGTCCTCGTCGCCGCGCAGCAGCAGCGTCGGATGGGTAACGCGGTGCAGCCGCGACACGACGCCCGTGTCGCCGAAGGGAAACAGGAGCCGAGCGGCCGCCTCCATCGCGCGCGAATGCATGACTTGAAAGTCGATCGCCTCCGCGCCTTCCGGCAATTGCCACGCGGTCTTCCAGTTTTCGGGGTCGCTGCAGACCAGGTTCGGAATCGCGTCCGGTCCGGGAACCTGGGCCCAGATGTCGGCGGCCGGATCCGCTTCATCGTAGACGCCGAACGGCGCGATCAGCACCAGCCGGTTCACCAGCGAGCCCGCAAGGGCCGCGACCTCGGCGGCGAGGGCACCGCCCACGGAACTGCCGAGAAGGTCCACCGGGTGCTCGTCGAGCGCCTCGATGGTCTCCACCGCGTGCACGATCCAGTCCAGGAGCGAATCCAGGTGGCGAAAGTCGGCCGCACCCGGGAAGCCGGGCAGCGACGGTGCGATCACGCGACGGCTCGCCGCCAGGTGGTCGAGGAAGGGAATCCAGCGCGGCAAGCCGCCGATGCCGGCGAAGAAGACGGCGGGCACGCCGACGCCTTGGCCGTCTTCGAGGACGCGAACGGGGTGGCCCCCGACAGTCAGGGTTCGTTCATGTGCCACGATTCAACCCCCGGCAGCGACGGGTAGGTCCCTGGGCACTGCGCGCTCAATCAGCGGCTTCGGCCACCAGCGGTCCTCCCACTCGTCGTCGAACAGGTCCGTGATCTGCGGCAGCACCTTCTCCGCGTAGAGTCGCGTGTTGTACTTCGCGAGTTCCGTGCTCATGTTGCCGAATTGGCACAGCAGCATCAGGTGGCCGACGTTGAGGTTGATGCACACCTCGCGGATGCGCTCGGCGACTTGATCCGGATCGCCCGCGATCACGTAGCCGAGATCGAGGATGTCCTTCCACTCGCGGGCCGCCCCCATCGGGCCCGCTTTCGGCCCGGCGCCCGCTCTCGACGCCTGCGCGGCCAGCGCGACCTGCGACTGCACCTTGCCGCGGATCGTCGCCTCGGACTGGTAGCCGGCCGGCGACGCCCACTTCGGATTGACGTGCAGGCAGCGGCCGTAGAAGTACTCCGCTGGTTCGCGATAGAGCTCGAGTGCCTCCTGCTCGGTCTCGCCCACTGCGACGAATTGCAGGAACCCGGCCCGGTATGGATTGCGGTCCTTGCCGAGGCGGTCCATCTCGTCCCAAAAGCCCTGCATCGTCGCGGCACCGGCCTTGTAGCCGAAGTACGACAGGTAGCTGTACACGTAGTCCATCTCTGCGCACCAGCGCCAGGTCTCCACCGAACCGCCGCCGGGAATCCACACCGGGGGATGCGGCTGCTGCACGGGCCGCGGCCAGACGTTGACGTAGCGCAACTGGTTGAATCGGCCGTTGAAGGAGAAGGTGTCGGGCTCGCTCCAGGCCTTCATGACGATGTCGTGCGCCTCGTAGTAGCGATCACGCAGCTTCGACGGGTTCTGGCCGTAGGCGAAGATGGTGTCCATAGGCGTGCCGACCGGGAAACCGGCGATCAGCCGACCCCCGGACATGCAGTCGAGCATGGCGAACTCCTCGGCCACCCTTGTGGGCGGGTTGTACAGCGCGAGTGAATTGCCCATCACGCAAATCGCGGGCTTCGTGGTGCGTCGGGTGAGCGTCGAGGCGATCAGGTTGGGCGACGGCATGAGCCCGTAGCCATTCTGGTGGTGCTCGTTGCAGCATACGCCGTCGAAGCCGCTCTCGCCGGCGTACTCAAGCTCGTCGAGATACTCGTTGTAGTGCTCGTGGACGCGCTTGGCATCCAACAGTCCGGCGTCGATGTCGACCCACACGGACGGGTGTTCGTCGCGGAAGTCGTCCGGCAGGTCCTTGTAGGGCATGAGGTGAAACCAGAGGTTCTTCAACGGCGTCAAGCTCCTTGTGTACTGCGGAATCGAGCGCGTGATACTAACGCACCGACGCCCGGGCGGCGTGCGCTCCACCGGTGGGTATACTGCGCAACTCGTCAATCACGCCCCTTAATGGAGTGATCGTGTCAAGCCTCAAGCGTTCCGGGGAGTTCAATCCGACCATCGTCGCCGTCACGAGGCCCGCCCATCACTACAGCTACCTGAATGCGCCGAACGGCGACTGGCTTGGCACCCGCGACGGCGACGCCCTGCACGTGCAGGGCCATGTCGACGACGCGGCCATCTGGGACGTGCGCGATGGGGGCTTCGTGCATGCGGTGACGGGCCTTCGGCTCGATGCTCGCGGCGACGGTGGCGCGCGCCGACTGCTCCTGGCCGGGAACGAAGTCGGGGCGGACGGCCAGCCGGGTGACGCGGCCGATTTCACCGTCGAGCATGGCCCCGAGAAGCTGCCGTCCGAATACCTGGCGGTCCTCAAGGACAAGGGCTGGGTGTCGCTCACCTGCATCCTGTCGCCGGAAGTCGTCGACGGCCTGCAGCAGGTGGGCTGCGTCGATGCCTACGAGGACAAGACGCCTGTCCGGCGCACGCCGCTCGCGCAGCACCCGGCGGTCGCCAAGGCGACGGTCGAGCCCGTTTCGCTGTGGCTGACGCGTCAGTACATGGGCACGGACGACATCCGCCTCGGCCATTCGCCCGGCGTCTCGGCGTTAACGAAGGACGACGGGCAACGGGAAGTGCAGGGCTGGCACAACGACTTCCCCTACCTTTGGGGAACCGGCGATCGGATTCCTGCGCCGTCCGGCGACCTGGTGCTCGGCATGCAACGCAATACGTGCGTCTCCGATTTCCGCAAGGACAACGGGGCGACGGTGTTCAAGCTCGGCAGCCATGCCTCGAACGCACCGCCGCCGGCGGAGTGGGGTCGTTCCACGCAAACCTACCGGCGCGGCAGCCGCGCCAAGTACGGGCTGCCCTATGGCGGCCCGGACGCGGATGTCATCGAGGCACCCGCGGGGACGATCGTCCTCTACGACGCCCGCACCTGGCACCGCGCCGGCATGAACCTTACCGAAGCTAAGCGCGGCGCGATGATCCAGGCCATCGTGCCGGGCTTCATCATGCCGTTCATGGACACCAGCGCGACGTTCAAGGCGTTTCTTGCCAGCGATGCCTACGGCGGCGTCAGCGAACGCGAGCGCAAGGAGGTGGACAAGCTCATGGTGCACAAGATCAGGGGACCGGGTGGCATGTTCGCCATCACCGTCGACGAGGAGTTGACGGCCCGGGCGCGTGCCCAGCAGGAGGCGGAGGAGGCTTCCGTCTACTGATCGTGGGGATTGAGTTCCTCGGAACGGGCTTTAGGCCTCCCGGGCTTCGGCGAACGTCGGCATGTCGAAGTAGAAAAGGCTGCCTTCGCCGACCGTGCTGCGGACTTCGAGCTGCGTGCGATGGCGGCGCAGGATGTGCTTGACGATCGCGAGCCCGAGGCCGGTGCCGCCGCGCACGCGGCTCTTGGCCAGGTCGACCCGGAAGAACCGTTCGGTCAGTCGTGAGATGTGCTCGGGGGGAATCCCGAGGCCGTTGTCCTCCACCTCGAACCGAGGACCTGATTCGCCGGCCCGCCAGCGCACGGCCACGCGACCGCCGTCCGGGCTGTAGCGAATCGCGTTGGCGATCAGGTTGAAGAACGCGCTGTAGATCTCGCTGGGGACGCCGCGAGCGACCACGTCCGGGTCGGCTTCCAGCACGATGTCGTGTGCCGGCGTCGCCAACGCACGGGCCTCGTCGACCACCGACTTCAGCATCGTCTGGCCGTTCACCGGCTCCAAGTCGCCGGGACCCGGCATCGGCGACGACTCCAACCGGGTCAGCGTCAGCAGGTCGTCCACCAGGGCCTTCATGCGGTCCACGGGAGCCCGCAGCCTGTCTAGCAGCCGGCGCAGCGTGTCGGGATCGATGTCGTCGTCTTCAAGGGTCTCGAGATAGCCGATGACGACGGTCAGCGGCGTGCGCAGTTCGTGGGAGACGTTGGCGATGAAGTCCTGGCGCATGGTCAGGAGCCGGTCGAGCGTCGTGACGTCGCGGATGAGGGCGATCGAGCGGACATCGTCGACCGGGATGTGACGCAGTTCCAGCCGTCGGACCTCGTCCACGGGGGAGGGCAGTTCGACGATGCCGTCCTCCACCTCGCCGCGGATCAGCGCGCCGACGGACGGGTCGCGCAGGAGTTCCGTGACGTGGCGCCGACGGTCGCGATGGCCGAGACCGAGCAGTGAGCGCGCACCGGCGTTCAGGGCTTCGATGGCGCCGTCGCGCTGCAGCACCACCCAACCGTCCGGCATGGAGTCGAGGGTGTCCTGCAGCCAGCGCAGTTCGGAAACCAGGCGACGGGTCCGTTGCCGCGCGCGGTGGACGGACGTGTGCAGACGGGCCGCGGCGCCGGTCCAGAACAGCCCCGTGGTCGGCGGCATCGGCAAGGCCGATGCGCACCAGCGCCGAAACCGCCAGGCCGGGGCGAGACCGCTGACGAGCCAAACCGCCAAGCCTGCCGCGAGGGCCCATCCCATGGTTGTGAATACGCCAATGACGACGCCGACGGCAACGCTGGCCAGGGCGCGGGCTAGATCGACGCCGACGGCGCGGATTGGCGCGAGCCGGCGTGTGGACATGCGATCGGACGTTGCCATTGCCAGGCCCAAGGGTCGCTGCCGTGTTGGGCTTGAAGTCTACCGCTAAGCGCGGATCGGCCGCGTTCAAGCCAACTAGCCCGGACGTTAGGCGGTGGCGACCTCGGGCTCGGTGAGGCGGTAGCCGACCCCGCGCACGGTCTGCACGGCCTTCTCCATCCCGAAGGGGGTCAACGCCTTGCGCAGCCGCAGAACGTGGACGTCGACTGTGCGCTCCTCGACGTAGACGTTGCGACCCCACACACGGTCAAGGAGTTGCGTCCGGTCGAACGCGCGGTTGGGGTTGCGCATCAACAGTTCGAGTAGGCGAAACTCGGTTGGGCCGACATGGACGCGGTCGTCGCCGACGCGGACATGGTGGCCGCGCGTATCGAGAGTCAACGGACCCAATGCGAGCACGCCGTCTTCCGGATTGCCGCTGCGACGCAGCAAGGCGCGTATGCGGGCGATCAGTTCGCGCGGCGAGAACGGCTTGGTGACGTAGTCGTCGATGCCCGCGTCGAAGCTCTTCAGCTTGTCGGACTCTTCGCCGCGGGCGGTCAGCATGAGCAGCGGCAGTTCGGTGGTCAGCGGATCGCGGCGCAGGCGGCGCGCCAGCTCGATTCCGCTCATGCCGGGCAGCATCCAGTCGATGATGACGAGGCTCGGCAATGATCCGTCGAGGAGATCCAGGGCCTGTTCCGCGGTTTCCGCCGTTTGCACCTCGAGACCGGCGCGCTCGAACGCGAAACTGAGCATCTCGCGGATGTCCGTTTCGTCTTCGACCAGGAGAATGCGGTTTGCGGCCATCGGCGCGACCATCCTTGTCCAACCTCGCGGCAACCGTAAGTGTGGATTATGACAGTTTGATGATCAACGCTTAAGTGGCTTAACGTGCGCATATCGCACGAATGAGGAACTAGCCCATGGGAGAGCACAGGCAGCTACGCGCCGCGGACGGCTTCGCCTTCGACGTCTACGAGGCGGCACCCGCCGACCCGAAGGGGGCGGTGGTGGTGATCCAGGAGATCTTCGGCGTCAATGCGCACATTCGCGAGGTCGCCGACGGCTACGCGGCGGACGGCTATGCGGCCTTGGCGCCAGCCCTTTTCGACCGCGTGCAACGTGGCGTGGAACTCGGCTACGACGCCGACGGCATGGGCCGCGGCCGCGACCTGGCGTTCAACGGCCTCGCCCAGGAGGATGCCCTGCGCGACCTGCAGGCGACCGTCGAGGAGGCGGGCAAGTTCGGTCCGGTCGGCGTGGTCGGCTACTGCTATGGCGGCTTGATGACCTGGCTCGCCGCCTGCGAACTCGACGGGATCGCCTGTGCGTCGGCCTACTACGGCGGCGGCATCGCTGGCACGCTCGAGCGCGCGCCCGGCGAGGCACGGCTCCCGAAGTGCCCGATGGTGATGCACTTCGGGGCGCTCGACGCGCACATCCCGCTGTCGGACGTGGAACGGGTGAAGGCCGCGCTACCGGACGTTCCGGTGCACGTCTACGACGCCGACCACGGCTTCAACTGCGACCACCGGGGCAGCTACCACGCCGACTCCGCGGCTCTCGCACGACAGCGCACACTCGCGCTCTTCGCCGCCAACCTTGCGTGATGCGACGGCCGCTAGGCGGGCGCGCGGCGGGGTGAATTTCTGTGTTGACAACACCCAAATCGTTGTTGATGCTTCGGCCCACTGAACGGAGGCGGGGAGTCCTAAAGCATCGTACGCCCTTGGGTTTGGGCCGGAGAGCTTCCGGCCATGCTGCCAAAGGGGGCTCGATGTGGCGCGATCGGCTGGGAAGGCACCGAATTAGAAACATAACGCCTTATACGGTGCCGGACGGTCATCGGTCGGGGTGGGTCAAGTGCAAGCAGCGTTGTTCGCCAAGGAGTCATTCTACACGAGCGCCTCTATCACGGCCGCACTTGGTTCGCTAACTTAATGAGTCAGTAGGAAGGCTATGAATAACTGCTCAACGAAGAGGCTCCCGGGTCTCAAACCCATTGCCGTGGTCGGCGTCGCGAGCGTGCTCGCGGTCGGCGTCGGTGCCACGACGCTGCCCGACATCTTCGCGGTGGCGGAGCGGATCAATGCGCAGGCGAAGGATTCGCAGGCCAAGGTCGACGCGCTCACCGAGGAGACGCGGGAGTTGTACGACGAGTACAAGACCACGCTGAAGGAGATCGAGGGTTTGCGCGTCTACAACCGCCAGCTCGACCGCCAGATCGCAGGCCAGGAACAGGAGATGGCGGAAATCGCAGGCAACATGGACAAGATCACCGATGTCCAGCGCCAGGTGACGCCGTTGATGGAGCGCATGCTTGTCGGCATCGAGCAGTTCATCGAGAACGACTTGCCGTTCCGGCCGGACGAGCGTCGCGAGCGGGTCGAGCGTTTGCGTGAAATCCTCGACCGGCCCGACGTCGCGGTGTCCGAGCAGTTCAGCCAGGTGCTGAATGTGTTCCAAATCGAGAACGACTACGGCCGAGCGATGGACGCGTACAGCGGCAAGATCGTGGTGGAAGGGAGTGAACGCGTCGCCGACATTCTTCATGTTGGTCGGATTGCGGTGGTCTATCAGACCAGCGATGGTCAGGAAACGGGCTATTGGAACGAGGAGGCTCGTCAATGGGAAATCCTGGACGACGCCTACCAGGCTGCGGTTCGCAAGGGGATCCGCATGGCGCGCGGGCAGGCGAGTGCCGACCTGTGGCCGGTACCGATTCGGGTGGAGGACTGAGCATGAACACAACGATGAAGACCTGCTTGGCCGCGTTCGTTGCGGTCGCCGCATCCGTTGCGCTCCATGCCCAGGAAGAAGGCGGCGTCGACGATCTCGAGGTCGTTGAGGTCAACACCCTCGACGAGTTGTTGCAGAACGTCGAAGAGCGCCGCGTGGTCGAGAGCCAGGAACACCTGCGTCGCGAGGCCGAGTTCCAGGCGCGCAAGGACCAGCAGGCGAGGATGCTGGCGGATGCACGGGCCGAGAAGCGTGCCCAGGAGCGCCGGAGCGAGCGACTGGAGACGACGTTCGAGGAAAACGAGATTCGCATCGGCCAGATGCAGGAGCAGTACGACAAGCGTCTCGGCAGCCTGCGTGAACTGTTCGGCGTCCTTCAGCAGGTGTCCGGCGACACGCGGGCCAAGTTCCAGGACTCGCTGGTCAGCGCGCAGATGCCGAATCGGGGCGATTGGTTGAACGAGTTCGCGGCCAAGATGGGCAAGGCGACCCAACTCGCGACCATCGACGAAATGGAGCAGTTGTGGTTCCTGCTGCAGCAGGAGATGACCGAATCCGGCCGCGTGACGCGGTTCACCGGTACCGTCAACATGCTCGACGGTCGCCAGGTGGAAACCGACCTAGTCCGGGTCGGCTCGTTCGCCATAGTCGGCGCTGACGGCTACATCAACTACGACATCAACCTGTCATCGCTGGTCGAGCTCGGGCGGCAGCCGGAGGCCCAATATGCCGCGACAGCCGAGAACCTTTTCGAGGCGCCGGATGGCGAACTGGTGTCCTTCGCCGTGGATCCCACGCGCGGCTCCCTGATTTCGCTGCTGATCCAGAAGGCGACGCTCGGCGAGATGGTCGGCACGCCCTTCGGCGGATTCACCAAGGGCCAATGCTACCTGCCGTTCTGCGACGGCCAAGGCGACTACCCGGGGTCCATCATCATCCTGGTCGGCATCATCGGTGTCCTGATGGCCATCGAGCGGCTCATCTCCCTCACGATCGTCGGCGCCAAGGTCACTCGCCAGCGCAACAACCCGGGCGTGCCGAGCGAGGACAATCCGCTTGGCCGCGTGGTCAAGGTCTACGAAGACAACAAAGAGGTCGACACGGAGACGCTGTCCCTGAAACTCGGCGAGGCCATCCTGACCGAGATGCCCGCGCTGACGCGGAGCATCACCATCATCCAGGTGATCTCCATCGTCGCCCCGCTGATGGGCCTCCTCGGTACGGTGATCGGCATGATCGAGACCTTCCAGTCGATCACTCTGTTCGGTGCGGGCGACCCTAGAACCATGGCGAGCGGTATTTCGACGGCATTGATGACCACGGTGCTCGGCCTGTGCGTGGCCATTCCGACGACGCTCTTGCACGCGATCGTGAACCAGCGTAGCCGGTCGATCATCCACGTGCTCGAGGAGCAGTCCGAGGGCATTGTCGCGATGCATGCAGAAGAGTCCGGCAGGCCGCTCGACTAGCGGTCGGTCGGCCAAGGCGGGCTAGCGCGTCCGCCTTGGCCGGACAAGGGGAGACGAGGACGTGTTCTACGACATCTACATCGCACTTTCCGGGTTCTTCGCGCAGGGCGGCAACGTGCTCTACCTGATCGCCATTACGACGTTCCTGATGTGGACGCTCCTGGTGGAACGGCTTTGGTACTTCCAGGCCGAGCACAAGCGCGTCGTCCGCGACGTGACGGAGGTGTGGGAGTCGCGGGCCGAGCGGAAATCCTGGTCGGCGCACGCGGTCCGGGACGCGCTGATCTCGCAGGCGCGCGAGCGCATCAACGGGAGCTTTCCCATCATCCTGACGTGCGTCGCGTTGTGCCCATTGCTTGGCCTGCTCGGCACCGTGACGGGGATGATCGCGGTCTTCGACGCCATGGCGACGCAGGGCGGCAATGCGCGGTCCATGGCGGCCGGCGTGTCACAGGCGACCATTCCGACCATGTGCGGCATGATCGCCTCGCTTTCCGGCATTTTCGGAACCACGATGGTGCGGCGGAAGATCCTCTACGAGACGGAGCTTCTGCAGGACCACTTGACGATGGACCACTGATGCTTAGGCCTGCGTAGGTGAGCATCGGCCGGTAGGCATCGGGCGGCAAGCACCGGGGGTAGAGAGGAGCGAAACGAATGGCAATCAATACGGGCGGACGGTTCGGCAGCCGGGACGAAGACTCCGACATCAACCTCACGCCGATGCTGGACGTCGTGTTCATCATGTTGATCTTCTTCATCGTGACGGCGACGTTCATCAAGCAACCCGGCACCGACATCATCAAGCCGGAGGCGGAGACCAAGGTCAAGAAGCCGACGGTAAGCGTGCTGGTGGCGATCAACGCCGCTGGCGAAATCTGGATTGACAAGAAAAAGGTGGAGCCCGTGGCAGTCAGTGCGATGATCGAACGCCTGCATGCGGAAAACCCCAAAGGGGGCCTCGTGATCCAGGCGGATCAGGATGCCAAGTACGACAAGGTTAAGGCCGTATTGGATGCAACCCGGAGTGCAGGACTGACCGAGGTTGCGTTGTCCACCATGGACGACTAGGCGTGTCGCCTTGCCGGCGACGCGCGTGGAGGGATTAGCTATGGTACAGCGATACATCATCAGCATCGCCCTTGGCGGGCTGGTCACGTTCGGCCTTTTGTGGCTCATGCGGTCCGTGATTGCGAACCCGGATGCGGCCACCGACTCCGGCGTCAAGGGCCGGGTCATCGAGTTCGTCCGCGTTCAGGAAGACCAGGAAGTCATGGTCAAGAAGCGCAAGCCGGAGCCGCCGCCGCCGCCGGACGAGCCGCCGCCGAACATGCCGAAACCCACGTTCGATTCGAACGTGACGATGGGTGTGGATATCGGCGCGGTGCAGGTGGACGTCGACATCGACATGTCGGGTACGGGCGGGTTCTCGGCTGACGGCGAATACCTGCCGATCGTCAAGGTTCAGCCCATCTACCCGCGCCGGGCGCAGACCCGGGGCATCGAGGGGCACGTACTGCTCGAGTTCACGGTGACGAGCACCGGAGCCGTGCGCGACCCCGTGGTCATCGAGGCGAAACCGCCTGGCATATTCGACCGCGCGGCGATCAACGCGGCGCTCAAGTTCAAGTACAAGCCCAAGGTGGTGAACGGCGAGCCGATCGAGGTGGCGGGCGTGCGCAACCTCATCAAGTTCGAGTTGCAGGACAGCTAGACGGAGGGCCGACAAGTGAATAGCACGATGCGAATCGCACGGATCGGCGGGCTCGGGCTCGCCTTGGCCCTTGCGCTCGAGTTTGCGCCGAGTTCTCTGACCAGCGTCCTCGGCATCGACACCCAGGCCTTGGCCCAGTCGTCGGGTCGCGAAAGAAAACGTCGCGTTCCGAACATCACCGAAGCGACGTTCCGGCAACTGTCCGACGCCCAGGAACTGGTGGATGCGGCGCAGTGCCAACTCGACGACCAGGGCAGGCCGCCGCCTGTCGTCGAAGGGGCGGAGCCATGCCGCCCGGTGTCCGCCGCCGAGGCCAAGGTTCTCTGGAACGAGGCGCTCGCCGTCCTCACGAGGATGGAGCAGCGCAGCCGCCGCTACAACGGCAACGAACGGGGCCAGATCCACAACCTGCTGGCCTACGTGAACTACGAGCTCGACGACATCGACAAGACGATCTACCACTACGAGCAGGTCTTGGCCCAAGTGCCGGACATCACCGAAGTGGTCGAGAACACGACCCTTCAGCAACTCTCGAAGCTCTACTTCCAGGAAGGCCAGAAGTACGAGGGCGACCGGGCTCTGCCGTACTACCGCAAGGCCTTGGACATGATGGAGCAATGGCTCGTCAGAAGCGAAAACCCGGGACCCGAAGCGCACTTCTACATGGCGCAGATCTACTACCAGATGAAGGACTTCGCGAACGCCATCGCGCGGCTGGAGCTGGTGGTTTCGATCGCCAGGGAACGCGGGATGAAGGTCAAGGAAAGCTGGTGGACCATGCTGCAGTTCCTCTATTTCGAGGAAGAGAACTGGCCGAAGGTGATCGAGATCCTGGAGATCCTCGTCAAGGACTACCCGAAACGGGTCTACTGGGTGAACCTGGCGTCCGTGTACGGCGAGACGGACCAGGGCGATAAGCAGCTCTGGACGCTGGAAGCCGCGCATGCCGGCGGCTACCTGGACCAGGAAACGGACTTGCGGACCTACGGTGGCCTGTTGTTGCAGAACGAGATTCCCAACCGCGCCTCCAAGTACCTGCAACGCGGATTCGACGACGAGATCATCGAGCCGACCGTGACCAACCTGCAGACCTTGGGGCAGGCCTACCAGATCGGTCAGGATGTGGACAAGGCCATCCCGGTGTTCGAAGAGGCCGCGGACCTCGCGGAGGACGGCGTCACCTACGATCGGCTCTCCGCGCTCTACCTCGAGAAGGACGAGTTCCTGAAGTGCGTCACCGCGGCCGACAACGCGCTCGACAAGGGCGGACTCAAGAAGGCGATCACGACCAAGATCACCAAGGGCATCTGCCAATTCAACCTCGACCGGTTGACCGCTGCCCGCAGGACCTTCGTCGACCTGCGGCGCGAGGCACGCCAAGAGCGGCTGCGCCAGGAGGAACGCACCGCTGGTCAGTGGATCACCTACATCGACAGCGAGCAGAGACGGCGTGCCGAACTCAACCGTCGGTGACGGTTGAGCGGCGCGAAACGCGGCCCGGCCTCCGCCATGGGCGACCGGGCCGCTACCGTTCGCCGTGTCCGACGGAAACTCGGGGTCGGACGGAATCGCCGGTAGGCAAACAACCCTAGGCCAGAAATGTACACCGGCATCGTCCTAGGTACCTGCCCGGTGACCGCGATGACCCGCGGGGCCGGCACCTCGGCGTTGACCGTGGATCTCGGTGAATACGCGCACGGCTTGCAGCCCGGGGCCTCGGTCGCCGTGAACGGAACCTGTCTGACCGCCGTGCAGGTCGCCGACGGGCAGGTACGGTTCGACATCATCGACGAGACTTGGCAGCAGACCAACCTGAGCGACCTCGGCGTAGGCGCGCGCGTCAACGTCGAGCGGTCGTTTCGGTTGGGCGACGAAGTCGGGGGTCATGTCTTGTCGGGGCATGTGGCGGCGGCCACGACTGTCACGGCGGTGGTCGCGGACGAAGGCCACCGGCTGCTGACGGTGGCCGTCCCGGAGCGTTGGATGCCTTACCTGATGGCCAAGGGCTTCGTGGCCCTCAACGGTGCCAGCCTGACAATCCAGGATCTCGACCGGGACGCTTCGACGATCACCGTTAGCCTGATCCCGGAGACGCTGGCACGCACCACCTTCGGCACCGTCGTGTGCGGCGATCGGTTGAACCTCGAAGTGGATGCGCAGACGCAGGCTGTGGTCGACACCGTCCGAGCGATGCTGCCGGAACTGCTTCGCGAAGCGCAGAAAGGGCTATAGGCACGGTGGCAGGCGTCAAGTTCTCTGTCGGCGAGATCATCCGGCACCTGCGTTTCGGCTATCGCGGCGTGATCTACGGCGTCGACCCCGAGTTCTCGCTTTCGGATGCCTGGTACGAGGAAGTCGCGCGGTCGAGACCGCCGAAGGACCGCCCGTGGTACCACGTGCTCGTCGATGGCTCGCAGCATCCGACCTATGTCGCGGAACGTCACCTCGAGGCATCCGAGGACAGAACCCAGGTCGAGCATCCGTTGCTCGGCGAGCACTTCGAGAGCTACGACGGGCGCCGCTACCACCCGCGCAACGTGCATTGACCCGCCTTCAGGCGACCCCGAATACGCCCGCTCCGTTGTCCCAGAAGATCTTCCGGATGCTCGACTCCGGCAAGGGCTGCTTCTCGAGGTCGGCCATGCCGGCAGGCCATGTCCCGTCCGGATGCGGGTAGTCGGTGTTGAACGTCACGTAGTCGTCGCCCACCAGGCCGCACACGGCCGGCAAGGTCATCTCGTCGCCCCGGCACGCCACCAGGAAGTTGGACTTGAAGTACTCCGTCGGCCGCTTCTTCAGCAGCGGATGCTCGGCGTTCCCGGAGAAGTCCCAATGTTGCTCCATGCGTTGCAGCCAATACGGGAGCCAGCCGGCGTCGGCCTCGACATGCACGATGCGCATCCGGGGGAAGCGTTCGATCACGCCGTACCAGATCAGGCTCATCATCGCGACCATGGCCTCGAACGGGTGCGCGATGATGTGGCCGGAGGTGTGGGTTTCCATGCGTTCGCCGAACGAGGGCAGATAGGGGGAGCCCGAGTCGTGGATGCACAGGGGCAAGCCGAGATCCTCGACGACGGCCCACAACGGGTCGTTGGCTTCGTGATGCAAATTGCGGCCGCAGACGGGGTTGGGTCTGACATAGAAGCCGGCGGCGCCCTTGCCGGCGGTGCGCCTGGCTTCCTCGATGGCGAGATCGGGCGCCTGCACGGGGAGCATCGCCGCCATCCGCAGCCGGTGGGGAGCGGCGCTGCAGTACGCAAGGCTCCAGTCGTTGTACGCACGGCATACGGCGGCGAGCAACTCCGGGTCTTTGAACTCCTTGCCGAGCATCTGCCCGCCGACCGTGGGGTAGAGCACTTGCGCATCGACGCCGTGGGAATCCATGTCCGCCAGCCGCGCCTCGGGCCGGAAACCTTTTGCGCGGGCCTTTTCGTGCTTCTCCATCCCGCGCGCCGCCGCCTCGTGGAACTCCTTCGAGTGCATGGGATAGCTGCCGTCCTGCTTGGTGATAGGCTCGCCCTCAACGCACATCCCCGCGCGTCCATTGCCCATGTCGCCGATCCGCGGCGCGCGGTCGGCGAACGCGGGGTCGATATGGTCAACCCAGATGTTCGGCGGCTCCATCTGGTGCGAATCCGTGTCGAGAATACGAAAACCGTTGCGCATGCTCCCTCCCGCTGGCGACCGCCTACCTAACGCTAACCGCTAACGCCGCTGGATTCAAAGCGCGCAAAGCCGGTCCTGCGTGGGTTAGGCTTTGCGCGTTCGCCTAAGGGAGGGAACCGTGCACTTCGGATTGCGCTATTGCAATACGGGCCGTTACGTCGACGGTGCCAAGGCGGTGGAACTGGTGCAGGCTGCCGAAGAGGCCGGGTTCGAGTCCGCATGGACCGTGGAACACACGGTGGTGCCCGCTGGCCATGCATCGGCATACCCGTACTCCCCGGACGGCCGCATGGCGGGCAGCGTCTACGACTTCCCGCTGCCGGACCCGCTCATCTGGATGACCTACGTTGCCGCGCGAACGACCTCGATAAAGCTCGGCACCGGGATTCTCATCCTGCCCCAGCACAGCCCCGTGATCACCGCCAAGCAGGTCGCCACGCTCGACGTGATGTCCGGCGGACGCGTTCTCTTAGGGATCGGCGTCGGCTGGCTGAAGGAGGAGTTCGAGGCAATCGGCGCTTCGTTCTCCGACCGCGCTCGGCGCACTGATGAGTACGTGGCCGTCTTGCGCGCGCTGTGGGCGGAGGAGCGCCCGTCGTTCACGGGCGAGTTCATCCGTTTCGACGGCGCCTACTGCCGGCCGCAGCCGGTGAACGGCACGGTTCCGATCCACGTCGGCGGCCACTCGCCCGCGGCGGCGCGGCGCGCGGGCCGGCTCGGCGATGGCTTCTTCCCGGCGCGCGGCAACCCGGTCGAACTCGTCGCGATGGCGCGTGACGCAGCCACGGCCGCGGGCCGCGATCCGGAATCCCTCGAAATCACCCTGAGTTGCCCGGAGAACCTAAGCGACTTGGCGTCCCTCAAGAAGCTCGGCGTGCGCCGCGTACTCGTCCCGGTGAACTCCACGCCGGGGATGGTGGCGGCCGCCCGGAATCCGGAAGGCGTGCTGGCCTGGCGCTCGCGGATCGAGGAATTCGCCTGATGTCCGACCCGCGCGACGAAGGCTTGCGTCGACAGCTTGCGAACCTTGCCGACCGCCCGGTGGCGGGGTGGAAGATCGGCCTGACCTCGGGCACGGCGCGCGACAGCATGGGCGTGGGGTTCCGGCCATTTGGGTACATCCTCGCCGATCGGGTGTTCCCAAGTGGCGGCGTGATTCCCATCGCGCCTTTCCGGACCGACGAGGGCATCCGCGTGGGCGTCGAGAACGAGCTGTGCTTCCGCATGGGTGTGGCGCTGACGGGGGATGCGAGTCCGGACGAGGCCCGTGCGGCGGTCGCGAGCGTTGCACCGGGCTTCGAGATTAACGAGCAGCGTCTGCCACGCGATGCCGGCGTCGTCGACCGGCTGGGCGACGACCTCAATCAGTGGGGAATCGTCGCGGGCGAGGACGCCGACCTAGACTTCTCGACGTTCGATTTTGCGTCATTGAGCGTCGCCCTTGCGTTGAACGGCGTCGTCGTCGAGACGGTCGCGGCGGACGGCCATATCGACGACCACTTCGCTTCGATTGCTGCGCTGGCCCGCCAACTCGGCCGTTTTGGCCGCACACTGGAAGCGGGGAGCCGGGTCATCACCGGCTCCTATACGCGCCAGCGCGTGGCCGATGCGTGTCGCTGGGAAGGGGACTTTGGGCCGGAGATCGGGCGGGTAAGCGTGGAGTTTCGATGAAGGTTCTCATTGTGCCTGGGCTGACCCTGCGCAGCGTGGATCCGGTGGACGTGGACCGAATCCGCGTTGCCGGTGGCGGGGCGGATGTGGTCGTCGCTTCGGATACGGAAACGGCGCTCGCCGAGGCGGCGGATGCGGACGTGATCTTCGGCGGGGTGTCGCGGTCGATGTATCTCGCGGCCAAGAAACTGCGTTGGGTGCATGCCATCGCATCGGGCGTCGATGGCTACCTGTACGACGAGTTCCGCAAAGGCGACGTCGTGCTGACCAGCGAGAAGGGTCTCGTCGGCGAACACCTCGCCGACCACGCCTTCGGCCTGCTGTTGATGCTGACCCGTCAGCTCAAAACGGCGATGCATCTCGGTCCCGACGCCTGGAACCATCGGCCAACGATGCGGGCCAAGGAGATCGAGTTGACCGGTGCCACGATGGGCATATTCGGTTTCGGCGGCACGGGCCGTGCCGTGGCGCGCAGGGCGGCGGCATTCGGCATGTCGGTCATGGCGCTGGACCGCGACCCGGTGCCGGTTTCACCCGAGGTGGACGTCGTGCACGGACCCGGTGACTTTGACGACCTGCTTGGCGCGTCCGACGTGGTCGCCATCTGCTGCCCGTTGACCCCGGAGACCCGGGGCAAGTTCGATGCCGCAGCGTTCCGCAGGATGAAGACGGACGCCATCTTGGTGAATGTGACCCGCGGCGAGGTCATGGTGGAGGAGGATCTGGTGCTTGCGCTCCAGTCCGGCGAGATTCGTGGCGCGGCGCTCGACGTGGCCCCGCGTGAGCCGCTGCCTGCGGACAGCCGGCTGTGGTCGTTCCCACAGGTGGCGATGACACCCCATACGGCCGGGGCTAGCCAGTTCCGCGCGGGGCGCAACATCGACCGATTTGTCCGCAACCTGGAACGTCTGCGCCGGGGCGAGCCCCTCGAGGGCGTGATAGACAAAGAGCTCGGTTACTAGCGGCTTAGGGGCCTTTGGTGCCTGGTGTCGAGCCTCGTCGCTGCGTCTGGTGCGGCGACGACCCGCTGCTCATCGAGTACCACGACACCGAGTGGGGCGTGCCGAGTGTCGACGACCGGCACCTGTTCGAGTTGCTCACGTTGGAGGGTGCACAGGCCGGGTTGAGCTGGGTCACGATCCTCAAGAAGCGCGACGGGTACCGGGCCGCGTTCGCCGGCTTCGATGTCGACCAAGTTGCGCGTTTCGACGCTCGCCGCGTGGCCGCGCTTTGCGACGACGCCCGCATCGTGCGTAACCGCGCGAAGATCGAGTCCACGGTGGGCAATGCGCGAGCCGTCCTGTCCCTTGGGGCGGAGGGCCGAACGCTCTGCGGATTCCTCTGGGGATTCGTCGACGGACGCCCTGTCCGGAACGCCTACGCCGCGAGCGACGAGATCCCGGCGCAGAGCGCGCAGTCGCGCGCCATGAGCGCGGCACTCAAGAAACGCGGGTTCAAGTTCTGCGGTCCGACGATCTGCTATGCACTCATGCAGGCGGCCGGGCTGGTCAACGACCACGTGACGAGTTGCTTCCGGCACGCCGAGTTGTCCGATGTGCTGCCGGTCCCTCGGTAACCCAGCCCTTCAGGTAGCCAGCTTGAAGCCGGCGCCGTGCACGGTCTCGATGGGGTCCAGGCCACCGTCGCGCAGCTTGGCCCGCAGTCGACGGATGTGGCTGTCGATGGTCCGGTCGCTGACCACGCGGCGACCCGTGTAGGCACCCGCCATCAGGGCGTCGCGGTCGCAGACCTTGCCTTGCTTCAGTGCCAGGGTCGTCAGCAGTCCGAACTCCGTACGCGTGAGGTCCACGGCGCGGCCGTGCACGGTCGCCGTCTGCGCGTCGAGGTCGATTTGCAACGCCCCGGCGACTATTTCGTTGCCATCCGGCGCCGCAAGGGCGTCCGCACGCCGGAACTGGGCCTTGACGCGGGCCACGAGTTCGCGGGGGCTGAAAGGCTTCGTGATGTAGTCGTCGCCGCCCGCCTCGAGCCCGACCACGCGATCCGGTTCGGCATCCTTGGACGACAGGAAGAGGATCGGCACGTTGCGGCTTTGTGGCGGGTTGGCTCCGGCCGTGTCGCGGATCGCCCGGCAGACGTCGAGACCGGTAAGCTCCGGCATGAGGATGTCGAGGATCACGAGGTCCGGTCGATGGCGCGTGAATTCCGCCAAGGTGGACCGGCCGTCTGCAGCTTCGATCACGTCGAACCCGGCCCGCCGCAACGCGAAGCAGATCACATCGCGGATGTGCGAGTCGTCGTCGGCCACCAGGATCGTGCGCATCGATGACGAGCTTATCGCAAGAGAACTTGCTTCGACGGCGGTGATGGCGTCTTATTTGGCGTTCCGTGACCGCGGCCTGATTGTGAGGTGGGATCGATGACGAGGGCGATTGGCGAAGCAGAGAGAACCGCTTTCGCACAGCAGGGCTATGTCGTCCTCGAGTCCGTGATCGGTGCGGCGGATCTCGCCATGCTGCGGCGAGAATGCGCCGTCTTCGTCGAGCGAACCGATGCTTGGCTCGCCGAGCGCGGCACCGACGTGTTCGGCATTACCCACCGCGGCAAGCGCTACTTCATCAGCAACCGCTACCGCGACAGCGCGGACCTGCCGCAGTTCGTGTTCGGCGAGACGATGCGAGCGATCACCACGGCCTTCCTCGGCGAAACCGTGTATCTCTTCAACGAACAGTGGGTCGTCAAGGGTGCGGAACAGGGCATGAAGTTCGCTTGGCACCAGGACTCGGGCTACGTGCGGTTCAACGACCCCGGCAATCAGCACCGGCCCTATCTCACCTGCTGGTGTGCCCTCGACGACATGTCGGCGTCCAACGGCACGATCTCGGTCATGCCGCATGACCGCGTGGGATCCCGGAACACCGTCTTCCCGCACCGCCGCGAGGAGGGGACGAACGACCTCGTCGGCTACGAGGGGGACGACCCTGGCGAACTGATCGAGATGCCAGCGGGCAGCGTCGCGGTGTTCTCCAGCACGAGCCTGCACCGCAGCGGTCCGAATACCACGGACCGTTGGCGTCGCGTCTACCTCACGCAGTACAGCGCGGAGCGAATCCGCAGTACGCAGGGCGACCTCTGGGGGCAGGGCGTCCCGTTTGTCGAGGACGGGGAGTTGGTCTACGACCCGGCTACCGACGTGGCCGGACCGATGCCGCAGTGGCTCCGGGCGCGACGGCGCCGGGCGGGGGTGTCAACCAAGAACTCTCAATAGACCCGCCCGAAGTCGTCCCAGTAGTCGGCGTAGGTCTTGGTCACGCAATCGGCACCCTGGATCCGGCAGTCGCCGATCCGGCTCGCCAGTACCGAGAGCGCCATCGCCATGCGGTGATCCTCGTAGGTTTCTAGGTCGGCGGGGTGCGGATTCGCGGCCGGGTAGATCGTCATGGCATCGTCGAATTCGTCCACCCGGACGCCCACCTTGCGCAGCTCCGCCGTGCCGGCGGCAATGCGATCGCATTCCTTGACGCGCAGCGTCGCGAGCCCGGTCAAGCGGGTCGGATTCGGCAGGAAAGGCGCCATGGCCATAGCTGTTGGGGCCGCGTCGGGCATGTTGCTGAAGTCCACCGTGCCGAGGGACTCGAGGTGGCCCGTGCCGGAGACGCGCACGGATTCGGGCGCGCGTTCGATCCGCGCGCCCGCACGTTCACACACGTCCGCAAAGGCGAACTCGCCTTGCCGGGTGTCGTTGCCCAGATTCGAGAAGGAAACCGTGCCGCGATGCAGGGTCGCCAGGGCCATGTGGTAGGTGGCGGCCGAGGCGTCGCCCTCGATGACCACCCGGCCGCCACGGTACCGTCCCGGCGGCACGAAGACCGTGGCGTCGTCAATCCAGCGGACGAGAGCGCCGCGCCGCGCCATCTCCGTCTCCGTGACGCCGATGTAGGAGGCGCTTGCACGCTCGCCACGGAGCCGGATCCTGAGCCCGCGCGGTAGACCGGCGGCCGAGAGCAGGAGGGCCGTCAGGTACTGGCTGGTGACGTCGGTTCGCAAGGTGGCGTGGGCCTCGGGTACCGCAGGTCCCGTGATGGAAACCGGCAGGAATCCTTCCGCCGACTCGACCGTGCAGCCGATCTCCTCGAGCGATTCGAGGAGATCCCGGTTGGGGCGGTGGTGAAGTTGGGCATGTCCGGTGAAGGTGGTCCGCGTCGTGCGCAGCGCGGCGTGCGCCAGCAGCAGCCGCAACGAGACCCCGCTCATGCCGAGATCGAGCTGCACCGGGCCGCAAGATCCGCCGGCCGGGTGGAGCGTCGCCGTCTTGCCGTCGCGTCCTACCGAGGTGCCGAGTCTCGCGACGCAGTCGAGCATGGCGTCGATGTCGTCGCAACGGGGCACACCTTCGAGTCGGGTCGCCTCGACCGCGAGAGTCGACATCAGGATGTGCCGGAGAGCGATCGACTTGCTTCCCGGTAGGACGAGGTCGAGGGAGAACGGCCCCTCGACGCGATCGATGCGGCGCGTCGTGGTCACTTCCCGTGCTTGTCGGCTTGGGGACATCAATCCTACCAATATGGCCGATCGGTTAAGTAGGACAGGCCGGACGGTGAACCGCGCCGCGGACACCGGAGCGCGTGGATTGAACTGCTACAATCCGCCGCTTCGCGCAACGCAGACATCCAAGGGGACCGACCATGGCGGAAGCCGTGCAAGCCGATCTGGAGGCCGACCTGAACAACCTCGTCATGAGCGAGGAGGTCGAGCCGCTCTACGCCGCCGTCAAGAAATTCATCCACGAGGAGGTCGAACCGCAAACCCCGGCGTACTTCGAGGCTGCCTTCGAACACGGTGACCGCTGGAGCCTTTCGCCGCGGCAGGAGGACATCCTCGGGGGGCTCAAGGATCAGGCGAAATCGAACGGCTTGTGGAACTTCTTCCTCCCCGACGCCGACACGGGCGAGGGCCTAAAGAACCTGGATTACGCCTACATCGCCGCTGAGCTGGGCAAGAACCCGATCGCGTCGGAGTGCCTGAACTGCAGCGCTCCCGACACCGGAAACATGGAGGTGCTCGAACGCTACGGCACCGCCGAGCAGAAGGAGAGGTGGCTGAAGCCCCTGCTCGCGGGCGAGATCAGGTCGGCCTACGCCATGACCGAACCCAACCTGGCGTCCTCCGACGCCAAGCAGATCGCGACACAAGCGCGCCTCGACGGCGACGAGTGGGTCTTGAACGGCGAGAAGTTCTACATCTCCGGCGCCGGCGACAGCCGCTGCAAGATCATGATCACCATGGTGCAGACCAACCCCGATGCGGCGCCGCACCGACAGCAGTCGCAGATTCTCGTGCCGAGGGACAACCCGGGGGTCGAGATCATCGAACCCATGACCGTCTTCGGTCACGACGACGCGCCGCACGGCCACATGCACTTGCGTTTCAACGACTGTCGCGTGCCGAAGGAGAACATGCTGCTCGGCGAGGGCCGAGGCTTCGAGATCTCGCAGGGCCGCCTCGGTCCCGGACGGATCCATCACTGCATGCGCTCGGTCGGGCAGGCGGAACGCGCCCTGGACCTGATGGTGCGCCGCGGCATGTCCCGGGAAGCCTTCGGCAAGCCGCTCGTGCAGCTCGGCAAGAACCTGGAACTGGTGTCGCGTGCCCGCATCGAGATCGAGGCCATGCGGCTCATGGTCCTCAAGGCAGCGAAGGCGATGGATGTCCTCGGCAACCGGGAGGCGCGGGTCTGGGTGCACATGGTGAAGGCGATGATCCCGGAACGGACTTGCCAGATCATCGACCAGGCGATCCAGATCCACGGCGCAAGCGGCGTATCGCAGTGGACACCGCTGGCCGGCATGTACACGGGCCAGCGAACACTGCGGATCGCCGACGGGCCGGACGAAGTGCACCACCTGGTGGTCGGGCGCGCGGAACTGCGCAGGTACGACGAGAACTTCGGGCGCAGCTAACAGCCAAGCGACGCTGCGCGCGGACCGGTAGGTCCGCCACGTCCACGGACGGGTACTCCCGTTCGCGTCCGCCACTCCGCGCAGTGCGACGTCCGGTGCTCAACCGGAGGCCCGAGCACGCGGATCGGCGCAGCCGCGCGGATCGTCCCTTAGGGGGATTGCGGTATACTCGCGGGTTTTCCCCCGGGAGCTGGTATGCGTCGGCTAGCGACGGCGTTGGTTTGGGTCGCGGCGCTTGCTGCGGTCGATGGCTTCGGGGCGGACGCTGCGGTGTTCGGCAGCTTCGCAAGCCCGGCGCTGGCCGAGGCCCTCCGGCAGCGCGTTGCGGACCAATTGGCGCCCGATGCGCGCACTGTGCGCGTCGCATTGAGTGGCGTCACCAACATCCGTGTGATCGCGGGGCAAGGCCGGTCGACGGATGCCATTCGTGCCCTGATCGTGCGAGCCAAGGCCGCCGGCTACGCCGACGCGTGGTTCTGGGCCGAGGCTCCTGCGCCGACACCGCCACGGGCGGCGGCGTTGGCAACCAGCGGGCCGATCGCCCTGCCGAATCCGTCGCCCGCGCGTCGAACCGAGCCTCCGGCATCGGCCACGAGGCCGGCACCCGTGCGCAGCCCGGCCTCGCCGTTGCCTGTTGGCGGACCTGCGGCGCCGCTGGTCGCCGAGATCGGGCCGACGCAGCCGATCGGCGTCGGTGATAGCCTCCGGCTGGTCGCCGACTCCGGCGATGGCGAAGCCATCGTCGTGCCGCGCTACGACACGGTGGACATCGAACTCGACGGGCGCCTCGACGAGGCGGTCTGGGCCGAAGTTCCGGGCTACGACAACATGGTCGTGGTCTCGCCCGACACGCTCGGGAGCACGCGGTTCCGCACGGTCGCCCGTTACCTCTACACTGATCGCGGGCTCTACATCGGCGTCTGGAACGAGCAGCCGCCGGACACGTTGATTGCGCGTCTGTCGTCGCGCGACGTCTATATCAACCGCGACGGATGGGGGATCACGCTCGACACGTCGGGCGAGGGACGCTACGGCTACTGGTTCAACATCAATCTCGGCGGCTCCGTCCTCGACGGGAAGGTTGCCCCGGAGCGCACGTTTACGCGTGAGTGGGACGGACCGTGGAACAGCGCGACCGTCAAGCTCGACGACGGCTGGAGCTTGGAGGCGTTCCTGCCTTGGTCGATGATGACCATGCCCCCCGGCGACGGCGACCGGGCGATGGGCATGTACACCAGCCGCAAGGTGGCCTACATCGACGAGCAGTGGGGATGGCCGGCGCTGCCGTTCACCGGCGCGCGGTTCATGTCCGCGCTTCAGCAGATGCGCCTGCCGGGCGTGCAGCCGAAGCAGCAGTTGGCGTTGTTCCCCTATACCGCCACCACGATGAACAACGTTCGCGGCGAGGAAGCCCATAGCGCGGGCTTCGATGTGTTCTGGCGACCGTCGTCGAATCTCCAGGTCACGGCAGCGGCACGTCCGGATTTCGGTGCCGTCGAGTCGGACGACGTGGTCGTGAACCTGACGGCCCGGGAGACCTACTTTCCGGAGAAGCGCCTGTTCTTCATGGAGGGCAGCGAGATCTTCACGACCTCGCCACGTTCGCGGGTCTTCAGTGGTTCGAGTGGCGGCAGCGGGGCGCGGCGCACCCGGTCCACCTTCTTCAGCACGCCGTCGACGTTGCTCAATACCCGCCGCATCGGCGGTGCCGCCATCGGCATCGAGGTGCCCGACGACGTGACCGTCGAAGGCCATGAACGGTCGTTGCCGTCCACGTTGCTCGGTGCTGCCAAGGTGACCGGTGAGAACGGCCCCGTGCGCTACGGCGTGCTCACCGCGCTCGAGGACGACCCGGTGCTGCGGGGCGAGCGCGACGACGGCACGCCGGTCTCCGTCCACGGTGTTGGGCGCGACTTCGGCGTGGCGCGCGTTCTCTACGAGCGTACCGGCGCAGGCCGCCAGTCGATCGGCTACCTCGGCACCCTCGTCGACCACCCGTCCGTCAACGCGCAAGTGCACGGCGTCGATGCGCACCACTTGAGCGCCAACGGCAAGTGGCGCAATGACGTGCAGGTGATGATGAGCGATGTCGACGGCACGGCGGGTTACGGTCTGTGGACCGACATGCAATACACCCAGCGCCAAGGCTTGACCCACATGCTGGCGTTCGACTACCAGGATCGATCCCTCGACATCAACGACCTCGGGTTCTTGAGCCGCAACGACGAGATCGGCGGCCGCTACGCTCTGTGGATGTCCCGCTCCGACCTCGGCTGGTTGCGCCGGCTGTCGGTCAACGCGGCGATTGGGCGCTACGTCAACGAGGCCGGCCAGGTGGTGCAGGCGGGCGCGTTCGTCGGCAACAGCTTCACGTTCCACAACCGCAACCAGTTGCGCGTCATGGTGAACTACTTCACGCCGCAGTGGGAGGATCTCGAAAGCCGCGGCAACGGCGCGTTCAAAGTCCGGCCCCGTGCTATGGCGAACCTGAGCTACGGCACGGACAGCAGCAAGGCGTTCGCGTGGAGCGTGCAGTTGCGTTGGATGCAGGAGGAGATCAAGGACGCCATGCAGAGCTTCGGCGCGGGGTTCACCTACAAGCCGATGGACCGCTTCTCCCTCGACTTCGACCTGACGCGCACGGACCAGAAGTCCTGGCTCTTGTGGCAAGGCGGCCGCGACTTCGCGACCTACGAGGCCGCCGGTTGGCAACCGCAATTGGCGATGGATCTGTTCCTGACCGCGCGCCAACAGCTACGCCTGACCATGCAGTGGGCCGGCATCCGCGCCGAGGAGCGCGAGTTCTGGCGCATACCGACCGGCGAAGGTGGCCGCCTGGTGCAGGTCGACGAGGATCCGTCGGACGGCTCACGCCTCAACATCAACCGGCTGACCGCGCAGTTCCGGTATCGCTGGGAAATCGCACCCTTGTCGGACCTGTTCGTGGTCTATACCCGGGGCAGCAACGCCTTCAGCGAGGACGACGACCCGTTCGGCGACATGCTGAACGACGCTCTGACACGGCCCATTGTCGACCTGCTCGTGGTGAAACTGCGCTATCGGTTCGGGGGCTAGGTCAGTGGCCCTCGTCGAGACCTCTTACGGTCGCCTGCGTGGTGCGCGGACCGATGGCGTCGACGTTTTCAAGGGCATCCCCTTCGCCAAGCCGCCGGTGGGCGAGTTGCGCTGGCGGGCACCGGAGCCGCCGGCCCCGTGGCCGGGCATCCGCGACGCTCATGAATTCGGGCGCTGCGCCATCCAGTCGACGATCCCCGGCGATGTGGGTGAACTGATCGGCATAGCGACGGGGGAGGTCAGCGAGGACTGCCTTTATCTCAACGTGTGGTCGCCCGGCCTTGACGATGCCAAGCGCCCGGTGATGGTCTGGATCCACGGCGGCGGCAATACGGTCGGCGCGGGCTCGCAGCCGCGCGTGAACGGCGAGCACCTCGCACGGAGCGGCGACGTGGTCGTCGTCACCGTCAACTACCGGTTGGGCGCCTTGGGATTCCTGCACGCCCCGGAGCTCGGCGCAACCGGCAACGAAGCGCTCCTCGATCAAGTTGCCGCGCTCAGATGGGTGCGCGCGGAGATCGCCGCGTTCGGCGGTGATCCAAAGAACGTCACCGTCTTCGGGCAATCCGCCGGGGGTTTCGATATCGCGCAGTTGATGGCGATGCCGGCGGCCGAGGGCTGCTTCGACAAGGCGGTCCCGATGAGCGGCTCTCTGACCGAGCAAGTGACGGCAGCCGCAGGTGAGGCGACCGCCGTAGCTCTCGCGCGGGAGCTGACCGGCGGGTCTTTCGATCGCTTGCGCGCCGTGCCCGCCGGGGACATCTTGGCCGTCCAGTCACGCATTCCCGGTGCGCGTTGGGCGCCGACCCGCGACGGCGTCGTGTTGCCGGAGGATGCGCGCACGGTGCTTGGCGAAGGCCGGTTCACATCCGGCATGCCGCTTCTGATCGGTCACACGCGCGACGAGTCGACGCTCTTCACCGTGTTCAACGAGCGCTTCGCGAACATGGATCGCGAGGGGCTCGTGGCGCTTGCCCGCGAGCCCTTCGGCGAGCGGGCCGAGCAAGCCGCCGCCTGCTACGAGAGCGACCGGCAAGAAGCCGGGTTGCCCGTGGAACCACTGGACCTGTGGGCGGCGATCAGCACCGACCGCATGTTCCGCCTGCCGGCGATCCGGACGGCCGAATGCCACGCCCGGCATACGCCGAGCGTGTGGATGTACCGCTTCGACCGGGAATCCCCGGCACGCGATGGTCGTTTGCAGGCTTGCCACTCGCTGGACATCCCCTTCGTCTGGGGCACGTACGCTTTGCCGGCGATGCAGCGCTTCTGTGGTCGGGACGACGGCGTTGGTCGGCTATCGACCCGGGTCATGGCCAGTTACCTGGCGTTCGCCCGGCACGGCGATCCGAACAACGAACTCACGCCAGATTGGCCAGTCTACGAACCCGGACGGCGGGCGACGATGCTCTTCGATGACGACTTGGGCGTTGCCGATGCGCCCCTCGACGGCATTCGCGCGTTCTGCGAAACCGAAGCCGCATGACAGCGATGCGCCCTGCCGCGAGCTTGGCCGCCATCCTCTTCGGCTTGGCGACGGGCGCCGAGGAAGCCGAGGGCATCGAGGAGGTCATCGTCCGAGCACAAGCGTCGGTGGCGGCCGCGCAAGGTGCCGTCGCCAGCGTATCGACCGTTGACGAAGTCGCCATCGACCTCGCCCGGGCCAACCATCCGAACGAGATCCTGGTTCGTGTTCCTGGCGTGTGGGTTGCGCGCGCTTCGGGGCAGGAGCATCTGACCGCCATTCGTTCCGGCGTGCTGGCAGGCCCCGGGGCGTGCGGGGGCTTCCTGCTCCTCGAAAACGGCGTTCCCATCCGTCCATCCGGGTTCTGCAACATCAACAATCTCTTCGAGATGAACACCGAACTCGCGAACGCCATCGAGGTGGTCCGCGGGCCGGCGAGCGCCCTGTTCGGCGGCAACGCGTTGCACGGCGCCATCAACACCGTCACGGCGACGGCCGTCGACGGCTTGCGCGCCAGCATCGAGGTGGGTCCGTACGAATACAGTCAGGCCCGGGCCACGGCTGGCGGGGACGACTGGCGTTTGGACGCGTTGACGACCTCCACGGGCGGCTACCGCGACGACACCGGTTTCGGGCAGCACAAACTCGTCGCCGGCACCTCGGGCACGGTCGGCGGGTGGGTGGTCACCAATGCCGCCGCAGCGACCTTGCTCAACCAGGAAACCGGCGGCTACGTCCGCGGATTCGAGGTCTACGATTCACCGCTCCGACGCAGCAACCCGAACCCCGAGGCGTATCGCGATGCGTGGTCGATGCGCGCCTCGACCGCGTGGCGCCGCCAGTTGGCGAGCGATCGGGAATTGACCATCACGCCTTATGCGCGCCGCTCCTCGATGGCGTTTCTCCAGCACTTCCTCCCTGGCCAGCCCCTGGAACGCAATGGCCAGTCCAGTGCCGGGGCACAGTTTCACCTGCGCGGCCGTGGCACCTGGCGTTGGACGGCCGGGGCGGTGTTGGAGGGCTTCGCCGCGACACTGTCGGAGCGCCAGGCGGGTGCCACGACCGGATCGGCGTTCCTGGTCGCGACCCGGCCGCCTGGGACACACTACGACTACGAGGTGAGCGGACTCACCCTCGCCGCGTTCTACGACGCCGACGTCGACTTGGCCGAGGCCTGGGACCTGGTGGTCAGCGCGCGTCTCGAGCGCAACGGCTACGAGTACGACAATCGGCATCTGGTCGGCAACACGCGCGATGACGGCAGCGCCTGCGGATTCGGCGGTTGCCTATACACGCGGCCTGCGGACCGAGACGACGCCTTCACCAACCTTGCCGGGCGAATCGGCCTCGAGTTCACGCCGCGACCGGGACGAGTCCTTTATGCAGTGGCCGGCCACGGCTTCCGCCCGCCCCAAACCACTGAACTCTACCGCCTGCAGCGGGGCCAGGCCGTCGCGGATTTGGAGAGCGAGATGCTGCGTTCGCTGGAGGCCGGGTTGCGCGCTGCCGCACCCGACGTCGAACTCGACCTGGCGGTTTACGTGGAGACGACGGACAACCTGATCTTTCGCGACGCTGGCGGTTACAACGTGAGCGACGGCGAGACCAGGTCCACGGGCATCGAAGCCGACTTTGGATGGCGGCCGGCAGCCCACCACGCGGTGCATCTGGTCGCGAGCTACGCGCGTCATCAGTACGCGTTCACGCGAGCCGCCGGACGTGGCGAACGGATCGTGGACGGCAACGACGTCGACACGGCGCCGAGGTGGCTGGCGAGCGCGCGTTGGCGTTGGGCTTCCGATAGCGTCCTATCGGAGTTCGAGGCGGTCTACGTCGGATCACACGCCATCGACGCTGCGAATACGGCCCACTACGACGGCCACGCCCTGCTCAATTGGCGCGGATCGTGGGCCGCGTCGCGGCGGGTCCGACTGTTTTCGCGATTGGTGAACGTACTCGACACGGCCTACGCGGACCGCGCCGACTACGCGTTCGGCAGCTACCGCTACTTCCCCGGGATGCCACGACAGGTCTACGTGGGCGTGGAGTTGCACTAGCCGCGAGCTGGTCGTGGCCCGCGACCTGCATCTCGTCGCGACACAGTCCGCAACCGTCTCGCGGTGTATGGTCCCACGGTACGAAGCGTCGGCGCATGCGGTCGTGAACGAAAGGGACCTCCTGAATCGGATTTCGGTCGTGCCGGACATTTTCGGCGGCAAGCCCATTGTCCGAGGTCGCCGTCTGGCTGTTGAGCATGTCTTGGGAATGCTAGCGGCCGGAGACGATCCTGCGACCATGACTTGCGGGCTACCCGTGGCTGGAGCCCGAGGACATTAGGGCATGCTTGGTCTACGCCCGTCGCCTAGTAGCGCGCGAGCGGGTTGAACCACCGTTGGTGGCGGGCGATGGATGAAGCTCCAGGGTCGAGTTCGCAACCGACGTTCCTCTGCGATGGCTTCGAGCGGTGGACCTCGACATGCCGCAGCAATTGCCGTGGACGAGGGCGACCACTCGATCTGCCGTGCAGCCCCGCTAGAGTTTGCACGACTCGCAAACCGTCGTCGTTGGCCGTGTTCAAGCGTCGAGGGAAGCGAGATAGCGGTCGAATAGCCCGGGGTGGAGTTCCTGCAGCGCCCGCCGGTTGTCGATGTCCTCCCGGTCGCTCCCGCCGGCCCTGAGTCGGAGCAGCAGGTCGAATGCCCGTTCGGGTGTGCTCGCGCCTCCGGTTGCTCCGATGGCTCGTCCGACTCCGGGCTCGTCGAGCACCATCCACGCGGGGAGCCATGCCGCCGTAACGCCCGGCCAGTCCTGGTCCTGCAGTCGCTCCCAGGACTTCTGCACGGCGCGGTCAGGAAACCGGGGCGCGTCCACGGCAACGGCGAAGCTCTCGGGCGCCTGCCAGCATAGTGCGAACCACAGGGCGACGGCTTCTCGTCGGTTGCGTAGCCGCCATTCCGCCTCGGCCAGCAACTCGAGCAGCGCGGGTTCGGTGCGATGGTGCGCGACTTCGCCGACCGTGCGTCGCACGTTGGCCCAGTCGAGGCCATGCGAATACGCGAAGCTGGCGTGTTCCTTGGGCCGGGCCGCGTCGTACGGCGCGCCGTCGTCGAGAGCGGTGCCGATGTCGCGCCACAACGGCGTGACGAAGTCTCGGGAGCCGCCGCGCAGCACGGCGCTGGCTGCGGGCAGCCATTGTCGCTCCAGCGCCGCGATCAGGCGTAACGCCTCGGCGCGTCCCGCTGGCGGTGGCGTGGCGAGCGCGTCGACGAGCATCGTCGCGTCAGCCAGCATCCAGTGTTCGGCATCGAGCCGGGCGAGGCGCTCGAGGCACGTTTTCGCCGCATCGGCGCGGCGGCTCGACAGCGCGGACACCAGCTCGTTGGCTGCGGTCATTCCGCTCGTGTCCAGGAATAGGTCCGTCTGCCGACGGTCGGCCTGTGCCCTGTACTCGGTGTGCAAGAGGGCGTCCAGGATCTCGTCCGTCGACGCGGTCAGCTCTACGCCCGCGCTCCCCTCGACGCCGTAGAACGGCACGTGGTCTGGATGGAGGTGCAGCGAGCGGGCCCACGCTCTGAGGTCCTCGACCAGTCGCCGCGTTTGGGCGACGCCGGCCACCAGGGCGTCGTCCAACGTGCGGCGCACGCCCGCTCGCCAGGCGCGGTAGTCTTCGTAGCCCAAGCTGTTGGTTGCCAGCAACAGTTCGATCGGCGAATAGGCACCGTGCTCGGAGAGAAGTCGCTGCGCTGTCGCCTCGGCCTCCGTCACTCCCACCACGGCGTTGGGCACTTCAAGGGCCTCTCGCCACCATCAGTGTCACTTCCTGGGCCAGCACGGTGCTATCGTCGCTGTCGGACACGGTGTCGGCGAGCGTGATGATCCCTGTGCTCGGCCGGCTTGAAGACGCACGCTTGCCGATGCAGCGCGTGCGGTAGGTCAAGGTCGTGCCGGCGCGAGCCGGATTTGGCAGGCGCAGCTTGTCCTTGCCGAGCATGGCGAGGACGTCGATGTGGTCGGGGTGGTCGAAGAACAGCCGCGTGCAGATGGCGAACAAGTGCGCGGACGAGGCCACCAGGCCGCCGAACGGCGACTGCTCCGCCGCGCCGATGTCGGTGTGGAACGGCTGAGGGTCCCAGGTCTTGGCAAAGGCGATGATCTCGTCGGCGGTCAGTTCCCAGGTTCCGATCACGGACTCGTAATCGTCGGGGATGTCGTCGAAGCGACGCATCGCTGCCGCTATGCCGCAGCCGTCTTGCCCGCCGACGCCTTGATGCCGAGGTCGCCGAACATGGCCATGTCCTCGTCGAATGCAGGGTTTGGCGTCGTCAGCAGTTGGTCGCCGCAGAAGATCGACCCCGCACCCGCCATGAAGCACAGGGCTTGCGCCTCGGGGCTTAAGTCCGTGCGGCCGGCGGACAGCCGCACCACCGACTTGGGCATCAGGATTCGGGCCACGGCGATGCAACGGACCAGCTCCAACGGGTCGAGAGGGGCGATGCCGTGCACCGGCGTGCCTTCCACCTGGACCAGGTTGTTGATCGGGACGGACTCCGGATGCTCGGCGAGGTTGGCGAGTTCCCGCAACAGCCCCGCCCGATCGCGCCGCGTCTCGCCCATGCCGACGATGCCGCCGCAACAGACGTTGATGCCGGCCGCGCGGACGTTGGCCAACGTGTCCAGCCGGTCCTGGTAGACGCGTGAGGTGATGATCTCTGCGTAGTAGTCCGGCGACGTGTCCAGGTTGTGGTTGTAGTAGTCGAGGCCGGCATCGGCGAGTTCGGCGGCCTGCTCGGCGGTGAGCATGCCGAGGGTGACGCAGGTCTCCATGCCGGTGGCCTTCACGGCCGCAACCATCTCGCCCACCTTGCGGGCTTGCGAGTTGGTGGGGCTGCGCCACGCCGCGCCCATGCAGAACCGCGTCGCGCCGGCATCGCGGGCCTTCTCGGCGGCGCTGACGACATCGTCGAGCGGCAGCAGCGCATGCGCGTCCAAGCCGGTGTCGTAGTGGACGCTCTGCGGGCAGTACTTGCAGTCCTCGGGACAACCGCCTGTCTTGATGCTCAGCAACGTGCTGACTTGCACTTCGTTGGCGCGATGATGGCGCCTGTGAACCGACTGGGCTTCGAACAGGAGGTCGTTCAATGGGCGTTCGAAGAGGGCGAGGATTTCGCTCGTTGTCCAGTCGTGCCGGATGGCGTGGTCGTTCAATTCCGTGGTCCCGAAGCCGAGTCGGGGCGAATCCTAACAGCCTCGTGGGTCGGCTGACAGTTCGCCATCCGGTTGGCTTCGCCAGGAGCGGACACGGTCCACCGTGATGCGGATTGCGCTGTTTCCCAACGGCGTTGTGACGTACTGCGGGTACTTGGCGCGTAGCGCCGCGGCCACGGCATCGGTGGTTGGCGTTCGCTCGGCCCGGCCGTCCACGCGCACCCAGCGCAGGCGCGACCAGTCGTCGTCGTAGACGTCCACCAGCAGGCACACGGCGGCATCGCGGTCGATGTTGCGCAGCCTTTGCAGGCGTCGTCCGGACTTGGGTTTGCCGTCGATGGGCACGTAGATCGCCCCGCGGACTTCGCAAAAGACCACCGGCACGATATGCGGATGCGTCTCGCCGACGGTGGCCAGGCGTGCCAGGGGGCAGGACGCCGCCCATGAGGGCAGAACGGGTGTCTCTGTCACGCTCGCGGGGTGCCTTAGCGCATGGTGGCGAAGCAAGCCCGGAGTTCCTGGACGAACACATCCGGTGTCTCAAAAGCCGCGAAGTGTCCGCCTTTGTCGAGCCGGTTGAAGTAGCGCAGGTCCTTGAACCGGGTTTCCGCCCAGCGTCGCGACGTCTTGAAGATCTCCTTGGGGAACACGCTGATGCCCGCCGGCACCTTGACGTCGTCCATGGATCCGCGAGCGAAGCTCTCCCAGTACAGTCGCGCGGACGAGGCACCGGTCCCGGTGAGCCAGTAGAACATCACGTTGTCGAGGATCTCGTCGCGGGTGAGGACGTTCTCGGGATGGCCGTCGCAGTCCATCCATTGGTAGAACTTCTCCACGATCCAGGCCGCCTGGCCCGCCGGGGAGTCGACCAGGCCGTACCCCAGGGTCTGGGGGCGCGTGCTTTGCTGCCTTGAGTAGCCGGAGTCCGAGTCCGCGTAGAACTGCCGCGCCGCGATCGCGTCCTGCTCCTCCTCGGTGGGCTCGGCCATCATCTCGGCCGGCGGCGCGACGACCGCCATGTTGGTGTGCACGCCGATGCAGTGTTCGGGGTCGTGGGCGCCGATCGACGCGGTGATCGCCGACCCCCAATCGCCGCCTTGGGCGAAGTAGTGGGCGTAGCCCAGCCTGGCCATCAGCACACTCCAGGCTCTGGCGACGCGATCGACGCCCCATCCGGGCGTCGTCGGCTTGTCGGAGAAGCCGTAGCCCGGAATGGTCGGCAGCACGAGATGGAAGGCGTCGGCGTCGGTGCCGCCGTGCGCTGCCGGGTTCGTCAGCGGCTCGATCACCTTCGAGAACTCGATAACCGATCCCGGCCAGCCGTGGGTCATGACCAGTGGCGTGGCGTCGGCGACGGGCGATCGGATGTGCAGGAAGTGGACGCCAACACCGTCGAGTCCGGTCTTGTACTGCGGCCACGCGTTCAACCGGGCCTCGACCGGGCGCCAGTCGTAGCGTTCGCGCCAATAGGTGCAGAGCTCGCGCACATAGGCGAGCGGTATGCCCTGGCTCCAGTCGTCGACGGGTTCGGCGTCGGGGAAGCGCGTGCGCCCAAGACGTGCGCGCAGATCGTCGAGATCCGCATCGGGGATGTCGATACGGAATGGATGGACTTCGTCGCTCATGCATCGTCTCCTCTTGCGTGGCCGCGGGTCATCTTCTTAAGCGGGCCCGGTCACCGTTGTACCCAGCCGCCGGCGAAGGGGAACGCCTGACCGGCGAAGAACCCGCTCTCGTCGCTCGCCAGGAACAGCGCGAAGAGGGCGTCTTCGCGCGCCGTTCCCAGTCGGCCCGCCGGAACCTGCCGCTTGAGGGAACGCACGAAGGACTCCTTCTGCATGAGTTCCGGCGGGTAGTACTCGCGGTTCTCGACATAGTTCTGGGCGATCAGGTTCACCTGCACGTTGTGGGGGGCCACCTCGACGCCGACGGCTTGCACGTACCCGACCTGCGCGGCACGGGCGGCCGAGTAGGCCGCCACGGTCTTGAGGCCGCGCAGGGCGGTCGCGCTGCCGTATACGACGATCTTGCCCGCTCGGCGCTCGATCATCTGCGGCAGCACCGCCTGCGTGTACCAGTGCAGCGGATCGACCAGGAGCGCGAAAGGCGTATGCCAGTCGTCGTCGGCGAGTTCGCCGATGGGCGTCCCGCTGAAGTTCGGGGACGCGAGGTTGGCGACCAGCACGTCGATGTGCCCGGTGTCCGCAACGATGTCTCGGCAGGCGCCGGCCGTCGTTCGCGTGGCGTCGTCGGCGACCACGTCGGCCCCTTCTTCGCGGAACACGTCCACCGTCGCCGGCCCCATGTAGTCGCCGGCCTGGGTGACGAGCACGCGCTTGCCTCGCAATCGGTCTGGCATAAGGAACCCCTCCGAGAACTGGGCGCATGTTATGAAACCTCATCGCAAGGTTCATCAGCCCAACTGTGGTTACATAGCGCATGCAACCAACCAAGCAGGGGGCGACCGTGGCCTTGATCGATGCCATTGCCGTTAAGCAGGACGAACTCACCCGCTGGCGACGCGATCTTCATGCGCACCCGGAACTCGGGTTCGAAGAGGAGCGGACGGCCGATTTCGTGGCGCGGAAACTCGAGGAATTCGGCGTCGACGTGACTCGCGGTGTCGGCGGTACCGGTGTTGTCGGCGTGCTGCGCGTCGGCAACGAGACGCGCTCGATCGGCTTGCGTGCCGACATGGACGCGTTGCCGATCATCGAGGAGAACACGTTCGCGCACCGTTCCCGGCACGACGGCCAGATGCATGCCTGCGGTCACGATGGGCACACGACGATGCTCCTCGGGGCTGCGCGTTATCTGGCCGAGACCAAGAACTTCCGCGGTCAGGTCAACTTCATCTTCCAGCCGGCGGAGGAGGGTATCGGCGGTGCACGTGCGATGATCGACGACGGCCTGTTCCGGGACTTTCCGTGCGACTCGATCTTTGCCATGCACAATGCCCCCGGTATGCCCCTCGGACAGTTCGGCGTTAAGGAGGGGGTCGTGGCCGCCGCCGGCGCGTTCTTCGATATCGACATCGAGGGCGTCGGCGCCCATGGGGCACACCCTCATCATGGCGTCGACCCGGTGGTTGCCGGCGCGCAGTTGGTGGCGGCGCTGCAAAGCGTCGTGGCGCGAAACATGGCGCCGTCGACGGCGGCCGTCGTGTCGGTGACCCAGTTCCACGCCGGCGACGCCTACAACGTCATTCCGGCGACCGCGCGCTTGTCGGGCACGGTCAGGACATTCGCCACCTCGGTGATGGAACAGGTCTGCGAACGGATGACCGAGCTGGCCCAGGGCGTCGCCGCCGGCTTCGGCGCGAAGGCCACCGTGGACTTCCGAACCGTCTTCCACCCGGTCGTGAACGACGCCCGCGCCGCAGACGTGGCAGCCGAGGTGTGTAGCGATTTGGTCGGCGCTGACCACGTCAAGCGGGATCTGAAGCCGGGAACCGGTTCGGAGGACTTCTCGTTTATGCTCGAGGAAGTGCCTGGCTGCTACTTGCTGATCGGCAACAGCGACGACGAGCACTCACGTCCCGTCCACAACCCCGGCTACGACTTCAATGACGCGGCGCTGTCCACCGGCGCGAGTTTCTTCGCCCGGGTGGTCGAGAAGCAACTGAAGGAGTGAGCGCACGCGCGCTAGGTCTCGAGCCCCTCGGCGCCGACGCGCTTCCGGACGGCGTCCGCAGCCGATTCCTTACTGACATCAATGGGTTGCGGGTGCACCTCCTCGAGGCGGGCGATCCGGACAAGCCGGGTTTGCTGTTGCTGCACGGCTTCCCGGAGCTCGCCTATAGCTGGCGGCATGTCATGCCGCCGTTGGTGGATGCCGGTTACCACGTGTTCGCGCCGGACCTGCGAGGTTATGGCCGCACGACGGGTGCCGATACCGACTACGACGGCGACCTGGCTTCGTACCGGCGCTTCAACATCGTCCGGGACGTACTCGGCGTGGTTGCCGCAATGCAATGCCGGACCGTGGCGGTGGTCGGCCACGACTTCGGATCGCCGATCGCCGCTTGGTGCGCCGTGCTTCGGCCGGACGTGTTCACGGCGGTGGCGCTGATGAGCGCGCCGTTCCCCGGACCGCCCGCGCTGCCGGAAGGCGACGCCGGCGATCGTCGCGCCTCGGATTCGTCGTTGTCCGGCGACCTTGCGGCGCTGCGGCGACCGCGCAAGCACTATCAGCAGTACTACCAGACCCGCGAAGCCAATCCGAACATGTGGCGCGCACCGCAGGGGGTGCATGACTTTCTGCGCGCCTACTATCACGTCAAGAGCGCCGACTGGCCGCACAACACGCCGTTCCGGCTCAGCGCCCGCAGCGCCGTCGAGATGGCCAGGATGCCGACGTACTACGTCATGGACGCCGCGGACGGCATGGCCGAGACCGTCGCCAAGCACATGCCGTCGGCGCAGGCGGTGGCGACGAATGCCTGGCTTCCGGATGCGGAGTTGGCCGTCTACGCGGCGGAGTACGAGCGCACCGGGTTCCAGGGCGGTTTGAACCACTACCGCTCCGGCGCCATCGGCATGGCGGAACAGCAACTGTTCGCGGGCCGCGGGATCGAGCAGCCGTCGACGTTCATCTCCGGGACAGCGGATTGGGGCGTCTACCAGAGCCCCGGAGCCTTGGAGCGCATGCGCGACGAGGTCTGCACGGACTTCCGCGGCGTGCACCTGGTCGAGGGCGCTGGCCACTGGGTGCAGCAGGAACAGCCCGTCGAGACCGTTCGGCTGTTGGTGGATTTCCTTCGCGCGGCCGACCGGTCGTGAGGCGCTGACGGGTGTGTCGAGGACGACGTCGGTTCGGGGCTACGACTATGTAGTGGTGGGCGCCGGTTCCGCGGGCTGCGTCCTGGCAAGCCGACTGACCGAGAATGCGGCCAACCGCGTCTTGCTGGTCGAGGCGGGAGGACGCGCCAACAACCTGCTGGTCCGCATGCCGGCCGCGTTCTCGTACGCGATGAACATCGACCGGCTCAACTGGGGCTATGTGTCTGCACCTGAGCCGGGCCTGGACGGACGCCGCCTGGCTTGCCCCCGCGGCAGAGGCCTGGGCGGGTCGTCCTCGATCAACGGCATGGTGTACGTGCGCGGCCATGGACGCGACTTCGACGAGTGGGAACAGCTCGGCGCGGCGGGATGGGGGTTCCGCGACTGCCTGCCCTACTTCCAGCGGGCGGAGAGCTGGTGTGGTGGCGCGGATGCGTTCCGTGGCGGCGACGGTCCGGTGGCGACGTGCGCGGGAAACGACATGGCGCGCAACCCGTTGTATGCGGCGTTTGTCGAGGCCGGCGTGCAAGCGGGCCATGGGCGCACAGACGATCCCAACGGCTTTCGGCAGGAAGGCTTCGGGGCGATGCAAATGACGGTTCGATCAGGCGTGCGATCATCCACGGGCCGCGAGTATCTGAAGCCGGTGAGACGCCGGGCGAACCTCGACGTGATGCTCCACACCACCGTCGACAAGGTCGTGCTCGACGGAAAGAAGGCGACCGGCGTTGCGCTGCGCCGAGACGACCGGCAGTTCACGGTCCCGGCGGCGAAGGAGATCGTCCTTGCGGCGGGTGCCGTGGGATCACCCTCGGTCCTGCAACGGTCTGGCATCGGGCCGCGGGATGTCTTGGATAATGCCGGCGTTCCGTTGCAGCACGAGCTTCCGGGGGTCGGTGAGAATCTTCAGGATCACCTGGAGGCGATCGTGCAGTACGCCTGTCTTCGGCGGATCACGCTCAACGGTGCGCTGACGCCGGTTGGCAAGGCAGCGATCGGGCTCGCCTGGCTGCTCGGGCTGCGCAGGAACGGGCTCGGGAGCACGAACCACTTCGAGGCGGGCGCGTTTCTGCGGTCCGACCCGACGCGACCATGGCCCGATGTGCAGATGCACTTCCTGCCTGCGGCCATGCGCTACGACGGCGCCAAGGCGTTCCCCGGACACGGCTACCAGGTCCACGTGGGCGCGAACAAACCCAAGAGCCGAGGTAGGATCGCCATCCGGTCGTCCGATCCGGATGCCGCCCCGGAGATTCTCTTCAACTACCTGGGCCACCCGGACGACGTCCGCGTTTGGCGACGCTGCATCCGCTTGGCGCGGGAGGTCATGAACCAGCCGGCGTTCGACGCGTACCGCGGTGCCGAAATCCAGCCGGGCACGGCGGTCGCGACGGACGTCGACATCGACCGCTGGCTGCGGCAGAACGTGGAGAGCGCCTATCACCCGTCGTGCACGTGCAGGATGGGGCACGATGGCGATCCAGGGGCCGTACTGGACGCACGGTGCCGCGTTCGGGGCCTGGAACGGTTGCGGGTGGTGGATGCGTCGATCTTCCCGTCGATTCCCAACGGCAACCTCAACGCCCCGACCATCATGGTCGCCGAACGCGCCGCCGACCTGATTCTGGGTAAACCGACGATGCGCGCACCTGGAGCGCGCTGCGCCGATTAGGTCCCGGCACACCACCCGGTCAGTTAACATCCGGCGCTCTCAAGGCACCCAGGCTCGTGTATGGCTTCGGTAGACACCGGGACCGAGCAGTTGCTCGCCGTGATCGACGACGGCGTGGCGACGATCACGTTCAATCGACCGCGTAAGCGCAATGCGCTGTCCGACGAGTTGACGCCAGCGCTGCGCGAGTCCCTGCTGCGCTTCGACGAGAACCCGGAAGTCCGCGTCGTCGTGCTGACCGGCGCCGGGACGGCGTTTTGTGCGGGCGGCGACGTCTCGGGCATGGGCTCGAAGTCCCGGCCGCCGGGCGCGGTGAAACGCACGTTCCAGGACGGCGTGCGCGAACTGCAACGCAAGCAGGAGACGCTGACCTTGCGGCTTTTCGACCTGTCCAAGCCGACCATCGCGGCTCTGCCGGGACCGGCCGCGGGCGCGGGGTTCTCGATCGCGCTCGCCTGCGACCTGCGCCTCGCGGCCGAGAGCGCCTTCGTGACCACGGCGTTCGCCAACATCGGGCTGTCGGGAGACTACGGCGCCAGTTGGCTGCTGCCGCAGCTCGTCGGCATCGCCAAGGCCAAGGAACTCTTCTTCACGAGCCGGCGCGTCGGCGCGGCGGAAGGCTTGGCGCTAGGCATCTTCAACGAGGTCGTGGACGACGATCGGCTCGCCGAGCGCACGGCGGAGTTGGCGCGGACCATCGCCGATGGACCGCCGGTGGCGTTGCGGTACATGAAGGAGAATCTCAACCGGGCCGTCGGTGCGGATCTGCGCACATGCCTCGCCTTGGAGGCCGACCGGATGTCGCGCTCGGCACAGACCGAGGATCACCGCGAGGCCGTCGCGGCGTTCCTCGGCAAACGTACCCCCGTTTTCAAAGGCCAATGACAACTTGACGGAGAGACCGATGGCGGCAAGTGTTGAATTCCATTTCGACTTCGGCAGTCCCAACGCCTACCTGGCGCATCTCGCGATCCCCGGCGCGGAGCAGCGCACGGGCATCCGGTTCACATACGTGCCCGTGCTGCTCGGTGGCGTTTTCAAGGCTACCAACAACGTCTCCCCCGCAGTGTCCCTGCAGGGGATCCGCAACAAGCCCGAGTACCAGCGCATCGAGACCGACCGGTTCCTCAAGCGCTACGGCGTCTCCGCCTACGTCCCGAATCCCCATTTCCCGGTCAACACCCTGACCATCATGCGCGGCGCGATCGTCGCGGGGCGCGAGGGCTTCTTCGCGCGTTACGTCGACGAGGTCTACCGGCATATGTGGGTCGAGCAGCGCAAGATGGACGACCTCGAGGTCGTCGCCGAGGCGCTTACCCGATCGGGCTTGCCAGTGGAGGCGATCCTCGCGGGAATCCAGGAGCCGGAGGTGAAACAGGAACTGATCACCAACACCGAATCCGCCGTTGCGCGCGGCGTCTTCGGTTCACCGAGCTTCTTCGTCGGCGACGAGCTCTACTTCGGCAAGGAGAAGCTGCGCGACGTCGAGGAGGAAGTCGCCCGGCCCGCTAGCTGACGGCAAGCAGCTTTCGCGGCTCACGGGCAAACGGTACTCTTCGTCTTTCCCCGTCTGACAACGCACGCGGAGTGGAGTAAGTGAGCGGATTTGACAGCATCGAGTACGAGGTCGCGGACGGTCGCGCCCGGATCACCCTGAATCGACCGGAAAAGCTCAACGCCCTGTCGTTGAAGCTGCAGTCGGAACTCAACGAGGCGCTCTGGGAAGCCGACAACAACACCGACGTGCATTGCGTCATCCTGCGCGGGGCGGGGCGCGCCTTCTCGGCGGGCTACGACCTCACCGGTGCCGACGGCAACGTGCCGGTGTCGCGCATCCAGTCGTCGGACGTGAGCTATCGCGGTGGTCGGAGCATCGACGACGACGCGTGGCAGCTCGAGCGCGCCCAGCGTTACCGTATGGCCCTGTTCGACATGCACAAGCCGTCCATCGCCCAGGTGCACGGCTACTGTCTCGCCGGCGGCACCGACGTGGCGCTGCTGTGCGACATGGTGATCTGTGCCGACGACGCCCTGTTCGGATTCCCGCCGGCGCGCGACCTCGGCGCACTGCCGAACAACATGTGGCTCTACAACGTCGGCCCGCAATGGGCCAAGCGGCTGATGCTGACCGGCGACAGCATCACCGGCGCGGAGGCCCAGCAGATCGGCCTGGTCTTGAAGGCCGTCCCCAAGGAGCACCTCGAATACGAGGTCGAGCAGTTGGCCGACCGGCTGTGCCAGATCGACCCGGACCTGCTGTCGACCAATAAGCGCATCATCAACATGGGACTGGAACTGATGGGTGCGCGGACCCTGCAGCGCATGGCGTCGGAGAACGACGTCCGCGGCCACAACGCCAAAGCGGCGTTCGGTTTCCGGGAGTCGGTCGCCAAGATCGGCCTGCGCGATACGTTGCGCAATCGCGACGCCAAGTTCGGCGACGGCAGGGTGCGCGTCAACGGGCCGGAGTTCCGGGACGACGAAGGCCGGCTGACGGACGGCTGATCCTACTTCGCGCCGACTTGAGGCGCGTTTTTGAGAGGCAGCGCACGCGGTGAGTGAGGTCCTCCAACTGCTCTTGAGCGGTCTGTCGCAGGGTTGCGTCTACGGCCTGATCGCGCTCGGCTTCGTGATGGTCTACAAGGCCACCGAGATGCTGAACTTCGCGCAAGGCGAACTGATGATGGTGGGCGCTTTCGTGGCGTTCACCGTGATCAACCTCATGGGCCTGCCGTTCGTATTCGGCGTGCCGCTGACCTTAGTCGCCATGGTGGCGTTCGGCATGGGGCTCGAGCGTGGCGTCCTGCGGCCGATGATCGGCGAACCGCCGTTCGCCGTGCTGATGCTGACCATCGGCTTGGGGTTCGTCCTGCGCGCCGTGGCGGGCGCCATCTGGGGCAACGAGCCGCGCACGCTCGACGTGCCGTTCGCGGGGGACGTGGTGAACCTCGGCCGCATCGTGCTCGGTGTCGAGAACCTCGTGGTCATCGCGGGCACGGCGGTGCTGTGCATCGCCCTGTGGCTGTTCTTCCGCTACTCCCGGATCGGCGTCGCGATGCAAGCCGCATCGCAGAACCAGCTTGCCGCGTACTACAGCGGGGTGCCGGTCAAGCGGATCACGTCGTTGGTGTGGGGCATCTCGGCGGCGATTTCGGCGACCGCGGGAATGCTGGTCGCACCGATCGCCTTGATCGACCCGAACATGGGTCTCGTCGGAATCAAGGCCTTCGCGGCGGCCATCGTCGGCGGCTTCGGCAGTCTCCCGGGTGCGATCGTCGGCGGTCTCGTGATCGGGGTCGCGGAACAGTTCGCGGGCCGCTACCTGCCCGCGGGTGCTGGCGAAGTGAGCGCGTTCGCGATCCTGCTCATCATGCTCTTCGTGCGGCCCGAGGGCATCTTCGCGTCGCTGCAGCAGAAGAAGGTCTGACGTGCGTTTCGTTCTCACCACGCGCTATGGCCAGGACGTCGACGTGTTTCGCCACGGTGGCGAACGGTTCTGGTACGCCTTGCTTGGGCTGGTCGTGCTGGCCGCGCCGTGGGTCGTCTCGCCCTACAACGTCGGCGAATTGGCGCTGGTATTCATCTGGGCGATCGCTGGCATCGGGCTCATGCTGCTGGTGGGCTACACGGGCCTGGTGAGCCTGGGTCACGCCGCGTTCTTTGCCATAGGTGCGTACAGCCATGCGATCCTGCTCGGCTATGGCGTACCGTTCGTGGTGTCCGTGCCGATCGCCGTCGCGCTCACGGCGGGCGTCGGCGCGCTGGTCGGCATCCCGGCGCTGCGCATGACGGGCGTCTACCTGGCGGTGGCGACCTTGGCATTCGAGCGGATCGTGGCGTTCACGATCGAACACAGCGATCCGCTGACCGGTGGCTTGCGGGGCATGGCCGTCGAGCAGCCGAGCTTCTTCGGGTTGAGCATCGTCAACGACCAGTTGTTCTACTACCTCTGCCTCGGGGTGCTCGTCGTCGGCCTCTTCGGCGCCAAGAACCTTTTGCGCAGCCCGACCGGGCGGGCGTTCGTGGCAGTGCGGGATTCGGAGATCTCGGCGGAGAGCATGGGCGTTCACTTGGCGCGCACCAAGACCACGGCGTTCGCCGTCTCTGCCGGCTTCACCGGCCTCGCTGGCACGCTGTTCGCGCACAAGGCGGGCTACCTGGCGCCGGACGCCTTTACCGTGCAGACGTCCATCCAACTCCTTTTGCTCGTGGTCGTGGGCGGCCTCGGTTCCCTGCACGGCGTCGTTTTCGGTGCCATTTTCGTGGGCTATCTGCCGCAGGCCCTCGCAGTGGCGCGCGACGTGCTGCCTGCGGCGATCGGGCAGATCCCAGGTTTGGAGCTTGGCGTCTTCGGGGCGATCCTGGTGCTGTTCCTGGTTTTCGAACCCTTGGGGATCTACGGCCGCTGGCTGAAGATCCGGGCGTGGTTCGACGAGTTCCCGCTGTACCGCAGGGCGACGCACAAGCGGCAGAAGTCCTATCTGCGCACCGAGCGGGTGCACTGATGCCGGCGGATGGGCTTTTCCACGCGGAAAACCTGTCGATCAGCTTTGGCGGTGTCAAGGCCGTGCGCGACGTGTCTTTCGAGATCGCCGTCGGCGAGGTCTTCAGCATCATCGGCCCCAACGGCGCTGGCAAGACGACCGTGTTCAACCTGATCAGCCGGTTCTACGACGCCGACACGGGCCGCATGACCTTCGCGGGCGAAGACATGACCGGCGTCCCGGCCCATCGCATCGCCGAGTTGGGGATCGCACGCACCTTCCAGAACACGGAACTCTTCGACCGCGAAACCGTACTCGACAACCTGCTGGTCGGCCGCCACGTGCACCGGGAAACGAGCCTCGCCAGCGACATCCTCTTTCTGCCGAAGGTGCGCCGCCAGGAAGTCGCTTTCCGTCGCAAGGTCGAGGACATCATCGACCTCTTGGACCTGCAGCAGCACCGCGAGGCGCCGGTCGGGAGCTTGCCCTTCGGCGCGCGCAAGATGGTCGAGATCGGCCGCGCGCTGTGCACCGAGCCCAAGCTGCTGCTGCTCGACGAGCCCTCGTCGGGCCTCAACCCGGAAGAGACCGAGGACCTGTCGTTCTGGATCGAGGACATCGTCGAGGATCTCGGCGTTACCGTCGCCATGGTGGAGCACGACATGAACCTCGTGGCCACCGTGTCGAACCGGGTCCTCGCCATGGCCGACGGGGGCGTGATCGCGGTGGGCGAGGCCACCGATATCCAGAGCCATCCGGAAGTCCTCAGGGCTTACCTCGGAGATTGAGCCGTGCCCCTGTTGACGCTGCGCAACATCGAGACGTACTACGGCCCCATCATGGCGATCCGCGGCGTCTCGCTCGCCGTCGAGGCGGACAGCATCGTGACGATCCTGGGCGCCAATGGCGCGGGCAAGACGACCGTGCTCAAGACGATCTGCGGCGCGATGGATCCGCAGAAGGGCTTCGTCACGTTCGCGGGCGACGACATCACCGGCACGGATCCGGATCGCGCCGCACGCAAGGGAATCGGCCATGTGCCGGAGGGGCGGGAGGTGTTCCCGTTCCTGACCGTCGAGGAGAATTTGGGCGTCGGCGCGTACACCCGACCGCGCGTGGACCTGTCGGCCGACCTGGAGATGGTCTACAGCTATTTCCCGGCATTGGCCGAGCAGCGCAGACTGCCCGCCGGGTTCCTGTCCGGCGGACAGCAACAGATGCTGGCCATCGGCCGCGCGTTGATGGCCCGGCCGCGGCTGATGCTACTCGACGAGCCCTCCCTGGGCCTTGCACCGCGCCTGGTGGCGGAGATCGCCGGGATTGTCGAGCGCTTGAACCGGGAACAGGGCGTCGCGATCCTCCTTGTCGAACAGAACGCCCGCATGGCCCTTGACGTGGCGAGCTACGGCTACGTCATGGAAGTCGGCCGGATCGTCATGGAGGACACCTGCGAACGGCTCAAGGCGGCCACGGACATCCAGGAGTTCTACCTCGGCATGAAGGATCAGGGCGTGCGCGGCAGGCGACGGTGGAAACAGCGCAAGACGTGGCGCTAACTGCGAACGAAAGGTGAATGACTGATGAATGCGGAGTCCAGGGGCGAGGTCCTCATCGACGGCTGTGCGACCATCCCGGCGCTGTTCCAGAAGCGGGTTGCCGACCTCGGCGCCAAGGTCGCCTTTCGCGAGAAGGACTTTGGGATCTGGAACGAATACACCTGGGCCGACTGGGGCGAATACGCGCGCCTGGTCGCGGGCGGCCTCAAGGCGCTCGGCCTCGAGCGTGGCGACGTCTGCTCGGTGGCTGCCGAGGTCGTCAAGGAGTGGTTGTTCAGCGACCTCGGGATCATCTGCGCGGGCGGCGTGACCAACGGCGTCTACCCCACCGACTCGCCGACGCAGGTCGAGTACCTCATCAACGACAGCGGTACGCGGTTCTACTTCGCCGAGGACGAGGAGCAGCTCGACAAGGTCCTCGAGGTCCGCGAACGCACGCCGACGCTCGAGAAGGTCATCGTCTTCGACATGGAGGGGTTGCGTAACCTCGACGACCCCATGTGCATGTCTTTCGATGCGTTTCTCGACATGGGCCGCGCCTACGGCGCCGAGAACCCGGACGTTTGGGATCGGGAAATCGCGGTCGCAGCGCCGGGCGACCTGATGATCCTCACCTACACGTCGGGCACGACCGGCCCGCCCAAGGGCGCGATGATCTCGCAGGGCAACATGATGTTCATGGTGCGGACGCTGCAGGGGACCTACGGGATCCACCACGACGACGAACAGCTCGGCTTCCTGCCGCTTGCGCACGTGGCCGGCCGCATGTTCTACACCTTCGTGGTCATCGAGGCCTGTTCGGTGGTCAACCTGGTGGAGAACCCGGAGACCATGGTGCAAGACATCCAGGAGGTTTCGCCGACCATCCACTTCGCCGTGCCGCGCGTGTGGGAGAAGCAGTACTCCGCCGTGCAGATCAAGCTCAAGGAGGCGACCGCCCTCGGGCGTTGGGCATACAACCAGGCGATCACGCTGGGTGAACGGCGCGCGGTCCACCTCAAGGAAGGGCGCACCGTCCCGACCGCGTTGCGCGGCGTGTTCTTCTTCGCCGACCGTCTGGTCCTCAGAAACGTCCGTCGGCTGCTCGGGATCGATGAATGCCGCTGGCTGGCAACGGCCGCAGCGCCGATCGCGCCGGATCTCATCGACTGGTACTGGGCGCTGGGCAAGCCCATGTACGAGTGCTACGGCCAGACGGAGTGCTCCGGAATCGCCACCGCGAACGTCCCCGGGGACTTCCGGATCGGTAGCGTGGGGAAGTCCACCGAGGGCGTCGACGTCGCGCTGGCCGAGGACGATGAAATCGTCATTCGCAGCCCCGGCGTCATCCAGGGCTACTGGAACAAGCCCGAAAAGACGGCGGACACGATCCGCCAGGGCTGGCTGCACACAGGGGACGTTGGCCGGATCGACGACGACGGCTTCGTCTACATCGTCGATCGCATGAAGGACATCATCATCACGGCCGGCGGCAAGAACATCACCCCGAGCGAGATCGAGAACCAATTGAAGTTCTCGCCGTACATCACCGACGCGGTGGTGGTGGGTGACCGCCGCCCGTACCTCACGTGCCTGGTGATGATCGACCACGACAACGTGACCAAGTTCGCCCAGGACAACGACGTCCCGTTCACCAACTACACGAGCCTCTGCCACGCGCAAGCGGTCGTCGACCTCGTGGGACGGGAGGTCGAGGCAGTGAACGCCAAGTTCGCCCGGGTGGAGACGATCAAGCGTTTCCGTCTGATAGACCAGCTACTCGACCCTGAAGACGACGAACTCACGCCGACGCAGAAGCTTAAGCGCCAGGTGGTCAACGAGAAGTATGCCGACTTGATCGACGGCATGTACCGCGGCTGAGTGTCCGCGGGCATTCCCGTCCGCACGGTTGTGGGGCCCTTCCAACGTGCGGCCGATCCGAGTATGTTTCGCGCCTTGCTTGGGGCTTGAGCGACGGGGACGGATCTTGGACGACGAAGTAGGCGGCATTTTTCACTCCATCCGCTTCTGGCAAGGCTGGGCGGTCGCGGCGACCCTTGCCGCCCTCATTGCCTTCGCGGCCAACATCGAATACTCGTCCGACGGCTACGTGGCGGACTACGTGGCGATCGTCGGCGGCGACGACTCAGAACCGATGTGGGTGATCAACGCGGATCTCGGGGAGGGCCTGCTGAACGTGCGCGCGGTCGCTGCCCAGTCGCCGGGGGACGATCAGTACGTCCTGTGGGTTAGCGGCCAGCACCCGCAGCGTCTCGGCGTCCTCCCCGTCGACCGCGGGCGGGCCGCGTTGAAGCTAAGCGATACGGTGCAGGGCATCCTGGCCCACGCGAAGACGCTCGCGGTAAGCCGCGAGGCCGCGGGCAACGACGGAGAACCGGGCAACTGGCTGCACGAGGTCAGCGTCGCGCGGCTTTAGGCCTGGTCAGCCTCTGGCTCTCAGCCAGCTTAACTGGCTTCAGCCAGCTTCACTGGCTTCAGCCAGCTTCGATTTGGCGCGTTCGATGAACTGGAGCATGACGTCGGACGACTGGGCGCCGGGCAGCATGAAACCCCCACCCAACAGGTAGCACGGGACGCTCACCACGCCGATCTCGAACGCGCTCCTGATCCGCGCGCGCATGAACTCCTCGTCGGCGCGTTCGTCGAGGTAGCGACGCGCCTCGAGGGCATCCAAACCGAGACGACGCGGCTTCGCAGAGCGTATCGACGTCGCCGACGTCTCGGCCCTCGCAGAAGTAGTAGCGGAACAGAACCTCCGCGAGTTCGTGCTGCACGTCGGCGCCTGACCGGCGCTCGGCGTAGTCGAGCAGCCGGTGCGCCGTCAGCGTGTTCGGCATCCTGCCGATCGCACCGTAGTCGAAAGCGATTCCGGCGTCTTCGCCCTCCTCGACGATCTGCCTCGGCGCCCGGGCGCGGTCCGCCTTCTCGCCGTAGCGACGTGCGAGGTACTCGTCCCGGTCCATGCCGGAAGAGGGGAGGTTCGGATAGAGCTGGAAGGGCCGCCAGACCACATCGACGTCGTCGCAGGCCGGCGCGGTGAGCGCCTTGTCCAGCCGCCGCTTGCCGACGTAGCACCACGGGCAGATGACGTCGGAGTAGATTTCGATGAGCATGGGTCCATCATAACGGGCAGGCGAATGCATGTCCGAACGTCACCGGTGTTTGTTCGGGCTGCAGGGCAGGGAAGGTACACTCTCACCTCTCGGATTGCGCTCGTGAGTCGACTCGAATGCAGGCCGCCATCGTCGGTGCCGGGAACTTCGGCACGGCCGTCGCGAACATCGTTGCTGGCAACGGCGTGCCCACGCAGTTGTGGATGCGCGACTCGGAGCAGCTAGCGGAAATCCGCGCCCACGGCGAAAACCGGCGCTACTTGCCAGGGCATCGTCTCGAGCGCCTGATCGCGCCGACGTCGGACCTGGTGCGCGCGGTGTGTTCGAGCGATGTCGTTTTCGTTACCGTGCCCAGCGCGTCTTTCCGCGACGTCGCGGGCGAACTGCGCGCCGTGTTGCCGGCCGGCGCGTGCGTCATCAGTGCGACGAAGGGCATCGAGGCCGACGGTTTCAAGCTGATGAGCCAGATCCTCGAGGAGCTGCTTCCGGAGGCCCGGATCGGCGTCATCAGCGGGCCGAACCTGGCCGAGGAAATGGCCGATGGGCGTTTCTCCGGGACCGTCGTGGCCAGTCGGGACGACGGGTTGCGATCAACGGTGCAGGAGATCCTGAAGAGCCCGACGTTCCGGGTCTACTCCAGCACCGACGTATACGGTGTCGAACTCGGCGGTGCGTTGAAGAACATCTATGCCATCGTAGCCGGCCTCGCCACGACCCTGGACATTGGACAGAATGCTCTGGCTATGCTGATCACCCGAAGCTTGGCTGAGATGGGCCGTTTTGCCGTTGCGCTCGGCGCGAACCCGTTCACGTTCCTGGGCCTGGCCGGCGTCGGCGACCTCTTTGCGACGTGCACGTCGCCGCTGTCGCGCAATTTTCAGCTCGGCGCCCGGTTGGCGCGGGGGGCCACGCTGGCCGAGGCCATGGAGTCGCTGGGCAAGCTCGCCGAGGGGGTCAACACCGTGCGCGTGGTGCATGCCAAGAGTTCAGAACTCGGGGTCTACATGCCGCTTGCCGATGGCCTCTATCGCATGTTGTTCGAAGGCGCCGACCTCGCCACCATCGTGCACCAGTTGATGACCAGTACCCAGCGGATGGACGTGGAATTCGCGGCCCCCACCGCGTGGAGCTACCAGCAGTGACCGGCGCATGGTCGGCGCGCCTTGTCGTGGCATTGGCCGCGGTGACGAACCATGCCGCCCAGGACTTGCCGGACGCCGATGACCCGGCCGGCCTTGAACGCTATCCAGGATCGTGGATCGTCGCCTATAGCCCGCCGGCCATGTTGCGAAGCTATGAGTTCGTCACCGGCCGGGTCGATCGCAGTGGCCGGACGACGCGCGTCGACGACAGCGTGCGGCTGGCCGCCGAGGTGGTGCGCGTGACCTACCGGGCTGCGGACGGGACGCGTTTCGAGGACGTCGTCGAGCACTACCGCGACCAGATCGTCGGCCGGGGTGCCGACGTGGTCTTCACCTGCCAGGCCCGGGACTGCGGGCGCAGCACGAGCTGGGCCAATAGCGTTTTCGGGGTCAAGGAACTGGTCGCGCCGGACTCGTCCCAGTTCTACCTCGCCGCGAGGAACGGTCGGACCTTGATGGCCGTCTACGTCGTGCAACGGGGCAACCGCCGGGTTTACGCCCACGTCGATCTCGGTACGGCCGATGCGCCGCCGGTGGCGGCCACGGACGCGGGGCTCGTCGGGCAACTGCGCCAGCAGGGCTTCGCGGTGGTCGCCGGCGTGGTCCCCGGGCCTGACGGCGGCTTGGATGCAGCCTCCCTGGCGGCGATCGACGCGTTGGTGGCGCAGATCGCCGCGCTCGAGGGGACGCTGTATGTCGTCTGTCACCTCGACGCCGGTGGGCCCGAAGCGTCGATGGCGCGCTCAGCGGCCTGTGCGGAGACCGTCGTCGCGCGACTGCGGACCGCCGGGATCACGGCGTTCGGGTTCGGCGGGGGCCCACTGCTGCCACGCGCGGGCTTTCCCGCAGACCGTGTCGAACTGGTCATGCCGCGCGATGCGCAGTGATCGGTGGACATCGAGGCGCTGATCGGTCGATTCGCGGCTCGGCTCGACGCGGCGAAGGTCGCCTACGGGCACGGTACGGACAACGCCCGGGACGAAGCCTATCGACTTGTGATGGGCGGACTGCGCGGGCAGCCATTGACGGCGGGGAGCCGGGCCGCGCTCGAGGCGCTCCTCGAACAGCGGATCCGCGCCCGCGTGCCCGTCCCCTACCTGACGGGTGAAGCGTGGCTTGCCGGCGTGCGGTTCGACGTGCCGCCCGGCGTGATGATTCCGCGCTCGCCGATCGCTGCCGTGCTCGCTGCGGGCGTCGCGCCTTGGCTCGCCGACGAGCCGGGCCGCGTCCTCGACCTCTGTTGCGGAACCGGCGCGTTGGGAATCCTCGCCGCGCGGGCTTTTCCCGGTGCCCGCGTCGACCTGGCCGACGACGACGCCCGGGCGATCGGAGCGGCCGCGATCAACATCGAACGCGCCGGCATTGGCGACCGGGCTGAACTCTTGAAGTCCAGCCTCTTCGACGGTCTCGCGGGACGCCGCTACGACCTGATCGTGTGCAACCCGCCGTATGTGCCGACGGCGGAACTTGCCGCCGCGCCAGCCGAGTTCGACCATGAACCTCGGCATGGCCTCGACGGCGGCAGCGACGGCCTGGCCGTTTGGCGGCGCGTCGTCGCGCGGCTCGACGACTTCCTCGAGCCCGGCGGCGTGCTGCTCGGCGAGACCGGCAACCTAAGCGGCGCCTTCGATGCCGCGTTTCCGCACCTGCGCGCGGTGTGGCTCGCCGTCGATGGGGCCGAGCGCCAAGCCGGCGGCGACTTCGGCGTATTCGTGGCCGCCGGCGCGCTCGCGGGGCCAGCCCGGCGACGGGAACGGTTATAGTGGATCGATGGCCGGCAACACCTTCGGACAGGCGTTCACGCTGACGACGTTCGGCGAGAGCCACGGGGCCGCTCTCGGTGCCGTGGTCGACGGCTGTCCGCCAGGATTGAGCCTGTGCGAAGCCGATCTGCAGCGCGACCTGGACCGTCGCCGCCCGGGCCAGTCCAAGTACACGACCCAGCGTCGCGAACCCGATGCCGTGCGCATCCTCTCGGGCGTTTTCGAGGGCCGGACCACGGGTACGCCGATCGGTCTCCTGATCGAGAACGTCGACCAGCGCTCGCGCGACTACGGGCAGATTCGCGAGCAGTTCCGACCGGGCCACGCGGACTTCACGTATCGCGCCAAGTATGGCGTCCGGGACTACCGCGGCGGCGGTCGCGCGTCGGCGCGCGAGACGGCGATGCGCGTCGCTGCGGCGGGCATCGCGCGCAAGTACCTCGCGGAGGAGGCTGGGACGACCATTCGCGGATACCTCGCGCAGATCGGAGACCGCGAATTCGACGTCGCCGACTTCGACCAGGTCGACGACAACCCGTTCTTTTGTCCGGAGCCGGGCGCCGGCAACGAGATCGCTGCGATGATCGACCAGTTGCGCCGCGACGGGGACTCCATCGGCGCCAAGGTCACGGTGATCGCGAGCAACGTCCCTGTGGGACTTGGGGAGCCGGTTTTCGGCAAGCTCGATGCCGACTTGGCGTCCGCGCTGGTCGGCATCAATGCCGTCAAGGGTGTCGAGTTCGGCTCCGGCTTCGAGTCGGTTCGCCAGCGGGGAAGCATGCACCGCGACCAACGCGACCGCAGTGGCTTCCTGTCCAACAACGCAGGCGGCGTCCTCGGTGGCATCACGACGGGCCAGGATCTCGTGGTCAGCATCGCCCTGAAACCGACGTCGAGCATCACGATTCCCGGCAAGAGCCTCGACATCCACGGCGCGGAGGTCGAGGTGGTCACCACCGGACGGCACGATCCGTGTGTTGGCATTCGCGCCGTGCCGATCGCCGAAGCCATGGTGGCGTTGGTGTTGATGGATCACCTGATGCGCGATCGGGCGCAGAACGTCCGCGCGTGATGTTGCCATCTTTCGACCGCGCACCTACTATTCGCGCCCCTCCTTTGCCTCACCCGCGAGTTCAACCGTGGCGGGCCGTACCGTATACGACAAGATCTGGGACGCGCATGCCGTTGCCGAGCGTGACGACGGCCTGACGATCCTCTACATCGACCGGCACCTGCTGCATGAAGTGACGTCCCCGCAGGCCTTCGAAGGGCTTGCCCTTGCCGGTCGCCACCCGTGGCGCCGCGACGCCAACCTGGCGACGCCGGACCACAACGTGCCGACCACCAATCGGGCCGCGGGTATCGACGGCATCGACGACCCGGTCGCCAGGACGCAAGTGGTGACGCTCGACGAGAACTGCAAGCGTTTCGCCATCGAACAGTTCGAGATGACCGACGTCCGCCAAGGCATCGTGCACGTCATCGGCCCCGAACAGGGCGCGACGCTCCCCGGGATGACCATAGTCTGCGGCGATTCGCACACCTCCACCCACGGTGCCTTCGCGGCCTTGGCGCACGGCATCGGGACCTCGGAGGTGGAGCACGTTCTCGCGACGCAGTGCCTGGTGCAGCGCAAGAGCCGCAACATGCGCATCGTGGCCGACGGCGACCTCGGCGCCGGCGTGGGCGCGAAGGACCTGATTCTCGCCATCATCGGCGCCATCGGCACGGCCGGTGCCACGGGACATGCCGTCGAGTACGCCGGTAGCGCCGTGCGCGCACTGTCCATGGAGGCGCGCATGACGCTGTGCAACATGTCGGTGGAGGCGGGCGGACGAGCGGGCCTGGTCGCCGTGGACGACACCACCATCGACTACGTACACGGCCGGCCCTTCGCTCCGGTCGGTGCCTTGTGGGACCGCGCCGAAGAATACTGGCGGGGCCTTAAGTCGGACGACGATGCGTCGTTCGACCGGGAAGTCCACCTCGACGCCTCGCAGATCGTGCCGCAGGTGACCTGGGGCACGTCGCCCGAACTGGTGCTCGGGATCGACGAGACCGTGCCAGCGCCCGAGGCGTTCGACGATCCGGCCAAGCGGGAACTCTGCGAGCGGGCGCTCGACTACATGGACCTGGTGCCGGGCACGGCGATGACCGACGTCGCCGTGGACCGCGTATTCATCGGCTCTTGCACGAACGGGCGGATCGAGGACTTCCGCGCCGCCGCCGCCGTCCTCGACGGTCGCAAAGTCGCGGATTCCGTTACCCAGGCTCTTGCGGTCCCCGGATCGGGCCTCGTCAAGCAGCAAGCCGAGGCGGAAGGTCTCGACGCGATCTTCAAGGCGGCGGGGTTCGAATGGCGTGATCCGGGCTGCTCGATGTGCCTGGCGATGAACGAAGACCGGCTGTATCCGCGCGAGCGCTCGGCGGCGACCTCGAATCGGAACTTCGAGGGGCGCCAAGGCTACCTGGGGCGCACCCACCTCGTCAGCCCGGCGATGGCGGCGGCCGCGGCGGTGGCCGGGCACTTCGCGGACGTGCGGGAGTTCTGAGTCATGGACCCTTTCGTCAGCCATACCGGGGTCGTCGTGCCCCTGGATCGGGCCAACGTCGATACCGATCAGATCATCCCCAAGCAGTTCTTGAAGTCCATCCGGCGTACCGGGTTCGGCGACAACCTGTTCGATGCCTGGCGCTACCTCGACGAGGGCGACATCGGCATGAACGCCAACGAGCGCCGGATCAACCACGACTTCGTGCTGAACGCCCCACGCTTTGCGGACGGCAGCATCCTCCTCGCCCGCGACAACTTCGGCTGCGGGTCAAGCAGGGAACATGCCGTCTGGGCGCTCGCGGAGTACGGTTTCCGGTGCGTGATTGCGCCGAGTTTCGCCGACATTTTCTTCACGAATGCGCTGAAGAACGGCTTGCTCCTCGTGGTCCTCGCAGAATCGCAGATCGATGCCGTCTTTTCTGCGGTGGCGACCACCGTTGGCTTCTCGCTGACCGTTGACTTGCGGGCGCAGCGCATCGACGGGGACGCCTTCCACGCGACGTTCGACATCGAACCGGAGCGCAAGCGCCTCCTGTTAGAAGGCATGGACGACATCGGGCTCACGATGCGCCATGCCGATGCCATCCGCGCCTTCGAGACGGCGCATCGCGAGCGCCAGCCGTGGGTGTTCCGGGAGGGCGGTTAAGTGACCCATCGCGTACTGGTCATTCCCGGCGACGGCATCGGTGCCGAGATCATGCCGCACGTGGTGCGCGTGCTTAAGTCCCTCGCCTTGCCGTTCGTGTTTGACTACGCGGACCTCGGTGGCCACGCCATCGACAAGCACGGTACGCCGCTGCCGCCGGAAACACTGACGGCGGCCCGGGCGGCCGATGCCGTCCTGCTCGGCGCCGTGGGGGGGCCGCAGTGGGACGACCTGCCCATGGACCAAAGACCGGAGAAGGGGCTCCTTGGCATGCGCTCGGGCCTGGACCTGTTCGCGAACCTGCGCCCCGCACTCCTGTTCGAGCCGCTCGCGGACGCGTCGTCGCTGAAGGCGGAACTCGTCGCCGATCTCGACATCCTGATCGTCCGCGAACTGACGGGAGGCATCTATTTCGGCGAACCCCGGGGCGTCACGGTGGACAACGGCGGACGCCGAGGCTTCAACACCTACGTCTACCAGGAACGCGAGATCGAGCGGATCGCGCGCGTGGCCTTCGAGTTGGCCGAGAAGCGCAGCGGGCGACTCACATCGGTCGACAAGGCGAATGTGCTCGAGGTCACGCAGCTATGGCGCGACGTGGTGCGCGGGGTGCACGCCGACTATCCGGGGGTTCAACTCGACCATTTGTACGTGGACAACGCCGCCATGCAACTCGTGAGGCAGCCGAAACAGTTCGACGTGGTCGTCACGGGCAACATGTTCGGCGACATCCTCTCGGACGTCGCGGCGATGCTCACCGGATCGCTTGGCATGCTGCCCTCGGCGTCGCTCAATGCCGCGAACCAGGGGCTTTACGAACCGGTGCACGGCAGCGCGCCGGACATTGCTGGACAGAACATCGCGAATCCGCTGGCCACCGTCCTCTCGGCTGCCATGATGCTGCGCTACAGCTTGGACGAGGCAGCCCACGCGGATCGCCTCGAGGCGGCCGTGAAGGCCGTGTTGGATGACGGCGTGCGCACCGCGGACATCATGCCGGCGGCACCCGTGGCGGGCGGACTGCGCCGCGTTGGCACGGACGAAATGGCGGACGCGGTGATCGCCGCCCTTGGATCCTAGGTCGGGTGCCATGGACAAGCTGAACGTTGCCATTGTCGGCGCCACCGGCGCGGTGGGCGAAGCCATGCGGGAAATCCTCGATGAGCGCGGCTTTCCCGTCGACGACGTGCGCCTCCTGGCGAGCGAGCGTTCGGCCGGCAAGCGCTTCCAAGTGGGAGGCAAGTCGCGCACGGTCGAGGTCCTCGACGACTTCGACTTCGCCGACACGCAGATCGCGCTGTTCTCAGCAGGTGGCGCGATCTCTGCCGACCATGCGCCCCGGGCAGCGGAGGCCGGCGCGGTGGTGATCGACAACACATCGCAGTTCCGAATGGACGACGCGATCCCACTGGTCGTGCCGGAAGTCAACGGCCATCGCATCGCCGACGGGCTCGCCACCAACATCATCGCCAATCCGAACTGTTCGACCATCCAGATGGTCGTGGCGCTGAAGCCCATCTACGATGCCGTCGGCATCGAACGCATCAACGTCGCGACCTACCAGGCCGTTTCCGGCGCCGGGGCATCGGGGGTCGAGGAACTCGCCTCGCAGACCGTCAGCCTGCTCAACGCCAAGCCCATGCCCGATCCCGACGTGCATCCGGCGCAGATCGCCTTCAATGCGCTCGCGCATGCCTGGGACCTCCTCGACAATGGTTACAGCGTCGAGGAGATGAAGATGGTGCGGGAGACCAAGAAGATCTTCGAGGACGACGATCTCTTGGTCAATCCCACGTGCGTTCGGATCCCGGTTTTCTACGGTCACTCGGAGGCCGTGCACATCGAGACGCGCGACCCGATCTCGGCGGCGGATGCGCGCGACCTTCTTGCCCTCGCCGAGGGCGTGGTGGTGATGGACGACCTCGACGGCGCATGCCCGACCGCCGTCGAACACGCCGCTGGCAACGACCCGGTATTCGTCGGCCGCATCCGCGAGGATCTCACCCACCCGTGCGGCCTCGACCTCTGGGTGGTCTCCGACAACGTACGCAAAGGCGCGGCCCTGAACAGCATTCAGATCGCCGAGGGTGTCCGCGACCTGATCGCTTCCTGATCGCCTTTGCGCAGTTGATCCACTGGGAGTATGGCTTCGGATGCTGGGAGGGATTAGACACTGTGCAAGCGACACTCTTGCCTTGTTTCCGTTGTTGGCCGGCTACGCGCCGAGTTGGGTGAAAGACTGCCTGAGCTACGCCTAACCGTCGCATCTCGTGTCTAGCGGCGCGCGGAACACGTACGTCGTGCTCGGTGTCGAGTACGACGGCACCCAGTTCAACGGTTTTCAGCGTCAGAGCCATGCCCCTAGCGTGCAGGGGGCCTTGGAAACGGCTATCTCCAATGTGGCCAACGAACCGATCCGGATCGTGGGTGCGGGACGGACGGATGCCGGCGTCCATGCCACGCAGCAGGTGGTGAGTTTCCAGACGTCCGCGGAACGACCGACGGACGCTTGGCGACGTGGTGTCTCCACTCTCACGCCGCGAGCCATCGGCATACTCTGGGCGCGGGTACAGTCGGCGCCGTTCCACGCACGTTTCGATGCGGTCTCGCGACGTTACGTCTACGTTTGGAGCGATGCCGCGCAGATACCCGTAATCCTACGCGAGCAGGTGGCGTGGGCCCGCACGCCGCTGGACGTGGAGGCCATGCATGACGCCGCACGGTGCCTGTTGGGCGAGCATGACTTCTCGGCGTTTCGCGGGGCTGGCTGCCAGTCGCGGTCGCCTTGGCGGCGCATCGTCGCCATCGAGGTCAAGCGGGTCGGTAGCTACGTCGCCATCGACGTGACGGCGAACGCCTTCCTGAAGCACATGGTCCGCAACATCGCGGGTGCTCTGCGGGAGGTCGGGGCAGGTGCGCTGACTGCCGACGGGTTCGCGGCCTTGTTCGAGCGCGGGGACCGTACATTGGGTCCGCCGACTGCGCCGCCCGTAGGGCTATATTTGGTCGGCGTCGGGTATCCCCATTGGCGGCTGGAGGCGCGAATGCCGCCGATGCTCTAGCCACTGCGCCATTTGTACGACCTGACAGGAGCAAAGACGGGATTGGTCAATGCCGATCTGAAACTGTCCAATCCGGCTAGGGACATGCAGCCGCTCCATGTCCGGTCCTTGGTCGATACGGGTGCGATGAACCTGTGCGTCCCGGAGCATGTTGCCCTGCAGCTTGGGCTCAAAGAACTGTACAAGCGAGAAGTAACGATTGCGGACGGCAGCACGCGGCTCGTCCCCTATGTCGGTCCGGTGGCCATCGAGTTCGAGAACCGAGGTTGCGTCACCGGCGCATTGGTTCTTGGCGACGAGGTCTTGCTCGGCGTCGTGCCGATGGAGGACATGGACGTGTTGGTGTCACCGGCAACGCAGACACTGGTTGTGAATCCGGCCAACCCGAACATCGCGAGGGCGATCGTCAAGCAAGGCCGCCGCCACCGTCGCAATCGTGGCCGAGCTTGTCCAAACGGGCTAGCCGCTCTCCGAGCCTAGGCCTGCTGCGACGCCGTCGGGCCCGTTTCCTGCCATGCCTCCTGTACATTCATGACTCGCCTTTACGACGGTTGGCGTATCGCGTTTGGCGCGTCATCACCGGACCGTGCTGACACGCGCGGTTCGTCCCCGGTCAGCGTTGCGAGACACTGTTCCCGGAAGGCACGCTGATCGCGCTCGACGATGGCGCGGAACTGTGCCGGGACGCGTGCGGGCAGGCGAAGAAAAAGCGCTCGCGGCTCCAACAGCTCGTAAATACCCAACCACGCCTCCCCGGAACGGATCTTGAGATTCGGATTGAGGATGTAGAAGCCGCGGCTTGTACGCTTGAAGAGCCTCCTGTTGCCTTGCGGCGGGCGGGTCACCTCGTTCTTGGCGAGCACACCGGTGATGTACGCCCGCTTGGTGCGGTAGGGTGGTACGGCGACGGACGGCAGGAGCTTCAACGCGTCTTCTAGGTCGGCCGCGCGCAACCCGATCTTCCACGCCGTTGCGTTGTCGACCCACTTTGAGTGGAACAGGGCGACGAAGAGGTTGCAGAACAGGAACTCAGCCTGCCGTGCGTGGAGCTTGACCAGCCTGTCTTCTATGAGGACGGAGAAGCTCGCCGGAACCAGTCGCCGGTACATTCCAGGGACGGACCGCGTGGCGTAGCGCGGCGTCGTGGAAGCCTCGGCCAGCATGATCTGGTAGGCCGTCAGGCCAGCGCTGTTGGCCAGCGACGGATCGGCACCCATGTCCGCAAGCATGGCGACGGCGGCTTCGTTGCCGAGTCGCGTCGCCAGCATCAGCGGGGTCCAGTTGTAGCGGTCGCGATGGTCGACGCCGTATTTGGTCACCAGCGCCCGAACCGCGTCCGCGCGTCTGAACGTGTAGCCGGTGTAGTGGTTGCCGACCAGCTTCTTCATCGCCGCATCCCGCCGCTGACGAGCGGGTCGAAAGCCACTGTCCGCGAGTTTGCGGAGCCGGTACTCGTCGCGGTTCAGCAAGGCGTGCTCGAAGAGTTGCAGCATCGGCTTGCGACCGCCGCCATTGAATGCCCGTTCCGCCAAGCGCGCCGCACGCTCTCGCGTCAGCGGCTCCCACGGCACATCCTGCACGCCCAGAATGCGCGTACGGATCTCCTGCGCCTGTTCGTCCTTGCCTTGCCGCTCGAGCTTCTGCGCTTCTCGCTGCCAGTCCGCCAAGCTCGACACCTGGGCGGCGAGGTCGAGCTTGCCGCTGAACCGTTCGATGCCCAGCAGGGCGAACAGGCGTTGCTCCGGCTTCGATTCCACAAGGTAGACGTTGCTGACCGCGCGTGTGGCGGCAACGTACAGCGCGTTGATGTGGAACTTGAAGATCTCCAGCGACTTGTCGCTCTTGTCGCGCGCCCGGGCGAAACGCAACTCGCCTTGCTGGACCTGCTCCGGCGCGACACCGCGAACGATCTCCCGGAAACGGCTCTCGTCGCCCGACACGAAGTCGTAGAGGATCACGTTGTCGTATTCCAGCCCCTTGGCCTCCTGGATGGAGAACACCAGCGGCGTGCGAAACCGCTCGCGTGCCTTCCCCTTCTGCTCCGCGTGCATGACGATCACGGCATAGCGGATGGAGTCGTGCGTCTTCTCGTCGAGCTCCCGTGTCACGCCAGGTTCGTCGTCCAGCAGCAGAACCGAGCCTTCGGTGTCGGTGTTGCTGTGAACGAGGTGGTTGCTCTCCTTGTCAACCGAACGGAAACGTGCGTGCTTCAGCCTGAGGATCCGATTGGCCACTTCGGTGACATGTTTCGAGTTGCGGTAGTTGGTGTCGAGCACGCGCATCAGCTCCGCCGGCGACTCGGCGTCGGTCTGCTCGTAGAAGTGCCGCTTCAGGGCGGACCACGAGAAGAAGTTGGGATGCACGATCTGGTTGGCGTCGCCGCACAGGATGAAGTTGTGCGGATCCTTGAGGGTGCGCAGCACGAGGTCCAACTGCACGGTTGTGAAGTCCTGCACTTCGTCCACCACGACGAAGTCCCACATCGGCTTGACGAGGGACTGATAGCGATAGGTCAGGATGTTCACGTCGTGGCGGCCGGCATCCTCGAGATGCTCCCGGTACTTGGTGAACAGGTCGTAGACCCGCTCGCGGTCGTCCCGCGCATAGATCGACTGCCTAACGCCGAGCGCGAGGTACTCGTCGCGTTCGAGCCATGGCCCGTCCACGGTTGAACCGGTGATGACGCCGTTGATCTCCTCGAAGAGCTGATGCGGATCCTTCAAGCCGCTGCCGGCCCGATGCCGCGTAAACCACCGCGCGAAGTCGATGTAGCCGACCTCTGTGGTCTCTGCCACGCGGATGCTGTCCATGAACTCCGCATAGGACAGGAAACTCACGTCCTGGGCGTCGTTCAGATAGTTCATCCCGTAGTAGGTCTCGCGCGAGCTGTCCACGAGATAGGGCGAGCGCGTGACGTAGAGTACGTCGCCTATGGCCTCCTTCATCTTCTCGAGGGTGAGTACGGTCTTGCCGCTGCCAGCGGAGCCGATGACGATTGACGGCGGTCGCAAGGCGAAGACGTCGTGCTGCGCATCGTCGAAGGAGATCACCTTGTCGAGCAGGTTGAAGGACGCTCGGCGCGGGTTGACGTAGGCGAGGTCCGTCGCACCCGCCGTCAAGTCGTCGCCGCCGACCTCCGGCAGCTTGTTGTCGTCGACCGTGGCGCCGCCCGCCAGGAAGCGGGACTTGTCGTAGGCGTGGTTGGCGATGAACTCCAGGATCAGCACGACGCCTTGGCCCCGGTACCGGGCGAACGAGAACAGCAGGCGGTTGCTGCCGTCGAGGCGGGCCCGGAAGAGGTTTTCGCCTACTTTCCTGGTCTGCGCGGAACGGAAGTCTCCAGCCTCGAGGTGGGACTTCACTTTGGCGAAATTCGGGATGCGCGAGGTGTCGAGCCCGTGATAGGTGAGTACTTGCATGAAACAAACCCGTGTCTTGCTACCTGGCGGTCGGCGCCGCCTCCCGTCGCCCCGAGACTCGTGCAGCCAATCCTCGGGCCGACCGCGAAGCGGTCGCGTCTTGCAAGGCACAAGCCTAACTGACTTCAATGCGCGAACGGTCGGCTTCGCGACGAAATCGGCCACGCAACCGCCAGATCGCGCCCTGCTAGAATGCGCCGCCTTCAAATGACCTTGGATCCGCGGGGGCTCGCGAAGATGGCTGGACAGGCGGCTCGCACAAGGGTGCGCGTCAAGGTGTGCGGCATCACCACGCCGTCGGACGCGGCGCTTGCGGCCGATGCCGGGGTCGACGCGATCGGCATCAACTTCTACGCCGGCAGTCCACGCGCCGTGTCGACGGATCAGGCCGTTGCCATCCGCAGCGCGCTACCGGCACACGTCGCCGCGGTGGGGGTTTTCGTCGATCCGCCGGAAGCGACTGTCCGCGAGGCCTTGGGCGAGGCGCGGCTGGACGTTCTCCAGTTCCACGGTAGCGAACCGGCCGCCTTCTGTCGGCAGTTCGACACGCCCTATGTGAAGGCGGTCGGCGTCGGACGGGGCTTCGACTTCGACGCTTGGGAGCGAGATTACGCCGATGCGAGGGCGTTGATGCTCGACGGACGCCAGGGAGGCCGAAGCGGCGGCACCGGCGTGCCTTTCGATTGGACGTTGTGGCCGCGGTCGGACCGGTTGCTGGTGCTGGCTGGCGGGCTTAACCCGGACAACGTCGCCGCGGCCATTCGTCGAACACGACCTTTCGCGGTGGACGTTGCCAGCGGCGTCGAAGGCCCGACCAAAGGACGCAAGGATCCGGCACGGTTGCGTGGTTTCCTAGCGGCTGTCGCAAATGCCTGACGTGAATCGGCCCCCGTATCACGCTCCGGACGAGCGCGGCCGGTTCGGCGACTTCGGCGGTCGGTTCGTGGCCGAAACCCTCATGCACGCGCTCGACGAGTTGACGCGGCTCTACGAGACGGTGTCAGCAGACCCGGGTTTCCAGGCGACCTTGGAGGCGGAATTGAAGAGCTTCGTCGGTCGCCCCACGCCGCTGTATCGCGCGGATCGCTTGACCGCGCACGCGGGCGGCGCGCGAATCTACCTGAAGCGGGAAGACTTGAACCACACGGGCGCGCACAAGATCAACAACACCGTGGGGCAGGCCATGCTTGCGGAACGCATGGGCAAGACGCGCATCATCGCCGAGACCGGCGCCGGCCAGCACGGCGTTGCGACCGCCACGGTGGCGGCGCGGCTCGGCCTGCAGTGCCAGGTGTACATGGGCGAAGAGGACATCGCCCGACAGCGCGTGAACGTCTATCGGATGAAGCTCCTGGGCGCCGACGTGATCCCCGTGTCGTCCGGTTCGAAGACCTTGAAGGACGCCATGAACGAGGCCATGCGCGATTGGGTGACCCACGTCGACGACACCCACTACATCATCGGCAGTGTCGCCGGGCCGCATCCCTACCCGATGCTGGTGAGGGACTTCCAGTCGGTTATCGGCAAGGAGACCAAGGCGCAATGTATCGAAGCGGAGGGCCGGCTTCCCGATCTCCTTGTCGCCTGCGTAGGTGGCGGGTCGAACGCGATGGGGCTGTTCCATCCCTTCGTCGACGACGACGCGGTGGACATGGTGGGCGTCGAAGCCGGTGGGGAGGGTCTTGACCAGGGTCGCCATGCGGCGCCGTTGAACGCCGGCACGCCAGGCGTGCTCCATGGCAGCCGCACGTACGTCATGGACGACACTGATGGCCAGATCGTCGCCACGCACTCGGTCTCGGCCGGTCTCGACTATCCCGGCGTCGGACCGGAGCACGCGTACTGGAAGGACATGGGCCGTGCCCGATACGTCAGCGTGACCGACACGGAAGCGCTTGCGGCCTTCCGCATACTGACCCGCGAGGAAGGCATCATGCCGGCTCTCGAGTCCAGCCACGCGGTCGCCTGGGCCCTCGCGGAAGCGGCCCGTCGCCCGGACAGCGATCTGGTCGTCATCAACCTGTCCGGACGGGGCGATAAGGACATCGACACCGTGGCGGCGATCGACCGGATCGAGGTGGGCGGATGACCAGGCTGGCGGGCCGCTTGGCAGGACTTCGTGGACGCGGCCGCAAAGCGTTGAGCACGTTCATCACGGCTGGCGACCCGGATGCAACGGCGACCGTGCCGGCGATGCACGCGCTGGTGGCCGGGGGCGCGGACATCATCGAACTCGGCGTACCGTTTTCGGATCCGGAGGCCGACGGCCCAGCGGTCCAGGCCGGGTCGGAACGGGCGCTGGCCAATGGCACGACGCTGCACGACGTGCTTGGCATGGTGGCGGCCTTCCGGGCGGCCGACGCCGATACGCCCGTGGTGCTCATGGGCTACCTCAACGTTTTCCTGAAGATGGGCTACGAGAACTTCTGCGGGGCGGCTGGCGAGGCGGGCATCGACGGCGTGATCGTGGTCAACCTGCCGCCCGAAGAGGCCGGGGATTTCAAGGCCGCGCTCTGCAGCCACGATCTGGACCTGGTACTGCTGGTCGCCCCGACAACGACTTCGGAGCGTTTTCGCTACATCGCCGGCGAGGCCTCGGGCTTCCTCTACTACGTCAGCTACAAGGGCATCACCGGTGCCGAACACCTCGATGCTCGAGCGGTGGGTGAACGCCTGCAAGCCATGCGACCGGGCCTGGGCGACTTGCCCGTCCTGGTCGGCTTCGGCATCAAGGACGGCGCTTCGGCCGCCGCGGTGGCCCGGCATGCCGATGGTGTCGTGGTCGGAAGCGTATTGGTGAATACGATGGGTAACGTCGGCGGTTCCGAGATCCCGGCGCGCCTGACCGCCCAGGTCAGGGACATCCGCACCGCGTTGGACACGCTGTGACCGCAACGCTTGAAGACTGGCTCGGTCGGATCGGCATCGAGCATCCCCGCGGGGTCAAGCGAGGGCTAGCGCACGTCCGGGACGTGGCCGCCAAGCTCGACATCCTGCCGCCAGCCGCCACCACGATCGTGGTGGCGGGGACCAACGGCAAGGGGTCGACCACGGCGTTCGCGGAACAGTTGCTGCTTGCCGGTGGCCGGTCGGTGGGCACGACGATGTCGCCGCACGTCCATCGGTTCAACGAGCGCATAAGGATCGGCGGAATGGACGCCAACGATGCGTCGATCGTGGGCGCCCTGGAAGCGGTCGATGGCGCACGCGGGGATGTCGAACTGTCGTACTTCGAATACGCCGTGCTGGCGGCGATGGTTGCGATCCGGCGCGCCGAAGTCGATGTCGCCGTGCTCGAGATTGGACTCGGGGGGCGCCTGGACGCCGTCAACGTGGTGGACGCCGATGTCGCCGTGATCACCAGCATCGGCCTGGACCACCAGGAATACCTCGGAGACACACGAGAACTGATCGGTGCGGAGAAGGCTGGCATCGTCCGCCAGTCTCGCCCACTGGTGTTGGGTGACCGGTCACCGCCCGCTTCGGTGCTCGACAGGGCGCGGGCCCTCGGCGCTCCGGTCTACCGGGCAGGACGGGACTTCGGCTCCGAGGGCCGAGCGCTGTGGTGCCGGGAGCGTGGACAGCGCATCCGTTTCGCCTATCCGAGCGAGCGCGCCTCTCTTGGCGGCGACCCGGCGATAGACCAGGTCAATGCCGCAACCGCGCTGCAGGCGGTCCGCCTTGCCGGGCAGGTGCCCAGTCAGGACCATGTCGATGCTGCTGCCGCCAAGGCTCGCAACGCGGGGCGCTTCGAGGTCGTCAAGGCCGGTGACGCCACCTGGGTGCTGGACGTTGCGCACAACCCGGACGGCGCGCGATTCCTCGCCAGGCAGTTGCGCGAACGCTTCGCCGGTCGGCGCATCGACGCCATCATAGGCTGTCTGGGCGACAAGGACGTTGCCGAAATCGTCTCAGCACTGCGTCCTGTGGTGACGGAAATGGCCTTTGCCGACACGGGCACGGCGCGTGGCCGGAGCGGGGACTCCATACGGCGCGCGGTATGCGAACCGACCGCCTTCGCGGGAAGCCTGGCGGGCGCGATGGCGCATTTTCGGTCTCGCCGAGATAGCAACGGTGTTATTCTCGTATGCGGTTCCTTCGACTTGGTTGAACGGGCGCGCGACCGACTTCATTTGACGACGCCCGCCGTGGACATGGCAGGGCGCGAATCGGTACCGCTTCGCGAGAGAACGTGCTGACAGACCGAACCCGCTACCGTCTCACGGGGTCGATTTTCCTGATAGCCGTGGCGGCGGTGGTGTTGCCGATGCTCTTCGACGGTGCCGGCGTTGAGCCGATGCACCTCGAACCGCTCCCACCCGCCGACTTCACCGTCGAGCCCGACACGTCTCCCGTACCGGATCTGACGCCTGCGCTGGCGGCACGCAGCGAACTCGAAGCCGAGATCGACGCCGACGGCTTCGACCGCCGAACAGGCACACGGGTCGGCGAAGCGCGGCTGCTCCCAGACGACGAAACCGTCGGCGACTTGAAGTGGGCTGTTCAAGTCGCCAGTTTCGAGCGCCGCGAAAACGCTCTCGCCCGGCGCGAGGCGTTGCTCGCCGACGGCTACGAGGCGTTTCTGTCCGACGCCAAGCGCGACGGGCGAGTCACCACGCGCGTGGCCATTGGCCCGGTCGTGGACCGTGAGGACGCGCTGCGTCTGAAGACCGAACTCGACAGTCGCTATGCCGACGAGGCCGTCCTCGTGAGGTTTTCTCCCTGATGCCGATTGGCGACTTCGCCGTCGCCGACGTCGTGATCGTCGTCGTGATCGTGGTGTCGGCGGTATGGGGCGTCCTGCGGGGCCTTGTGAAGGAGGTCGTGGCCTTGGTGATCTGGGTGGCCGCGCTGCTGCTTGGCGTGGTGTTCGCCGGCACGGTCGGGTCGGTGATCGCCGACAGCCTAGGTCCCCGCCTGCAAGTGGGGATCGGATTCGGAGCGATCTTCATCGTTGTCCTGGTGGCCGGGGCGTTCCTGCAGCGGCTCTTGGGGCGAATGGTCGACTCGACCGGCTTGACGGGGACGGACCGGACGCTGGGACTGCTCTTCGGCGCGGTTCGCGGCGGTGCGGTCGTCGTCGTCGGGCTGATCATCATGCGACCTCTGGCGGAAGCCAGCCCCTGGTGGCCGGAGTCACGGCTCATCCCGATGTTCCTGGCATTGGAGGGGGACGTTCTGGATCTCGCGGCGTTCATCGCGAACGCGTTCGGCGGCACGATCGGTTCTGAGCCCATACCGGTAGAGGAGGCCATCTAGTCATGTGCGGTGTCGTCGGAATCGTGAGCCAGAGTCCGGTATTCCACCAAATCTACGACGCGCTCTTGGCTTTGCAGCATCGCGGCCAGGACTCGGCGGGCATGGTGACCTGGGACACGGAGGCGGAAGGCCGGCTGCGGCTGCGCAAGGGCAATGGCCTGGTGCGCGAGATCTTCGAGGAACGCCACATGCAGCGGCTGCGCGGGAACATGGGCGTTGGCCACGTGCGCTATCCGACGGCGGGCTCGTCGAGCGCGGCCGAAGCGCAGCCGATGTACGTCAACGCGCCCTACGGCATCAGCCTGGCGCACAACGGCAACCTCACCAACGCCCGGCAACTCGAGGCCGACGTGTTCAAGAGCGACCTGCGGCATGTGAATACGGACTCGGACTCGGAGATCCTACTGAACGTGTTCGCGCACGAGTTGCACGAAGTCGGCGCCTTGAAGCCGGACGCCGAGCACGTCTTCAAGGCGTTGCGCGGGGTCTACGAGCGCTGCCAGGGAGCGTACGCCGCCGTGGCAATGATCAACGGCCACGGCATCGTGGCGTTCCGGGATGCGCACGGGATCCGGCCCTTGGCGTTCGGCGTTCGCACGAACGCGGACGGCGCGCAGGAGGTCATGGTGGCCTCAGAGAGCAGCGCCGTGGACATCCTCGGGTTCGACTTCGTGCGCGACGTCGGCCCGGGGGAGGCCATCTACGTCGACTTGAGCGGCCACTACGAGACGCGGCAATGCGCGCCGAAGGCGGACCATACGCCGTGCATCTTCGAGCACGTCTACCTAGCCCGTGAAGACTCGATCATGGACGACATCTCCATCTACAAGGCGCGGCTGCGGATGGGCGAAAAGCTTGTGCGGCCGATTCTTGAACGCTACTCGCAGCGCGAGCACGACATCGACGTCGTGATCCCGATCCCGGAGTCGAGCCGCGCCTCGGCGATCCCGTTGGCTTACGCCCTGAACGTCAAGTACAGGGAAGGCTTCGTCAAGAACCGCTATATCGGCCGGACCTTCATCATGCCGGGACAGGACCAGCGCACCAAATCCGTCCAGCAGAAACTCAACGCGATCGACTTGGAGTTCCGCGGCAAGAACGTACTGCTCGTCGAGGACTCCATCGTGCGCGGCACAACCACCGAGCAGATCGTCAGGCAGGCCCGCAAGGCCGGTGCGCGCAAGGTGTTCATGGCGGTCGCCGCGCCGCCCGTCCGGTTCCCGAACGTCTACGGGATCGACATGCCGGCGGCGAACGAGTTCATCGCCTACAACCGGACCGAGGCCGAGGTCGCCAAGGCCATCGGTGTGGATTGGCTGGTCTATCAGTCCATTGGCGACTTGGTCGCTGCGGCCGCGGAGGGCAACCGCAGGCTCAAGCGTTTCGAATGCTCGGTGTTCGACGGCGAATACGTCACCGGCGACATCGACGAGGGCTACCTCGATGCGCTGTCCGCGGTACGCAACGACCGCAGCAAGCAACGGCGGGAACGGGAGCAGACCGGGGATTCCACGGTCATCGAACTCTACAACCATGCCTGAGACGGCTCGCCGCCGCCTGCGGCGGACACCGTGCATCGGAGTTTGTTCGACCACCTATGGCGACCTGGTGTGTCGCGGCTGCAAGCGCTTTGCGCACGAAGTCGTCGGCTGGAACGGCTTTGCCGACGCCCAGCGACACGTCGTGTGGACCCGGCTGAACCGGCTGCTCGCCGAGAGCGTGCGCGCCTACGTGACGGTCGTTGACGAGAAACGCCTCCGCTCCGTGGCCCCCGAGCGCGTACCGGATGGCGATGCGCTGCCCGTCGAAGTCGTCGCGTTTCGCACGATGCGTGCGCGCCCCTTGCCCATGGCCGCGCTGGGCTTGGCCGCAAGGGACCGGGGTGACGAGTCGGCGGCTGCCACGCGGGAAACCGTACGCTGGATCGACCGGGAGTTCTACACGCGCTCGCGCGCCTACTACGAGGCGAGTTTCAAGACCCTGACGTGAGAGGCGGCGCGGACCGCTGGCGCCCGGCCATCGGTAGCGCGAAGCAGCTCAAGTTAGCGTCGCCCGGAGCCAACGTGAGTTTCCATCCGCACCGGTGCCAGTCGCCGAGCACGATGCGGCGGCGTCCGCCCGTGAGCGAATGGATCCCGGGACGGTGGGTGTGGCCATGGACCATCAACTTGACATCGGCGGCATCCATGGCCTCTTCAATCGCTCTTGGCGTGACGTCCATGATGTTGGCCGCTTTGTTTTCGTTGGCGGCGATGCTGCGCGCGCGCAGGCCGGCAGCGAGGGCTCGTCGGTCGATCAAGCTCATCGCCAATACGCCTGCCTGCCATGCCTTCGAACGGAGCTGCTCGCGGGCTTTCTGGTAGGCGAGATCGCGTGTGCAGTAGGCATCGCCGTGTGCGATGAGCACGCGCTCGCCGTCGACCTCGATCACGGCAGGGTCTTCGAGCAGGGCCACGCCCGTCTCGGCGGCGAACCTCGCGCCGAACAGGAAGTCGCGGTTGCCATGCATGACATGCACGGCACGGCGCTGTGCGGCGCGGCCGAGGGTGTCGCGAATGGCGACGGCTGTAGGTCCGTCGTCGTCGTCCCCCACCCAGACCTCGACGAGATCGCCCAGGATGTAGACCGCGTCGATGTCGTCGTCTAGTGTCCCAAGTAGCCGCTGCAGCCCGGTGAGGACCTGCGGGCGGGTGGCGTCGATGTGCAAATCCGAGATGAACAGCGCGGCCATGGGTTTTGTCGGCGTGTTCTAAGCGCGCGCCGCGTCGGTCAGTTCCGCGGCGGAGAACGTGTTCTGCAGAAGGGCCGCACGGGTCATCGGTCCCACGCCGCCCGGGACAGGCGTGATCCAGCCGGCCTTTTGGCTGACTTCGTCGAAGCGCACATCGCCGCGCAACCGGCCATCAGCTTGGGCGACGATGCCGACATCGATGACGATGGCTCCCGGTTTGACCCAGTCGGCGCCGATCAACCCCGCCCTGCCGGTCGCGGATACCACGATGTCCGCTGTCGCGACATGCTCGCGCGTATCGCGCGAGAAGCGATGCACGGTGGTGACCGTGCATCCGACGAGCAGGAGTTCGAGTCCGACGGGGCGACCCACATGGTTGGAGGCCCCCACCACCGTTGCGTGGAGGCCGCGCAGCGCAACGCCCGTCTGGTCCAGGAGCGTCATCACGGCCTTCGCCGTACAGCAGTGGATGCTCGGCTCGCGCAAGACCAGGCGGCCCATGTTGTGCGGGTGGACGCCGTCCACGTCCTTGGCGGCAGCGACATGCTCCGTCACGGCGAGCGCGTCGATGTGCGGCGGCAGCGGTAGTTGGACGAGTATCCCGTCGAAGGTCGGGTCGGCGTTGAGTTCGTCGATCAGGGTCATGACGGCCGCTTCGTCGGTATCCGCGGGCAGGTGCCTCACCTCGGTCTTGAAACCTACCTCCTGGCAGTCCTTCTGCTTGAGCCGGACGTAGATGAGCGACCCGGGGTCGTCGCCGACAAGCAGCACGGCGAGGCCGGGCACACGCGATCCGTTGGCCACCCGCCGTTTCACCCGTTGGGCGAGGTCGGCGCGAATCGACCGTGCGATGGCGTTGCCGTTGAGAATCCTGGCGGCCATCGGACCTCCTATGCAACAGACACCAGAGGGAGCATAGACCGGCCCTCGCATTGACCGTCCCGGAGGCCGTCAGTATAGTGCTCGCACCGGTGTTCCGGGGGAACGGCGCGTCGCCGCTAGCGACTCACCTCGACCCCATGCCTGCGTTCGGGGTATGGCGCAGTCTGGTAGCGCACCTGCTTTGGGAGCAGGGTGTCGGGAGTTCAAATCTCTCTACCCCGACCAGTTCGACCTAGCGCCCGTAGCTCAATCGGATAGAGCATCGGCCTTCTAAGCCGACGGTTGAAGGTTCGAGTCCTTCCGGGCGTACCAGACCGTGCGCCGCCCGGCCGGGTCGGCCATGCTTGGGAGGGGCAAGCCCCTCGCGCTCCCCGGCGCTCGCGCGCCCCGAAACGGTGTAGAATCGCGACCTCGCGTGATCCGGCGGTCCTTGACACGCCGACGCCACGTGCAATGGTGGGTGTAGCTCAGTTGGTAGAGCCCCGGATTGTGGATCCGGTCGTCGTGGGTTCAAGTCCCATCATCCACCCCAATCCACCTTGGGGCGCCTACATAGGGAATCATGCGGGTATCGATCGAGACGGCACAAGGCCTGACGCGCAAGATGACCATTGCCGTCCCGTCGGCCACCTTCGAGGGGCAATTCGCCGAGCACGTCAGGAAGACGGCAGGCCAGGTCAAGCTCCCCGGGTTTCGACCGGGCAAGGTTCCGATCAGCGAGGTCCGGCGCCGATTCGGCCCGAGGCTGCGCGAGGAGGTCGCCTCCGAGCTGCTTCAGACGAGCCTGCAGGAGGCGGTGCAGGAACAGGATCTTGCCCTTGCGAGCCGTGCCGACGTGGAGATCGTCAAGCTCGAGGCGGGCGCCGATTTCGAATTCACGGCGACCTTCGAGGTGCTGCCCGAGTTTGAACTTGCGGACTTGAACCAGTTGAAGGTTCGCCGGCCCGTCGCAGAGGTGTCCGAGTCGGACGTCGATGCGATGGTGCAGACGCTCCGCGAGCAGCGCGTCCAATGGCATGGGGTGGATCGCGAGGCGCGTGAAGGGGATCGTCTGACGGTCGACTACTCGCTGACCGCCGAAGGCGAGGTGGTGACCGAGGGAACGGGCCGATCGCTGATCGTGGGAAGCGTGGGCCTCTTGCCGGAACTCGACCAGGCGGTTCGTGGCATGACTGCAGGCGAGACGCGGGCCTTCCCGGCCACCTTGCCGGGCGATGCGGCCGGCGACCACGGCCATGACCAAGCGCACGAACATGACGATGACAACGCGCACGATCACGACCATGGCCATACGCTTGGGGCGCCAGAGGTCGATGACCCCGATCCTGACGGCGATCCGGTCCCGGAGATGGTCGCGGAGTCCGCGTCCAGCGAATCGGCGAGTCCGACGTCCGGGCAAGCCATCGGCAAGGTCACCTTGCGGGCGGTCGAGGAACCCAGCCTCCCCGAACTCGATGACGAGTTCTACGACCAGTTCGGGATCCAGGACGAGGAGGACGGCGCCCCCCGGGATCAGCGTTTCCGCACCGACGTCCGCGAGCGGATGGCGGTCGAACTCGGCAACGCGCTGCGGGAAGCCCAGCGGCGCGAAGCGTTGGCGGTGTTGGGCCGTAGTCACGGTTTCGATCTGCCGCAGGCTTTGGTCGAGGCCGAGGTCGCCGAGGAGAGATCACGTCTGGAACGGATGCTGAACGACGTTCCGGACGAGTTGCCGCCGGTGTTCGTGGCGATGGCCGAACAACGGGTGCGGGTGCAATTGGCGGCCAACAAGATCGTCACCAGCGAACGCATGACCGCAGACGACCAGCGCGTGCGCGATCGCATCCAGGAGATCTCGAGCGCCTACGAGGAGAGCGCGCAGGTGCGCAGCGCCATCTACGCGGACGAGGACCGACTCGCGGCCATAGAGGCCGCGGTCTTGGAAGAGCAGGTGGTCGACCACATCCTTGCCCAGGCGCAGGTCGAAAAGGTGCCAACCAGCTACGCGGACGTGATGAACGGGCGTGCGCTCCCGGAAGAGCCCTCAGCCGGGGAGCGCGAGGGGCTCGCCCCTCGCACGGAAGAGCCCTCAGCCGGGGAGCGCGAGGGGCTCGCCCCTCGCAAAGAAGAGCCCTCAGCCGGGGAGCGCGAGGGGCCCGCCCCTCGCAAAGAAGAGCCCTCAGCCGGGGAGCGCGAGGGGCTCGCTCCTCGCACGGAAGAGCCTGACGCGCCCCCGCCCGGCGACGACGTGCCATCCGCCCTCGAACCGGCGAAGACGAGCGCCGACGAGGATGCCGATCGGCGGGAGAGGGAAGGTCCGGGCGACAGAGCGCCGCCGCGCGCGGATGACCCAGATGCCTTGCCAGCGGGTTTCAGTGGCCGCTTCCGGCGGATGTTCGGCAAGCGCAAAACCGCTGAGTAACTTGACATACAAGGAGTTTTCGATGCCAAGCAGTCCGTATGATCAACCGGCTCACGCCGGCTTCGACGTCGCCCCGCGGGGGCTTGGTTTGGTGCCGATGGTCGTTGAGCAGAGCGCCCGTGGCGAGCGTGCCTACGACATCTACTCGAGACTGTTGAAGAACCGGATCGTGTTCCTGGTCGGTCCGGTCGAGGACAACGTCGCGAGCTTGGTCATGGCCCAGTTGCTCTACCTTGCCTCGGAGAACGGCGACGCGGACATCAACCTGTACATCAACTCGCCGGGGGGTGCGGTGACTTCCGGCCTGTCGATCTACGACACGATGCAGTTCGTGAGCTGCGACGTGGCGACCTATTGCATCGGTCAAGCGGCGAGCATGGGCGCATTCCTGCTGGCCGCGGGCACCAAGGGCAAGCGCTTTGCGCTGCCGAATTCGCGCATGATGCTGCACCAGCCCTCCGGCGGTTCGCGCGGCGTTGCGGCCGACATCGAGATCCAGGCGCGCGAGATACTCTCCATGCGCTTGCGGTTGAACGAGATTCTGGCGGCGCATACGGGTCAATCGGTCGATCGGATCGCCGAAGACACCGACCGAGACTACTGGATGAGTCCTGAGGATGCCGCCGAGTACGGCTTGATCGATGTCGTGAAGCACCCGGATGACGCACCGGACCGAACCGGCAACGGTTAGCCAGGCTCTTTCGTGTACGTGGCAAGGCCCCTCGCGCTCCCCGGCTGAGGGCTCCTTCTTGCGAGGGGCGGTCCCCTCGCGCTCCCCGGCTGAGGGCTCTTCGGTGCGAGGGGCGAGCCCCTCGCGCTCCCCGGCTGAGGGCTCCTCTCGCACACAACGTCACGCGTGGAGCCGACTCGGCGGGGTTGCAAAATCTCTATCAACCCCTCATCTTTCGCGGATAGCGAATAACGCTCAAGAGGTTTCATGGCCAGCGACCACGGCAAAGGAGACGACTCCGGGAGTTACCTCTATTGCTCGTTCTGTCACAAGAGCCAGCATGAGGTACGCAAGCTGATCGCCGGTTCCAACGTGCACATTTGCGATGAGTGCGTGGAACTCTGCAACGACATTATCCGCGAGGAGGTGCAGCCCGGCTCCGACGGCAAGGAAGGCCAGAAGCTGCCGGTGCCGCAGGAAATCAAGGGCATCCTCGACGAGTACGTGATCGATCAGGAACACGCCAAGAAGGTGCTCTCCGTTGCGGTCTACAACCACTACAAGCGGCTGAACTACGCCGGCAAGAAGGACGACGTCGAACTGTCCAAATCCAATATCCTGCTCATTGGCCCGACGGGATGCGGCAAGACGCTGCTCGCCGAGACGCTTGCGCGGCTGCTCGACGTGCCTTTCACGATCGCAGACGCGACGACGCTGACGGAGGCGGGATACGTCGGCGAGGATGTCGAGAACATCATTCAGAAACTGCTCCAGAAATGCGACTACGACGTCGAGCGCGCCCAGGTGGGCATCGTCTACATCGACGAAATCGACAAGATCTCGCGCAAGTCCGACAACCCGTCGATCACCCGCGATGTATCCGGCGAGGGCGTTCAGCAAGCCCTGCTCAAGCTCATCGAGGGCACGATCGCGTCGGTACCGCCGCAGGGCGGCCGTAAGCACCCGCAGCAGGAATTCCTGCAGGTTGACACGTCGAACATCCTGTTCATCGCGGGCGGCGCGTTTTCAGGCCTGCAGAAGGTCATCATGGATCGCACCAACAAGACCGATATCGGCTTCGGCGCCGATCCGGCGGCGTCGCGCGACCCTGAATCGATTGGCGAGACGCTGCGCCTAGTGGAGCCGGAGGACCTCATCAAGTACGGGCTGATCCCCGAATTCGTCGGCCGCTTGCCGGTCGTGGCAACGCTCGAGGAACTCGACACGGACGCCCTGGTGCGAATCCTCACCGAGCCCAAGAACTCGCTGACGCGCCAATACGGCAAGCTCTTCGAGATGGAAGGTGTGGCGGTGGACTTCCGCGAAGACGCCTTGCGCGCGGTCGCCAAGAAGGCGATGGAGCGCAAAACCGGTGCCCGTGGCCTGCGTTCGATCCTGGAAGCCGTCCTGCTCGATACGATGTACGACCTGCCCTCGTCGGGCTCCGTGTCCGAGGTGGTGCTCGACGAGAGCGTCATCAACGGTGACAAGGAACCGATGCTGCTCTACGAAGGCGGCGAGGAAGCGGCCCCGAAGTCGGCTAGCAGTCCCTAGCGCATGCCGGCCTAGATCGAGGTCGGCGCCGTGTCCCGCTCGCTAACCGGAATCGCCGTACTGCCGCTGCGCAACATGGTCGTGTATCCGCACGGCATCCACCCCCTGTTCGTCGGCACGCAACGCTCGATCAAGGCCGTACAGGCCGCAACTGCCAACGACAAGCAGATCCTTGTCGTCGCCAAGCGGGACGCGGACGTCGAAGAACCGGGGGCAAGTGATCTCTTCGCCGTTGGTACCGTCGCGACCGTGCTCCAATTCCTGCCCCTTCCCGACGGCAAGGTCAAGGTTCTCGTCGAAGGTGGCGAACGGGCGCGGATCGACCGCCTCGAGCCCGCCGGGGACTACATCGTGGCGGACGTGACCGTGTTCGAGGACGGACAGTTGCCCACCGGTACGGCCGAGGCGATCACCCGGGCCTTGCTCACGCAGTTCAAGCGCTTCGCCAAGACCGCCAAGCAGATCGGCGACGACGTGGTTGCCTCCATCTCGAGCATTGACGACCCGTCCCGTCTGGTAGACACGGTGGCTGCCCAGGCGCCGCTCAAGCTGGAAGCCAAGCAGGCGATTCTCGAGACATTCGACATCGAGCAGCGCGTGCAACGCTTGCTGGCCGACCTCGAGGCCGAGATCGACGCCCGGGCGATGGACAAGCGCATCCGCGGCCGGGTCAAGAAACAGATGGAGAAGAGCCAGCGGGAGTTCTACCTCAACGAGCAGATCAAGGCGATCCACAAGGAGCTGGGGAACCTGTCGGACGCACCCAACGAGTTCGACAACCTTCAGGCACGCATCGATGCTTCGGGCATGTCGAAGGAGGCCCGGAAGAAGGCCAACGCCGAGTTGGCGAAGTTGAAACTGATGGCGCCGATGTCGGCGGAGGCCACCGTCGTGCGTGGCTACCTGGACTGGGCATTGTCGGTGCCTTGGAAGAAGAAGCGTCGTGTTCGACGTGACCTCAAGCGCGCCCAGGAGATCCTGGACGAGGACCACTTCGGCCTCGAAGACGTGAAGGAGCGTGTGCTCGAGTATTTGGCCGTACAGAGCCGTGTGAACAGGGTGAAGGGTCCGGTGTTGTGCCTGGTCGGCGCGCCCGGGGTGGGCAAGACCTCGCTCGGCGAATCCATCGCCAGGGCCACGAACCGAAAGTTCGTCCGAATGGCCTTGGGAGGCGTCCGCGACGAGGCCGAGATTCGCGGACACCGGCGAACCTACATCGGCTCAATGCCCGGCAAGATCCTGCAGAAAATGGCCAAGGCCGGGGTTCGCAATCCGCTGTTTCTCTTGGACGAGGTGGACAAGATGGGCATGGATGTGCGCGGCGATCCGGCCTCCGCGTTGCTCGAGGTGCTCGACCCGGAGCAGAACAACACCTTCAACGACCACTACCTCGAGGTGGACTACGACCTCTCGGACGTGTTCTTCGTGTGCACCTCCAACTCCATGAACATCCCGCCCGCACTTCTCGACCGCATGGAGGTGATCCGCTTGGCCGGCTACACCGAGGACGAGAAGCGCAACATCGCGTCTCGTTTTCTGACGCCGAAACAGCAACGCCTGAACGGCTTGAAGGCCGACGAGTTTCGACTTACCGACGAGGCGCTCACCGACCTGATCCGCTACTACACCAAGGAGGCGGGCGTGCGCGGATTGGAGCGCGAGATCGCGAAACTGTGCCGCAAGGTGATCACCGAGCAGGCCTTGGCAGGGCAAGAGAGCCGAGAGCCGTCAGCGGGGGAGCGCGAGGGGCTTGCCCCTCGCAAGGAAGAGCCCTCAGCCGGGGAGCGCGAGGGGCTTGCCCCTCGCAAGGAAGAGCCCTCAGCCGGGGAGCGCGAGGGGCTTGCCCCTCGCAAGGAAGAGCCCTCAGCCGGGGAGCGCGAGGGGCTTGCCCCTCGCAAGGAAGAGCCGTCAGCGGGGGAGCGCGAGGGGCGCGCCCCTCGCAAGAAAGAACCCCGGGAGATCGGCCCGGACGACTTGGAGAAGTTCAACGGTGTCCGCAGGTTCAACTATGGCCGTGCGGAAACCGAGGATCAGGTCGGTGTTGTGACCGGGCTCGCTTGGACGCAGACTGGCGGCGAGCTACTCAACATCGAAGCCTTGGCCGTGCCCGGCAAGGGACGCCAGATCAAGACGGGATCGCTTGGCGATGTCATGCAGGAGTCGATCCAAGCGGCACTGACCTTCGTGCGCAGCCGGGCCGCCACGTTGGGCGTTCCGGACGACTTCCACGAGCGTTACGATCTGCACATTCACGTGCCCGAGGGCGCGACGCCGAAGGATGGGCCGAGCGCCGGCATTGGCATGTGCACGGCGCTTGTGAGCGTGCTGACCCGAATACCCGTTGCGGCCGACGTTGCGATGACCGGCGAGATCACGTTACGGGGTCAGATCCTGCCCATCGGCGGTCTCAAGGAGAAACTGCTGGCTGCCCACCGGGGCGGCATCAAGCGCGTTGTGATCCCGAAAGAGAACGAGCGGGATTTGAAAGAGGTGCCGGACAACGTCAAGGCCGACCTCGACATCGTTACCGTCGCCTGGATGGACGAAGTCATCCACAAGGCGCTCAAGCAGCGCCCCGAGCCGCGTGAGTCTTCGGACGACCAGCCGGCAAGCGTGCCGGAAGCACCGGCCCCGGACCCCCTTTCCATCAGCGCCCACTGACACCGGAGCCGGCGTGCTTGCACGCGCGTGCTTCTACGCATTGACAGTCTGGCTGCCGGTGCCTTTAATACGGCTGAAACGTCTAGGTGCGCCCGCGAACCGGTACTCTGCAAGGCTTGGTCCAAGAAACTCCGGGCGGCATGCGACTTGGCCTTGCGCTGACTGCAGGATGGAACAATGAACAAATCTGAACTCGTCGCTAACGTCGCCGAAGAAGCGGACATCTCGAAGTCCGCCGCCGCGCGGGCGGTCGACGCGACGCTCAATGCGGTAACGCGGTCCCTTTGTGACGGTGAACCCGTCGCATTGATCGGATTCGGCACCTTCCTGGTGCGTGAACGCGGATCACGAACGGGCCGCAATCCGCAGACCGGCGAGACCATGGAGATCGCGGCCTCCAAGGTGGCGGCGTTCAAGGCGGGCAAGGCACTCAAGGACGCACTCAACTAGAGCCACAAGAGGCGTTGCCGCGCGGCACCGCCTTTTGCCCCAATCCAAGCTGGCTGGCTGCCAGGTTCAGTCGGTTCGCGAGGCCCCCGAAACGTTGGAGGAGCCCACGCGACGCTGTCGCGCCAACCAATCCGAAGCCGCGCCACCTGACGCGATCGGCCGATGTGGGCGATAATGTCGCTCATCTGGGCAGTCACTGGATCCGCTCAACGTGCTGCAGAAAATGCGCGCCGGCGCGCAAGGGATCGCCGCCAAGATTCTCGTCGGCCTGATCGTCTTTGTGCTGGCGGTATTCGGCTTCGGCTCGATCGGCCTGTTCTCAGGATCGGAGCCCGTGGTGGCAACGGTCAACGGCGACGACATCACCCAACGGGTATTGGACCTCGAGACGTCGCGTCAGCAGTCCCTTTATCGCGGCCAGTACGGCGAGGTGCCGGACGAACTGCTTGAGACCATTGTCAACCGACGCAGCGTCCTCGATCAACTCGTCAACCAGACGCTTCTCGGCCAGTCGGCGGCCGACATGGGCCTGTCGATGGACCCGGATGCCGTATTGGCGCGCATTCGGGCTTCGTTCGCCGCCGCCGGTGGCTACGACGACGCCCTTTACCGTCGGCGCCTGGCCGAACTCGGCTATACGCCGGCGACATTCCAGGCCACGCGCACCGCGGAGGAACTCCGCGCGCAGGTGAACGCCGCGTACCGCGAAACCGCATTCGTTACGGCCCGCGAGCTGCGCCGCACGGCTGGGGTGCAGTTACAACGGCGCGACATCGCCTGGCTTCTGTTCGACGTCGAGCGACTCGCCGAGGACGTTGCGATCGAAGAGGCGGCGATCGAAGAGCGCTACGGTACGCACCTCGACGAATACATGACAGAGGAAAGTTTTGATTTCGACTACGTGCGTCTGTCGCGGGATCGATTCGATGCCGACATCGAGATCGCGGAGGACGACGTCGAGCTGGCCTATCGGGACGAGGTGGCCGGCATCGAGGAACCCCGGCGTCAAGCCGCGCACATCCTCCTGGAGACGACTGAGCGGCACGTTGCCGAGGCGCGTGCCCGGCTCGACGCTGCGCGCCAGGAGATTGTCGACGGTGCCAGTTTCGAGGATCTGGCGCGGACGCTCTCCGAAGACCCGGCGACCGCGCCCGACGGTGGCGATCTGGGAGCGTCCGGCAAAGGTGTATTCCCAGCGGCGTTCGAGGCGGCCCTCTGGGCGCTCGAGCCGGGCGAAGTCTCGGAGCCCGTGGAGACGGAGTTCGGCGTGCATCTGATCAAGTTGATCGCGGTAGAGACCATGGAGGTGCCCTCCCTGGCCGAACGCCGCGACGAGATCCTCGCCGATTTGCGGCGCGACGAGGTCCAGCGCCGCTTCGACGAGGCCCGCCGCGAGATGGATACGATCGCCTTCGAGCAGGGCGACTCGCTCGAGGGCTTGGTCGAAACCTTCGAGCTCGCCGTTGAAAGCGTCGTCGGTGCGACCCGGGCCAGTGCGGAAGGCCCGCTCGCGGATCGCGCGGTGCGTGACGAGTGGTTCAGCGACGAGGTCCTACTCGAAGGATTCAACAGCCGCGCGGTTCAAGAAGGCGACGACAACATCCTGGTTGCCCGGCTGAGCAGCCGCCATCCGGCCACCGAACGGCCGCTTGACGAAGTGCGCGAACAGATTCGCGACACGCTTGAACACTTACAGGCCATCGAAGAGGCTGACGCTGCGGCCTTCGATGCGCTCACGGGCGTCGCCGGGGGCGAGACCCCGGCCGCCGTGGCGACGCGTTTGGGGGTCGAGTGGCGGACCGCGGACGGCGTACAGTTGACGACGAGTGACGTCGATCCGGAGATTCTGCGGACAGCCTTCGAGATGACCGCGCCCGCGCCAGGCGACCGGGAAGCCGAAGTGGCGACCTTGGCAAATGGTTCCCGGGCATTGGTGCTGCTCTCCAACGTCTCACTCGGCGACTTCGCGGCAGTCACGGAGGCGGATCGTGCGACGCTGGCGACGTCGTTGGGCCAACTGAACGCCGAGCGGGACTACGCTGCGTTGCTGCAGTCCTTGCGGCTCGAAGCCGCGATCGATGCAATCGACCTCGGCGCGACGGAGCTGCCGTAGAACGCCACGGGGCCTCGTTCCGGGGCGCGCACAGTCGCTACGGAACGGCGAGCCGCTGGCCGATTCTCAGGATGTCGCGCGGGTCGATCCCGTTGGCCTGCATCAAGGCGTTGCGGGTCACGCCGAGGCGACGTGCAATGCGCCAGATCGAGTCGCCGGCGCGGACGACGTAGACGAAAGCGGAACCGGCCCTGGTGCCCGAGCCTCGCGGCGCGAAGATGCCGGTGCCTGGTCGTCGCATGATTCGGCCCACCGGGACGAGCAATTCGTCGCCAGTCCTAATCAACGTGGTGGGCAGTCCGTTCATTTGCCGCAACGTGGCGACATCCGTACCGAAACGGAGCGCGAGATGGCCCAGCGTATCGTTTGCCTCGACTCGGACAGGCTGCCATCGCAGACGCTCCTCGTCTCGAAGCCCTTCCAAGGCGTCGATTGCCGTCTCCCTGTCGGCGCCGTCCACGATCAAGCGGTGCGGACCGCGCGGATGCGTTGCCCACCGCTTCAGGGCGGGGTTGCGCTGGTAGAGGTATTCCACGGACTTGCCCATCGCGGACGCGGCCAAGGCGAGGTCGATCTGGCTGCCGGTACCGACGACAGCGAAGTCGGCCTCGGCAGACGTCTCGACGCCGACCGGCAGTTCAACCCCGAAGTCCTCCGGTCTGGCGAATAGCGCGGCATAGGCCAGCAGCTTGGCAACGTGGTTGCGGGTTTCACGCGGTACATCGATGTCGAAGAAGCCCGTGGCTTCCCCGCTGGCGCGGCGCAACGCGCGTTCCAGGCGGCCTTCGCCGCAGTTGTACGCGGCGAGTGCCAAGAGCCAGTCGCCGAACCGGGCGTGCAACTGTTCCAGGTAGTCGAGTGCCGCGGTCGTCGCGGACACCGGGTCGCGGCGTTCGTCCGCCCACCAATCCACCTTGAGGCCGAACTGTCGCGCTGTGCTGGGCACGAACTGCCAAAGGCCCCCGGCACCTTGCGGGGAGAATGCGTGGGGATCCAGCGCGCTCTCCACGATCGGCACGAGGCAGAGCTCTCCCGGCAGGCTCCTCGCCCGGACTTCGGCGCACACATAGCGCAGGTAGTCGAGCCGAGCACCGTCTGGGTCGTTCAGATACGCGAAGTGATCGCCATGGGCGTCCTGCGCCGCCAACGCCTCGATCTGTCGTGCGACCGAAGGGTGCCAGACGAGGTGGTCAAGTTGGAAACTGCGCCTGAGTTCCGTCAGGAACCCGGCTGGTCCAGGCTCGGCGAACAGTACCTCGGACTTGATCGGCGGCTCCGGTGGCGCGTCCCCGATTGTTGGTGCTGGCGGCGCGGCCGACCCAGTCTGCGACGGCAACTCGACCGGCGCCGACGGCTGCTGGACGCAGCCCGAGGTGACGACAAGCAGACAAGCTAGCGGCGCGACGCGCCCGGCGAGAAGCACGAAGTCCCGCTGGCTGCCCTTGAGTCGCGTCGCGAAGCGTCTTGCGGCGGTTGCCACTGGTCGTCAAACTTGCTCGCACTTACTAGGCGGACTTTGCCGTTTGGCCTTTGGAGAAGCCAGCCGGTCGCGCCCACGAAGGTGCTTACAATGACAGCCGGCGCAGAGAACTGCCCCCGAATCGTGAGACTGACGGTGCGCGGTCGTCCGCGTCTGCTTCCCGTCTCCTTCGTCCCGTGATCGAGGAACGGCGCCGGGATGCGGGTCTACGTGGATCCGCGACCGCCTTCCCGGGCGCCGAACCACAACGGCGGCTGGCCGGTTGGTTCAGCACGCCCAGCGGCGCCCGCCTCTTGGCGGCCGAGCGGGCACCGCTAGCAAAGGCCGTGCGCCTATTCCACGGCGATGCGATGCTCTGGCTGGGCGCGCCGCCGGGGCTGATCGAAGTGACGTCGCGTTGCATGGTGAGGCTGACCGTGCACAATCTTCCCGTTGGCGACGCTGCCGGTGCCGGCACGGCGTCGCGAATCGTCGCCGATCCCATGGATTTGCCGCTTGCGGCGGGCAGTCTGGACGGTGTCGTCCTGCACCATGTCCTCGAGGCGGCACCCGACCCGCGAGCCGTCTTGCGCGAAGTGACGCGGGCCCTGCGACCCGGCGGCCGGTTGCTCGTCGCGGGCTTCAACCCGCTCAGTCTGTGGTCCTTGGCTCGGCTGCGACCGGCGTTGCGCGGGCTTAGGCCCGTGGGCACGCTGCGCCTGAGCGACTGGCTGGCGGTGCTCGGCTTCGAACGAAGCGCCCGTACGATCCACCTGCACTACAGGGGCGCCTTGCCGTTCGCGCTGGCCCACGACCATTGGCGGCGGGCAAGCGCCTTGCTCGGCAAGCTGCAACTGCCGTTTGGCGGCGTGTACCTGCTGGCCGCCACGAAGGTCGGCCACGGCTACATCATCGAGCGCGCCGAGCGGCGGCGCGCGCAACGTGCCTTGGCGGGCCCGCTGCCGAGTCCCGCTCGCCGGCTTGCCTGCCTGAACCGACTACGGGCCGCCGATCCGACGGCATCGCTCTCCCAGCGCATTCCCGACGTGGATGGTTTGCCGATTCGCGCCGCGGACGGTTAGACTGACGAAGTTCGGGGCTTGTGGACTGGTCGACAGGGACGAGACGGGCGCGACGGAATGTGCATGGCGCAGGTCGTAGAGATCTTCACTGACGGCGCATGCCGGGGCAATCCGGGTCCCGGCGGATGGGCGGCGCTCCTCCGCTTGGGCAAGGCCGAGCGCGCCATCAGTGGTGCCGAGCCGCACACCACCAACAACCGCATGGAGCTCACCGCCGCGATCGAGGGCCTGGCAGCTCTCAAGCGCGGTAGTCGCGTCGTGTTGACCACGGACTCGCAGTACGTAAGGCAGGGCATCACGCAGTGGTTGGCCGGCTGGAAGAGGCGTGGCTGGCGGCGCGCCGACCGGCGGCCGGTCCTGAACCAGGACCTTTGGCAGCGCCTGGACCGCTTGAACGCGGTGCATGAGGTGCGCTGGGAATGGGTCAAGGGCCACAGCGGCCACGCCGAGAACGAGGCCGTGGACCGAGCAGCCAACGCGGCGATCGACGCCATGCTCGAGGCCCAACCGCGTAAGAGCCGATGAGACAAGTCGTACTCGATACCGAGACCACCGGCCTGGAGCCGGAGAAAGGCCATCGCGTGGTGGAGCTGGGCGCCGTGGAAATCGTCGATCGCCAGGTGACGGGCAAGAACGTCCAGTTCTACATCGATCCCGAACGGGAGATCGACGACGCCGCTTACGACGTGCACGGCCTCGACAATGCGTTCCTGGCCGGCAAGCCGAAGTTCGCCGAGGTGGCCGAAGAGTTCCTCGCCTTCGTCGCGGACGCCGAGCTGATCATGCACAACGCGCCATTCGACGTTTCGTTCATCGACTATGAGCTATCGCTGCTTGACGTCGGGTATGGCTTGGCGGAGCGCTGTACGGTGACCGATTCGCTGGCCTTGGCCCGCCGCAGACACCCGGGCCAGAAGAACGGCTTGGACGCCCTGTGCCGCCGCTACCACGTGGACAACACGAAGCGGGAATTGCACGGCGCCTTGCTGGACGCGGAGATCCTGGCCGACGTCTATCTCGCGATGACCGGCGGGCAGATGACGTTGTTCGGCAGCAGCGACGAGGCCGACCTGGCCGCGGCGGTGGAGCACGAGGCGTTGCGCCTGCCAACGGATCGCCCGGCCGTGCCGGTCCGGCTGGCAACGCCCGCCGAACTGGCCGCGCACGAGGCCTACCTGGACGACCTGGACCGGGTCGCGGAACGCGGTGCCGTATGGCGACATGCCGCATCGCGCGAAACCGCCGACCACCCGGCGGCGGACGGGCCTTAAGGCGCGCTTACCCGATCTACCGCGTCAGGCCGCCTACAGCAGGTAGGTCACGCCGATCCAGCCCATGATGCCCATGGTGATGGTGTACGGCAGCGCCATGATGACCATGCGCCCGTACGAGAGCCGGATCAGGGGTGCCAGGGACGACGTCAGCAGGAACAGGAATGCCGCTTGGCCGTTCGGCGTGGCGACGCTCGGGATGTTCGTCCCGGTGTTGATCGCCACCGCCAAGAGGTCGAACTGCTCTCGACCGATGATTCCTTCGGTGAACGCCTTCTGCACCTCGCCGATGTACACGGTCGCCACGAACACGTTGTCGCTGATCATCGAGAGCACGCCGTTGGCGATGTAGAACGTCCCGGGTTGCTGGCTGGCGGGTAGCGTCAGTACCCACTCGATCACGGGCTGGAACAACTGCTGCTCGGAAATCACCGCGACGATCCCGAAGAAGACGCACAGCAGCGCCGTAAACGGCAGCGCCTCCTCGAAGGCATGGCCGAGGCGGTGCTCTTCAACGATGCCGTTGAACGCCGTTTGCAGGACGATCACGGCGAGTCCGATCAGGCCGATCTCCGCGACGTGGAAGGCGAGCGCGAAGACGAGCAGGACGGCGGTGATCGCCTGGATGACGAGCCGGGCCGTCTCCTTGGGCGTGCGTTCGGCCGACTGCTCCTCGTCGAACTCGGCCAGGATCGTCAGTACCGGCTCCGGGATGGCAGCGCCGTAGCCGAAGCGCTTGATCTTCTCTAGGAAAAGGCAGGTCAGCAGGCCGACCACGAGAACCGGCATGGTGACCGGTCTCATGCGGTTGAAGAACTCCATGAACTCCCAGCCCATCTTGTCCGCGATGAGGACGTTCTGCGGCTCGCCTACGATCGTCATGACGCCGCCAAGCGCGGTACCCACGGCGGCGTGCATGACGAGGCTGCGCAGTAAGGCGCGGAACCGGTCCAAGTCCTCGCGATGCAGTTCGTGGACTTCGTCGTCGACATTGCCGCCTCCAGAGGCCACGCGGTGATAGACCCCGTAGAAACCGACCGCAACGCTGATGACCACGGCGGTCACGGTGAGGGCGTCGAGGAACGCCGACAGGACGGCGGCGACGAAACAGAAGAGGACGGACAGCAGCATCTTGTTGCGGACCTGCACGAGGATCTTCGTGAAGGTGAACAGCAAGAGTTCCTTCATGAAGTAGATGCCGGCCACCATGAACACCAGGAGCAGGATCACCTTCAGGTTGTCCTCGACTTCGTGGTAGACGTGGCCGGGTGTGGTCATGCCGATGAGCAGGGCTTCCACCGCCAGCAGGCCTCCAGGCTGCAGCGGGTAGCAGCGCAGCGCCATGGCCAGCGTGAAGATGAACTGCAGCACCAGCACCCAGCCGGCGATGAAACCGCCGAAAGCGAGGTACAGGAACGGATTGGCGAACAGGAAGGCAAGTACCGTCAGCTTGTACCAGGGTGGGGCTTCCCCGAGAAAGTTGGTCCAGTACGCTACCCACCAAGCGCGGTCGCGACCGCCGTGCACTTCAGCCATTTGAGCTCCTTAACCTCAGGCTGCGCGCCGCCTCACCCGGTTGGCGAGCGGCAGCGGGCAGCGGATTTTTCGCTAGAATCGTGCGCTTGGCCGACGCGAAGACATAGCGGCGGTTTGACCGCGAACGTCTTGAGGCGATTCCGCCCAAAGGCGCGCGAGTACGCGCGAAGCGCGCGAGTATAGCAACAGCAGGTGAGTACATTGTTCGTCACGAGCCCCTCGAAATTCATCTCGGAAACGAGGCCGCCGGACGGCCTCGATCAGGGTGACGCGCTCTATTTCGTCTGCCTGGGGGACGAACTGTTGTCCATCAGCGAACAGGGCATTCCCCGTCCGGTCACGGCGGACGAGTTCCGCTGGGTGGATCTCGAGGTCACCTATAAGCACTACCTCGGCCGCTGGGGTGCGCAGGGCTGCTTCGCGCTTGCCGCCGAGCGCCCCCCGACGAGCGAAGTCTTGGAAGGGTTCGCCGTAACTGGACTGCGTGCCTGGCTGGGCCGCGTGGAGCCGGACTTCTTCTACCTCGCCGGGCGCGCCAAGCAGATCATCGAATGGCACCGCGACCACCGCTACTGCGGGCGGTGCGGCAGCTTGAACGAGGAACACGCGACCGACCGGGCGAAGTATTGCGGAGAATGCGGGCTGACCACCTACCCCCGGTTGTCGCCGAGCATCATCGTCCTGGTCCGCAACGGCGAAGACATGCTGCTCGCCCGCAACGTGGCGTGGCCGACGGGCATGTACTCGACGCTTGCCGGCTTCGTCGAGCCGGGCGAGTCCATCGAGCAGACGGTACACCGGGAGGTGGCCGAGGAAGTCGGCCTCCGCGTGTCCAACCTGCGCTATCTCGGCAGCCAGTCTTGGCCGTTCCCGAACTCGCTCATGCTTGGATTCCACGCCGACTATGCGGGTGGCGAGATCGCCTATCACGACGGGGAGATTGCCGACGCACGCTGGTTCCACTTCCGGGACATGCCCAACGTTCCTGGCGGCACGGCGATCTCGCGATGGCTGATCGATGCCTTCATCGCCGAAATGAGCGCGCGTCAGTCCGGCGGGGGGCCGCCGAAGTCGTGACGGAAGAGACCGAGCAGGACGAATGCCAACGGTAGGTGGCCGTCGGACCGGAACTGGCCGGCCATGAACGCGGCGATGGGATCCGCATCACCGAGGAGGATCGCGCGCGCCGTATCAGGACGGTCGAACGTGAACGTGACATCCGGGCTCGCGTCCGGTTCGAACTCGATTTCGCCGGCCCGCACCGAGAAAACGAGCAAAGTGCCGCGGTCGGTGGCCAACCGGAAAACGGTATCGACGTGGGCGGCGGCATCGGTTTCCAGCCGCCGGGCAAGTTCGATGGACAGGTCCATGGCCGATCTATCTCTTTTCGTTGCGGGCACGACAATTACCGCTAGAATCCGCCCAGCAAGCAAGCGGTAAGGGCTCTTGCCCGCAATGGATTTCCTGCTCGAATACCTTGGCTTCCTCGCCAAGACGGCGACCGTTGTGGTCGCCGCGCTGATCGTGCTGTCCGCAGTGGCCGCGACCAGCGCCCACCGCGCGATGCGCAAGCCCCCCGGCGGACAGATCGAGATCACGCTGCTCAACGATCGTCTGCGCGACATGGGCCGCGCGATCGAGGAGGCGTCGATTTCCCACGCCGCCGCCAAGAGGCAGCGCAAGCGGGAAGCCAAGGCTCGCAAGCACGACCGCAAACGGCGCGACAAGGCGGGTCGCCGGGGACGACCCGTGGAAGACCCGCGGCGGCGCGTATTCGTCTTGAACTTCAACGGCGACATCCAGGCGAGCGCCGTCGACAACCTCAGATTGGAGATCTCCGCGGTGCTCGCATCCGCCGCGGAAACCGACGAGGTGGTGGTGCGCGTTGAAAGCGCGGGGGGCATGGTGCATGCGTACGGGCTCGGCGCCTCGCAACTCGCCCGTGTGCGCAGCCACGGACTGAAACTGACCGCGGCGGTAGACAAGGTGGCGGCGAGCGGCGGCTACCTTATGGCCGCCGTTGCCGACCGCGTGCTGGCCGCCCCGTTCGCGGTCGTCGGCTCCATCGGTGTTCTCGCGCAGATCCCGAACATCCACCGGCTGCTGAAGAAGCACGATGTCGACGTCGAGGTGCTGACCGCTGGGCGCTACAAGCGCACGCTCGACGTCCTCGGAGAGAACACCGAGCAGGGTCGCGAAAAACTGCGCGAGGAGCTCGAAGACATCCACGCGCTGTTCAAGGAGTACGTTGCCGACTGGCGACCTAGCCTGAACCTCGATGCCGTTTCCACGGGCGAGGCCTGGTACGGCCAGCGCGCCTTGGATCGCGCGCTCGTCGACGAACTCGTGACCAGCGACGAGTACCTTGCACGCGCATGCGCCGACGCCGAGGTCTTGGAGGTGGCCTGGGTGGAACCCAAGCGGCCGATCGAGAGGCTCGTCGGACAGTTCTCGAGCGTGATCGAGAGCACGCTGCACCGACTGATGGACAGGATGATGGGGGGATTTCGATGAGTTCCGCGTATCAAGCATTCCGGGTCGACAAGACCGAAGACCGCAAGTACCCGCGCAGCGTTGTCGAGCTCGAGGCGGCGGACTTGCCCGAAGGCGAACTGCTCATCGACGTGGCCTATTCGTCGCTCAACTACAAGGATGCGTTGTCCGCGACCGGGAACCCGGGGGTTACCCGGAACTTCCCGCACACGCCCGGGATCGACGCGGCTGGCGTTGTCGCGGAGTCATCGGTCGCCGCCTTCTCGCCGGGCGACGAGGTAATCGCCATCGGTTTCGATCTCGGCATGAACACGGCGGGAGGGTTCGGGCAGAAGATACGCATCCCCGCGGGCTGGGCCGTCCCGATGCCGAGCGGCTTGGACCTGCGCACGAGCATGACCCTCGGTACGGCCGGGTTCACGGCGGCTCTCTGCGTGGACAAGCTGGAGGCTGCCGGAATGTCGCCCGAAAGCGGCCCCGTTCTAGTGACCGGCTCTACGGGGGGAGTGGGTTGCGTCGCGGTCAAGCTCTTGGCGAAGCTCGGCTACGAGGTCCATGCAGTCACCGGCAAGGCCGCCCAGCACGGATTCCTCAACAGTTTGGGTGCCAGCGCGATCATGAGCCGGGAGGAGGCCTTGGCGGGCGCCGACCGCCCGCTTGGGCGCGAGACGTGGGGCGGCGTCGTAGACACCGTGGGTGGGCAGATCCTCGTCAACGCCGTGAAATCGCTGCGCTACGGAATGAGCCTGGCGGCCTGCGGCCTCGTGGCTTCGCCGGAGATTCCGGCAACCGTGCTGCCCTTCATCCTGCGCCACGTCAACCTGCTCGGGGTCGACTCGGTCGAATTGCCCTTGGCCCAGAAGGAGGCGATCTGGCGCAAGCTCGGCGGGGAGTGGCGGCTCGACGGCTTGGACGACCTCGCCCGGCCGCTCAGACTGGATACGCTCTCGGCCGCGATCGACCGCATCCTGGCCGGCGAGATGGTTGGGCGTGGCCTGGTTGACCTGAGTGCCTGAACAGTCGGGCTGACGGTCGGCAACGGGAGGCCGCAAGCCCTGTTCCTGACCCTCGACGACCTTTGCCGGCCAGCCTATCCGTCTTGTGCGGCTCTATGGCCTCTCTGGTACAGTCGCGGCTACTGTGGAAGGGGAACCTGCCTTGGCCAGCGCAGAGTCGCGAACACAGGATGATCGTCGCCCTACCTCGCCGTTTCCCGATGGCTGGTATTTCGTTGCGAGTGACGGTGCGCTGCGCAAGAAAACCCTGATCGAGAGGACGTGGCTCGGACAGCAGATCGTGGTCTGGCGCGACGGCGCCGGTTCGGTATGCGTTGCCGATGCGTACTGCCCGCACCTGGGGTCGCACCTCGGCCCTGAAACGGGCGGCAAGGTGAGAGACGGACGCCTGGTCTGCCCGTTCCACGGGTTCGAGTACGACGTGACGGGTCAGTGCGTCGCCACGCCGAATGCTCCGCCGCCGAGGAACGCCAAGCTGAAGCGTTTCGAAACGCAGGTCATCAACGGCATGGTTTTCGGCTGGTGGAGTTCCGTTGGCCAGCCGCCTTACTTCAGATTGCCGCTTGACCGGCGGGACGAAGACGGCTGGAGCGCTGTGGGCCTCCGGACTTTCCGGCTGACGAGCCATCCGGAACACACGGCCGAGAATTCCGTTGATCTCGCCCACTTCACTCACATTCACGGGTACTCCGACGTTCACCAGCAAGGTGCCGTGACGGTTGATGGCGCACATCTGCGGAGCGCTTTCAACTTCAAGCGCGAACGGTCCGTGATGGGACGACGGCGACTGCTCGAGGCGTCCGTTGTCACCAACCTCTACGGCATGGGCTACTCTGCCGTCGACATAACCGAGCGTTCGATTCCGGTCAGCTCCCGGTTTTGGGTTCTCGCCACCCCGTTGGACGGCACCTACATGGACCTGGTGTTGGCGAACCAGACGCAGGAGACTGATCGCGTCGGGCCGGGATTCATGGGACTTTGGCTCCTCCCGAAGCGCCTTCGGGCGAAGTTGCTGAACTACATCCTGCTGGAAGAGCAGGTGAAGGACGTTGAACAGGACGTTCCCATCTGGAATCGAAGGATCTTTCGACCGCAGCCGGTGCTGAACAGCGATGACGGGAAAATCATGCTTTACCGACGCTACTGCAGTCAGTTCTACCCCGAGAACGAGAAGACCGCCGGGCGGACCCGCAGAATACTCGCTTCGCTATAGTCGTTTTCGCCCGATGTCAGATCGACCGATACTGAAGCGTGCGTAAGAGAACGGGCTATCTCGTCGCCATCGCCGTGATTGCCGGTGCCGTGGGTGTGGCCACCGTGCTGGTGTCGCTGGCACCGGAACCCGACACGCACGAGCCGCCTTCCCAGGTTCCGTACGTCAACACCGCCCCGATCGTCGCCGGCGCCGGGCCGATCCCGGTTCGTGGCGCGGGGACGGTGCGGCCGACCGCGGAAGTCGACATCGCGCCGCAGGTGGGCGGAAGGGTGGCTTGGGTGGACGAGGGTTTCGTCAGCGGTCGTCACGTCGTTGCCGGGCAGACCCTGTTCCGCCTCGAGGAGGCAGACTACGAGTTCGGCGTGCGCCAGGCGGAAGCCGCTTTGGCCGCGCGGGAGGTAGCGCTCCTCGAAGCGCGCGAGGACGCGGCAATCGCCCGGTCCGAGTACGAGCGCTATGCCCGCAGGCAAGGCGAGGATGCGTCGACCAAGCCGAATCCGCTAACTCTGCACATCCCCCAGTTGAAGGCGGCGGAGGCCGCCCTGGCGCGGGAAGAGGCCGCCTTGGCCCAAGCCAAACTGGCATTGTCGCGCACCGGGGTTACGGCGCCGTTCGACGGCGTCGTACACGACGAGTCAGTGGATGTCGGACAGCTCGTGACCCCAGGCCAGTCGCTGGGCAGGTTGTTCTCCTCGGCCGCGATGGAAGTGGTGGTATCTCTTTCCGATGCGGACGCAGCGCTGGTCCCCCAGATTTGGCAGTACGAAGGGGTAAGGCAACGCGTCGCCGCAGTGGTGCTCGCCGAGTACGGCGATGTCGTCTATTCCTGGCGGGCGTACGTGGACCGGGCGGACGCATCCTTGGATGCCGAAACGCGCACCATCGACGTGATTGTCCACGTGCCGGACCCCTTTGCGCCGGGCGTTCCTGGTGCTGCGTCCGCAGCGGGTCGAAGCACGAGCCCACCGCTGCTCGTGGGCAAATTCGTGGAAGTGGCCATCGAGGGGTTGGTGCCGGACGAATACTTCAGCGTGCGCCGAGCCGCGTTGCAGGCGGACGATGAGATCTGGATGGTTCGAGACGACGGCACGGTGCGCGTCGTGCCGGTTCGCGTTCTGCAGCGTATCGACGACGATGTCTACGTAACCGGTGAACTCGAAGACGGCCAGTTGGCCGTCACGGGCGGCATCCGGTTCGCGACGGAGGGCATGAAGGTTCGTATCGGGGAAGCCGGAGGACGTTAGACGGGCGCGTTGGGCGGCATCGGCCATTGCTGGAGTTCTTGAGCCGCCCGACGCCTGCAATCAGGTTGCATCTTGGGGAGGCATCGTGGGGGCGAGGCTATCGCGCCCATGGGTCGCGACCCTCGCCCGTTCGCGGAAGGCCCGGTCGATCAGGCGGCGAAGGATCGCCACTACGCTGGTTTGCGGGCCAAGAAGCAGTAGAGCGGCGTGAACAGTCCCGACCTGCCTCCGGCGACGTATGCATCGGCCGTCCGGTCCATCAATTGAGCCACCGCTGTCGAACCTTTTGGGAAAAAGCGCAGCGCCTCGGCCACCCTAAAGGTGCCGATCATCGCCTTGCGGCCCAAGGGCGTTCGGCGAAACGCGCTGCGCAAAGTCCCGCGCGGCCCCTGCATCGGCTGGTACCACGGCGTGCTCGGCCCGGTCTGTACGTCCCGATCCGCTGCCTCGATGACCTCGAATCCAACGGCCTCGAGCGCACGGTTCACTTCCGAGAAAGTCGCGATGTCGCGTAGGGCGATCCCTAGCATGAGAGCTCCCTTGATGGCTTGGTGACGACTGTTGTCGGGATCGAAGTCGTCGGTCATGCACATTTCCTGGCCCCAGAACAATGCCCCTGGCTTAAGTACGCGGTAGATTTGCGCGAACGCTTGTCGCTTGTCCGGCGCATGGCAGGTCGACTCGATTGCATACCCGCCATCGAAGGTGCAGGGGTCGATGGCATTCATGTCCATGAAGTTGCATTTCATGTAGTCGGCCATGTGGTCGAGCCCCGCGGCAACGTTTTTCCTCCTGGCCTGGTCGAGCTGCTGTGCGTTGTTGTTGAGGCATAGGACCCTTGCACCGGATTCGCGCGCCACCCGGCGCATCGGACCGCCGACGCCGCAACCGACGTCGATAATCGTCATTCCCGCGCGCAGTTGCAGCCGGTCGATCATCAGCCGCTGATGGCGGATGATCGACTGCTCCAGTGTCTCTCCGGGCTTCAGCGGCGCGAAGTGCAGGGACTCGTTCCATCCGAATTGCATGAACTCGCTGCACATGTCGTAGTAGTCGTTGACCGTCTCCGTGTGGTCGTAGTCCCTGCCGTTTGCGGGTCCCCGCTGATTTCCGTCGAACCAGGTACCGTAGCGAGCCACGCGGTCCTTCACGTTCGAGCCGCGATAGGCACGCCACAGGTTTCTGGACAGGTCGGTCAGCATGCGATGTTTGAGAAGCGACCTACGCCGGCGCCGTCGCGACGCGGTTCGGAGTCTGGTCAGGGTTGCCAACGAAACCTTGGCGGATCGAATAAAGAGCCGGGATGAGCACCATCAAGATAGCCGTGGTGATCATGATGCCGAACCCGAGGGACGCGGCAAAGGGGCGCAGGTACTGTGCCTGGATAGCCTGTTCCAGAATAAGCGGCGTGAAGCCCAGGAATGTGGTCACGGAGGTCAGCATGATCGGTCTGAAACGGCCTTTGGCACCTTCGATGATTGCCGTTCGTACGGGTGTGCCTTCGCGTACGCGCTGATCGATGGCGTCGAGCATGACCAGCGAATCGTTCACCACGACGCCGCTCAAGCCCAGGATGCCCAGGATGGCCGTCGTCGTGAAGGTTATCCCAAGTATCAGATGACCCAGAATCACGCCGACGACCCCGAACGGGATCGCCGCCATGACGATGAACGGCTTGGTGTAGGACCGAAGCGGAATCGCCAAAAGCGCGAAGATCACGAGCATGGCGATCGCGAAACCGCGATAGAGCGCATCGAGGGAGTCGAGCTGCTGTTGCTGTTCACCGCCTAGCATGTACGTCAGGTCCGGATTCGCGGCGGTGAGTTCCGGTAGGATGGTGGTGACCAGCACGTCGTTGGCTTCCCCGCCGGTGATAACGGTCAGATCCACGTCGGCGGTGACGGTGACGGCGCGCTGACCATCCCTGCGACGGACACTCGGCGCGGCGACACCCGTCTTGAGCGTTGCGACCTGGCGAAGCGGAACCTCGCCGCCTGTTGCGGTGCGAATGGGATACGCCTCGATGTCGGCGATGGCGTTGCGTTCGTCGTCGGGTAGACGCACGAACACGCCGACCTCGTCCCGGCCTCTCTGCACGCGCTCGACTTCCGCGCCGAAGAACGCGGCCCGCGCCTGCACGGACAGTGCCTCCTGGGTGAGCCCGAGAGTCCGAGCTTCGGGCTTGAGCGCGAGCTGGATCTCCCTGACGCCGGGCGTGTGGTCCGACCGCACGTCGAACACGCCGTCAATGCTTCGAAGGCTGTCAGCCAAACTACTCGCGATCGAGGGGAGGCGTCCGGAGTCGGGGTGTGAGAGAAGAACCTCCACGGGATTGCCGAAGTCGACGACCTCGCCGCTGAAGGTGATGCCCCGGACATACGGCGGACTGCCCACTTCCTCGCGCCAAGCCTGAACGACTTCGCCGGTGGTGATCTGCCGCTGTTGCACGCCGACGAGCTTGAACTCGATGGCCGCAACGTTGGCCTGGGGATTCAACGTGGCTGCCGGTGTAAGTCCCCCGCCCTCCCGACGCGGCCCCTGGCCGACCGTCACCGTCACCCCGGATACCACGGATGGCTCGTCCTCGGACCGATCCCGGGTTAGACGTTCGATCGCCCGGTAGCCCGCCGCCTCCAACTCCTTCGCCACCTCGTAGGTCCTGTTCGCGGGTGTCCCGTCCGGCATCTCGAGACGGGCTGTAGCGAAATCCCCCTCCACGACGTCGGCGAAGGAGGAGGTGACGATGCCGGCGGGCAACAGGGAAACACTCAGGATGAAGAGCCCCAACGCGCCGGCGACCACGACCGCGGGCTGGTCGGTCGCGAAGCGCAGCGCCCGGTCTAGCGGACCGTCAACGAACCGGGCCAGCTGGCGGTCGACATGGCCCTTGGTCCGCGCAAAGAACCTGTCCACGCCATTTGTGGGCACCCATTCGGGACCGTGCAAGTGCGACAGGTGGTTGGGAAGTACGAACAGCGACTCGAACAGCGATATCAGCAACATGGCGATGATCATGATGGGCAGCGCCAGCCAGGCATCGCCGATGCCTCCGGGAATGAAGAAAACGGGGGTGAACGCCACGATCGACGTCAACACGGCGAATGTCAGCGGCACCTTGATGCGTCGGGCGCCGCGAATCGCCGCGACAAGACCGGGTGTTCCCCGCTGGCGTTCGAGGTGGATGTTTTCTGCCACGATGATCGCGTCGTCGACGATTATTCCGATCGCCAGAACGAACACGAACAGAGAGTGCAGGTCGAGCGCGACATCGAGGATCAGCATGACTGCCAGAACGCCGACGAGCGACGTGGCCAGCCCGACGACAACCCACACCGCGAGGCGGATCTCCAGGAACAGAGCCAGCGCGACAAGAACCAGCATGAGGCCTAGGGCGCCATTCTTGAGCAGGAGCTCTGCGCGTTCGGAGTACGTCTGCGACTCGTCGTTCAGGATGTCTACCCGCACGCCTTCCGGCAGCGACGGGACGATGACGTTGGCGACGTGCTCGTGCACCGCTGTCGCAACCTCCAGCACGTGTTCCCCTGCAACGCGCGAGACCTCGACGAACGCGGCTGGCTTGTCGTCGTGGCGGACGATCAGGTCGACATCCTCGAAACCGTCCCGAACGTCCGCGATGTCGCCCAATCGGACTGTCGTGCCGTCGCTGCGGCTGAGCACCACGATCTCCTCGAAGTCCTGTTGAACGTAACGCTGTCCAAGGGAGCGAATCCGTACCTGCTCGTCCGCGGTGTCGATGCGGCCAGCGGATAGGTCGAGAGAGCTGCGGCGAACGGCGGCGGCGATGTCGTCGAGGGTTAGCCCGAGCGAGCGCAGCCGGTTCAACGCCACCTCGATGGAGATTTCGTAGTCTCGCAGGCCGCTTGTCTCGACCAGCGATACGGTTGGGAGCGATGCGAGTTCGTCTTCTAGCTGGTAGGCGAGCTCCTTTAGCGAACGCTCCGAAATGTCGCCGTAGACCACCAGTCGAATGATGCTCTGTCGAGAGGTCATCTCGGTGATTTCGGGGCGCCGGGCGCCGACGGGAAACGTCTGGATACGGGAAACGGCCGACTCGACGTCGTCTATCGCCTTGGGAATGTCCGTACCGGATTTCACTTGGATCCTGACCGAGGCCACCCCCGGCGCAGCTGTTGACTTGACTGCGCGGACGCCGTCGAGCGAGCTGACCTGCTCTTCGACTTTGACGACGATCGACTCCTCCACCTCCTCGGGCGTCGCGCCGGGATAGGCGATGGAAACCTCGATGTGGTTGAAAGCCAACGTGGGCCAGGACTGGCGCTCCAAGCCGGGGAGCGACACGAGACCGGCCGCCAGGATCGCTAACATGAGCAGGTTGGCGGCGACGCCGTTGCTCGCCATATAG